>CBDCZP010000009.1:0-149220 GCA_965224605.1 Thiotrichaceae bacterium
CTGACAACACACTTAACCTAACCAGACCCTCCAACTTTGTCAGCTTTGAAAGTGGTCATGTGCGTCCATTAGCGATGTCCGCCGATGGCAAACAATTGTTTGTCATAAATACTCCTGCTAATTCTCTGGATATCTTTGCCCTGAGTGATAGCGGATTAAGCTTGATAGAAACAGTTTCTGTGGGTATGGAACCTGTAGCCGTTGCCGTTCGAAATTCGAGTGAGGTTTGGGTGGTCAATCATTTGTCAGATTCTATTAGTATTATTGACCTTTCAGCAGCGGCTCCCCGAGTCATTAAAACCTTGCTGGTCGGCGATGAACCTAGAGATATTGTCTTCGCAGGCACTAGCAAACAGCGGGCATTTATCACCACAGCTCATCGAGGTCAGAATAGCCCTTATAGCCCCGAGCAAATGCCAGATAATCCGGGCGAGGCGATTACACCCGGTATCGGACGTGCTGATGTTTGGGTCTTTGATAGTGCTAATACCGGTGCTGATTTAGGCGGCATACCTGAAACTATTATTACGCTGTTTACTGATACCCCTCGTGCTTTGGCGGTATCGCCCGATGGCTCTAAAGTTTATGTGGCCGGTTTTCTGACAGGTAACAAGACCACCGTTATAACTGAAGGCGGTGTATGCGATGGGGGTGCAACAGCCCTGCCCTGTCTTCTTTCCAATAATTCTACTGCACCGGGCGGATTACCAGCGCCGAATGTCAATAAAGAAAATATTGTACAAAGTGAAACGGGACTTATTGTTAGACAAAACACCAGCACCGGTAAATGGGAAGATGAGCTAGGGCGTGATTGGAGTCAGCAAGTGCTATTTAACCTGCCCGATAAAGATGTTTTCGAAATCAACGCGAATGCCAATCCACCCGCAGAAAGCGCTTCATTCGCGGGTGTCGGAACGGTTATTTTCAATATGGTGGTTAATCCAAAAAATGGCAACGTCTATGTTGCCAATACCGAAGCCCGTAATGAAACACGCTTTGAAGGAACCCGCGAAACGACCAACTTCTCAACGGTAAACGGGCATGCGCATGAAACCCAAATTACTATTTTAAGTGGCGCTAATGTCACGGTAAGAAAAATTAACAAACATATTGATTACAGCCAGATTCCTGCTGTCGGCAATGTGAAATCCAGGAGCCTGGCTATCCCTAATGAAATGGTTATCAGCAGTGACGGCAATACACTTTATCTTGCCGCATTTGGTTCATCTAAAATTGGCATATTTGATACAGCTAAACTTGAAGACAATAGCTTTACTCCTGATGCATCGAATCACATCACACTCACTGGTGGCGGGGTCAGTGGACTTGTATTAGATGAAGCCAGACAACGTATTTATGCAATGACGCGCTTTGATAATGCTATTTCAATCATCGACACCAACAGTAAAACCGAAATGGCTCATATTGCTATGCTCAATCCCGAGCCAGCCAAAGTGATAGCGGGTAGAAAGTTTCTCTACGATGCCAACCTAACCTCCAGCAATGGCGAAGCCAGTTGTGCCTCTTGCCATATTTTCGGTGATTTTGACAGCCTTGCATGGGATTTGGGAGATCCGGAAGCCCTTGTACTCAGCAACCCAAACAAGAGTGGCCCGATCCCTGGGAGACGTCGCTTTCACCCTCTAAAAGGCCCGATGACCTCGCAATCATTACGTGGTTTAGCACAACAAGGCCCATTGCATTGGCGAGGAGATCGCACAGCTGCACGGGTAGCAGGTGTCGACTCACAAGACACAGCAGGTGCTTTCAAAGAATTCAATATCGCCTTTCCGGGTTTGCTGGGACGCGAAGCATTATTACCTGCAAACGATATGCAAGCCTTTACTGATTTCATGTTAGAGGTGACTTATCCGCCTAATCCAAACCGTCCGTTAGACAACGGCTTAACGTCCAAACAAGCAGCGGGAAGAGATTTCTTTTTTAATGTTGAATCAACCCCTATTACTACGACTTTCGCTTTGAACTGTAATGAATGCCATGTTATTGATCCTGATAACGGCTTATTTGGCAGTAGTGGACTAATGAGTTTTGAATCAGAACCACAGGACTTCAAAATTTCCCACCTGCGAAACCTTTATCAAAAAGTGGGGATGTTTGGCATGTCGCCCGTCGCCGAAGGCATATTCCCCGGTTCTGTGACACATACCGGAGAGCAAATCAGAGGCTTCGGTTTTGTTCATGATGGCAGTGTAGATACCATCACTCGTTTCCACCAATCTTCGGTATTTCAATTCACCGGTGGTGATGCACAACGTCGTGAGGTTGAACAATTCATGTATGCCATGGATAGCAATATGAAACCTATCATCGGCCAACAAGTGACCCTCTCTGTCACCAACAGCGCCGCTGCGTTATCCAGAATCCAGCTTCTCTTTAACCGCATGAATAGCGGAGATAATGAAGTGATTGTCAAAGGCACAAAAAGCGGTGAAGCATTCGGTGCCGTGCGCCTTGGGAATGGTAGTTTTCAGACAGATGACATCAACGCAACCCCACTCAGCGAAAATAATTTACTCAAGCTGGCAAATACTGCGGGTCAAGAACTAACATTCACCGCTGTACCACTCGGCTCATCACGCCGCATGGGTGTTGACCGTGATGATGATCTTATCCTGGATGGCAATGATAACTGCCCCATGATCAACAACCCCGGACAAGAAGATCAGGATTCCAATGGTGTCGGGGATTCATGCCAGTAGATACAACACATACATATATACGATTTAACCTGGTCACGATGATCGATACATCGTAGCCAAGTTGATTCAATAATCTAAACCTGTTTATCCGTCACCAAATGCAATCTGTTACGAATATACATGTAATACATCAAAGGTATCAAAATAAGCGTCAACAAGGTAGACACTAATATTCCGAAGATTAGCGATACCGCAAGCCCACCAAAAATCGGATCATCAATAATAAAGAAGGCTCCTACCATTGCTGCTATTGCCGTCAAAATAATAGGCTTGGTTCTTACAGCACTAGCATTAACAATCACTTCTTTCAGCTCTACACCTTGACGAAGTTGTTCATTGATGAAATCAACTAGCAAGATGGAGTTACGCACGATTATGCCTGCTAATGCGATCATACCTATCATGGATGTTGCAGTGAATTGCATGCCTAGTAATGCATGGCCGGGCATTACACCGATAATGGTTAAGGGTATCGGTGACATAATAATCAACGGCACGATATAAGAACGGAATTGCGCTACGATCAATAGGTACATCAACAACATACCAAATGCATATGCAATAGCCATATCACGAAAAGTATCGTAAGTGATTTGCCATTCTCCGTCCCATTTCACACTGTAGAAATACGGATCTTCTGGAGGATTGATAAAATATTGCTCGATGGTCTCACCATAGCGCTCTACAGGTTTGTCTTTGATACCTGCAAAAATATCAAACATACCGTAAAGTGGGCTATCGGTAGAACCCGCCATATCACCCGTCACATACACAACCGGAAGCAGGTCTTTGTGATGAATAGAATGATCCAGTGTGGTTTCTTCTACCTTCACCAATTCAGACATAGGCACTAATGAGTCGTTTCTACTACGTACGCGTAGCGCCAGAATGGAAGTCATTTTATCTTTCTCTGCGACGGGAAATTCCATACGTATCGGCACTGCGTATTTGAGGTCTTTACGATGTAAGTAGGTGACGTCTTCACCTCCCAATACAGTACTAATAGCTGAAGTAATCGTGGCTTGAGACACACCCAACAACGCTGCTTTTTGTCGATCAACTTTTACCACTAGCTGCTTTTGTGAGGCTTCGATACTGTCATCGACATCGACTATATCTGCTGTTTCGTTGAAGACCTGCTTAATCTCACGAGCTATTTCAATCTGTCCTTCATAATCTAGACCATAGACCTCAGCAACCAGCGGAGATAGCACCGGAGGCCCTGGTGGCACTTCGACCACTTTGATACTGGCATTATATTTTTTAACTAAATCCTGAACATCCTCACGCACCGCTATTGCGATTTCATGACTTTGTCTGTCACGATCATGCTTATCAATCAAGTTGACCTGAATATCGCCCAGATTTGATCCTTCACGTAAGTAATATTGACGCACTAGACCATTAAAGTTAATAGGAGCGGCGGTACCAGCATAAATCTGATAATCACTGATTTCTTCTATAGATCTCAAACGATAACTAACATCATTCAAGACACGCGAAGTCTGCTCAAGCGTGGTGCCTTCCGGCATATCCACTACAATCTGGAATTCTGATTTATTATCAAACGGTAGCATTTTCAATACGACCAGTTTAACGCCAGCAAGACCTGCTGATGCAAACATCAATACCGTGACAATCGCGAATAAATTAAAGCGCCTACGCCCACCTTTTTTCTCATGCAAAAAAGGCCCGATCATTTTATCGTAAAACTTACGAACCTTGCCACCGCCCTCTTCTGCATGATGCTTGCTGAAATCGACTTTGCTCAACACTTTGTTGGTCATCCATGGGGTTACCACATAAGCAACCGCCAACGATATCAACATTCCCATACTGGCGTTTATAGGGATAGGGCTCATATAAGGCCCCATTAGACCACTCACAAAGGCCATCGGCATAAGTGCAGCGATAACCGTAAAGGTAGCCAGAATAGTCGGCCCACCCACTTCATCAACCGCCAAAGGGATAGCATCTACCAGTTTCTTGCCACCCATCACCATATGTCGATGTATATTCTCCACCACCACAATGGCGTCATCAACTAGTATGCCTATGGAAAAAATTAATGCGAATAGAGAGACACGGTTTAGAGTAAAGCCATACGCCCACGACGCAAATAGCGTCATAGCCAAAGTTATAACCACCGCTGTGCCAACGATATACGCTTCGCGCCAGCCCAAGGCAAGCCAAATCAACAAGGCAACCGCAATGGTTTCAATAATAAGTTTACTAATCAGCTTTTTTGACTTGGTATCGGCTGTAGCACCATAATTTCGGGTAACGGTTGCCTCTACGCCTTCGGGGATATAGGTGTTTTTTAATTGATCGAAGCGCTTAATCACATCATTAGATAGTTGAACCGCATTGGTTCCGGGCTTTTTGGCGACAGCTATCGTTACCGCAGGTGAACTGACGCCCTGCTCTAATCCCGCATGTGCTGCACCCTTAGCTGTTCCAAAAGTAACATACGATTGTGGACTATCACCTTGCAATCGAATATCCGCAACATCACGCAGATAGACAGGCTTGTCATTAAAAACACCGACTACCAAGTCACTAATTTCTTCTGCACTACTTAATAATTCACCCGCAATAATTTGTATTTCTGTATTATCTTCAACCATTGATACCGCATCTTTCACGGTACTACTGACCTGTAGCGCATAGCGTAAATCTTGTAATGAAATACCAAATCCTGCCAGCTTAGTGCTATCCAACAACACATGAACCACACGTTGCGAGCCTCCAACCGTATAGATATCACGACTGCCTTTTACTCGCTTCAATTCTGCTTCAACCGCGTGAGCTACTTGTGTCAACTCAGAAGCAGTTTTGTTTTCATCTTTGCTCCAGAGCGTAATAGTAATAATAGGAACGTCATCTATTCCTTTCGGTTTAATCAGCGGCAAACCTACGCCCAGATTTTGTGGCAACCAATCTTGATTGGAGGCAACCTTGTTATATAGACGTACTAATGCCTCGGTACGATCTTCGCCGACTTTATATTGAACAGTTAATATTGACAGACCGGGGCGCGAGGTCGAGTAGATGTGCTTAATACCTTTAATTTCGGATAGCACCTGTTCAGCAGGCGTACTCACTAGCCGCTCAACTTCCTGAGCGCTCGCTCCGGGAAATGGAATAAACACATTCGCAATAGTGACATTAATTTGTGGATCTTCTTCGCGCGGTGTCACCATCACGGCAAAAAACCCTAACAATAAACCGACTAAAGCCAGTAGCGGCGTTATCTCAGTGAGCAGAAACTTTTTGGCGATTCTCCCTGAGATACCCATTTTGGTATCACTCATGAGAATTCTCCTCTGTATCCTGTACCGAACGCTTCAAGAATAGAGTCGCATGTACAGGGTCTTTGGCAATCACTTCACCATCATCCAGACCGGCAAGCACCATGATATTGCCATCATGTAGTTTTCTGCCTAAACGTATTTGACGCAATAGTGGTTGTCCGTCTTCATTGAGAACATAGACACCCGTTACTTCTCCGCGATATGCAACCGCTGTTTCCGGAACAACCAGCTGAGTCGTTTTACCCACCACAAAAGCTACTTTTACAAAAGCACCTGGATAGATGCCATTCAAGCCAGATTCTAGCTCTGCACGAACTTTAAAGGCATTCGTTAAAGGATCAGCATAAGGAAAGAAAACCAGTGATTTAACGTCAATAGGAGGCTCATCTCCGAGTATATAAACACTGGCTTGCTTGTATTGACGCACACCTTTGATCAAGCCCTGTGGAACTTCAGTCACTACCCGAAGCTCTTGCAGGGAAATCCCTGTCATAATGGGTTTACCCGCAGTGACCAGTTCGCCTAACTCAACGTGACGTTCAGTAACAATGCCACTGAAAGGAGCAACGACTTCTGTATAACCCAGTTGTTCTCCCGCTTGTGTTTTTCGTGCCGATGCGGCCGTGACTCCCGCTTTTGCGGCGTTTAATGCCGCTTTGGCAGCACCGACTTGTGCATTGGCAGTCTTCATCGCAGACTTGGCTCGATCAAACTCGGCACGCGCAATCAGCTTGCGTTTGTAGATAGATTCAGTCCGCTTGAAATTAGAATTGGCTTCCTCAGCACTCGCCTGAGCCGCTTTATACGAAGCTCTAGCTTGCTCAACAGATGCTCTAGCTTCACCAACAGAGGCTTGTGCCTGTTTCAATCCGGCTCGTTGGGTGCGAGATTTAATCCGTGCAATAATTTTACCTTTTTCGACAAAATCACCCACATCATAATTAAGCTGTTCTATCGAACCGCTGGTTTGTGCCGATAATGTACTTTTATTAACCGCTTCGACCTGCCCGTTCAATACTTGAATATTAGGTACTTCTTTTTTATTGACTGTAATAGTGTCAAGTTTGCTTGCCTTTTTTTCCAGCGCAACTGAAGAATCAGCGAAAGCTATTGAATTAAAAAAAAGATGAAAAGCAGCGACCATTAATCCGGTCGTCAAAGATTTATGTAATGTCATAAGATATAATTCCCTTCAGGTTTAGCATAGAGTGTCACATCAGCGCTACTCTCTAAAGTTTAGTATCAATTTGGGAAAAGAGGATAGTAACACACTATATTAGAGTTTTCTAATACTCCTGCCAATACCTGACGAACGTTAAAAAACAATAAGAAAAGACATCATTATGAAAACCATGACTCTGGCCTCCGTAGCCCTATTATTAATGACTCTAGCCACTGCTACTTCTGCTCAAATCTATAAATGGGTGGATGAAAATGGACAACTCCATTACACGGAAAGACCTGCTCCAGACGGCCAAAAAACTGAAGCCATTGAAGATAAAATCCGTTATGCAGCAGCGCTTAGAAGCAAGAAAAAAACGCAGTCGCCATACATTCCTTCAGGATACCAACGCGAAGCAGAAGAAAGTGATGAAGTAGAAATAAAAAGAGAGGATGTCGTCTCCAAGCAAAAAGAAGCTCAAGATGATTATCGTAAGCAATTAGACGCCTACTGCACTTCCCAACAAAATAATCTTACGTTATTGAGAACCAGCTCTCCCATTGCCTGGGAAGAAGATGGTAATACAGAGTTGCTAACCAAGCAGCAAAAAACAGACAAGATCACAGAGATATCAAAAAACGTGGAAAAAAACTGTTCTAAGCAAAAATCAGCAGCCGAAAAAAGCTAATGCGTTACTTTTACAACTGATCTTGAGAATAATCACACAAGGGTCGGGAAAGCAGGATTCCTTAATTCTTGCTTTAGACACCACTGGCAGAAATAATGGGTAGACACATTGGTAATCAGGAGTCCTTATTGATCGAAGTCATCTTGTTCGTTAACTCATAAAGCGTAATAGCCGTAGCTGTAACCACATTCATTGATGAATTTCCTCCGTACATTGGAATATGCAAAGTGTAATCTGAAGCATCTAGTAAAGCCTGAGTTATTCCCTCTTTCTCTGATCCAACAATAAGGCAAACTTTCTTTAGCGGGTGCTGTCCTTCTACAAACTCTCGCAAACTCTGACTTGCAGAAGTCACCTCCAGGCTAATAATCGTATAGCCGTCAGCCTGTAGACCTTTCACCAAATCAATAGCAGATTCTATATAACAATAATTGACTGTTTTTTGAGTTGAACGTGCCGCCTTTCTAATTTTAAGAGGTGACACAATTTCTAATTGATCAGATAAATAAAGCTTCTCAATACCAAAGGCATCGGCGATTCTAAACAGACTCCCTATATTTCCGGCAAGTTCGATATTATGAGCCAATATATGAACAGGGAACTGACTAGCCTCGAAGGGGATATCTTCATGCTTTAACTGAATGTTATTTTTCTTAGTCATGTTATTTAGTCAATTCCAGACAGTTGATCTTAAAATTTAAATACAGCACACGGGCTACGCTAAAATCACTTCATGAAAATATCAATACTTTTCCTTACTTTGTTCCTGACCGCTTGCGGTGGTGGTTTTTCAACTCAAACGACTGCAACTGCAACTGCAACTGCAACTGCAACTGCAACTGCAAACAACAATAGCGGTAATATAAAGGGCAACATCCAGCTCTATTTTTCGAACCCCGATGCACCCAATGCAAGTGCGTTTATCAACGGTCCTGAAGAAAGTTTAGTGAGAGCCATTGATGATGCTCTGATCAACATTGATATGGCAATGTACGAATTGAGTCTTCGGAACGTCACAGATAGCCTCATTAGAGCACATAACCGTGGTGTAAACGTACGTGTTTTAACAGACTCAGATCATCTGGACTGGACTCGTTTTGTAGAACTCCGCAATGCTGGAATCCCCATTAAAGGAGATCAGCGCAGTGCACTTATGCATAATAAATTCATCATCATTGATAACCGTGAAGTGTGGACAGGTTCCATGAATATGACGTTTTCTGGAGCCTACCGCAATAGGGAAAACCTGATTCGACTAGAGAGCGTTCAAGCTGCAACTAATTACACAGAAGAATTCTCACAATTATGGGCAGGCATCCATAATCAATCCAATAGTGCTAATAACTTCTTCTTTATTAATGACAGCCCAATCGACATTCATTTCTCACCCGACGATAACTTTCGAGAATCACGACTACTGCCGTTACTACAAAGTGCGCAGAAATCCGTACATATCATGGCTTTTTCATTTACCAGCCAAGCTATAGCAGATGAACTATTCGCCTTAAAACAAAGAAGCGTCGATGTGAAGATTGTTGTGGATAGTGGTCAAAGCGGACAAACCAGCTCTCAGTACGACGACTTGTTGGCGTTGGGTATGGACATTCGTAGAGATGGTCAATCATTTCGATTACATCACAAAGTCATCATTATTGATGATCGTTACGTGATTACAGGCTCGTATAATTTCTCAGAAAATGCAGAATCCAGAAATGACGAAAACTCAGTAGTAATTGAAAACAGAGCTATTGCTGAAGACTTTGAGCAGGAGTTTATTGACATTTATACCCAATCGGTTGCAAGACCAGCAAGCAAAACCTTTGCTAATGTTAAGGGTTACTAATTGTTCACCTATCTATACAAGCTAAACAGAGTTTATTTCTCTCTTGGCTTTAGATTAGAACCCCGCTACTATCGCCACAATCCATTTATTCGAGTTACCTGAACTATGTCACAAGCGCCACAAGAGCCACAAACACCAAAAGAACCTCTAGATCATGATGCCGCAATAGCTATTGCTCAGAAATGGCTGGATGCCTCAGCACTTACCGCCACCAATAAACAATTCGATGCGCACTTTGACCTCATATCCAAAAGAGTCAGAGTCACTGGCGTAGAGGGCTTTGAGAGCGTTAGTTATAGCGATTGGGCAAAACAATCTGAACAAGAGTTCAAAGACGATGTGCTAAAAAGCGTTAGCTATAAGGGTTTGAAAATGCTCGCAACCAATGAACGACAAATCATGTTCAAAACCGTTGAGTCCGTATTCGCTAACGATGGCACAAGTAAAGCTCATGGCGTGGAAATTTTATTGGAAATAGAAGATGATGTATGGCGAGTCATTCAAGAGCGCGTGCTGACAACTGAAGAATCACAGCATGATGGACTCATGTGAAAACCTTTGTAGGTTGGTACAACTACCTACATCAAGCGACCCATCCAGCTAAACTGAGGCTTCAACCATATCCATAGAACCTATCTCAGATTCAACCGCTACAACCTCACCACGCAAAGAATTAGAATAAGCTTCAGTAATTGTCACATCAACAAACTTACCGATTAGCGACTCATCGCCGGGAAAGTTAACAATCCGATTATTCTCGGTTCGACCAGCGACTTCATCCGCATGTTTTTTCGACACGCTATATACCAAAACACGTTGAACAGAGCCTTCCATATCTTGACTAATTTGACCTGCCATATTCGTTATCCGCGCTTGCAATCGTTGCAATCTCTTTTTGCTAACATCAAGAGGAACTTCATCCGACATATTAGAAGCAGGTGTACCCGGACGTGCGCTATAGATAAAGCTAAAACTAAAATCAAAACCAATATCTTCAATCAGTTGCATGGTATCTGAAAAATCTTGATCTGTTTCTCCCGGAAAGCCCACAATAAAATCTGAAGACATACTGATATCTGGACGTACCTTGCGCAATTTACGAATCTTGGATTTGTACTCCAATGCCATATGACCGCGTTTCATTGCGGCTAAGATACGATCTGAACCGCTTTGTACAGGCAAGTGTAAATGATTCACTAATTCTGGTACTTCAGCATAGGCCTGAATCAGGCTATCGGAGAATTCAACGGGATGTGAAGTGGTATAACGAATACGTTCAATACCATCAATAGCGGCAATATAGTTAATGAGCAGCGCAAGATCAGCAATGGAGTCATCATGCATTTTTCCACGATATGCGTTCACATTCTGACCCAATAAGTTTACTTCGCGAACATTTTGTGAGGCGAGTTCAGCGACTTCAGCAATCACATCATCAAACGGACGAGAAACCTCTTCTCCACGTGTATAAGGGACAACACAAAACGTACAGTATTTACTACAGCCTTCCATAATGGAAACAAAAGCAGAAGGTCCATCTGCTTCAGGTTTCGGTAAATGGTCAAACTTTTCAATCTCAGGAAAAGAAATATCAATAACAGGTGCATTACTAAGACGTGCTTGACGGATCATTTCTGGTAGACGATGCAAAGTCTGAGGGCCAAATACCACATCAACAATAGGTGCACGTTTTTGCAAATTCTCCCCTTCCTGACTGGCAACACAGCCCCCTACTCCTAACACTAAATCAGGGTTGTCTTTTTTTAGATGCTTCCAGCGACCAATCTGAGAAAAGACCTTCTCCTGAGCTTTTTCACGAATGGAACACGTATTCAACAAAATGACACTCGCCTCAGCAGGATCATCTGTCAATTCCAAACCCTGAGAAGCTTTCAGCACATCCAGCATTTTAGCTGAATCATACTCATTCATTTGACAACCGTGTGTTTCTATAAAGATCTTGCCTGACATAACGTGTTCGCGGTTATGAGACCCTATAAGAATCTCGTTATTAAGAAAGCGCTAATACTATACCTTTGAGCGGGAATAGAGAAGTTGATTACGTTATTTCTGGATGTGATCCTTCAGAGGTTGTGCAAGTATTAAGAAAAATCTCATTTGTAGGGTGTGCCGAGGTACGAGGCGCACCATAAGTTGTTGATTCATGGTGCGCCTCCTTCGTCGGCACACCCTACATTAAGGAATACTTGCACAGTCTCTTCAAGCTCGCCCTGCGGTGCTTGAAATCACACCTGAGCGAAGCTAAAACTACACAAAGCTTGATTATTTAATAGCAGCAGAAGTCAGCTTATCCAAAGCACCAGTAACCTTTGGAAGCACCTTGTTACCTTCCAGTTTATAGTGTTCGGTCAAACCAGTAGGCTTATGATAAGCAATAAAAACCTTATCTCCATCCTTATAAACAGCAACCCGTAGCGGCAAATCCAAAGATGCTCCCATATCTTGCTTCATCACCAATGTTCCACCTTTAGGATTACCAAAAATAAGAACCTGTGCCGCATTCATATCCAGACCAACGCTTTGAGCATTCTTCTTATGATCTACACGCACGAAAATACCCAGACCCTTCTTTTTAACAATAGCTTCAAATTTGTCCATGGTTCCATTGACACTATAAGGGCTCTCTTTTTTTACAATATCCGTCGTGGAATTAGCGACCTGATCGGCTGCTACAAAAACAGGGAAAGAAAAAAACCATAATGATATTAACAGATTGATTGGCTTCATAAACTACTCCTAAGAAAATTAGAATCAATAACATCCTGCAACCGCTATACGCTTATTGTCCTTTATTAGATGCCATTAGGGAAAGTATAGTCAACAAGCAAGATAACCCGTATTTTTATGCGAAAACTACTCTATTCATAAACTCCAAAAAACCTCGGATGTGACCCTCATGAGTACGAAAAGTGATGAATTGATAATGATCGGGCAAATGGATATGAGGTAAATGAGAATGCTTCATAAATAACCTTACGGAGGTGACCCTTCAGAGTCGCAATAACGTAGGTAATGAATTCACCCTAAGGCGAGCCTTCAGAGACTGTGCAAGTATTCTTTTGTAGGGTGTGCCGACGAAGGAGGCGCACCATGAATCAATAACTTACGGTGCGCCTCGTACCTCGGCACACCCTACAAATGAGATTTTTCTTAATACTTGCACAGTCTCTGAAGGCTCACTTCCATAACAAGAGTGTATCGCCTCATGGAGACGTGGAAAAAGATCTCCAACAGACGGGTTATAAGCTGTGATAGAAACAGATGGAAACCAAAACCTCACGGAGGGCGACCCTTCAGGGTCGTAGTAACGCAGGTAGTAAATCCGCCCTAAGGATCACTTCCAAGTTTATGTTTCAAATATTTAAAGGTGTGTCACTTGTGCTTGACCTGCTTTCATAATCAATTTTACTTTATCGCCTGATTTGAACGATACTTTAGCGAGTTGTGTCACGGTCACATACTGACCTGTATCTAATCGCACGACTATCTCCAAACCCGGTTTTCTTTGTAGGTTTTCATCCGCACTTGATCCCGCTGCTCCACCCAACACGCTGCCGAGAATTGAGCCAGCTACGCTTCCATAACCTGAGCCGACAGCTCCACCAGCTATCGCGCCGACGGTGCGTCCTACTGTCCGTCCTGCCCCTGATCTTTTACCCAGCACAGTCACATTTTTTACACTGGTAACCAATCCGGTTTGAACTTCCACCACTTGTTCTCTTTTAATAGTGCCTACTTTATTCTCTGTTACGGGTGCTGAGCTAGATGAACAACTTGCCAGAGCTGTTAAGACTGCCAAAGCTGTTAAGAATTTACTGCAACCTACTATGATGAATGTGAATTTACGCATTGTTATGTTTCCCTAATTTTTCTTTAATACATTGAAGATAGTGATCGTCATCAGGCGCTGTATTAGTGCGTTGTGCCTGCCAAATAACTTCTGCCAGACAGTCCATTACTTGGTGTTCTGCTTCATGGTCTCCTACTTTGAGAGCAATCTGTTGAATTAGTTCACTAATCCCAACTGGATTATTCATGCCTACTTGCTCACGAATTCCCAAATGCATACTCATATGCAAAAAAGGATTGGTTTCGTTCATTTCAGGTAGGTATTCGCGTGATTTCGCGGTGTCTGCATTTGCGAGTAAGGCATGATATTCAGGGTGTTCTTTAATAACCGCTACAATCTGGATTTCCAATGGCTCCAGCCCCATTCCAGTTTGATCTTTTTTCCAGCAATCACAGTAATACTGTCTCATGCCGTCTCTATCATTTCCAAAAAGCACTGGCTTTCCTTATTCTCGTTAGCAACATTTTAGTTAAGGAAACTCTGATCAAGTCATCAGCCGTTTTCCTGAAGTCAGCATATTATCATGTATCAGAAGCGTGGATTCGTAACATTAAAGAAAAGCTAGCTCTTACACCCACATTAGAACCATAAATATAAGAGTAAACCCACAAACCTCAGCATGGCTATTTCTAGGTTTTTGAAAATAAATCAACAAATAGGTTGCATTAGTATATAAGAATGTATTAATATGCTTATCAGTTAACCAACACACACTTATTTATCACATTCTTTGGAGATCACAACATGAAACTTTTAACTACAATCGCACTTGCAACTACACTCGCACTATCTACTACAGCTTCTGCTGACTGGTTTGATGGAATGAATAACGGCGCTGGAAACGGTACTGCTCAAGGTCAAGCTGATGGCTGGGCAAAGAGTGCTGGAAAAACTGATGGTACAGGTGCTGCAAAAGCAAATGGATGGGGAACAGGTAAAGGCGACGCTGACGGTGAAGTAGATTTCGCTATCACTTTCAAAGGCAAAGGTCGCACTGACATGGATACTAAAGTAGCTGCTGATGGTGAAGGCAACGGTACAGCAAATACTCTTGCTGACTTGACAGGTGCAGGAAATGGTACGGCGAACACTACTGCAAATGCAACAGGATCTAACAAAACTACTGCTGCTGGTGAGTTTCCTAAGTACTAATTTAAGTATTTAGCAACGCGCATCAAATAGGCCTGCTTTAATGCAGGCCTTATTGTTTGTGAACATTTTTCAGCGCAGTTTTTAGCAACACCACCTCAGGAAAAACTAGATAATCTCAACGTCATCACACCCCATAAATGAATCACACCATAGATCAAGACAATCAAAGAACTCCACAAAACAAAACTATCAACCTCAGCCGACTTCAAAAATAACAGCGGCAACACAGCCAAGCCTCGCAACAAATATACTAGAGTAATACTCCATAACACAATCTCCATAAAGGGAAGCGTGTAGGATGAAGATCGAAATAAACCCGCCGCAAAAAAAGCGTATACCGCCCAAATCGCAAGCACTAGTGCTATACAACCCGTAATGAAAACAGGTATCCAGGAGCCTTTTTCAGCCATTATCGCCATCCGTTCCCCTGCTCCAAAAAAGCGATACCAACTTGCTCCTCCGAAAATAATGGCCACATGTAGCACAGCGGCTATCAAACTAAGACAACCTCCTATTATTAATGGAATATTCATAATATTTACCTCTATCAACTCATCCAGTCTAAATGTGATTACTAAATACTATAGTATAATTAATATTGATTAAAGTGTTTAATTATGATTTTATTGAATAGTATTTATACTTTAGATTGTTACGAATAATGCAAAGGTGCAAATCATGAAAGTCAGTGAAAAAGAAAAAAACAAAACAAGAATCAGAATTCTTGAGGCTGCCGTCGACGTTATTTGCGAGAAAGGCTTTAAGTCTGCTTCTATGCGAGAAATAGCCAAACGCGCCAAAGTCGGTGATGCAACTATCTATAACTATTTCCCTTCTAAAGAAAAGCTTCTGTATGGTTATTGTGAATATGTCCAACAACAAGTTATGGATTCATTAAAAGCCATTGATGATTTTCATGAATATTCATTACGAGAACAATTACAACAACTCATCGATCTAGAATTACAAACCTGGTTACCTGCACGAGAATTTTTACAGGAAGTCTTTAAACTTACTTTTTATTCCCCTACTGCCGCACATGTACATCTCCACGGTACTTATCAACTCAACACGGCAATGGTTGTCGACATGCTCGATGCAGCCATTGAAGCAGGTGAAGTACCCGATCAACCCTACCAAGAACTGTTACCACGGCTATTTTGGGATTACCAAACAGGTATTCTTGCATACTGGCTAAAAGACGATTCCGAAGGTTTTACTCATACCACCCAACTGCTTGATCAAAGCATGGATATTATTGCCAGCCTGTTGCAAAAAGGCATTATCGGTAAATCACTAGACTTGCTTTCATTTCTCTTCCGTACTCACGTAATGAGCCACATGGAAACATGGAAATCGATGAATGAAGATCTGGTCATCAGCAAGCGACATTTTATGCACGGAGCACCCACTTCAGAAAAGAAGAGTAGTCGCAAAAACAAAAGAAAAGATGATAAAGGGGCTGGGGCTAACAATGGAGCCAACAAAGGCGCGAACAATGAATAAACACATCGAACAAATACCGCAAAGCAAACTAGCTCGTTCGGGAATTGCCGGTGCAACCGCTGTGAAAATAGGTATGACACACCTCGGACATAAAATGAAACGACCTTTTATGTCCGAGGACAAGCACAAAGCCGAGAAAGAATTATTAGATGATAAAAATGCAGAACGATTGTTTAAAGCCTTAACCCAATTACGCGGCACAGCTCTAAAAGTAGGCCAGTTTTTAGGAATGGAAATGGATATCATGCCTGAACGCTTCCGCAAAGAGCTGGAGAAATCCTTCCATCAAGTGCCCCCATTAAATCGTGTATTGGTTCGCAAAGTATTAATAGACGAATTTGGCCAACCTCCTGAAAGCTTGTTTGCCTCGTTTGATAACCAAGCCTTTGCCGCCGCGAGTCTGGGACAAGTACATCGAGCCACTTTGCCAGATGGAACAAAAGTGGCCGTTAAAATTCAGTACCCCGGTATTCACACCACCATTGATAATGATTTAAAACTGATAAAAACGCTGGCGCGCGGTATGCCGGATTCAACCGTCATTATTGAATCACTTGATGAAATTAAAACCCGCCTGCTCGAAGAAGTGGATTATAAACTTGAGGCCGAGAATACCGAATGGTTTCGTCAGCAACTCAAACTGGATTTTGTTTATGTTCCTCGCGTGTATTCGGAGTACAGCAGCCAACGTGTCTTGACTACTGAATACATCGAAGGCAAGCACCTGAATAACTGGCTTGCCGATAAACCCTCACAGCTAACGCGAAACCGTGCTGCACAAAACCTGGAAGATTTGTTGATTCATTCATCACTCACCTTGTATCGTTTACACGCCGATCCTAACCCCGGAAATTATCTATTCCATGAAGACGGCTCAGTGACTCTGATTGATTTTGGCTGTGTAAAACGATTATCAAAGAACTTTGTTGATATCATTCCGCGCCTAAATCAGGCCTATTATGATGACGACCCAAATGCTCTATTTGCAGAATACAAAAAACTAGGCATGTTCCACGAAAAAGAAGGCAGTCAATTATATGAAGAAGTACTACGACCTTTTGGTCAATGGCTAACATTGTCCCTGCAAGAAACAACCTTCGATTTTGGCAAACATTCCGACTATACATCGAGTGGCAGGAAAGTTTTGCACGATATATCCAGCCTTTCTGGACTCAATCATATCGCCGATGAGTTTATTTTCTTTGATCGTACGATTTATGGACTATGCAAGATATTTGAGCGCATGGAAGCACAGGTGGAAATGAAGAAATATTGGATTAAGGATTAGCTTGCTATCAACACAAGATAGGTAAAGCTCTCTCAAAGAGTTGATAGCGTAATGATCAAGGATTGAAAATGAACCATCAACTACCTCCCGGACAACATGAAATCGAAACCTTTCCTCGCTTTGGGTTACACCCATATGCAACACGTTTGAAAAAATCCTATGATCCGGTGACACTCAATATTATCGGCGATGTGAAAAACCCCCTTACTCTCACCGCAGAATCACTAAAAACCCTTCCCAGAATCCAGCAGAAAAGTGATTTCCACTGCGTGACCACATGGACTAAACGTGATCTTCGATGGAGCGGTTATCGCTTTGCCGATCTTTATCAAACCCTCATAAAATCACAAGTTCAACCCTCCGAGAATATTCGGTGGGTGATTTTCCGGTCACTAGATGGGTTTCGCGCCATTCTTCTACTAGAAGACTTATTAGCCAAAGACGTACTCTTGGCAGATACTCTGGACAATCAGCCATTAACACCGAAACATGGCGCACCCTTAAGACTAATCGCACCCGCCCACTACGGCTACAAAAGTGCAAAGCACCTTAAATCAATAGAATTTTGGGAAGATAAAAGCCACTTTAAACCCTCCTCATTTCACTTTATGCATCACTATCGAGCAAGAGTTCAGGAGGAAGAGCGTGGGCAATGGATACCGGCAAGGATATTACGTTGGTTATATTATCCTTTGATTAAATCAACTATTTCTCTTTTCCAGAGAAATTCTTAGCTTTACTCGACTATGCCATAGTGAAGTCACCATCAGCACACACAATTAGCAGTCCCGCTCTATTGCTAGGTAGTAGGCAAAACCCAATCAGCACGAGGGAAATGACAAGTATACCCATGGGGAATACGTTCAAGATAATCCTGATGTTCTGGCTCAGCTTCCCAAAACACACTGGCTGGAGTCACTTTGGTCACCACCTGCCCTGGCCATAATCCAGACGCGTTGACATCTTCTATCGTTTTCAACGCCATTTCTTTCTGCTCATTACTTAGATAATAAATTTCCGAACGATAGGATTCACCTTGATCATTTCCTTGACGATCACGCGTTGATGGATCATGTATCTGGAAGAAAAGCGCTAATATATCCCGATAGATTATCTTCTCATTATCAAATAATATTTCGATTGCCTCAGCGTGAGAACCATGATGATGGTAGGTAGCATTAGCAACATCACCACCGGTATAACCCACTCGTGTTTTCTCAACACCGGGTAATTTACGAATCAAATCCTGCATACCCCAGAAGCATCCCCCGGCGAGAATGGCGCTTTCCATACTCATGACACATCCCTCTCGTCTACTTGATCAATATCTTCTACTTGATCCATATAAGCGGCATAACCCTCAGTTTCCATTTCATCTCGATGAATAAACCTCAAGGATGCCGAATTAATACAATAACGTAAGCCACCTCGCTCTTGTGGGCCATCGGTAAAAACATGTCCTAAATGGCTATCACCATGTGTTGATCGAACTTCGACACGCACCATGCCATGGCTCGCATCGCTAAGTTCATTAACAAAACCACTATCTATTGGCTTAGTAAAACTCGGCCAGCCACAACCCGATTCAAACTTGTCAGAAGAAGCAAATAGAGGTTCACCGGATACTATATCTACATAAATCCCGGATTCACTATTGTGGAGATGCTCACCACTCCCAGGAAGCTCTGTACCACTTTCCTGTGTCACCCGATATTGCTCTGCATTGAGCGAAGCCAAAGCGTCTGAATCTTTCTTATAATGTGCCATCTAACTTTCTCCTCGAACCTAGATTCTTAGTTAATCTCTTCCTCTGCTGATAAGCAATTGATAAGCAAAAAGTCAGTAACATTCGCCGTCAGATGAACAAATAATAACTTACTTATCATACTCAACCGAATAGTTAATAACTACACCCCGTGTATCCGCGCCCACTTGGGTACGAATTTTTCCGGTAAACTCACCCATTTTTGCCATCAGTTCAATTGCTTTTTTAGCTTCAATATCCTCAATGGCGCCAACACCGCTAATATCGTTAGTACCTTTTTTGACAGGTACATTTCTCATCACATCACCGATAGTCTGGTAATAACGCTTACTATCCACGGTATTCCAGAAAAATGCCGGGGTATCTGTTTTAAAAGGTTTAAGATCGGGTTGGGTATCCCCTACCATAATATTAAGTAAATGATCTTTCTTGCTCACATAAATCTCTGGGCTTACTCCGGTAGGATTGGGTGGCACAAGTCCTTCAGGCAGCTTTATGGGTGTACCATCTTCTGGAAGGGTTATCGTCGCAAAGGCTGGATTTATCATGCCTAGCATTTGTAATAATGCCGCAGGTTGATCCGCAAATACCGATGCATAAAAATCTATCTTTTCAGGTCTACCCTCTGCACTCATTTTCAGGTCGTTGACAGACACATAAATCGCTTTAAATTGATTAACCCCCATCATTGTAGCCATAGTAAAGCCACCCATGGCCTTTCGTATCTCATTGGGTTTGATCGCATCGCAATGCACTTCATCAGCAGTCTTAATCAGAAACTGGGTGTACTGAGTTAAACCCTCACGCAGCTTGCCGAAATTAAGGTTCAAACCAATATCAAACACAGGATCGGTTGCTTGTTGCATGCCCATTAATGTATTGGGAATAGCACTAATCGCCGTGCTGACGACTGGACTGGTTTTCAAAACAACTTCATATTCCATGGAGTGTTGTGATACGTTTTTGATACCGAATACAGCTTCTGGCACATGTTCTAGATGACGATGGACTAATACAGAACAAGCCTTAAATGATTTCTCATCGAAAGCTTCCTTAGCTTCGTTGACCTCATTTACCCCATTGATCTCATTCGAAAGAACTACACGCTTCTTTTCTTCCTCTATCATTAATTTCTCTAGTGAGTGATACACTTTTTTCAGGTCAACATAGCCATCACCATAACCTGAGTATTTATTCGCTAGAAGAAAGCTATTCCATTGACTGACGGGATAGCTATTCTCAACTTTTGATTTGCCCGTTAAATGATCGATAACAGTCTGCTTGTTTTCAGTTGTAAATAAACCTCCAGCGATATGATCATCATGTAGCACCAGCATGGCGCCACGTTTTCCCGTATCACTATTATTGTCTAACTCAATACAATCGTTGTTGCCACATTTTTGCCATGCAACCGTATACCCAGAGGCTGCTTCTGCCCTTTTTATGGTTTCTCTAACGATTGCTTTACTAGTAATTTCGTAACGTAAAACAGGTGCAAGATCGACACCATAGAAGATGCCATGACCATCTGCCTTAAGGCCAGTATTAGCTATTTTGTCAATCGACATGTTGGCTACTAAATCTTCTAACAGAGCAACAAAAAAAGCCTTTGATTGATCGGCTGTGTCAACAGCTAATTCTTTATCGGATTCATTAGCTTGAGTTACAGTTTCATTCTTTGCTTGGCTACTTGTTTCATCCTTTGCTTGGCTGCTTGTTTCGTCTTTTGCTTCGCTGCTTGTTTCAATATCATCCAGTAAACCCATCCACGTTTGCAAAACTTGTTTCGAACGCTTTAGATGAAACGCCATCACATCCTCAGGCATTACGACTTTATTTGCTGCCAAATAGGCAGTATCAGCAGGGACATAAGAAAGTAATTGTGTAAAGCTTGCCTCAGCAGTTGCACTTTTTTGGAGGTTTGTGTCAGTGACATTAGTTGTGTTTTTAACTATATCAGCTACATCATTGCCAGTATTCTCATCCTTGTTATCGCTACAAGCTGCTAAAAAGATAGTAACTACCAGAACGGTCATTGAGCCTTGAAGAAAATTCATTTGAAAGCCTTTAATTTTGTTGAATCAATCAATTAAAACAATCCACGTATGAATCATGACTGAATCCATAAACCCACCTCTACCAACTATTTTTATTCACTTCTTAATCTAAGCTCCACTATAGAGCTTAGTACAGGAAGGTAAACGATGAAGAGTAAGTTTTAGATCAATTAATAGCGCATAAAGAAAAATAAGTGTACCTGCGCTATAATTCAAAGACCATGAGCAATAAAGTCCAAACTATAAGAGGCTTACATAAATAACCTAAGAGAGGGCTTTATGACGCGTGTAACATTTTTTAATATTACCTTGTTGGGTCTGCTGACACTCAGTAGTTGTTCAATTGACAAAGGTTTCGTAGCTCGAGACTGGTCTGAGAATCTTCGCGAGCTTAATATTCAACCCATCTTTCCACCACGCGAAGATGTTCAGGTGGGTGATGTCTACCTACTTCCATACACTAAAGAAAAATCTGTCGACCGCAAGAAAAACTTTACTCCTATCGGCACATGGATTAACTCAATCAACTTGAATGAAGAGCTAAAAGCTCACTATCGCCAACGCCCTGACTTCCCTAAAACAACTAGCAAGAAAGACGCTACATCCAGCATGGAACAACAACCCACATCCAAGGGTAATCTCTTTGCGGGGGGCGATGTAAATCGATTGAAAATGGTCTTGTTACCGACATTCTTTAAAGCCGAAATCAGTGCTTTTGACGCCACTTCATTGATTCCATCTAGCAAGCTGGAAAAACTTGGAGTAAGTGCAGAGAATATTAAAAAAGCATTTGTCACTATCTCTTCAGCTTCCTCTTATGGTATTCCCATAGCAAAGGTGAAACATAAGTTTTTTGAAGATAGCGGATTCTGTATCAACAAGGTAACAGGAATGGATCTTAAGACTTTGAAGTTTACCGTCGATAGTACAGGGAATGGCAGAGAGAATAATACAGGCGACAACAAAAAAGCCCCCCGCAAGGCGCTGCTAATCATCGCCACAGAAGTATTCTATGCACGAACTTTGAAAGTACAGCTATCTATTGATAAAAGCATTGGAGCCGGTAACACAACAGAGGCTCAAGGCATTTCCAATAAACCGGGTACCGTCGGCAGCAACCCCAACACCGCCGAAGCTAAACTGGCAGAGCGAGAACTAAATACTTTGGTTACACCGGGAGTCAGTGTCAATGTAGGCTCATCAGCCCATGGCTCAGTCAGTATAGATCGCACCTTTGAGCGCCCCATTGCTATTGGTTTTCGTGGAATACGTCAGATAGTCTCACTAGATGAACCGGCTACCAATAATGGAGAAACCAACTGTCAAATTGCAGTAACGACACCTGTAGATTCAAATGATTCACCTGCCCCGGCAGCCGTGCCGCCTCCGCCTCCTAGGTAAAGCTCTCAGTTAGCGACTATATGAAAGGGATCATCTTAAAATTCACCAGCAATGTGACATGAGTCACATTCAATAAACGATTCTTTCCACTATACTGTCAAAAGGACTGTCAGAAGGCTTTCTATTCTTGGACAGCTTCTTGGTGCTTCCTCGCTTAATTTGATGGAGTACTAATACTCTTTATTTTATGACCACCATATCAGGAGCAAAGGATGGCAATTTCAAAGTCAACATTTTTAGGTTTAGCGATCACCAGCTTGATAATAGCAGCAGGATGCACCGCAAATACAGGAACTACCAGCGAATCAACTAAACGATATACCGAAAAAGCGGTAGGCAGTGATACCTTACTAACAGACAATAAAACCGGTTTGATCTGGACGAATAGCTCACAAGGTTGCAAACCTTTATTCGGAGAAGACCCCGCTAAAACGATTAAAACAGCTACTAGCTTCTGTGCTGATCTATCCTTTGCTGGGCACAGTGATTGGAGACTGGCAACGGTTAAAGAAATGACCGTGCTGGAAACACAAACAGATGCGAATGGTTTTTCTCTCTATTATAAAAATCCGGTATGCGCCAGAGTCTTGGCACTTAAAAGTGATCAGACTCTCACCTCGATTTCTACGACAAACAAAGCACCTGCTGGCAGAGACGTGGGCAACAAATATCCCGCTGGAACACGCTGCGTGAGAGGGAAATAGTCAGTTTTTCCTTGAGAAACTCTGATTATTAAGTTGAGTGGGATTTCTCAATTCAAACTACCCCGCCGCAAGCGGACGGGGTATTAGTTATTTATGGAAGTGAGCCTTCAGGCTCACCATATGATGAAAAACAGCATGTAGGCGAGCCTGACCAATAGAAACTCAGGTAAGGAACGCTATGACTTAATAGCAACTTGCAGGGATTCCCCTGTAACTTGTACAGCATGATGCACTTGGCTCAAGTCTTCTTGTTGTTCTACCTTATCTAGCATGACATCCAACATGACTTTTTTCTTTGTTGAGGAAAGATCAAAAAAACGTAAACTGCCTTCAACCGCCATATGGATACCCTTCTTTGAATAAAAATCCCCATTGATTTGGGTAAGGTGGATAATAGCGTTACAAAATTTTTGAAATAATGCTTTTTCGGGTGGTTTTCCTTCTGTCCAGAATGTGTCCAGCCCACCCTGATAGGTTAAACCTTGCATATCATAAATCGCCTTACCCAATACACAAGTAGGTCGACGATGATACAAGGCAGAAGTGCCCACTGTGCTGTTAACAAGTACAACACCTTTGGCATGACGAACCATGGTGGGTAAATAGCCATCTTCCAGATAGACCACTCGTTCATCAAGCTTATGATGTTTTACAAGGTCTTTAATAAGCTTACGATAGTTAACAAAACCGGTATCCAGAGGATGGTTTTTAATAACAAGACGCGTCTGTTTAGGGGCATGAGATGCAAATGAATGTATCGTGTGTTCAATAACTTCACTCACATTCTGAAAATCAGAGTGTGCTCGAATTTGTGTATCTGCGTTGAGTTGTAACGGTAAAAAATAATAGCCGTTATTAGCATTATTTTTAGCATTGCTTTCACTTTTTATGACATGTTTTTGTTCTTTGATAATATCTTTGATCTTTCTGTTGCCATTCCGGTCATGAAAAAGCAGAGTCGGAAAGCGCCACATCCAACCTAAATATTCACGCAAAGGACCATCAGGCCGATGAGTTGAATAATGTGAGAAATGTCGTCTCATGGTGAAACTGGCAATGTGATAACGCACGTCATGCCAGGCACGTACCCTTAAAGAACTTCCGGTATCATCCGATGGGTAACTGGGGAACGTTCCACCATGTTCAAGATACCAGTCAGGATCTCGCGACAACATAGAGTTGGCATTAACACCCTCTTGTTCTAGCGTAATACGATTGGGACGTATATAGCCCTCTTCATAGACATGGATATTGATGTGACGAGAACGAGCTAGTTTGATGGCATCTTTATGTACCGGGCGAGAATCACCAAAGAGTACAATATCGGTAATAGTATGCTGAGTCAGCTTATCGTCGAACCATGCTGGAAATTGATCAATAGGTTGCTGAAAGTCCCAACTTGTACCGCTACTTTCAGCCTGTTTAGGGTTAGGGCTATCAAAAAAACGATCACCACCACAAAAGTTTACCCGGTAGATTTGGGAACCTTCATCTGCAAGCCTATTTGCCAGAGCCGAGAAAAAAGGACTGGCAACTCCTTGTAGAAATAGAACTGATGAGCTTGATTGCATTTAGGGTTTTTACTAGAAAGACAAGCATGAGTATAACTTATACAGCATCATTAAGGAACTGATTAACAACTCTAAGTAAAGCATTGTAGCTGACCAGAGTTGAACCCTTTATGCAGACAAGTGATTAGTATAGCTCAGGAATCACAGCTTTAGCTGTGAAAAAAAGCATCACTAAAAGCAGACGAATTGTCACAAACTAGTCGTGTGACTCCTCGACGGCGTTGATTTAGTGACGCCTGATATATCGGCAATCAGAAAGCTCCAAGGCACCTCACCTCTATAAATAGAAGTTAAATAGAAGTATAGAAGTATAGAAGTGAAACATCGAAACACTAATCGTTGCTATGCAAACTACTATTTAAACCACCCCAAAGCGAAGTATCCGTGACAATCGCTTCGACCGAACCCGTTTGGCTGTGTCTTCTATACAGTAGCCCTGACTGACCAGATAGTTCTCGTGCAGAGACTACACTTCCATCAGACATTTTAACCTTCGTACCCGCCGTCAGATATAAACCTGATTCAACGATACATGCATCGCCTAACGAAATACCCAAGCCCGCATTCGCTCCAAGCAGGCTACCTTTGCCGATAGAGACCACTTGCTTACCGCCACCTGACAAGGTTCCCATTATTGAAGCACCACCACCGATATCTGAATTTTCACCGACGATAACACCGGCACTAATTCGTCCCTCAACCATGGATTCCCCTAATGTTCCCGCATTAAAGTTGACAAAACCTTCATGCATTACGGTAGTTCCAGAAGCTAGATGCGCTCCTAATCTGACGCGATCAGCATTGCCAATTCGAACACCTTCGGGAATGACGTAATCCGTCATACGTGGGAATTTATCAATAGAGGTAATATTGAGTTGATGATCTTCGTTGGTTATCAGTCCACGTAATGCCTCTATTTGTGCAGGAAGTACCGGACCTGCTGATGTCCATGCGACATTTACCAGTAAACCAAACACACCTTCAAGATTTATTTCATTAGGCTTCACAGCACATTCTGAAAGTAAATGAAGGCGTAAATATGCCTCTTCAATTGATTGAGGAGCATCATCATAGGATGCTATTTCCACTTCAACGAAGTCACTTTTTATCAATCCTATTTTTTGTGCTAAACAACTTCTTGCAATCTGTTTATTAGAACGGGGGAACCAGGTATCAATAGTTTTGCCACTATCAGTATCAATATAACGATGTCCAGAGCGATTGATTATCATTTGTGTTTCTCTATTTGTTATGCTTAGTTAAAAGATTTTAAATACGTTTTAATGCGATGAGCTGCTTGTGTGCATTCATCTACCGATGCAACTAACGCCAGCCTCACTCTGTTCTTACCCGGATTAAAGCCATCAATCGTACGTGAAAGATAGCTACCGGGAATAACGTTAACGTGCTGTTGTTGATAAATTTCCTGAGTAAAGACTTCATCATCAACAGGGGTTTCTGGCCACAAATAAAAACTCGCTGTAGGTCTGCTCACCTTCATAATGGGCGCCAGAATTTCCAGTACTGCATCAAATTTCTGGCGGTATTGTAGCCGATTTTCAGCAACATGTTGCTCATCAGACCACGCCGCAATACTGGCCTGTTGTATGGGCAATGACATGGCACAACCATGATAGGTACGATACAACAAAAATTGCTCCAGAATCTCAGCATCACCCGCTACAAAGCCAGAACGCATTCCGGGTGCATTGGAACGTTTAGACAAGCTATGGAAAACCACACAGTGTTTGTATTCGACATTACCCATCTCCGCCGCAGCTTGCAACAAACCCGCTGGAGGGGCGTCTTCATCAAAATATAGCTCTGAGTAGCATTCATCGGAAGCTACCACGAAATCGTATTTTTCAGCCAATTCCAGTACATGCTTTAACTGCTCAATATCAGCAACACCACCCGTTGGATTTCCGGGTGTGCATAAATAAAGCAACTGGCAATCTTGCCATACGGATGCAGGAACCAATGAATAATCCGGGTTATACGCCGTGGCTTCTGTGCAGGGCAGATACACAGGCTTTGCCCCCGCTAAAATAGCAGCCCCTTCATATATTTGATAAAACGGATTAGGCATGACTACACTGGCATTTTTTTTGCGATCCACCACACATTGAGCGAAAGCGAATAAGGCCTCACGCGTACCATTAACAGGCAACACATGTCGTTCAGGATGAATAGAGTCTGGCGGCAAGATAAAGCGCTTTTCTAACCACTGTGCAATGACGCTACGCAGTTCGAGTAAACCTTTTGTTAAAGGATATTGCTCTAACTGTTTAAGACTGCGGGTAATTGCATCGGTGATAATGCTCGGACACGGATGTTTCGGTTCTCCTATCGCTAATGAAATTAACGGCAAGTCAGCTGGGGGGGTTAAACCTGCTTTTAACTGAGCAATTCGTTCAAAAGGATAAGGTTGAAGGTTCAACAAGTCCGAGTTCATAGGGTAACGCTGTTGTTTTTGAAAGCGCGTAGTATAAGTGTAGCTAAGGAGACTAGCAATTTGTTACCTTAAATAACTTCTTACTTGAATCTCTAATAGCAGAAATAGCAGTTACAAACGAGTAAAAGGAAAACTACCATAGAAGTCTTTAGCATAATGGGTAAAGCTCTTGGTGAAATCTATGGTCTCTAACAAGGGTATCAAATCACCATTAGTATTTAAATGATGACCAATGAAAATGAGTATAATGAGAACCATGATTGACAGATAACCCATCAACAAACCCATCATGGCAATACGTGAGCCTGCATACTGGTTCGGGTAATTAATCGCTCTTGATCTGGCGATGTGGCCGATAATAATCCCGGGTAGGGCTGTAAAAAGACCCAGCATCAAGAATAGCGATACAAACCCTAGTGAAAGAGAAATCTTGGCTAATCCTTGTTTTTTTATATCTGTCATGATCTTGAAATTTCTTATATGCCTAATAAACTACATTTTATAAGAATTACTCATAAGCGTCATCTATTGGCTACCCCGTTTATCAAAAATATAGGGGCTGCTATATAAATATGTTATTCGAGAAGAGATTACTGAGCTATTACTCTCAACATAGTCTGTGGTTCACACTAAAATAGTGATGCGCGAGGAATAAATATTAGATACATTCTTTAGGCAAATACTTTCTATTAACTCCGAACCGGGAATAACTGTAATTAATACAAGACCATGACAACGTTCCATCACTATTTTGTCTGGCTGCGAGTGCGAATGGCCATTTAAACCGGATTTCAGACGGTATATTGCTTTCATTCTTAGTCAAGAACCAAAGAGTTATATCATTTCCTGCCCATGGACCTATCCACACACTATTAACAAGAGCCGTAGATTGAACACTATTTGCACCAATTCTCCTCAATATCTGTCGTGTCCGACCTCGTTTAAGAGCGTTTATATCCCCCGTTGATGCCAGATATAATTCGACATCTGTTTTGAGCTTGTTAAGCACTCCATATCCTTCTGTAAGATGGGCACGAATGGCGTATCCTTTATATGCAGGCAGTGCAACCCCCATTAAGATGCCAAGAATAGTCACGGAAAACATGAGCTCTAAGAGAGAATTACCTGATTGCTTATTCTTATTCTTATTCTTATTCGACATCATAGGACTATCATGACACTAACTAGTTTAAATCAAAAATTTTACCGATAAAACACCAAGGAGATACTTGTATTAAAGTAATGATCTGTAACAAACCATCCATCCATATTATTTGTGATCTGCACGGGTATGGGCTAATAATAGTTGTCCATCACACCACTTAAATAATAAAACAAGCTCTTGGGCATCCAACTAATGCTTACTGTATTTGTCATTCTTCTGTTAATACTATTAATACTTACAAACAAAGCAGCTATCTATTTTAAGGCAAAAAGACCATCCTCTTCCTTGATTATCATCGTATGGCTTGTAGGGGCTATGAGTACCCTCCCTCTTATCAACCTCATCAATACATCATTCTTCACCTACATACTTTTTTTCGTACTGATCACCTTCATATGCTTTAAGGTTCTGCTCGGACTCAAGCTACATTCATCCATGCTACTTGCCATCGGTAATTTCCCTGTTATTTACATTGTAATGCATAGTCTAGGGTTGATGATGGTTCCAGTCGTCAAGGCTGAAGTCCTTGTTTCGATTGAGCAGACTACACGCGAAATTTGCGACTGCAATGGTGATGTTGATTGCTTAACAAATACTTCACCCCAAGTATTGCAATTGATCACTCAATCCAAGCTTCTTTATGGTAAAGATGCATCACTTTCGGCGGATGTTATTGCAGAGGCAAACAAGTGTCTGCTGCCTGCTACGAAACAGAAAAATGTTATGATTGCTACGCTACTGGATAACTGGGAACATCTTTTAAAAATAAACAGCAAGAAAGAAAGAAAAGACATGTCAGACCAGCCCATTCAAACAAGCTTAAATCATCAGACCAAGGGAATATCTAAGCAAAGCACAGAGTCTCACTCAGCCAAAAGCCAAAAGAACATGTCAGGGGAAAAACCTGTTACGCTTGAAAAAGAGAGGGTTGTATCAAAGAAATTGCTGCGTGACTTTAAGAACATATCAGTACATTCTGTAAAAAAACATCTCAACGATCAAATAAGGCTAACAAGGAAAAGTGGCAGCAAACTTGAAGGTTGGTTAAAAACAGATGAAAACAACAAAATCACCATCACACAGAAATTATCCGGTGGTTATGTGTTAATGCCTATTTCTAAAAATAGTATACGGTTGCTGGAGAGTAAACCCAGAAAAACAATAGCAGATCGCACAGTTTCCAGCCTTAAATTGACAAGTTCTTACCATCAAAACATCAGAACCACAGTCATCAAAACACCTCAGAACGTCAGGCAGCCATACATAAAAATAAAACAACAACAACCCCCTGTACTGAATCGCGACTAACCGCTATGCCGCTATTATTTCTATAGCTCTAGAAATATTCCAGATATTGAAGATATTGAAGATACAAAAGATGTCTAAAGAAGATCTTCATAGGCGGTCTTGAACATGGCTTCCAGATCATCAATGACTGCTGCGGCATCGCGCCCTTTTAAAATATGATCCGTCATAAAACTTGATGTTTTATCAAGTAAGAGACTTTTATTAATCATTGGATAGGTCTTGTTTAAGCGTTTGATCGCTTTGATAACACTTTCTTCAGCAGGACGCCCTATAGATAAGGGTGCTGGCAAAGGTAGTTCTTCTTGATCTGCTGACTCAACATTCTGATCATTATCGTTAGCAGCATCAGCTAAAAAAGCACTGAACTTTAATAATGTTTGTTGATCTTTTGTTGTTAAGGATTTAAACAAACTTAATAGCTTTCTCTCATCCTTTGTTCCAGACGTGGGAGGAAAACCACCAATCACTTTATGACTTCTTCAGCTTTTTCTGAGGCATTAGTATCAGCAGCGGAATCATCAATACCTAATTTAACACCCCAAGACTTAAACATATTAGCCGTGTTATCAGGAGTTTCTTTTTTAATCCATTCAGAGGCATTCACAAAATGCGGAACAAGCTTTGATCCTTTCCATAAATCACCATCAGTAAACGAAGTCAGGCCAAGCCGCATCAGTAAAACGATTAAGGTGACGACGAATGCGCCACGTAATACACCAAAGGCTCCGCCCAATACTCTATCAGTACTGCCCAGACCGGCTATATGCACAGCTTTACCAAAAAGATAGTTAATCAAGGCACCAATAATAAAGACACCAATAACGATCAATAAAACAGATACCGCATCGCGAGCCAGCTCATGAGGGATATTAAAAGGTAATTCAGCTGCAAGTTTTTTATAGAACAAAAAAGCTGCAAAACCCGCAACAACCCAAGTTGTCAGAGAAAAAGCCTCTCTGACAAACCCGCGAACAAAACCAACAACCGCTGACAGCAATATTAATACAACAATACCAATGTCAATATAGTTGATTGAATCCATTAGTTCCTAACCACAATACTGCTTTGTACATAAGGATTCTGTAAATAACGGCGTTTCATCGAAGCTTGTTTCTTAATCGCTGATGACTTACCAGAATAGCTACCTACTCGTACACGATAGATGGGTTTACCACTACGCTTTGTAGTACTCACAAAAGAGGGATAGCCTTCTTTTGCCATTGTCGCTTTCAGTCTATTCGCCTTAGATGCGCTAGAAGTCGCTAGTAATTGCACAACATACTTGTTACGCCCAGCGGTTGTTGTGCTAGATTTCTTCTTTACAGTTTTCTTCTTAGTCGTTTTAACTGTTTTCTTTGCGACCGAAGATTTATTTCTCGAACTAGCAACCTTACGTGCTTTCTTACTTCCCACTGCAGGAAGTTTTTTCTCATTGACTAACTTATATTTAGTACCCGTCTTAACCACCTTTTTCGTTTTCTTAGGTGTTGCTTTCAGGGTTAATCGACCATCAATGGAAGGTCTCATTTCTCTCTTTCCAGGTGTACGGAACTCAAAGTTAGCAGGAGTGTTCTTTACACCTGCTGTTTTCGAACCATAAACCGCCTGCCCTGAACCATCAACAACAACATTAGTTTTTGCTAGTGATGGATTACCTGTCTTAGCATCAACGGGGTTATCTTTGCCATCACCCATGCCGACCAATTTCTTACCAGCATCAGCAACCACTTTACCCGTAGTCTTTGCGCCATCTTTTACAGCTCCTGCTACCTTCGATCCTGTGGCAACTGCACCTGTAACTACGCTTGAAGTCGCAGCAACCACACCTGATTTACTTGCATCATTCCCGGCTGTTGCACTACCATCTGGGAATATCTGAATCGGTGATTTTGGTAATTCCATATTCACCACCTCTTTACGCTCTGGACCTTTACCCTTAAGCAAATATCCTAATAGTAAAGCAGCAACCAGTGCTAAGACCACTGCTCCTATTCCACGTCTAACTACTGCCTTTTCCATTTTAACATCTCCTGTTCTCTATGAACTGCTAACAATTATTCATGGCTTTCAACCATTTTACACCATGAACTGTTTATGACTTAAAAAAAATAATAATGTTTATGTATGAGTATTTTAGCACGTTTTCTTAAAAAATCACTTTAAATTGAGATAAAACCAAAAAAGAACCAAATACAATGACCTTATCGGCCTTTTTCAGCTCTTTTTTACAACCCTCCCAAGCCGCTTCAAGTGTCTCAAAAGCTGTTATATTTATATCGGTGGCATCAACAACATCACTGGTACTCATCTTATTAACCAAATCTTCAACGGAGATTCCACGTGGATCATTAAGAGTAGACACAAACCAACGATCAATTAGCGGATTCATAACATCAACAACCTGATTGATATCTTTATCATCCAACATGGAAAAAAGCGCATAGGTTTTACCCGGTTCATTTTTCTGCGTACTCTTGTTGTTATGTCTAGCTCGTTGAATCGCTCGTTGAGTAGCCGTTTTAGATAACCACCCAGCCAATTGCTTGGCAGCATGACCATTATGTGCAACGTCAAGAATAATATCCGGCTGCGTCTGTACCTGTTCTAATCGACCGAGCAATTTGACCTGCTTTAGGCCAGCACGAATAGATGTGTTAGATACTTTCAGTTTATTTTTTAGCGCATATAAAGCGGATATAGCTACAGCGGCATTGTTAAACTGAAAGTCACCTTGCAAGGCAGGGAACGGTAAATTGACCCATTGCTGCTCGGATAGTCGAAGATTCCAGTCTGTCTCGCCTATCTCCCAAGTAAACTCACAGCTAAAGTTTTTACCTGTTCGACCTTTACCTAGCTGATTGTTTACTTGATCCTGATTAGCTGCCTGATAAAGTATAGCGCCGATTTCCCGTGCTTGTTCAGCAATTGAAAGTGGTGGCTCAAGGTCACCTGAAATCACCACGCCGCCTTGACGCATAATCCCTGATTTCTCACGACCAATGTCCTCACGATTATCACCCAGCCATTTCACATGATCTATACCAATGCTGGTGATAACAGCAACATCGTTATCCCAAAGATTAACAGCATCCAGACGACCACCCATGCCTACTTCTAGGATAGCCACTTCAATATCTTGCTGATGGAATATCCAGATAGCCGCTAAAGTGGCAAATTCAAAATAGGTTAGACTAATTTCTTCTGCCGTTGCACTTGCCGCACGTGCACTATCAATCGCTGCAAATGCCGCGCAAAGTAAGGCGTCTTCGGTGTCTTTCGCTACACCGTTATTCGACACCTTTATCCGTTCATTATAACGGTAGAGATAAGGACTCGTGTAAGACCCGGTACGATACCCTTCTGCTATGAGCATAGCTTCCAGTATGGCGACGGTTGAACCTTTACCATTGGTTCCTGCGACTGTGATAATAGGAAAGGGAACACTTAATAGTTGCATTCTCGTGGCGACTTCACGAATGCGATCCAAGCCTAAATCTATATCTACCCAATGGACAGATTCCTGCCACTTTAGCCATTCATCAAGAGAGTCAAACCTTGGATTCTTGCTGTTCACGTAGTTCTTATCATTCTTGTCATTTAGGTTCTTGCCATACAAGTTCACACAAGCTAATAATTAAATTGTGCAAGACTTCCGTACCCTTCGACAGGCTCAGGATACTGCTAATACTTCTCAAGGAGGGTACTCTTGCTTATCAAGATGCTGCTATTGCTTTACTTTTCAGCTCCGTCTACAGATACATTAATTTCTTCTTCCGAGCTGTCTTCAGCATCCTCATGATCAATGCTGGCAGGACGGGGGCGATGTTTCAAAATAGCTAACAAATCTGCTATTTCAGCACGTAGATCATTACGACTAATAATACGATCAACAGCTCCCTTTTCTAACAGAAATTCACTGCGCTGAAAGCCTTCGGGCAGGGTTTCTCCAACCGTCTGTTCGATCACGCGTGGCCCTGCAAAACCTATTAGCGCTTTTGGTTCAGCAATAATCACATCACCCAACATAGCAAAACTGGCAGAGACGCCACCCATCGTTGGATCGGTTAATACAGAAATAAACGGTAATCCGGCTTCAGAAAGTCGCGTCAACGCTGCACTGGTTTTTGCCATTTGCATCAAGGAAAACAAAGCCTCTTGCATTCTGGCTCCACCACTTGCGGAAAATACAATATAGGGAATACCTTCGTTAATCGCGGCATTGACACCCTGAACAAATCGCTCACCTACGACTGACCCCATAGAGCCACCCATAAAACGGAAATCAAAAGCCGCGGCTACCAACGGATTTCCATGAACCATTCCACGCATCACAATAAGTGCATCTTTTTCTTCAGTAGCTTTTTGCGCTGCAATAATTCTGTCTTTATATTTTTTGCCATCCTTAAACTTGATAATATCGATAGGTGTAACATTATCGGCAATCTCTTTACGCCCCGTCTCATCCAGGAAGACCTCAAGACGTTTACGTCCACCCAATCGCATGTGGTGCTCACATTTAGGGCAAACTTGATTATTTCGTTGCAGGTCGTTTTTATATAACACTGCGTTACAAGAAGGACATTGACTCCACAAGCCTTCTGGCACAGAGCCTTTTTTACCACCCGTATCCTCGGTTCTGATACGTGACGGTAAAAGCTTCTCAAACCAGCTGATGACATCTTCCTGTTTCATAGTTTCTCCATTCTTGCCTGATCCATTTTATGGACCCATTATTAATCCATACCTGCTATTGATCCATTCCTTCTCGCATATCGAACAACAGTTCGCCAATATCATGCAAAATTTTCTCTGTATCTTTCTTGTTCGCTTCAACTTTCTTAACAATAGCACTACCAACAACCACGGCATCCGCAACTTTGCCAACCGCGCTGGCAGAAGCCTTGTCCTTGATGCCGAAACCGACAGCCAAAGGTAAATCAGTAATGCTTCTGATCAGTTGTAGCTTTTTATCAACTTCATCCACATTCAGGATACTTGATCCCGTGACACCTTTGAGTGATACATAATACAGGAAGCCACTGCCATACTCAGCGATTTTACGTATTCTACTTTCAATCGTAGTCGGAGCAATCAGAAAAATACAATCCAGCTGATTAGCTTTCATATGGCTAACGAATTCATCACTTTCTTCAGGTGGCAAATCTACCGTCAAAACACCATCCACACCCGCTTCGCTCGCCGCATTCGCAAACTGTTCATAACCCATTTTCTCAACAGGATTGAGATAACCCATCAATATAATCGGTGTATTTATATCTTGCTGTCGAAATTCCTTCACCCTATCCAGCACTTTCAACAAGCTGATACCCTGTGCCAAAGCACGCTCCATACTTTTCTGTATGATCGGCCCATCGGCACTAGGGTCAGAAAATGGCACACCCAGTTCAAGGATGTTAGCGCCATTTGCCACCATATGATGCATCAAGGGAACCGTCACAGATAAATCAGGATCTCCGGCGGCAATGTAAGGAATCAAAGCCGTGGTATTTTGCTTCTTCAGGGTTTCGAAACAGTTAGCAATTCGACTCATAATTCTATCCCCTCCAACGCCGCGACGGTATTAATATCCTTGTCGCCTCTTCCCGACAAGTTAACAATGATCTGTTGATCCGGCGACATCGTAGGAGCCAGTTTTATGGCATAAGCCAAGGCATGACTACTTTCTAGTGCAGGAATAATACCTTCAATACGCGTCAAGGCATGAAATGCCGCTAACGCCTCGTCATCAGTAACCGCAACGTAATTAGCGCGTCCGATATCCTTTAACCACGAATGCTCAGGCCCCACTCCAGGATAATCCAAACCGGCTGAAACAGAGTGTGTTTCAATGATTTGACCATCAGCATCGTCCATCAAATAAGTACGATTGCCATGTAAAACCCCCGGCTGACCTTTGCATAACGGTGCGGCATGTTGTCCGGTTTCCAAACCATTGCCTGCCGCTTCAACACCATAAATATCTACCGCCTCATCAGACAAGAAAGGGTGGAACAAACCAATAGCATTAGAACCCCCACCGACACAAGCAACCAAAGCATCTGGTAAGCGGCCTGTTTGTTCTAGAATTTGTTCACGTGCTTCACGCCCCACCACGCACTGGAAATCTCGTACTAACAAAGGATACGGGTGAGGGCCTGCAACGGTACCAATAATATAAAACGTATCATCAACATTGGTGACCCAATCACGCATCGCTTCATTGAGTGCATCTTTTAATGTCTTGGAACCCGAAGTGACCGGAATAACCTCTGCACCCAGCAACTTCATGCGATACACATTAGGCGCTTGGCGAGCAACATCCACCTCACCCATGTAAACCACACATTCCAACCCTAAGCGTGCGGCTATGGTTGCAGAAGCCACACCATGCTGTCCGGCTCCTGTTTCAGCAATAATGCGAGTTTTACCCATATGCTTAGCCAGCAATGCCTGCCCAATCGTATTATTGATTTTGTGAGCGCCGGTATGATTCAAATCTTCTCGTTTAAGATAAATCTGCGCCCCGCCTAATTCCCTACTCCAGCGCTTGGCATGATAGAGCGGACTAGGGCGACCCACATAATGACGAAGATCATCGTCAAACTCTGCCTGAAAGGCAGCATCATCTTTAAGTTCAAAGTAAGCATCACGGAGCAGGTCAATGGCTTCCATCAAGGTTTCTGCTGCAAAACAACCCCCGTGGATACCAAAATGCCCAGCCTTATCAGGAAATTCATCCCAGTTTATATCGCTAAAATTCTGGGTTGAGTTATTGTTTATATCATTTGTTGAGCTAGACACTTCTTACCTCTTGCATAAATTTTTGTACTTTTGTTGCATCTTTAATCCCGGGAGCAGATTCTACACCACTACTGACATCGACAGCATAAACATCAGCCGTCTGCAAAGCCTTCGCTACATTATCAGGGTTTAAGCCACCTGCCAAAATGATAGGTACAGGGTAATCTACTGGAATGTTTTTCCAGTCAAAACTATTGCCGGCGCCTCCCGCTTCACCAGGAGCATGGCCATCGACTAGAAAACCCTTTGCTTCAGGGTATGATTCTGCATAACGCTTAAAATCAAAACCCGACTCCCTGTCATCTTTGCCCTTGCCCTCTCCACCCTCACTTTCATCATATCCCATCGCCACTGCCTTAATATAGGCATGATGAAAAGAAGCACAAAACTCAGGAGATTCATCACCATGGAATTGTAATAAATCACAGGAGACATCGGCAATGACTTCATGCACGTAATCACTGCTCGGATTCATAAAAAGAGCAACCACTGAAACAAAAGGCGGCAGTGCATCACAAATGTCAACGGCTTGCTCAATGGTGACATAACGGGAACTTTTCTTATAAAAAACTAGTCCTATTGCATCAACACCAGCATCCGCTACTTGCCGAGCATCAGCAACGGAGGTTATGCCACAAATTTTCACTCTTGCCATGGGTATATTTCTCTTTTTTATGCTTGAAGACTTATGGATACCATATGATAGACTTGCTCACGCAAATTAGCACCTACAAAACCGAGACTAACAATAAAATCACTATGAATAAATACAAACTGTTATCCATGAAGTTTTTATCTACAAAATATATTTTCAACAAGCTTTTAATAGTCGCTATTATGACAGCTACGACGGTTACCTTTCAGTCAGCCTATGCAGAACCCCATCAACACGGTGGTCGCCCTCACAATCATAATTTACCCGCTCAAGGCTATGCCCACAAACACGGTAAGGGTGCGGTAGGCAGACCCTCAGGATCAGCAAAAGCCAAACCTGGCGCTGGCAGCAAAGGACAACCTCAGCCTCAACAGAGACGTGCCGCCGGAGGTCAAGACCCCAATATTCAATTAAGAAATGCCTATGCCAAAAAAGACTATAAAACGGTATTTCGTATTGCTTCTACCTTTGCTAAACGGGGTGATCCAGCGGGTGAATATATCCTCGGACAACTTTATCTCAACGGACAAGGCGTTAAGAAAAACCTACAACAAGCCTTTAGCTGGAATCAAAAAGCCGCCAAGAAAAAGCATCCCGGCGCACAGTATTTCATGGGCGTTATGCTGGTTAAAGGCATTGGTACAAAAAAGGATCCAAAACAAGCCATGACATGGCTGAAAAAAGCGGCGCCAAAAATTCCCGATGCCAAACGTGATATTGGCATCATGTACGAACAAGGTTTAGGTGTTAAGAAAAGCATGACTCAGGCAATGAAATGGTACGAACAGGCCGCGAACACAGGCATGATTGATGTCCAACTCATGCTAGCCGAACGTTACTTACAAGGGTCAGGCGTTAAAAAGAACCCACAAAAAGCCATCATTTTTGCTAAAAAAGCGGCAAAAGCGGGGCATCCATCTGCTAACCACATGCTCGGCATCATGTACCTCAACGGACAAGGTACCAAAAAGAATGAAAAACAAGCCTTCAACTACATGAAAAAAGCAGCCAAAAAAGAATTCCCTAACGCACAGTACAGCTTGGGTTTGATGTATCTGGATGGTGTCGGCACCAAGAAAAACGAAAAACAAGCCTTTAACTACTTTAATAAAGTTGCCAAACAAGGTTCACCCATTGCCATGGCAATGCTGGGAGACATGTACCTCAATGGCATCGGTGTCAAAAAAGACTTTGGCAAAGCTGCGCCCTGGTATAAAAAGGCTGCCAAGAAAGGATTTTCTCAAGCCATGCTCATGCTCGGCGACATGTACCATGATGGTGCAGGTGTGAAAAAAGACATGAACAAAGCCATGACCTGGTATAAAAAAGCCGCTAAAAAAGGCATACCCCATGCCCAGTATAGTGTCGGAGCTATGTACGCCACTGGCTATGGAAAGACTAAGCCTGACTTAAAAAAATCCAAAATCTGGTTGAAAAAAGCCGCAAAGCAAGGTCATAAAGGCGCAAAAACTGCCCTTCAACAAATTAATGGGAAAAACAAGAAGAAATAATCTTTTTAAGTGCCACTCGACAACTGCATTACCCTCCCATCCCCCGCCCCGCGAATGTACATATCTGGAAGTGAGCCTTCAGGCTCACTTCCAATACACTATAAACAGCCTTGAGCAATGAGGCCGTATTTGCAATACATTGTTGGATTAACCCCTCGCAACACATTTATTTCACATTTCACTCATTCTTTCCTCAATCTCTTAATTCATAGTTTCTCCATCATGGAAGCACATAGCAAAGGACGACTAGAAACAGAGTAAACGGGGAAACCACATGAACACATTACTATCTAAAACACTGTCAACAAGAGCACGTCAAATAAGGGCACGATCAACAAGAGCACGACCAATAAAAATAATGCCAAAACCACTAACACTAACCGCCATCAGCATTTTATCGTTATCTACCGTAATTTCACCTGTTCAGGCTGCACATCAACAGGAAAATCCACCTAATCCCATCTTGCAAGAAGCCGATAGAAACGCTGAAAATCGGACTTCACCTGCCCGCAGGATTGATCGCCAGTCCAAATATCCGCGAGAAGAAGCCAATACGAATCCAAGCTACCGGACATTTAATGGTATGGGAAATAATCGGCAGAACCCGCAATACGGCGCTGCACACATTCAGTTAAAGCGTCAAGTTCCATCAGCCTACGCCGATGGCGTTTTCACGTTAGCAAACAACGGAGACACCAGCGCGCGTACGATAAGTAATATTATGAATGCGCAAAATGGATTAATCCCCAACGTCAATAATGCTAGTGATTTTTTATGGCAATGGGGACAATTTGTGGATCATGACATTGACTTAACCGATGGCGCAGATCCCACCGAGTCTGCTGATATCAAGGTGCCTGCTGGTGATAGTTTCTTTGACCCTCAAAATACCGGCACAGTCACTATCTCGTTTAATCGTTCTTTATACGACACAACTACGGGTACCTCAACAGCTAACCCACGCCAACAGATCAATGAAATAACAGCCTGGATTGATGCATCAAATGTCTACGGCTCTGATATTGATCGGGCTAATGCCCTTAGAAATCTCGATGGCACGGGTCGTTTACGCCTGAGCGCAGGAAATTTATTGCCCTTTAATACCGATGGATTAGCCAATGCGGGTGGCAACAGCGCCGCTTTATTTGTAGCTGGAGATGTGCGTGCTAATGAGCAGCTAGGCTTAACAACGATGCATACCTTGTTTATGCGAGAGCATAATCGGTTAGCCGACTTAATTCGAGAGCAGCATCCTGACTTATCGGGTGAAGATATATATCAAAAAGCGCGCAAAATAGTGGGCGCTCAAATGCAGATAATAACTTATCGAGAATATTTGCCGGTACTTTTAGGTCGTGATGCATTACGACCTTATCGAGGCTATCGTTCCAATGTGAACCCCAACATCAATCACATTTTCTCAACGGCTTCCTATCGTTACGGACATAGCGCCCTAAGCCCCACTTTATTGCGTCTGAAAGCTGATGGCAGTGAAAGTGAATACGGAAATTTATCCTTGCGTGATGCCTTCTTCTCTCCACAGCGGCTCAGTGATGAAGGGGGTATAGAACCGGTTTTACGTGGCCTCGCTGGGCAATTATGCCAAGCTACTGACCCTTTTGTCATTGATGATGTGCGTAACTTCTTGTTTGGCGCTCCGGGTTCGGGTGGATTTGATCTAGTCGCGTTAAACATCCAACGAGGTCGTGATCATGGGCTACCTTCTTATAACGAAGTACGGGTTGCGATGGGACTTGCAAAAGCAACAAGCGTTGCAGATATTAGCTCAAGTGCAGAAATTCAAACACGTTTGAGTCGTGCCTACCCATCACTGGATGACATTGATCTGTGGGTTGGAGGTTTGGCAGAAGATGCTGTCAATGGCGGCATGATGGGCGAGTTAATTTCAGCCATACTGATTCAGCAGTTCGAAGCTCTTCGGGATGGAGACCGTTTCTGGTACGAGAACTCGCTGAACGATGAAGAACTCCAGTTATTAGGTCGCACTACACTGGCAGAAATCATACGGCGTAATACAACGATCGATAATGAAATATCGAATAACGTGTTTCGTGTGACACAAAGACCAAGACCCCAACGCCGTCGTCGTTAATCTTTGAGTCTATTTTGTACAATCCACTAGTTAGCGTCCAGAAGTTCCCTCCATTTAAGTAGGGGTGCAGTAAATAAGACCTTAGTCCGATCTTATGCACCCCGATCCTCCCCCCTTATGTGAAGGGAATTTCTGAGCGCTAACTTAGTGGGTCTTCAATGACCTTCTTTTTGCATTCTATCCAAACGTGCTTGAGCTAGTTTTGCCGCATTACTGCCAGGGAAATAGCGTAATACGTCGTTGAAAGTTCGGCGTGCTAGTGTCCAGTCTTTTAGCGCATAAAAGCTATAGCCGAGTTTAACAGCGGCATCCGGTGCTTTTCTACCTGACTTATATTTGTTGAGTACGACTACAAATGAATCAATCGCGCCTTTATAATTTTTTTTGGCATACTTCGCTTCACCAATCCAGTAGTGCGCGTTTTCAGCCAGCGGACTGGTTGGGTATTTCGCCAAGAAAGCAGTGAATGCATTGATACCTGCCTGTCTATCCCCTTTCAGGGTTTGGTAAGCATTGTTGTATTCCGCCTTCTCGCCGTTTGCAGATGTTTTTGTGGGCGTTGGCTTGGAAGATGCTGGTTTCTGTGTTGGTTTCACAGGTTTAGGTTTAGCTGTGGGTTTAGCGGGAACGGCTTTAGTCGCAACCGTTACCGGTGGTTTGGTCTGCGCTCCTTGAGTAACAGGTTTTACTGGCTTGGCAGGTGTGGATACTGACCGCTTCTTTTCAAGCCGCTCATCAATGGCTAGAAAGCCTTTTTTCTGATTGGACTTTAACTGCCCAAGCTCGTAATTCAGCTTCTCATTTTCACCACGCAACTGATCAATCTCACGCCCTAATGCATCAACCTTTTGAGCCAGTTCTTGTACCAACTTATCATCAGGCGCTGCATGTGCAACCATTGTTGATAAACTCAAAAATAAGCCAACGATTATGCTGGTCAGAGTGATGCGATTTATATTCATAGTCTGTGTTCTCATATTTTGTTATCTCCCTCACGGGGCTGTTCAATGCTTCAAGCTCATTACTTGAAAGCAGTATAAATTCTTCGGAACACAGTCTCTTTAGCTTCGCCCAAAGTGTGATATCAGCACTTAGGCGAGCCTGAAGAGACTGTGCAAGTATTAAGAAAAATCTCATTTGTAGGGTGTGCCGAGGTACGAGGCGCACCGTAAGTTATTGATTCATGGTGCGCCTCCTTCGTCGGCACACCCTACAAAGGAATACTTGCACAGTCTCTGAAGGCTCACTTCCAGTCAACAGTTATCGACCGGGGTATTTAATCTCTACACGTCTGTTTTTGGCCCATGATTTTTCGCCGTCACCTACGATCGCAGGTCGTTCTTCACCATAAGCCACGACTTCTGTTTGTGCTCTTTTGACCCCTTGCCCACGCATGCTCCACTGTACCGCTTTTGCGCGTTCTTCAGATAATGCCACATTATATTCACGCGTACCGCGCTCATCAGCATGACCTTCCAGTCGAATGTTTACGTTGGGATGTCTGGCTAATAGTTTAGCATGTGCGTTCATAATAGCCTGATACTCCGGCTTAATGGATGCCAGATTGTAGTCAAAATAAATAATTCTGCGCGATAGCAAACTGTTCGAGTTGTTCAAATTAGCCAGTGTATAAGCAGCATCTCCTTTTCCTGATCCGTTCGGGTTGTTTCCTGTTGGATAACCACCGCCGCTGCCCGTTGGTCTTGTGCCACCACCATTGCCTACATTAGCGCCCTGAGTGTTAGAACCATTATTGCCATTCGCTGATCCTGATCCCGCAGCATTGCCAGCTCCAATATTTGGGCCACCCGTTGCTTCAGGTATAGAGGGTTGCTGTGAACAAGCCGTCATTAATAGCGTGCTTACTAGCAACAATGCGCTTGTACGTAATAGTTTATTTTTAGTGGAAATGCTAGTGTTCATGTTTTCTCCTTGGGTAATTATAGTTTTTAAACCCTTAATTGTCATTATTTTATAAAAAATTCTTAATGTTTTACTTTACCTAAAGTCAGGTATTTTCTAGCTATCTTTAATACGGCGACCAAGCGGGATGACCAACATCACTGTAAGGTGAGTATATGTGCGTATTAGCGCGCCCATTGTCACTCGCTACGGCTAGTACATGACGACGACCTTTGCCTCGCGTTTCATACAACACCATTGCACCGTTTGGCGCCAGTGTAGGCGATTCATCTAAAGAGCCATTGGAAATGACATCTGATTCATGACTGGCTAAATCCATCAGCACCACTCTAAACTTACCGCCATTTTGGCGAATCAATGCCAGCTTATTTCCCACCACATCAGCGGCAGAATTGTATTTTCCTTTGAAGGTAATTCGCTTGGGTCTTGCTTTACCCGCTACACTATTGACAGCAACACGATACAACTGAGGGCTACCTCCGCGATCGGAAGTAAAGACGATCGACCCACCGTCTTGAGTCCAACTGGGTTCGGTGTCAATAGCCCGTGAATGGGTCACTCGTGTCAATTTTCCTGATGCAATATCAATCGTATAAATTTCAGAGTTGCCTTCCACCGACAAACTTACCGCTAACGTTCGACCATCCTTTGACCAGGCGGGTGCGCCGTTAATACCTTTACGCGCGGATACGGTACGACGTTGTCCCGATGTTAGATTTTGGATATAAATAGCCGGACGACCGGATTCAAAAGAAACATAAGCCATCTCTTGTCCTGTGGGCGACCAGGCAATGGACATAATCGGTTGCAGAGAAGTCACCACAGATTGATCGTTATAACCATCGGCATCAGCTACCACTAGCTGATAAATACGATCATCACCGCCACCGTTTGCCGCAACATAGGCGATTTTTGTATCAAAAGCTCCTCTTATTCCTGTCAATTGTTTGTATATTGCATCAGCAGACTTATGCGCAACACTGCGTTGATTCGACTGTGCAGGTGTAACAAACCCAGCTACCTTTCTGCCATTATTGATATCTATGATTTCTAGCCGTAAATCAGAGTTCACGGATTTACCACGTATTAAAAACTCTGCACCACTGCGTTTAAGCTGCTCAGGGTTTAATGTGCCACCAAAAGGAGATAGATTGCCGGCTGCTTTAGGATCAATAAATTGAAAACGACCACTACGCTTAAGATCTGTTTGTACTATTGTGCGCATTTTTTGTGCGACAGAACCCTCCTGAAAAGGGGCCAGTAGTATTTTAACCGCGGCATCATCACCTGATTTATCAATGACCAGGTCTAAGTCAGCTTGCGCAGATGACATCCCTGCGAAAATAGTCACCATCGCGATTAGACCTTGTACAAAGCCCTGCATGGATGATTCTTGTCTTAGTCTTGTTGATAATGGCTTTAACAAGACTGACTGTTTGAATATTTTTACCATTTTATTGTCTTTCCCATTTTGTCTTCTTGTTTTATCTTCTAAACGTTAAACTTAAGTTCTCATCAAACAAATCCTTCCGAGAAGGACTAGGCAAAGGTTCCGCATTCTTAAATGCCGTTTTAATACTTTGACAAAAAGAGCTGGAACCCTTACAGCTCACTACAGTTAAGCTACGAATAAAGCCACTTCTGGAGACTTTTACCCGCACTTTAGCTGTCATTCCACTAGACCCTGGGGGTGTTTGCCAGCGTGGACGCACATGACGCACCACTTTGCGACCCCAGTTTCCTAATGCTTTTTTTCTCGCTCTTGCCTGTGCTTTTAGTTGCTCTTTGGCTTTCGCTTGCTGGGCTGCTTGTTGTGCTGCCCGTTCACTTGCGCGCTTGGCATCGGCGGCTTTTTTCGCTGTTTTTTCGGCATCTCGTTTTGCTTTTGCTACGGCAGCTAGTTCAGCCATACCTTGCTGGCGTTGCTTTTCTGCTTTAGCTTTGGCTGCTTTTTCCGTTTTAATTTTTTCAGCCTTGGCTATTGCTGCTGCTTTCGCTTTGGCCTCTAGTTTCGCTTTGGCAATAGCTTCTTTTTTTGCCTTCTCTTTTGTCTCTTCTTCTGTTTTTTGTTTTTCTTTTTTCTTAGCTTCTTCATTCCTTGCTGACTTTTTGGCTTTAGCTCTAGCCTCTTTCTTAGCCTTCTTTTTCGCTGCTTTCCTGGCTTTAACCTTTGCCTCTTTTCGAGCTTTTCTTTTGGCTTCCTTTTTAGCTTTCGCTTTTGCTTTTTCACTAGCTTTTCTTTTTGCAGCTTTCTTTGCTCTGGCTTTTGCTTCTTTTTTAGCTTGAGCTTTCTTCCTAGCTTGCTTCTTTTGCTGTTCTTTCTTCTCCTTTTGTTTTTTCTCTTTTTGCTTTCTCTCCTCTGCCAGCAACTTCTTTGTATTGACCTGTTGAACAGGAATCGGTTCAACCTGCTTTTCTATTTTCGGAATACTCGTAGTAACCGGAGTAGGCAATACAGGTTTTAATAGTTCTTTTTCATAACGATTAATTTCTTGACGCTGTTGTTCCAGCTTTTCAATGGCATTGTCATGGCTCTGCATTTGTTCTGCCAAATTTGGTAAATCAATATTCGTCACGATAGGAAGCTCAGACTGTGGCGAAATAATGGTGACGGGAACCGGACTTCCCGCCAGTTCAGGTTGCTCCGTGAAATTAAAGCCCACCACGAATAAAAAACCAATCAACACATGAAAAATAAGTGCTGCGGTTATTGCTCCTGGATGTTTTCTTATGGTCTCAAACATTATTGTTTCTAATTAGTTAGCGTCCAAAAAGCTTAAAAAGCCCCTCACCTAGCAGAGGGTGTTGTAAAAGATAAATGTAGGTCGGATAAGCGATAGCGTCATCCGAAAAAATAATGTTGATTCAACATCTTGTCGGATGGCGTTCCTTATCCGACCTACTGATTATGTACCTTTGCGACCCCCTCTTGCAGGGGGAGGGGCTGGGGAGGGGGAGAATCTCAGCTAAAACGAACTGCTGTATTTATCGCTCCATTATTTATTGCCCAGTACTAGCAGCAATCAAACCTATATTCTTCGCACCTGCGTTTTGTGCCGCAACCATCGCTTTCATAATAAAGTTATATTCAACGCCTTTATCCCCTTGAATGTAGACCGGGCGATTAGGCTTATCTCTCAATTGGTCAGCGATTTGATGTGCAAGTTCAGCAGGATCATTAATTTCATTATCACCGAGATAAAACATACCACTATTATCAACGGCTATAGACACCGGTGTGGTTTCGTTATCAACCGCAACAGGGGCTGCATTAGCCTCCGGCAAATCAATCTCTACACCCGTTTGCATCATCGGCGCTGTCACCATAAAAATAACCAACAACACCAACATGACATCAATGTAGGGTACGACATTCATTTCCGCCATCTGCTTTTTTCTTTGTCTACGACTCATAAATGCTTCCCTGCGCTATTCTCCGAGCTAATCCCTACACTAGTATTTTTTGTGAGTACATGCCGATCCAGCAAGGCAACGAACTCCTCGCGGAAATTCTCAAAGGAAACTGATAATCTATCGACAGTATCACTAAACTTGTTATAGGCAATCACTGCGGGTATCGCTGCGAACAAGCCAAACGCGGTTGCTATTAAGGCTTCAGCAATGCCAGGGGCTACCACCGCCAAGGTTGCCTGCTTCATTTGCCCGATAGATAAGAAAGAATTCATAATCCCCCAAACCGTGCCGAACAATCCGATATAAGGACTGGTAGAACCTACAGTCGCCAGAAATGACAGGTTACGGTCATAACGATCCAACTCACGCGATTCTGCTACACGCATTGCCCTTTGTGCCGCTGGAACAACACCCGCAGTGAGTTCCGTGTTCCTGTTGGTAAGCCGAATGAATTCCTGATAACCCTCGTAAAACACCCTGTCCAGCCCTTCATGGGGTCGGGTGTTTTTTAATTCGGAATATAATCGCTTTAGGGAAATCCCGCTCCAGAACCTGTCTTCAAAAGATTTACTGTGATTCTGTGCATCACGTAGCTGGCGATATTTTATGAAAATCATTGCCCAGGAAGTGATAGACATCAGCACGAGAATCGCCATGATAATTTGTACTAATACACTAGCTTCCGTTATTAGCTTTAAAATCGAAAGATCTGCTTGCACGTTATTTATCCTTTACCCATACAATCCTAAAAAACTATTCTGAATTTACAACTTCTATTTGTTTTACCAGCTCTGGGCTGAAGTAACAAATGAGACGCTTTAGAATAGCAACGACCAGACTTTAGAGAGTAACCCGTATCATAAGTTCCCGTCTAGCGACGTCAGATACATGCACAGTCTCTTCAGGCTCGCCTATTATGCTATTTTTCATCATATGGCGAGCCTGAAGGCTCACTTCCGTTAACAATAAAATAAGCTCATCCTGTTTTCATACGCCCCAAGGGATTCAACTACGTTTTTTAGATTAAAAGAATTCCCCCATTTTTCCTACTCTGCTATTCTTTGTAGCAAATAAAACGCGAGGAATTAAAAATGAAAAGATTACTACTTGTTGCGATATTACCCCTATCCTTATTAATGAATACTCATACAATGGCGGAAGGTGATTGGCCCGAACCTGAATTGAAAACAGAACTCGCTAAGGTTGACATGCCAGCTGTATCGACACCTGCTGCTACATCAACACTTTCATCTGCCCCATCATCAACAGCTCCAAGCTCTCAAGCACAAGCAACAACAATGGCTTACCTTGGTATAGGTGTTGATATACTGCCTCAATCTGTCGTTGCTCAAATGCCTTCAGGAGTTTCCACCGGTGAAGGTATTTTAGTGACCCGTTTTGCTGATGATTCACCTGCCAAAAAAAGTGGACTACGTGCTTACGATATTCTGTTGTCTTATGATGAAACCAAGTTGATTCATCCAAAACAGTTTATCGAACTGATCCGCGACGACAAACCCGGTCGAGAAGTGAAACTAAAAGTATTACGCAATGGCAGCGTCAACACTCAAGTAATCACACTAGGCTCCCAGGATATTCCACAAGCACCAAATGGACTAGCTATTAAGCAGTTAGGCAAGAATCTTTATCTTGCCAGCATTCGCTTTACGGATGCGAGTGGGAAAAAGCAATTACGAGAATACAAAGGCACGCGTGAGCAAATTTATTATCAAGCCATGAATGCAAAAGACTTGCCGGAAAAAGATAGACAACAAATTATGTATGCAGCAGGTGGTCCACAAAAGAAAAGCAATAACAGCTGGGGTTCATTTATGCCTTTTGGCAACAGTCAGAACAACAAGGACAACAATAGCTGGGGGTCGTTTATGCCGTTTGGTGGAAACAACAATGGAAATAACTCATGGGGATCATTCTCACCGTTTAATCGTTAATTGATTTAGAAATTTCTCTGCTTGAGCTAATTGCTTATGGAACTTCCGATCAAGTCATGTTTTTCTGGACGTGAGCCTTCGTGTTGTATAACACGGGGGTTAACTCCTTAATTTCCCGTTATGATAAATCCATATCCAGTTTGTAGATAACATCGGGTGCCTTGTGTGGATTATTCTGTTGTTTAGTCGACGGTTGCTGCTGTTCTCGGCTAGTTTCCCGACTAGAAGACTGGTCGATAGAATGATTAGCCGTTTGTGTTGTCTGCTCAGGCTGAACAGAACAAGCTGTTGCTCCCAAAAGCACACTGACTAAAAGTAGATAAACAACAGAAGGATAGTTTTTTAAACGTAAATAACCCATATGCAACCATAAATCCCATGTAGTAAAAGTTACTCACATGGACAACAAAATAGCTAATGGGTTCATTTTTCGTTCATGTTTACATATTTAGTAACATAGCACATTGTATTCAACGACCTGATAACCTCTCTACCCAAAGCTCCGTGCTACCAGCAACACTCACCGGCATGGCAAAAAAGTTCACAATCGGAATCATGGTCATCAGCATTACTCCAGATCCAAAACCCAACGATAGAAAACGGTTTTTCTTCAGCAAACTCACTTCTTCCTTGAAGAACATATCATGGTTGCTCATGGGATAATCCGCATATTCTAATGACAGCATCCAGATGCCATAGATTATCCATGCAAATGGCGCGACGACGTTTATCACAGGAATAACCGTGATGATTAGCAGCACAATCAACCATTTCAGCATATGGGCTATTTTTTTGCCTTCACTGGATAACGTTCGACCTACAACAGACAGGGTTGTTTGTTCGTCCGCCTGCTCCATTGCATCTCCCCGTACATCCCGTAGATGCTGTTCTACCTTATAAGCCAGCATGGAATTAAAGGGGGCTGCTATCAGATTAGCGATAACCGTAAAGCTATAATAGGTTGCGATAATAATGACTATGGCGAAGAGGGGTCTTAAAATCCACAGGATGCCGGTTTCTAACCAGTCCGGTATCCAGGAAATACTACTCAACAGGGAATTCATCCAGCCATCAAACTGGCTATAACCCATATAAATCGCAAGACTAAAAACCACCAGATTCACTAATATAGGAACAACGGCATAACGTCTAACACCAGCCTTGCTAATCAATGAAAAACCTTTGAAAGCGTATTTTAATCCGCTGAAATAATTTCCGATCATTTGGACAAGTCTCCTCTATCACTTGCTAACAAAGCTGCACCATAAGCAGCTTCTGTATATTCTGCACGATTAACCGGAATACCTAAAACAGCTTCTCGCATCTTCATCCATTGCTTATTCTCACTGCCGCCACCTACTGTTGTAATCTCACTAATCAGGGGTGCACCTAATTTTTTTAACAGTTGATAACCAGTACTTTCTACTCGGGACAAACTTTCCAGTAACGCCTGAAAGAAAACCACGTCATTATCAGGGCGTGGGGTAAGCACGGGTTCTAGTTGTGGATCATTGACAGGAAAGCGCTCTCCTATTTTTGTTAACGGATAATAATGGATACCTGTCGGCACCTGAATATTCATCTGTTTCGTCATTGATTGCATAGCGACATCATCAAAGTATTGCCGCAGGATTTGCCCACCACAGTTGGATGCGCCACCTACTAGCCATTGATTAAAATAAGGCTGACTATAAACGCCATACTCCGGCGCTGTAATGGGTTTATCCGAGAGTACTTTTAACACCATGGTACTGCCTAAAGAGGTTACTGCACTGCCGACTTGACTGATCTTTGTCGCCATCACTGCTGCAACACTATCAGTAGTTCCGGCAACCAGTTGTAGATCACTACTTAATGATAATGCTTTGGCGATGGATGGAAGAACAACGCTCACTAGCTGACCGGAAGACAGCACCTTGGGCAACATGGTTGTTGTCACCCCATAATCCGCCATCCACGATGGCCATTGTTTGGTGGCAACATCATAGCCCAGCTTAAAACAGTTGTTTTGATCACTGATGCCAAAATAACCCGTCAATTTACCCTTAATGTAGTCTGCCTGGGTGACGATCCTCAGCCCCATGAAATCCTTTTTTAAATTCACCTGCTCAAGTAAACGTAAAACCCGAATAAACGTATCATTCAATCCTGATAAATCCTTGTCAGGCATAGTAAAACTAGCGTCATGATCATTGTATAAAAGTGGCTCTGTAACAGGCTGCCCTGCATTATTGACCAGTAATACACTTCCAGAAGTGCCATCTATCGCCAAAAAACCAATCTTGGTTCTAATCGTTTTAGGGAGTGATCGAATAAGCTGACAACAGGATTGCCACCACATCTCACAGGTTTGTTTGTCTGCATGGGGATAATGCAGTTTAGCCTCGGCAATGATGTCGTGCTGCTGATCAATCACGCAGACACGAACACCCGATGTACCTAAATCAAGTCCTGCATAAAACATATAAGACCATTAATAACTCGCTTAAGATTAGGGAAAATTTGTATAAGTCATCTTGTATTGGAGGTGAGCCTTCAGAGACTGTGCAAGTATTCCTTTGTAGGGTGTGCCGACGAAGGAGGCGCACCATGAATCAATAACTTACGGTGCGCCTCGTACCTCGGCACACCCTACAAATGAGATTTTTCTTAATACTTGCACAGTCTCTTCAGGCTCGCAATACGGTGTTTTAAATCAACACTTAGGCGAAGCTTTAGAAGATTAGTTGTAGGCCGGATAAGGAACGCCATCCGGCAAACTACTAATTAACAGCTCTTTGTCGTATGGCGCTCTCGCTTATACGACCTACCCTTTAGCGTTTCAGGATTCCGGCTTAATCAGAGCCTCATCAAGGCAGCTCAACTTTCTGGGCAGGCACCCAACCCATTTTCTGATGCTCCGCGACAACCGTTGTATAGACCCCGCCACGCACATTGAAATCAGCGGTTAAACGCATAAACCGTGGTTTCATCGCAGTGGCAAGATCAGCCAAAATTTCGTTGGTAACCGCTTCATGAAAAGCACCTTCATCACGAAAAGCCCAGATATAGAGCTTCAATGATTTAAGTTCTACACATAGTTCATCAGGGACATATTCCAAGCGCAATTCCGCAAAGTCCGGCTGTCCCGTCATCGGACATAAACAGGTAAATTCAGGAAGAGTAATACGGATGGTATAATCCACATCTTGTTGAGGGTTAGGGAAGGTTTGCAAATCTTTTGAAGGTGAAGTACTCATGAGTCCTTTATCCAGTAATAATAGTTACAAGATATTGTATCTCATTTTGTATCGCTTTTTATCTTGCCTCATCACATCCGCGTTCATAACATAACTACTGCCGTAAATGCCCTATAAATATTTAGTAAATTTGTATATCATTACTCTCTGTATCCCAACCTAAACCTGAACTGGAAACTCACATAAGTGCGACTCAGCAAAATAAAACTCGCGGGATTTAAATCTTTCGTCGACCCCACTACTATTGACCTACGCAGTAACCTGACCGGTATTGTCGGGCCAAACGGCTGTGGAAAGTCAAATACGATTGATGCGGTGCGCTGGGTTATGGGTGAAAGTAGCGCCAAGCATTTACGCGGCAGCTCAATGGAAGATGTTATCTTTAATGGCTCTTCATCGCGCAAGCCCGTTGGCCAGGCATCTGTGGAACTGGTGTTTGATAATTCCGACGCCTCGTTGGGCGGTGAATTTGCTAAATTCACTGAAATAGCGATCAAACGTCAAGTCACCCGTGAGGGTGCTTCCAAATACTTCCTTAATGGAACCAAATGTCGGCGTCGTGATATTACCGACATCTTCCTTGGCACAGGTCTGGGGCCACGTAGCTACGCCATTATCGAACAGGGTATGATTTCCAGGCTAGTCGATGCCAAACCTGAGGAATTACGCGTCTATCTGGAAGAAGCGGCAGGTATTTCTAAATATCGCCAACGCCGTCGAGAAACAGAGAACCGTATCCGTCATACCAGAGAAAATCTGGATAGACTGAGTGATTTACGTGAAGAAATTGACAAACATCTGACACAATTAAAGCGTCAGTCCAATGCCGCTGAACGCTACAAAAAGCATAAAAACTCCGAACGCCTACTTGAAGCTGAGTTGCTGGTGTTACGCTTACAAGACATACGTAAACAGGTTGAACAACAAGAAGCGGAAATTGCCCAGCAAGGTGTTCTACAGCAAGAAAAAATTGCCAACCTGCGTGAAACAGAAAAATTCATAGAAGAACAACGTAACCAGTACACCGAAGCGAACGATAAGCAAAATGTCATTCAAGGTGAGTTCTACAAAATCGGTGCTGAAATTTCACGCATAGAGCAAACCATTAAACATCAGCAAGAAGCTAAAGCTCGCTTCGAGCAGCAATTTTCTCATGTCGAACAAGAGCTGGAAACCAGTCAAGAACATTTGTCAGAAGATCAGGCAACGGAGACATTTAGCCAGCGTGAAATAGAAAGCAATACGCAACGATTAGCAGACCTCAATAAGCAGCTGGAAGAAAAAAAGCAGCACTTTGAAAAAGCTGATAGTGCCTTAACTGCATGGCAAGAAAAATGGACAACCCTGCAAGAATCTATTGCCGAGCCTACTCAACAGGCACAAATAGAACGCTCCCGAATGGAACAGCTAGAACGGCAGATTCAACAGCACAAGCAACGACTTGAGCGTCTTAGCACTACTGATTTGGGTCACAATGTTGAGCAATTATTAGTGACTGTTGGAACCCATAAAACTGACTTGCTCACGGTCGAAAAAGAATACTCCACCGCCTCAAATGATCTGCACAATGCCAATAAAACGACTGAATCACTCGATACAGACATTCGTGAATTACAAACCACCGAAAATAAACTACGTTCTGAACAACAATCATTAACGGGTAGACTCGCATCACTCAATGCCCTGCAACAAGCAGGACTTGGCAAGGACAAACAAAAAACCACCCAATGGCTTAATCAACAAGGTCTGGGTGAAAATAAACGACTTGCGGAATCACTACACATTGATAGTGGCTGGGAAAAGGCGCTTGAAACAGTGCTAGGTAGTGATATTGAGTCGATTGAAATTGACCGACTCGACGCTCTAAAAACATCGCTAGACAACCTTCCTTCCGGCGTCTCGCTGTCTTTTTTCAGTCATGATAAAGATAACAGCAATACTCAACCCGCAAGTCAGACTCAACCCGCAAACCTATTGCTTAGCAAAATAAGCAATCCACCTGCAAGTATTGTTAGCCTGTTGTCTGGCATATTCTACGCAGATGATTTACCGCAAGCGTTATCTGCTCGTGGTCAACTGGCGAATAACGAGTCTATTATTTGCAAAAACGGCATCTGGCTAGGTACAAACTGGTTGCGTGCTTTGTCCTCAGGCAGTTCAGATAACTCAAGCGACAATGCAGAAGGCGTCTTAAGTCGTAAAAAAGAGATAACTGCATTATCTCATGATCTAAATGCGCTCAATAAAGAACTCCAGCAGACTACAGAATCTTTAGAAAGCAACAGAGCCCAACGCAAAGCGCTAAATGAACAACGCACCAACTTTCAAAACCAGCATAACGAGCTACATCGTAAACAATCACAGCTGGAAAATGTGGTGACTTCCACCTTGCAACGCATTGAACAAACAAAGTTACAACAACAACAAAGCAGTACCGAAAAAAACGAAGTGCTTAAAGCCATTGAAACACTCGAAGAAGAACATGTTAATGCCACCGAAAAACGTAATGCGGCTGTCACTCTGGTAGAAAAACTATCTGCCGAGAAAGCAACACTTCAGCAACAGCAGGACGAATATACAGAACGGGCTAAATTAACTCGCCAACAAATGCTCGAAGCACAAGCTGAACAGCAACAGCTGCAACATCAAATCGAGTCATTAAAACAAACACTAACACAAGCTCAACAACACATAGCGCGAGCAACCGAACGCTTGCAAACATTGACGAGTAGACGTGTACAATTGCAGGAAGAGCTACAACAATCACAAACACCTACCGAGGATCACACCGAGCAACTTGAAAAATTATTGCAACAGCGAAACGAAAGCGAAGAACAACTCAAGCTTGCGCGTACTGAATTACAATCCATCGAACACCAGATTCGCACCTTCAATGAACAACGAGTTAACAATGAACACGCGGTAGAAACCGTCCGCAATGCATTAGAAGCGATGAAACTCACCTGGCAAGAATCATCAGTTCGCATGAAAACCTTGCTGGAACAGTTTTCAGAAAACGACTACGAATTGGAAGCCATAGAAAAAGATCTTGCTACGGATGCTGGCGTAAAATCACACCACCAACAACTGGATGAAATAAAGGCTAAAATTCAACGCCTCGGCGCTATCAACCTTGCTGCCATTGATGAGTTCGAACAGGAATCCGAGCGCAAAAAGTATCTTGATGATCAAAACGATGATTTAACCGAAGCACTGGACACCTTAGAAACCGCAATTGCCAGGATAGATAAAGACACGCGAAGCCTGTTTAAAGACACTTTCGACAAAGTTAATAACCGCATTGGTGAGATGTTCCCACGCTTGTTTGGTGGTGGTAAAGCCTATCTGGAAATGACGGATAACGACTTGCTGACTACGGGTATTGTGATTATGGCAAGACCACCCGGGAAAAGAATCAGCAATATCCATCTGATGTCAGGAGGCGAAAAAGCCCTCACCGCAGCGGCTCTGGTATTCGCCATTTTTGAGTTAAACCCGGCACCTTTCTGTATGCTGGATGAGGTCGACGCGCCGCTAGATGAGGCCAATGTCAAGCGCTTTGCCGAGCTAGTCAAACATATGTCTGAACGTATCCAATTTATCTTCATCACGCACAACAAAACAACCATGGAAGTTGCGGAAAACCTGATTGGTGTTACCATGCGCGAACTGGGCGTTTCGCGTACAGTTTCTGTCAATATCTCTGATGCTGCCGAGATGTCAAAAAGGTAACGAGATCAATGGTGAAAGGATAAAAAGGTAAACCGTTATGGATCTAGTTAGTCTGCTCATCACCTTTATCGGGATCATTGTTCTACTCGGCCTGTTTATCATGAGCCGTCTTTATGACCAGTCGCCTGTAAAGCAATCCAAAAAATCCATCAAAATACCCAAATACACCGATACAACAGGCGAAGAATTATCTTCAGTCAAAGCAGACTTTCCAGCACAGGGAAAAGGCAAACCGATTATCAATCCCTCTTTCGATCGAGCGCAGAACAATCAAAACACGCATTCTGCCGCCAGTAAAAATCAACACGTACTCTTTATCGCCTCACCTTCCTCAGAGTCTCTTGATGGCAATAAAATCATCGCCGCCATGCAAGCCAATAAACTAAAAATAGGAATCAACGATATTTACCACTATTACGTTGAAGACGATAAAAGCTTATTCAGCATTGCCAACGGGGTTTCCCCCTGGACTCTTAAAGAATCCGACTTAGCAGACAAAACCGTACCCGGCTTATCAATGATCATGCAAATGCCTACCCTCATAGACAAACAAGAAGCTATTGAACTGTTTGTAGAGACGGGAAAAAAACTTGCTAAGGACATAAAAGGTGAGTTGCAAAATACCCAACAACAAATCTTTCTGAAAACCGACAAAGAAGCCATGTTGCGGTAGGCATTCCTTGGGCATATGACCAAGGCAAGCACTCATTGGTTATGTCTACTCAATCAAATTGATCATCCTTTCTGCTAGTTCATAGGCACAATAAAAGAAAACTGTATGCCTTTATCATCATGAAACTTGCCTCTTAATTCCGCCATTTTTTTTGTGGCAACATCCCGGCTTGCATAAGGCCCAACATATATTTTTTTGATTTTTGCACCCTTGATGCTTAGCTCTTTAGTGAAGGTTTTAAACCCACCCTGTTGCATTTCTGTGATCACGCCATTGACATAGGAGAAATCTTTAAAAGCCCCTACTTGAATAGCGAAACCTTTACCAGTTTTACCAGTCGGCATAACGGGTGGTGTTTTAGCGACAGCAGGTTCACCAGAAACCGACTTTATTGGTTTCTCCATAACAATCACTTTGGGAACTTTTATGGTTAAGTTTTTACTATCATTCAACAACAACGACAAGCTTTCACCCTCCTGTACCGACCAATGACTCTGCTTCACCTGATTCGCCACACATGCCGTAGAACCAACAGCACTAGCGACCTTCTCCCACTGCTTATCAGACGTTGATACAGCGGACGTAGTCGACAAAAGCTGGGTACGATTAGCTTTCCATGTCGTTAAAACAGGGCTAGTACCTGAACCTATTGACTGCAACGTTAAATGCAAATCATTGCCACGAAAACAAAACTTACCTATCCCTTCCTGCTGATAGTTTTTCTTGTTACCTTCTGGCAAATTTATTTCAAGCCAATTCAAACCATCCCGACTATAGAGCAGCAGTGGTTTTTTCCCCGAATCATTATATTGGGCATGCATCCAGACACCGCTTTTATCCTGCTCGCCATCACGCATCAGCTGCCAAGGCTCACCCAGAAACGAGGAACCTATCACCCACTTCGCACTTTTCCCCGCTGAATCTACAACAACTGGCAAGGTTAAACCTCGGTGATAGCGTTCCTGACTATTTTTTAAAAAGAAAAACAACAAGATTTTATTTTTAGCCAACGGATAGGAACGGATCAGATGAAGCTGATCATTTGCTTTACATCCCTGTTTTGAATCTTTTGCCAATAACAGACCACGGCAGATTTCAGCCTGAACAGAAAGAGGGATCGTGTAGATTTTTGAAACAGGCTTTTCCGCAAAAACAGAAGGGCTGAACAAGAAGATAGGAGTGATAGATGCAACTATAAGAAAAGTCAGCGCTAAATATCTAAGGCTTGGGTAAGTTTTATTCAATACATGAGTCAACATAATATCTGATCCTTCAGCTGAATGTTTTCATCAAGGATACAGCGATACGCTTGCGTTTCATAATCAAGGCTAATTCCCACGCAGCGCTTGGGAACTAGCCGAACACCTGACGAGGTTGCAGGATCTATGTTTCTTTGATTACATCGCGTACACTGCGTGAATCCTTCATGAAAGATTCACGCAGTATATCATTTAGCATTGTTTGCCAACCTTTCCCACTTGCTTTGAAAGCTTCAACAATATCTTCATCAAGACGAATACTAATAGCTACCTTAGTTGGGTTTTTTTGTAAACCACGAGTGCGTTTGTAAGCTTTAAAATGTTTCCCGACATCCGCTTTACCCAATGTATCCAGGTCATAATGGGTTTCCATTTTATCTTTTGTAATGTTCATATTGATACCTCTCTGTTTTATCCATCTTCTTCGCACCAATGATACGCACAGCATCATTGGTCTCTGTATGCCATACAGGGCTGTTCAATGCTAGCTCTTTTGTACAAAATACTATTGAATCTTCATATGATGGGTAGGTCGGATAAGGAACGCCATCCGACAAGATATTGAATTTAATGTGTTTGTCGGATGGCGCTATCGCTTATTCGACCTACCAAAAATGCAAATTGGTTATTCATTGTATGAGAAAAATTAGCATTGAACAGCCCTGGTATGCCATACCACAAGGTACTTACCTTCTTCTGATATACCGAAGGTCAACCAGCGGTCTTCATCGTCTGAATGATTTGTATCATAGAATGTAAGTGCTAGAGGGGTCACCAAATACAGTTTTTGCTTCAGTAAAATCAACGTCATGTTTTGTCAAATTAATGGCGGCTTTGTTTGGATCGAAGTTGAATTTAATTTCTTTATTGTATATACAATATACAGTATTGGCAAGTACGTTTATGCTAGTTCCCACGCGCTGCGTGGTAATTCAGTAATGACGCGCCAGCGTTGTGAATATAACGCTGGCGCGTGGGAGCCAGGAGCTGTCAAGCCATTTCTACTGACAATAGTGGAAAGCGATCTGGGTGTTCAATAGACTCTATGCTTAAATCAACATCAATGTCAGGCCAATAGAAATGACCAGGAGCTTGTTCTTCTACGTTAATAATTGTTTTGACGGTTTGATCTTTAAACCAAGGAAAATCAGCATAGGACATAAAATATGCTCCAGCTTGGGTTCTAACCAGAACTTTGCCTCACCATCTCCTGAAGTAATGTGTACATGTATCCGCGATTCTTCGCGAGAAAAAAAATTTATGCTAGTTCCCAACATCGGCTGGATTATGCCCGCAGCCAAGGGAATAAGAGAGTCAAGTGTCAGTGTAAAAACTTAAGCTAGTTCCCACGCGCTGCGTGGTAATTCAGTTATGACGCGCCAGCGTTAATGTGAATAATAACGCTGGCGCATTTAGCATTGGCTCTCCACGCAGCGCGGGGAGCTAGGAGTTAGAAGTGTTTTGATGACACTATTGCGAAAATAAAAATGCCCGAATAAATCGGGCATTTTATTACTACGCTAAAAGATAGTTAGCGATCAGATAAAGTTTTCATGAAATTAATAACATCAGTTTTATCTTGTGCTGTTGCAAAAAAATCATCGCGTGTATATTGAACAAAAACAGTCTCCTGAACTTCTGCAACTCTATTAACTGCTAATGTGGCGTTGTAAAAATCAACCACTTCAAGCAATGTAGCAAAGGCACCATTGTGCATGTAAGGCGCTGTTTCAGCAATATTACGTAACCCTGGTACTTTAAAGCGACCTCTGTTGACACCAGGAGGACTAACTGAATGAGGTCCCTGCGTAGCATCCTCTGGTGCAGAACCCGCGCCAAAGTCTCTAAAGTTAGAATCAGCTACCAATAGCGGATTACCTGCCTGACTGGGTACACCAATATTTTCGTATTCAAAATTGGTAAACATTTGCGCGCCTAATAAATCATCAGGAGTAAAATGGCAATCAGTACAACCACCAGCTCTAAACAATCTCTCACCATTAGCTTCACTGGTAGTAAATGTTTCTGTGCCAGCTTGCACCGCATCCCATTTAGAGGTGAATGGGGAGAATATTTGGGTACGCTCAAATGCAGCAATCGCTTCTGATAGTTGTACAAAAGCAGTTTCTACATTATCAAGTGAGTTTGCACCGAATTCAGTCTCAAATTCACCCGAATATGTCGCAGCCTTTATCTTATTAATTACCGTCGCTTTGTCAGGATTGCCCATCTCTACTGTATCCAAAAAGGGTTGTCTTGCCTGTTCTTCAAGTGATTCTGTACGACCATCCCAGAACTGTCCACCGACTAGCTTACCGCCCAGTCTGGTAAATTGATTGGGGATATGAGCGGTGTAACTTGTTGTGGGTGAATTTCGTCCACCAAAGTCAGCAGAATCAGCACCCTGCGAAGTCGTATTGTTTCCACGTGTATCATGAAAGCCACTACCCACAGTAAGATCATGGCATGTAGCACAGGACTGACCGACAGGTGTTGATAGGTTTATATCAGTAAAAATTTTCTCACCTAATGCAGCCAGCGCACTTTGTGGTGTGCCGGCAGCTACTTTTACCCCGACTCTTGCACTATTGCCAATATCCTGACCATTGACTAAACCCGTGAACGTAACAGCGGATGTATTAGCATTTGGGGTAAATGTTGCTGTAAACCTTCCATTGCCTTGATTGGTAAGTGGCAGTGTACCGCCTGTTGATGGGTTTAGAACAACAGTATCCCCAGCATTTGGGTTGGTAATTTGAATAGTAATAGTCGTACTGCCCCCAGCGCTTTGATCAACAAAAGTACTAGCTGCGTTAATAGTACCTCTACTTGATGTTGGAGTTGGAGTTGGAGTTGGAGTTGGAGTTGGAGTTGGAGTTGGAGTTGGAGTTGGAGTTGGAGTTGGAGTTGGAGTTGGTGTTGGTGTTCCTCCACCACCACCGCCACAAGCTGTTAACCCCAAAACTATTGAAAGGACTAATAGTTGTTTTTTATACATTTTAGATTTCCTCTAAGTTGTTTTTCAAATCAATTTCTGTTGATTAATGTCAAGTTCAAAATAGCATAAAATCTTTAAAAAAAAAAGGGGCGTCAAAAGACGCCCCTCATATTAAAAGTCAATATGACTTCATTTTTTCATTACTTTCTACGTGTTGATGCGCCATGTATATCTGCACGTTCTGCACCGACGTAGTTCGCGCCACCCGCAAAGTTAGGTGGAGTCGCATCATCAGTAGTGTTACTAGCACGCAATACTGAAACTAGTTTACCTGATGCACCGCCATCGGTTAGCTCAATCATGCCAACACCCGGACAACTACCTTGACCACCGTGATTAACAGTAACTGGCGTAGGTCCACGAAGTGCAACTACGATGTACTTACCGTCTGGAGTAACACCCATAAGATCAGGAGCAGGGTCATTCGTTACTAAGGCGTTACCACTAGATACCGTAGCACCATCTGTTACACCAGCAGCTTCACAAGGTCCAGCCGTACCAGCACGACCACTTTGACCGTCTGCAGAAACCAAATCATATCCACCTACACGCTGTAGCGTCTGAGTACTGAAAACATCCATCGTATTCTGGATACGATCAACCACATGAACATATCTATCATCCAGTGTCTCAATCATGCCGTGTCCATCACGACGGGTTGTTATCCCAGGAACCTGCCCAGTAAGGTTATCCGCCGGTGCATTAGTTGCACTTCCATCAGGATTTAATACATTCCCAGAAGGAGCAGTATTATTTGGATCCTTAAACACTGTATTTATGGGTGGGAAGTTCTGAGCCAACAAAGTGCCATTAGCAGCAGCTTGAGAGATGATAGTGTCATTCACAGTGTAAACCGTAAAGGTTGAACGTGGAGCACCTGCACCAACAGCTGAAACACCACCATCAAGCCATACGTTATCACCTACATGAACACCACCACAGCCAGCACCATTAACTGAATTATTGCCATATTCAGCAACTAGTTTCATAGGAGTCGCGTTAGTATCAACTACTAACATACCACCAGCACCAAAGGTTAAGTAACCCATACCTGTGTCAGATACGATAGGACAAATGATTACGCCACCAGGACGTCCACCTTGTGCACCATCAAGAATTCCAGCAGCACATGCTCCATTTTCTTTACAAACACCATTAGGCGTAGTGTCGCCAAATGCAGCAGCAGAATACGCACCTGAAACCGTACTAATAAGCGCGTTACCGTTTGCGTTTGTTCCTGAATAAGCATGAGAATTTTCTAAAACAGGAGCTTTTGCACCAGCTGCAGCACTAAATGCTGCGGCACGATTCAAATCAGCGCCTGTTATTGTTCCTGATGCATCACGAGTGATATCAACACGTTCAATAATACGTCCGTGAAGGTTAGCAACGAACAATGCGCTACCGTCTTTATTCCAGAACGACATATGTACCGAACGACCACCTGCAGAAGCACCGGACATAGACACTTGCCACAAAGCAATAGCTTCTTTGGTATTGCCATCCATAATGCCAACAAAACCACCCGCACCACCAGTAAGGAACATGTTGACGTTCATGTACTTACCTTGTGGATCAGATAGGCTGCCGTGCATACGTGCAAAGCCCGCTCCAAATGCAGTTGCTAATGTTTTACCATTTTCATCGGTTAGCGTGCCAGGAAACACATCTTCCATTGCACAAGGTCCAGCACCTGCAACGTTTGCATCCGCACCACAACCCATTGGCGTAGCAGTTGCACCACCAGCGATTTGAGCTTCTACATCAGCACTATCCCAGATATACATTGAGCTACCTTGTGTACCAATAGCTGCTGCACCTGCTTTAGAGTTTGACTGGTCAGTACCCCAGACTTCATAGGCAGTTGTACCTACTGCTGTATTGGTTGAACTATCACCATCACAACCGGCTAGAAATCCTGCACTAGCTATGGCTACTGAAAGTGAAACCGCTTTAAATACGGCTGTTTTCCTTTTATTCATTTTGAATATCCTCCAAGTTTAAAAGACAGATGCACTGATTAATATGAATCGCACAGCTTCTCTGGGTAATTTAGCTTATTAATAAGCCAGTTTTTTTCATGTTTTGAAATCGTTTGTAGTTTGTTGCTTTCATCTTTACCTTATTTGCTTTTAAGGCTTTATAGATTATGTGAAAGACTCTATGTGTATTTTTTGGTTTGTTCGATGCTAAACAGGGTAAATGACATAAAGTGATAGTAGGATTTAAGGTTGGCTTAAAATCTACATTGACAGCCCTTTTTAAGAGGTTTTTAGTGTTATTGAAATTAATGTTTACCAATTCTCTTCCTGATTACCCGTTTCCTGATTTAGCCTTACCAGGATTCTTTGTATGTGTTTTATTTGTATAGATAAGGCGTGTATTAAAAATACTACTTGAACACTCCATAACCACTACTTGATCTATACAAGCTGTGCTTAAGCACCTTTGATAGGCAAGATAATGCCGTTAATTTTGATTGTTGTCAATTAAAGGTAAAAATAAGTATCTATAAAACAACATGTTAGATAATTATAATATAATAATACTATTATGAACTGCTGGTGAATCCTTCTACAACAGGGTCGTGAAGTAGAGAAATCAATTGCTTTACAAGGATTATGCTCGTTGTATGGATACGATGACTCTGCCTTATATCCTAATCTTAGGAGGGCTTTGTAAAAGTAATATTTTTGCGACATCTTCCAAATGAGGTTTTTATGAATACTTGCACAACCTCTTCAGGCTCACTTCCGGAAGTAGCTAATACCCCTGTTTCCTTTGCCATCAGGCTATTTTTTATTGCTAGTTTTAGTTAAACTTCGTATGGAATTAGAGTAAGAGCCAAAGGTACATATCTGTAGGTCGGATAAGGAACGCCATCCGGCAAGATGTGAATTACATGATTTTGTCGGATGACGTTCCTTATCCGACCTACATTTATCGTTTGCGACACCCTCTAGCTAGGGAGAGGGCGCTTAACTTTGCTAGTTCCCATGCGCTGCGTGGGAACTAGAATTATTAGTTAAACTTAGTGTTTAATGACTAGCGCATTTTGACTATTCCCAATAATTGATTGAGTTCGCGTAATACTCCAACAGGCCAATGGATGCTTTGCTGGCTTGATACAAATTATTCTGCATTTCTATGAAACCACGCCCATGTAGCATATCTAATGCCGCTGACAGCACTCTCTCACAAGCAGCCTCGGAGATATCTATCGGCGCTCCTTTTTCTTTAAGCTGATTCATTTGTGCCACCGCTTTGGATTTTAGTTCCAGTTCGCTAGACCATTTGTCTTGCTGGGCTAAAACCACGGCAGACATTAACGGCACAGGCAACACTGGCACGACTTCTTTGATGGCTTGCATGATACTGCCAGCCATATCTGCTACAAATTCGAAACGTTCTTCGGTTGTCATTTCTGTTATTTCTTTGTTTGCAGCTTGAACAAATTCTTGTGCATAAATAGGTTTACCAAAGTTCACACTGGCATAGCCGAATCTACGCCACCGTGATTTACGATCCAGTAATAGTGTTTTAATAAAAAATCGAAAACTCGTTTTTTAGTACAAACCAGCTACTACGTTTGCCAGCTTCCTGATCTAGCTTTCTGACCAAGGTTTTATCTTCAAGTACCCGGTCATAATTGATACCGACAGGCACGAAAACGACGTTTCGATCAATTCCGGGATGGTAATCACGAACCATATAATCCAGAAATCCCAGTTTGGCATCACGCATGATGCCGTCACGGGTTAGACCGCCTTCAGGGAACACCGCCTGACAAACACCGGCACGTGTAGCTAGATTGACATAGCGTTCCAGCACTTTTCGATACAGCGGATTTCCTGAATTGCGACGTACAAAAAAAGCGCCCATAGATTTAATCAACGTTTGCAACGGCCAGATTCGCGCCCATTCCCCTACCGCATAAGACAGCGCGGTTTTTTCTGCGACCAGAAATGACACCAGAATGTAGTCCATGTTGCTACGATGATTCATCACAAAGACAACACTGGCATCTGCGGGGATTTGCTTTAATTGATCTTTATCGAAGTACCCCACACGAATCCGATATAACAAACGTGCCATTTTCTTTGATAGCCAATAACCGAACCGAAAATACACATACGCGTTAAAAGTGGGGGCAATCTCATTAGCATATTTAACCGCCTTTGCTTGTGCCACTTCGGAAGGCATGTCGTGTTCTTTGGCATATTCACGAATAGCAGAAACGACATGATCATCGAATACTAGCTGATCAATCAGGGCTTGTTTACGGGTCAGTTGGAAAGGCCTGATTTGAATATCAAGCTTAGTATTGATGTCTTCGATAGCACGATTTACACGGCGCTTGAGATACCAGCGCATGCCGGGCATTAAGATTCGATCCAACACCATCACTGCCGCGAAGATAATCAGCAGAACGAACAACCAGAATGGTAAAGAGATAATACTATTCATCGTGAGTCCTTGAGCCATACTCTTATGAATACCCGTAACGACTCGAATGAAATGGATGAACCGTTACGCCTTGATTTTATTATGCACCTCGCGCTTTTAGCTGTCTATGGTGCTTATGGATTAGATGAGGATAATTCCGTAGATTCTTTTATATAGCGGAACAACGCTCTGGATGACTTCGGCGGTTTATTCAATTGGCTTTCTTTTGCTGCATTACGAATTAATTGACGAATATGCTGACGATCCAGAGCGACGAAACGATCCAGTAGTTCTTCCAGTAAATGATTATCGTCCTTGAGCAAAGCATCTCTCCATTGCTCTACCTGATGAAATTGTTCAGTAGATTCTTTATGGGGTTGATAACATGCTTCCAGTGCTTTTTTTATCTGCTGCGCATCTTCTTCGCGCATTAATTTTTCCAGAAAAATTAGCTGTCTACGTAGAGCGCCTTTAGAAAACTTTTTCGCTTTAATCACCTCGCGCTTTAACTGCTCACTGATAGGTAATTTATCCAGCCAATCTTCTCGCAATGCAATCATCTGCTTACCTAAGTCACGTAACTCAAGCATTTCTTTTTTGATAGCCGTTTTATTGGGTCGTTCTGCGTATACTTTTTCTTCTTCCATTTAATCTAGTTTCCTTAGTTGGACAGTCTCTGAAGGCTCACTTCCATTTCGTTCACCATAATTTTTTCCCTAACTGTACCCATTGCGCTACTTCCTGTTGAAAGGCTTCAGGTCCATATGCCAACATATTTTGGCTACGGCTAAACACACCCTTTTCTATAGCTTGCTCGGCATAAATCAACGGACGTGCATGCTGATCAGCAAATTGCATTAGCCAGTTTAATGCCCTTGGCGGGATACGTTTTCCAACCGGCACCGCCAAATCAACGCTGGCACCCTGCCATTGTAGTTTATCCAGCACAACAAGCACTTTGGCATTGCTGGGTTTCATCCAGTCGGGTAGCGGACTATCTTGCATTTTCCAAGCACAGTTAAAATGATCACAGGGATCAGCTGGACGATTTTCATAATCATCACATCCTTTGCCAGTACTATGTGGGCAGGGTTTGCCAGGATATACATCCACTCCATTGATGGTCATACTCACCCAGCCATCGCAACAGGCGGTGCAGGGTTGACAGGTTCTTTGTTTAGCTTTTGTCACTTTAGTTTTTGCCACTTTAGTTTTTGTTAGCGTTACCAGTATACTTCATTCTATGATTACAAAAAGCCAATTCCGCCCACTATGGTGGCTACGCAATCCTCACCTACAAACCTTATGGCCTGTTCTCACTAATAAAGAAAGTCATCCCGGTAGACACGAGCGTTTCACTCTATCGGATGGAGATTTTCTGGATCTTGCCTGGTTCGATGTTGATGAGAAAGTTGATGAGGAAAATGCTCCCTTGGTCATTATCGTACATGGCTTGGAAGGCTCAATTCATTCGCCCTATGCGGTTGCTATCACTAAAGCATTACAACAGCAGGGCTTACAGACATTGTTTATGCACTTTCGTGGCTGTAGCGGTTCCCCTAATCTACGCGATCGTTCTTATCATTCGGGTGAAACCGGGGATTTATCAGAGGTTATTGCTTATGCCAAGAAAGTCACAGGAAAGTCTGTTTATGCTGCTATTGGTTATTCATTAGGCGGTAATGCCTTGTTGAAGTGGTTGGGAGAGCAAGGTCTTCGACAAGATGGGAATAGCCTTGATATTGAACGTGCGGTAGCCATCTCCGTTCCTTATGTTTTGGCTGATGCGGCGCAGCGCATGACTATGGGAGCGTCGCGTATTTATGAAAATTACTTGCTCACAAAACTTCGCAAAAGTTTTAAACGTAAGTTCGGCACTAACAACAGCAGGAATTCACCTCTAGGCGTCGATGGAGTCGATGTAGATGTAGATGTAGATGTAGATGTAGATGTAGATGTAGATCAACTAAAAGACTTCGCCAGCTTTGATGATCAAATTACAGCACCCTTACATGGCTTTAGTAGTGGTGAAGAGTACTATCGACTATCCAGCTCGCGTCAATATCTAAAAGATATCACCACTCAAACCTTGCTGATCCATGCTAAAGATGACCCTTTTATGTTTGAAAAAACAATCCCTACAGAAGATGAGTTATCTGACAGCATTACCCTTGAACTAGCAGACAAGGGCGGACATGTTGGGTTTATTAGCGGCAAATGGCTACCTCAGCGATGGCTTGAAAATAGAATTCTGGATTTTTTAAAATGAAGTTGATTTCTTGGTTTGTTACTTGTAGCAGGATAATGGATGCAGGAAATTAAAGCCGAGGAACGCCATCCGCCAGAGACTGTATTAAAGTTTTTGTCGGATGACGCTAGCGCTTAACCTACAAAGCGTATCGTGATCATTCTGGTCTTTCTGGACGGTAAATATTTAAGAGTTATTGTATTCGTTATTGTATTCGTTATTGTATTAAAATACGGTAACTCACCTCACCTTCAGCACCCCCTTCCAAAGCCCCACCAAATATCCATTCCACCTTTGAATTTGTTTCTACGGGCGTACACGTCAAACCTGTGGGGGTAATATCACAACTAGACGAACTTGCCTGAAGGTCGGTAAAGGCTGGAGCTGCATCATTCACCTTTAGATCCGTTATCGGGGCAGTGCCCGTATTGATATAGTAAATGCGATATTCAAGAGTATCTCCTGGCTTTGCCTGATTTTGTGTTTCTGTTGAAGCCGTCGCTTGAGTCATATTTTTTACACTTTTACGAAGTTCCAACTTGGAACTAGCCGATTCGTCATCACTAGCAGCCTTGCTGATATCCGTCACTGTCAATAATGAGCTTCCCGCTAAAGAATTACTGTTAAAGTCGAACGCCGCATTGATAATGTTGCTATAGGTTTCTCCACTGGTGACATCATTCGGAGCGTACACTTTATTGATCAAACAAATAGGGGTATCAGCGAGCGTCGCCAAATTGCTACCCACTGGATTATCGCCTTCGACCCCATCTAACTGACCATTACAATTGGTATCTTGATAAAGAATAGCTGTCCAACCAGTGATAGCAGCAGTGCTATTGGTCAATGTTAAGTTCACGCTGCCCGTGCTCTTGGGAGTGAAAGTATGTGTATAAAACACGACATCACCCGGCAGCACTGTACCACTGTGATCAGGTGCAAATAGCGGAACACTCACATCACCAAAATCATTACCCGTAATATCAGCATTGCTTAGTGTGAACTGTGCCAGCACATTGTCTGTTGTCGAACGATAACCGGCTGGATCTTTTGCATTAGTCACATTACAGTTTTGTGGTGTAGGTACTGTTTCTCGTGAGCCTTCATAAAGCTGATAGTTACCTGCCGATACGGGATAGAATTTATAGTTTCCATCTGCATCGGTACGGGTACTGATGCAGATATTACTTGCAGTATCTAGTAAGACAACTGGCAAGCCACTGATACCTGTTTCATTGTTATCATTCACACCATTAACATCAGTGTCGTTATAAACTCGACCGCTTACCGCGAAACCCCCTACTACAATCGTTAAGGGGTAATCTTCAATTTCACCATCGGATGCCATGCCATTGGGTGTACTGGTTGTTGCAGTACCTGTTGCTACACTGCTATCAGTCGTTAAACGCAAGCGTACAAAGCTATTACCTGCACTCATATCACTCGGCACACTACTCCAATTAAGACTGACTACGCCATTGGTAGCGGTAGGAACTGCGACTGTTGCGGCTTCATCGGTATCAAAGCTACCGTTGCCATCAAAGTCGACCCAACCTACCAAGTTAGCAGTGCTGCCAGTGGTGTTATTGACGGTAACGTCGACGCTGTAAGTAGTGGCTGAAGTATTGAGGGTAGCGAAACTTGATACACCATCTTCATCATCAGGAGTATCACCGGCCGCATCATCATCGTTTGCTGTGCCGCTGCTATCTACATCATCACCACCAAAAGCGGCTATTTCGCTATCCGCCATTTCAGCACCCATATACAACAGGGTATTGCCAATATGATAAGCACCATTTGAAGTGAGTTTAGTCGAGTAGCTATCCGGTGCATCACCAAAATCGCAACCACCCGGTAGTTGCACTGCATCTATAAAGTTTCCAGTACTGGTATTTCCATTAGCGGTACTAACCGCCTGAAAAGCAAAGCGAGTAACAGTTTGCCCTGCCGGAACCGTATAGCTTCCGCTATAAACTTTCCATTCGGTATTGCCGGTGCTGAATTGACCTTGAGAAGTCAGTGCACCCGGTGCTCCCATATTTACCTGAATGGTATCTACTCCTGAGCGGCCTCGGTGCGCAAAACTCCAGCCAACCGTTGTGCCTGGCGGCAACTCGACATCTTGATACAAACTACCATTAATATAGGCATTTATTTCTGCAAAATAACCACCTTGGTAGGCTGGAACAGACAGAAAACCTGATTTCCAGATTTCAATGCTATTGCGCTGGAAGTAATTACTCCCCGAACTTGGGCTGTTGGCCAATGTTGACCAGCCGATAATTTCTTCTTCTGCTTTAATAAAAAATGTTGAGGGTAGAGGCGCTTCTTCGAAACCATTGTTAAGTAAATTAGGCGAACACACATTGACAGGAGATGCCAAAGTGATGCTAACCGCATAATCCTCAACCTCACCATCTACTAATGATCCCAGTGGTGACGGCGCAACCACGCTGCTACTGGTAAAACGAAATCTTGCATAGGTTTTACCTTGAGCAACCGTGGTTGCAGGTGTCACATTCAACGTATTATTACCAGCTGTCATAGCGGCATTAGTGGCGATTTGTTCACCTATATCGTTCCAGTCACCGTCTTGATTCCAATCAATCCATGCATTCAGAAAGCCATTGACGGATGCTGTTACTGTGATAGCGTTGGCTGTATCAACACGTAGTACGGATGTAGAGCCGGATTGTGGGAATGTCACACCATCATCATCGTTAGTACCATCCGTATCATCACCATCAGCATCTAACCCTGTGGATTGGCTGCTTGCTTCAGCATCAACCAGTGTCCCTAAGTAAGTCACACCATCCAGTGCGTGATCTGCATCTCCATAGGTTGATGTGAGACTCGAATCGATACTACTCATATCTGTGGGGGCATCACTCCTATCAAAACTAGTTCCACAAGTAGCACCTATACTATCAACACCTGAAAGCTGCTTTAGCAAAATATCATCAATAGCCACATCGTTACCGCAACCACCCGGCCCATTGTTAATGACAACAATCTCTAAATTAGTTGCTGATCCGGTATTGAAGGTGAAAGCAAAGTCCTTCCAAAGATTATCGCGAATAATAAATCCAGTCGTAAACGATGCAATAACGGTATTCCCTGTATCTTTATCCCTAATCTCATATTTAAGATTAGGTAATACATAGGGAGGTTCATTGGCTGAACAATAAGTCTCATCAGCTGCACTATTGAGATTAACCGCCCAAGTAGACATATCATATTGTGTGTTAGGTAATAAGGTTATGTCTCTGTGATAAAAATCTCCCGTAGCGAGACCTGCATTGATTACATACATATAGCCTGCACCCGTATGATCAGTCACCCCTGCTTGCCAGTTACCATTGGGTAAATTACCTTCCGGTGACAGAACATAATCTCCATCGGCCAATGCATCAGGCCAAACGGCGTAATCGGGTGGTGCATTATAATTATAAGTAGTATGGCCTGCTGGTAATGCTGGTCCCGGATAACTACCACTCCCGAAATCTTCAAAAACAACTTCACAAACACCGTTATTACTAACTACCGGAGGTATCACAGGTGTATTGGTAAAGGGAAAATCAATACCGGTCATGTTTGCGGTGATAACGGCTACAGCCTGAGGGTTTGACCCTGATGGGGATAGTCCTGCGGGAATATCCGTATCGTTACTATCAACCAACACTAGGTAACTAGCATTTGAACCCACATTAAAGGAATAATTACCGTTAGCATCGGTAATAAAAGAAGCTATTTCTGCTTCACCGCTATCTAAAGAGCCATTGGTATTCACATCAGAATAGAGACGAACCGTAATATTTTGTAAATTTGAGTCGCCCGCATTATTGGTACTACTTTCATCTATATCATTGTAAACATTACCACTAATAGAACGTCCCAATGTAAAATAACCTGCTACTCCACCATACATATCGGCATCAGCTACAGAGCTACCACCACTAGTAGTTGTTGGAAAATTATTGTATAAAACGGGATCAAGGCTACTTCCGTAAATATCTTGTGAAAAATATGAAAAGCCATAGTAGGTTTGCCCTAACGCTATATCTAAATCATCCAAGGTAATAAAAGCAACACCTAACTGCTCACTTGAGCTGCCAAAGTATTCAGGCTCACCATCTTGAGCAGCTCCACCCGATGTAACACCATCACCATCCTTCAAGAAGGAAAAGGGAACTGATGCCCCTACCTTGCCATACCGAATAGCTTGCCCACTATTGTGTGGCCATACTTTTACTAATGGAGCATAACCATCTGGGTCACCATTGCTATTTAGAGATGTGATAGCCGCCATTACCGTTGGGTTGTTGCCGCTCTTTTCCGTCACGATATGACCTGAGTTTTCTAGAGTTGCTTGTACTGAAGAGGCTTGAATCCCAGAACTAAAAATAAAATCAATACGTTCTATATTACCCTCAGCACGGTTAGTAGAAGATCCCTGATCATTACTAAACACATCTAACCAACCCCGATTAATAATTCTTCCAGACATAACAGTAGCAGGGTCGCATAGTAATGAAGGTGCCAGTGTATAAACAGAAGATGTTCTCTCAGCAAAAAGAGCACAGCGGTTACCCACTACCTTGGCATTATTAACGCGTCGAACAATAATATTATCTGCAAACAAGGATTGGGAGTACGTACCCGTTGAAGTGGTAATGGCTTCCAGTAGTACGTCACTACCATTGCCCCAAGTATGGGTGTTTCCATTGTGACCAGTATACGAACTATCGGGTGCAGATTGCGTGGATGTGGTTATAGAAATAGCTGGCTGTGACTGTGCCTGCACATAATCAGCAATTAATAAAGAGGACACTAGTAACACACTAGATAGAATAATTCTTGGTTTGGGAAATAGCTGTGAAAAAAATTGTGAATAAAAGCTAGTCTCAAGGAACGTACTAATCTTTGCTGATTGCATCATCATTAAACTCATTTTTATTATTGTTATAATCGAGTTGTAAATCTCTTGCTAGATGATCGGAGTAAAACTATCAATCAGCCACCAAATCGCGTAGGGCACTCTCACACATCCGCTTCAGACAATTATTGATTAAGCGTACACTCTGAAAATCAGAGGACATCCAATGACAAGATTAGACCCGAAATAGCCCCTTACAACTACTTTGTGTTTTAAAGTTTAACAATAGTACGGAACGCTTTATGAACTATGCATTAATGCTTTTCTGTTTGAATAACAATTGCTTATAGTTGTATTTATTTTGATCTATATTGATTAAATTAGATGCGACATTGAAGAGACCACCCGGACGAATAAGAAAGATTGAACGGCTATAAACAAAAAAAAAGGGATATCGAACATAATCCGATATCCCTTTAATTATAATAGGTAAAGTGTGCTGCTACACTTATAGAGTGCTAAAAAATTGTATTCCTAGATTCTTTCAAACAGAAGGAGAATCCCGATATATTATTGATTCGGTAACGTCAAGTTAACCTTTACCCCATCAATACTCATGATTTCTAGCATAGCGGCAGTTTGTTTACTCACCTTAATGCCTCCCACACCTTCTGCTTTATAGTCAACGGTCATCTGGGTGTGAGGTTCTACTTTAAGTGTGATTATTTCAGAATCTTCACCTTTTTTAATAGACTTTTTTGCCAAGCTTAGCGGATAACGCTTGTAATTTTCATCAAGAATCCAGCCTTTTATACCCAATAATGCAGGTGTGTCTGTTTTGTTTAGAACATTAAACTTACTCACCAACGTACTACGACTACGACCCTTTTTGACACTAGATGAAATGACTTTCAACTCAAGCTCAGTAACCGAGGTATAGCCTTTAGCCGAAGTATAGCCTTTTACTTTAGGTTTGACTCTGGCAGGCGAAGCTATACGTTGCTCGGCATGACCCTTTAGCTTTTGCGCAGCTTTCTGCTGATTTCTATTGAGTGGTGGCAGCGCCACTTGTGAGGCTCTTCTGGGGATTACCGATGAAATTAACAACCATTTATTCGAATCCACACGTCTTTCACTGGTACCGTAGGTATGTCCATAACCAGTAGGGTAGCCCAATACAGGATGGCAAGCTTTATAAAGCCCTGGATTTTTCTCCCATTTTGCAAAAAAATCTTCGATGGTTCTGCCTTGTTTTAGATGTTTTCTAGTGTCTTGATCACAACTTGAGCCTTTTGCGTGATACGCTAATTCACAAGTGGCGGCTTGGTTTACTTGATGATTCGAGACAACAGTCTGAGTAAATTGACCGCGTTGTATTTCACGACTGGCTTGATAAGTACCTTCTTCAACATTAAATGTGTAATTAGTATATCCATTACGCAACCAGCGTTCATGACAGACATTGTAAATCATCACAGAGTCAGGGTATTTTGAATCTTTATTCTGCTTGCCCATTTCATTTTGTACCTGGCTTGCCGTCAAACTTGCCAGATTTGATAATTCGGTACAACTTGCTAGTGATATGGCTAATGGAAGCACAGAAAACATCCATATTTTTTTTATTATTATCATTATGTTATATAGCCCTTATTGCTATTTTCTCCCCTGGCCGCCCTAAGTCATAGACGCCCATTTATTGCCACAAGTTATAAGTAACAAGCGGGCATATCAATACTTTCCGATAGTCGGGTAAGCTTTATATTTATTAAGAAAATAATAGTACTTTTCTAACTAACCCAGCCTTAACCTGATCTCAAAAATTGTATACTTATCGCTCTATGATTCTCCTAGCGCCTTACTGACTATTTCAAAGACATCACCAGAAATATTTTTTTGTTGGGATATTCGTTCTAGTTCAGTTTTCATAAACGCCGCACGTTTAGCTTCTAGCTGTCGCCATTTCATTAATGATCTCACCATGCGAGCTGCAACTTGTGGGTTCTTCTCATCCAGCTTGATGACCATGTCCGATATAAAGCGATAGCCTGAACCATCCCCTGCATGGAAGTTTATATAATTAGCTGAAAATGATCCGATCAGTGAACGTACCTTATTAGGGTTAGTTAGCGTAAAAGCAGGGTGTTCCATCAGTTGTTTTACGTGTGCCAAGGTGTGTGGTTTTTTCGATCCGGCTTGTACTGCGAACCAGTTATCCATCACTTGAGCATTATCTTTCCATTTATCCCCGAATTCATTGATCGCCAGTTCAGACTCAGGACACTCCATGTTGGCAAGCAAACCAAAACCCGTGATCTCATCGGTCATATTGTTAGCGGATTGAAAGTGCTGATAACACGTTGTCGCTATCGCTTCATCCTCTATATAAGAAAGATAACTCAGGCACAGATTTTTGAGTCTACGTTTACCGATACTTGCCGGTTCTATTTTATATTCAGTGTTATCTTGTAAGGCTACGTAATGCTTTTCCAAGTCTAAGCGAAGCGCATTAGCTAATGTCTTTTTCATGAACTCTACCGCTTTGAAAACGAGTTCCGGATCAACATCATTACCTATCTGTTCCGCCACATTGGAGTAACCCGGCAGCGATAGCGCTTCTGCTCTTAATGCAGCATCCAATTGTGTATCGTTGAGTACTTTTTGAAAGGCGTGAACGAAATCATGAGACAGCCCCATGTTTTCAGATTGTTGCTGTGCTTCAACCAAACCCAGTAATGTTTGCATCGCCAAATCCTGACCTGCCTGCCAACGATTAAAGGCATCACTGTCATTGGCCATCAAAAAGGTGTAATCCTCTTCGGTGTAAGGATAATCCAGATCTACGGGTGCAGAAAAGCCTCGAAGCAATGAAGGCACTGGCTGTTCTTTAATATGGGTAAAAGTAACGCTGGTGTTGGTTTCAATTAATTTGATGATACGGCTGGTGCCTTTGGGCTGGTCTTCTGACTCTAGTTGTAGCGGAATATCATTACCTGCACTATCCAACAAACCCAATTCTAGTGGAATTAAAAAAGGTTGTTTGCTTTCTGTTTCTGGCGTAGCGGGGCATGACTGCGTAAAATTTAGCGTACAGCTTTGTTGTCCTGCATCGTAATCCATGGTGACGCTGACGACAGGCGTTCCTGCCTGGACATACCAGTTTTGCATTTGGCTCAAATCAACCTTGTTGGCATCAGCCATCGCCGCTAGAAAATCTTCAGTGGTGACGGCTTGACCATCATGACGCTCAAAGTAGAGATTCATACCTTTTCTGAAACCCTCTTTGCCGAGCAATGTGTGATATAAACGTACCACTTCGGCGCCTTTTTCATAGACGGTTACGGTGTAGAAATTATTAATCTCCATGTAAGATGCCGGGCGAATAGGATGTGCCATCGGGCTTGCATCTTCGGCAAATTGATAGGAACGTAACATGCGCACATCATCAATGCGTTTAACGGCGCGAGAGTGCAAATCAGCAGTAAATTCCTGATCACGGAAAACGGTTAGACCTTCTTTCAAACTAAGCTGAAACCAGTCTCGACAGGTCACCCGATTACCCGTCCAGTTATGGAAATATTCGTGACCTATGACCGCCTCTATACTGATATATTTGCCATCCGTTGCCGTTTCAGGGCTAGCAAACACCAGACTGGAATTAAATACATTCAAGCCTTTATTTTCCATCGCCCCCATATTGAAATCATCTACCGCTACAATCATGTAGATATCAAGATCATATTCCAGTCCAAAGCGTTGTTCATCCCACTGCATAGCTCGTTTTAGAGAGCCCATTGCATGCTCGCATCGATCAATATTGTGTGCTTCGGTATAAATTCTTAAAACCACATCACGACCTGAAAGCGTTTGATAATGGTCTTCTACATGTTCTAAATCCCCGGCAACCAGAGCGAATAAATAACTCGGTTTTTTATGCGGATCATTCCATACCGCAAAGTGTTTGCCACTCTTGTCACCCTCTAGTTCACCCTGCTCTATCAAATTACCATTAGAGAGAAGGACGGGGTATTTCACTTTATCAGCGATGATTTTAGTCGTGTACGTCGTCATGACATCTGGACGATCCAGATAATAAGTAATCCTGCGGAAACCTTGAGCCTCACACTGCGAACAGAAGTTACCTGACGACTGATACAAGCCATTGAGGGATGTATTATTTTCAGGATGTATGCGAACCGTTGTTTCTAATTCAAACTGCTTGGGAAGAGCAATCATTTGTGAGTCAATAATGAGTTGTGTATCGGTTATTTGATACGCATCTTCCGCAAGTTTTTTGCTATCAAGCTTGATATCCAGTAATTCCAGCTCTTCCCCATCCAGAGCTAATGACGTTTTATCATGATCTGCGTTTTCTATATTTTCTACATTGGATGTGTATGTTGCGGTCGTTGTTACCAAGGTTTCATTTTCTGTTAGCTCAAAACAGAGGTTTATATTGCCTACCGCCCATGCAGAGGGTTCATATTCGGTCAGGTATATTGTTTTTGGTTGAGCTTCTTTCATTGTTTTATGTCCTTTATTTTTCTTTTTACCTGATTCCCGTGTTTCGCTATCGCTCAACACAGGCTACAGACTTAGCTTTTAGTCTTTTTGTATTGGAAGCATAAACCAATCATGACTTAATCAGAGCTCTTAAGCTTAGATAGTATCTTTTTCTTTACAGGGTTTACCTCAATGAGGTTAGCGGAAGCATCTGTCTTTAAAGCCATCCTGTTCTGTTTACGTCCTCGGTAAACATATCCCGCCAAAGCGCCGCCTGATGTGGTTAGCAACACAATACCTATTGTTAAAAACTGAGTCAGTAATAACAAAGCTCCCATGCCTATCGCGCCGGCAAAGGTTGCGCCTACTTTAAAATTAGCTTTGGCGTGAGTGACTCTGGCTTCTTTAGCCACTTCTTTTTGTGCTTGTTTCATCACTCGTGCTTTTGCACGCTCTGCATTCACACGAATATGTTCACGCTCTTTTGCGAACTTCTCATTCACTTTGGAGAGTTGATCTTTGCGTAAATGATGCGCCAGAGAAGAGAACCAAAAAGCCGCAACAAAACCGATAAAGGCTAAAGGAATTATTAAGCGCAATAATCCAATACCGTATAAACCAGCAGGCGCCAGAAGTACCAATGCTACCGTTGCTGCTTGTACTAGCAGGATTCCGAAGAGATATTTAAGCATGGCTATGACTGATTACAAATCCCGATGCTGTCCATCACAGAATGGGCCGTTTTTGGTATGTTTACATCCACACAATCCAGACTTCTTCTTTTCTGTTACCGTAAATTCAACCGGTGTGAAATCTGTTCCCTTATGTGAGCCATCACAAAAAGGTTGGTTCTCAGAACGACCACAGCTACACCAATAGTAAGTTCCTTCTTCCAGTTCCACTACGTAGGGACCTTTTTTTGCTACAACAGCGCCTGTCATTTCCTGCTCCTTTTTTCTAAGTTATCTGACACAGTATTTAATACAGGGCAAATCATAGCAAACTTCCCACTAGCTTGCGTTGGAGTCTGACCCGTTTTCATCAACCCGATCCTTTAAATTTTTCAGTCTCTAGGCAGTTATGTAAGGTCGAATTCATTCTAACCTTGCAAACTAAAAGCTCAAGACCTTGTCAGATTCATCAATAATCCTGTGCAAATCTTCCATTGTGGAGATAGGACACAATTCTGAACTTACCGATTCCCGTAATTGAATGCATGCACCACTCGCATGTATTTCACCATCAAACTGAATAAACTCTCTCATCAGTTCCGTGATCGGAAACTTTTTAGTATTTAGTGACTCACTTTCAACGCCTTTCGCAAAAAGAAATACTTTTACGGTATCTGATCTTTTTAGAGATAATATTGCCAATCGAAACGCATTCCATACTGTTTCGGGATCATTTGAATAGATAATAATTCCTAGTTTCATATTTCTTACCCTCTTTAAATAATAAGTTCTTCAGAATCCTTAGGAACCTCTCATTAAGTCTGAATCCTCTGGAAGCGATACTTTAGAGACTGTGCAAGTATTCCTTATGTAGGGTGTGCCGACGAAGGAGGCGCACCATGAATCAACAACTTATGGTGCGCCTCGTACCTCGGCACACCCTACAAATGAGATTTTTCTTAATACTTGCACAACCTCTTTTAGCCTCGCCTAAGGTGTCGATTTCAAGCACCGTGCGAGCCTGAAGGCTCACTTCCAGAAAACATGACTTGTTCAAAGTCTCCTTCGATTTTCCTTAGCAAACTACTAGGTTCACCCGTTAAAGATAGTCACAAAACTCTTATTTTTCTGATATACATGTAAGCGGAATTAGCATCACCAAGTCAATGCGAGCTAAACCTAACGAGACCTGATTTTAAAGAATCCCCCGCTCTGCAAACGAAACCACTTCATCACCCACAACAAAATGATCCAACACACGCACATCAATCAGTTTTAATGCCTCTACTAATCGTTGGGTTATCTGTTTATCTGACTCACTAGGTTCTGCGACTCCGGAAGGATGATTGTGTGCCAAAATAATCGCCGCTGCATTATGAGCTAACACGCGTTTTACTACTTCTCGTGGATAGACCGATGCGCCATCTATGGTTCCGGTAAACATCTCTTCATAGGTGATCATACGATGACGGTTATCTAAAAAGAGACAGGCAAAGACTTCGTGGTGATAATCACGTAATTTTGCTTTTAGGTAGTCGCGTATTTTCGCAGCACTGGTAATTTCATCACCGCGTTTTAGTTTTTCATCAAAGTAACGTCGACTCATCTCCAAGACAGCTTGCAATTGAACATACTTGGCTTCTCCGAGTCCCCGACTTTGACAAAAACGATTCATATCTGCCGCCAACAGCTCTCGTAAGCTACCGTGTTCATCCAATAAGTTGTTCGCCATATCAACAGCCGTTAGTCCCTTAACACCTGTACGCAAAAAAATAGCTAATAACTCCGCATCAGATAAGGCTGTTGCCCCTTTAAGAATTAATTTTTCACGCGGTCTCTCTTCAGTAGGCCAGTCTGTTATTGCCATTGTTTCACCCTTGTATTCGTCATTGTTTCGTTCTTGTACTCGTCCTTGTATCGCCGTAGTTATTTTTCTAAGTAAATGTTGTAGACTCGCTCATTATGACAAATATAAACGGTGCAAATGTTCTTCTTGGGATAAGTGGAGGTATCGCTGCCTACAAAGCTGCGGAACTTACCCGTCTGCTGATCAAGCAAAAGGCTAATGTACGCGTTTGTATGACAACAAATGCACTTAAGTTTATTACTCCGCTAACCTTGCAAGCACTCTCCGGCAACCCTGTCCACACGGAACTGTTTGATCTTGAAGCTGAGGCTGCAATGGGACATATAGAACTAGCCAAGTGGGCTGATATTATTGTCATCGCGCCTGCTACCGCGAATACCCTTGCTAAAATTGCCAACGGTTTGGCTGATAATTTATTAACGACCTTAGTGTTAGCCAGCAAAGCCAAACTGTATATAGCGCCAGCCATGAATCAGGCAATGTGGAGCCATCCCCGCACTAAAGAAAATATCGAGAAACTACAGCAAAGTGGCATTACCTTGCTGGGCCCTGATGCAGGAGAACAAGCCTGTGGAGATAGTGGCCCAGGCAGAATGCTGGAGCCGACAGCAATCATTCAACAACTTAACTCTTCGATATCAGAAGAGCCATCAGCCGCTATAGAGCCATTAGCTAATAAAAAGCCATCAGCGATATTAAAAGGACTATCCGTACTAGTCACTGCAGGACCAACCCGTGAAGCGTTAGACCCCGTTCGCTACCTAACTAATCGTAGTTCCGGGAAAATGGGTTATGCCATAGCGCAAGCGGCACAACAACAAGGTGCAAGCGTCACGCTAGTATCTGGCCCGGTGAATATTAGTCCGCCTTTGAAGGTAGAGACTATTCAGGTTGAATCGGCACAAGAAATGTTCGAAGCCGTTGAGATTCAAGCCAAACACGCCGATATCTTTATTTCTTGTGCGGCTGTCGCAGACTATTCAGCGGCAACCATTGCCACTGATAAAATTAAAAAATCCAGTGACATCCTTGAGCTTAAGCTTAAAAAGAATCCCGACATACTAGCTGAGATTAGTCATGCCCTGCCAGAGCTGTTTACCGTCGGCTTTGCGGCTGAAACAGGCGATGTTGAGAACGATATTGAGGGTTATGCACGCGGTAAACTGGTTAACAAAAAACTGAATATGATAGCTGCTAATAAAGTGGGTAACGGTCAAGGATTTGACCAAGAAGATAATGAGCTACTGGTTCTTTGGGAAAAAGGCAAAACCACCCTTCCCTTGACCCATAAAACACAGCTTGCTCAACAATTGATTACGCTTATCTCAACCCGCTATACCCATTATCTCAAAGCACAAGAACCCACACACTAACAGGAAATTTAATGAAAACCGTTGATTTTAAAATACTGGATAACCGCATAGGTGACACTATTCCTTTGCCAGAATATGCAACTAATGGTTCTGCTGGCATGGATTTACGTGCCTGTATTGATGCAGCGATTACCCTGGAGCCAGGTGATACTCAACTCATTCCAACCGGCATTGCCATACATATCAGCGATCCTGCTATGGCTGCCACTATCTTGCCGCGTTCCGGGCTTGGACATAAACACGGTATAGTGCTGGGTAATCTAGTGGGATTGATTGATTCTGATTATCAGGGGCAGCTCTATATCTCTTGCTGGAATCGAGGTCAAAGCACGTTCACTATCGAACCTGCTGATCGTATTGCCCAGCTGGTTTTTGTCCCGGTCATTCAGGTTAGTTTAAATCAGGTAGATGATTTCTCAGATAGCGACCGCGGTGAAGGTGGCTTTGGTCACTCTGGACATAAATAAACTAACCTGACGCCCAATTCAAGCCCAAGAAGGAATAACAACACATGCAAACCGCTGAAATCCTCATAGAAGCCCTACCCTATATCCAAAGCTACTCGGGCAAAACCATTGTCATCAAATATGGGGGCAATGCAATGACGGATGACGCGCTCAAACAACAATTTGCTCAGGATATCGTCTTACTCAAACAAGTCGGTATAAACCCTGTTGTTGTGCATGGTGGTGGCCCTCAAATTGGCAATATGCTTGAGCGTTTGGGGAAAGAAAGTAAATTTATTGAAGGCATGCGGGTAACCGACAGTGAAACCATGGACGTGGTGCAAATGGTGCTCGGTGGTTTAGTCAACAAAGAAATTGTCAGCCTGATTAATCAAGCAGGTGGCAAAGCGATAGGTTTAACGGGAAAAGACGGCAATTTCATTCGTGCCAAAAAACTTGAACTGAAAAACAAATCAGGCAGCAGTCAGCCCTCCCAGCCCTCTGAAATTATAGACTTGGGGCATGTGGGTGAAGTCGTCTCTATTGATCCTACTATTGTAGAAATGCTTGATAATGATCGTTTTATCCCTGTTGTCGCACCTATTGGGGTGGGTGAAGGCGGCACAGCCTACAATATTAATGCGGATATTGTAGCGGGGAAAATGGCTATCGTACTCAACGCCGCCAAGCTCTTATTACTAACGAATACACCCGGCGTATTAGACAAAGACGGTAAATTACTCACCGGATTGAATAGTCAGGATGTTAGCCACCTTATTGAAACAGGCATTATTGATGGCGGTATGATACCCAAAATAAACTGCGCTCTGGATGCCGTTGCCTCAGGGATTGATTCATCCTGCATTATTGATGGCAGAGTACCTCATGCGGTCTTGCTTGAGTTGCTCACTGACATTGGCGCAGGTACTTTAATTTCTGGGTAGATTTCAGGCTGAATCTCAGAACAAATCTCGATCAGAATAAACTACTCCGCCGCAAGCGGACGGAGTATTAGCTATTTCTGGAAGTGAGCCTTCAGAGACTGTGCAAGTATTCCTTTGTAGGGTGTGCCGACGAAGGAGGCGCACCATGAATCAATAACTTACGGTGCGCCTCGTACCTCGGCACACCCTACAAATGAGATTTTTCTTAATACTTGCACAGTCTCTTCAGGCCCACTTCCGTTAAAAATAATATCTAACCCTCTTTTCATACGCCTCAAGGGGCGTGGAATACGGTTTGTATCCACTAGTCATTCAATGCAATACTCAGTTGCCATTTATTCAGCTTGCCCACATCCTGACCTTCCAGATCCATTATTTTTAATAGCCAATCTCCAGCAACCTCCGCATCGGTGAAATCGGCCAGATCGGGGGTGTTTTCAAGCGTATAGGTTTCAAGAAGATTATTAGCACCCTCGCCCGTTCTATTATGTAAATTCACTGTAGTTCCTGAAGGAGCTTCAAGGCTTATTATCAGATCACCAATATAGCTATGCGTAATATCTACCATGACTTCTATTTCGCTGAGACTTCCATTAGTTTCAACGGCTAATGCTGATTCGATACCAACAGGATCATTATCCGGTATTTTCTTACCGGGAGAGTCCTCTACAAGGAGCGAACCGGCTATCACAATAGGCCCTTCGTTTTCTTTTCCTTTAAGCGTTAATTCCCAACCATTTAATGTACCGACATCTTCACTGGCTAAATCTTGTACCACTAGAATCCAGTTGCCTTTAATCGGTTGACCTAGCAAAGCTTTCAGTTCAGGCACAGATTCCTCATCATAGCTTTGTTTGATATTGTCACCCTCATCGTTCGCAGCAACTCTATCGTGCAAGATGACGGTATCCCCAGAAGGGGGGATGAGTGATATTTTCAAATCTCCCCGATAGCTATGTTTAATATCAACAGAAACGCTGATAGAAGTAAGCAGGTGGGATTGGGTAAAGGTAAGAGTATCGGTAATCCCGGCAAGATGATCATCGGGAATAATTCGCAGGACATCCGAGGCTTGATGAAATGAGGTGAGGGATTGATCCTCTACTTCACGCAACTTGACCTTAAAGCTCATAACCTCGTTAGCTTCGCTGATATCATGAATCTCTAAACTGGATGAGCTGCCATCCCACCATTTACTATTCGGAGCGGTGCTATCGCTAAAGACCGTTTGAGTGGCCTCACTAAATAAATCACCTTGATTACCGATATGATGCCTTCTGCGTTCCAGTTCGAATTTGTTATCCGCTTGCTCCAGCGATAATTCATAGTGTTGATCAGGTTCCATCTGCTCATTACTATTACTACCAAACTCGTCCACATGCCAAATGGCTAGTCCCGAACCGGGCAAGGAACCATCGCGTCCAGTTTTTACTCTGTTTTCAACAATATAATATTCATTCTCATTATAGGTAAAAATAGCAAAATCATTCATGCTCGCATCAAGGGTAATCGTTGCTCCATGTGTCATTTTGATCGCTTTACTACTCCACCCTGAAATATGCTTGAGATACGCTGATATTTGTGACGGGTTTTTCTCATCACGATTGCCCGCACACATCAAGCAATAGATACCGACACCATTGGATTCTGAGCCATAGTCATAGAGATCGGGATAGTCACAAACCATGTGTCCATTTTCGTGACAGAACGTACCCAACGTTAGCTCATCTGACATATTGGTAAACTGATAATCATAGAAAAACTTGCCATTTCCTAAAGGATATTTAGTTGCCAGATGCCAAGAATGCGGCCATAAGCCTTGCTTCCAGTTATTGTCGTTACTGCCTGCGTAATAAATATTGAGTGCATACACAAAATCTTCATCATCCGTAGTCAGTGAGTCAAAATCAAACCCTGTGGCTTTTAAATGATCTAATGCTTCTTTGATCAAGGCACGCGCACGTGAACCGAAAACAACTCCTCGATCGGTATAATGTGATTTTGGTTTTTTTGCCCGATAATATTGAGTAACAATATTGGTGTAGTTGAAACTATCCAGTGAATTATCGCGAAAATAGTTATTCACCGAGCCATTATTTCCAAAGCCTGAATAACCATTCTTATTACAAAAATCATCCACTTCTTGCCGCGATATGGTGGCGGGCTCATCGCTAAAGTCAATTAGAATACACAGCCCGATAAAATCACCGACCGTGCCACGAGTCGGCGGCGCCAGATTCACACCATCTGGCTGTAAGCCACCACGGGTCAAAGTCTTTTGCAGTCTTTTTTCTCGGCGTTTCTCACAACGCCGCCCGCCAATCATCATACGAGAAGCTTCCAGCCCTTTGGCTGTTGCAGATTCTGCACTAATGCGAATAGCGCTGCTACTCTCCAAATCCCGCGACGCCACTGCATTGTTACTGTCATCAGCCCGTATTGAAGTGGCTTCCAGCTCATCACCATCATCTGACAGCGTTGCAATACTATAGAACTCGGTAACGGGGTCTAGTGTTACGGTTTGCCCATCAATAGTCTCAAACCTTGCGTAATGCTGATCCCCCCATCCTTTGACTTTAAACTTGCTACCATCAGGTTGTGTAAAGGTGAACTCTTTATCATGAAATTGATATGCCATAGTCACTCTCCCAAAAATGATGTTGTTTGATATAATGCGAACGAAATCCTAACTATAGAGGTACCTAATGAATTTGATTAAGTCGTTTTTTCTGGAAGTGAGCCTTCAGGCTCGCCATACGGCGCTTAAAATCAACACCTTAGGCGAAGCTAAAGTAACGCTTCCAGAGGGCTTGGACTTGTCCAAGATTCCCTAAAACAGGCTGGATAGGCTTTTATTCTGTTTTATTCGCCCTCCGTGAGTACACCTACATCATGAACTCACGTTTTTATTCGCCCTCCGTGAGTACACCTACATCATGAACTCACGTTAAAAATATTTTGTTACATTTTTTGTCACAAATATAGAAACCTCAGTATAAAGATAGAACAAGCCGTTTATTAAATCTTAATTATTTCAATTGCATACCTAGAATATTGAGTGTAACCACAGGGAATATTGATGCCTACAAGAAGAAACTTCTTAAAAACTATGTCGTTAACAGCAGGCAACCTTTTGCTGGGATGGCGCATAAACAACGCCGAGGCCACTAACATGGTTGATATATTTAGAATGCCGGATGAAAGTGAACCCCATCAACAAACTTGGATGTCGTTTGTCGCAAATGACTATATATGGTCTAAAAAACAAATACCTGAGGTGAAGAAAAATTTAGCACTTATCGCCAGAACTATTGCGAAATATGAACCCGTCACTATGCTGGTGAGTCCCTCGGATTACCGACAAGCTATGAACTTGCTGGGAGGACTAGATAATCATAACCATCCCATCCGGTTAATTAAATTCACCACCGATGATTTATGGTTACGTGATACCGGCCCCACCTTCGTCATCACTAATGACCATCGAAAAAAAGGCATCAATTTTAATTTCAATGGATGGGGTGAAAAACAGGAACATACTTACGATTCCAAAGTAGCCGACTTTATTACACAAACCGCAAAAGCAACGATTAAAAACACGCTACTCACTCTTGAGGGTGGATGTTTTGAGGTGGATGGACACGGAACCGCGATATTAACCAAAAGCTGTGTTTTGAATAATAACCGCAACCCCTATCTCAGTCAGCCCCAAGTAGAAAAAGAATTAAAATCACTCCTCGGACTCAAAAAAATAATCTGGCTTGAGGGTATTAAAGGCAAAGATATAACCGATGGGCATACTGATTTTTATGCCCGTTTTTCAAAAAAAGGCCAAGTGCTTTTCAGCCGCGATACCTATAAGGATTCTTATGATTACCAGATAACCCGAAAAAACATACAGATGTTGAAAAAGGCTACTGATGCAGACGGAAACAAACTCGACGTTATCGTTATGGATACACCCGACATTATTAACGAAAAATATGGAGTCAACGATTTTGCAGCCGGGTATATCGGCTATTATATCTGTAACAACGCCGTTATTATGCAACGTTTTGGTGATAAAAAGGCGGATCAACACGCTAAAAACATCTTGGCAAAAGCATTTCCCAATAGGACAATTGAACAAATAGCTATCGACGGAATAGCATCCGGTGGTGGCAGTATTCACTGTGCTACACAACAAGAACCGATTGCATAATCAACCTTTTTCTGAGGAGCCTAGCCACTGGAAGATTGGGTGGACAAATAAGATACCCGCCGCATTAGCAATTTCTGGAAGTGAGCCTTCAGAGGTTGTGCAAGTATTAAGAAAAATCTCATTTGTAGGGTGTGCCGAGGTACGAGGCGCACCATAAGTTATTGATTCATGGTGCGTCTCCTTCGTCGGCACACCCTACAAAGGAATACTTGCACAGTCTCTGAAGGCTCACTTCCATTAACAATGTAATATCTCACCTTATTTTCATACGCTCCAAGAGGCAGGAAACCCAAGAAATTTAAAAAGCCATTTACCATCAGTTCTGGTATCTTTGTCGCCCTAGCTGGAATGCTAAACTGAAACTTTAAAGAAATTCTGAACAATACGATACTTATACTATGAATGATTTTATTTTAGAATCTAGTGAAAATCCTGGCTCACATGAGCGTCATTTGAACCGCAAATACAAAAATCCTTTATTTGGTGATAAGCAAACCGAGCTGGATCAAGAGTCCATGCTGGATGCACAAAAAGAAGATCACGAAATATTGCTGACTTTTCATAAAGAATTTCAAGATGCTGTCCAGCAAACTGTCGATCTTAAACCCAATGTTGACAGCGATGTCATCCTCAAGTTGAAAGATAGTCTGGATAAGTTATACGAGAAAGCCGGCATCATTGCGGACGATCAGAGCGAAAGCAAAAATGCTATTACCAAACTAATAACTGTCATCATGGGGTCTATTCGAAACGGTGCGGGTACTGACGTACAAGCTCATCAGGAACTTGATCAGGAAGACGCGGCTCGCGCAGCACACTTCGAAATGCTAAGTACCCAACTAGTGGGTGATTTTCTGGATCCAGCATCAGCCATCCACAAAGATGAACTGGTACCCACCCTGCTTTCTGCGGATAAAGACCAACTGGCTCCGGCAATACGCTTGTTCGATGAAGACCAATTAACCCTTATCGTTCGAGAAGGCGAAGATTTAATTAACACACTAGCCGCTCAACAAGTTGATATTCGTGATGCCGCAGAAAACCTCGTGTTTATTGAAGGCTACATTCAATTCTTGAATTTACCAGAAACAGATTGATTGTTAAAGAAACTCTAACTAAATCATGTTTGTCTGGAAGTGAGCCTTCAGAGACTGTGCAAGTATTCCTTATGTAGGGTGTGCCGACGAAGGAGGCGCACCATGAATCAACAGCTTATGGTGCGCCTCGTACCTCGGCACACCCTACAAATGAGATTTTTCTTAATACTTGCACAACCTCTTCAGGCTCGCCATGTGCTTGAAATCAACACCTTAGGCGAAGCTAAAAAGGCTGAAAGAAGTACCGTTATACTCTTGATGTAAACGTATATTGAGGTGTACTAAAAATGAAAAAAATAATCAACCCATCTGAACTGACTTGTCCGGAGTGCAACTATCGGGAAACGCTTACGATGCCTACTAATGCGTGTCAGTGGTTTCATGAATGTGCGGGATGCCACACTTTGTTAAAACCGAAGCAAGGCGACTGCTGTGTCTTTTGTTCCTATGGAACTGTACCTTGCCCGCCTATTCAAGAAGATCAAGAAGATCAGGAAGGTCAAGGAAGAAAAGGTGGCTGCTGTGGAACAAGCTAAATTTTTCACTTATCAAGCCTCAAGTGCCTAAACAAGGAATAACAAGAAATTGAATTTACACATTTTATTCGTTATATTGAAAACATGCATTGGATTTCAGCCCGTTTATTGATCTTTTTTGTGCTATTTACCCATAGCGCCATCGCTATGGATATACATGTGCCACATGCTTCAGAGCCTGTATCGTCCGCATTGCTTTTTTCTTCTGATACTCATTCTCTCGTTGAACTGCAAGATTGTGGTGATCTCAGTGGGCATTGCTCACATAGTTCGACGCATACATCTGGCATGCCTTCAACTATCACCGTACCTTCGTTCGAATCACCTGCTGTACCAATCGCTTCTCTTCATCTAGTACCTGATACTTATACTCAATCTCCTCCCCTTAGACCCCCGAAAACCTAAGTTCATCCAGTTTTTCATATAAGGGTACCTCTATTAATTAGGATTTCCGTTTGAGTTTTGCTATGCCCTTTGGGTACAAGGCGGATCAATTTCGAGAACCGCAGTGTACAAGGGTACATGAGGATCGCACGACTGCATGGATGCAGAAGGTAGGGCAATGCAGGAGCAACTTGCCGAGAAATTAATCCAACGCCGAAATCAGACGAAAAGGCAATTAATAGAGGTGCCCATAAGAACCACTCCGTTATTCGTGTCTTAGGTGCAACATGCAAATACATCATTTAATACGCCGCAGCGTTATCTGTTGCGTATTAGTTTCATCACAGCTTTTTATAATACCCGCTTTATTCGCAGCCTCTTCGGATACGGAGAAGCTAAAGATATTGTCTACTTTCCTAAATCAACTGGAAACAAAACATCCTCTATTTAAAGTGGGTACGGCTGAGATAGAAGCATCCAAAGCCAGAGCGCTTGCTGCATCACAACCTCTTTATAATCCAGAAATTGAGCTAGATAGTGAACGTGTGGGCTTCAACAATCAGGATATAGACAGCGTTACAGTAGGTGTCAACCAAACCATTGACTGGCATGACAAACGTTCTGCCCGTGAAAATATCGCCGTACATGGACAACACATTACCCAATTTGAGCAACAAAACATTCGCCAACAGTTGATCGCTGGGGTATTTTCGGCATTAGCTGATTATCAAATACAGCGAGAAGTTATTCAGGCGCACAGCAAACGTTTATCTCTCGCTGGGCAGGTACTAACGCAAGCGACACGACTTTATAAAGCGGGCGATATCAGCAAACTAGATTTAGAGCAATTTCGTTTGAGCAAAACGCAAACTGAACTCGTATTGAATCAAGCAAAAACGACACAGGCTACTAAAAACCAGACCTTATCAGCCCTTGCTGGCGAGGTACGTAATGTCTGGCCGACTCTGCCTTATGCACCACCCAACCTCCAACCCACAACGCTTGATTACGAAAAGCTTCTGGCCAATCTACCGGCGCTCAAAGCTGAGACGACACGTGTTGCCAAAGCGCGCAGCATGATGCGCTTACGCGTTCGTGAGCAAAAACCAGATCCAACCATAGGGCTTCGGGCTGGTAGTGAAGAATCTGACAAAATCATTGGTTTAACCTTGTCTATTCCTCTCAATATTCGTAATAATTATCGTGCTGAAGTGGATGAAGCACGGGCGAATATACGACGTGCAGAAAGCGCTTTGCAAAACTCAAGACATCAACTTCTCACACAACTAAAATCTGCCGCTCAAAGCTATCACTTAACCTACTCAGGTTGGAAATCCTGGCAAAATATTGCGGGTAAAAGCTTACAACAGCAGCGTCATTTACTGATGCGCTTATGGAAGGCTGGAGAGCTAAGTACATCCGATTATCTGCTTCAACTCAATCAAATAAAAGCAGCCGAACTTAACCAGATTGTGTTAAAAGGCAATGTATGGAAAGCGTGGATTCACTGGTTGGCTACCAGCAACCAGTTTAAACAATGGCTCAATGCTTCTCTGCGCGCACAAGCACAGATCAGTAACAGGAATTACTCATGAAAAATTCCCTCAATCCAACACTCACTAAAATAACCTCAGGTCTTCGTGATGGTGTTCTTGCCAGTGTTCTTGTTTTAACAACCTCTATCCTGTCGCCACTCTTTGCTGAAAAGAATGATCATCATCTGCACTCTGAACACTCTGAATACTCTGCACCCACCAACAATGAACACGATCAGCATGACGAACACGACAACCATAGCGATCACGATAAGCGCTCTGGGCGCTCTGGGCATAGAAAGGAAACTCCTGCTGAGGTCAAATTAACCAAGCAGCAAATGGAACAGGCTGGCATTCAAACTCTCCGCCTAAAAACACGATCCATTAACCATTATATTTCCGCCTTGGGTGAAGTTAAACTCAATCAATATAGAACCATTAAAGTCTCGCCAACAATGACAACCCGTATTGAAAAACGCCATGTACGTTTAGGGGATATCGTTAAAAAAGGACAATTACTGGTCACGTTACACACCATAGCGACCACAGATATATCTGCAAATATGCTGGCAACGGCGGATTTAGCAACCAGCTCGGCTGAACTTGCCGTCAATATCGCCACAGCTAAAGGTGAACTGGCAACGGCTAATAGCAGATGGAATCGTATCCGTTCACTAGGGCGGGATGCTGTATCTGGAAAACGCTACATGGAAGCCGAAATGGCTAAACAACAAGCTGAAGAGAAATTAAAAGCCTATGGCAAGAGTCAGGCACAAGTAAAACGTTTACTAAAGTCCGGTAGTAAGGCAACAAAAAAGCATTTCAAATTAGTGGCTGAACAAGCAGGTACCATCATCAAAGATGATTTTGTGCTTGGACAAGTAGTCACCCCCGAAGATGTGTTGATTGAAATCAGCGATCTGGGTCATTTGTGGGTTGAAGCAAATATCAAACCCGATGAAATTGCAAACATTGCTAAAGAATCGGCTGTCACTATTACCGCAAATGGCGAAATGCTACAAGGCAAGGTAATCAATATAGGGCGGATCATCAACGAAAAAACACGTACATTAGCTGTTCGTATCGAAGTCAACAGCAGCCATGCTTCACTTTATCCTGGCCAGTTTGTGAAAACCCGAATTAGCGGCAAATCAACACATTCAGCCATCTCTGTTCCTGCCGAAGCCATTTTGCGTAGCGCTGATGGAGACTGGATGCTATTTGTAGAAATAGCACCGGGACGATTCAAACCCAGGGAAGTTGAAATAGTAGAAGACATGGGGGCTGATATGGTTATTAGTGGCATCAAAGCTGGCACAATAATTGTCAGCAAAGGTGCTTTTACTGTGCAATCTGAACTCGCTAAAAGCGGCTTTTCAGTACATAACCACTAAGTACACGACTAGTTACTGTCCAGCTAAAAAATATGAGTACAGACATGTATAAAATAATTAGGCAACAAGCGCGAGACGCGACATGTTAAATGCGCTAATAGAAGCCAGTATCAAAAACCGTCTGCTCGTGGTGTTGGCGTTGCTGGCAACCCTTGTGGGTGGTTATATGATATTACCCAAGCTCAATCTCGATGCTTTCCCAGATGTCACCAATATTCAGGTGCAAATCAATACCGAGGCTCAAGGACTAGCAGCTGAAGAAGTAGAACAACTGATTACTTTTCCAATAGAAGCAGTGATGTATGCATTGCCAGATGTTGAAGAAGTCCGTTCCATCTCTAAAACCGGTCTATCGGGTATTACCGTGGTTTTCAAAGAAGGCACGGATATCTATTTTGCCCGACAGCTCGTCTTTGAGCGCTTGCAAGCCGCTAAAGAAGATATCCCTAACGGTGTTGGAACTCCTGAAATGGGTCCAAACACCTCAGGTTTAGGGCAGGTTTTTCAATATATGCTGCGTTCTGATAGCGCAGAGTATGATGCCATTGCGTTACGCAGTTTAAATGATTGGGTCGTAAAACTATTGATCATGCCAGTCGATGGCGTAACCGATGTGCTGTCATTCGGCGGTGAGGTTCGTCAATATCAAGTACACATTAATCCTGATCGTTTGCTGGCTTATGATTTGAGCAGTACTGATATTATCGAATCTATTGAGAACAATAATCGTAATGCGGGTGGCTGGTATCTGGATCGTTATGATGAGCAATTAGTCATTCGTGGTGTCGGCTGGATTCGTGGTGGCAAAGAGGGATTAAAAGATATTCGTAATATTCCCTTGAAAACAATTGATGGCAATGTAGTACGCGTTGCGGATGTCGCAAAGGTAGAATTTGGCGCCGAGATTCGTCAAGGCGCGGTTACGATGATGAATCGTGATGCGCAGGGTGAACCGAAATCGCTCGGAGAAGTGGTTGTCGGGATCGTGCTTAAACGTATGGGATCAAATACCAACGCCACTATTAATGGTATCAAAGAACGCTTACCTGCTATACAAATGGCATTACCCAATGGCGTAACGATAGAACCCTTCTATGATCAATCCGAGTTAGTAGATAAAGCGGTTGGCACAGTAGTCAAGGCTTTGCTGGAAGCCTTTGTACTAATCTTGATCGTATTGATGCTGTTTTTATTAAACCTCCGAGCCACCCTTTTAGTGTTGATTTCGGTACCCATTTCGATCGGGTTAGCATTAATGATGATGGTGTACTGGAAACTCTCTGCCAACCTGATGTCATTGGGAGGATTAGCCATTGCCATCGGTATGATGGTGGATGGTTCAGTGGTGATGATGGAACATATTTTTAGCCGTCTTAGCAGCACCCGTCTTGACAAGCATGAGCGAACGGAGGGAAAACAGACGGAGGGGGGGAAAATAGCCTTGTTGATACAAGAATCAGCCAAAGAAGTCGGCCGCCCGGTGTTCTTTGCAGTGATGATCATTATCATCGTGTTTTCACCCTTGTTTACCCTGCAAGGCGTAGAAGGCAAGCTATTCCAACCGATGGCGATCTCAATTGTGCTGGCGATGCTGGCATCATTGCTGGTGGCACTGGTGGTTGTGCCTGCACTGGCAAGCTGGGTATTCAAAAACCCTGTTACCCCTCGTGAAAGTCCTGTTATGCGTGTACTTGAGTTTGTCTATCGTCCTTTATTACGATTAGCAACCAAGCTACGTTGGGTTGTGGCAAGCTTTGCACTTATACTATTTATTGGCTCATTATTTCTAGCCACCACATTAGGTACAGAGTTTGTTCCCGAACTGGAAGAAGGAACCCTTAATGTGCGGGTGACTCTAGCACCCTCCTCTAGCTTGAACACCAGTTTAAAGGTTGCTCAAAAGCTGGAAAAACACATCATGTCCTTTCCTGAAGTGCTGTACGCCTCCTCACGTATAGGCCGTGCTGAGGTCGGCGGTGATCCCGAACCGGTATCTAATATAGAAATCTATATCGGTTTAAAACCCGTTTCAGAATGGACTAGTGCCAATAATCGTCAAGACTTGCAAGCATTGATGGAAGAGAAAATGGCTATCCATCCCGGACTGTTGTTCTCCTTCTCACAGCCGATTGCTACCCGTGTGGATGAATTGCTGTCAGGAGTAAAAGCACAACTAGCCGTTAAATTGTTTGGTTCGGATTTGGATACACTAGCCACGACCGGAAAGAAAATAGAAGCCTTGATGCGTAAAATTAACGGCACACGCGGCGTTGAAATGGAACAGATTGCAGGTGAAGCGCAACTGGTTATTCGTCCCGACAGGGATACACTAGCCCGTTACGGAATCCCGGTTGGACAGGTGATGTCGTTAATATCAGACTCCATCGGTGGTGTTGAGGCTGGACAAGTCATCAAGGGTAATGAGCGTTATAACATTTACGTGCGTGTTGCCGAGGAATATCGCAACACAGTAGAAACCATTCGCAACCTCGTCATCGAATCCCCCCAAGGTGCATGGGTGAAATTACGTGAAGTCGCCAATGTCAATATTGAATCGGGTCCTCCACAAATCCGTCGTGACGATGTACAGCGACGTGTGGTGATTCAGTCCAACGTGGAAGGACGAGATATGGGTGGATTAGTGGCCGAACTGCGTGAACGCATCGACAAGGAAATCAAACTTCCTGCTGGCTATAGCGTGGTTTTTGGTGGGCAATTCAAGAATCAGCAACGTGCACAACAACGACTGATGATCGTTGTGCCGCTGTCGCTGGGTCTGATCTTTTTATTGCTTTACTTTGCCTTTAATTCTATCGGACAAGCCTTGTTGATTATGCTGAATGTACCATTAGCTTTGATTGGTGGAATTGCTGCGTTATCTATCTCCGGACAATACCTCTCTGTCCCCGGCTCTATTGGCTTTATCGCACTGTTTGGAGTGGCTGTATTAAACGGTGTAGTGATGGTCAATGCTATTAATCAAAAAATAGAAGCGGGAGAACATGTAGATATCGCCGTTTTTGAAGGAGCACTATCACGTTTACGCCCCGTGTTAATGACCGCCTCAATTGCAGCGTTAGGACTCATACCCATGTTGCTTGCTACCGGTGTAGGTTCTGAAGTACAAAAGCCACTGGCAACGGTTGTTATCGGTGGTTTAGTGTCATCAACGTTGTTGACACTGTTTGTTCTACCTGCGCTGTATGAGGTGTTTTCAAAAACAAAATACTCGGGGTTGTAATCTCTCTAAAACCTCTACTTCATGGAAGTAAGCCTTCAGGCCCGCCTAAGGAGTTAAATCACATCCTAGGCGAAGCTAAAGAGACTGTGCAAGTATTAAGAAAAATCTCATTTGTAGGGTGTGCCGAGGTACGAGGCGCACCGTAAGTTATTGATTCATGGTGCACCTCCTTCGTCGGCACACCCTACAAAGGAATACTTGCACAGTCTCTAAAGCATCGCTTCCAGAAGATTCGAAGTTGATCAGAGATTTCTTAAGATATAGCATGTGGTGATCCAAAACCCACACTTCGGCAGCAAGATTATTCAAATCCAGTCAATCATGCGAAAATAAGCTATGAAATTCAAAATCCTTAGCCAAACCACGCAATACAAAGGTTTCTTTAGTATTGAAGTCTACGAATTCCAGCATGAGTTGTTTCAGGGTGGCTGGTCAAAAACCGTTAAACGAGAAATCTTCGAACGGGGTAATGCCGTAGCCGTCTTATTACACGACCCTGTCGCCGATACCGTCTTATTGATAGAACAATTCAGAGCAGGTAGTGCTATCCGCGATGAAGATTCTGCATGGATGATTGAAATAGTGGCGGGCATCACCGAAAAAGGCGAAACCAACGAAGACGTAGCGCGTCGAGAATCTCAGGAAGAAGCCGGCTGCGAACCGCAAACGTTAGCACATATTATTGATTATTACCCCAGCCCTGGCGGTACAGCAGAACTGATTAGTCTGTACTATGCACCCCTAGATTTATCTAGCGTAGAAGCTGGTATTCATGGGCTGGATAGCGAGAATGAAGATATTCGTGTCTCTATTGTTCCTCGACAAACCGCTATGGATTGGCTACGTAAAGGAAAGATTAAATCCTCATTAGCCATTATTGCCCTGCAATGGTTAGCACTAGAAAACAACATCGGAGGTGACCCTTCAGGGTCGCACTGACACAGGTAGTACATTCATCCCAAGGCAAGCCTGAAGGCTCACTTCCAAAAAGAGATCACGTCTTTAGCTTACTCAATCAAGTCTGGAAATCCTTTCTGCATTGTAGTCATTTTGATTGTTTACTTAACCCGGTCACGGATAGCTTTGGGTGTAACAGGAGCATCAACCGCCACTTCATCCCACTTTAGTTGCAGTCTTTTTAGAAATTTCTTTTTATCTTCATGAGTGCTTTTGTCATCAGCAATAAAAGCCTCAACCTCTCGTCTCAACTGTCCATATTGAACCGCTTTGGTGCGATGGTTCTCTGCTTGCGCGCCCAGCCTGAGCTGTGGTTGCAGAGCAGCGAGAAAAGCAGCTCCTATGCTCAATCCAACCATGATCATTTTCAACCCTGAATCACCTTCTGTGTATTCAAAGAAAATAAAGGCACTCACAATGGTCGTTAATATAATAATCAGGGTACTAATGATGGTGTGCCACCATTTCTTTACTTCACTTTGTGAATAATGACTAATCTGTGCTTTTTTTAAGCGCAGATAATAGTCATCCAGTAGCTCAGGGAGTGTTTTCTTGGGGAATTCTCTTTGCGGTTTTTTGCTATCGCTATTGCTCATAACATTACTCATAAATATTACTAGTCATCATAAACTTCTGTGAAGGGTCTATCGTGTTGTTTGAAGTGAACAAGCCCATGCCGATAGAGGTTTACAGATGCACAAGGGGTCTATGCTTACGGCTGTAAGCAATTATGCCCTGTAGTGATTAAAAATAAAACTGATTATCTTATTTTATAGCCAGTTATCATTTAAAGACAAGCCGAAATCGGCATGAGTGCAAAACAGAATTTCATGATCTGTGCGGAAGAAAGAAATATAGTGGAAACGGGAGTTTCCTTGCTCTGCTCCCAAATGGGAATTTGGAGCTAGTAAGTAATAGAATTTGGGAGTCAGTAACAAATACACAAAGGCTCATATAAAAAAAGGTAGCCACTGGCTACCTTTTTTAAGTTTACTGTAATGGTCTAAAATATTCCGTTATGAAGCAATACGCGTTCGGGCAGGAAACATATTCGCGATTCGGCTTGCCATACTATCTTGTCGATAGGAAATTTCACGCACTTCAGGTCTATTTACAAATTCATTCAGTTTAATACCATCTAGGAATTCATACAGACGCACACTTAAATCTTCCCACAGTTTATGGGTCAGACAACGCTTGCCGCCTTGGCAATCAGATTTACCTGAACATCCCGTGGCATCTATGCTTTCATCCACCGCAAGAATAATATTGGCTACACTTATTTGTGAAGCAGGCTTACCGAGTCTATAACCACCACCGGGGCCTCTCACTCCTTCTACTAAGCCATGTTTGCGTAATTTTGAAAATAATTGTTCTAGGTAAGAAAGAGATATACCCTGACATTTTGATATGTCTGCCAAAGTAACGGGGCCGTCTATATCGTGTATCGCTAAATCCATCATGGCGGTAACAGCGTAACGGCCTTTTGTTGAAAGTTTCATGTTGCACCTCTGCTCGCGAAATGTCGCCAACTACTCTATCTTTAAAGCGTCAATATAGAATAACCTAGTAAAACAGTCAAGAATATTTCCTACTATTTTACTTGGTTTTTATAATGGGTTGTTTAAGTTGAGAATGATGGTTATTTACTAAACGTTGCGCTCAATAATCTAGCGGTAATATCGACCACTGGAATGACTCTGTCATAGGACATTCTGGTGGGCCCGACCACACCCAAAACACCGATAGAACCGTCTTCTGTTTGATACGTAGAAGTCACCAAACTGCAATCATCAAAGGCTTGGTAACCTGATTCGTTACCGATAAAAATCTGCACACCATCGGCTTCTAATGCGTTATTCAATAAACTCAGCATTTGTCGCTTTTCTTCAAAAGCACTAAACAACCCTCTCAGTTTGCTCATGTCAGATAAATCATCACAATGAATAAGATTACTTTCACCCGCCATGACCACTTCATCTTGAGAGGTGGTGTCAAGTTCCTCAAAGGTCTGGTCAGCTAGTTCCATCGCTGCACGCATCGTCTGATCTACATCGTTGTAGACCACATGCATATCCGTTAGTAGACGTTGTTTTACTTGCTGTAACGTCTTGCCTTCCAGGGTTTTATTGAGATAATTTGTCGCTTGCTCTAGCTCTGAAGCAGAATAATCACGTTTTACTTCTAGCAGCTTGTTTTGAATTTCACCATCACTCAGCACCAGTACTACTAATATTTGTCTGGATGATAGATGGATAAACTCAATACGTCGTATGCCAATATGTTTACGGCTGGGGAGGGTCACTATTCCTGCGAGCTGGGTTATACCGGATAATAAATTGGAGGCCGAACGAATTAATTCACTGGGATTATTGGGTAGGTCAATACTTCCTTGCATCTGCAGCAAAGTTGCTTCATCCAGCTCTTGCACACTCACTAAGGAATCAACAAAAACTCGGTAACCTTGCGCTGTAGGTATCCGACCTGCTGAGGTATGCGGAGCATGAATTAAGCCCATTTCTTCCAGATTAGCCATCGCATTACGGATGGTTGCTGCGCTTAATGACAAGCCACTATGGTTGGCAAGTGCAGTGGATGCAATAGGTTGCCCGCTATCAATGTATTGTTCTACCAGAACCTTTAACAGATGTTTGGCTCGTTCATTTAATTCTGGAAATGATTCTGATGATGTCTTCATTAAGGAACCCCTGATTGAGTCTAAAATTTCTGGAAGCAATATTTAGATGTTGATTATAAGCACCGTATTGCGAGCCTGAAGGCTCACCTCCAATACAAAAAGGACTTGATCAGAGATTTCATTAAGTAAGAGACTGGATCCTGTCCATTGCTTTTTCAAGGTTTTCCATGCTGGTCGCATAAGAAATTCGGATATAACCTTCCATCCCAAAGGCTGCACCCGGCACTAAAGCAACCCCTGCTTCTAGCAGTTTAGTTGCTAATTCGGTGTCGTTATTCACACCCTTCATTCTGGCAATCATTTCTTCGACATGGGGGAAACTGTAGAACGTACCATCAGAAGGAATAGCACGCATTCCGGGAATATTATTGGCGCGTTCCAACACGTAGTTATGACGTTCTTCAAAAGCCGTTAGCATGGTTTGAATAAAACCTTGATCGCCGTTCAAACCGGCGGCAGCTGCCACTTGAGCTATAGAGCAAGGGTTAGATGTACTTTGCCCTTGTACTTTTTTCATGGCTTGAATTAAGGTTTTAGGCCCCCCTGCAAAACCGATTCTCCATCCTGTCATAGCGTAGGCTTTTGAGACACCGCTGAAAACTACGCAGCGATCAGCCAGCTCTGGCGTGGCATTGAGGATATTTACAAATTCGGTATTGCCAAACAAAATATGCTCATACATATCATCAGTTGCTACCACAATTTGTGGATGTTTAAGCAACACTTCGCCTAACGCTGCCAACTCTTCCCTGCTATAAGCGACACCGGTAGGATTCGATGGACTATTAATAAAAAACAATCTTGTCTTGGGCGTGATAGCCGCCTCTAATTTTTCAGCAGACAGTTTGAAATGATCATCAATCCCAGCCTTTACAAAAACGGGAACACCCCCCGCCAAAATAGCCATATCTGGATAAGACACCCAGTAAGGTGCAGGAATAATGACTTCATCACCATCGTTCAGTAATGCCTGACACAAGTTGTATAAACACTGTTTTCCACCCGTCGAAGCCAGCACTTCATCCAGCGTAAAATCAAACTGATTATCGCGCTTGAATTTATCAACAATAGCCTGCTTTAATTCAGGGATACCATCAACGGGGGTGTAGCGAGTTTTGCCATCATCAATCGCTTGCTTTCCAGCTTCACGGATAAACTCTGGTGTATCAAAATCAGGTTCGCCAACTCCCAAACCAATAATGTCTTTACCGGCTGCTTTGAGTTTTAACGAAAGGGCTGATATGGCAAGGGTTTGCGAGGGTTTAACACGTTGAATACGATCTGATAACTGAATGCTCAAGATAAGATACTCCGCCGAGAATAATGATGAAAACGATGCTACCATTATGGACTAGTAAAGAGCCAGTTAAAAGAACTAGAAAGCCACCGACAGCCCTATTTCATGCCCACTAAAGCGTTCAATCTACATTCAAAATACAAACCTGCGGGTGACCAGCCCACTGCCATCGAATCACTGGTTTCCGGTCTAAACGATGGACTTCTACATCAGACGTTATTAGGCGTTACCGGCTCTGGAAAAACCTATACGATTGCCAATATCATTGAGCAAACCCAGCGCGCCACTATCATCATGGCGCATAATAAAACGCTGGCTGCACAGCTTTATGGCGAGATGAAAGAATTCTTTCCAGAAAATGCGGTGGAGTATTTTGTCTCCTATTATGATTACTATCAGCCAGAGGCTTATGTGCCTGCCTCGGATGTGTATATCGAAAAAGATGCCTCTATTAATGAGCATATTGAACAAATGCGACTTTCCGCCACCAAGGCGCTGATAGAAAGGAAAGATGTTATTATTGTTGCTACGGTTTCGGCAATTTATGGCTTGGGTGATCCGGATTCTTATCTGAAAATGATGATGCATTTAGATCGAGGGGATGTCATCGACCAACGCGCTATTTTGCGCAAACTGGCAGAGTTACAATACACCCGCAATGATGTTGAGTTGAGCCGCGCAACCTATCGTGTGCGTGGTGATGTGATTGATATCCATCCTGCTGAATCCGATCGGGAAGCCATCCGTATTGAGCTGTTTGATGATGAAATAGAACAACTTAGTTTTTTTGACCCACTAACGGGTGAAATATTACGCCGCACTCCTCGCCTCACTGTCTACCCCAAAACACATTATGTTACGCCACGAGAAGTATTACTTGAAGCGGTAGAAAAAATCAAAGTCGAACTCAAAGAACGTCTTGAAGTACTTCGTAAAGAAAACCGTCTGGTAGAAGCACAACGGCTAGAACAACGCACCCAGTTTGATATCGAAATGATTATAGAAGTGGGTTATTGTTCCGGCATCGAGAACTACTCACGTTACTTGTCGGGTCGAGAACCCGGTCAACCACCACCTTGTTTATATGATTACTTGCCGGATAATGCTTTAGTGGTGATTGATGAATCCCATGCCACTGTGCCACAAATCGGTGCTATGTATAAAGGTGATCGCTCACGCAAAGAGAATCTGGTCAACTATGGCTTTCGACTACCTTCTGCATTAGACAACCGCCCGTTACGCTTCGATGAATTCGAAAAAATGATACCCCAATGCATTCATGTATCAGCAACACCTGGAAACTATGAGAAGGAGCATTCTGATAATGTCGCTGAACAAGTAGTCCGCCCTACTGGTCTTATTGACCCTGCCATTGAAATACGCCCTGTTGCCAGTCAGGTTGATGATGTGATGTCAGAAATCACTAAACGTGCTGAAATAAATGAACGGGTACTAGTGACCACATTGACCAAGCGTATGGCTGAAGACCTGACTGATTACCTGCTGGAACATGATATACGTGTACGTTATTTGCATTCCGACATTGATACCATAGAGAGAGTAGAAATCATCCGCGATTTACGCTTGGGCGAGTTCGATGCACTAATCGGTATTAACCTGCTAAGAGAAGGCCTAGATATGCCAGAAGTCAGCTTGGTAGCCATACTGGACGCCGACAAACAGGGCTTTCTGCGCTCAGAACGATCACTGATACAAACTATTGGTCGTGCCGCTAGAAACATAAAGGGTAAAGCTATTCTTTATGGCGATACCATCACCCCAGCCATGCAAGCTGCTATTGACGAAACAAGCCGCAGACGTGACAAGCAAATGGCACATAATAAAAAACACCAGATCACCCCGAAAACCATTAACAAAAAAATCTCCGACATTATGGAAGGGGCATACGGAAGCAGCGTAAAAGCTAAATCTAGCAAGAAATTCGCCCAGGTCGCTGAAAACAAAGCTGATTACCGAACAATGACACCGAATAAAGCCCTAAAAGAAATCACTAAATTAGAAAAACAGATGTATAAATATGCGAAAAACCTGCAATTTGAAGAAGCAGCAGCGACTAGAGATACCATTAGTAATATACGCGAGCAGGTTTTTATTCACTGATTACAAAAAACTACGATGAACGAAATACCATGATCACGAACAATATCGCACAGCCTATTCTCATAAAAACTTTCTGGTCAAATTTACAAAATAAGCCAGACCTCTATTTTTATACCATTCAAGCGTATACAACTCCGTGCTTTTATCTTTAATACATTCCTTCCCAGACTTGTCATGAATACAACTAGAAAGAAAATCTATTCGTTGACATCCCGCTTCAATGGATTGTTCAATGACATGAGTCATCAACAAAAGCATGGGAGAAAAGCGAATACCATCCCCTCTTACTGATGCCATCTGATAAATCTGAATGGCTTCACTATCGGCACGGCAATAACACACTGAAGCCAATAACCTTCCATCCATCACGAGAGAAACGATCTCTACACGATTTTTCATGGATAACAAATGACAAATTTCTTCATGAAATCTCATATAACGCTCACCATCAAATGAGCATTTGCCACCCGATGCTTTACGTTGCTGCGTACACAATATTTGTGTAAGAGATTGTAAGCCTGCATGAATTTCATCAGGTTTGCGATATTTCCTGATTTCGACATCACCCGTCATATTCATTTTCCTCTTGTTACCTCGGTAATGAATCCTCCAGGTAAACGTTTGCGCTGAAATAAACGTATCAAATGAAGATGGCAATACTACTGACAAGGCCTGTTCCTGAATATTTAAACAGCAGCTCTGTGAGGGTGATAATAAATTTACCAACCGAAACAAAACACTCTGTTTTGCAACCGCGTGAAAAATAAACCTCGAAAAGGGAGCATTTTTTTGCAGACACGCCACCAACGTGTTGAGCACTACATCTTGCTGATTATCATCCGTAATAATATCCAGTTGTTCACAATCAGGAATGGTATCACTCTCTTCCGACTGACCTAATAAGCGCAATGTTTTCTTGGTTCTCATCAAGTTCGTATACTTGCTTTCCATATAAAAAGGCGCAACAGCAATTAACGATTGATTAAGATAAATGCAAATAATGGAAAGCTCACTTGATGACTGCTCGCCAAACCAGTGCCACCAGGTATAGAGCCAATCATGTGATAGATAGAGGTTTGAATTGCCACTACGTTCCAGTAACGCTGCCCATGGCTTTTCCAGCTTGGCAAACGATTGTTTGTCCTTGACAATTTTTATGTCAACAGCCTCGTTAGCTATTGATTGTTCTTTTTCAACTTGCATTGATTGCTGCAAAGTCAATTCCATTCTTTTCAGAGTGGCACCAGATATCGCCATATTATTATCCCTAACAACATTTTCCTTAACAACGTTCGCTCATAGTTCGCTCATAAAGTTGTCTTGCCTGAAATCTAGTCCCGACTTTTACAGTATGCTGATGTTCCAACTATGGAATTCTATATCTCTAGTCTCTTTCAAACTCTTTAGAGGATACTCTGATAAACTAAATTTGCGGAGACAAACACCTTAGAGGTTGGTCTCACACGCCGCATGGCAAGCTTATAGATTTTGGTTGTCTAAAAATACTTTTAAGTTCTTGGACGCTCATAGATATAGAGCCCAGCATTTTAGCAAAGGAAAATAAGAGATACTGTAATTGGGAGCATAAACCTTGACAAATCGGGCAATGCAAGCGCTTAACGGCAAAAAAGCCAGAAGACACTGGCTTTTGTTATGCAATACGTCATCAACGAATCATTTGTTTAAGGAAATTTTGATCAAGTCCAAAGCCTCTTTAACTTCGCCAATGTTGATTTCAAACACCGTAAACGAACCTGGAAGACATATCCAAGAGCATCCTTAAGGGAAGCTCTGATTAAGCTCTAGTCATCCGGCAAGGTGATATTAAGTTCGAGCACATCGTAGCCTTCACCATTTTCAACTTGAACCTTGACCTGATCTTCAGAAATATGAACATATTTCTGAATGACTCGCATAATATCTCGTCGAAGCTGGGGCAAATAATCGGGGCCATCTCTATTCACCCGCTCATGTGCAATGAGTATCTGCAAACGCTCTTTTGCCTGATTAGCAGAGGTTTTTCTGTTCTGACGAAATAAATCAAATAATCTCATCTGCTATTTACCAAATAAACGTTTTATGAAGCCTTGCTTTTCAATCTCTAAAAAGCGATGTTCAATTGTTTCGCCTAAAAAGCGATCGACGATATCCTCGTAAGCTTGACCCGCTGTGCTTTTTGTTTCGAGAATAACTGGAGTACCTTGATTCGAAGCTTGTAACACAATATCGGATTCAGGAATAACACCCAGTAATGGAATCGCCAGAATATCCAGAATATCTTCAATGCTGAGCATTTCTCCATCATGCACCCGCTGGGGCGAATAACGCGTTATCAGTAGATGTTCCTTAATCGAGCCACCCTCTTCTGCCTTCCGAGATTTACTTTGTAAAATACCCAGAATTCGATCTGAATCACGCACTGAAGAGACTTCAGGGTTAGTCACTACAATGGCCTCATCAGCAAAATAAAGCGCCATAAAAGCACCTTTTTCAATGCCTGCGGGTGAATCACAAATAATATATTCAAAACCATCTTGTTTAAGTTCGTTGATAACACTTTCAACGCCTTTCATGGTGAGTGCATCTTTGTCGCGTGTTTGCGAAGCAGGCAACACATAAAGGTTATCAACACGTTTGTCTTTTATAAGCGATTGTCTGAGACCCGCCTCGCCATTGATTACATTAACAAAGTCATAAACGACACGTCGTTCTACACCCATGATCAGGTCAAGATTTCGTAATCCCACATCAAAATCTATAACTACAGTCTTAAAACCTTTTTGGGCCAGGCCGGTAGCAAATGCAGCACTCGTTGTGGTTTTACCCACTCCGCCTTTACCCGATGTAATAACGATAACTTTACTCAAGGACGCTCTCCTAAAAACAGGTCATATTGAGGGTTAAACAGCAATGTTTAACTTGCGAGGAATATTAACAGACTAACTATTATTTTTCCTGCGATAATTTTCTACACTCCAGATCAAAAACACCGTAAATAACTATAGGGTACCTCTATTAATTAGAATTTTCGTTCGAGTACAAGGCGGATGAATTTTGAGAATCGCAGTGTATAAGGATACATGAGGATCGCACGACTGCATGGATGCAGAAGGTAGGGCAATGCAGGAGCAACTTGCCGAGAAATTTATCCAACGCAGTAATCGGGCGAAAAGGCAATTAATAGAGATGCCCTATATCATCGGTTCGATTTTTAGCGTGTCACCATCCAAAGAAATCATTGCTGGCTGACCTTTTAATTGCGTATCTATTTCATCCAGCAATTGATAATTTCCGGCAATCGCAATCAACTCTGCCTCAAGTCCCTGACAAAAAATCCTTGCTGAACGATCACCATTAACGCCAGCCAATACCCTGCCGCAGATATTCCCATAAACATGCACAGAACCATCTGCCAACACCTCAGAACCCGCTCCAGTTTGCGATAAAACAACAATATCCCCATCGGGAGAATAGACCTGCTGACCCGAACGTACCGGGCGATTGATCACCATGACACGATGACCATCATGAGTTGCAGCCGGCTTTGACACTTGCTGGTTTTTTCCTTGGCCTTCTGTGCCTTGATCTTCTATATTTTGTTGAATCCGATTCTTATCAGACGGTTTAATAGCCACTTGTTTTGCTTTGGAATCCCGCAAAATAGCCCAGCCACTATCCATCGCTAACTGCACACCTTGCGGTGAAACATGGCGAACACCAATAGGTACAAACCTCAGTGCACGAATTCCCTTCATTAGCCCATTAAAATCCAGTTTGTCGCTATCAGCTTCTATTGCTTTGCAATCAACCGTTAGCGGGCTTCTCAAAAAAAACTGCGGGGCTTCATCGCGCTTTGCTGCCAACGCATGTAAAATTCCTCTCACATCTGTGCTATGAATATGTAAAATATTTTGCATATTCATTTCACCTTTTAAAGTAATTGAATCTGTAATTGAATCTATAGGAGTTTGAGCCAAACTATCTTCCTCACGTTAAGCGTTACCATCTTATGGATATTTTTGAAACAAGGCACGCCAGTAGCAACATCAATATAGGGGTAAGCAGTTGTTTACTCGGTCATGCCGTGCGTTATGATGGTCAGCATAAATACCATCACATCATCGTTAAGGAACTGGGTATGCGTTGCAACCTGATACCCTTTTGTCCCGAAATAGCCATCGGCATGGGGGTTCCGCGTCCGCCGATACAGCTTGTTGATATCAACGGCGACATACGTGCTATCGACAAAGCTCATTCAACGCCTGATTATACACAACAACTACGCCTACAGGGGAACAAATACCTGACCAACAACCCACCGATACACGGCTATATATTTCAAGAAAAGTCACCTAGTTGCGGAGTCGAATCGGTTAAAGTACATAATGAAGATGGCGTGATTACACACACCCACGGAACGGGGATATTTGCTGCTGCTCTCTTAAAAGCCTTGCCTGGAATTCCAGTTATTGAAGCCGCTCAACTGACCGATAAGAAGGCTGTTAATGCCTTTTTAAAACAAGCACAACGTTATGGCACCTCTATTAATTCTAAGTCTAGAGGTAATTGAGATTCAGGTCTTTCACAAAGATAAGGTCTAGCTTTTAGATACACTTAGTTTTATTAACTTTGCCCGATGATTGTAGGCTTGGAAGACCAGGCTAAGAATGAACTATAGGTTTGGACATCCAACAAAACTTAATGACAAGCTCCCACCACATAACTATAAACCTTGCTGTCTGTACATGCCATACAGCCATTACTATAGGTGATTTTTTCTGTTGATGGACAAGGCGTGGTAACGCATCGCACACCCGTGTCTTTAGTTGCACAGACCGGTCGATATTCTTTGCTACACATTTGTGATCTTGGGTTTTTGCATTCTGTAGGTTTCACAACGGCTGGGGGTGGTTCTGTGGGTGTTGTGGTGGATGTTGTGGTACCGGATTGACAGGCGAATAACATGAATGTAATTCCCGCTAACAACGACATGTTCTGTATTGAGGTTTTCATCGTCATCCCTTTATTCAACAACGTAAGACAATATGTATCCTACAATTTTTTCTCAATCGCATCCATCAATAATCCAGCTATATTAGCCGTATAAATATGATCCAGCTCCCGAATACAAGTCGGACTGGTCACATTAATCTCGGTGATATAATCGCCAATCACATCCAGCCCTACAAACATTAAGCCCTTTTCTTTTAATTGGGGAGAGATGTGTTTACAAATTTCGAACTCTCTTGTCGTTAGGTCGACACCCTTATAACTACCGCCCGCTGCAAGGTTTGCTCGCCCTTCTCCTTCTGCTGGTATACGCGCTAATGCATGAGGAAATGGCTCTCCATCAATGATCAAAATGCGCTTGTCACCTTGTTTGAATTCAGGCAAAAACCGTTGCGCCATTACTGTTCGTTTGCCGTAATCGGTTATAGTTTCGAGAATGACATTCCTATTCGCATCGCCTTGTTGAATCTGGAAAATCATCGCTCCACCCATTCCGTCCAAGGGCTTCACCACAATACGTTTGAGTTGATCATGGAATTTCTTGATACGTTCCATATCACGGGTGACCAGTGTTTCTGGTGTGTATTGTGGAAACCAGGTCGCAAATAGTTTTTCATTGCATGAGCGAATACTGTCGCTACGATTGACTACTAATAAGCCTTGCTGCTCGGCCATTTCCAGTAGATACGTGGAATAGATGTATTCCATATCAAACGGCGGATCTTTGCGCATCAAAGCGACATCGAGTTCATGCAAGGGTAATGTTTGGGGTTCATCCAAAATAAACCAGTCACCGGCAATATCCTGCACCGTCACCGTTTGCATCTCGGCATAAACCACACCATTTTCTACATATAAGCTGCTTTGTAGCATGTAGAAAAGTTGCCAGCCACGCGCCTGAGCTTCTAGCATCATGGCGAAGGTGCTGTCTTTTTTGATATTAATGGATTGGATAGGATCCATAATGACCCCAAGGCGAATAGATGATTTCATCGGGTTTACTCAATAATTTTAAGGGTACCTCTATTAATTAGAATTTTCGTTCGAGTACAAGGCGGATGGATTTTGAGAACCACAGTGTATAAGGATACATGAGGATCGCAGAAATTTATCCAACGCAGTAATCGGGCGAAAAGGTTGCTATACCCTTTGGGTACAATTAATAGAGATGCCCTTTAAGTATATATGATAAGGATGTGTGGCTTCAGCCGCGCACGATGCTGCATTGTAGGTATGATATAAGCGACATTCTGGCGCGACTAAAGTCGCACGTCCTGATAACGGGATAATTTTATGCTGGCTAGTTATTTATCTTTGTGAATAACAGGAGAAGACAGTACCTGGTTATCCAATTCAGCCTGTCCAGATTTCATCTTAAGCCGACCTTCAACAAACCAACTAATAGCTAACGGGTAAATAATATGCTCTTCTTTAAAGACCTTTTTAGCTAACGTAATCACTGTGTCATCTTGTTCGATCGCTACAACTGCCTGAATAATAGCCGGCCCACTATCAAGGTCTGGGGTGACAAAATGTACACTTGCACCATGCTCATAATCACCTGCATCTAATGCACGTTGATGTGTATTTAAACCACGATATTTTGGCAACAATGAAGGATGGATATTTAACATTCGACCTTCATAAAATTCTACAAAAGGCTGGGTTAGTAATCGCATAAAACCAGACAATACAACCAAGTCTGGATTATATTGCTCTATGACATTCTGCAAAGCTGCATCAAAACTCTCTCGTGAATCAAACTGAGTATGATCAACCACTTCTGCAACGATCCCGGCATTATTCGCTCTTTTGAGCGCGTAAGCATCCGATACATTGCTAATCACTGCGCTGATTGTTGCTGATATCTGAGCTGTTTCAACCGCATCAATAATAGCTTGCAGGTTACTACCCTTTCCAGACACTAGTACAACTATTGATTTACAAACCAACTGATCAACCAACTTACCAACAGAGTCACTAGCCACTTGTAAATTCTACAAAAGGAGCTTCCGAGTCTTCATTATTAGCAGCTTCAATATGACCTATAACCCAGGCATCAATGTCATTTAAACGTAGACCATTAATAATATCTTCTGCAACCTCTTCCGCGACAACCAACGTCATGCCGACACCACAGTTAAAGGTTCGAAGCATTTCGGAGTCTTCAATATTGCCTTCTGTTTGTAGCCAGTTAAATATATCAGGGCGCTCCCAAGCATTTAGGTCGATCACTGCTTTACAATTATTAGGCAAAACCCGTGGTAGGTTTTCGGTCAATCCACCACCCGTAATATGCGCAATAGCATGCAGGTCAAATTGCTTTAAAGCATTTAAAACGGGCTTAACATAAATACGTGTAGGAGCTAATAAAGCTTCTCCCAAAGTAGCTTCACCAAACGGCATATCAAGTTTGGCGCCAGACACTTCCACTACTTTACGAATCAAAGAATAGCCATTTGAATGCGGCCCAGTCGATGCCAGACCAACAACCACATCACCACGCTGCACTTGTGATTGATCTAGCACAGCAGACTTCTCTACAACACCAACGGTAAAACCGGCAAGATCAAAATCACCCGATGAATACATATCCGGCATCTCCGCTGTCTCCCCACCCGTCAACGCTGCACCGGCTTGTTCACAACCATCCGCAATGCCTTTGATAACAGCTTCAGCAATATCAAGGTCTAGCTTTCCTGTTGCATAATAATCAAGAAAGAACAACGGTTCTGCACCCACCACAATAATGTCATTAACACACATAGCAACCAGATCAATACCTATTGTATCGTAAACACCAGCCTCAATAGCCAGCATTAATTTCGTCCCTACGCCATCTGTACCTGAAACCAATACGGGTTCCTTATAGTGTGAGGGTATAGACATTAATGCACCGAAACCGCCAATTCCACCCATCACTTCGGGTCGTTTGGTACGCTTGGCATGAGGGGCAATTCGTCCAATCAACGCATTGCCAGCATCAATGTCAACTCCTGCATCACGATAGGTCAATGAAGCCTTCTGATCTGCCATGCAGATACTCCTTTTCTAATCTAATTTAATCGGCGAATTCTAACATGAATTATCAGAGAGAAGCTTTGATAAAAGTCTGATAACCAATAATGAGACTGTATGAATGATATGACGGACGAAAGGTTGTTGAGGGGGGAATATTCACGACTGAACATACAAACTGTAACAACTTCGTTACAATCTGACACTTTAAATGGGAATATCTGACACAAAAATGACACTTTGCAAAACACACCCCGTCAGCTAACCGCAACCGTTTCTCTTCAAACCCCTGATTATGTTTATTTCATCACCCTTTATCGGCTTGATTATAAGAATTGGCACGCTCTCTGCATAATATCTCTCGAACACATTGTTCAATGTTTACTAATAATAAAATAACAAGAGATAACAAAAATGAAAAAACAACAATCTGGTTTCACACTAATCGAATTAATGATCGTAGTAGCTATCATCGGTATTCTTGCTTCAATCGCTCTTCCTGCTTATCAGGATTACACAAAGCGTGCACACGTATCTGAAGGCATGAGCCTTGCAGCTGGCGCAAAATCTGGCGTAACTGAGTATTTCTCTTCTGCTGGCGCATTCCCAACTTCAAACACTTTAGCAGGTCTTCCTGCTGCTGCTAGTATCGCTGGCAACGCAGTAACAGGCGTACAAGTTGGAACTCTTGGTGCCATCACAGTTTCTTACAACACTACAAAAGTTTCTACTAACAACACATTGGTAATGACTCCTTCTGACGCTGCTGGATCTGTTACTTGGGCTTGTAATGGCGGAACTCTTGAAGACAAGTACAGAGCTTCTAACTGTCGCTAAACCATTGTTCAGCTGATTCTATTCTATCAGCACAATGAAGAAAGGCTCACTTCGGTGAGCCTTTCTTGTTTAAAGATCACAGAAATTACTCTTACCAAGCTAAACTTAAAACAGAGGATACATCATGAAAAAACATTCAGGATTTACTCTAGTCGAACTCATGATCGTCATCGCTATTATGGGTATTCTCGCCGCTATTGCTCTCCCTGCTTATCAAGACTACACCAAGCGGACTCATGTTTCGGAAGGTGTTAATCTTGCCAGTAGTGCCAAAACAGCCATATGGGATTTTTGGTCATTGAACGGAACATTCCCTTCCAATAATGCATCCGCCGGATTAAATAACACGATTGCAGGTAACGCAGTCAAAAATGTAAGTATCTCTAACAACCTTATTTCCATTATTTACAATAATAAAGTCGTAGATGACGCCACTCTTATCTTAAAAGCAAGTTCTGCAAACTCATCATTAAAATGGAACTGCCGGGATGGAACCTTACCCAACAAATTCAAACCTAGAATTTGTCAATAATTCATTTCAGGTTCAGACATTTTCAATAATAATCCTGACACGCCTACTAATAATAAAAAACAATGTCTATTGAACCAATAACAAAAAATAAGAACGCATTCATCGGAGCTATCTCACTCTATCTATTGATAGCTATAGCTTTTTACATTTTTTTACCTGGGATCACTGGCAATTTTATTTTAGATGACAATCCCAACCTTTCTCCTATCGGAAAATACCAACACCTCGATTTGTGGAGTAATTTTTGGTTGTATCTTTTAGAGGGTCGTTCAGGACCAACAGGTCGCCCCATCAGTTTAGCTAGTTTTTATTTAAATGACATCGCTTGGCCTAGTCATCCTGCCAGTTTCATCTATACCAATATATTAATACACCTATTAAATGGTGTGTTGCTGTTCTGGTTCATGATAAAACTTGCCTCTAGCCTGCAATTAGCCGCCACACAGAAAAATATTCTAGCATTCACAGCCACAGCTTTATGGTTATTGCATCCACTACATACCACAACAGTCCTGTATGTCGTGCAACGGATGACTGAACTAAGCGCAACCTTTATGTTTATGGGTTTTATTTTTTATTTATACGGACGAAAGAAACTTGATCACAAACCCAAAACAGGATTTATTTATTTATATATAGGTGTTGGGACAAGCCTCTTACTGGCTATGCTCAGTAAAGAAAATGGTATTTTACTAGTTGCTTATATTCTTGTAGTAGAGTTGTTCTTATTACGTCCCCTACAGATAGCAGCTCCTAAATATTTACACTTCTGGTTCGTGCCTTTTATTGTTGTTCCCTTTGTCTTCATTCTTTTTTATTTGGTCTACAGAACATGGATTGGAACAGGTTATAACATTCGTGATTTCACTGTGGGAGAACGGCTTTTTACTGAAGCACGAGTTATTTTTGACTACCTGTACCATATTATTATTCCTAATATCGGTGATAGCAGTATCTTTCATGATGATTACGTTATATCACGCAGCTTATTCGACCCGTGGACAACATTACCTGCAATAACGGGAATTATCACCTTATTAACAACAAGCTTTTATTTTAGGAAAAAGTATCCTCTGGTCTCTTTTTCAATTATATGGTTCTTTGTGGGGCACTTGCTTGAATCAACCGTCCTTCCGCTAGAATTATATTTTGAACATAGAAACTACCTACCCATGCTAGGTTTCTTTATTGCCATTGGCATCTATATAACAACAAAGATCAAACAATATACAATGGTTGTCATTTGTTCAGGAATCTTTGTAGTCAGCTTATTAGTTTTTTTAACCCATCAGAATTCAACATTATGGGGTAAAACAATAGAACTTGTCACAAATTGGCACAATGCACATCCAAATTCTATACGGGCACAAGAGTACTATCAATTTTACACAGGTGATAAAACAAAACTAAAAATCAGTTCAAAACAAACACCCTATTTAGTGATGTGGAATATCAAGCAATCTTGTAAAAATAATACGATTACTCCCAAAAAACTAAAAACAGCTCTCGACACTTTTGAACATCAAAATATACATAATGTAACAACAAACGTATTAAAAGAGTTCATCGTTGCCTGGCGTCAACACCATTGTGACATTATTGGACCGGAGCATATAAAAGAATTTCTGAACTCCATGTTAGAAATTTCTATTGCACACGACAACAAACATTACACATACCACCTCTATTTCTGGCTCTCAAGATTCTATATGTATCAAGGGGATTTAAACAACGCTATGATCAATATGGAAAAATCTTATGCCATAACTCCTGACACATCTCTTTTACTTATCCAGGTAGGCTATTTATCCTCTGCGGGTCTTTATAAACAAGCGTTAGAGAAGCTGGAAGATACTAAATTATTGGAAACAACCTATAAAAAGCGTTTGATTCTAAATCTAAAACAACCTCAGTTTGACCGCCTAAGGAAAGCTCTCACGGAAAAAATAGAACGACAAAAAATGCTTTCAAATACAGCTAAGCGCTAAATAGCCATCAAAACGGTAGAAACACAGAGGCACTTCCAATAATTATTAAGCCTACTGAAAGGTAAAAGCATTAGACTGATCAACTGGTAAAAGAATAAAAATAAAAAAAGGGTTTGATAATAAATAATGAATAAATACTCCATCATATTACCTGCAAAAAATGAAGCGGCTAGTCTAAAAATACTTCTACCCAAACTCACACAAGCACACCCACAAGCTGAAATCATCGTTGTCAACGATGGCTCAACGGATGACACGCTGTTTATCTGTGAAGAAAATAAAGTAAAAGTAGTCAGCCACTCCTATAGCATAGGCAATGGTGCTGCTATAAAGACAGGAGCACGGCATGCCACCGGTGATATTTTGGTTTTCATGGATGCCGATGGACAGCACAAACCAGAAGACATCAACCGTTTACTTCAGAAAATAGACGATGGCTATGACTTAGTCGTAGGCGCTAGGAGTAAAAAATCTCAAGCTTCAATGGCAAGAAGTTTTGCTAACGGCTTATACAATAGACTCGCTAGTTATGTCACTTCTCGTCCCATAAAGGACCTTACTTCAGGTTTTAGAGCGGCTAGAGCTAATAAATTCAAAGAATTTCTGTACTTACTTCCTAATGGATTCTCTTACCCAACCACGAGCACGATGGCTTTTTTCCGTGCAGGTTACGCCGTGGATTACATTCCTATTGAAGCACCCAAGCGGATCGGCAAAAGCCATATAAACTTGATGCGTGATGGCATTCGTTTTGTATTAATCATCTTTAAGGTGGGCACTTTATATTCCCCATTAAAGCTATTTCTACCGGTTAGTTTATTTACATTCACCTTAGGGCTTAGCTATTACTTGTTTACTTATTTCAGTGTAGGACGATTTACCAATATGTCTGCCTTAATGTTCACAACTTCAATGTTGATGTTTTTTATGGGGCTAGTTTCGGAACAGATCACCGCTTTGATGTATAAATCAGATCACAATTCTGTACTTTCCATAGACGACTCGAAAGATTTAAAAATAGCGAATCAGAACAACAAAACTTCAGCAATACCTTAAGGAAACTCTGAATAACTGGAAGTGAGCCTTCAGAGACTGTGCAAGTATTCCTTATGTAGGGTGTGCCGACGAAGGAGGCGCACCCTGAATCAACAACTTATGGTGCGCCTCGTACCTCGGCACACCCTACAAATGAGATTTTTCTTAATACTTGCACAACCTCTTCAGGCTCGCCATACAGCGTATGAAATCAGCACCTTAGGCGAAGCTAAGAGACTGTGCTAGTGTTCAAGCGCTAGAATCAATCTGTAAATAAGTAAACGGCTTAATACTAAAACAATAATAAAATGCCCTTCAACACCTATACTTTTCTTATATTTTTCATAATATTATTGGTTATTCATTATGCTTTAAGAAATTGGAAGCTGCAAAAGTCCAATCTACTTGTAGCTAGTTATCTTTTTTATTCGGCGTGGAATCCACTATTTGTTCTCCTACTCATATCATCGACGCTGATCGACTGGTTGCTTGCAAAACGCATTTTTTATGCAGAAAATAAGACATCAAAAAAACGCTATCTAATACTCAGCTTGCTAGTCAATCTCGGACTACTCGGTTATTTCAAGTATGGCAATTTTTTAGTTGATAACAGTATTATGCTATTCAAGCTAATTGGGATAGATTTCCAACCCGCTTCCCTTGATATTATTTTGCCGGTCGGCATCTCTTTTTATACATTCCAAACACTGTCATACACCATTGATACGTATCGAGGAAAAATAAAGCCGGGCACCTCTTTCCTTGATTATGCGCTATACGTTTCTTTCTTCCCGCAATTGGTAGCAGGGCCCATTGTCCGAGCCAATGATTTTTTACCACAATGCGAAACGCCAAGAAAAGCCTCTCAAGATCAATTCGGCTGGGGACTATCTTTATTAACCATCGGTTTATTCATGAAGATTATGATTGCCGATACATTACTCGCACCTGTTGTTGACCGTGTTTACAACCATCCAGAACAATTCGGTACTCTTGAAACATGGACGGCTGTATTTGCATTCTCAGGACAAATTTTCAGTGACTTTGCAGGCTATTCCACCTCTGCAATCGGTGTCGCTTTATGCCTAGGATTTGTTCTCCCTGATAACTTTAAAGCACCCTATGCCGCATTAGGCTTTAGTGATTTTTGGCAACGTTGGCATATTAGTCTTTCAACTTGGTTACGGGACTATTTGTACATTAGTCTGGGTGGAAATCGTATCTCGGTATTAAGAACCAGTGTGAACTTGATGTTGACCATGTTGATCGGTGGACTATGGCATGGTGCTTCTTGGTTATTTGTTATCTGGGGTGGCTTACATGGGCTTTATTTAATCATTGAACACAAAATACGAAATAGCCCAATCAAGACCCATAACATGAGTTCGCTTACCCGTATTTTACTTATTTTAATGACTTTTATAATCATCTCATTGACATGGATATTCTTTCGTTCAAGAAGCATGAGTGATGCCATGACGATTTTTGGTAACTTATTTCAAAACAGTGTTATTTCGGGGAAACCGATACTTTCTATGACTGAGATAGCGATGACATTGACCACATCATTATCACTGTTGCTGTGGCATATCTATCGCCGAAATAGCACCGTGGAATGTTTCTTTACGGCATTGTCCCCTATCGCCAGAGGCATCTTATTAGCGGCCATAATAATGACTCTTTTCTTATTTGCATCAGGAGATGATCGTGCATTTATCTACTTCCAGTTCTAACGACCGGCTACCTACTGGCAACTGGATACTGATCTGGTTTGGGATAGGCATTGTATTTTTTAGCAGTGTACTGTTCATGGAGTTTCATATCCGCCATCTTGGCTGGAGAGCTTCTGTTGTTGATTCTGCACAACTCTGGGTTGAGCAACGTCAACAAGCCTCACAACTGGGGAAAAAAGGCATTACTCTTGTTGGAGCCTCCAGAATGCAGCTGGACATTGATATAGATGTCATGGAGAAAATATCAGGTCTTACCACCACGCAACTTGCGATTGATGGCACATCCTATATTCCAGTCCTCGAAAGTCTAGCGAACGATCCATCAATAACAGGAACGGTTTTAATCTCGGTAAAAGCTGACAATATGCGACCCGGAAAACCGAGCGACACATCCACACAATGGGTTCATTATTATCAGACTCTTGGTTTTCGTGGACTAGAACCTTATCGATTCGTACATAATAAAATTTCAGCATGGTTAAACAATCGCTTAGTCACTCGTCTTGAAGGAGCCAAACCTGCCACCGTTATTACTTCACTTGCTTTTAAGCCTGCTGCAGGTAATTACCTAGTCACATATTCCAATCGATCAAGAGATGCGGATTACAAAAAAGTGGAGATGCCCCGGTTTTATGCCAATCGCGTACAACGACATTTTGGTGAAACCAATGTGGCACCTCATGCGACCACTTATGAAGAATTCATAGGTACTTACGAAAAAAGTATATCCACTCTTACCCCTCATGATGCTATCGATTTCTCATCCCATCTAAAACGACTCTTAACATTGGTTCGTAAAATTGAAAATCATGGGGGTAATGTCATTCTCATTCGTTTTCCGACAGATCAACTCGTTTGGAAAATTGACAACAATAGATACCCTAAAAGCTTATTTTGGGATGAAATAGAAAAGCAACATCCTAAGTCCATTCACTTTGCAGATCACATTAAGCTGTCTCAATACCATCTACCAGACGGCTCTCATTTGGATTTCAGAGATAAACAATCTTTTACAAAAGGACTCATGGATATTTTGATCAAAAAACAACTTATCCCACAGACATAACAAGAACGCCCGACATAGGGTTGTTCATGTTCTAGTTGGGTATTAAAAGCCATACTGGAATAAACAACTAAAACGCAATAATAAAAATAAGGGCGACAAAATGGAAAAAGACTTTATTGTCTTCGGTGAACCGCAAATTGAAGAAGATGAAATTAATGAAGTAGTGGCAACCATGCGATCACGTTGGTTGGGTACCGGTCCTAAGGTGGCTCAATTTGAAGCGGATTTTGCCGATTATCGAGACCTTGATAAAACCAAAGTTGCAGCACTGAATTCTGGAACAGCCGCTTTACATTTAAGCTTACTCGCATCGGGTGTAGGCAAAGGTGATGAAGTGATTGTTCCTGCTATGACATTTTGTGCCACGATCAACGCAGTTATTCATGCAGGTGCAACACCGGTTTTAGCCGATGTTGACCCTGTCACCATGAATCTTGACCCTGTTGATGTAGAACGCAAAATATCTCCTCGTACCCGTGCTTTATTACCGGTGCATTTTGCTGGAAGCCCCTGTGATATGGATGCTTTAATGGAGATATCCAGACAGTATGATCTTAAAGTTATCGAAGATTGTGCACATGCCATTGAAACTGAATATAAAGGCCAAAAGGTCGGTACATTCGGTGATTTTGGGTGTTTTAGTTTTTATGTCACCAAAAATGCTACAACAGGCGAAGGAGGCATGGTCATTGCTAAAAGAGAGGAAGATATTTCACGTATCAAGATGCTTGCCTTACATGGAATGAGTAAAGATGCATGGCATCGTTTTGGTGATGATGGTTATAAGCATTACCAAGTCATCGGCGCCGGTTTTAAATATAACATGATGGATTTACAAGCATCTATAGGCATCCATCAGCTACGTAGAATTGAAGATAATCTTGAGAAAAGAGCCAGCATTTGGAGCAACTACCAAACTGCATTCTCTGATTTACCCATCACACTTCCTGACAATGGTAAGGATACTATCCGCCATGCCCATCACCTATACACGATCTTGATTGATGAGAACAAAGCAGGGATATCCAGAGATCAGTTCTTAACCGAAATGACTAAAGCAGGTATTGGTGTCGGTGTTCACTATACGAGCATTGCTGGTCATCCTTATTACAAGAAAAACTTTGGATACCAAACAGAGGATTATCCTGTTTCAAAGTCAATCGGTGAGCAAACGGTTAGCTTGCCACTTTCAGCAGCATTAAGTGACAACGATATAACACGTATCATCGCTTCAGTAAGAAAAATCATCGAGAAACCATTAATAAGCACTCATGCTACTGAAGATGAAAAGACATTGGTCACGTCATGATTGAAATAATCTATAGAAATAATACACATGAATTCTGATATAAGTGAAATTCAGGATGCCTGGGAAAAACGTCATGAACAATTAGGTCATTCAAAACGATCCGTTTTATTTAAAAATCTACCGGATTATTTTAATAACCGCATTCACCGTTTACATATCAAATCCATTAAAAATGCATTGAATGATGATACAAAAACAATATTGGATGTGGGTTGTGGATATGGTCGTATAGCAAAGGATTTATTGGAATATAAACCGGCTTTAGATATTGAAGGAGTGGAGTTAAGCACGAGTTCTGCTCGACATTTTGAAGAGCATGTTGGTAGTTGTTTTCATGGATCTTTACAAGATTTCATTCCTAAAAAAACATATGATGCCATCATCATCGTTACGGTGCTTATGTACGTTAATAAAGATGAATTATCGATAAACCTTGAGAAGCTGTGGCAGGCTTTACGACCCGGTGGGGTTCTAGTTTGTATTGAGCCTATCGAGAATGTATTTATATCCTTGCGAAAGAAGTATAAGCTCGGCTACTTTGAACCTACGGCAAAAAATACGGTAAATTATTTTAATAATAAAAGTTTTAATCAACTATCAAAACTACCCAACGCAACCGTTACAGCAGAAGAAACAATAGGTTTATTACCTTTATTCAACACACCTGTCTTGCACAAGGCAATCACTATCACTAAACAAAAATAATAAAAAATTATGCAACCAGAAACTTATAAAGATTTTTACACCCATGAGTCAAAAGTGTATCACGCTAGTCGATACAGTGGCCTGTACGGTAGATTGTTCCAACATTTACATCATGAAACCTTGACCGAAATGTTAGCACAAACGTCTGGCGAGGATGTACTAGAAGTCGCCTGTGGAACAGGGCATACCAGTACATTGCTAGCGGATTTAGGTATTAAATCTATTGCCTGTGATCTTACTCCAGCAATGATGGATAAAGCCAAGGCGAGGTTAGCTGGTAAACCTGTTATTCCAGAGTTTATGGAAGCCGATGCTTTCAATTTACCTTTTGAAGATAATAGCTTTGATGTGCTCATTTCAACTCGGTTCTTACATTTATTTAAAATGGACAAACAGGAAGAGCTATTTACTGAATTTAATCGTGTACTAAAACCGGGAGGCTATCTTATTGTTGATTTTGATAATTGGACTAGTCGTTGGTTAATGGCTGCTCCCTATCTTTTATATAACTTGATTCGATATCAAAGAATTGCTCCTTTTAGTATTTACAATAAAATATCTGAAACACAATCCATGTTGTTAGAAAAGGGCATCAAGCCTGTTGAAACTCAAGGTATTGGAGGTACTCATTTATCCCTTCCTGCTTTGATTTCTTTTAAGTGGGGATTAAAATTCGGACAAGCACACAAAAAGCCACCCATGCGCATAGTCGCTGAACAATTCGCCATTCTTGGACAAAAGCAGTGAAATTTGCTTTTGTAGCACCGGAGATTTCCACCCCCTTTACGGAAGGAAGAAAACGCTTTGTTATCGATCTGATTGATGAATTAAACCAACAACATGATCTCGTATTGCTCACGACAACACACATCAATGAAAACTCAGAGTTACCGTGCAAGGTCTATACAACCTATTGTAATAAAGCATCGCACCATCTGTATTACACTTTAGTTAAGTTACATCACATGTTGAAAACTGAGCAACCCGACTTGGTGTGCTTATTTCCTTATGGCACATTTCGTCATCTCTATGGTGTTGCTGCTAAAACCTTTATCTGGCTAGCCAATCAAGTGTGTAAGTTGCATGGTATTCCTTGCATTACTTTGATGTACTCCATTGACGAACATACAACGATTTCCCAACTGACACGCTATGCTAAAAACTTGGCGGTGAGTAGCAACCACGCAGGTACACTACAAATTAACACCGGCATTCACTGCCATGATTTAGTATTGAGTCGTGATAGCCGTGAAAAAAAAAGCATCCTCTTTCTAGCTGGAATGTGGCAACAAACCACACAACGTGTTGAACATGTCATCAACACAAGAGGCTTAGGTCTATTACTTAAATCAGGGGAGACATTGGCACATCATGATGTCAAATTGATCATAGCAGCCCCTCTGTTTGCCTCACTAAAATGCCGTCAATATTTACTGGCTCACCCTCTGAACACATGGCCTTCTGATACGATTTTTTTTCGTGAAGAAGTGAGTATTCCCGATATCTTCAATGAATGTGACCTTTTCGCTTTCCCGTATGAAAAGAACATCACACAATTTGCACCCACATCCGTGCTTGAAGCTATGAATGCGGGGAAATGTGTCGCATTAACCAATCAGGATTTTCTACAACCTCTAATCAACGACGGAAAAACTGCGGTTACTCTTATCGCTGATAGTGAGGAAAATAGGGATAATCAACGTCAGATATCCAAGCAAATTCTTGATGTGTTAGAAAATAAAGAGAAGCGTCAACGTATTGAGGCAGCGGCTCATCAATTGGTTGCTGAGAACTGGTCAATTACACATTCAGCTTCTCAACTACAGCAGTACGCTAGAGAACTTATTGATTCGACGACAGTAAGTTGCTGATGCGTTTAATGCCGTTGAAGGGGTTATAGCCTAGTTTCATTCCGCCCCAAATACCCAACAAAGCACTTAACGACAAACTGATAAAACGATTAACCAAGGGAATAAGTAATGCTTGTTCCAGTGGCACCCCAGCCTGTTGAGCCAACAAAATCAACGTTGCGTCATAACCCACTAATCCCATCGGCATCATCGAAATAATACCCGTAAAGATACTAATACAGACAATCATAGCGATCTGTATTAATGATAGCGATACTCCCAGCATCATAAAGATCGCGTAATGCCTGAATATTTGACTGCCAATATCAGCGGTCACTACAAGAAAGCTCATCATAAACTGAGATTTTTTAAGTTCACGAATAACAGATAATGATGTTTTAACTTTAGCTAATTTTTTTAATACATTATCCGGCAAATAGTGTGAATATTTATAAAAAATAAACCAAAGTAATCCAACACTAGCCACCGCTAAACCGCTCACGACACTCAACTGTTCCACATTCAAATACGTCGTCGCACCAACAACAACACCCACTAGTGCGGCTATTCCCCAGCCAGCGTAATAAATCAAACCATCTAATACGAGCAACGCCATCACTATGCCAGCATTCAACTCTTTAACCTTCTGTAATAAATAAATACGGAAAGGTAATCCCAGCTTGAAAGGCAACATATAACTCGCAAGCGCTGTAAAAGAGAAGATGTTGAAAAAGCTGTTATAGGTATTTTCAGACAGATTTTTCGTATAAATAAACCAACGATAAGGCTCCGCAAGGAAATGAAACACTCCAAACACATAAGCCAGTAATCCCCAGTAGAGGGTCTGCTCTGATAATGAATAAAGTGACGAATCAAACATGTTTATCCTTTACCCATTATAGTTCGGATAAATTGCTGTGAGATAGATGGTAACTCAAATGCCTTTTTAGCCAGCGTGATACCTTTACCATGTCCTTTATCACAAGCATCAAAACTACTCTCATCATCAGTTTTGACATGTATAACCTGTTTAATCGTCTGGCACAGCGATTCAGCAGACACCTTATTGACCAACCATCCACATTGATATTTATTAAGTAATTCGGGCAAATCACCCACTGGCATGGCAATAACCGGACGCATAACTTGCATCGCATCCGAAAATATAACGGGGATGCTCTCGATACGTGAGGGGATAATAATATAATCTGTCCAAGTCAATAGCTCTGCTGCACCTTGCTTATCCAGGAAACCAGACAACATGACTGGATAGCCTTTCCCCTGAAGTTGAACCACCTGAGCTTTGACCTCAGCTTCCATTGCCCCACCACCCGCGATACGAACCTCTTCAATATTTTTCCATTCGCTCTTATCTAAAAGGTCTAAAGCATTAAGTAACAAATCAATGCCTTTATTAGGATGCCATCGTCCAAGAAAACACAACCGATAGGGGGATTTTGCTCTATCGATGGGTATTCCACAAACCGGTAACTGCCGAGTACTAGGTAAAAAATCACAGGGTCTAGCTGATATTGCCGTAACATCGTTAGCTAGTTCATAACCATCTGCAAAACAATAATTAGCATCTTTCAATACCGTTTTCAGATAGCTTCGAATAACAGGCACTTTACCTAATGACCAAATATCACTCCCTAATGCCCAAATACTATAAGGAACTCCATAACGCCTTTTTGCATAACGCGCCCAATATCCTGATGGTAACGCCCATAACGCAAAAATATGATCTGGTTTAAACTCACTGATTGCTTGGTCAACTACACGTTTTCCCTGCTTCAAAGTAGTCAACACAGGCAGCCAGTCTCGTGGGTTTTTAGGCGACAATAACGACAACGGAAGTTTGGGAACTGTAAACCAATAATGGGTAATATCATGTCGATATGTGTAGGGAGCACCACCTACAACCGGTGCAATAACAGCCACCTCTTGTCCTTGTTCTTTTAAGCTCTCAACAAAATCTTGTACAAAAGAACCCGCTGCTTCACTGCCATCTTGACTAACCGGATAGGACGTGGAAATCACTAATACTTTCATTTTAACCCACTAAAAATATACACTTTTTTAAAGCATGGGGTCTTATTAAAGAACGGGTTTTGTTCATGAGTGCATGAATTCACATGCAGAATTTCGAGTATTATTATTTTGTTCATTCAGAAGTTTCTTATTATTAGCTTATAACCCTTGGTAATATTCTAACGACATCACGGTAAGAATGCGAATCTAATAGACTAGCTAGATCGCAGGGCTGTTCAATGCTAGCTCTTTTGTACAAAATACTATTGAATCTTCATATGATGGGTAGGTCGGATTAAGGAACGCCATCCGACAAGATATTGAATTTAATGTGTTTGTCGGATGGCGCTATCGCTTATTCGACCTACCAAAAATGCAAATTGGCTATTCATTGTATGAGAAAAATTAGCATTGAACAGCCCTGAGCTAGATCGAACCTCTAAAATCATTAATTTATTATTCAATATATCTATAACAGTGAAAATATTTATCTTTCCGCTTTTAGTACCAATAGATCATCACAACCTCATTCCACAAGTCATACCCTTTATCTAAATAATTTACTATTTGTTTCATTTTTCGCAAAGATACATCCTCTTTATTGATATTCAGTTGCTAGGACTTAGTAGGGGTTTAAAACATGTTCAAAAATAAACTAAAAGCTTCGCTCACCCATTTACTCATTAGTATTGTGGTTGTCAGCGCCCTACTAGCTTTTGTTTTCCTTTACTGGTATCCAGGAGTATTAGCTGAAGTTTCCGGTTTGAAGCAGGTTGTCATCATTATGGTAGCGATTGATTTAGTACTTGGGCCCCTATTAACCTTCGTAGTGTTTAAACCTAAGAAACCAAAGTTGGCATTTGACCTTGCTATGATTGGTCTTTTCCAAATCTCCGCACTTGTTTATGCCACCTTTGTGATTTATGAAGGACATCCACTTTATGTCACTTATGCCGTCGATCGCTTTATTGTCATAACTGCCAATGAAGTAGACCCCAATCAGGCCACCCTCAATATCTTCAAAAAATCCAAACTAGCTGGGCCTGATCTTGCTTTTGCCAAGCAACCCGAAGACTCTAAAGAAGCAGAAAGGATCATGTTTAACGTCATGATAGAAGGTGGTCCTGACATTGACAAAAGACCCAATTTGTATGAGCCATTAGACGAACACCTAGATGATGTTTTCTCACGCAGCATTGACCCTGAAAAACTACTCGCTCGCGAAGACACCAAGCGTGAGTTTATGAAGTTTATAGATAAGCATGGCGACAAAGAAGACTATGCTTACTTACCCTTATCAGGTCAGGGGAAAGATGTCATTTGGGCATTGAGCAAGAAAACAGGTAAACCCGTTGATATTATCAACGTGAACCCTTGGGCTATGGCTGTCAATAGTAATTAATTTGAATGCTCATACATAGGTATAAATCAAATTTCCAATCTATGTATGAGTAAGATCACTTAAGAGGAAGAACTTCTGATTAAAAATACACCGTTTATCTCAGTTTGGTAGCCATATATCATCTAATAATTATACAATTCGTTCATAACACACCCAACTCCAATTCTAAATATTGTGTTATACCCCTAATATTCCAATAAACCACAACGAGAAAATCTAATATGTTAAAGAATATCATTCTAGCGTCTGTTATTGCTGTTGCTTCTATCACTTCTTCTTTTGCCGCTATGGTCAATATCAATAAGGCTAACGCAGAAACTATCGCGGAAAACCTGAAGGGTGTTGGTTTAAGCAAAGCGAAAGCTATTGTTAAATATCGTAAGGATAACGGGAAGTTTGAGTCTGTTGATGAACTGACGAATGTGAAAGGTATTGGTGAGAAAACACTAGAAAAGAATCGTGATGTGATGACGGTTAAAGCTGTAAAAAAGGATGCAGCTAAATCTGAAGAATAAAAAGACCTATATTCTAAAGTGATGAACACAGAGGGGGAGCTTTCATAGCTCCCCTTTTTTATTCCCCTCCCCTGAGCGTAAAAGGTTAAATAAATACCTTATTTAGGCACACGGAAGTGGGTCTTCAGGCTCGCCTAAACGGTTGATAAGTTCGCATTCTCCAACATGTATCGACATGTTCAGTACAAAAACTCAGTACTTCAGCCTTAAATCACATGAAATAAACTTCCCTTACAATAAATTTCTACATTTGGTTTCTGCTGAGATAAGGTTACAATCAGCTTATCTCCCCACTAGCAAAGTTTTTTATTCATGAATCATCAACAATTATTGGATTATGTTCCAAATAAAGAATTACTAAAAGATCGTGTGATCCTGGTTACAGGTGCCAGTGACGGCATTGGAAAAGTCGTTGCCAAAGCCTATGCCCAACATGGCGCAACGGTGGTTTTGTTAAGCAAAACCATTAAAAAACTGGAAATTGTTTACGATGAGATCATGGCATTGGGCGCCCCTGAACCCGCTATTTATCCGCTACATCTTGAAGGTGCAACAGCTAATGATTACGAAAAAATGGCTGAGGTTCTCAGTGAACAGCTCGGAAAGCTAGATGGCATCGTGCTGAATGCAGGTTGGCTACCGGCTTATACACCCCTGAAGCATTATGATGTTGAAATGTGGTCTAAGGTATTAACGACAAATTTGCATGCCAATTTTCTGATTATTAAATCATGTCTGCCCTTGTTGGAGAAAGCCAATGATGCGTCTGTGATTTTTTCCAGTCACGCGGCCGAAACGGCTTACAATGGTGGTTATGGTGTAGCCAAAGCAGGTGCTGATGCCTTGCTTCGCATCATGGCAGCAGAATATGAGGATGATCCGTTTATTCGCGTCAATGGAATAGATACAGGGCCCGTTAGAACCTATTTACGCACGTATCATTTTCCTGGAGAAGATCCAGCAACGCTTGCAGACCCCTCTGCGCTAATAGGACCTTATTTATACTTTATGGGTTCTGATGCGAAACAGCAAACGGGCGAAATTATCCGTTTCGAGCGTTTGCCAGGTGATGCCACTTGGGCTGGCGACCAATAACACTCATGAAGGCGGATTCATTGTATAGCCAACCACGTAAACAAGTGGTTGATTTTGTGTTTGACGATGCAGTAGTTGATGTCTTCCCTGATATGATCCGCCGCTCAGTGCCAGGCTACGAGAATATCATTGCTTTGCTGGGCATATTGGGAAATCAGTATGCACAAGCCAATTCAACAGTCTATGATTTGGGTTGTTCGCTAGGAGCCTCAACGCTTTCGTTATACCAACAAATTCAAGTGCCTAATATTCAGTTTGTTGGCGTTGATAATGCACCTGCAATGGTGGAGCAATGTAGGACAAACCTGCAAAAGCATATGCCCAACAGCCAACATCAAGTGATCCATCAGGATATCCAAGATATTGAAATCACTAATGCCTCTGTCGTAGTTGTTAATTTCACACTACAATTCCTACCTATCGAAACACGCCAGAATTTATTAACAAAAATCTACCGAGGATTATTACCCGGTGGTTGTTTGATCCTTTCAGAAAAAATCCAGTTCGAAAGCCCACAAAAACAATCCTTCATGAAGGATTGGCATCATGCCTTTAAACGTGCCAACCATTACAGTGATATGGAGATTAGCCAAAAACGTAGCTCCATTGAAAATGTTCTCATTCCGGAAACTTCTGAAGAACATTTGAAACGCCTAACAGACAGTGGTTTTGAACATACTGAACAATGGTTTCAATGCTTTAGTTTCGCCTCTTTTATCGCTATAAAAAGTGATCTCAAATGATTGAATTCAGATCACTTTACACGCAACTTGAGCAAACCCGTCTACATGTCTGGGTCGATCATTTAAAACAACAATTGGACGGTATATTCGAAACCATCCCTCACGGCAAACACGAAGAGTGGGAAGCAGTTTTACAACAACTTCCCGACTTACCCGCTTCAACCCAAAATATGGATACCGATATCGTCAGTGCAGGCACGAATAATGATCTTGATAACACGCAAGCTGAACTACTGATCCATTTATTAAAACAGTTACAACCTTGGCGCAAAGGCCCCTATAACCTGTTTGGTATTCATATAGATACTGAATGGCATTCCGACTGGAAATGGCAACGCATAAAAGAGCATATTTCCCCTTTAGATGACAAACTCGTGTTAGACATCGGCTGTGGTAATGGCTATCACATGTGGCGAATGCTGGGAGCAGGTGCAAGACTAGTCATCGGCGCTGATCCTAGCCGGCTCTTTTTAAAACAGTTTACCGCCATCAAGCACTATATAGGTGATCAGTTGCCTATTCATTTATTACCCTTGCGTGGAGAAGATCTGCCTGATTTTAATCAACAAGGCTTTGATACCGTCTTTTCGATGGGCGTGCTTTACCACCGCAAATCACCTTTTGCTCATCTACAAGAACTCAAAAGTTTTCTTAAACCGGGTGGTGAATTAGTGCTAGAAACACTAGTGATTGAAGGTGATGAAAATACCGTACTCGTTCCAGAAGATCGTTATGCCAAAATGCGCAATGTCTGGTTTATACCCTCTACAGCCATGCTAGAACGCTGGCTAAGAAGGTTAGGGTTTAGTGATATCAAGGTAGTTGATGTCAATCAAACCAGCACCGAAGAACAACGAGCAACCGCATGGATGAATTATGAATCTCTGGCTGATTTTTTAGATCCTAACGATACAAACCTTACTATCGAAGGCTATCCAGCTCCACTTAGAGCTTGTTTGGTCTGTAGGCGATAAAACGCATTGATCTCCCGTTTCTGAATGATAACTAATTATTCACGCAAATAGCATCCAGCGGACACCCATCACAAAGCGGCTCTTTGCGACAACGCTCTTTGCCATGACGTACAATTAAGGCATGATATTCATTGAACAAACCCACATCCCGGTCGAGTGATAACTCAATCAGATGTTGAAGTTCATCATAAGGCTCATCTCCATTAATCAGCCCCAGACGATAGAAAAACCGGCGCGTATACGCATCAATAACAAAAACTGAACGCTCAAAGGCATACAATAAAATATCATCGGCAGTTTCTTTCCCAATGCCCTTCACTAGTAGCAGCATCTCTCTTAAATCAGGCGTATCTAATGGGTCCAATGCAGCAAAGCCACCTTGATCAAGATACCATTGGGTAAAGTTTTTTAAGCGTTGGGTTTTTACATTAAAGAAGCCCGATGAACGTATCCATTCGGCTAATTGCTCATCGGATGTGGTAACAATCGCTGAGGGTGTTAATGCGCTATGTTGTTTTAATTGCTTGATAGCAAGCTCAACATTAGACCAGCTCGTATTTTGTACCAAGATCGCGCCCACCATGATCTCGAAAGTAGAATCAGCATGCCACCAATGCTGATCACCATAGGCTTTATAGAGTTTTGTGAAGGCTCTTCCTATCATCTCAAATACGACAAATACAAGTAACCCTCACGTCTTTTCCTCCTGCTTATCCCGCTTCAAGGAACAGAATAAATCCTGCATCAACGCCGATCTCCCCACGGGCTTTTATTATTACTTTTGCCCTTCTTCTTGCCTCTTTTTGTAGACTTGGAATAACCCCCTTTGTTACCCGCTTTTCGATTCCCCTTGTTCGCAGAATCCCAAGAGCTGGATTTTTTCTTATTCTTACTATCTTGATCTTTTTTCCGCCAAGCCGGTTCCGCGCCTTCTGGCATAACCAGTTCCAAGCCCACGCTTTCATAAAGAGTGATCATACCTTTGACAGGTAACTCTTCAAATTGACCACTTCGCAAACTCCGATCAAGTTGAATATGACCATAGCGCACCCGACGCAAACGGCTAACCGTAACACCTTGCGATTCCCATAATCTACGTACTTCACGATTACGGCCTTCTTTTAAAACAACGTGATACCACTGATTAGCGCCCTCACCCCCTACAAAATGGATATTGTCAAAGCTTGCCATCCCATCTTCTAGCATAACGCCATTTTGCAGTGTTTTAAGCATGTCTTCGGTGACTTTGCCCAGCACACGTGCCGCGTATTCCCGCTCAATTTCTGATGAAGGATGCATGAGTTTGTTTGCCAGTTCACCGTCATTGGTAAATAACAGCAAGCCGTCTGTATTAATGTCCAAACGACCTATTGATATCCATCGTCCAGAACTAAGCTCCGGCAAATTATCAAAAATAGTCTGCCGCCCTTCAGGATCATCACGCGTGCAAATTTCACCTGCTTTTTTGTGATACAGCAACACCGCTGGCGCTGCGTTTAGCTTACTGGAGATACGCAACTTCTGACCCCGCAGAATCACCTCTGCCTGATCAGTAATTTTTTGCCCCAAAGTAGCAATCTTTCCATTCACAACCACCGCGCCATCTTCTATCCAGCGCTCAATCTGACGACGTGATCCGTAACCGGCTCTTGCCAGTAATTTTTGTATACGTTCTTCTTCCATGCAGAGATTATGTCATATTCTTCCTTGTTCACACTAGTACTGTTCCACTAGGAACTCTAAAGAGTTTCCCTACTTACTCATTAACGCTACAATCCGCTCACTTAAATTTAACCATTCGCGCTGTACCATGCCATCATCGACTACACACCCAGCCTTACCCTCATCAGACAACAACGCTATAAATTGGGGACAACTACACGGTTGTTCGCAAGAGCTCTTGTTGGCACACGCAGCCAAAGAGTTTGATGGGCTACTAGTCGTCATAACTGCTGATATGAATAGCGCGTATAAAATCGAAGAAGGTATTCGTTTCTTTTCTGATAGTGAACAGATTCATATCTTTCCAGACTGGGAAACCCTACCCTACGATGTCTTTTCGCCACTGGAAGACATTGTTTCTGATCGTTTAAAAACGCTCTCTGTACTGGCAAAAACCAAACGCGGCATCCTCATCGTATCTGCACCGACTGTGATGCATCGTCTAGCGCCGACGGATTTTGTCAATGCCAATACGCTAACACTCAATATTGGCGATACACTGGATACCGAATTACTAAGGGAAGAGCTGGAGCGATCCGGCTATCGACATGTCAGTCAGGTACTAGAACATGGTGAATACACTACGCGTGGCTCGTTAATCGATCTGTTTCCCATGGGTTCCAGCCAACCTTTTCGCATTGACTTGTTTGATGATGAAATCGAAACGATACGTAGTTTTGATCCAGAAACTCAACGCAGTCTTGAAAAAATCAATCACATTGAATTGCTACCCGCACATGAATTCCCGTTAACCAAAGAAGGCATTCTCACCTTCAAACAAAACTATCGAACACAGATTGAAGGTGATCTCACACAGAGCATTATCTATAGCAATATCAGCGAAGGCACGGCACCCGCAGGTATCGAATATTATTTACCGCTGTTTTTTGAAACCACCGCGACCCTGTTTGATTACCTGCCTAAGAACACGCTGATCATCCAATCAGAAGAAGTAAAGGAAGCCGCCGAGCACTTTATTGCCAGCGTAGAAGACCGTCATGAGCAACGTAGCTACAACATTGAACGCCCCATACTGCCGCCCGAACATTTATTCCTAACGACGGATGAATTGACACAACATATTGATCAGTATAAAACAATCACCACGCATATCTTCAAGCAAGAAAAGAATTGCAATAACTACCATGTAAGCCCCCTGCCCTCGCTACTGATCCAGCCACGCGCCGAAGCGCCACTTTTTTTACTAAAAACATTTCTTGATAGTCATCCCGGAAAAACCCTGTTTATCGCGGAATCTGCAGGACGAAGAGAAGAATTGATCAGCCTATTGCGCGGCAATCACTATTCACCCGTTACCGTCGAAACATGGCAAGATTTTTTAAGCAACGACAATCCACTCTGTATTACCGTTGCGCCATTAATAGATGGATTATGGCTACACGATGAACACATAGCGATTATCCCCGAAGCGCTGCTCATCGGTCAGCAAGTTCAACAGCAACGCAGACGTAGAAAACCCACGCGTGATGCAGATGCTATTGTCCGCAACCTGACTGATCTTAGCGAAGGCGCGCCGGTGGTTCACGAAGAACACGGAGTCGGTCGTTATCTTGGAATGGAAACACTGGATGATGCTGAATATCTGCTACTAGAGTACAAAGGCGGGGATAAACTCTACGTTCCTGTTTCCTCGCTACAACTGATTAGCCGCTATACTGGAGTCAGCCCTGAAAATGCGCCACTGCATAAACTGGGTACAGAACACTGGGATAAAGTTCGCAAAAAGGCCGCTCAAAAAGCTCATGATGTCGCCGCAGAATTGCTGGAAATCCATGCTCGTCGCGCTGCCGAAAAAGGCCATAGCTTCCCAATTGATTTAGTAGAATACAACCACTTCAGTTCATCCTTTCCGTTTGAAGAAACGATAGATCAACTAGGTGCTATCGAACAAGTGTTAAAAGATATGCAAGCCCCACAACCGATGGATCGCGTAGTGTGTGGTGATGTAGGCTTTGGTAAAACCGAAGTAGCTATGCGAGCTACCTTTGTAGCTGCCAATGCCGGTAAACAAGTCGCAATCATCGCGCCTACGACCTTGTTGGTTCAACAGCACTATCAAAACTTTCTGGATCGCTTTGCCGACTGGCCCTTTGCCATTGAATCGTTATCGCGTTTCCGCTCCGCCAAGGAAACCAAAGAAACCTTAAAAAGAATGGCTGACGGTAAGGTAGATATCGTTATTGGCACACACAAACTGCTACAAAAAGATATCAACTTCAAAGACCTTGGACTAGTCGTTGTAGATGAAGAACACCGCTTTGGCGTGCGTCACAAAGAACAACTGAAAAAAATGCGAGCCAATGTCGACATGCTGACACTCACCGCCACACCCATTCCACGCACCCTGAATATGTCGCTTGCTGGTTTGCGCGATCTGTCGATAATCGCCACTCCACCCGCTGCTCGACATGCCGTTAAAACTTTCATCAATGAATGGGACAATACGGTTATTCAAGAAGCCTGTGCCAGAGAGCTCTCCCGCGGAGGGCAAATTTATTTCCTGCATAACGAAGTCAAAACCATCGGCAAAACCACTCAAGAACTGGCTAATTTGATGCCAGACACCAAGATTCGTTTTGCCCACGGACAAATGCCGGAGCGTGAGCTGGAAAGCATTATGGAAGACTTCTATCATCAACGCTTTCAAATTCTAGTCGCCACTACGATTATCGAAAGTGGTATCGACGTACCCACCGCCAATACCATTATCATCAACCGTGCAGACAAGCTAGGGTTAGCACAATTACATCAAATCCGTGGACGTGTAGGCCGCTCTCATCACCGTGCTTATGCTTACTTGATCACTCCTCCTTTAAAGACACTCACTACCGATGCCAAAAAACGCTTAGAAGCTATCGAATCACTAGAAGACTTGGGTGTAGGTTTTACACTGGCTTCACATGATCTGGAAATTCGTGGTGCAGGCGAGTTATTAGGTGAAGACCAAAGTGGACAAATTCAGGAAATTGGTTTCTCGCTTTATAACGAATTACTGGATCGAGCGGTTAAAGCTTTAAAAGCAGGAGAACTGCCACAACTTGATAAACCCAGCAACGAATCCACTACGGTAGATATTAGCGAACCCGCATTAATACCAGCCGACTATCTACCCGATGTACACACCCGTCTCATTCTCTACAAACGTGTGGCTAGTGCAACCGACAAAGCAGCCTTACGTGAATTACGCGTTGAAATGATCGACCGCTTTGGACTGTTGCCTGATCTGGTGAATAACCTGTTTACGGTCACAGAACTGAAACTTCTCGCGGAAGAGTTAGGTATCAAAAAGCTGGATCTTTGGCCATCAGGTGGACGTCTCATCTTCCATGAAACACCCAACATTGATGTTGGCAAACTCATTGGGGTGATTCAGCAACGACCATGGGAATTAAAACTAGACGGCCAAAGTAAACTGCGTTTTGAATACGAGCAAGAAGATGATATTGAAAAACGTGTGCAATGGATTAAGCGATTGTTTGCAGAAATAACTCACTAGGGGTTTTGTTAGCTCATGCCAGTTTAATGGCATTCCTGTTTTTGGCACTAAACTTCTCTCGCTTCATACAAATCATTGAAATAGAATTTCCAGCATGTGTTCTCTCGCATGTTCACTGCTTTATATTCATCCACATAATCAGCTTATATATACCGTCCGTTTAAAAATCCCTTTTCGCACCAAATGGATTCAAAGAGGATCGAACGTTTATAAGTTAACTTTGATAATTGATTATCAAAAAATTAACAATGGTTTCTATAATGGATTAAAACCATCGTTAATTATGTTACTTAGTAAATCATCAATAATATAAACATATCGAGGCATTATCATGGAAGTTAATCGCACCGCTAATAGAAAAAACGCACAACAGCAAATCACCCCAATCAAACCCGCTAACAGCTCAGCTAATTCCTTTAGTAAACAACTCAATAGTAAACGTGATAACTTGGATAATGCAACAGGTCTAGGCGTTGCAGATATGAGCGGGAAAATCAGCCAACAGGATTTAAATGGTGGCAAGCAGGCTATGGATGGCATGATGAATATCATTCGTGAGGCCGCTTCTGCTACCGGTGCTGCGGACGATGGAAACTTCTCTAAACAAGAAGTATTAGGGATGAACTCATGGATACGTGAAAACCGCTTGGAGGAATGGACAGCCTTTCATGGTGATGATGAAGGAAACTCAGAGACTGGCTTCCATAAATGGCAAGGTGATGGAGGTAAGTTTCAATATAATGGCGATAACTATGTCAATACGGTACTAGATGGTATTAATCATCTTGGCTTTGAGTATGATGGTAAGAACTTCTTAAACGAAGATGGTGATGCTAATGCCAATTTGTCCGACATGACCGACTGGCTAAATACTGCTTATTTTGGTGATTTTGCTCCTGGCATTACCATTGCACCAGATAAAGCTGGAGCTGAAAAAGCTGAGGCTGCCGAGCAAGCTGAAGCTCCTGAACAAGCTGAAGCCCCTGAACAAGCTGAAGCCCCTGAACAAGCTGAAGCTCCTGAACAAGCTGAAGCTCCTGAACAAGCTGAAGCCCCTACGGGTGCTGAACATGCATCTGGTTTCTCTATTGCAGATAGCATTAACTCTTTCCCAGAATGGCTACTATTGCTTGCTCTCATGCTAGGTATTACTCCAGAAGAGCTTAAATCTTTATTACAAGGTGTCCTAAATGAAGATGGAAGTATTGATAAAGATAAACTAGCGGCTAAATTAGTAGAAAAAGGAATGAATCCCGAAATGGCGGAAGCCTATGCCACTAAAATGGCAGATTCATTTGACAAACTAACGGCTGAAGGTGGAGAACTAAGTGGCTTAAGCAAAGATGAAATCATTGCGAAAATTGATTCCGCTGATTTAGATGGAGTTTCAACCGAAGATAAAAATGGCATTAATACATTAATCGGTGCAATGATTGCTGAAAGTAAAACCACAGGTGGTAGCTACAATCCTCTAACCAACCCAGCAGATACAGAAGGTAGTATGCAAGATATTTTAAAGCTGAGAGGTTATGAGCCAGCATCCTTAGAGCTTTTTCAAAGAGCCGCTTTTCTAGGGTAATAGCGCCCCTCTGATTCACTGCTCTCAAATTCCCATTTGGGAGCAGAGTAAGGAAACTCCCATTTCACTATACTTCTCTCCTCATACAATCTCCCTTCATACAATCATTGAAATGGAATTCCCAGGATGCATTCATTCCAAGCAGGAGTTTGTGTAACGAGAAAGGGGCAAACTGAATTGATAGTGTAATCCTCAAATTTCCTACTAGACTAAACGCATCAACAGGCTTTCAACAGGTACTTTTATAGGTTCACCTGTAGCGAAACAATCAGCATCCACATAGTCTAAATCCATTACCACTTGAAAAGCATGTGGTGCACCTGTTTTGTTTTGGAACCAGCTCAAATTTTTGTTGAGTGATTGCTCGGCTGATGTTTTCACCTCGACGAGAAATCAAGGTTCTCCATTTTTGCTGATGAGAAAGTCGACCTCTTTTGGGTCTTTGGTGCGCAAATAGTGCAGCCCATAGCTCCCAAACCCCCTATCATTCCACCAGTGAATGGCTTTTAAGAGGTGGTTAGCAACGAGATTTTCATTTCTAGCACCTTCGTCTTTAATCTGTGACCAATCCCATAAATAAACTTTAGGGTCTTTGCGCAAGGATGTGGAGATATTGTAATCTTGTGCCGTCATAATTGACGAACGTACCTAAGCGACACGTGTTTTAGTATATCTTTATACGACTTGCAGCGAACTATCCAGCTGGGCTAGAAAAAACAGCAGAAAAACAAAAGCTATCAGCTCTGCTTATGATCTTGAAAGGTTGTTATTGCCTTGATTCGTGTATGTAGCTCTTAGAACGAAACCTAAAACTAGCAAGGATTTTATCCTTGCTAGAAGTTGAGTAATCAGGATCGCTATGAGCAGTTTACTGAGAATTTAGGTTCATATAACATCTAACCAAAAAACCAAAAACAGTAGCTAATTGATTCTACTCAATCATGCACAAGCCGAAGTGTCGGCAGTTGGTCAGTTTGTCTATTCACACGATCACCGCCATTATTAAAGGTAATGGTCCAAACAGATGAGCCTGTACCGGTATGAGGCGAGGCTGTCCATGTTTGTCCTGATGTAGGTGTATCTGGGAAAGCATCTGTATCAATCGCTACGTGGACTACGTCATGCTTGGTGATGGATCCCAATTCCTTCATATTCGGCACTCGCCAGATGATCCCGTTATCATTCGCCACTGTTTGCGCACGCTGCAAGGCTGCTGCCCAAGTGAAGGTGCTAACGTCTGAGGCATCTACGCTACACGATGAGGTTCCACTATCAAAAAGATATCCTTCTAAACACCTTTTCCAGGTAAGACCCGTTATATTATCTTTTACCGTACCATTCCCCTGTGCGGTATAACGACTGGATGCGTTCGTTGCTAACTTGGTGCCTCTGACTAAACGGACATAGCGAAGTTCATCTTTGATGATTCCGTGGGCGACGGTGAAATCATCAAAATACATCATCCATGAAGAGGCTTCCTTAGTCACTGATGAGTTCGCTGTGGCGTAACCAAAACCTCTACCACGGGTTAGATCATCATCACCGACCGTGAAGTTACTGCAATACGTTTGGTAGTCTGGGTCGCTTGCGGCACTGGCTTTTAGTGTGTACACGCCGTCGATCTGCTCAAAATAGTCGTAACATTGTACTTTGTAACTCGCTTTGTTATGGGGGAAGTAATCGCTATCGATATAGCTGATCCCGCCTTTGATTTGCATGTTATCCATCTTGATCAGGGAACGTAGCTCTTCGCGCGAAGGGATTCGCCAATCGGATGCTCCGCATAATCCCGCTGTATTGACACGTGCTACAAAGGCTTGGGTATTGCAGAGCTTTGCTGTGTTGTCCGGATCACTGGAATCGTAGCCAAAACAGACATCATCGCTACCGTTCACATTGCTGTTGCTCACATCGGCACGAATGGCAGTATTGGAAGGTCTGTCAAATCCGGGGACGTTCAGGTTTTCTGCCGTATTGAGAGTGTTATACCAGCTATAGACATCGTCCTTGTCGTGTAGGCCACTATCATTCGTCTTTACTTCCCAGATGAGACCCGTGACATTATCTTTAACACAGGAAGCCTGCCCATTACCTTGAAGCAGCGTACCGCTCGTGCCTATCTTTGTATAATCAAAGCCGGCATGACCATTGCTATTGTCATTGAAAGTCACATCTCTACCATGGTTGCCATCTTCGGTGCTGTCGGTGAAGCTGGTGATGCCAGTATCGTTGAGAGTGCCTGTTGGGTTGGCGTCAGTACTTTCCTCTTTATCGACTACTGTTAACGCAAAGCTGGTGCTACCAGACAATGCGCCATCTGAGACATTAACGGTTACGGTATAAGACCCTGAGTCTGCTAATCCTGGGGTGAGCGCTATGCTGCCTGTGCCATCTCCATTGTCAGTGAGTACGACAAAACCTGGATGTCCTGATGCTAAGGATAAAGTGACCGAGTCTCCATCTAAATCTGATGCGGTAACACCTACGTTCTTTATTTGTTGTTCAATAACTGCCTGATCCGCTATCGCCGTTATTATCGGTTTATCAGCAACATTCGTTACTAAACTTGTAGCGTCTGATACAACCGTATGGCTACCACTATCATCACTATAAACTGCTGTGACTTTAACCGCTTTACCCACATCTGCTTGGGTTAAAGTATAACTTTGGGCTGCTGCTCCCGCTATATCATCACCTCCAGCATTCCACTGATAAGACGTAACAGAGTCCACCTCATCTATATCATTGATAGTTGCGAGAAGCGTATCGCCCTGTTGAGGAGATAAGTTATCAATAGTGACGCTTCCTTCATCATCTAGATTACTAACTGTTATGGTGAAGGCTTGATCTACATCTACAATTCCATCATTGACCCTTAGTATGACGCTATGCTCACCCACATCATCATTAGTCGCCTTTCCCGTTAGAATATTAGTATCTGGATCGAAGTTTAGCCATGTGGGATTTGTCGGTGCACTCACGACAAGTGTATTGTGAGCATCTAAGTCATCAACAACTACTGTATATGTGTATTGGTCTCCTTGTGTGGCAGCTTCTATTGGAGTAGAAGTAAATGTAGGTGAGTCATTAGGATCATCTTGTATAGTTACAGCAAAGCTAGTGCTATCTGTCAAAGCTCCATCGGAAACTTTAACCGTTACGGTATAAGCACCTGAGTCTGCTAACCCAGGGGTTATCGCTATACTTCCTGTTCCATCAGCATTATCGGTGAGCACAACAAAATCTGGGTGTCCTATGGTTAACGAGAAGGTTAATGAGTCACCATCGATATCCGAAGCACTGATTGCAATATTTTTTGACACAAGCTCAACGGTTGTCTGGTCTGCTATAGCAGCTATCACTGGTTTATCAGCAAGATTTGATACTAAGTTTGTAGCACCTGATACAACAGCGTGGCTACCGCTATCATCGCTATAGACTGCTGTGACTCTAACCGCTTTACCCACATCTGCTTGAGTTAAAGTATAACTTTGAGCTGCTGCTCCCGCTATATCATCACCTCCAGCATTCCATTGATAAGATGTAACAGAGTCCACTCCATCTATATCATTAATAGTTGCGAGAAGCGTATCTCCCTGTTGAGGAGATGAGTTATCAATAGTGACGCTTCCTTCATCATCAGTATTAGCAACTGTTACTGTAAATTTTTGATCAGTTTCTGCAATACCATCACTAACCATCATGATTACGCTATGCTCACCCACATCATTGTTAGCCGGTTCGCCAGTTAATGTACTTGTGTCTTTATCAAAGCTGAGCCATGTAGGTTTTGTTTGTGCACTAACCTCAAGAGTCGCTTCAGTATCCAAGTCATCAACATCAACAATATAAGTGTATGTTTTTCCTTGAAGAGCTACCTTTAATGGAGAGGAAATAAATACTGGCAGATCATTAACATCAGTGACTCTAAGGTTAAATGCAGCTAACGAGGATTTTCTTTCACTACTATCAGTTACACTGATTATTATATCTTCGGTTACACCTATATCCTTTTGTGCTGGTATTCCACTTAACTGCCCTGTGCTAGTTGAAAACGTAGCCCATTCTGGTTTATTTGTGATGGAAAATAATGAAACTGTCTGGCCATCAGCAACGCTGACTACAGGTAAAAAACTATATTGATTATTCTGTGCCACTGATGTTGTGGAGGGCGATCCTGTGAAAGATGGAGGGTTAACCCATTTTGCAGCATCACCTTCATTGCTGCCTAAATCTTCTGAGTCAGGAACAGCATCTCCGTTGCCTCCTTCTTCAACAACTTTTGCTACCATGTTTCCATTTAAGCGGGTAAGCATAGAGTTTATCCCGCCTTCATTTTCGATAGCACTGATGATAACTTGTAAATCATCAAAGTCACCATCAAGGCTAAAATCATTAGTGAGAGTATTCAGTAAATTACGAGTGTCCCCTGCGGCCATAAAACTTCCAGAAAATAATAATAACGCTGCACTATCATGGCCGTGTAAAGTGGAACTATTAGTAATATCCAAGCTACCAGACTGCGCATTATTATTAGCTAGCTCTTCTTGTAGTGCTAGTTCTGCAGCACTCTTTGCTGACTGGAAAGCCTCCCCGTTTTTAACTCTATTAATAATTCGTGCTGCTACAAAATGTGTGAAAAGATTAACATTTAATGAAGATGTATCTTCACCAATATTGATGAGGGTATTTAGAGTTAACGAATTATCATCATTAGGAATGTCGATATCGTTAAATTCATCATAAAACGAGCCGGTAATAGTAATTAATGTCCAACCTGACCAACTTGTAGTCAAAGTGTAATCACCCAAGTTAGAAACCACTGTTGAGTTTACTCGTTCCGTAACTATCTCTTCTGCGTTCGAATCAAGATGTGTCGCAGTGACTATCGCTCCTGTCAAAAATTGACCTTTTTGAGCCTTTCCTGAGATTGTAGTAGGTACGTTTGATTCAGACGAAGAACCTCCGCCACAAGAAACAATGAACACGCAAAGCGCGAGTGCAAATATTACTCTAAAGAATTTATCTATCATCGGAACACCCTGTTTGTAGCCACAAATTAAACCTGCATGGGGTCAGGCTTAACTTAATTTTGAAGGAGTAATACTATTGACTTATTGCTGATCAGTCAATAGCAATGAATAGTAGCTTAATGTAAGCAATACGATTTCTCTTGAAATACGGGGCGATAATATACTAATTTACTCAACCAAATTGAGTATTTTACATCAAGCTCAGAATCATGGTTATCATCACTACCCCGTATAAACGTATGTTTTTCACCATCCAGAAAATAAGTCACACGTAAATCAGGCTTAGTTGACTCACTCACTGCTCTACGAAATTCAAAATAAGTATTATAAATTTCTACTGGGGTTTTACTCTTATCACCTAATATAGATGCTGTTTTCATAGCGTTGATCTTTGGGTCGTTACTATTCAGTATTTCTACCAGTCTATCATTCATTGGAAACAGCCTTAATGCAGGCATAAACATGTGGTTATTTGCCCCACCTTCAGTACGAAGATTGCTATACATAGCAGTGCTTGTTTGAGTCTTCAAACCCAAGTAAGGAGACAACGAGTTTAATATAACTACCGCAAACATTATCCACAACCACTTAGGTGCTGACGATGCAAATGATATCGGTTTACTGTTTTTTAATAGATAACTGCGAACAATTGCAGCAACTATAGCTATTGACAAAATTATGTACCAGAGTGTCCATACCGCATAACCAAATCTAAAGGTGATAAAGAATGGCCCGTCACCTTCATAGTTCCCACTAAGATAAGCTACAAGCATTAAGGAAATAATTCCAAAGCTGACTATACGAAACACCCAAAAAAGCTTATGAATTATTACAGATCCAAATTTTTCTTTAATACTACCTATAAGCTCCAGAAGAGATGGTAGAGCTACCATTGCATACAAGGCTATAATAAATGAAGAAAAAGCCCAATGTCCGACCAAGCCAAGTAAAAAGTGGAACGGTAGTCCTATAAAAAATGCAAGATAACGCGTCTTTCTAAATGTAAGTAAAACGGGAATTGTGATTTCGACAACCATGAATATCCAGTACGCGCCGAGATGTCCAGTAATTCCGGAAGGCAAAGGAAGGAATGGAAAACGTTTAATTGCCTCTTCATACATACCACCGATACAATTTATACTTATATTTTCAAAATCCCAGTTTAATTTTGAAACTATAATAACGTAATAGATAAGAACAAAGATTGCTCCTAACACGGGCGCGAGCCGATAGAAAATAGCGTCTCTGGACACTATTGTACTTTTAGCATTATGCTCATCATTATTTTTAATATATAGCTTGTAAAAATAGGCACTTAAAATAGCTAGAAAAATTGTGATATTAATTAGCGTTTCAAGAAGAATATGATTACTTACATAGGGTAGTTTATCTACGTTATAAACGATACTGCTAAACACCATTATAAAAAACAGATGTAATGATCTTGGGAAGAACAAGACTAGTGTTGCAAAAATAGTAACACACCACCCCAATAAATTACCTTCAGCAACCCAGCCGGGAATAGACGCTTGCTGTGCCAGCTCTTGTGAAGCCCAAATAAATGAAAATGCGGTTAAGATATCTGGAAAGGTGAATCTTTTAGTTTTGGAGTTATTCAAGTGAGCATTACCAGTGTTTACAGTCATCAGAGATAGGCCTTCATAAGTTTAATAAGCGCCTCTATTTATTTAAAATAGAATTACTTACTTTTAGGGGTTCGTTAGCTTACACAACATGCACTGATTATCGTGTTTAGTTGTTTTAATTGGAGGATTGTCATAAGTTTTCGGCGCTCAATTTAGCCGTAGGGGTGATTATGCATAACCCTTGGCAGATGCATAAGCCGCTTCGACAAATCAAAATAAAGTGTATTTAAGTATTTATTAGTTTTTTGCCAAGTAGTTTTAAGAGAACTGCTCGACCATATTTAAGTACTGGATAAATAGTATGGGAAAATCGCTTAGATCTAAACATCCAATAATTAATCTTATTGAAAACCCCCGATCTACTACCGAGGAGAGCAATAGTATGCATCGCATCAGCTCCATAATAAAGATTATCATCGATTTTCAAGACCATCCCTTGATCTAAGTCAAAGCCTTGCTCGAGTACCTCACGAACTTCTTCAGAATTATCTCGTGCGTTGATCAACCTCATCTCACCAATTGATTTTCTAATCTGCACCATCTGCGTATAGTTTTTACAAACGGGACATTCTTTATCATAAATTAGTACAATCTTACTCTCATTCATGTCTTAACCTTGTTTTACTGCTATAGGGTAAAATCTAATTAATCTACTATATCAAACATAGTAGATTAGAGCATATTCCTATTCGCTAAAGCCACAATTAGTACAGACTACTGGCCACTAGCACTCCAACAAAAATAGGTGTGATGAATACAGTGATCCATGACACAGGGCTGTTCAATGCTAGCTCTTTTGTACAAAATACTATTGAATCTTCATATGATGGGTAGGTCGGATAAGGAACGCCATCCGACAAGATATTGAATTTAATGTGTTTGTCGGATGGCGCTATCGCTTATTCGACCTACCAAAAATGCAAATTGGCTATTCATTGTATGAGAAAAATTAGCATTGAACAGCCCTGTCCATGACACGGTTAGACGCGTGTTGTAGGAAATGGTTTTCCCTTCACTCTAAGGCAATAACACGGAGAACCGTTTCATGACTTACCTGAAGGAAGGAAACTCCCGTTTCCACTATGCTTCCCTCCTTTACATACGAATCATTGAAATGGAATTCCAGCATGCGTTCCCAAACAGGAGTTTGGGAACGCGGGAAATAGAACACTAACTCCAAAGAAGTCCATACATTAGCCTACTCAATTATGCACAAGCCGAAGAGACAGTGAGTCAGTTTGTCTATTCGCACGGTCACCGCCATTATTAAATGGTAATCGTCCAAACAAATGAGCCTGTACCGGTATGCGGCGAGGCTGTCCATGTTCGTCCTGATGTAGGCGTATCTGGAAAAGCATCCGTATCAATCGCAAAGCGGACTACGTCATGCTTGGTGATGGAGCCCAATTCCTTCATATTTGGCACTCGCCAGACGACCCCGTTGTCATTCGCCACCGTTTGCGCACGCTGCAAGGCTTCCGCCCAAGTGAAGCTGCTAACATCTGAGCTATCTACGCTACACGATGCTGCCGCACTATCAAAAAGGTAGCCTTCTAAACACCTTTTCCAGGTAAGACCCGTTATATTATCTGCTACCGTACCATTCCCCTGTGCGGTATAACGACTGGATGCATTCGTGGCTAACTTGGCTCCTCTGACTAAACGGACATAGCGAAGTTCATCTTTGATGATTCCGTGTGCTACGGTGAAATCATCAAAATACATTGTCCATGAAGAGTTTTCCTTAGTCACTGATGAGTTCGCTGTGGCGTAACCAAAACCTCTACCACGGGTTACATCATCATCACCGATCGTGAAGTTACTGCAATACGTTTGGTAGTCTGGGTCGCTTGCGGCACTGGCTTTGAGTGTGTACACGCCGCCGATTTGCTCAAAATAGTCGTAACATTGTACTTTGTAACTCGCTTGATTATTAGGGAAGTAATCACTATCAATATAGCTGACCCCTCCTTTGATTTGCATGTTATCCATCTTGAGCAAAGAACGTAGCTCTTCGCGCGAAGGGATTCGCCAGTCTGATGCGCCACATAATCCCGCTGTATTAACACGAGCTACATAGGCTTGGGTATTGCACAGTTTTGCGGTGTTATCCGGATCACTGGAATCGTAGCCAAAACAAACATCATCGCTACCGTTCACATTGCTGTTACTCACGTCGGCACGAATGGCAGTATTGGAAGGTCTGTCAAATCCGGGGACGTTCAGGTTTTCTGCCGTATTGAGAGTGTTATACCAGCTATAGACATCGTCCTTGTCGTGTAGGCCACTATCATTCGTCTTTACTTCCCAGATGAGACCCGTGACATTATCTTTAACACAGGAAGCCTGCCCATTACCTTGAAGCAGCGTACCGCTCGTGCCTATCTTTGTATAATCAAAGCCGGCATGACCATTGCTATTGTCATTGAAAGTCACATCTCTACCATGATTGCCATCTTCGGTGCTGTCGGTGAAGCTGGTGATGCCAGTATCGTTGAGAGTGCCTGTTGGGTTGGCGTCAGTACTTTCCTCATCTACGACGGTTAGTGTAAAGCTAGTACTGTCAGTCAATGCGCCATCTGAGACATTAACAGTTACGGTATAAGACCCTGAGTCTGCTAATCCTGGGCTGAGCGCTATGCTGCCTGTGCCATCTCCATTGTCGGTGAGCACAACAAAACCGGGCTGTCCTGCTGCTAAGGATAAAGTAACTGCGTCGCCATCTGAATCCGATGCGGTAACACCTACATTCTTTGTTTGTTGTTCAACGACACTCTGATCGGCTATCGCCGTTATTTGTGGCGCTTGATTGGTCGGAGGGGTGGCTTCATCTACGACCGTTAGTGTAAAGCTAGTACTGTCAGTCAATGCGCCATCTGAGACATTAACAGTTACGGTATAAGTTCCTGAGTCTGCTGATCCTGGGCTGAGCGCTATGCTGCCTGTGCCATCTCCATTGTCGGTGAGCACAACAAAACTGGGCTGTCCTGATGCTAAGGATAAAGTGACCGAGTCTCCATCTAAATCTGATGCGCTAACACCTACATTCTTTGTTTGTTGTTCAACGACACTCTGATCGGCTATCGCCGTTATTTGTGGCGCTTGATTGATGGGAGGGGTGGCTTCATCTACGACCGTTAGTGTAAAGCTAGTACTGTCAGTCAATGCGCCATCTGAGACATTAACAGTTACGGTATAAGTTCCTGAGTCTGCTGATCCTGGGCTGAGCGCTATGCTGCCTGTGCCATCTCCATTGTCGGTAAGCACAACAAAACCGGGCTGTCCTGATGCTAAGGATAAAGTAACTGCGTCGCCATCTGAATCCGATGCGCTAACACCTACATTCTTTGTTTGTTGTTCAACGACACTCTGATCGGCTATCGCCGTTATTTGTGGCGCTTGATTGGTCGGGGGGGTACCTCCGCTTTGTGGCGACAATACCACGACTGAGTGTGCTGCCCGGTTGAGGGTGCTGCCATTGTCTTGCCAATCCCATAACAGGTTATAGGCGCCTGGCACTGCGGCTATACGGGTACTCGATGCACTCTGGCTGCTCGGAGCATTCGCATCCCACGATTCGCTCTGATCGACACCCGCAACAAAGACCCCTCTGTTTTGAGGATGCCCTCCTCCTATGACATCGACTATCATGCTGCCGGCTATTGTGGTGGTAATACTTGTACTGATCTGCGTCGGGGTAAGTGCACTGCTGATCGATACTGTATCCGGTGTGCTTTGTTGCACTCCGCCTAACAACGTCACTCCGGCACTGATATCGTTGCCGTTATGAGTGATCGACAAGGTTGTATTCCCAGTGCCGGGGAGTTCACTTTCTAGTAAATAATACAACTCGGTGATGATACTCGTGCCACCGCTGACTGTAGTGGACAGGCTCCCTGCAATCGCATGCATCGGCAAACCACCATAGGTAATACTAGTGGTTCGACCGACGCCTTGGCTATCCTCTACACTAATACCCACGACTACTATACGGCTTTGACCTGCTAGGAGCTCGTGGTTTATGGTTAATGTGGTATTTCCTGTGGAGCCACTCGCTGTGTTTAATCGTTGGATGTCAAGAGCCGTCGAGTCTGCGACAAAAATTCCTATTATGAAAAAAACAGATAGAATTTCCTGATTACCCACAATCCTCAGCCAACTTTAGGAGTCGCATAGGCATAGGAGGAGTTCTAGCCGCTACGGACATGAATCGAGGAATCATCTGACGAAGATCAAACCGGCGGTTGAAACGGTAGCAAAACTCAGCTAGATAACGAGGAAGGTGGCTGATGCTGACAGAGTGATATGTTCCAGTAATAGCATTTTTAACATTACCAATCATGGTGTTGACCCATAGGAATTCCTCTTTTTGAACACTTGAAGGATCACCACCTGTCACAATGGAGTCATGTTGGCAGCCCGCTTTACTAACGGCTGAAAAGCAAGCAAGACCATCTGAAATAACTGAACTGCTGGAAACTAGATGTTTTTTACTCCACCGAGTGATTTCTTTAAGTGTGAAGCCTTTTAGTGCACTCATACGCATTTTCATGGGATGACCTTGTTCATTACAAGCAACCGCTGCAACAAAGGGAACCTTATTAGCAGCACCACGGCCACGCTTCCCTCCACGTTGTTCGCCACCGTAGTAGGCATCATCCATTTGTATCAACCCATACAAGGGTCGACTATTGTCTTGCTCCATCATGACCTGCATGATTTTATGCTTAAGCATCCAGGCTGTGTTATAGGAAACACCCAGTTGGCGTTTTAGTGCCAAAGCTGAAATACTGGTCTTGCCCTGTGTCAGCAGATAGATCGCAAGAAACCAAGTGGTGAGTGGAAGCTTGGTGGCGGCAAAGATAGTGGCGCTAATAACGGAAGTTTGATGATGGCAATGGTTACACTGGTACAACTGGCGAGACTTTAGGCTACAGTAGTGTTTACTGCCACATTCACTACAGATAAACCCTGAAGACCAACGCCATTTAAACAGGGCTTGCTGACATTGTTCCTCGGTTCCATAGTCTTGCATGAGTTCGGGCAAACTATATCCTTTTTGAAACTGAATCTTGTTCTTTTTCATGGAAACGCTCCTCTATTGATAACTTTCAGAAGCATTATTACGGGTCAGCCTAGTCACTAGGCGACCACCCGCTGATTAAATTTTAGCAAGTATGGCTGAGTTTCGTGGGTAATCAGGTAGAATTTTGATTCCAATAATGCTTGGAATAGAGCCTTTTAGTGACTTCATATTAACACCCTGAATTAAGACAATCTTTATGTTACATCTGTTTTATCAGACCATACTCTCACTGCTTATATAGGGGAGGGAAGAGAGAATAAGCTCTTTAGCAGCAAACAGATATGTAAAACTAGCGCATAAATATACACTACAAACATCTATCACTCAATAAGAAAAACTAATCGGGATGCTAAGATATTATCAATAGAACTACCACTGAAATCAATCTAAGGTCATAAATAATATAGCTATCCACTAGCTATGATATAATTCTGATAATTGTTGCTACTTGGTAGAATTTGAAATGTCTCGCTTTTTACGTATTGTTATTTTCACCCTGTTAATTGCAGCTATTGTGTTTTTTGGCTTTAGGGCAAGTCAACCAACAATAGAGGCAACAGCTAGTACGACTGATCTCCAAAATACAAAATAGCGAATCTTCCGTGACAAAAGCACCATCGGGGGAAATCACACCCCCTGATCTCAAAGATCTATCAGCCCAAAAAGACGGCAAAAAAGAGAGCAACATAAACAATATAGATGATGACACAGGTAAAGTAACCGACACGGATAAAACAGAATAGAAATAGCACATGTCGCTTTACCACCTCTTTAACAAGGCTCCTGAGCAAACCAACACGTTCAGCTGAGTCGTTACGGAAACAAAGCGGTTGACAGGTAGCTTCACACGCTTATAATTACCGCCCTCAACGGCTATGTAGCTCAGCTGGTTAGAGCACATCACTCATAATGATGGGGTCCCAAGTTCGAATCTCGGCATAGCCACCATATTCAAAAGGGCTTACAATAGTTTGTAAGCCCTTTCTATTTACGTTTTATAAACTTAAGTTTCAATATCACTATGTCTCAATCCATCAATAAAGTTGTTTTAGCCTATTCAGGCGGTCTTGATACGTCCATCATTGTTAAATGGTTACAAGATGTGTACCAATGTGAAGTCGTGGCTTTCACCGCCGATATTGGTCAAGGTGAAGAAGTCGAACCTGCCAGAGCTAAAGCTGTGGCAATGGGACTAACAGAGATTTATATTGAAGATCTTCGTGAAGAGTTTGTTAGTGATTTCGTCTACCCTATGTTTCGTGCTAATGCGATTTATGAGGGCGAATATCTACTCGGCACTTCTATTGCGCGTCCATTGATTTCCAAACGTCTTATTGAAATTGCTAACGACACCGGTGCGGAAGCTATCTCACACGGTGCAACGGGCAAAGGTAACGATCAAATACGTTTTGAGCTAGGAGCGTATGCACTAAAACCGGGTGTGAAAATCATCGCGCCTTGGCGAGAATGGGATTTAAGTTCACGTGAGTCATTGATGGCTTATGCTGAAAAGCACGGTATTCCGGTAGAACAAAAACGCGGTAAAAAATCACCCTATTCGATGGATGCGAATCTGCTACATATCTCCTATGAAGGCGGGCCTTTGGAAGACCCCTGGACAGAAGCGGAAGAGGATATGTGGCGCTGGTCGGTGTCCCCTGAAAATGCACCTGATGAGCCAACCTACATTGAACTAGGTTATGAAAAAGGCGATCCAGTCAGCTTGAATGGTGATGCCTTATCGCCTGCAACCATGCTGGAAACACTGAACAAGATCGGTGGTGATAATGGCATTGGTCGTTTGGATATTGTTGAAAATCGTTATGTGGGCATGAAATCACGTGGTTGTTATGAAACACCGGGTGGTACAATCATGTTAACGGCACATCGCGCTATTGAGTCCATCACTATGGATCGTGAAGCGATGCATCTCAAAGATGAAATGATGCCACGTTATGCCAAGCTGGTTTACAACGGCTATTGGTGGAGTCCGGAACGTGAAATGATGCAAGTGATGATTGATGAATCACAGAAATATGTGAATGGTACGGTACGCCTGAAGCTGTACAAAGGTCATGTTGCCGTGGTCGGTAGAAAGTCCGATACCGATTCTTTATTCGATGAAGACATTGCTACTTTTGAAGATGACGCAGGCGCATACGATCAAAAAGATGCAGAAGGTTTTATCAAATTAAATGCCTTACGCCTTAAGATCGCAGCAACAAGAGGCCGGTAGGTTGTCTGCCGAGCGTATCGCAGAACTGGAAATCCTCATGATGCAACATGAGGATTCTATCGAATCATTGAGCACCACCCTGCATCGTCAACAATTACATATCAAAAAGCTTGAGAAAACACTTGAGACGTTGGCCGAACGCATGAAGACTATGCAAGACTCTGCGATAAAACCTCAAGATGAAGAAACACCTCCTCCTCATTATTAACTGTTCAAGCCATGCTTATTGCCATTAGCTATGACGAAAATACTCAAGATGCGGCTCACCAGCTAGCCCAATCAAGCAATATCCCTTTATACATTACCAATACCAATACCAAAAACGTTAGCAATGTAGATGATAATCCACCTTCTTTCCTGCTCCATCTAACCCACTCACATCTAGAACTCCAATACACCGAAGACTCTTCATTAAAGCCTCTCTATATTGATTTTTTAGCGGGGAAAAACCATCATCGGCGGCTTTATGGTGGAGGAAAAGGACAGCAGATAGCAAAAGCCATCGGTCTGAACAAGCACCCAAATCTAACCGTCATTGACACCACAGCAGGACTTGGCAGGGATGCTTTTGTGCTAGCGACATTGGGTTGTCAGATCACCTTACTGGAACGTACATTGCCAGTTTTCTTGTTGCTAGAGGATGCCATAATGCGTGCTCGTCTTTCAGGTAATGAGGAGATACAAGCTATTATTAATCGACTATCTACTCACCATACAGATAGTCTGGACTATCTCGCCTCGTTAGAAAAACAACATTATCCCGATGTTATTTACATTGATCCGATGTTCCCTTACCGAGAAAAATCAGCCAAAGTGAAAAAAGAAATGGCTCTATTTCATCATCTGATAGGTAAAGACATTGATGCGAAGCAGCTAATTGAAGCGGCATTACCCCGTGCCTTAAAACGAATTGTGGTTAAACGCCCACGATTAGCCGAAAGCTTATATCCTAAACCTGCTTTCCAGATAACAGGAAAATCTACCCGATACGATATTTATTTACCTCGCACCGAATCCTGAGCATCGCCATTATCATTATCAACGTCATTACCACCCCATTGACCTACTACCAACGTAGTATCTGATTCAAAATAATAAGGTGGTATTTGCAAAGAAACGCCATTACCACTGATTCTTTCACCCTTAATATCATAAAAAACTCCACTGCACGTATCTTTCAGGCGATCCCCTACTGGCATTAAATACAAAGGACATTGTGAGACACCTACTGAGTTATAGAAAACAAAATACTCAGCTTTGACCGAACGCCACTGGTTATTAAGGGGCTGACCCGGCTGAAAATTATTGGGAGGGTCTATCCGTTTAACAATAGCCACAGACCTTCCCGCCCATGACACAAACTTCATTTTTCCTGAAAGCAACGATTCAACAGAAACTTTCAATAATGGAGGTTGGGTGCCGTTAGATGAAGCCTCTGCATGCGCATTCTCATCCGACACAGGAAACAAGGAGTTAATCATCA
>CBDCZP010000010.1:0-324157 GCA_965224605.1 Thiotrichaceae bacterium
TTTAGTGGTTACAGGGCTACTTTGAAAAACAGAGTAATCTATTTTCAATGTGCTACCCTGCATGTATAAATATGTTTTCATGTCTTCCGTATATATTCTTCCGAAACATCGCCTCCACAGAGCCGCATTCAATTCCGATTGAGATCAACGTAACAGATAACATAACGGTGGTTTAAACACCCCACATACTCTTAATCGTGCGGCAGCAAGCAATCGTCTTTCATAACTCAACGATTTTCGATCATTCAATGTGCAAACTGAAACGGATATACTAGTTTTATATACAGTCTCGCTATTAACATCGAAACATTTCATTCCCCTCCATCGCAGCTAAGAGTATGTCTACCTCTCTCTCATGCTGCACCAGGGATATAGCTCACGGAGAATCAACTCGTGGACTTTCGCTGGAAGACTGTTCGAAATGAAAAATCAGGAATAATAACAAACGTTCAGAATATAGACGGCATCCTAGTGCTGTGATTGTACTAGTTCATGTTTCCACCGTCCATATCAATGTCCTTATTTGTTTTGAGATGTGTATCTTTATTCATGATTCCGAATGAAAGCGATCTATCAAACTCCTTGATGATTCGTGCAAAATTATAAGTGATGACACGAAGCATGAATCGACAATTCAAAAAAAATCCTCGACAATTAAATTTACAAATCAACAGGTATTGAGACGAGTTCAGCTGAAGAAGGCATGCCTGCTTGCTGACATCAGAAATAAGAAAATGGGTTAGTTTGACCATATCGTGAAGCACCGCTCAGTCCAACTACGCGGAGGCAACAAGGAAGGCACAATACAGGAACTACTGGCGGCAACTCATTGCATCCGACACAGCAAAGGATGGAACCCGATGACGACGAGATATTACATCATATCAGGCTATTCGCGCTCGGGATGACATTGGTATGTTCCAATATATTGTCTGTGTGAAGGAACAATGCCGTGTGGTAAGCCACAAGCGACACGCATGCGCCGCAGCTGATCCATATTCGGGATCGAAGATCATTGTTCACCTTTCTGCGATGTCTGCTACATGAATGATACACTATTATACGTAACCTTGGTTTATAGGCCCAACTTAAAGACTACTATGTTGATGCTGGTCCAACTTGGCACTAGGCCTACGACAGGCAGGTGCATTTACGACATCGTGTTCGATGGCGATAATTCAGTCGCAGAATCTCACTCGCTGTCTGAACTCGTACGTTATTTATGAGTTCAGGCTGCAAGTGGCGGCGCTCTTACAATACTTTGATTATTGGCTCGCCGTTTGTTTCTACATATTATTGCCACAGGTGTAGTCGCTATTGGACCGATCGATTTTGCTCGCCCTTGAATCTCGCTGGTTGTAGTAACCGTAATGTGATCCACTTAACGGTTGCCTCTCTGTGGATTGCACTGCCCTCAGCTTGGCGCAAGCCACGAGCTTGGGCCTTGGCGCAAGGCCGTTCCACCTTTGCAGATCCCAATTTCGTGCCATTCAACCTCGTCGTAGCTTCGAATAAGCACATGACACAGTAGATTGGCAAGGTGTGTCAACGGTCATTTTTTAATATTTTTTTTCTGCATACGCACGTAATTTCGGCCAAATGTCACCAGTTCTAACATGGTGTGTTGGTCACTCAAAACAACACTCTTCAGAGCAAGCGACAATTGACCATTAGCAAGGACACTGCTCACATATGCGTAGCCCGATCTTATTATGGCGCGTTAACATGTTGTCGCCGTGAGAATAAATACGCTATATATATATATATATATATATATATATATTTTCTGCATACGCGCGTAATTTCGGCCAAATGTCACCAGTTCTAACATGGTGTGTTGGTCACTCAAAACAACACTCTTCAGAGCAAGCGACAATTGACCATTAGCAAGGACACTGCTCACATATGCGTAGCCCGATCTTATTATGGTGCGTTAACATGTTGTCGCCGTGAGAATAAATACGCTATTATGTACAGCCGGCACACGCTATCATTCATCATCGTCTTCTTCGGCCTTGTCCCTATTTGCGATATGTGCATCAAGTTTCCTTCTCCACGTTATTCGACCTTGTACTTTTTCTCAATGTGTACTCCTGTCTCATGCGCGTCCTTTTGTATGACACTGGCGAAATGTGAGCAAGTTCCTTAACTTCACATTGTCGAGGTCTTTTGGAGGAGACATTATAAGCCGATGGTCCCTAAGCTATATAAATAATCCAACGCAGGGGGTAAATGTATCGGTAAAGTTCATGCCCTTTCAATATCTATAGAGGAACAGCTCTGTAATAAACCACTCCTGTGTTAGCCCTAGAAATGCATGTTTGGTGTGTCAGTTATAAATATATAATATTTAATATATATATAAGATCACCTTAGTATTGTTCTTCCTCCTTTCGGTCTCCACCCACTTCCATGTTCGCATTATTACATCTTCCTCTGTCTTTCTCTCCACATGTTCTAGCCATCTCAATCTGGTTTCTCAAATGTCTTACCTATGTTTGTTTATAATAATAATAATAATAATATTATTGTTTATTTCGTACATAATAGTACAACAACAAGACGTGGTGTGTCAGAAACACCAAAAGTACAAAACATGGTGTGGCCGACAATTCAACTACATGGTCGTCACATACATGACTAGGTCGTTAGTATCACATTGGTTCATAGTGTCACAGGTCATAGTGTCGTCACGTATCTTAATACACTCAGCAATAATGCTAGAATTGATGTCATCATCCCTTTTTATATAATTGTTGTACCTTTTAGTTATGAGCTTGTTAATAGCGACATATGTCCCACGACACATCTTTAGTGGTACGTCATACTTCCACATTCATGTTCTTGCCAATAGTTGAACCTCTATTCATACAATCATGATTAGATAAACAACGAAACGTTGTGTTTGTACTGTTCATACCGTTAATAAAAACACTTACTTCATAACTCGCAGCTCCAGCTGAACATTCAATGGTAAGCATTCACATATTTAATAGTGTTAAATATACAAAATGAGTTCTGACAGGAATATTTAAAGCTTCTTTAATCGATTTTCTCCATGATATACTTGATTTGTCAATACACTTATTGGATAAGTCCCATAACTGTGATCCATAAAAACTACTACAGTAGGATTGCATATATTTTACACGTAAATCGCCACTGATGTGTTTAAAATCTGACAGCACTGTATTCGCCTTTCTGTTATACATGGAGGTATGATGCATGATGTCCTTATCATCAGTCAAATCACTCGTGATAAGGTGTTCCAAATGCTTGACAAGTTGTACATTGTCAAGTTTAACATCGTTCATATATAGCTCTGGGCTACTTATTATATTTTTCTTCTGAGAGAACGTAATGCATTTACTTTTAGACGGGTTAAATTTAACATTATAGGTAGTTGCAAACTCACTGCAACAGTCTAACATATTTTGTAGGCCGCTTATACTTGGACTTAAAAGCATGATGTCGTCCGTGTACCCAAATGCCCCACAAAAATAGGATCCTACATGACATCCTATGTCGTTTTTCTTCAATGACATTAGCAGGTTATCAATATATATATATATATATATATATATAGGCCCTATACAGAACAATATCGTAGACAATACACCACCTTTTTTAACTCCATTCGATACTCCAAACGAATCGGAATACTCATTGTTCCACCGTACAGCCATACTTTGTTTCTCGTACATTTCCATAATTAAAGGTATTACAAGTGGAGGTATTTTTCTTTTGATCATCTCTCTGAATAATTTACAGAAGTCAATTCTATCAAAGGCCTTCGTTGCATCCAACACTGTACCATACACATTACTGCCGTTCTGCAAATAATATTGGATGGTTTCCTTTGCCATAAATGTACAAGCATTGGTCGAACCATGTTCTTTAAACCCGTTTTGCAAATCACAAGTGCTCAACAACTCACCATATTTGCGTAAAATTACCGTATCGAGTACCTTACATATAGGTGAGCTCGGCGCAATAGCTGTATAATTGTAATTGTCTGACACACTCAGACTCTTGCGTTTATATCTAAGGATAGGTACCAGTGTAGACGATTATAAGCTACTGGGTGGCATACCATGTATTAACATGCAAGTGAATAATTGACATACATGCACATGCAGGTTGTGCCCACCATGCATAATATGATCGGTTAAAACTCCATATCTGCCATCTGCCTTACCAGGTTTTAATGAAGCTATCGATGTTCTTACGTCATCAATTGTAGTAATCGATTTTTCAAATTTATCTAGGATAATAGGATCAACTGTATCTTGAATTTTTCGGAGTTCTGTCGGATCATATGACACAGAGTTATATACAGTGTTTTATACGTATAGGCAAAAAGATCCGCAATGCAACCGTCATCAACTTCGCCATCGACAGACGTTGTTATAGTAGATTTACACCCTTTAATCATGTTGACCTCGGCCCAGAAGTCACTCGTCTTGCCCTCTACCATCGATTTAGCCATTTTTTGACTCTGTATAAACCTTATGTTCTGCTTCACCCATTTTACTTGTGAGTGATATTGACATCTAGTACTACGCATGATATCAGCAACCAATCCACTTTTCGGTTTGCTGTTGTCAAGCCATATCTTATGCCATAAGAGAGATTTCTTTCGAAACGGTTCAGCCGATAACAATATTTATTTATTATGCCTATTGCCGCGTGTATCTGAGCCACTGACGGGCAACGTCTTCTCAGCTGCATCTAGGCACGCTTTATGTACTGCAGGTAACCTACTTTATCTAGTTTTGAAGAAAATGTTGGGAAAGATTTTTGATAATCCGGCTGTCGTAATAAACGAGTCGTTTCTGAAACCAGAAACACAGGATTTAGATGTCTTCGTTGATGGTGTCAATAATATCATAGAGGCACAGCAACTCGTGGCACAAACGTATCTTGAAGATGGTAGTATTGATGATGCCTGTCCTCCATTAAAAGCCTTGTTAACCATTATGGCTAGAGGAGAGTATCAAGGAAAAGATGTTCATCACCCTGAGATACGTGAGTTATTTACGCGTGAAATATTATTAGCCTCGGACTGGTATCAGCAAAGGCTTGAGATAAAACAACAACGCGATATCCTGCTTTGGGAGAAGAATTGTGCATACCTTGAAAAATTCCTAGAAAAAGAAAGTCATGAAGACCTCGCTGATCGCTTAGGTATTGCTGACCGCTTGCAGAAAGCTAAAGAAAAACTCGAATTTATCAGTAGCGAAGAATACTTAAGTTCTCTGCAGGGTACGATAGGGGCAGATCCTTTATCTGATTCTGCACCTCGTGGTTCATGATATTGTCATTCCATCGTAGCTGACTTCCACAGAGTTGTATTTCAATGTTTGTTCTTCATGCCTCCAACAAGACTGAAAACCTGTTAGCGCATTTAGATACGATTCTGGAAACACCACTGTCACATCCTTTTGTTAAAGAGGAGTTCTTGATTCAAAGTCAGGGTATGCAACGCTGGTTATCTCAACAACTCGCCGAAAAGAAAGGTATATGGGCTAATTTTGAGTTTCATTTCCCGGGAAAATTCTTAGCTCGAATTGTAGATAAACTTACTATTGACGAAGAAGTTGAATTATTCAATCAGGAGTTTCTGGTTTGGCACCTCGATAACGCGTTAAGAGGGTTGAATGATGAGCCCTTCGATATTTTACAGCACTATATCGAAGGGGAGAGTGAAGATTTAAAGCGCTATCAACTTTCAGAAAAACTCGCCTTTCTGTTTGATCAGTATCAGTTTATGCGACCAGATTGGTTATTGGCCTGGGAGAAAGATCAATCTGTTTTACAGAATCCAGCAGAAGAGTGGCAACGGAAGTTGTGGCAGCAATTAACCTCGAATATCAATGCTGATAGCAAGAGCAGCAATAAACCCAAATGCAACAGCAAAGGCAGCCTTTGGTTATCCGTTATCAAACAGTTGCAAAAAATGGATTCCTGCGAAGCAAAAAAAGTGTTGCCTGAACGACTTTGTATTTTTGGTATTAACGGCATGTCGCCTATTTATCTGAGTTTTTTACAAACGATAGCTAACTTTATTGATGTTCATTTTTTCTTGTTGAATCCAGCCAAGGCCTATTGGGCAGATTTACCGAACAAGCGACAACTCGCCAGACAAATGGCTGCGAACGAGCAAACACAATCACTGGACAATGTCACTGAAGAAAAAGACATACTATTCAATATTGGTCATCCGTTATTATCCGCATTAGGGCAACAGGGTAGGGACTTTCAACAGTTGTTACTGGAACAATGCGATTTTCAACTAGAATATGTCAGCTTCGAAAAACATAAAGGCAATGCTGTTTTAGCACGGTTACAAAATGATATTCTTAACAATAGTCTGGATGGAAACAGCAACAACAGAACAAGTAACAATAAAAAGAACAAGAATAAGAAAAATTTGAAACCAGACCACAGTATCAGCATTCATGCCTGTCATAGTCGCATGCGTGAAACTGAAGTGCTTAAGGATCAATTGCTAAAGCGTCTGGATGAGGATCACAGCCTAACCCTTCGTGATATTGTGGTGATGACACCCGACATCACCCACTACGCACCCTATATCTCCGCAGTTTTTGAAGATATTCCACACGCTATAGCTGATCGAAATATGCTTGATAGCAATGATCCTTTGAGTGTTTTTTTACGTTTTCTGTCAATGAGTCAAAATCGTTGGGAGTTAGAATCTGTATTTGATGTGCTTGAACAAGAGGTGGTTCATCAAAAATTTGCACTGATGCCCGCTGATCTTGAGAACATACGGACATGGGTTGCTGAAACTTATATCCGTTGGGGTGAATCAGCAGAACATAGAGCCGAATTGGGCTTTCCTGCGTTTACAGAAAATAGCTGGCGGGCAGGTATCGAAAGATTGCTCATGGGATATGCGAATTCTGATGATAGCCGTTTTTCTGGGTTAGATGATAAGAATGCAGTTCTGCCCTTTGCTGAAATAGAAGGTTCGCAGGCACAAGCGTTAGGTGGATTACATGACTTTTTCAGTTTGCTTAGTCAGGCTAAAAAAACATTTTCCAAACCCCATACCTTGTATTTTTGGATAGAACATCTAAGTTACTTTGCAGAACGATTATTAGTGTCTACCGATGCTTTTCAACATGCTTATGCAGCGCTCATCAAACTAATCACCGAATTATCAACCTTCCAAGACATCCATCAAAATAAAGTTAGTTTAGACGTTATTCTCGCGTGGTTTAACACTACAGCAACTAACCAACAATCGGGTGCAGGCTTTTTACGCGGCCAATTGACCTTTTGTTCAATGCTACCGATGCGTGCTATCCCTTTTAAAATTATAGCGTTAATGGGTATGAATGAGGGAGAATATCCGCGGGTAGAAACTCGCGCTGCTTTTGACCTGATGGCAAGTAACTTTCGCAAGGGAGATAAATCTCCGCGTGTTGATGAACGTTACCAGTTTCTCGAAGTGTTGCTGTCAGCGCAACAGCAACTTATTATTACCTATATTGGACAATCTAAAAATGGCAATAGCCCTATCCCTCCATCAGTCGTCGTTTCTGAATTACTAGAGGTTTTGGACGAATACTATTTATCTAAAGACGAAATTAAATTACCGTTTTTTCACTCGTTACATGCACATAGCCGCCAATATTTTACAGATAGCGATATATTCTTCAGCTATTCTGCTCAGCAGCTTGCAACAGCAAATGCATTAGCTCGACGGCAACATGAGGAAAGGCATGATTGGTGGCAGGGAAAGATTACACAAGACGCGAAGACTATCATTGAATTACATGATTTATTTTCATTTTTCCAACATCCACAACGACACTTTGTTCAACAACAACTACAGATTTCAATTCCTGCTATTGAAGGTAGAGCCGCTGAGACTGAGCCTTTTTTACTAGACGCCCTTAGCACATATACCATCACTCAAGAATGGGTTGAGCGACATCTAGCTGGCAACCTTGATGATGAAGCATTTTATTTGCGTTTAATGGCACAAGGTCGCTGGTTAAGCGGGAGTAATGGGAAAGTTAGTTTTGAAGCACATCGGGAAATAGTTATAGATTTTGCTAAGAAAGTCGCAAGTAAAGCTATGGGGAAACGATTAACACCTATTTCCATTGATCTGGTTTTAGGCGAATATCGAATAGTGGGTAGCCTTGAACAACAATACGAGCAAGGTAGTTTATTTTATCGTTATGCCAATTTAAAGGGTAAAGACTTATTACCTGCATGGATCACACATTTACTTACGCAGTTAATGGAGCCTACTGAAAACACTGTAACATGGCTACTGACAAAAGATCAGGAATGGCTTCTCGGGGATATTCAAGACAGCGAAGCATTGCTTGTAGAGCTAATAGATCATTATATCGGTGGTCAACAACGACCAAGCTCATTATTGCTAGAACCTGCTATTGCCTGGCAGAATCAGACGCAAAAAAAATCTGCAAAAGTTACACCTCTACATAGTGCAGCAAAAACTTACCATAAAAATTTACCGTATGACCCTTACATGCAGTTACTTTATAAAAATTTGTCCGTTGAGGAAATAATGGATGGTGATTTTGAAGAATCGTGTGGCTTATTAACCTCTATTTGGCTGGCAAAAACACAGTAGAGCATATCCTGATTACCACATGTCTAGCCTGATCTTAAGTTCATTTAATAACAATAGGTTATAGTTTTCATATTGTAAATATGTGCAAGAGTTCTGTACCCTTCGACAGGCTTGGGGTGCTGCTACTGTAGTGTTCTGAGCCTGTCGAAGGAACGGAAAGTTAGCCTTAGATTAATTACGCCTAGGCTGATGTAATTAAAAATGTTATATATTCTTTGACGAACCAGATTGATCTTTAAGCATTTGAGTAGTAACCCGCAATTTTGACTCCGCGTCTATAAGGCTGGCTTTATATTCATCTGTTTTCTTCACTAATTTTTCATACTTATCTTTCATCGTTGCATAGAGTGCTGTTTTCTTATCTATCTGCAAAGTTAGCTTTTTTATTTCAGCGGTATCATCCATTTTATTCTTTCTATCTTTTCTCATACCTTCATGTTGATCCGGTGTTGTGATAAGCGTTTTGATTTGTCCATCGTTCTGTTGAGATTCGATATTTGAAAGTTGTGTGACCAGTTCATTTATTTGAGATTTTTTATCTATTAGCTTGAGATTGCTTTGTTCCAGGTCATGTTGCAGTTTTGATAATGATACTTGCTTAAATTTAAGTTGTTGATTCGCTAAATCAGCCGCTTTATTCATTCTTAGAAGTCGCACCTGCAAATTTTTATACTTATTTTCAAATGCCCCACCTTGTTTTAAACGATTGATTAAAGCATGGTTAGAATATTCAAGCTCAGAGAACCTGCTTCGCCATCTATCTTCTATTTCTTTGAGTTTTGAAGTATTGTCACCACGCAGAAACCAACCTATCAAGCCGCCCAGGACAGAGGCGATGGATAAACATAACCATAATTCTGAAATCAAGTAACTCATTGAGTGGTCTCTTCTAGTGTTATTTCAATTCTCCGATTCTTTTTGCGGCCTTTTTTATTTTTGTTGCTAGTTATTGGCCGATTAGATCCAAACCCTTCTGCAAGCAATTTATCATTATCTGTACCTGCATTTGAAAGGTATTCTTTTACAGCTATGGCACGTCGTTCGCTGAGCTGCTGATTAAAACTACTATTACCTGTGCTGTCCGTATGGCCTCCGATAAGCATCATCAGGTTGGGACACTCTTTTTTTATTTGGACAATATTCTTAAGTACGGGATAGCTAGTGGAAGTAATCTCTGAACTACTCGTTTTAAAAGTGATATTTGTGTCAGATAGTACTTTATTTAATTTACTCTGACAGGCTGTAATTTCTAATTCTGTGAGTTCTGTAGACAAAGGGGTTTTGTCTGCAACGTCATCAACAGTGTCAATATCCTTGATGTCTTGGATACCTTTTTCCTGTATTAGTTCGATATCAAGCTTAGTGACGGTTTCAATGTTATCAGGTAAACGTTCATTGATGGCTCTCATCACTTGCTTACGAATTTCACTAGAAGACACTTTTCCGGTTAGATGTAGTCGATCGATAGTAATATTTAATACACCGGATTGCAGTTGTTTCAATCCATCTAGTCCTATCTTGCTGATACTTATCCATCCATTCGGAGGATTTTTTTGTTCTAACAAATGATCTTCAACAGATGTGCTATTAAATGTTTCCATTACATAAGACACAAAATTGTGATGGGTGAGGGCATCTGGAACATAGCCTTGCAGATTTAGTGTATTCGATCCTGTTTTTCTTATGTTCAAAAAGTAATTGGATGAATTAATACTTTTTTTACTTACTGTAATTTGATTTTCAACAAGACGAACGCCTTCGACTTTGGCGATTTGTTCAACGAGACCTCTTTGAGTTGCTTTATCAACGAATCCACTAAGTAAAAGATCTCTCCCTTTCACTTCTACATCAAGTGAAGAATACCCTGCATCTTTCAGCGCATATACAGCTCTGTTATTGATGTCACTTTGTATGAAAGGTGCACTTTTTTCGTAGACACACCAATATCCAAACGAGAAGAAAAGAATCAGTCCTAATCCAAGTTTTAGCAGTTTACTCATGAATATTCCTAAGCTTGGTGTAATCCAAAAAAGCAATAGAAGCTCTAGCCCGTTAACAAATCGTTACATAATATAGTTTGATAAGTCACTATCTGAAATATATTATTTTTAATAAATAAAATGAACTAATAATCAACATACTGCGACTATTGGCAAGATAGCTCCGATTACTGGATGCGTCTTCAGCAACACATTGCATTTACCAATTTATTAAATAATGGGTCTAATATGAATTCTACTAAAATATGGCTAATAGCCAGTTTAATTTCTCTCTTCTCAAGCATCAATCTTGCGTTTGCAAGTGATGCACACCAGGCGTATAAAGTCGCGAACTTAAAGATGACTAATGTACTAAATGTGCGACAGAATCCCAGTATGAATTCAACGGTGATACTACAATTGCCAGCTGATGCGAGATGGATACTGAAAAGAACTACCCAGCAACAAGGACATTGGCAGAAGGTTGTTTGGGGCGTTAAAGAAGGTTGGGTTTATAATAACTATATTAGTGTTGATCAAGAGGCTACCCAATTTCTGACAAAACATCGTCAGTGTGTGCAGCAGAGCCCAGAAAATTCAATGTGTTGTGGATTTAATAGTTCATCAAAAAGCCGTAATAGTCAGGTTAATAATGAAATCAGAACATTCATGGTAGTGAACGTACCTCGTGGACAAAGTTTGAATGTACGTGCTGCTGGGAGAGCTACTGCCAGAAAAATATCCAATATCCCACACAGTGCAGCTGGCATTGTGAAATTCCCTGGACAGCTGGTAAATCAGGGGCACACCGTTTGGCAAAAAATACGCTGGAACGGCCGTGATGGGTGGGTAAATGCAAGCTATCTACAGTACGATCCAATTATCTCAGATTACCGTAATATTGTTCACCAAGTGTGTTCTTAATCAGTTTATTGAGAACTAACCGGCCTTCACTATCTACAGGTACCCTACAGGGTCAATGGTTAGACTCGGTTTGGTTTGGTTTGGTTTGGTTTGGAATAGACTTGGGGAATATTTAAACTCTATGCTAACGATAATAATGACGCTTCTTAATGTGCGTGGTTCATCCTATTTTTAATAGTGAAGTGGTGATTAAGCCTCATATTGTTCATGTGTATCAACATATGCTATGTTCCCTATTTTTGACCCGCTAGTACCCACATAGATAATAGGCGAAGAATCATGACTGACACTAAAAATAACAATGGAGATAAGCCTTGGGGTGGACGCTTTAGTGAAGCTACTGATGCTTTTGTAGAAGAATTTACTGCATCAATTCAGTTCGATCAACGCTTATATAAACATGATATCGCTGGATCAAAAGCTCATTCTGCTATGCTAGCTAAAGTCGGTTTACTAACGGATCAAGAAAAACAAGAAATTCATCAAGGGCTTGATGATATTCAAGCCGAAGTCGAGCAAGGTAAAATCGAATGGTCTATTGCACTGGAAGATGTGCATATGAATATTGAAGCTCGTTTGACAGACCGTATAGGCGTGACAGGTAAAAAGCTTCATACGGGGCGTTCGCGGAACGATCAGGTTGCAACCGATATCCGGTTGTGGCTACGGGAGCAAATTGATTTTATAAGTGCTGAGTTAAAACGGCTACAAATGTCATTAGTTGATTTAGCTGAACGTGAATATGACACGATCATGCCAGGTTTTACTCATTTGCAGGTTGCTCAACCTATTACTTTTGGTCATCACATGATGGCATGGTATGAAATGTTAGTACGGGATTATGAGCGCCTGCAAGACTGTCGCAAGAGAGTCAATATCATGCCACTAGGTGCAGCTGCTTTAGCTGGAACTACTTATCCCATTGACAGAGAATATACAGCCGAAATATTGGGTTTTGAGCGACCCGCCAATAACTCACTGGATGCTGTTAGTGATCGGGATTTTGCTATTGAGTTTATCTCTTCTGCCAGTTTGATTATGACCCATTTGTCTCGTTTTTCAGAAGAACTTGTGCTTTGGGCCTCGGCACAATTTAATTTTATTGATTTACCCGACCGGTTTTGTACGGGTTCATCCATCATGCCGCAAAAGAAAAACCCGGATGTGCCTGAATTGGTGCGGGGTAAAACGGGCAGGGTAACAGGAAATCTTATTTGCTTGTTAACCTTGATGAAGAGTCAGCCTTTGGCCTATAACAAGGACAATCAGGAAGATAAAGAACCTCTGTTTGATACTGTTGATACTCTACTGGGGAGCTTAAGAGCGTTCGCCGATATGATGCCGCATGTGCAGATAAATAAAGCAAATATGCGTCAGGCAACCATGCAAGGTTTCTCGACTGCAACCGATTTGGCTGATTATCTGGTAAGAAAAGATATGCCGTTTCGAGATGCCCACGAAGTAGTAGGTAAAGCCGTGGGTTATGGCGTTGAACAAGGCAAAGACTTAAGTGAAATGACGCTGTCAGAATTACAGAAATTCTCAGAAATTATCGAAGATGATGTCTTTGACGTATTAACACTTGAAGGCTCAGTTGCAGCTAGAAATCATCTTGGGGGAACTGCACCAGAGCAAGTGCGATTACAAATACAAGCAGCCAGAATGGCTATTAAGTAGAACAACCTCAGATTAACCCTGAACTAGGTTTGATAACAACGTCCACCCCTGGATCATTTGATTGTTCATATTGGCGCGAATATTAACCCAGTAAAACTGACCGGGGCCGCGTTTAAAGTCAATAATAGTAATGACATTACCCTGTTTCAGGTTAACCGGTAACTTTGTTGATGGCAGTGGTTGTTGGTACAAGGGTACATTGTTGTTTCTTACTGTCAGTAATACCGGATGGGGTGGTCGATTGACTTTCCCACTATCGGAAACCAGACTTCGCACGATATGCTGCTGCTGATTATAGACCGTCGTATGCCAGATATTTGAAGCAACAAGTACAGACTTACTATAAAGAAAAGGTTGCTTGTTGATAAAACGATAGGTGTCTTCTGTCCAGAAATCCCCCGTTTGATAGGAGCTGCGTATTTGTTGACTGCGAGGCTCGATCTCTAAATTGCTCAAGCTTCCGGCGAAGTGTAGGGGTATGAAATGCTTGAGCGAGTTTTCCCAGGAAAATATGGTATAGAGTTGCTCATGACTGGATTGATTGATTTGAGTGGTAATCGCTATATCTTGAAAACCATCGAAATTGAAATCTTCAACCCATATATCTCGCGCATATTCAGGGATATGATTAATCTTGTCAACCAGCACTAGCGTATTGCCATTTTGAAGCTGTGCTATGACGTTGTTGCCTTGGATAGAAATATTTGCCCGGGTTTTATCGGCAAGCGTTAGCGTGATGGAATTACCATCTGGTAAGGCAACCGATATAGACGGGGAGGATGCTAAAGCAAGTAGCCCGAAAAATAGGTATCGAAAAAAAATAGAACTTTTCATGAATAAGAAACACTAGCAGTACAGTTATAGTTTATGACGTAACTGAGCTGAGTATAGTTCAATTAATAGTATTATCTCATTAATTTTATTTACTATAATTCTGATTTATTTGATAGTTTCAAGATAGCTGAAACGCTTTTACACTCGTTAGTGCTTGAAGTGGCGCATTCCTGTAAACACCATGGCCATTCCGTGTTGGTTTGCCGCTTCAATGACTTCATTGTCGCGCATTGAGCCACCGGGTTGTATTACTGCTGTAATACCAACCTCAGCAGCAGCGTCTATACCATCTCTAAACGGGAAGAACGCGTCAGATGCCATAATGGAACCTTTGACTTCAAGCCCAGCATGTTCGGCTTTGATGCCGGCAATACGAGCTGAATTGATACGGCTCATTTGTCCTGCACCGACACCAATAGTCATCTCATTATTGGCATAAACAATGGCATTGGATTTAACAAACTTGGCGACTTTCCAACCAAAGAGAAGATCACGCATTTCATCCTCAGTTGGTTGTCGTTCTGTAACAATGGTAAGTTCGTTGTGTAATAACAAGTCAGCACTTTGTACCAGTAAACCCCCATTGACACGTTTGAAATCAAGCCTGTCATGTTGAGCTGTAAAATCACCACATTCCAGCAAGCGTACATTCTTCTTGCTACTGACGGCTTCAATCGCTGCTGCAGAAACCTTGGGTGCAATAATCACTTCCACGAATTGTTTGTCGACAATAGTTCGTGCTGTTTCACCATCCAGTTCCTGATTGAAAGCGATAATGCCGCCGAAGGCAGATTCGGGATCTGTTTCAAAGGCACGCTGGTAGGCATCCAATAAAGATGAGCCGTAAGCAACACCGCACGGGTTGGCATGTTTTACGATAACGCATGCGGGTTTATCTTCAAATTGCTTTACACATTCAAGTGCGGCATCAGTATCACCAATATTGTTATAGGAAAGGTCTTTGCCTTGGAGTTGTTTGGCGGTCGCAATAGAAGCTTCAGCAATGTTCTGCTCTATATAGAAAGCAGCGTTCTGGTGAGGGTTTTCGCCATAGCGCATCTGAATGGGAGTCTTGGTAAACTGTGCATTAAAAGTGCGTGGAAATTCACTTTCTCCCGCTACTTTTTTGCCTAGATAATTAGCAATCATCCCATCGTAACGCGCGGTATGTTCAAACGCTTTAACAGCCATGTCAAAGCGGAAATCATGCGATAGTGCACCTTCATTATTATTCAATTCTTGCTGTAGCGTAGCGTAATCCGTTGGGTCTACGATAATGGCTACATTGGCATGGTTTTTAGCACTGGCACGAACCATTGTTGGACCACCAATATCAATATTTTCAATGGCATCTTCAAGGCTGCAATCTGCTTTAGCTATGGTGGCTTCAAAGGGATACAGGTTAACCACGATTAAATCAATGGGTGGAATGTTGTGTTCTTGCATGATGGCATCGTCTGTTCCACGTCGACCCAAAATACCACCGTGGATTCTAGGGTGTAATGTCTTTACACGTCCATCCATCATTTCCGGGAACCCGGTGTAATCGGATACCTCCACTACAGCAATATTGTTATCAGCTAATAACTTGGCAGTGCCACCTGTTGATAGAATTTCTATGTTTCTGGCTTGCAAGTTTTTGGCAAGATCAACCACTCCTTCTTTGTCAGAGACACTAATAAGGGCGCGAGTTACGGGACGATTAGTTGCGGTCATACAAAATCCTGTCTTTAATAGATGTGGTTTGGATTTGAAACGGGTTTAACTTTGCTTGAAGGTTTCTGATTAAGTCGGGCTTTTCTGGAAGTGAGCCTTCAGGCTTGCCATACGATCTTGAAATCAACACCTTAGGTGACGCTGAGCATCGCTTCCAGAGAATTTGGACATGCCTATTTAAAAATCTCATGTTTTTTTAGGGCAAGCTTCAAGAAACTGTCAACCTCATCAATAGTAATAGGGCGAGCTTCACTTCCGGTTCGTGATTTATATTCAAGTTCATTATTAGCCAGACCTCGCTCTGAAATAACCAAACGATGCGGAATACCAATAAGCTCAAGATCTGCAAACATCGCACCAGGACGCATCTTACGGTCATCGAGTAATACGTTATAACCGAGCTTTTTTAATTGCTCATATAATTGATCAGCGGTTTTTTTCACCTGTTCTGATTTTTGGTAATTGATCGGCACCAGTGCAATTTCAAAGGGCGCTATAACATCAGGCCAGATAATGCCATTCTCATCATGGTTCTGTTCGATAGTCGCTGCTACAACACGAGAAACACCGATTCCATAGCATCCCATAGTCATCACTTGATCTTTACCCTTCTCATTAAGCACGGTCGCTTTCATTGCTTCGGAATACTTCGTGCCTAGCTGGAATATATGTCCAACTTCGATACCGCGAGCAATCGATAATGTACCTTTTCCATCCGGGCTAGGATCGCCTTCCACTACATTGCGGATATCCATAAAGTCAGGCTCAGGTATGTCTCGTATCCAATTAGCATTGATTAAATGCTTCCCCTCTTTATTGGCGCCACAGACAAAATCTGCCATGTTTGAGGTCGCATGATCGGCGATAATTTTGACGGTTAATCCCAATGGACCAAGAGAACCCGCTTGGCAACCGGCGGCTTCGAAAATTTGTTCGTCGGTGGCAAAAGTTAACGGTTCGGCAATGCTATCAAGCTTTTCTGCTTTGATTTCGTTTAATTCATGGTCGCCACGAACAAGAAGAGCAACCACATCATCCTTCTCACCCAAAACAAATAATGTTTTTATAATTTGTGCCGGCTTAACGTCTAAGAAATTTGCTACTTCATCAATAGACTTTTGATCAGGAGTTTCAATAGTTCTCATGCCTGCGTTAGGAGTAGGGCGGTTGGAACTAGCTACGATGGCTTCCGCTTTTTCCACATTGGCTGCGTAGTTAGACTCACTTGAAAAGACAATAGCATCTTCTCCTGAATCAGCCAGCGCATGGAATTCATGTGAATCATTGCCCCCGATAGAGCCAGTGTCAGCATCAACAGCGCGGAATTTCAACCCAAGACGAGTAAAGATTTTCGTATAGGTTTGATGCATCACATCATAGGTTTCTTGCAGTGATTCCTGAGTTGTATGGAATGAATAGGAGTCTTTCATCAAGAACTCACGGGCGCGCATAACACCAAAACGAGGGCGAACCTCATCTCTAAACTTGGTTTGGATTTGATAGTAGTTAATGGGTAATTGTTTATAGCTGGTTAAATCCTTGCGCGCATAATCTGTAATAATTTCTTCATGGGTAGGGCCATAGCAATAAGCACGATTGTGTCGATCATTGATACGTAGCAGTTCTGCGCCGTATTGATCCCAACGACCTGATTCTTGCCAAAGTTCAGCTGGCTGTATGGTAGGCATTGATACCTCGACTGCACCCGAGTTGTCCATCTCCTCACGGACAATGGCTTCAACCTTGCGCAGCACACGTAAACCTATCGGCATCCAGGTATAAAGCCCAGATGATAAGCGTTTAATCATGCCCGCTTTTAGCATAAGTTGATGGCTAATTACTTCAGCATCAGCGGGGGTTTCTCGAAGAGTCGATAAGGGAAAACGGGAAGTACGCATGATCAGCTTTAATTCGTCAATTGAAAGGGAGGAAGATTATAACTGACTAAGGCTTGTTATGTGAATAACTACTGTAAAGTATCTGCGGCTGTGATCGAAGCCACTAGTTCATCGTTTAACCCGATTGTCCATCTGTCTAAGCCAAGAATTAAAAAATGTTACTTTCAGTACTACTCTAAGTACCACTCTAAGCGCCACTTTTTCGACCCTTCGACAGGCTCAGGGCGCTGTATATCAGTACCTAAGCATATCGATGGATACGGAGTCTTGCATTGTGCTAATTGTGCTTAGACAAGTGTTAATCAGGTGGTTTTTAATGTCTTTTTGTGATGTAAGCCTGAGCAAAACGTTTACCTAATTCCAGTTGCCCTTTTGCATCATAATGAACATGATCAAATGTTTTGCCAAGTCCATCGGTAGATACCAGCACAGTATTAGCTGAGTTTTTTTGTATATTTTTTTGGGCATTCTGAACCATTTTTTTCATGGTGAAAGCAGGGTCTTGTGGATTAATCCTACCCATAATAAATAAACTTCTTGGTGATTTCAGATTATTACGTAAACCAATAATTAAACGTCCTAAATTTGCTTCATATTGAGAAGCAAAGTGTTTATTCCGGGCATCTTTTTCTCCCTGCATCCAGATAATGGCGTCTATTTTTTGATGTTGGCTTATATCGGTAAATTGTATCTGCCGTAACATGCCTTGATAAAGTCGGCTACCTGGCATCCATTGCTGGATAGAACTTCCTGTAGCCACTGTCTTGATAATGATATGTGTATCATGAGGATAGGCTCTAGATATGGCGTGAGAAAACCCCACTTCTGGACCAAAGTGAGAGTATTTTGCCAAGTCACGTGGCCGTCCTTGGTAATAGAATTTTACATTATGAGGTGTCTTGCGATAATTACTGGGAAGAGAATGAGTTTTCCCCTTTCCCATCATGTTGGATTGTCCTGCGAGTATATAAATACGGTCTTTGGCGTAAGCCTGTAGAGGGAGTAATAGAAAACTTAATACTATTAAGGGTGGTAATAAATCACGTCTTCGTATTGGCATAGGGCTTGCTTAGATTATTCTTCGACCGGTCATTCTAACTTAATGCAACTCAATGTAAAATATATTAAAACTTATCACAAATATTTGATCAATTAAGTGTCGATTAGAATACAATGTTAGCGGACATAATTTCGATATTTATAGAGTAATGCGTCATAATGCGCTTCAAATTTAAACAAAAAACAATCAATTAGGGGTTTATATGGCGCAGGATGTATTGCTACAAGCGTCCAATCTACATCGTCATTATGGACGTCATCATGCTGTGGCAGGAGTTTCTATCCGCATACATCAAGGCGAAGTATTGGGTTTGCTTGGCCCTAATGGTGCCGGTAAATCAACCATGATGCAGATGCTCACTGGAAATATAGCTCCCGGTAGTGGACAAATCACTATTGCAGGCATTGATTTGCTTGATGATCCCCGTGAAGCCAAACAACATATAGGTTATTTACCAGAGCAGCCTCCTGTATACCGGGATATGACGGTTTTAGAGTATTTGCGATATTGCGCAAAACTACACGGACTGGTTTCACATCAACTCACCTCAGCGGTAGATTTCGCCATGCAACGCTGTGGTTTGACGGAGGTTGGCAAGCGCTTGATTGGCAATTTATCCAAGGGCTATCAGCAACGAACGGGTATTGCCCAAGCCATTTTACATCAGCCCTCAGTGGTGATTCTTGATGAACCAACGGTGGGGCTCGATCCCGTACAAATTAATGAAATTCGCAAATTAATACGTGAGTTGGGGAATGATCATAGTGTTATCTTATCTACCCATATTTTGCCAGAAGTAAAGATGATCTGTGATCGGGTGCAAATAATGACGCAGGGGAAAACGGCGTTTGAAGATACACTGGAAGGCTTGGAACGCCGGCATGGTGATCCGGTATTGTTGCTAGGCTTTAACCATGAAATTGACACCACGAAACTGGAAGCATTGCAGGAAATCATTAAGGTTGAAAATGTAGGTTTGGGTCGTTATAAAGTACATTTCCAGGGACATCAGCATTTTGCCGATACGATTTGCAAATTAGCCTTTGCCGAGCGTTGGGAAATTACCGAACTCACGCCACAAAGCAGTAGCCTTGAAAGCATTTTCCTTGATCTGGTGCATCGAGAAGGAGAAGCCGCATGAGGGTGATTTTTGCCATTGCGATGACTGAATTCAGGCGTATGTTTAATTCACCCTTGGCGTGGAGCATTCTTGCTGTTTTACAGTTTGTTTTGGGGATGATCTTTCTGGTATTAGTGCAAGAATTCATCGAAGTGGTACAACCGGAAACCGTGGGCATGGAAAATGCGCCAGGTGTAACTGATACGGTAGTTGCTGCCATTTATTTATGGGCAGGGATTATCATGTTAGCTGTCATGCCCTTATTGACGATGCGCTCCTTTGCTGAGGAACGCATGAATGGTACGTTTACGTTATTGCGCTCATCACCTATTTCGGTGACCGCTATTGTGATGGGTAAATACCTTGCCCTGATGCTGTTTGTTTTGCTGATGGTGTTGCTTATTTCTTTAATGCCAGCTTCTTTACAGTTGGGTACAAATCTGGATTTTGGCAAGATAGCAGCCTCTATTCTCGGTCTTGTTTTGTTATTAGCATCCTTTGCTGCCGCTGGTTTATTTATTTCATCGCTAACCAATCAGCCTATTATTGCTGCGGTGGCAAGTTTCGGTCTGTTGCTGTTTTTAGTAGTGCTGTATATATCCGGTAAATCACAAACTAACGGTAGCGAGTTATTTGTCTATCTCTCCCATTTCGGGCATTTTTTATCGTTCTTACAGGGATTGTTTCAAAGCGGAGATTTGATTTATTACTTATTATTTATTGTTGGTTTTTTAGTGTTGACGATTCGCAAGCTTGATAATGAAAGTCTACAGAGATAACTGATTATGAAAATGGATAGACTATGAGAATGGACAAATGGTCCCATATCAAAATAGGCTTTCTGGATGGATTCTTTTATGTCGTTTTTGTTTGCATCTTAGGAATGCTGGGGTATTTAGCTCAAAAACACCAGTATCAGGCTGACTGGACATTTGGTAATCGTAATACACTAAGTCAACCCACACAGCAGTTATTACAGGCTATTGATCAACCTTTGTCATTTGTCGCCTATGTTCCTGATGATCCGGCAATGCATAGCGAAATCAAAAAGCGCATCGCAAAATATCAAAAATTCAAAGCAGATATTAGTGTCGAGATGGTAAACCCTGAACTGGATCCGAAAAGGGCTAAGCAAGATGGCATTTCGTATCAGGGTCAGGTGGTAGTCCGTTTGGGCAAAAGAGTAGAGGTTGTGGAGTCTTTGGCTGAACAGCCATTAGCTAATGTATTGCAACGATTATCTCGTAGTGCCGATAGGATGATTATTTTTCTGGAAGGTCATGAAGAACGCCAACCTTTTGCCACTGAATCATCGGGGATGTCTAAGCTTGCCAATGTACTTAAGGGGCGTGGTTTTATTTTGCAACCCCATAATCTGGTACGCACACAGGATTTGCCTGAAAACACTCAGCTTCTGGTTATTGCATCGCCACAAAAAGATTTACTAACAGGCGAAGTCGCCGTTATCAAAAAGTACATAGAGCAGGGAGGGCATTTGTTGTGGTTACATGAGCCCGGTTCTTTGCATGGTTTAGAACCTATAGAGGAAGCATTAGGTTTGATCATTGATGAAGGAACGCTGGTTGATGCTAACGAACAATTGCGCGAGTTATTGGGTATCAAGCATCCGGCGGTTATCCCTGTTGTTGATTACAATGGAGCCGAGATTAGCAAAGACATGCAGCTACAAACGTTGTTTCCCTTTGCAACCACAATAGGACGTGATCAAGAGTTAGAAAGTGACTGGCACTATGAGGATTTCTTATTAAGCTTGCCTACCAGTTGGTTGGAAGTGGAAGAGCTGCAAGGTAATGTGCGTTTCGATTCAGATTCCGGTGATAAGCCGGGGCCATTACCGATAGGTGTCTCCCTTACAAGAACCTATAAAACGGATGATCTTAATAGTAAACAGGGGCAGCAACGTATTGTAGTAGTGGGTGATAGTGATTTTATGCTGAATGCGTTTATTGGTCAGGTGGGCAATATGGATATTTCGCTGGCCATTTTTAACTGGTTGGCTCACGATGATAATTTGATCGCGATTAAAGCAAGTGGGGCTCCTGATACGCGTTTAAATCTGAAACCTGTTTTGTTGTATAGTCTTGGCCTGTTTTTTTTAATCATTTTACCGATCTTGCTGATTTTGGTGGGAGTCATTATCTGGTATAAAAGAAGAAAGGCTTAGTAAGCCTTTGTAAATAGTAGTGTCCATAAAGAACACTCTCTCCCCTAAGTAGGGTGTTGTAAAAGATAAATGTAGGTTGATGAAATGGTCTCCTCCCCCTACATCGGCATCACGTGCCATAATTGAGAAGTAAAAAATTCAATTAAAAGAGAAAGGAAACCACAGATGAATAATACCGTTATAGGCTTAGACATAGCAAAACAGATTTTCCACCTTGTGCAACTGAATAAGTTTGGCAAGATAGAACTTAAGAAAAAACTACGGAGAGCGCAACTACTCAAGTTTTTTGCCAACCACCCCCATAGCACCATTGCGATGGAATCATGTGCAAGCTCCCAACATTGGGCGCGTGAGTTTGAAAAGCTTGGGCATACGGTTATTCTGTTACCCGCGCAACATGTAAAGGCATTTGTTCGAGGCAACAAAAATGATTACAACGATGCACTGGCCATAGCCGAGGCGAGTCGTTTTGGAGAAATCAGACCGGTTGCCATCAAAACAGTGGAGCAGCAAAGTATTCAAGCCATCCATCGCTTACGTAAGGGAGCTGTGGGTGATAGAACCGCCCTTTGCAACCAGGTTCGTGGTTTACTTAGCGAGTTCGGTATCATCATAAACCAAGGAATATCCCCCTTACGAAAGAGTATTCCACAGATACTTGAGGAGGGTGAAAATGGATTGGATGCCATGTTTCGTCAAGCCCTTGATCTGAAATATACTCAGTTATGCGATCTTGATGGCCTGATTGACGACTTGAATAAAATGATCAAAGTTTATGCCAAAGATCATGTTGAAATTCAACTATTACAATCGATACCCGGTTATGGTCCCGTTATATCGAGCAACTACTACAGCGTCATCGGAGATGGCAAAGCCTTTAGAAATGGGCGAGGCGTATCCGCATCACTGGGAATAGTACCTGGCCAGCATAGCAGTGGAGGAAAGCAGAACCTGTTAGGCATAAGTAAACGAGGAGACAAATACCTGCGATCACTCTTGATACACGGAGCCCGCTCTGTCGTCAGGTTGGCCGCAGATAAAGATGACGAGTTAAGCCGTTGGGTCACTCGACTGGTTAAGCGACGCGGGAAAAATAAGGCTACGGTAGCCCTTGCCAATAAACTAGCAAGAATTGGCTGGGCGGTACTTACAACAGGTAAACCTTATGAGGCTAATTATGGCGTATAACTAAGAATCAGCCTGATAAATATTAAATGATAACCCACTCTAAATGAGTGAAACGACAAACGAGTAACCCACCTGATTTGCGAGAGACTAAACGACTGATGACACAATAGGTAAGACCGACATACTGAAAACCTGACTAATCCGAAGAACATAAAAGTTCGATAGGTCGATAAGGACGGTATGTGCAGACTTCATCAAGGCTCAAAGGTTTATACATACCTTTACAGAGAAGCCGGATATACGGAAGCAAATCTATCCCTGTTAAATTGTTGATTAGTATCTTGCAATATTGGAGGAGACCATATACGGATAAGCGATAGCGCCATCCGACAAAAACAGGTTAATTCAATATCTTGTCGGATGGCGTCCCTTATCCGACCTACAGATACGTACTAACTAATGGATTTAAATCAATGGCAAAGCAGGTATCCAGTCGATTACTTCTTAACAGTTTGCTTCTTATTGTTGTGGCCATTCTGGTCTATTTCATTGGCTACCAGCCCATAAAACAACGGGCAAGTGCACAGCAATCATTGTTTTCGATTGCTACTTATCAAGCTACAGGTATTCATATTCAACGACCTGACAAAACGGCGGTCACGTTAATAAAAAAGAGTGATAAATGGGCGTTGATTGAACCGGCTATTGCGGCAGTCAATGGAGAAAGAATTAAACATTTGTTAACCATCTTACAAGAACCCGTTATTGCCACTTATGATCCAGCTGGAATGGATATGAGCCAGTTTGGTTTAGCGCCGGGGAAAATTAAATTACGCATCACTAGCACCGATCATGCAGAAGAAATAACCTTTGGATCAACCAATTCTGTCACCTTAAATCGCTATATACTAAAGAACAACACAATTCATACGATTAACGAGATCGTTTATGGTGTGTTAGGCTCTAGTGTAACGCAGCTTCTCGCACACCGTTTACTACCTGATTATGCTGAAATTGTGAGCATTGATGCGCCAAAATTATTGGCCAGAATATCCCCCGAATTTTGGCACAACGTTGAAGCCAAGGATATTGCAGATTATAACGGTGATGAAACTATTATCGGAAAAATTAAACTAACTATTCAGAAGGCGCAGAACATGGGAGGGAATAAGACCGAGCAGGTTGTGGCAAATCAAAACGAAACCCAATCTATTGTCTTTAATATCCTTGCGATTAAGCCGTCCTTAATTTTAGCAAGACCCGATTTAAACGTTAAATATACTTTTGATGAAAACGTGATGAAAATGTTTTAATGATTAAAAAAAACTGGTAGAGACCTTGCAAGAAAATGCAACCATTACTAACACAACCGATACTCCGCACTGATATAAGCGGCATGCCATTGGAGTGGATTCATTACCAACTGGCAGTAAAGCTATACCATACCCAACAGGTGGCTTATAGCTGTGGTACTCCTATGTTGAAATTACATGGCGGTATTAATGCACAAACGGGTAGGCGTAGTGTTATAGAAGTTTCCTCAATTATTGCAACTCATGGTTCTCATCAAAAACTTTACGAGGATTTTATCCCTGCGCTAAATAATCCTACGTTGTTTCGCAGAGATGAAAACCTATGTCTGTATTGTGGTGAGCATTTTAATGATCATCAACTCTCTCGTGATCACGTCATCCCTGTCGTCAACGGAGGTCGCAACACTTGGACAAATGTAGTTGCTGCTTGTAAGCGCTGTAATAACCTAAAAGGTGGCAGAACGCCTGAAGAAGCTGGAATGAGCCTGATAGCCGTGCCTTTCCAGCCTACATACGCCGAGTATATCTTTCTGAAAGGTAAGCATATCTTAGCGGATCAAATGGAGTTTTTAAGCGCACATTTTCCGCGCTCTAGTCCTTTTTTGCAGGATTTGGTTCGCTCCCGATAAGATAAGATAAATATTCACTAACTTGCAGGACTCAACAATCAAGTTAAAGCGCGAGGGCTGGACTCACGGTCTTCTTATTGGATACCTTTGCTTTCTTTTTCCAGACACGCAATTTCCATGGATACTTGTCGTTATTGACTTTAGCCCAGACTAAAATACCTGATTCTCTCCATGGGTCTAGCACGATGCCACTGTCAAAAGGTTGACCTTTTGCAGTGACAACCATGGTGTTGTGTTCGCGCCAATAATCTTTCTCGTAGGCAACACCTTCGATAATAGTGAGTGTTTGAAGGTTTTTCTTCTTCATGTGAGCCATCAAATCACGCTGCCAATGGTAACAAAGACCACGAGGACGTTTCTTGGAATTAACCAGCACATTGTGCCAAAGGGGTGGATAGGTTAATTCATATTTATTAGCTAATATCATGCTATAAACAATAGAATCGTGTGCCACTATAGTTGCTTCCTGAGGTGATATGTTAGGTCCCAGATTTTTTATAGCCTGACTGAGTGCCGACATGGATTTCTTTTGCTCAGCTGAAAGTCGGGTGGCTACAGGAGTTCCAGCGCCGTCCATTTTCACATTGTCGAAATGAACAGTGCCACAACCTGTCAGGATGATTGCGCTCAATAGTAAGCTGGTAAATCGAAATAACATAATAAGTCCTAATCTTCTTCTTTTTTGCGTTGTTTAGTAAAGTACATCATGTAATTCACATCAACATCTTTCTTTGATAATTTATACGTTTGAAACAACGGATTGTAAGTAAGCCCTGTCATATCGTTGACTTGTAAACCCGCTTGTCTTGCTTGAGTTTCAAGCTCTGATGGTTTAATAAACTTTGCAAACTCGTGGGTGCCTTTAGGCAACATGTTAAGTACATACTCTGCACCAATAATCGCTAACATGAAGGCTTTAGGGTTGCGATTAATTGTTGAGAAAAAAACATGCCCGCCAGGTTTTACCAGTTTAGTACATGCCTGAATAACGAATTCTGGTGAGGGGACGTGCTCAAGCATTTCCATACAAGTAACTACATCAAACTCTCCCGCATGGTTTTCTGCCATTTGCTCGGCTGTAATTTGTTGGTAATCTAGCTCAATGCCCGTTTCCAGACTATGTAATCTGGCTACAGACAAGGGAGTTTCACCCATATCGATTCCTGTTACATTAGCACCACGCATAGCCATGCTCTCAGCGAGAATACCTCCACCACAACCGACATCAATGATTTTCTTATCCTGTAAGCCGGCACAATGTTGATCAATGAAGTTTAGACGCAGAGGATTGATCTCGTGCAACGGTTTAAATTCACTGTTAGTGTCCCACCAGCGGCTCGCTATGACATCAAACTTGCGAATTTCATTGGGATCTACATTTTCTACTGAGGGTGTTTCCATTAGTACTGATGTTCCATGAAAGCGATCAACAATACAGTGATCAATTTAATAAACGTTAATATTAACAGGTTAGACGTTACAGAAACAATAAAGGCGATAATTAAAAATGTTCAGCCTGTATTGTAGGATATAAACCCATTAAGATATAAGGGCAAATCACAAAGAACCGAGATCAAATTAATATGAAAAACATCCTGCTACGCTATTTCTTCGTGGTTGCTTTATTAACCCCTCTTGTGGGTCAAGCAAAAAACGCTCTGGCACAATTTTCACAGTTGAAGAACGCAGGCATGTTGATGTTGGATCATAACGGTCAAACCATCATCACAGATCACGCTAACATACCCTATATTCCGGCTTCTACTACAAAACTGGTCACCGCATGGCTTGCGTTGCAGCGTTGGGGTGAGTTTTACCGCTTCAAAACTCGGTTCTATTTTGATGAAACGACTCATACATTATGGGTTAAAGGGAGTGGCGATCCCTTTTTAGTATCTGAAGAGCTGGATGAAGTAGCAAAAAACTTGCAACGACGGGGTTTGACGCGGATTGATACCATCGCACTTGACACGTCTTTTTTCCAGGCGAATTTGGTCATGCCGGGAACGGGGCGCAGTAATAACCCTTATGATGCAGTACCTTCTGCATTAGCCGCAAATTTCAATACGGTTAATATCAAAAAAGTTAACGGCAAAGTTTTCTCTGCGGAATCACAAACACCGTTGACTGCCTATGCTAAAACGATGTCTAATCGTTTTCACAAGGGTAAATTACGTGTCAATACAGGACGAGATCCTCGAAATGCCGAAAAATACTTTGCTGAAGTGCTGGCGGCCTTGTTACGTCAGAATGGAATGCAAGTAGGTAATAGAATAATGGGCGGACTAAACCCACTAAGCTCAAAGCAACAACCTGTTTATACGCATTTGAACAGCAAAACGCTGGGTGAAATGATACGCCCCATGATGAAGTATTCAACCAATTTTATTGCTAATCAACTCGTTTTAACAATGAGTGCGGAACACTATGATCGTCCGGCTAATGCTGTAGATGTTTCGCGTTATATGCAAGATACCCTGACACAAAAGTTTAACTGGGGAAATTTTGCCATGCAGGATGGTGCAGGGTTGTCACGGGAAAATCGTCTCTCGCCAAGGCAATTGGTTGATCTATTACAAGCATTCAAGCCATGGAAGCATTTATTACCAGAAATAGAGCAGGGCGTGTTTGCTAAATCAGGAACCTTAAACAAGGTCAGTACTTTGGCAGGCTATGTAGAAGATCATGGGCAGTTGAAACCGTTTGCGCTGATGATGAATCAGCGCGTACCCTATAAACTCAGGAATAGAATAGCTAGAGAGCTTGCTAAAAAATAGCTCGGTCAACTGGCGTCAATAAATAGTCATGTCTATCAATCGCAAAGTGGGATTCTTACCTAAACTCTTGGTCATAGTTATATCTATAACCACTCTTGTTATCGTTATGCTCGTATCTTGCGATAAAAAACCCGATACAGAGAGCCAGCAGGGTATTAATCAACCAAAGATAGAATCATTGCCACCCACATCACAAGTGCCTTTGGATGTAACACCGGAGCAGGAATACATACAGGAATACATAGAAGAACTACCTCGTGAATATACTTTCTTGGAGAAATTGGCACAGGCAGCTTTAGAAAGAACAACGCATGATGTCACTTACGATGGGCGTTATCAAAAAATTGCTTATCCCATGGGTGATGTTCCTGATTCTATCGGCGTGTGTACCGACGTGGTGATTCGAGCATATCGTCAGTTAGGGGTTGATCTGCAACAACTGCTACATGAAGATATCAGCAAACATTTCAAACAATACCCCAATCAGTCACGCTGGGGGCTGTCGAAACCTGATCCAAATATTGATCATCGTAGAGTACCCAATCTACGCGTGTTTTTCTCTCGATTTGCTACTACTTTGTCACTGAGTGATAAATCTGAAGATTATCTACCCGGTGATATTGTTACCTGGAAATTAAACGAAAAAATGCTACATATAGGTATTGTTGCAGAAGAACAAGCGTATACTAATCCTTTGCGACATCTCATTATTCACAATATTGGGAGAGGCCCTGAGTTGGGCGATATCCTGTTTGATTATGAAATAACAGGACATTACCGCTACAACCCAATGTAGCTTGCTAATGTGAGTCTACAAGAGCGGAGAGGGTACGATGACGAAACTTTTGAAACGTGCAGGTCAACTTATGATCATGGGGCTGTTTATGACACAATCCGTTTATGCAAGTGATCTGGAAGTTGGCCAACTCGCACCTGATTTTTCCTTATCAGATCAAAACAACAAACTTAAAACACTGAATAAAATGCAAGGCCAATGGCTAGTCCTGTACTTTTATCCTAAAGACGAAACCCCCGGCTGCACTGCCGAAGCCTGTAGTTTTCGGGATAATCTGGTTGCGCTACAATCTACTAATACGGTGGTATGGGGAGTCAGTGTAGATAACGCTCAGAGTCATCAAAAATTCGCTGAAAAGCACAAACTGCCTTTTACTTTATTATCTGATCCTGAGGGTAAAGTAGCAAAGCAATATGGTTCTTTACTCAATATGTATATCTTCAAAGTAGCTAAAAGACATAGTTTCATTATTGATCCGCAAGGTAGGCTTGCGAAGATTTATCGGCAGGTAGATCCCAAGCAACACGTTGCTCAAATAATTAAAGATCTAAAAAGCCTACAAGAACACTGAGAGCCAGTGGGGGTGGGTAATGGTGATCAGGAATTTTTTTGTAAAAAAGCTTCACCCATCTGCACAGAAACTCCTGAGTCGGCTGATTTGCACCATTTGAAATCAGCCGACTCCATCAACCACACGATGGTTGATCCCATATTAAAGCGTCCCATTTCCTGGCCTTTTTTGAGTATTACCTCACCATTGGCATAAGTTTTTGTTGTTACCGATTTTCCTGTCGGTGGTGTGATTAAACCATCCCAAACGGTTTCAATAGCAGCAACATTAATCGCTCCCACCAATACCATCGCCATGCGTCCATATTCGGTATCAAACAATGCGGCTACCCGTTCATTGCGGGCAAACAAACCGGGAATAGTATTAACCGTAAAAGGAGCAACGCTAAACAGTCGCCCAGGTATATAAATTTGATGAGTAAGAGTAGCATCGCAAGGCATATGTATGCGGTGGTAGTCGCGGGGTGATAAATAGAGGGTATTAAAAATCCCCTGTTTGAAAGGCGCACTTAAATGCTCATCCCCACCTAATAATGTGGTTGTAGAATAACGATGATTTTTCGCCTGATAAATTTCACCTTCAGTAATGGATTGAGCCTGACTGATAGTGCCATCTACTGGACAACAAAGAGTATTAGGAGCTGAGTCAATGGGACGAGCGCCTTCTTTTAATTCACGCGTAAAGAATTCATTAAAGGTTTTGAACTGCGTAATATCATCAACTTTAGCTTCGCTTAGATCAACTAAAAACACCTTGGAAAACTTTTCTATAGCCGTTTGTACCCAAGCAGACTCAATGCGCGTTAAACGGTATATAATACGCGACACCCAGTGGTGAGGAATAAGGTAAAAAGGGTAAGCCTTAAGGTAATCCTTCATCGTTGTCCTGTGATAGCTGTAATGAGATCATCATACGAGATAATGTTATCTAATTACAGTCATTAGAACTTACTAAAATAAAGAAATACAAAATGTATCATCTACAAACACTAAAAGATTATATGCGCTGGGGAGCCAGTCAATTTATGCAAGCCGAATTACATTTCGGGCATGGTATGTCCACTGCTCTTGATGAAGCGGTTTATCTTGTTCTGCGTAGTTTGCATCTACCCGTAGATACGCCAGAAGTTTATTGGGACGGGAGATTAACGGATGAAGAGAAGCAAACGATAGCAGCGATTATCAGAAAACGCATCGAAACTAAAAAACCTGCGGCCTATATCATGAACGAAGGCTGGTTTTCGGGACTGCCTTTTTATATCAATGAAAGTGTATTAGTGCCTCGTTCGCCTATTGCAGAAATGGTTGTGCAACAATTTAGCCCTTGGGTCGACTCTAACAACATTCACTCTGTTCTTGATTTGTGTACAGGTAGTGGTTGTATTGGTATTGCCTGTGCCTATGCTTTCCCGCAAGCACATATTGATATAACAGACATCTCAAGTGAAGCGTTAGAAGTAGCCATGATCAATATTGATCGACACGATGTATCATCCCGTGTTGATGCCATTTACTCTGATCTGTTTGAAGCATTGCAAGGTAAAAAATATGACTTGATCGTAAGCAACCCACCCTATGTTGATGCAGAAGACATGGCGGCATTGAGTGAAGAATTTAAACATGAACCAGAGCTGGCATTGGCTTCAGGAACGGATGGGCTGGATATTACACGTCGCATACTAGCAGCGGCCACTCATTACCTTAACCCGCAAGGTGTGCTGGTTGTTGAAGTCGGGAATAGCCAATATAACCTGCAAGAGCTAATGCCCGATGTACCTTTTCAGTGGATAGAGTTTGAAAACGGTGGTGATGGCGTATTTTTATTAACGGCAGAACAGTTAAGGAACCTCTGACAAAGTCAGCAGTTCGTATTCTCATGATTAAAGTCTCTACATCATAAAATTATGTGTCTCTATCCCTTAAGTATGAAATAATCCACCTTTTACCCTTAAACCCTTATATCCTCGAATATCAATTACGGATTTAATTAATCACTAGGAGTCTCTGTGGACGAAAATAGGAAAAAAGCATTAGCTTCTGCGCTTGGGCAGATTGAACGTCAATTTGGAAAGGGCGCAGTCATGCGTTTAGGTGATTCCACAGCCCTGCGTGATATTGATATTATTTCAACAGGTTCCTTGAATATTGATATTGCATTAGGCATAGGCGGTTTACCTAAAGGACGTGTAGTTGAAATATATGGACCGGAATCATCAGGTAAAACCACGTTAACACTTCACGTGATTGCAGAATGCCAGAAACACGGTGGCACGGCAGCTTTTGTGGATGCCGAACATGCTCTAGATCCAAACTATGCGGCCAAGCTGGGAGTTGATATAGATAATCTACTGATTTCTCAACCAGATACTGGTGAGCAAGCATTAGAAATTACCGATATGCTGGTACGTTCCGGTGCCGTTGATATTGTGGTCATAGACTCTGTTGCCGCGCTGACTCCAAAGGCTGAAATTGAAGGCGATATGGGTGATTCCCATATGGGTTTACAAGCTCGCTTGATGTCACAAGCTTTGCGTAAGCTGACCGGAAATATCAAACGCTCTAATACCATGGTAGTTTTCATCAACCAGATACGGATGAAAATTGGTGTTATGTTTGGCAGCCCAGAAACTACCACAGGTGGTAATGCATTAAAGTTCTATGCTTCTGTGCGTCTTGATATTCGCCGTATCGGTGCTATCAAGAAAGGCGATGAAGTTATTGGTAATAGCACCCGCGTTAAAGTGGTTAAAAACAAAGTAGCACCGCCGTTCAAACAGGCTGAATTTGAAATTCTTTATGGTGAAGGTATTTCGCGCGAAGGTGAATTAATTGAATTAGGCGTTGAGTTGGGTCTGGTTAAAAAAGCAGGCTCCTGGTATAGCTACAAAGATGAAAAAATCGGCCAAGGTAAAGACAATGTACGTGGTTTCTTAAAAGAGAATCCAGCTATTGCTGAGGAAATTGAGAAGGCAGTACGCGATCATTATTTGTCTAAGGATGAAGTCGAAGAAGAACAGGAACAGGAAGTACCTTCAAAAGACGATTGAGGTTGAATGGCTAGTTAAGTAATTGATGAAACCTAAATATGAAAGAAAGTGTATTGATACCGTCTATGCCTTATTAGCTAGACGGGAACACTCTCGTTTGGAAATGGTTAGAAAACTACGTCAACGAGAATGGTGTGATGACGCAGAAATTGATAACTTGCTGGACAGATTTGAGTCAAAAGATTTATTAAGTAATGATCGATATACAGAAATGAGTATTCGTTCTGGTTTGCAGCGTGGATATGGTCGCTTAAAAATCATCAGCAAATTACGTGGAAACGGAATCACCAATGAATTAATTAATCGTTATCTGGATAAAACGGATATTGATTGGTATGCGCATATCCATGAGGTTCGATTGAAAAAATGTGGTGAACAATTGCCAGGGGACATTGCTGAACGCGCTAAGCTGCAACGCTTTCTAGCTAGCCGTGGATTCGATACAGGACTCATTCATCAAGAATTAAATAATTAAGGAAATTGATCAAGTCACCTTTTCTGGAGGTGAGCCTTCAGAAGCTGTGCAAGTATTGTATTAACCTCACCCTTGAAGGGTGGTCTAAAAGAAATAATTGTAGGTTGATGAAATGGTCTCCTCCCCCTACATCGGCATCACGTGCCATAATTGAGAAGTAAAAAATTCAATTAAAAGAGAAAGGAAACCACAGATGAATAATACCGTTATAGGCTTAGACATAGCAAAACAGATTTTCCACCTTGTGCAACTGAATAAGTTTGGCAAGATAGAACTTAAGAAAAAACTACGGAGAGCGCAACTACTCAAGTTTTTTGCCAACCACCCCCATAGCACCATTGCGATGGAATCATGTGCAAGCTCCCAACATTGGGCGCGTGAGTTTGAAAAGCTTGGGCATACGGTTATTCTGTTACCCGCGCAACATGTAAAGGCATTTGTTCGAGGCAACAAAAATGATTACAACGATGCACTGGCCATAGCCGAGGCGAGTCGTTTTGGAGAAATCAGACCGGTTGCCATCAAAACAGTGGAGCAGCAAAGTATTCAAGCCATCCATCGCTTACGTAAGGGAGCTGTGGGTGATAGAACCGCCCTTTGCAACCAGGTTCGTGGTTTACTTAGCGAGTTCGGTATCATCATAAACCAAGGAATATCCCCCTTACGAAAGAGTATTCCACAGATACTTGAGGAGGGTGAAAATGGATTGGATGCCATGTTTCGTCAAGCCCTTGATCTGAAATATACTCAGTTATGCGATCTTGATGGCCTGATTGACGACTTGAATAAAATGATCAAAGATCATGTTGAAATTCAACTATTACAATCGATACCCGGTTATGGTCCCGTTATATCGAGCAACTACTACAGCGTCATCGGAGATGGCAAAGCCTTTAGAAATGGGCGAGGCGTATCCGCATCACTGGGAATAGTACCTGGCCAGCATAGCAGTGGAGGAAAGCAGAACCTGTTAGGCATAAGTAAACGAGGAGACAAATACCTGCGATCACTCTTGATACACGGAGCCCGCTCTATCGTCAGGTTGGCCGCAGATAAAGATGACGAGTTAAGCCGTTGGGTCACTCGACTGGTTAAGCGACGCGGGAAAAATAAGGCTACGGTAGCCCTTGCCAATAAACTAGCAAGAATTGGCTGGGCGGTACTTACAACAGGTAAACCTTATGAGGCTAATTATGGCGTATAACTAAGAATCAGCCTGATAAATATTAAATGATAACCCACTCTAAATGAGTGAAACGACAAACGAGTAACCCACCTGATTTGCGAGAGACTAAACGACTGATGACACAATAGGTAAGACCGACATACTGAAAACCTGACTAATCCGAAGAACATAAAAGTTCGATAGGTCGATAAGGACGGTATGTGCAGACTTCATCAAGGCTCAAAGGTTTATACATACCTTTACAGAGAAGCCGGATATACGGAAGCAAATCTATCCCTGTTAAATTGTTGATTAGTATCTTGCAATATTGGAGGAGACCATATACGGATAAGGAACGCCATCCGACAAATTACTGAATTGACGGTTCTCTGTCGTATGGCGCTATCGCTTATACGACCTACAATTTATCTTTGCGAAGTGGGATTGAGGCAGCTTTTATGAATGCTTGCACAGTATTATCCGAGAAACTTGTTCAGAGTCTTAACGCTTTACATGAGTAATTAAATGACAATACAGAACAAAAATAGTAGCGCTGATATCCGTCAGCAATTTCTTGGCTTCTTCCAAGACAAAGGTCACGAGATTGTTAAGTCCAGTTCTTTAGTGCCTGGAAATGACCCGACGTTATTATTTACCAATGCAGGTATGGTGCAGTTTAAAGACGTATTTCTGGGTGAAGATCAGCGTTCTTATCAGCGAGCTACTTCTTCACAACGTTGCGTTCGGGCTGGCGGCAAGCATAATGATCTGGAAAATGTAGGTTATACCGCCAGACACCATACCTTCTTTGAAATGCTCGGTAATTTCAGTTTTGGTGATTATTTTAAAGAAGATGCTATTAAATACGCATGGGTGTTTCTGACAGAAGTAATAGGTCTGCCTGCCGAAAAACTATGGGTTACGGTCTTTGATGAGGATGATGAAGCGGCTGATATTTGGTTAAACACTATAGGGGTTGAGCCAGATCGTCTAAGCCGTATTGGTGCAAAAGATAATTTCTGGCAAATGGGTGATACGGGCCCTTGCGGCCCTTGTACGGAAATCTTTTATGACCACGGTGAAGATATCTTTGGTGGCCCTCCTGGAACGCCTGATGAAGATGGTGATCGTTATATTGAGATTTGGAATCTGGTCTTCATGCAATATGACCGTTCTAAAGATGGGACTTTAAACCCACTTCCGAAGCCTTCGGTTGATACTGGAATGGGGCTTGAGCGATTGGCTGCCATTATGCAGGGTGTGCATAGCAATTATGAAATAGATATCTTCCAGAATCTTATTAAAGTAGCGGCAGAACTAACCAACACAGATGATCTTGAAAATAAGTCTCTGCGTGTAATAGCAGATCATATACGATCTTGTGCATTTTTAATTGTTGATGGCGTGTTGCCTTCCAATGAGGGTAGGGGCTATGTACTTAGGCGTATTATCCGTCGAGCTGCTCGCCATGCACATAAACTGGGGCAGACAGATCCCTTCTTTTACCGCTTGGTCGAGCAATTAGTAACCGAGATGGGAGAAGCTTATCCTGAATTAGTCAAAGCTCAAGAGTCTGTTGCTATTGCTTTATTAAAAGAAGAAAAACGGTTTGCTGAAACACTAGATAATGGCATGAAAGTGCTTAATGAAAGTTTGTCTGAAATGTCAGGGGACACTATTAGTGGTGAGCTGGTGTTTAAGCTATACGATACCTTCGGTTTCCCCGTTGATTTAACCGCTGATATTGCACGTGAACGTGATTTAAGAGTGGATCACGATGGCTTTGAGAAGGCTATGAACGCGCAACGGGAACGCGCCAGAAGTGCAGGTAAATTTGCTGTGGATTACGGCGAAAAACTTGATCTGCAAGGTTCGACTGAATTTACCGGTTATGAGCTTTTAGATGATAAAGTCGTCCTCAGTCAACTATTTTTAGGTAGCGAAAAGGTCGACAAGCTATCGGTTGGAGACAAGGGACAATTGATTCTGGATAGTTCGCCATTTTATGCTGAGTCGGGGGGGCAAGTAGGTGATAAAGGGATTATCACTAGTCATTCTGCTGAGTTTGTTGTTGCCGATACACAAAAACAAGGAGATGTTTTTGTCCATCAGGGTGAAGTGGTCAAAGGACAGTTAAAACAAGGTGATATCGTTTCTGCACAAGTAGATGCAGAGCATAGACAACGTGTCGTGTTGAATCATTCAGCTACCCACCTAATGCATGCCGCACTTAGAGCTGTGTTAGGTGATCATGTGACTCAGAAAGGATCATTAGTAAATGCAGAGCGTCTGCGTTTCGATTTCTCTCATACAGAACCCATAACAGCCAAACAAATAACCAGCGTTGAATCTATCGTGAATGCTCAAATACGCGACAATGCATCGGCTCAAGCCGAAGTGATGAGCATGGACGATGCCATGAATGCAGGCGCTATGGCTTTATTTGGTGAGAAATACGGCGATAATGTGAGAGTTGTTAATATTGGCTTTTCTACTGAATTATGTGGTGGTGTACATGTAGGACGAGCGGGCGACATTGGTTTATTTAAGATTGTCTCAGAAAGTGGTGTGGCCTCAGGTGTTCGGCGTATTGAAGCCGTTACTGGTAATGGTGCGCTGGACTGGATTGAACAACAGCGTCAGCAATTGGATAGCATTGCACAACTTGTTAAGGCTAGTTCTGCGAATATTGAAGAAAAAGTCTCAGCACTGTTAGATAAGAATAAGGCACTAGAGAAGCAGTTAACTGCCATGAAATCTACTTTAGCTTCACAAGCAGGGTCAGATCTATCTTCGGAAGCTGTTGATGTTAATGGCGTCAAAGTTCTTGCGAAAGTACTGGAATCTGCTGATGTGAAAATGATGCGTGAAACCATTGATCAATTGAAGAATAAGCTAGGTGCAAGTGTGGTGGTATTAGCATCCGTTGATGGCAGTAAAATCACCATGATCTCTGGAGTTACCAAAGCTGAAACGGCTAAACTTAAAGCGGGTGAGTTAATTAACTTTGTAGCAGGTCAAGTTGGCGGTAAAGGTGGTGGACGTCCTGATATGGCACAAGCAGGTGGTAATCAGCCAGAGAACCTTGATGTAGCGCTCAATTCAGTTAAAGACTGGGTTGCAGAAAGGGTTTAGGAGTTTAGCTATGACTTTAACTAAAGCATCAACAAGCCCCATCATTGTGCAAAAGTATGGTGGCACGTCTGTTCGCTCACCCGAACGCATAAAAGCGGTTGCTGATCGTATTATTCGCTGGAAAGAAAAAGGCAATGATGTCGTCGTCGTGGTCTCTGCAATGTCTGGTGAAACAAATCGCTTGCTCGAATTAATAAATGCAGTCAACCCCAAAGGCTCAGCAAGAGAACAGGATGTGATTTTGTCGACAGGTGAGCAAGTTACGATAGGCTTACTTAGTCTGGCACTGGAAAGTAAGGGCTGTGTTGCTAAATCTTATACCGGAGCACAAGTCAAAGTATTGACGGATAATAGCTATAGCAAAGCACGGATCGTAGATATCGAAGATACAGCCATGCGTAAAGACCTTGATGATGGCAAAGTTATTATAGTCGCCGGTTTTCAGGGTGCAGATGCCGATGGCAATATCACTACCTTGGGGCGGGGTGGTTCTGATACAACGGCGGTGGCATTAGCAGTTGCATTAAAAGCAGATGAATGTCAGATATACACAGACGTTGATGGTGTGTATACAACCGATCCTAGAGTGGTACCCAATGCTAGACATATTCCAAAACTGTCTCTAGAAGAAATGTTAGAAATGGCCAGTCAAGGCTCAAAGGTATTACAAATACGTGCGGTAGAGTTTGCCCATAAATACAATATGCCGATTCGTGTATTGTCCAGTTTTGATGAAAGTGAGCAGTGTAAAAGTACACTAGTCACTCGCGAGGAAGATATTATGGAAAAAGTGGTTGTTCGAGGCGTGGCGTTTAACCGCGATGAAGCGCAATTAACCGTTACCGGAGTACCGGATGAGCCTGGCATAGCTTTTAAAATATTAGGTTCTATCTCAGATGCTAATATTGAAGTGGATATGATTGTACAAAATGTTGGCTCAGATAATACAACCGACTTTACCTTTACTGTACATCGTAATGAATACGAAAAAGCTAAGGAGATTCTCTGTGCTACTGCTAAAGAGATGGGCGCACGTACTTGTGAAGGTGATAACAAAATAGCTAAAGTTTCTATCGTGGGGGTTGGAATGCGTTCACATGCTGGAGTAGCGAGAGATATGTTTGAATATTTAGCTAATGAAGGGATTAATATCCGGATGATATCAACTTCTGAAATCAAGGTGTCTGTAGTTGTTGATGAAAAATATCTCGAACTAGCTGTTAGAAGTTTGCACGAAGGGTTTGGGCTAGACACTTAATACATTTTAAGAGCTCTATTAGCGTTATAGCCCGGGCTTCCAACCTTCGACAGCTGAGCTCATAGCCGCGTCCTAGCCTATTATCTAGATTATTATCATGGGCTAATCAATAAACTTTGAGTACAAGTCGGAGTTGATCTCAGGATAGGCGGCTACAACTTACTGATTTGTGCAATTACTATCCACTGTTAAGTAACCATTAAGTTATCATGTGGGATAGTGCTTGAAGGTTTTGTCTGTTATCTGCTTAAAATTACACATTCAGTCAAAATTTAAACGGGGTAACACTTACATACATTGATTGTCATGTAGTGTTTGGACTTGAAAATATCATGGAGAGAATAGGATGTTAATTTTAACACGCAGAGTAGGCGAAGCACTGATGATTGGTGACGATATCAGCCTTACTGTATTGGGCGTTAAGGGCAATCAGGTACGCATAGGTATTGATGCACCTAAAGATGTTTCCGTCCACAGGGAAGAAATTTATAACAGAATAAAAAATGAAATGGCTGACTCTTCAGAAACTGAAGAAGTTGCAAATTAAGCCTTTACCTTCTTACAATCCGGTTGTATCCTACCGATCTTGATTTTTGGGAAGAGATTCTCGTAGCTATTAACAAATAGCTTTAATCAATATACTATCAAAAACATAAAATCTGGAGAGGTGGCCGAGAGGCCGAAGGCGCTCCCCTGCTAAGGGAGTATGGGCTTTAACTCCCATCGAGGGTTCGAATCCCTCCCTCTCCGCCAAATTCAACGTTCTGTGAAATTATCATAACGTCCAAACCCGCATAACTGCACTGTGCAAAGCGGGTTTTTTTATGTCCGTCTTTTTTTATCTACTTGATTACTGTACTTGCTTCAGCCTTATATGGTCGTCTTGGAGACGTTGTAGAGACAAGGCATGCCTTGTCTCTAGGGTGAAATATAAACTTATCATCATTCCAGGTTGATCCTAATTATAAGAGTTACCCTTATTTGTTCTCATACGCTTAATTTCATCTTCGCCTAAGGGATGATTATGTTTTATTCGCAGACTGTTATTCCATTCATTTGCGAAATCTCGTTGCCAATAACTGTTTAGTAAAGCAGTAATCGACATAGTAAGAAGAGCGCCCAAGCTCGCTAGAGACATATCTTTATGAGCATCCCAAACATCTCCTTGTGTGCCGAGATAGGCAATACCCAGATCTCCACCAAATAGTGTTGCAGCTCCCCATTCAAATAGCTCAAAAAGCATCGAGGTGGACATGGTTAAATCCAGAGGTAAAAAATATCCCCAGAAGCCTTTTACGTCAGCTATACGAATAAATACTTCTCTGATGGGATAGGCCAGAAGTAGCCCGTAGAGGAAGTGCACTACACGATCAAAATGATTTCTCTCAAAGCCAAGTGATTGATTCAATGAAAAACCGAGAATATCCTGAAACCAGTCATCGTAGGGAACCTTGGCATAGGTATAATGTGCACCCACTTCATGCAGGGTGAGAAACAAGAAGATGAGTGTGTAGGAAATTCGTGAAAGTGGGAATGTCTTATACGTTGCTAATAGGCTTAACAAAAAAACAACAGTGAGTGCATTTTCAAGCAGCCAGTCATGTCTATCTACAGGTGATATAGCCAAACCTATTGCTGGAATAGCAAAGACCATCAGCAATAGGAAAAAATAGTTTTTGTGGCTAATAATCAAGTGAGATAACCATGAATGTTGTTTCCTATTTCTGTTTAGCTCTTATATTCAAATAAGCTCGGTCGGAGTATTCAGACCAACTTAATACCTTTTTTCTGTAGCTATTGTAGGATTTGAATACTTGCTGTGAAAATTCGTCTTTGGATGCAAGTTCTTTAACTACTTCATCCGATATGCCTTTAAGTTTTTTCAATACATCATCAGGGAAACGGCGGATTTGAACATTATGTTTATTAATGAGTGTTTGTAACGCGTCGTTATTGTTCGCAACATATTCTGCTAACATTTCATGATTAGCGAGTTTACATGCTTCGAGAACAATGGTTTGTAGGTCGTTTGGCAATGCTTCCAATGCTTCTTTATTAATGATGGCTTCCAACGCAGTGCCGGGCTCATGCCAACCGGGGTAATAATAATATTTGGCGACTTTATGAAAACCAAAGGCGAGATCGTTATACGGCCCCACCCATTCTGTTGCATCAATAGTGCCTGATTTCATGGCGGTAAATAGTTCACCACCAGGAAGATTGACGGGTGTGCCGCCGGCGCGATTCAATACTTCTCCGCCTAATCCTGGAATGCGCATTTTCAAACCTTTCAAATCGTCAATTCCATTGATTTCCTTATTAAACCAACCGCCCATTTGTACTCCCATATTGCCAGCTGGCATAGGGACAAGGTTGTGTTTAGCGTAGGCTTGTTGCCATAGTTCTAACCCACCACCGTTGTAGAGCCAACCATTCATTTCCTGTGCGGTCAGCCCGAAGGGCACTGTAGAAAAGAATTGAAAAGTAGGGTTTTTGCCTTTCCAATAATAGGCTGCACCGTGGCCCATTTGTGCAGTACCACGGGATACCGCGTCAAATATTTCTAGCGCAGGTACCAATTCACCCGCACCATAAACTTTAACATGCAGACGATTGTTGGAGAGATCGTTTATTTTTTTAGCGAGGTTTTCAGCGCCTGTACCCAGACCCGGGAAATTCTTAGGCCATGTTGTGACCATTTTCCATTGAATAGTTTCAGCGGGTTTGCTGGTAGCTTCGGCTGTATTGCTTTGATTGCTATTTGCATTAGATGTTTTTTCATTACAGCCAGTTATTAACCCTGTCACTAACATTGTGCTGACAAGAAGAGTGATAATTTTATTCATTAAGTATATGCTCATAGTTTTACTATAGTTACTAATGGCGCGTAATAACGCGAATTTAGGTATTCTGGGTATTCTGGGTATTTATTTATTCGGGGTATTGTATGCTTATCAATATAATTTTTCATGTCTGACATTATTCTTTCTACCCTTAACGCAAAATATATACATACAGCCTTTGGTCTGCGCTATCTTTATGCCAATCTGGGTGAATTGAAGAGTGTTGCAAGCATTGAAGAATTTACCATTGCCAGTCGTCCGATTGATATCGCCGAGAAGTTGCTCTCGCATAATCCGAAGATAATAGGTTTTAGTGTGTATATCTGGAATATTACAGAAACCACTGAATTAGTCGCTTTGCTTAAACAAGTAGCTCCTCAAGTAAGGATTGTGTTGGGTGGGCCAGAAGTGAGTCATGAGATGCATGATCAAGTTATTGTGTCGCTCGCTGATTACCTAATAACAGGAACAGGTGAAGTTAGCTTTAAGCAGCTTTGCGAGCAGATAATTACAGGTTTGTCTCCGCTAAACAAAGTGATAAAGGGAATAGATATTACTTTGGATGAACTTCAAAGCCCTTACGATGACTATACAGCTGAAGATATTAAAACACGCATTGTTTATGTTGAAGCCTCAAGAGGCTGTCCGTTTAAATGTGAGTTTTGTCTTTCCTCTTTGGATAAAACGGCTAAACCTTTTGAGATCGGTAGCTTTTTAGATGAGATGGAGAAGCTTTACAACAGAGGTTTACGTCATTTTAAATTTATTGACCGTACTTTTAACCTCAAGGTAAAAACCACTATAGCCATTCTTGAATTCTTCCTCGATCATTTAGATGACGAGATATTTCTACATTTTGAGCTTATTCCTGATCATTTACCGGATGCGTTAAAAGCGGTGATACAGCGTTTCCCGGTTGGTTCGTTACAATTTGAAGTTGGTATTCAGACGTTTGATCCTGAGGTACAACAACTTATTAGTCGTAAACAAAATAATGAAAAATCTAAAGCTAATTTACAATGGTTACGTGAAAGCAGCCATGCTCATTTACACACTGATTTGATATTCGGATTACCTGGGGAAGATCTAAAAAGTTTTGCTGATAGCTTTACACAGTTAGTGGCACTCAAACCTCATGAAATTCAGGTGGGTATATTGAAACGCTTACGAGGCTCACCTATTATTCGTCATACTGAAGAATATCAGCTGGTTTTCAACCCTTTGCCACCGTATAACATTCTGAGCACAGATCGTGTTGATTTCAATACCATGCAACAAGTTAATCGCTTCGCACGTTATTGGGATATGATTGGAAATTCAGGAAAGTTTAGTACTCTTTTGCCTTTATTATTAGCAGACGAGCCATTTGAAAACTTCTGGTTATTTAGCAACAGTCTCTATTTGCGTAGTAAACAGACCCACAAAATTGCTCTAAAACGCTTATTCGATTTTGTCTATGAAATTGCAACTCATGAATTGGCACTACCAAAAAAATCTGTAAAAAATGCGTTAAAAACAGATTTTGATGCAACACGTATGAAGGGTGTGCCGGAATACTTGCGTGATCAAATAGCCAATGCAGAGAGCCTTCCACAAGCTAAAATTTATGTTAGAAACAAGCGACAGGTTAGTCATTTAAGGTAGCTCTAATTAAATCCGCTCTAATTTCTGATAAGGTTTAACAAGTGAATCACTCATATCGTATATACAGGGCTGTTCAATGCTAATTTTTCTCATACAATGAATAACCAATTTGCATTTTTGGTAGGTCGAATAAGCGATAGCGCCATCCGACAAACACATTAAATTCAATATCTTGTCGGATGGCGTCCCTTATCCGACCTACCCATCATATGAAGATTCAATAGTATTTTGTACAAAAGAGCTAGCATTGAACAGCCCTGATCGTATATATGAGTGATTCCATGCAAATCCCGTTGCATGCTCTAGCGCTGATAGAAATCGATCATCGGGTACAGCCTCAGATTCATAAATATTGTTGATAATAATTGTTGAGCTACAAAAAAATGCTGTTTTTCTCCAATTTATTTTATGGACATTTATTATTTCTCGACAGTGCTGGCAACGCATTTTAATTTGAGTGCCGTGTTTTTTTAGCTGGCCTGGGAGTGTTAATAATTCTTTTTTGCATTGTGGGCAACGAGGGGTTTTGATATTGATGCCAGAAATAAACTGCGGCGTGTCTGTAGGCTCCGGTATTTCAATATAGATGTAAGGCTTGTCGCCATCTGGATGAAACTCAACGTCAGGTGAACAACCGAGAAAATGTACTTGCGATAGGAACTTCTCTCCACTTAGATAACGTAAAACAGAATCGCCAGCGGTTTCTTCTTCTGCATCGATAAACTTTACTGTCTTTAAGTGTGTAACCAGTTCACATTGTGGTGTTGATTCAGTTGGGTTTTCAGGAAACAGGTAAAGCTTGTATTGGGAAATAAACATGTGAGGTCGGTTATAAGTGTGAACAATGATCTTTAATAAAATTGCCTAGCAAACGAAACTCTTCAACTTGAGCGCTATTTTTTCTCCACACTAAACCAATCTCACGGTGACTTTGCTCGGCAAGTGGCCATGTTTTGATGGCGGTATGTTTAAGCATGGAGGAATTCTTGGTCATTTGAGTGAGGTAGGTGATCCCCAGGTCTGAGTCAACCATCTCGATAAGTGTGAGAAGGCTACTGGCAGAAAAGCGATTGACCGTGTCCTGATTGCGAATCTGGCAGGCTGAGAGCGCATGGTTTCTTAAACAATGCCCATCTTCCAGTAAAATAATACTTTCGGCAGGGATATCTTCGTTCTCATAATTAGCAGGATCAATGAGTTTGGTATCTTTTCTGCATGCCATCAAGAATTTATCTTTAAAGAGCGACATGATTTCTACCCCTGCCAGTTTATAGGGCAGAGCGATGAGCAATAAATCAAGATCGCCATCCATTAGTTGTTTATATAGGTTTAAGGTCGTATCTTCATTGAGATAAAGTTGTAAGTCAGGGTGTGCTTTACGCAGTTTAGGCACCAGCTGAGGCAAGATAAAGGGCGCAATGGTGGGTATAGCGCCAAGCGTTAGTTTGCTGGAGAGGGGTTCGTCATTACTGCTTGCAATAGACGCGAGATATTCAACATCACGAAGGCATCTGTTGGCATGTGACGCAATTTCTTTACCCACTCTGGTGATGGTGACATTTTTATTGGTTCGGTCAACTAATTGTGAGCCTAATAGTGATTCTAACTCACGTATAGCGACACTAAATGCAGACTGTGATACAAAGCAGGATTGAGCAGCCTTACCAAAATGTTGATGCTTTTCTAATGCTACAAAATATCTTAATTGCTTGATGGTGGGTAAGTTCATTTAAGTCAGTTTTATCCCGTTATACCTTTTGCGTAAAGTCTCTAGGTGTTGATTTCAAGCACAGTATGGCGAGCCTGAAGGCTCACTTCCAGAAAAAATGACTTGTTCAGAGATTCCTAAAGTAAGTGATAATGTGTTACACGGGTAACTCTACAGGTTCACAATAGATGAATTGCTTATTTTTTGTGTCAAATATTGAGAGTGCTTTGTTGCTTCCGAAATCATCAAGATCACTACTTAATGCTAACAGGTAACGATCATCTAGTAACTGAAAGCTCATAACATATTTCGTGTATGCATTTTCGGGGAAGAAAAACTTGCTACCGTCTTCTATCTCAATATAGTTGGGTCGAGCAGTGAAATCAGTACCGTAATAAAAACTCCCGTCAGCTTTAGCCATTGCAGTATAACCCGCTAGAAATCTTTTTATACGTTTCGTATAGGTTAAAACCCCATCATTATTCCCCCAAAGATCAAGTACTTTAAGTCTGTCGCCAGTAGCTACCAGAAAATTATCATCATCCATAGTATGTAGTGCATGGATATGCCGGACACCGGATATATGCATGTAGTAATCATTAATCACACAATCATCTTTGCTGACGTATGCAATACGAGCGGAATTATTATCCATACCATATTCACCAATGATTAGTGTGTTGTCTTTTTCGATAATACTTTCAGTCCGCGTTCCTGCAAACACCTCAGGTAGTTTGTCTATGGCATAATTATCACCATAGAGGTCTTGTAATTGTTGGATGGATAGAAACTCACGTTTGTAGACATGTTTGTGAGCCTCAAAGTCTTCTAAAATTGGAGCTATTATGCCTGAAGATGCAGGTGTGATGCTGGAAGGAGAGTGTGCGATTTTACAATATATACCGTAAAGTAGCTCGTGAGTTCTACCTCTACGTAATACTAGGAATATTGCTTTGGCAAGGAATAACGGGTTCTTAGTTACCTTGAACTTGACAAGGTACTCGCTGATACTTGGCATGGGGGGTTCTACGGGCTTAGCAGGTTTAGTGGACATAAGTGTAGCTTCTTGCATGGGGTAAGTTCCTGATGTCTTTTTTCAATTCGTGTTTAATTCGATAGTTAAGTTAATAGCTAAGCTTGATAGTAAGTGGGCAGTCATTTATATAGTCGATATGTCTCATAATAGCAAACTACCATGCTTGTTACCCTATGCCTCCGATAAGATACCCCTGAAGCCTGATAAATACTAACTGAATGAATATTAGTGTGAAAAATAGAGTGGGCTTAACGGAGCAGCTGTGGATAACTTTGTTAATAACTTTATTATACCATTTCACAGAGGTTTTTTTATAGCAACTACTGTTTAGAGCATGGTTAATAAAACACCAATAACTAACTGAAATTTATATAATAAAGGTTTAATATGCCAAAATTCTACCCATATAAATAATAGTTATCAAAAATAAGCTCATAATTTACGCATGTTGATAACTTGCTGTGCCTCTGTTTAATGAATAAATACACTATCTAGTGTTTATGGAATAAATGAATTAAAGCTGAACAATGAATGAACAAAATAGAACAGTTAAACTAACAATCTATGGTTTGTAGTAGGCATAAAGAGAAATAATAACCCCTGCGATACCAAGCAATATTCCTGTGAATGTAAATTCATCAACGTTATTAGTAACAGCATGAATAAGTGCACTACTGATGATTAATGAGCCTCCCACAATACCTAATAACATCTTTTTGGTATTTTGCCGGGATTGCTTTTGTAACAATTGAAATTGTTTTTGTTCAGTAGCGTGATGACGATGCTGATCATGCATTTGCTTAATGACATCATTTACCAGGGTAGGCATGTGTGGTAATTGTTCAATAAATCGGGGCAAGTTTTCTTTAGCTCCATTGAACAGTGAACGAAAGCCGACCTGTTCATCCATCCAGCGTTGTAAGAAAGGCTTTGCAGTATCCCATAGGTCTAGATCAGGATAAAGTTGCCTACCCAAACCTTCAATATTCAATAAGGTCTTCTGCAGGAGTACTAGCTGTGGTTGTACTTCCATATCAAAACGGCGAGCGGTTTGAAACAGGCGCAACAAGAAGAAGCCGAAAGAGATTTCTTTGAGTGGACGATTGAAAATAGGCTCACAGACCGTCCTAATCGCTGATTCGAAGTCATTGACGCGTGTATGTGCTGGCACCCAGCCCGATTCGATATGCAATTCAGCAACGCGTTTATAATCGCGGTTAAAAAAAGCATGTAGATTTTCGGCGAGATAACGCTGATCATCGGGCGTCAATGTGCCGACAATGCCAAAATCTACAGATATATAGGAAGGCTTGTCAGGATCGCTAGCGTCAATAAAAATATTTCCAGGGTGCATATCAGCATGGAAAAAGTTATGTCTAAAAACTTGGGTGAAGAAGATTTCGACACCTAACGCTCCTAGCCTTTTCATGTTTACATTCTGACGCCTGAGTTCATCTATATCGCCAACAGGGATGCCATGGATTCGTTCCATGACCAATACCTGCTCGTGGGTCATATCCCAGTATATTTTAGGTATGTACAGTTCCTGCGAGTTTTCAAAGTTGCGGTGTAATTGGCTTGCATTGGCAGCTTCTCGAACTAAATCCAGTTCATCCAGAATAGTGGATTCATATTCTTCGACAATTTCAACCGGGCGCAAACGTCGTGCTTCTTTCCAGTATCGATTAGCCAGCTTAGCAATCAGATAAAGCACCTGAATATCTTGTTCTATAATGGGTTTGATATCAGGTCGAACCACTTTTACGATAATTTCTTCACCATTCCATAGTGTGGCTGTATGTACTTGTGCGATGGATGCTGAGGCTAGGGGAGAAGCATCGAAAGTTTGAAATGATTGGGCTATAGGTTCAGCAAATGAGTGTTCTATGATGTCGATAGCTTGTTGGGATGAAAAGGGCGGTACGTTATCTTGTAATTGACTGAGTTCTTTATTGATATCGGGTGGTAGCAAATCATTACGAGTTGATAATACTTGTCCAAACTTTATGAACACTGGTCCTAGATCTTCCAGAGCCAGTCGAATACGTACCCCTAAAGGTTTAACTTGTGTTTTTTTCTTAATATTCCATGGTGCGATGTAATAAAAAAAGCGTAGTGGTCTAAAAACAGGAATATGTAGCAAGATTTCATCAAGTCCGTGCTTAACAAGAACACGATTGATAATAAAAAGACGACGAATTTGCATGAATCGGATCATTAGGTATTGTTGTGCTTTTGTTGGAGGCGTTCTATACGCGCTTGCATGCGATCGGTATCAGCACGTAGTTCATCCACCTGATCCATATACTGTGTGATTTCGGATTCGGCGACTAAAAGCTGATTTTCTTCAGTCATATATTCGCTTACATTTAAGCGCATGGCTTGATCACTGTCTTTCATCCAGCCTTTAGAGTCTTTGACAACGGTGCCAGCCTGATGAGCAACGATATCCCCCACCGCTTTTGATAAGAATTCTTCCCAATCTATGTCTACAGACTTAAGGATATGACTAAATTTCGTCCCTAATGCGGTATCACCTTCAATATAGGCATCCGTATCTAGCATCGTTTTACCCGCATCACTCGCAGTACCTAAGCGCATCAGAGCGAGGGGCGAACCATGAATAGTCGTATCAGCCTCTCCTTCATAGTGTCCGAGCACTTGAACATGTCGCGGAGCGGGAAAGAAAAATAGATTTAACTCAAGACCAGTGATATGCAGACGAATGACTTTATCCTGCATTGATGCAAATTGCGGCAATGCCTCACTATCCAGTTTCAGCCAGGCATTCATTGCGGTTTCAATAGTTGATAATAGGAGAACGGGTAGTTGCATTGTATGAGTTAGAGTTAGTATTGATTTAAGAGCGAGAACAAGTACACGTTACAATTTATATCCTGTATGTAAGGCAACGATGCCTCCGGTCATATTATGATAAGCCGTGCGTTCAAAACCAGCATCTTCCATCATACCTTTTAACGTTTCCTGATCAGGGTGCATGCGAATGGATTCAGCGAGATAACGATAACTTTCTGCATCGTTAGCGATGAGCTTCCCCATTAATGGCAGAAATTTGAACGAGTATTGATCATAGAAAGTGCTAAGACCTGGCAGTATGGGCTTTGAAAATTCCAACACCATCAATTTACCACCCGGTTTTAATGTGCGAAAAATAGATCGTAGCGCTTTGTCTTTATCAGTCACATTGCGCAATCCAAACGCCATGGTGACGATATCAAAATGATTATCAGGGAAGGGCAAGTCTTGCGCATCTGCTAGTACATAATTAACGTTACCCACAATACCCATATCAGTGAGTCTGCGACGACCATTCTCCAGCATGGACTCATTGATATCAGAGAGTGTTACTGCACCGTCTGGACCCACTATGCGAGAAAACTTAATAGCGAGGTCGCCCGTTCCACCAGCTAGGTCAAGAATGACGTCCCCTTTTTTCGCAGCAGACGTATCAATCGTGTATTTTTTCCACAGTCGATGTACTCCAACTGACATTAGGTCGTTCATTATGTCGTATTTGTCGGCTACTGAATGAAAAACATCCGCAACTTTATTACTCTTTTCTCTAACAGGCACTTGTTCATAACCGAAATGGGTTGTTTCTGAAGTGGTTTTTTGAGTGTTTCTTTGAGTAGCTTGATCGTTTTTTGACATGAGTTCTCTTGCATACAATTCTGACAGCTTGGCATTATATCAGAACTCAAAATCAGAACTCAAAAAATCGATAGCATTTGTTATTGATGATGTCTGTTATTCACTAACATTGTTTTAAATCTATGTTGAGTACTAAAGTACCTTGAATCCTTAACTTAGATATAAACAAACCAAAGGGTTTAAACCATGAAAATATTATTTTTATTTGCGACATCGCTATTCTTTCCGATCATGTTTCCAGCACATGCAAATAACCAAACTATTGACATGAATATGTCGAGTCCTAGTGTGAAAGTCATCAAACGATACTCTGGAAAATGGAAAGGTTGGGATGATGGTTGTATTAATTGCGATAAACCACTAACGTCAGATAGAGTTCACTTGAAGCCCATAAAACATAAGATATCAAAGAATAAAGTGAAGAAGACTAAAATAGAAAACATGCAACTACTCAAGTCAGTAAAGCGTGGTTATTGTGAATGTAATTGTAAACCAATGATTGACAAAGGCAGCCTGAATAATGGCACTACGCATAGGGTGTTTGGGGCTAAAGACAACAGGGCACCTACATCCTCGGGTGCAGGCACAACGACAAAAACACAAAAACACAATGATGAGCCGTCTAAAAAGAAATTGGAAATGCCGGACACAGAGAAAGGCGATTCAACCGACAAAAAGAAAGAAAATAGTAATACACAATCCCGAATGAATGAAAAAATCATAAACATATTTAGTTTATGGAAATCGTGATCTGTAGCTATTTATATGTAGCTTAGTCACAGCTTAAGCTGTGACTAAGCGGCGTTGACAAATTACAGCAAACCGCTTCGTTTGATATTCAAGTATGAGTTAATTAGTTCAACAGTCAGGTTATTTGGAACAACATCAACATTGAGAACTTGATTACTTTGCAGTGCTTTAAATGTGGATTGACGCTGTTCAAGGTATTTGTGTAATGCAGCAATACCGATGGCGGACGGCAAATCATCAACTTTTTGCTGAAGTGCGTTATCTAACGCTTCTTCGCGTAAACTTGCTAATAAGACTAGGTGTCTTTTTCTGAGTAAACGAATGGCGAGCGCTAAATCATCACTATCCTCGTCTCTTAAGTTAGTCAGTACAATAATCAGTGCGCGCTTCTTATGTCTTATCAGTAAATCTGTAGCGGCTTGCGTGTAATCAGGTGATTCATCAGAGGGTTGCAGATCATACAAGGTGTTAAGGATGTGTTGGATAGTATGATTACCTTTTTTGGGAGATAACCATCGAGATTCGCCACTAAATGTCGCCAGGCCGACAGAATCACCTTGTTTTAAAGCTACATAACTTAGCAGTAAAATAGTATTCAATGTATGGTCGAAGTGCGACAAATCATCATCTTTGGTAGTCATGCGTTGTCCGCAGTCGAGTAAAAAGATGACTTCCTGATCACGTTCATCCTGATATTCACGAGAAATTAGCTTATTGTTTCTGGATGTGGCTTTCCAATCTATCTGGCGCAAGCTGTCACCCTCACGGTATTCCCGTAATTGATGGAAATCTTGACCTTCTCCACGCCGACGTTTTTTCATAATGCCTAATTGACTCAGGCGGTTGTCAGTAGCAAGCAATGCCAGATGAGAAACAGCGGCAAAATTAGGGTAGACCCTAGTTTCATTTCTCACATCAAGGTTGTCGTTGCGTCTCCATAGCTTCAATAAGGAAAGCATTCTTAGCTGTATCAGAGGAAACGTGATCTTTCCTCGTTCTTTGGCAGTAATGGTATACCTCATTGTGACAGTAGCGTTTCCTGCAATTGTTGTTGAGATAGGCATGTCGACAGCGTCAACCTGTATCGGATAGTGATCGAACACATCAATCTCTACAGATTGATTAGTGTGATTAACAAGAGTTATTTTTACGTCCCGTTTGACACCTAAGGGGATTGACCCTTGTAGCTCTCGCGTGGCTGAAACACTTCGCCTGAACAATATGAAGATGCCATCAAGCACAGCCACAATCAGAACTATTGCGACACTGATTTTCCAGATCATTAATGTGCTAGGCCAGAAGCTAGTTATCAATCCGATTATGGCTAGTAACAGGATGAGCAATAGCAGGCGGTTTGTGGGGATTAACATGTATTTCAGGTTCTATTGTCTGGGTGCTTCTGTTTTGTCAATAATGGCACGCAAGATGTCATCGGTCGTATGTGATTCCAGCTCCATTTCGGGCGATAGCGCGACTCGGTGACGTAACACAGGAATAGCAATCTCCTTAATATCATCCGGAGTGACATGGTCGCGTTGGTTGATCAGTGCTTGTGATCGTGCCGCCCGGATTAAAGAAATACTGCCTCGTGGCCTGCGCCGATACTTAGCCCTTGCCATTCTCGTGTTGCGCGTACAATTCGTACTGCATAGTCAATGACACTAGGATCTACTTCAATATCCGTCGTTAATTGCTGGATGTGTTGCAGTGTCTCGGGAGTAATCACAGTCCCAACCTGAGAAACCTCCAGTTTGTCGCCTACCAGCCCAGTAGTGACTGTGGTAACCATTTCCGTTTCTTCCTGATGCAAGGGGTAATCAATAAAGACTTTTAATAAAAAACGATCAAGTTGTGCTTCTGGCAGTGAATAAGTGCCTTCTTGCTCCAGTGGATTTTGTGTTGCCAGGGTCATAAAGGGCAGGGGGACTGGAAATGTTTTTCCCTCAATAGTGACTTGATGTTCTTGCATAACCTCAAGTAGCGCTGCTTGTGTTTTAGCTGGCGCACGATTGATCTCATCAGCGAGTAGAATGTTTGTAAAAACAGGGCCCTTTCTAACGGTAAATTCTTGGCTTTTGCTGTTGAACATAAAATGCCCTGTAATATCAGCGGGCATTAGATCAGGGGTAAATTGTATGCGAGAAAACTGACCCTTAAAGGTTTGCGCAAGAGATTTGACCAAGAGGGTTTTACCTAAGCCGGGCACACCTTCTATTAAAACATTTCCGCCTGCCAGAAGTGCAACCAAGGTTTCATGGATAACTTGTTGTTGACCAATAACAGCCTTTCCAATTTCGGTTTTAATGAGATTGACGAGTACGCTGGCTTGTTCGAGTGTCATTTCTGTCATAGTGTTTCCTGTTTTAAATCGTCGTGTTTACTGTATGAGTAACTTATCTTATGAATACTATCTCGCTAGAGATTTCTGCGAATGGATTCAAGCTTAATGATCAGTTTGGTAAAGTCCTCATCCTGCTTGAATGTATTATTAAAAAGTAAATATTTGACCTGTTCTGTTGGTAGCTCCAACATTTCAGAAAGGTGATCTATCTTGCCTAATTCATCGGAATTGATCCAGGCAGGGTGTAATTGTCCGATACGGTTATTGAGTGCTTGACGGGTACTGTCTACGAGTATTTGTTTGTTCTTCTTTTTCCAAAAATACTGTCCACTGGCTTCGATGTGTTCCATCAATCGTCTACGGGCTATCGCTTGTTTGGGAATCAATGGGCCGAAGCGATGCAATGATTGATACAACCAAAAAACGAGTAGCGCCATGAGTGATGACATGACAGCCCAGCCGTGCTTCCACATCAGCTCTAATAGACTGGGCATTTCATTATTGTGGAATAACCAAATAGCACGGGGTGCTTGCTCATTACTGTGGACTAGATACCAGAGAATTTCAGCATTATCGGTTTCTCTCAGCAATTGGTTTTCGATCATAGCCAGATCTGCCACCAGAGTAATCATCCCCTTGCCGACAGAACGTTGAATTAAGAATATTTCATCTTCAAGTAAAATACGTGACTCATTTTCATCATTGCTATTGATTGAATAAAATCGTGGTTCAACCGATAACGTTAATTTTTTTGAGGCATTGGATAAAGCTATTGGGAAAGTACGTAAATCTTTTATTTTTCTAAATATGGATAGGTCTATCTCTATCGTAGCTTCATTGTTATTCTGATCGTCATTGTAATTATCGTCTGCCTCGTCCTCTCCTTCAACTGTTTCTTGGCTTGATCCTGCATTGTTTTTTCTATCAGGATGACTTTCTTGTCCAGTATCTTTATCTTGATGCTGTTTTTCTAGAAAGACCAAATCGCTTGATGTGATTTCAAGAACACTCTGCAAGGGGTCATTGCTATTTTGAAGATATTGGCAGATATCATCATCTTCGGGACATTCATCGTAATCAGTTTCATCGCCTTCATCCGCATCTTCATTCAGTTGATGAAGATATTCAAGAAGATCCCAATCTACACTGGTTCCCGTAATGAGGTGTCCGCCAGCACGCATCCATGTTAATAAATACTCTATTCTTTCTAGTGAAAGGGTTGATCGATCAGTATCCAGACTCATGACGGTATGTGTATCGGGATATTTTGTGTCCGATACTTTGTAAATCGTTTTTATTTTCCGCTGGTATTCCCATTTGTTTGAAAAACAAGCGAGCTGCATATAATGGGTTCTTTCTCGCTTCACCTTTAAAGGATGTATATTCGGTAACTTCTTTTATATTCATGTGTATTAAAGAACTCATACAAGCTATACCCGAAAAGGATGATGAGCATGGTGGATAGAGCAAGCATGGGTTTATTCATGCATCCCGCCTTTTTTTACATCATTTCTTTCTTCAGTGGATTGCGCGTTAGAAAAATCTGTATCCCAATGATCAAATAGCCTATTCATATGGCTATCATCCGGCAGGTGATGTGCATAGGCGATCTGTTTCCATTGCTCGGTTAGTTGTTTTAAATAAATATGCTGGATGGGTAACAGGGCTTCTTTGCCTAGTTTGAGGATATCGCCTTCTGTTTGACTGGACTTCAAATTAAGTTGATTTTTTACTGACTAGCTGCGCAAGAGCACCCCGATACAAAAGACTAAGGGCATCACGATGTTTTATGTTCTAGCCAGAGTTTTCGTGCGGCATCCGGGATATTTTCAGGCAATGATGCTGGACGGATATCCATGCCAAACATGACTTCAGGTGCTTCGTAGTCAACATTGTCTTTGTCATGAGTATTGAAAAGAGGTAGCCAGCTTTTTCTGGTGAGAAAAAGAAATAGTAGTCCTACTGCCAGTGCAATCCACAGTGTTGATTCAAAAAGAAATGAAATGAATGCAACTAACGGTTTAAAAAATTTATCTAAATTCCAGACCCAATTTTCGTTTCTTTTTCGTTATTTTTTTTATCTTAACCCAATGTTTAGTGTTGATTTCATTTGATAATTCTTCTCGACGCATAATCTCAGCAATAGTACCAGCCGATTCATCAGCAGATAAGCGACGATCTGAAAGGTATTCCTCTGCTATAACTTCAGTGTTTATTTCTTGTTTCGCGTCATTGTGTTGGTTTTTTGCATACACCGGAGTTGGACTAATTGCTGTAATAGCAAAAATCAGCAAGGGTATTAGTGGTAATACAATCAAAGTGAGTGTTTTTTGTCCCAGTTTTTTGAGTCGTGCACCCATTTGACGAAAGACTAATTCAATGTCCCATGCTTCAAGTTGGGTGCGACGATTAATATACAGGGTAAAACTTGCCGCAATATAAAAGGGTTCAATCAAGAATACCGCAAGTGTATAGATAATGTGATCCAGAAGATGTAATCGAAAAGCTACCTCTCCATCCAGATCATTAGAGAAAAAGAGTCCTATGGTCGTGCTTTGATAATCTTCTGGAAGGAACATGATAATCAATGCGTAGAAAGAAAAATAGAAGGCTAATTCCATGAAAATTAAACCTATGGTTAATCCTATGGCGTGTGAATGAGCATTTTTTAGCAGTGTTTCTTGTCGACTAGAACGTGCTTTTCCCCGCAGTTGTTCTAGTTGCCAAATAGGCAAGTTAAAGCCGCGTGAAAATGAAGGTCGTCGAAAGGTTAAGCCACCGAGTAGCCCTGTTGTTTTAATAAGCACAGGGATGGCTTGTAATGATGCTTTAGTCGATAAATGTTCGTTAAACAGCTTGTGGCTGAGGATGTTCAATAAAAAACGATCAAATAAAGGCTTGAACCACCAGATAACAAATAAGGAATAGGCCTGATAGCCATCGGGCATCACTAAAAAACTGGCTATGGATACGATGCTAAGAAAGATAAACCAGGGTAAATAGATGTCACGCCATGAATGACGGATCAAGGCAAAACCAAGATCCATTGCTTCCCATGGGTTACGGGTACGAATATTTGCGGTTATCTGATCAAGTTGCATGAGAACGTTCTCTTCCCGATCTCACAATTTGACCACGTCCCATTCTAACAAAGTAGGCTATCAAGACCAACCAAAGCACAGCAGCTACTGATAGCTTAATCATCAGTGGCATCCAGGCTATAGATGACCAAAAAGCTTCAACAAATGCAGCCATGATTGTCATGATGGCAGTGCCATACATGATATTCATGCCGACCTTTCCATTGTCTATTAACGCACGAATCCGTGATTTTCGCCCTGGTTTAATAAGCGCAAGTCCCAGCTTCAGCCCTGCAACAGTGGAGAACACTAAAGCGGTAAGCTCTAATGCACTATGCCCACAGACAAAACCCCAAAATGTAGGGTTGTATCCCAATTGTGTGAGGTGACCGGCAACAGCGCCAATATATACACCATTGAAAATAGTGCTGACGAGAGTACCGACTCCAAATAACAGCCCCCCGGCAAAGGTACGAAAGTCAATGCCTGTATTGTTACGAATGTAATATCCAAACATAAGTATATCACTATCGGCTTCACGTTCGCGTCCAAAACGCTCATGTAAAGTAGGCTCGTACATACTTTCGATGGAACGCACTGTATCGCCATCCATCACTGAATAAATCAGGTCGGGATTAAACTGTAAAAGGATGAGCATGGTAAAGAAAGGTAGGTAGAACAGTAACGAGGCTATTAATACCAGTTTCCACTCTTTGCGAATAAGTGAGGGGAATGTCTGGGTGAAATGCTCAATAATTGAACGTATGAAATGAGAGCGTGTTTCATATAAATACTGATGTCCATGTACCACCATACGATTCAAGCGATCAATCAGCAAGGGGCTATACATACGCGTCTTTGCCATCGCAAGATGATGACAAATTTGACGATACTGATGTGGCAAGTCGTCTATTACTGGCGGCGGCTCAGAGTGTTCACCGTGCTGTTTTTTCCATAGTCTAGGATTCTGCTGATAATCAATCCAGTTTTCAAAATGTTGCCACTGTGCTTGGTAGCGATTAACAAAGGGTTCTTGTTTTATACTACTCATCGTTACCACTAAGCCTTTTGCTAGTACCTATACTAGTACCCAATCTGTTTGCTGGTTCTTTGGGCTGTTTGATTTTTTTTAAACTATTGATACTTTTTCCGAGTAGACCATTAGCAATACCATAAATATAGCGTGTAGGATTTTTTTGATCGCTCACCAATAGTCCTGTTAATTGTGCAAGCTCAGTAGAACGATCATCATTTAGAGTAGAGATTCGATTTGAAAAACTGATAATCGCTTGTTGCTCTTTGAGATTGAAAGTTATCTGGGCTTGTTCAGCAGGTATTGTTTCTAGTTCTTTATTATCTATTGGCAGATTGTTTTCCTGAGGAAGGTACAACACCACCGTATTGGCAGCTAAATCACCAAGCCGTTGAAATTTATCACTGAGTAGCATTGACATAAATGCGAAGCCATACAGTAAAGGTAGGAAATCAATGAAGCGGATGACATTACGAACCATCGAAGACCCAAAAGATACCGGTGCGCCGCTTTCCTGGGCTACATAAATATGAAACATTTTTTTCCCAGGGGTTTGACCACTTCGAAATACTTCAAAATATACAGGATAGAACCATTCGATAAAAAAGATGACGATACTGGCAATACCGACACCAAAATTACCTAATAGATTGGCAACAAAGCCAAGAAACAAATAGATGAGCATGCGGATTAAGATGTCTACCGACCAGGCGTATAAACGTGGAACAGGTCCAGCTGGTGTCAGGTGCAGACTAATTCCTTCCGGAGTGGCAACAGAATATGATGTATCTATTGGTTGAGCTGGCATTATTATGATTATTAACCCTGTGTTAGTGCCTTAGGGTGAAGATAGCTTTATTAATAGCTTATTAATTGTCCGAGAATATCATTACTATTGTTGGCATTACAACCAGTCGAGAAGATAATAAATAAATTGTCCTTCAGAAGACTTTGAAGGCCCATGTACCCGTGCGGCATAACGTTTTTTATCAGGTGTTTCATCAGCATAGGCTTGTGTCGCATCCGCTTTTATCTCTACACAATTGGCGGGGAAACGCGTTCGTTTTTTACGTGGCGCATAGATAACAGCAAACTCAACATTAGATACAGATGTTTGAGGATCGTTGGGAACCATGCCACGCATTATGTTATTCCTGTTTTGACAAAATGTTGGTTAAATGAAATTTCAATATATCATTTTACATAGCGAGTTATGTAGCTTTCTCAGGTTTCGCTATTGTTAGCACAAGGCGACCAAGAGGATCCTTAAATAGACAATAAAAAAGCCGCATAAGCGGCTTTTTTAGTACAGTCTTTTAAGGGCACCTCTTAATTAGAATTTTTGTTCGAGGACAAGGCGGATGGATTTTGAGACCCGCAGTGTATATGAAATACATGAGGATCGAAAAATTCATCCAACGCAGTAATCGGACAAAAAGGTTGCTATGCCCTTTGGGTGCAATTAATAGAGATGCCCTTCAATAAGTAATTATATTTTTACTTGCCTCTTAGAAAGTTCTGCAAGGTTGTTGGCGGGATGTCTCCAGGTTGCATTGCTTTTAACTTACCTTGAGGATCAAAAATGAGATACGTGGGTGTTCCTTTTAAACCTTCATCAGCCACTTTCAACAAATAATCATTGAATTCATTATTATTGGAAACCAGAGTTGGGAAGTTTATCTTGTGCTTGTTAACAAAATGCTGAGCTGTATTTTTACTGCCGTCAAGTGAGACGCCTATAACCCGTGCATTTTTAAATGAACGAGAAGCTTTTACAAGCCCTGGCATTGCTTTGTTGCAAATAGAACATTTTGATGACCAAGCTTGTACGATTAGCCATTTCCCATTACCTGTAAAGGACTCAATACTTACAGGCTGACCTTTTAAATTGGTCATGGCAAAACTGGTGGTAGTCATTGAAAAGATTAATACAAAAAAAGAGACCAGGCGTAATACATGTTTGCTCATTAAAAATGTCCTCATGGGTGATTGAAATAAATATGATATTTGCTACTAGATTTTAATCTTATTAGATAAGTAGCGTATTGGACTTAATAAGGATTGAAAAGTTTCATTACTTATTTCTATAAGAAAGAATATTAATTGTACTTATGAAGTCACGCTGATACTAGCAAATATAGACCAAAAAATCTAGTTGAAGAAATAGCCGTAACAGCATCATGAAATCCATCAAAAGTTGTCTCAGCAGTGACAGTAACTTGTTGATTATTGGTGTTTTAGAAAGCACATGGGATTTACAGTTGTTTCATGTCCTGTTTCTGGTAATAATCTGTGTGCAATTATCTCCTTTCTCTAATCAAAGAATACAATGAATCAAAAACATAAGCGTGCTAAGGAACTACGAGATACTCTCAATCATCATAATTATCGCTATTATATTCTTGATGATCCTGAGATATCTGATTCAAAATACGACAGACTGTTACGAGAATTACAAGAACTGGAAAGCGCACATCCTGAATTACTTACACTAGATTCTCCTACACAAAGAGTGGGCGCAACGCCGCTCTCTTCATTTAAACAAGTGCAGCATGCCATTCCAATGCTTTCTCTAGGTAATGCATTTTCGACTGAAGAACTGGGCGCTTTTGACAAGCGTTTACATGGCCGCTTAAAAGAGGATACTGAAATTGAATATATCGCTGAACCTAAACTAGATGGTTTGGCCGTTAGCTTGTTATATGAAATGGGAATTCTTGTACGTGCAGCAACTCGTGGGGATGGAACCACTGGAGAGGATATCACTGAAAATGTTCGTACTATCGGATCGGTACCCTTAGCGTTGATAGGTAATGATTGGCCTGACACGCTTGAAGTGCGTGGCGAAGTGTATATGCCCAAAGACGGTTTTATACAACTCAACAAAGCGTTAGTGAAGCAAGGTGAAAAACCTCGTGTTAATCCTCGTAATGCGGCGGCAGGAAGTCTCCGCCAACTGGATTCAAGCATCACAGCACAACGACCACTTGATATGTATTGCTACGCAGTAGGACAGGTGCAGGGCGGTGCAGTACCCGATACACAGTTCGATACGCTACAACAGTTAGCAACATGGGGGTTCCGCATCTGCCCTGAAATCAAGAAAGTAATGGGAGTCGCTGGTTGTAATGAATATTATCTGGAAATGGCTGAATCCCGTGAAAACCTTGATTATGAAATAGACGGTATTGTCTTTAAAGTTAACGAGTTTAGCTTACAAGAGCAACTAGGGTTTGTAAGTCGAGCACCTCGTTGGGCTATCGCGCAAAAGTTTCCAGCAGAAGAAGAAACTACGCTGCTGCTTGATGTGGAATTTCAAGTCGGTCGTACCGGAGCTATCACGCCCGTTGCTCGCCTTGATCCTGTCTTCGTAGGGGGTGTAACCGTTAGTAATGCCACATTGCATAACATGGATGAGATAAGGCGAATTGGTGTTTATATTGGCGATACAGTCGTCATAAAGAGAGCAGGGGACGTTATTCCTAAAGTCGTAGCTGTTCATGCGCAAGGCAACGATAGAGCTGAAATAACGCAGCCAACACAATGCCCCGAATGTCATTCTGATATTTTAATAGAAGAGGGTGAAGCCATAGCGCGCTGCTCAGGCGGTCTGTTTTGCCCGGCGCAGATCAAAGAAAGCATCAAACATTTCGCCTCACGAAAAGCTATGGATATTGATGGCCTAGGAAATAAACTGGTTGAGCAGCTATACGATTCAAAACTCATTGAACATATTGACGATATCTATACCCTGACCCTGGAAATCGAAAACGTGGCAGCACTTGAGCGTATGGGAGAGAAATCCGCACAAAATTTGATAGATGCGATTGAAAAAAGTAAATCTACAACACTGGCAAGATTCATCTATGCATTAGGAATAAGAGAAGTAGGGGAGGCAACTGCGAAAAACCTCGCTGATCATTTTAAAACACTTGATAGCATACAAGCTGCAACACAAGAAGAACTTGAAGAGGTTAATGACGTCGGCCCAATAGTAGCCATTCATCTTGCTACGTTCTTTAAGCAGCAACACCATCAAGCCATTCTAAAGAAACTACTGGATGAAGGTATTCAGTGGCCCGATATTGAAACAGCTGAATCAGAAGAGGATAAGCCTTTACGCGGCAACACCTACGTATTAACCGGATCATTAAAGAAAATGACTCGTAGTGAAGCCAAGGACAAACTCCAAGCGTTAGGCGCTAAAGTAGCGGGTAGTGTATCCAAAAAAACAACGGCGGTTATTGCTGGAGAAAAAGCAGGATCGAAGTTAACGAAAGCGGAAAACATGGGTGTTGACGTACTTACCGAAGATCAACTGATAGAGCTTTTAGAATAAAAATGGCTATTACTGCAACTGTGATAATAAACTATAAACGGCTATAAAAAACCGAAAAACAGTATTGACAGTTATCGTTGCCATCATTATCATAGCCCACCTCAACAGTGCAACAAACATTGTGACAACGCGGGAATAGCTCAGCTGGTAGAGCACGACCTTGCCAAGGTCGGGGTCGCGAGTTCGAATCTCGTTTCCCGCTCCAAATATTAAGGCCTCGATAGTATTCACATAGTATCGGGGCCTTTGTTTTTGCGGAATTATAATCACAGCAGTGCTACTCCATGATTATGCAACGTGCATAGAGTAGACAGTGACTAACACGTAAATTAGAGCATGAAAAAACAATCGTAATCAGTAAACACTGATGCTATTATTCTTTCCCTCAAAATAATGGCTGAGTTGCAGAATGGTTATGCACCGGTTTGCAAAACCGTTTATCCCGGTTCGATTCCGGGCTCAGCCTCCAAATTGACTCTTTCAAGATGTCTATAGCTTGAAAGTCACAAAGCAAGACCATCTATAAAGCCCAGGTGGCGAAATTGGTAGACGCAAGGGACTTAAAATCCCTCGTCCTAACGGACGTGCCGGTTCGATTCCGGCCCTGGGCACCAAATTTGTTTTTATAAATTAATACTTTATCTTTTAGTTGATTGGTTTTTGAAAAACACCCCTAGCGCCAAATATTAAAAGGTACAATATAGGTACACTCGTGAGATTTATGAGGTACATTATGGCGACTTTTGTTAAGACACAATCAGGCTCTTGGAAAGCAATAATTAGAATAAAAGGAAACCCACTTGAGACTAAAACCTTTCGTATAAAAAGGGATGCTACTGATTGGGCAAGAACCACAGAAGATGAAATAGTACGTGGCATTTATATTTCCAGAAATGTATCCGAACGAACAACGCTAGTACAAGCACTTCATCGTTATGTTAAAGAAGTATCTCCTACTAAAAAACCATCAACACAAAAACCAGAAATTAGACGAGCCAAACTACTTCAAAATTATTTTGGTAAATATAGCTTAGCCTCCCTAAAAACAGAAAAAATTGCTAGCTACCGTGATATGTGCCCTTGCTGAAGGTAAGAGTGCAACGACTGTACGACTAGAATTAACACTGCTAAGCCACCTGTATGCGGGAGTCGTTCGTAACTATGGTATGAACAAGGGTTCAAGCCGTTTTGCTGAACCAGCACAATTACCTTATTTGTTTGATAAGGAGCTACCACAGCGTATCAAAGCGCTAGAGCAATCAGTAAATAATCAAGAAAAATATATAGATGGTTTGGCTGATCTGCACTCAACGCTTGATTTAGCGCATCCTTTCCGTGAAGGCAACGGACGATCTACGAGAATTTTTATGTCACAACTGTCAGAAATACATGAATACACGTTAGATTTTTCGCATTTTATAACTCCTTTAGAAAAAAGGGTAATGGAAGTGAGAATACAAGCTTTATCCTTAATAAAACTATGTCTGTTCTAAATTTATTATCTCAACTTGCGCTAGGCTATAACTAAATGCTGTTAGTACGTTTGTTTTGGTTAAATCTACTCAACTCTATTTATTGATGATATACAATACAGGTCGTATAAATTTTTCGATTTTTTTCATGGCTATTTTATAAACCTGTTATCTATAGCATCATGACTTAAAAAGAGTGGGGTACAATGTGGGGTTATGTTGTTTTGCTTTATCATCAAAACGGGTGGATTTGTTCGCAATAAGATGCTCTGGCAACAGGAGTGACGAATGAATTCGCACATACAAACAAACACATTTCGACACGACCCGAAAATTTCAAGATACGAGTAGTTTTGTAGAAATTTGTGATTTTTTTTACTTTATCCAAGTTAATTCCCTATACTTAAAGAAAATATTCATGAAAGTTACATAATCCTCTAAACGTATTAGATATTTAGCTGATGAGCATTGGAAAACCCCTAAATTTTTTGGCAAGAAAAATTCTTTTTCTTTGGGTAAAAACCGAGATTATTCCAACTGATATTGATCAGCTTGATATCAAATCTGATACTCCTGTTGTTTATGTTCTAGAGACCAGATCATGGTCGAACTTACTAATTCTTGAAACCGAATGTGGACGATTGGGTATTCCTGCTCCATTAAAAAAAATAGCATCTGCACAACTCAATGCTTGGCATTCTGTTTATACGATTGCTCCACGACAACCCTTTAAATCTTGGTTACAAAAGCAGCCTAAACGCTCACGTATGCTCAGAGGCATAGTGGAAATACTACGAGACAATCCAGAGATGGAAATACAGTTTGTTCCCGTCTCAGTTTTTTGGGGTAGGCCGGTTGCCACTCAAAAGCACTGGCTGCAGGTTTTGTTTGCTGATTCATGGCGGTTAGCTCATGGGTTGAGAAAATTATTTACTATCATTTTTCAGGGCAAAAATGTCTTTGTAAAATATTCCGAGATCATTAGTTATCAGGGTAGGGCATTCACTACGGAATCTGATGGAGAATCGGATGATGAACTTATAGACAGATTACAGGGCGTGTTATCAAAGAGGCTAATCGATAGCCGTGCAGCAACACTGGGGCCTGACATATCACATCGTCGAACCTTGGTTCGTGATTTAATTCTTAAACCGGATGTTCAACAAGCTATTAAAAAAAGAAGTGTTGAAGATTCACGCACAGAATATCAAGCGACCCTACAAGCTAGACGCTATCTCAATGAAATAGTAGCGAATTGTACCAGCGTAACCATTCAGGTAATGCAACGTGGCTTAACCACTTTTTGGAATAAGTTTTATTCAGGTATTGAAGTGAGCAATAGTGAAGACCTGAAAACATTATCGCTTACTCACGAGCTGGTTTATGTTCCTTGTCATCGTAGTCATATCGATTATTTATTGTTGTCTTATGTTATCTATGATCAAGGTTTGGCAATACCTTATGTGGCAGCGGGTAAAAATTTAAATATGCCTGTTATTGGCTCAATATTGCGCGGAGGGGGAGCCTTTTTTATCCGTAGAAGTTTTAAAGGCAATGAGTTGTATTCCACACTCATGTTTGAATATATTGCTGATTTAGTATCCAAAGGCGTAGCCATTGAATATTTTGTCGAAGGAGGGCGTAGCCGTACTGGAAGACTACTTACTCCTAAACCGGGTATGTTGGCGATGACTATTCGAGGGTTTTTAAAATATCGAAGTAAACCGGTTGCTTTCATACCTGTTTATGTCGGTTATGAGCGTTTGCTGGAGAGTAAAGCTTATCAGGCAGAGCTGTCAGGAGAAGAGAAGAAAAGTGAAACTTTCTTAAATTCAATACGTTCTATTCTCAGTATTCGGGGTAACTTCGGCAAGGTATATACGAATTTTGGCAAGCCTGTGTTTTTAAATGAAGTTCTCGACGATCAGCACCCTGAATGGCTTACTGATCAATATGAGGATGCATCAAGGCCACAGTGGGTGAGGGGGGTTGTCACGCAGGTATCCGAGACGATCATGCAGAATATCAATCAAGCTGCCACAGTTAATTCTATCAATTTGATCGCTATGGTTCTTTTGGCAACACCTAATCAGACCATGGATAGAAAAGAACTTGAACGCATACTTGAGCTATATAAAACAATAATTAATGCTGTCGAATACTCAGAACGACTGATTGTAACCAGAAAAACAGGAAGTGAACAAATTGATCATGCTATCTCGTTAAAGATGATAAAAAAACGTGAACATGCCTTTGGAGACATCATTTATCTAGATGTAAAACACTCTATTTCGTTGACTTATTATAGAAACAATATTATCCATTTAATGGCTTTGCCATCACTGATTGCCTGTTGTTTTATCAATAAAAGAATTTTATTAGAAAAAGATGTTAATAGGCTGATTTTGCTAGCATATCCGTTCCTTAAAAAGGAACTTTTCATCACGTGGGAAGATGATGATTTGGCTGATGTAATTGTGCACACACTCAATATAATGAGTAAACAAGGGTTGTTACACCATAATAAAGAAGACAATTCGTATAGTAGGCGTGGCTCTGGAACCATTCAGTTTACCCATCTGAATTTATTAGCAAAGATAATATCTCCCATACTTGAAGTCTATTATTTAACGCTGGCTTTATTATCCCAGTCTAAAAACAAGACTATACCTAGAAATGAGTTACAAGAAAAATGCCAACTAATGGCGCAACGAGTGGCAATGATTCATGAGTTAAATTCCCCGGATTATTCGGATAAACATCTTATAGCAAACTTCATCAATACATTGATTCGCATTGATTACGTGAATGTACACGAGAATGACAATCTTGCTTATAGCGATAGTTTCCACAACGCTGATCGACGGATACGGTTATTACTGACAAAAAAAATGCGTTCTAATATTCTGCAAATGCTGAAATATATGAAGTAGTGCATGGTCTCTAAGGGAGACACGCCAATATAAGCGGTAAATAGGCTCTCAATGACGCTTGTGGTATCATTTTTTTGAAACTCTCATTCTAGGACTACTCATTATGTCTATTGCATCTAATTTACTACCTAGTTATACCTATAGCGACTATAAAGAGTGGAAAGGTGAATGGGAGCTAATCGAAGGTATTCCATATTCAATGGCTCCTAGCCCTTCTATTAAGCATCAGAGCATAGGTACTAAGATCATTACTTTACTTGAAAATAGTATTGAGAATTGTACTGATGTCTTGTGCTTTATGAGCAAGATTGGAAAATCAGTGAAGCAACTACTATTAAGCCGGATGTGGTTTTGGTCTGTAATGAACTAGGTGATAGGTATATTTCTAAAAGACCTGAAATTGTTATTGAGATTATATCAAGTAGTAGTATTCAAAGAGACGAAGTTATTAAATATGATTTGTGTGCTACTGAAAAAGTACCTTACTATATTGTTGTTTACCCAAATGATTTGAAAGCTAAAGTCTTCAAGCTGGATGATGCTAAGTATTTAAAAGTCAATGATTTTACTCATGAAATATTCGATTTTAACGATTTACCTTGTCATGCAAGTATTGATTTTAAGAAGGTGTTTCAATCATTTAGGTAGGTCATTCTGACAGTGAAGGTAGGTTTCACTATATCGATCTTCGGTCTTTCTAAAAAGAATAGAGCTCTGGATATTCGCATAATATATATTATGTTAAATAGACACGGTGACTAATAACTACTACTGATGGTAGTAATAAACTCTATTTTCATATACCCCTTCCCTTTTTGAGAAACATGTCATTTCGTCTGTTTTTTTTAGCTTTTCGTCTTTAACTCTTTCATTATCTGAAAATTTAAACTATATTCCGTTTGTGTTTAAGACGCATAATGTATTAACAATAAGTGGGATTAAGTGTGTCTTGAACGTATTTTACTTGCTGATGCTTCAATACAACAATAAAAAAATAACCAAATGAACCTTACGCCCGCTGGAAAGTTCAAGATTCGCATAAAGATTGCACTGTTCTTTCTTTCGGCTATGTTTTTAGCGTCTTGCTCTCAAGTACCTAAAGCTACAACTCCATCAGAAGTTTACCACCCTCCTGCACCCTATTCGCCCGATTCCAAGCGTTATCCAAATATAGAACAACGTAAGAAGGTTGTTCTAAGTGCATATCAAACCCTTGGTTCACCCTACCGATATGGCGGTACAACTTATAATGGTTTTGATTGTAGTGGACTTACTCGTCATGTATATCACGCAGCAAACCTTGATATTCCGCGCACAGCTGCACAACAAAGAGATCGAAGCAAAACAATCCACTCATACTCAAATCTGCGCCCTGGTGATTTGATTTTTTTCAAGACAGGTAGAAAGACTAATCACGTGGGTGTGTTTGTTGGCAAGGGTCAATTTATCCATGCGTCAACCAGTAAAAAGAGAGTTATTAAAACAAAACTAGATACGCCCTACTGGCGGCGTAGCTTTGTTAAATTCGGCACTTACATTCGTTAAATCTAATATTCTTATTTATTCTTCTCAATGTATAAGTTCTACAATAGACCTATTATTCATATATAATTGAATAGTTAGTAATTATTAAAAACCACAAATGGCATTGATAAAATTCAATATGCCACTATACATAACGGTATCTTTGTAATCTGCATCTACTATAGAGATCGACACATTAAACAAACACACAAAGGAGAATGAGCATGGGTCTTTTTGATTTTGCTAAAGGTATTGGTAAAAAAATATTCGGAAATGAAGATGAGGCGCCTGAAAAGCTCAAGGCTCACATTGAAGAAGATAATCCGGGTATTAAAGACCTTGAAATATCTGTTAAGGATGGTGTTGCAACCATCAGAGGTGAAGCAGACTCCGCCAGCGCCCTTGAAAAAGCGATACTGATGGCTGGTAATGCGATGGGCATTAAAGAAGTTAGGGCTGATGATGTTGTTGCGCCTGCGGCAAATTATGAAGTTCAATACTATGAAATTGTAAAAGGCGATAGTCTTTGGAAAATAGCCGAGAAATTTTATGGTAATGGTAGCAAATATAAGAAGATTCTCGAAGAGAACCTGCAAGTAATCAAAGATCCTGATTTAATTTTTCCAGGTCAAAAAATCCGTATTCCTGCGGATGATTGATATTTCACAGAATCTGTAACGTAGTTAATAACATTAAGGTGGTATAAAATGGATATGGGTAGCTTATTAAAAATGGGTGCAACAGCTTTTATAAAAAGTAAATTGAGCGGAAATGCTGGCAGCGGATTAGATTCCAGTATGCTTTCATCTGCTCTTGGTGGCCTACTAGGTGGTGGAAACTCAGGTGGTGGTGGTCTAGATTTAGGCTCGCTACTGTCTAACATGGATTCTGGTGGCCTAGCGGGCGTTGCAAAATCATGGCTAGGTGATGGCCAAAATGAAAACATTTCTACAGATCAGGTTACCAGCATGTTCGGTGCAGATAAAATCTCTGAGTTTGCTTCCCAGCTCGGTCTTAGCAATGAAGAGGCTGCGGGTGGATTAGCGGATGCTCTACCTCAGCTGGTTGATAATGCTAGTAGTGGCGGCTCAATGCTTGATTCAATTGGCGGCCTCTCTGGCGCAATGAATATTGCAAGTAAGATTTTTGGTAGATAATATAATCTCCACGGTCTCCACTTAAACAGAGCAAAAGCTCACATAATAAAAAGCCCCAATTATGGGGCTTTTTTGTTTCTACACCGAGGGTAACATTTAGACCCTGCCAAGGGTAGCTTACTCTATAAGCTGTAGCGTCTTAACTCTATTCACTTCTATGTGTGAAAATTGATTACTACGACTCAGGGCGCATGTGGGGAAATAAGATCACATCTTTAATTGAAGGCATATCAGTGAACAGCATTACCAGACGGTCTATACCAATCCCCTCTCCTGCGGTTGGTGGCAAACCATACTCAAGTGCTCGAATGTAGTCTGCATCATAATGCATGGCTTCATCATCGCCGGCATCTTTCTCAGCTACTTGTTTCTTAAAACGTTCAGCCTGATCTTCGGCATCATTGAGCTCCGAAAAACCATTACCTATTTCACGACCACCAATGAACAATTCAAATCGGTCTGTAACAAAAGCATCATCATCATTACGTCTTGCAAGCGGAGAGACTTCAGCGGGATAAGCCGTGATAAACGTAGGATCCATTAACTGATGTTCAACTGTTTTTTCGAATATTTCGATCTGGATTTTACCAAGACGCCAATAGTCCTCAATATGAATATCTAAATCCGTTGCTATTTTACTAGCGCTATCTAGAGCATTGAGCTGTGCTGCTTCAATATCGGTATTAAAATGCAGAATGGACTCTTTTACTGTCATACGGGTAAAAGGCTTACCAAAATCAAAAGTATCCCCTTGATAAGTTATCTTAGTAGTACCCAATCCATCACGGGCAATACCTTTTAAAAGCTCTTCAGTAGTATCCATTAGGTCATGATAAGTGGCATAAGCTTGATACCATTCTAGCATCGTGAATTCCGGGTTATGGCGTGTCGACAAGCCTTCATTTCTGAAATTACGATTAATTTCAAAAACCCTATCGAAGCCACCAACCACTAAACGTTTCAAATACAGCTCAGGCGCAATGCGCAGATACATATCAATATCAAGCGCATTATGATGAGTCGCAAAGGGTCTGGCAGTAGCGCCACCTGGAATAACTTGAAGCATGGGAGTTTCTACTTCGAGAAAGTCTCTTTGCAAAAAATAGTTCCGAATATAACCAATAATCATCGAACGCATCATAAAAACACTACGTGCATCTTCATTCATGATGAGATCAAGATAACGCTGTCTATAGCGTTGTTCGTGATCTGTTAAACCATGGAACTTCTCGGGTAAGGGGCGTAATGATTTAGTAAGAAGACGTAATTTATTGACCCGAATGGACAACTCACCCGTTTTAGTTTTAAACAATTCACCTTCAGCACCAATGATATCTCCGGTATCCCAGGTTTTAAAATCTTTGTAGATGTCTTCACCCACTCGATCACGTTGAATAAAGAGCTGGATGCGTCCAGTGGTATCAGAAATGGTGATGAAACTGGCTTTTCCCATCACTCTTTTCAGCATAACTCTGCCAGCAATACTGATGGGTATCAGGTTTTCCTCGAACCACTCTTTCTCGTATTCACCATATTCCATATGAGTAGGGGCCGCATAATGATCACGATGGAAATCATTAGGGAAAGCGACACCGTTCTCTGCTGTTTCTCTGATCGCCGCCAGTTTTTCACGTCGAAGCGTAATTAACTGATTTTCATCTTGCTGTGAATTGTTTTCCTGTTCACTCATTACTATTTCCTTGTCCTGCCTATTCCACGTTAAAACTTTCAATAAAGGGACGTAACCCGTTAAAGTCCACTTTTCAAACTTGCTTCAATAAATTGATCCAGAGCGCCATCCAGAACGGCTTGAGTATTTCCTGTCTCAACACTCGTTCGTAGGTCTTTAATACGCGATTGATCTAACACATAAGAACGTATCTGACTGCCCCAGCCAATATCAGACTTAGATTCTTCTAAAGCCTGTTGTTGTTCATTTTTCTTCATCATTTCCAGCTCATAGAGCTTTGCCTTGAGCTGTTTCATAGCAGTATCTTTATTCATATGTTGAGACCGACCATTTTGACACTGTACGACTGTATTGGTTGGCAAATGTGTAATACGCACGGCGGATTCTGTTTTGTTAACATGTTGCCCCCCTGCCCCTGAAGCTCTATAGACATCAATGCGTAAATCAGCTGGATTGATGTCTATCTTGATATCATCATCTATTTCAGGAGAGACAAACACCGCTGAGAATGATGTATGGCGACGATTACTGGAATCAAAGGGGGATTTACGCACCAACCGATGAACCCCCGTCTCAGTACGCAACCAACCAAAGGCATAATCGCCTTCAAACCGAATGGATGCACTTTTTATTCCTGCAACATCACCTGCCGAGACTTCCATCAACTCAACTTTAAAGCCTTTTTGCTCGCCCCAACGCAGATACATGCGAAGAATTATTTCAGCCCAATCTTGCGCTTCTGTACCACCTGAACCGGACTGGATATCAAGAAATGCATTATTTGCATCCATTTCTCCAGAAAACATACGTTGAAATTCAAGTTTATCAATATCTTGAGAAAATGAATCAATATCATCTGTAACCGCACTAACCGTATCAGGGTCTGATTCTAATTCAGCCATTTCCAGCAGCTCTTTAGCATCGGTTAAACCAGATTCCAGTGTATCAATAGTATGCACTATTTTTTCTAACAGAGCCTTATTCTTGCCCAGTTTTTGTGCGTTGTCGGGGTTATCCCAAATAGCAGGGTCTTCTAATTCGCGATTGGTTTCTTCGAGTTGTTCTTTCTTGTTTTCATAGTCAAAGATACCCCCTTAAATCAGCAGTACGAGACTGTAGATCGGCTATTTTTGTATACAGAGGATTTAATTCCATGAATGACACTCAATAAATATTAAGTCGAAAAGATATACAAATTAGGCTGCCTAAAGATATATGAGCTATATTTTCATAGGGTCACATATATAAGGTCACAATCATGAAGTCAGACAAGGTATATCAACGTACTATATTGCGTGCATACTATCTTTAGAGACACATAGATTTCAAGTAAAATGCGAAATAATTGAGATCATATTTAGCTAAGCGAAAGAAAAAGAGATTATGTGCGAAATGAAATGACCAATAAACCAGATAAACCTTGGTCAAAGACTTGTAAATAAACCTTTAGTACCATACAAACTCTATAATGTTGGTTGATAATGTAGCGATATCCGAGCAAATTGCAGCTAGTCATCTATCTGTGGTTTTGAACCTTCTATTGCCTTCATCGAAAAAAATATTTCATTTATCTGGGTATCTTAACCGTTGATTCAGGAACAGGATGATATAGTTTCGTTCGTCTGGTTATTTAGGTCAATGTGCTTATCTCCAGACACCTATAACAATAACAATAATAATAACAAAAGGTACCTGAGTTGTTTCTTCATAATAAAAATAAGATTGATCTGCTCAAACTATAATGTCCAAAACTAATTTCAAAACATTAGGCTTTTTACCTAATCTATGCGCTTCGCGCTCGTTATTGCATTTGACGCTTGCCGCTTTTGCACTTGCGTTTGTCTTTGCATTAGTTTCAGCTGATCAATTTAAAACCTTCTTTATTAATCTTAGCCTAACTACTTTATTCATAATCTGGACAGCTGTTATGTCTGCATTGATTACCTGTATGTTGAGTCGCTTTTTAAAGCGCTATACAGCTTTATATGCTTCGCTAATAGTGATTGCCATCGTGATTGTCTTTACCTTGATGGCTTCTATTTTAGGTATCGCGGGTCGAAGCTATACCAGCCCAGAGCAAATCCAATACTGGGATACACTTTTTGTCCTAAAAAATATTTTTCTAGCGGCTGTAATTACTTCAATTGGATTGCGTTATTTTTATATGCAACACCAGTGGAAACAACATATACAAACAGACTCTGATGCGAAATATACAGCCCTGCAATCTCGAATGAGACCTCATTTTTTGTTTAATAGCTTAAATTCGATTGCACAGTTAATAACAACTGATGCTGATAAGGCAGAAGAATCGTTGCTTGATCTGGCAGATATATTCCGTTCCACTCTCGATACGCGGGATCGCGTAACATTAAATGAAGAGCTTGACGTTACTACACGTTATTTACGTATAGAAGGGTTACGTCTTGGCAAGAGACTTTCAGTGGTATGGGATATGGATCGAAATTCATTGCCTTTCAACATGAGCATCCCGCCTTTGTTGTTACAGCCACTCATAGAAAACGCTATTTATCATGGTATTCAACCACGCAAAGACGGCGGCGCATTAGGTATAAGTCTCTATGATGCCGGCGATTATCTTGATATTTCTGTTAGCAATCCAACACCTCCTGAGGGAACAACTTCACATTCAAAGGGCAATCATATCGCTCAGGAAAATCTTAAAAAACGTTTAAAACTAGCGTATGGCGACAAGGCTAAATTATCAATAACAAAGACTGAACATCAGTACCGTGTCGCTTTCCGCATACCTAAGGAGTAACAATAAAAATGAGTATAAGCATTCTTATCGTTGATGACGAACAACTCGCCAGAGAACGAATTAAAAAACTACTACACGAAAACGATGATTACAGGATTTGTGCTGAAGCAGAAAACGGAGCTGAAGCATTGATGATGGTGGAACGCCACCAACCGGAACTTGTTTTGCTAGATATATCCATGCCGGTAATGGATGGATTAGAAGTGGCAAAACATTTATCAGGCATGGATTCGCCGCCAGCCGTCATATTCACCACAGCGTATGGTGAATATGCACTAGAAGCATTTTCAACTAAAGCAACGGGGTATTTAATGAAGCCGATAAGACAAGAACAATTATTACAAAGTCTTGCGCAAGCACGTTCACTGAATCGTGTACAACGTACCGAAATCCTTGAGAAAACAAGTGACTCAAGCGGTCAAAGAAAACATATCTGCGCACGTATGCGTGGTAATCTGGAATTAATTCCAATTGAGGACGTATACTATTTTCAGGCAGATCAGAAATACGTAACTGTAAAATACAAGAAAGGTGAAGTGATCATCGAAGAGTCTTTAAAATCATTAGAAAATGACTTGAATGATCGCTTTATCCGTATTCATCGCAATGCATTAGTCAGTAAAAGTCGCATCACTGGCTTAACTAAAACAGATATTGGTCGTGTGCGCGTTACCATTGACAAGATCACAGACGAGCTAGAAGTGAGTCGCCGTCATGTTGCGGAAATCCGTCGTTTCGTGCGCGAACGATAGACCTTCCAAACAAAGAAAGGGTTTGGTTATTCTAACCCTTTTTGCAGTACCTCCCTTTTTGCGAGGGATTTTTTAGCCCTGACTTTGCTCAGGGCTTTTTCTATTTCGATATCTATATATGCACTGAATAAAGACGGTGTATTTATTCCAACAATTCTCTCAGCGACTTCAACCCCGTTTGCATCAAGAAAGATCATGGTGGGTGTCATGAAGGCATTATAGCGACGTGAAAACTGACCTGATGTGGTCTTATTTCCCTGAAAATCAATCACTTCTTCATCTAGGTCAATCTGTATCTGTCGCACTATAATCTTGTCTCTATACTCATTGCTGGTGGTCATTGGATTTAAAAAATCCTCTTCCAGCAGCCTACAATAAGAACAACTCTCAGCGTGGAATTCCAGCAGTAACGGAAGGTTTTTTTGATGCATGAGCTGTGCCAGGCGTTGAAAGTCACGTACTTCAATCAGATTGTTTTGTAATGAACTTGAACAAGCGGACAAGGGATACAGGCTTGCTGATGTCATTATCACAAAGATCATGGTTTTTATAGTGGCGAAAGTAGCGAAGGTTTTAAATCTATTGATTATCATCATCTTATTTTAACTTGTTTTAGCTGAAAGTGAACAGGCACAGGTTGATTACGGTAACTGCCAATCAATGGACGCTTGATTCATTTTTGACAAATAATCATTAGTCTGTGAAAAAGGTTGACTGCCAAAGAATCCACGATGTGCAGAAAGCGGCGACGGATGAGGTGATTGAATCACCAAATGTTTATTTCGATCAATATGCACGCCTTTTTTTTGCGCATAAGCCCCCCCACAGGATGAAGACTATGTTATCTTTATAATCGTTAATCGCCTGAATAACCGCATCCGTAAAAACTTCCCACCCCCTACCCTGATGCGCGTTTGATTGTCCTTCCTCGACGCTTAACACAGCATTCAATAATATAACACCCTGATTGGCCCAAGGTTGAAGATAACCACTATGACGGTTATCAATATTTAAATCTGTGAGTAGCTCTTTATTGATGTTGAGTAACGATTTTGGCAATGTGCTGTTCAACGCATTAAACCACAATGAACTTGCCGGCAATATAGATTTTCCAGCTGACTTCTCAGCCAATAAGAATTGTTTCAATTCTTGCATATAAGGCTGATCAAATTCTTTTTTAAGCACCTCTAGCCAACTTTTTTCTAGTTGTATTATTTCTGACACTCAATCACTCCGGCAACAATGACTAACGTAGTCTTACAGACTGGAATACCAGTTCTTCCCTCAATATGTTGTGCTTGTTGTTAATGCAGACCTGAAATATTCAATAAATTTCATGACCGTATATCCATAATAATATTATAATTAACCTTATATTCACACGTAGTGTCGTATAACTAGTAGCATTCCATCAAGTGGTGTATTCGAGGTGTTTCCAAGCTTTATTGATTACACTATCTAAATTTTACACATCAAACGCTAATAATAAAATGACTATCGAATATATAGAACTCAAAAAAGACAGCACAAACTTATTTTGGAGCAACAGCAAACCTACCATGTTTTTAGATGAAAGCCTCTGTATTTCATTGCCAGAAACCTCAATCTACAATTACACAGAATTAACCACATATATAAAAAAGCATAATAGCTATTGTTTACGCAGCTTGAACAAAAAAAACTTGCTGCTTGAGTTTATGCCTTTCGCATCACATAAATTACGTGACTATCTCGACAAGAGCAATACCAGCACTAGCCAAGTGCCCTTAATCACACTTTATCTCGGTGATTATTATATTTATATTTCACACAACCATGTTGCTGCATTGTTAAAAGTTTCAAGTGAAGAGGTCACCAATGACTTTCTGGATGTCATTGATAATTTATACGGGATGTAGACCCTACATGCCGGATATTTGCCATTTCTGATATTGCGTTGTGATCAATGTTGATTACTTGGGCTTTTCAGTACTTACCATTAATAACCCATGCTCAACCCACATCGTCACCTTGATACCTCGAGCATAAGTAACAATGGGTTTTTCTCCTTTATCTATATCGGGTAAGTGTTTAAATAATTCGGGGCTGTAATGTGTTTCAAATAATGTGACATAGCTACCGTCACTTTCTTTATAACGCAATTGAGCCGCGGTAGAGCCTTGAATAGAACAATAACGACCACCTGCCAGTGTTATCTGTGTAATGCCATCAATCTGCCGAGATTGCTGTGGCATAAAGTCTAATTCAGTGAAGTAGCTCTGAATTTCTCCTATCGCTGCTGTTTTCACTTCCATCGGCTTCATTTTTAGATGATTGCCTGCGACCTCATTAGCAATCTTTTGAATCATCGCTAATGAAATCGTATTTTGTGTTGTATCGGGTGCCGTATCTGAAATAGTAGTGAATGATACCCACAAAGCACCCATTACAAAAACCAGAAGCATAGCGGCAGTAGCTGCAACCCAAGGCCTAAAAGCCCGTTTGGCAGATATAGCTGTTGGTCTAGTTATTGGCATAGCTGAAGACGATGAGACATCTTCACGCTGCATTTGCATGAGTGTATCCAGCTGCCCTTTTTCGAGAGAAACCGAATTCAGTTGCTCTTGAATAGCTTGTTTAAGTGGTTTTTTCAATGGATCCCCTCCCCATAAGCATTACCTTGTCCATTTTCATCGAATCTTTCAATGATTTTTTTGCGCAGTCGATGAATCTTTGATAGCACTGTTCCTCTTGGCATATCAATTTCATCCGCAATTTCGGCAGCGGTATATCCTTCTATAGCCCACAAAAATATAATTTCGCGTTCAGATGTATTCAGAAGTGACCATACAATGTCCACTAACTCTTCATTAATCACAATGCTATCAAGGTCACACAAGTCCATAGGTATAGCTTCACTGCTCTCTTCTAGTGACTGAAATTCCAGAACTTTGCCATGCCGGGTATTATCAATAAATTGATTACGAATAATTCGTCGTAGATAAGGTAATTCAGATTGTTGTGAATTAGCCGGTCGCTTAAGATATTTTTCTAGCGATGACTGTAGCAGATCATAAGCGTCATCCCGATGCACACATAGCGCATAGCAATAACGATATAGTTGATCAAGCTGTTGTTTATCTAGCAGCATATTTCAAAATCACTAACAAGGCCTCGTTGAATTAGAGCTGCGATGTCTTGTGGACTCTTTTTCAGATGGGGGGTTAGTTCTAACAATAAGGCTCCCTGACTAATTACCACTAATAAATGATATAATGCTGCATTGATCAATTGGGGCTGTGATTGCCATTTCTCACGCTGTACAAGTACATAGCTATGCTGTTTATCTTCTACATTATAGTCTGTGAAACCAACGTCTTTCTGCTGATGTTGATTCCAAATATCACTGACAGGATAGGGGCTATCCATTAAGGCTACATCTTTGGCTAGTATAAAACGAACTTGCATCTGTTGTTCAGTAGCTAATGAAGAAAACCTTTGCAGATCAAAACACATTCTATCCGGAGCATAATAGGATTGATGTAACAGCCATTCAAGCTGCGCTACATCAGCCAGATAGGCAACGTCTTCTAACTCTATATGTTCTGTAACAAGGTTTTTTATTGTAAGCGAAAAGGTTTCTCCATAGCAATCCAAATTATGGTGCTGCGATGGGTTTTTCAGGATATGCGAAGTAGCCAACTGACTAAAATAATTGGTGCCTACTAATGTTTCACATACCGGAAAAATTTGACTTAATGTGCTTTTTAAAGACCCCAGAGTATTATTTCTATAGATATTAATCCTTGCTTGAGCTGTGAAGTTTCTTGTTTCAGCTATCAAGGATTTTAAGGGTTGTATATCTTCACCGTAGATAGCCTTTGAGTACCTTTCTTGTAAACTATCTAAGCGCACTGTTTCTGTACCTGTTTCTCTTCTGAAGATTCTGAGAATTGTGCTAGTTGAATAGATTGGCTGCATGAATCAAGATAACGTTGTGCCTTCTCTCGCTCACTTAACAATACATCCAAAGCAGGAATATCGTTGTCCCATTCGACCAATGTAGGTACATTTCCAACATGTTGCAAGGTTGCCTCATACAAATCCCAAACTTCTTTGGATACGGGGTTATTGTGTGCATCAATCACATAATCACCTTTGTCAGCAAAGCCAGCCAAATGGATTTCTTTAATATATTCAGGAGATAGTCTCAATATCTGTTCCATTGAATCTTGACCGTGATTCACCTGATTGACATAAAAATTATTCACATCCAGTAGCAAGCCACAACCCGACTCTGTAGCAATAGCATTAATAAATTCACCTTCTGACAAGGTGCTGTGCTTGTATTCTAAATAGCTTGATACATTTTCAATGATCAACTGACAACCGAAATAATCTTGTACTTGTGCTATCCGCCTGACGAGATGATTTATAGCTTCTTCTGTATAGGGCAAAGGTAAAAGATCATGAGAATAATAAGAAGCCAATTGTGAAAAACATAAATGTTCTGAGTACCATAAAGCACCACTACGCTCCATAATACGTTTTATTTCATTCAAATAGTTAATATTCAGAGGTTCCATTCCCCCTAGTGACAACCCTACTCCATGCAATGTTAGCGGATATCTTTCAGCTATAGCCTCTAGATAACGCTTGGTAAGACCACCATCCGCCAGCCAGTTATCAACCAATAATTCTAACCAGGGAATAGTCTCTGGATTAATTGAATCAGTGGGAATAGTAGAGTCCGTAGGCGCAACAGCATCAAGAATCGGGTGGATATGCTCAGTTCTTAAACCGATGCCCACCTCTCCTGCAATCCTATGAGTAGAAATAGTTTTCATGGTTTTCTCTTAGCCATCATGAAACAACAACCTGTTCCCTTATTCTGTAATAACCATAACTGCACAATTAAAAATAACAAAAAAAGAAACAAGCTGATGATACTTGCTGCTAAATAACGACTGTTATTTAGCAGGCTTCACTTTACCTTTGATACCACCGGTGATTTTTTCACAAGTCCCTTCAGGGACATAAACCCATTCTGTATCAAGGTTATCTCCGGTCGCTTGACCTGCGCACTTATGTCCACCTTCGGTAAGTGACCCACAATCATTTTTACCTGCTTTAGCGATACCCGCACATTTTTCCCAATTTTTAGGTTGGTCGGGAACAGCAAAAGCAACCGTACTAAGTGTTGTTCCAAGAACTAAAATGTTAGCAACAGCTACTGCTGCAAGAACACGTGACTTTTTCATAATATTTTCCTTAAATAGGTAGTCAAAATTATAATAAATGACTTCGGGTACTCCCGCTGTCTACTAATAGACGATTGGCGCGGCTATTTGATTGCAAGTGAGAACCAAAAATTCAATAATCCTTGCTATACTCAGGACTCCCCTTAAGGAACTCTGGTTAAGTCATGTTGACTTGGAAGTGAGCCTTCATAGACTGTGCAAGTGTTCCTTTGTCGGGTGTTGAAAAAGCTAAATTGTAGGTCGTATAAGCGATAGCGCCATACGACAAAGACTGTTGATTCAACAGCTTGCCGGATGGCGTTCCTTATCCGACCTACAAAATTATTTATTACCTAAACTTGCCACCATGTTAAAAAAACTATTCAAACTACTTAAGACGATTCTTTTCATTATTTTCATTCTAATAATACTGGGACTTGTTTTACGAGCCATTTTTTTTAAGGGCCCAGCCCTCACTCCAACGCCATTACCCACTACATCTATCATTGATATGCATGTTCATATAGCAGGGTTAGGTTATGGAAATAGCGGTAGTTTTGTTTCAGACACCATGAAAAAGAGCTATAAATTTGATTATTACCTCAATGCTTTTGGTGTAACACGTAAAGAAATAGAAGCCGAAGGTGATCAGCTCGTCATCAAACGACTAGCAGAAACCATTGAAGCATCAAGCTATGTTGAAGGGGCTGTTGTATTGGCAATGGATGGAGTTATTGATAACAAAGGCAAGCTAGATAAAGAGAAGACTCAAGTTTATATACCCAACTATTATGTCGCTAAGCAGACAGCTCAATACCCCTCGCTTTATTACGGTGCCAGCATTAATCCCTACCGCAGAGATGCACTAGAACGACTTGAGAAGGCGAAAGAACAAGGCGCTATATTAATAAAATGGATACCTAACATCCAACATATCGATCCATCAGATCTAACCCTCACTCCCTTCTACAACAAAATGAAGGAACTTGATTTACCCTTACTCAGTCATACCGGACAGGAAAAATCGTTTGACTCTGCGATTGATGATTATGGTGATCCAAAGCGTTTGAAATTACCTTTGGCAATGGGAGTTACGGTGATAGCTGCGCATATCGCAACTACAGGAGAAATTGAGCACGAAAGTAATTATTTGAGAGTACTTCCTATGCTTGCAGGCTATTCGAACTTCTACAGTGAAATTTCCAGCCTAACGCAAATAAACAAGCTAGGTTACTTGAATAAAGCATTACATATACCTGAAATACAAGATAAATTACTCTACGGGAGTGATTACCCATTAACGAATATGATCTTAGTCTCGCCCTACTACTTTCCGTTAAACTTAACGATCAAACAAATGTACACGCTCTCCCGCATTAAAAACCCATTTGATCGGGATGTTGCTTTAAAACAGGCATTAGGCGTACCTACCGAAATATTTGCCCGAAGTGCCTATCTATTGAATATTCAATAATCTCCGTTTACATATCTAATATAGGGCGTCCTTTATTAATAGCTAACCTGCTCAATGATAGTGCGCAGACCAGGGCTCGCTTCAATCACGAATCGAATAGGTGGCCCAAGATACCGGTTGATATCTTCTTCATAAATCTGCGAGAAATTACCTACCTGTGAGATATCATCGGCAAACTGTTCATATAAGACTTTCCGCCCTCCTCTACTATCAATAGCTACTATTCTAAAAAATTGATTTGCCACTTGTTGTGCGTTTTCAAAGTGCCAAAACACGGATAATGTATGATCAATGCCATGTTGTAATACAATTTCTGGAGAAGTTGCTGTATTTCCTTCCAGTGCCCAGCTATTAATCCCCTGACCGCTGATTGATCCTGATCGAAGAGATGATTCTTGCTGAGTTACTTCAACAGGTTTTGATGGCACACCCACTACAGGTTCTTGAACAACATCCTGTTGTCTTTGTGGGGTTATCTGAGGTTTGGGTTTTTGGCTAGGTGCTACTGGTGCGGGCGTTACTGGCTTTTCTGCCCGCTGAGCGACTTGCGAAAATGGAACGCGATTTTCTGGTGTAGAGGTGGTTGCTTTTTTTGCTTCGGTTGATGTGTCAGGAGTATAAACTTTTATGTGTGGTGATGGGACAAAGGTTGAGCTGCTTCCCAAATAGTCCATTAAAGCTAAATACTTGGGTGTTGATGGTTGCTGTAGGTGATCCAGCATGCCAAAAAAGTTTTTTGGCTCAGGTTGCCCTATTCCATAAAAATGTAGCATTAGACCACCGCCAAAACTAGCCCATGTATTTAGATACTGTTGGTACGCCTCTCTCATTCGTGGATCTTTCTGAGCGGTCATGAAAAGATTTAGAACAGCTGGGTCTTCAACAGTATGCGGGGGATCGTAACGAATGAGATGCTGACCAGCTTCATAGGCAAGCATCTGCACGCCGTATTTATCGGCTAGTTTTTTATTAGCGTAAAGTTGATCTTTCAGACGAGACATTGCGCCACCCTCTGGACCCTTGTTAATCATGCCGCCTTGAAGAATTTCTTTAAATAAACGTGATTTGCCCCCATCGGAATCCCGAGCCCATCCCTTTACAGTATCGCGATTTTCTTTTCTTGCAATATAATCACCAAAATAAGGGCCAATCCCATAAGCATCAATATGACGGCCACAGCCATTAGCTTCTTTCCAAAGAGGACAATCTAATATTTCTTTGCCTACCCAGGGAACTGAATTTAAAGAGCCGACCACACATTTAACACGATGACGTTGTCCGCCAAATTCCTGTTTCCAAATCCGACACATTTCAACGCTTCGTTTGGCATACCAGTTGGCTGAAAGTAAGACTCTACGCTTTCCGCCCTTCACTTCTTTATAAGGGAACTTCCATAGTTTATCGGCTTTTCTGGCGGCATAAGTAGCCGCAGGAAAGATGGTATTCCAAACCTCATTTGAATACTCAACATAAACTTTTTGGTTTTTTCGTAAGCGATTTTTGACCATGCGGGCATATTTGCGCATATAATCATCACTTGCTTTATAAGGGATACTTAACCACGGCGTAGCATTGATGGCATTAGCCAAATCAACCATGCGTTCTACCGGCACACCTTTTTTACCGGTGTAATGTGCTGCGCCAATCCCTGTTCTTTGATTCCACTCTACCGCTTCATTTGATCGTGGATTAGTCCATGGCATAAAGCGTAATGAATGCATTGGGCGTACACGTGCAAGGTAATCCGGGTTAAAAACACGACTCTGATAATCATCTTCATTCTTTTTAGGCACAATACGAATATTGCGAATATATTCTCCATTGTTCCCTGGATCCGTACGTGTTATTTGTAATTTTAAATTGCGCTTGGGCGACAATAGATCAAATTCAATATGGCCGGGTCGTTGTACGGCCATGCGTAGATCACCCGTTATTTTCATGGCGCCCACACCGTCGTAAAGCACAACATATCGGCCAATAGGAAAATAATCAGATAACTTCCAGAGACTGGTAACACTGGTGAATACTGGCGCATCATGAGGTGCTGGCAAGGAGCGCACCCAACCATTGCCATCTAGTTGGAGAAGATTTTGCTCACGTGTATTCAGAGAGGTCTTACGTGTGCAATCAGGATCAATTGCCTGCCCAGCACTCCAATCAAACTCACAAGAAGTAAACCAGCCTCTTGATATTTTAAAGATATCGGTAAAAGGGATTGAGGATGATAGCTTGCCCAAATCTCCAACATTGATACCAAGCTTGGGGTTTTCACTGTATTCAGCATATGCGGGCTGATGAATAATCAGTGTAAGCAGCATGGCTACTATTATTCTTAAAAACTGAGATGGCATTTAGATCGCTCCACTATTATCTATAAACATCATAACTTTTATAGACTTGGGAATCAATATTAAAGTAAAAGAATAAGTTTGATCGTATGAATTGTTAGATTCAAGGTTTTTTTAACGCGCGCACTATATCCAATATTTTATCATCGTCCCATTCTCTTCCACCGACTGCCTGATAAACAACTTGTCCTGCTGGATTAACAACGTAAGTAGTCGGTAATCCTTTGACTCTCCAGTCTAAGGCAAACGCTCCGTTTAGGTCTAACAAAATAGTAAAGTCGATTGGATAATCACCAGTAAAAGGGAATATGGTTTCTTCACTTTCACCCATATTAACTGCCAGCATTTCAATCCCTTCGTCCTTAACTTTAGCCCAGGCTCGATTCATGGAAGGTAGCTCTGCTCTGCACGGGGGGCACCAGGTTGCCCAAAAGTTGACGATAACAGGTTTGCCGCGATATTCTGAAAGCTTGTGTTTTACACCATCCATATCCATAAGCTCAGTATCTGGAGCAGAGAATGGCTTTGAAATTTCACTTAATAACTTGGGCGTAAATAGTTTACTATCACTGCTTTTGTCTCCAAAACATCCGCTGGTTGTTACGAGTACTAAAAGGAGCACAGAGAGATTTAATCGTTTCATAGGGTTATTTCTTTTTCCAATGTTAATGTTTCTCTATATTCATCAAATACCGAATCGGTGAAAAGATTACTATAGCCTTTGGGTTCCATTAAAATAATGTACCGTTAGAGTAGTGTCGTTAGATTAACGTTAATCTAACGCTAAAATGTCGATAGATGCTGTAATGTCAACGCGTCATATTACACTGTGTTTGAGTATTGCGTAAGCAGGCTCTTCATAAGGATGAGCTGCCAGCAATGCTTTAATCACATCTTTCAGGCATTGCTTTTCACACACCATCTCAACTCGAAACTCTGTTACGGCTTCCAGTTCATTTTGGTTGCCTATAAAAGGCTGACTTCCTTGTAGAGGCCTGAATTGTCCTTTTCCCTTTACTTGCCAACTGCAATCTTCATAGTTTTCATAGCGCCCTGCTCCCGCATCAAACATAGCATTTTTTACTAATTCGCAATGACTTTCTGGAATGTAAATAACAAGCTGATATAGGTTATTCATAGTGTGTTATTCATAGTATAATGGATGGCTTATGGATATTAATTTTCAACACGCAGCTATCCTGCTGATTATGTGGTGCGCCTATTTCATAGTGCATTCTTATTGGCATCATTGTCAGTTCATAGCAACACGTGCTGGAGAAAAAGTATAATGGAACAACCTACAACAACACACAAAAAACTCCGTGGCAAAGATAAAGTTGCCCGTATTCCGATAAAAGTTGTGCCCAGTACTGAAATCAAACGCAAACCCTCATGGATTCGAGCACAAGCACCGGTAAGTCGTGAAGTACGTGAGTTAAAAAAAGTATTACGAGAACAAAAACTACATACGGTTTGTGAAGAAGCATCCTGTCCTAATTTGGGGGAATGTTTCACTCATGGAACCGCTACTTTTATGATTATGGGGGATATTTGTACCCGTCGTTGCCCATTTTGTGATGTTGCACATGGCAAACCTGAACCTTTGGATCAACAAGAACCGATTCATCTGGCAGAAACCATTCAAGCCATGAAACTAAAGTATGTGGTGATCACCTCGGTGGATCGGGATGACCTTCGTGATGGCGGCTCTGGGCATTTTGTGGATTGTATTCAAAAAGTCCGTGAGCTAAGCCCTGATATCCGTATTGAAGTACTAACACCTGATTTTCGCGGAAGAATGGATCGTGCATTATCCATTATGCAAAAAGCACCACCGGACGTATTTAACCATAATCTGGAAACAGTTCCCCGCTTGTACAAAAAAGCACGACCTGGGGCTGACTATCAATGGTCACTGGATTTGTTACGTGAATTTAAAGCACTGCATTCAACCGTGCCAACAAAATCAGGGTTAATGCTTGGCTTGGGTGAGACTATCGAAGAAGTACATGAAGTAATGCAAGATCTTCGCAATAACAACTGCGACATGCTAACTCTTGGGCAATATCTGCAACCGAGTCTGGATCACCTGGCTGTAGAACGTTTTGTAACACCTGATGAGTTCGATGAGTTAGCCATAGTCGGGAAAAAGATGGGATTCTCTCATGTGGCTAGTGGACCCATGGTTAGATCCTCATATCATGCCGACTTACAGGCTCAGGAAGTGGTTTAGGAAATCGATCTACACTTCAGTGATACTTACGCCAAATATCCATATGCCTTACAATATCTTCATGATGTATCTGTCTGGCTAGTGTGTAAGGGTTTTTTCCATCAGAGTTGATTTGAAACATGCTTGCACCTTTAACCATTAAATAGCGAACTACGTCTAAATGCCCAAAACGTGCTGCATGGTGTAGCGGTGTCCAGTCCTTGATGGTCGTTGCATTGACATCTGCTCCGTGGCTTTCCAGTACTCGAACAATATGCAGGTTGCCATTAGCAGAGGCTATATGTAACAGACTAAGCCCATTCTTTTTAGCATAAGCTGTGTCGGCTCCGGCAAGCACGTATTGTTTCACCAATTCATAGTCATCATTTTTGACAGCTTTGCGGAGTTTCTTGGTTAACTTTTTCTTCTTTTTTCGTTCATCTTTTGCAGCTTTGAGTTCATCTTTTTCTTTTTGCGCTTCTTCTTCAGACTTATCATCGCCATCAGAATCAGAATCCGATTTGTTCGATTTTTTGGATCGTTTAGAAGACTCACGAAACAAGGAAGGGTTGGATTCTTGCACTTCTCTTACAAGTTGATCCCAATCGGATTCTTCTGCGGCCTGTAATGAACAAGGTACGAGAGACATACCCAAAATGAATGAGCATAAAAAACTAATTTTTTGATATGACATTGAACGTCCTTATTTACTTGCATGTATTTTGATTCACTTGGATGCACTTGGCGTAATACAGCTACTTAGCTTATTATAATACAACTTCATTCTTTCTTAAATGTCGGCCTACCGCTACCCATGCTCCAATGATACCTAATAAGCTACTAATTAGAAGGATATAAAAAGTCATGGTAAAGTCAAGTCCCGTTAGTATGAAATGACTGCCATAGGACTCAGACAGTTTATTTATTGGGGGAATCAAGAACAATAACGAGAAATGTACGATAACTAAACTGATTATACCACCGAACAGGCCATACCACAGCCCACCGAAAATAAACGGGCGCCGAATATAGGCACGCGTAGCTCCAATGAAGCGGGTCACATCAATTTCTTCTTTTCTATTTTCTATATCTAGCCTGATGGTGTTACCCACCACCAAAAGAACGGTTAGTAATAGCAACACCCAAACCACGATCCCCATTCGCTGTGCGAACATAATAATGTCCCCCAGTCTTTTGACCCATTCAATGTCAGCTTGCACCGAATCGACTTCAGGGTAGGATTTTAGTTTTCGGGTGAGATTATTGATCGCTCCATCCATCTCGCCGGTTAAAGTAAGATTGGGGGTTACTACCAAAACATGGGGTAATGGGTTTTCATCTAGAGATTTTATAGTCTCACCAAAGCCAGTAATCGCACTGAACTTTTTTAGTGCATTTTCTTTGCTTTCAAAGATTACTTTATCAATCTCGTTGAGCTCTGTTAGAAGTGCGGCTCGATCTTTCGCTTGTTGCTCAGTGACTCTTTCTTTTAAGAATAGTGAAACGGTTGGGATTTGTCGTTGATCATTAGTTAGCGTTTGCAAGTTTTTCAAAAACAAATGCAATCCAGTTGGCAATGACAAAGCAATCGCTATAGCAGCAAGCGTAATCCATGTTGATAATGGATTAAACCAGAGTCTTTTCAGGCTAAAACCTAGAGCCGCTCGAACATGTGCCCACCACGAAGAAAAAAAAGATTTTTGCGTGATACGCGTTGCTCGCTGGTTGCTCCTATTAGGGTTAATAGTGTTAATAGCTTTAGTTGTTTGGCTTGCTTCAGTCATATATAACTATTGATAACAGTCTGTAATAAATTCAAGTATCGACCTTCTGCAAGACAATGGTACGCGCTTGCATGTGTTCGATGAGTCCATGATCATGGCTGGCTATAAGTACCGTAGCACCAAGTTCATTAAACTGACGAAAAGTATACATAATATCCTGAGCTAATTCAGGATCAAGGTTTCCAGTCGGTTCATCTGCCAGGATAATAGTGGGTTTATTGACTACAGCACGGGCAATTCCTACACGCTGCTGCTCACCAGCTGACAACATCATCGGATTTTCATTTTGCTTCTTCAGCAAACTCACTTTATCTAAAGCTGCGTGTACACGTCGACGAATATCACGATGATGTAAACCTGTGATTTTTAGTGGTAGAGCAACATTATCAAAAATGGTGCGATCCATAAGTAAATGATGATTCTGGAATATCATCCCGATTTGCCGTCGAAAAGGAGGGATTTGTTTGTTTTTAAGAGTATTCACTTCATTGCCATTGACGATTATCTCGCCCATTGAGGGTCGTTCAAGCATGGCTATGAGCTTTAATAAGGTACTTTTCCCGGCTCCAGAATGTCCCGTCAAAAAAGCCATCTCACCCGCTTCTATGGTCAAATTGACATTGTATAAGGCAAGTTGTCCTGTTGGATATTGCTTACTTACTTTACGAAATTCAATCATCTGATATATGGGGGTTATTCTTAGTTAGAGAAGCAGGATATATCATCCGGCACTATTCGATGCAGACACTTGTAATAACGCAGTAGTAAAATCATCAGCATTAAATGTCTGCAAGTCATCTATTCCTTCCCCTACGCCTACAAAACGTACCGGAATCGCGGTCTTTTCGGCAATCGCGAAAAGAATTCCACCCTTGGCGGTGCCATCCAGTTTAGTCACTGTAATACCTGTTAGTCCAAGGGCGGCATTAAATTCTTTTGCCTGAGCCAATGCATTTTGACCAATACTCGCATCTACTATTAACATCACTTCATGGGGTGCAGTATCATCCAACTTTTTGATAACACGTTGCACTTTTTTTAGCTCTTCCATCAAGTTATTCTGGGTATGCAAACGTCCTGCGGTATCAGCCAATAACACATCAATGTTATTCGCTTTTGCTGATTCAATCGCGTCATAAATGACTGATGCGGTGTCGGCTCCTGTGCTTTGAGCAATCACTGGTATTTTATTACGCTGCCCCCAAGCCTGTAGCTGTTCAACTGCGGCTGCGCGAAAAGTATCCCCCGCCGCTAACATAACGGATTTGCCATCTTGCTGAAATTTTTTGGCTAACTTACCAATCGTAGTGGTTTTACCAGCGCCATTGATGCCAACCATCAATACAATAAAGGGTGTTTTACTGGTATCAATCTGTAATTCCTGAGTGCTAGGGGCTAGAATTTCGACCATCTGGGCATGCATAGACTGCATGAGCGCATCAACATCTTTGAGCTCACTACGACTTACCTGCTTGGTAAGCCTGCTAATGATTTTCTGCGTGGCTTCAATCCCCACGTCAGCCATTAGTAAACGAGTTTCAAGTTCTTCGAGCACTTCATCATCGATCTGTTTCTTACCAAGAACCAGTGCCCCCATGCCTTCCGTTAAAGAACTTCCCGTGCGGGAAAGTCCATTTTTCAGTCGTCCAAATAAACCACCTGATGATGATTTTTCGACTACACTTGTCTCAATGAGAGGCTCTAAATGAGTCTCTTTTTCTTGTTGATCAAGCTCACTTTGCACATCTTGGGGCTTATCTTGTGAGTTTTTTTTCTTTTTAAATCCAAACATCGTACAATTCGGTCTTTTAATATAATAGGAAGATAGTCTACGAGTAATTGCAACTTAAGAAATTACATAAGGAACCTCTGATTAAGTCAAATCCTCTGGAAGCGATGCTTTACTGTACCTAAGGTGTTGATTATAAGCACCGTAGCGAACCTGAAGGCTCACTTCCAAAAAGACATGATTAGATCAAAATTTCCTTAAGCCTCCTAAAGACTTTAAAGAAGCAAAACTCGACCATCTGAAAGCGGAAGATACTAACACTTATGAACAAAATCTTTAACCGATACTTGCTGTTAAGCCTGATAATCACATTGATTACTCCGCTATATGCAAAAAACACTGTGACAACAAATAATAAAGTCGCCGTGAAAACCCTGCAAAATGGCCTGAAAATTCTTGTCAAACAAGATAACCGGGCACCTGTTGCTGTATTGCAGCTTTGGTATCGTGTTGGCACTAGCTATGAGCATGAAGGTATAACGGGGCTTTCTCATGCTCTCGAACACATGATGTTTAAGGGAACCAAAAGTCGTGCTTCGGGTGAATTTGAAAATATTCTCGCTGTAAATGGCGCCAGAAACAATGCTTTCACCAGTCAGGATTACACTGCTTATTACGAGGTCATTGCTAAAGATAGACTAGAGGTTGCAATGGAGCTGGAAGCCGATCGCATGCGTAATCTGGTACTTGATGAAGAAGAGTTTAAAAAAGAAATTGAAGTCGTCAAGGAAGAACGCCGCTGGAGAACGGATGACAAACCAACTTCACTTACCCGTGAACAGTTTAATGCCGTTGCTTTTCTTAATAGCCCATACCGTGCACCCGTCATCGGTTGGATGGTTGATTTAGATACAATGAAACTAAAAGACCTACGTGACTGGTATGAAAAATGGTATGCACCGAATAATGCAACCCTTGTGGTAGTTGGAGATGTTGAAGCGGATGCTATCTTCACCATGGCTGAAAAATACTTTGGTAGTTTTAAGAAAGCTGAACTACCTATCGCAAAATTGCGTACTGAGGTTGAGCAAAGAGGTATGCGTAGCCTAGTCGTTAAAGCACCCGCCAAATTACCCCATTTACGTATGGGCTATAAAACCCCAGGACTGATCAATGCCAAAGATAAATCAGAAGCCTATGCACTTGAGGTGTTGGCTAATATTCTGGATGGTGGAAGTAGTGCGCGACTCGCCAAAAAATTAGTCCGTGGTCAGGAAATTGCAGCCGGTGTTGGCGCGGGCTATTACGGGTTTGGGCGCTTGCCTAATTTGTTTGTGTTAACTGGAACACCGAGTGAAGGAAAAACAGTTGATGAACTTAAAACAGCTTTACTTAAAGAAATAGAACTACTAAAAAAAGAACTAGTCACTGAGCAAGAACTTAAACGCGTAAAAGCACAAGTTGTTGCCAGTGAAGTTTATGAGCGTGATTCGATTGAGCATATCGCCAGTACTTTAGGTTCGTTAGAGTCTACGGGTTTAGGCTACCAGTTAATGGATGAATTTGTACCCGCTATATTGAAAGTTACTGCTGAACAAGTTCAACAGGTTGCCAAAAAATATTTAATTGAAGATCATTTGACCGTTGCCCGCCTAGAACCCCAATCTCTTGAAACCAAGACTGACAAGAATAATAACAACGCAGCTACAACAAAAGGGGAGAAATAACATGAAAGAATTCGCTTCCATTACAAAGCTTACAGCGACAATAACTCTAACAATAACGACACTGCTATTTACCCACGTCGTTCAAGCCGCTCCAAAAATTCAGCACTGGGACACAGCAAATGGCCTTGGAGTTTATTTTGTCCCCGCCGATCAATTACCTATGCTGGATATTGAACTGGTCTTTGCTGGAGGTAGCGCCAGAGATGGTGACAAACCCGGCGTTGCCATGCTCACCAGTGGCATACTGAATAAAGGTGCGGATGGATTGAATGCTGATGAACTTGCTGAAGCCTTTGAATCTGTTGGTGCGCAATATTCAGCTAGCTCAGGCATGGAAAGATCTACTCTGGGCTTGCGTACTGTTACTCTGAAAGATGCGCAAACAAAGGCGATTGAAACCTGGTTGAAAGTATTGGGCAAACCTGAGTTTCCAGAAAAAGACTTTAATCGTAGCAAGAAACAGGCGCTCATTGGGCTTCAAGCTGAAAAGCAAAACCCCGGTAGTATTGCCAGTAAAGCATTTTACGAAAATTTATACGGAAAACACCCTTACGCATCCCCCGAAAAGGGTACCAAGGATAGTATTAATGCTATCACCATAGCGGATTTAAAAGACTTCTATAGCGAACATTATGTGGCTAAGAATGGGACATTAGTGATTGTCGGTGATATTACTCGTGAAAATGCCCAAGCTCTCGCCGATAAGGTTTCCAGAGCTATTAAAACAGGAGAGAAAGCAGCCTCTATTCCTAAAGTGACTCCTTTAATGGAAGCCAAAACGGTACGTATCAACTTCCCTTCTAGCCAATCCCATGTTTATCTCGGCCAAACGGGTAATAAACGTGGCGATAAAGACTACTTCACGTTGTATTTAGGCAACCATGTACTGGGTGGGAGTGGCTTCACCTCTCGGCTAATGAAAGAAATTCGTGTCAAACGTGGGCTTTCTTATAGTGTTTATAGTTACTTCTCACCGCAACGTGAATTAGGCCCGTATCTAGTTGGCTTGCAAACCAAAAACAAACAAGTTGATGAAGCGATTAGTGTTTCACGCGATGAATTAACCAAGTTTCTAAAAGATGGGCCTACCAACGAGGAGCTGGATCAATCAAAAAAGAACATTACCGGTGGCTTCCCTCTGCGAACGGCTAGCAACGCGGATATAGCCAGCTATATCTCGATGATCGGATTTTATGGTTTGCCTTTAGACTATCTGGATACGTTCTCTAAAAAGATTAACAAAATTTCACGTGAAGACGTGATGGATGCTTATAAACGTAGAGTCCATCCTGAAAAAATGCTAACTATTATCGTTGGTCAACAGGATAATAATGAAAAAGACGCACAACCAGCCAATGAAGAAAACAAAGAAAACAAAGAAAACAAAGAAAACAAAGAAAACGCTAATACAAAAAGCGAAACAAAAGCGGTAGCAGCCCCTGTCCCCGCCGAATAAACAAAAACACCAAAGACATAATAATAATAGCTTACGTATTATTGCTGGCCAGTGGCGAGGGAGAAAGCTCAACTTTGCTACTGCACCTGGCTTACGCCCTACTCCCGATCGTGTTCGTGAAATGCTGTTCAACTGGCTGCAAGGCCGTTTGCTAGATGCAAAGGTACTAGATCTCTTTGCAGGTAGTGGAGCACTAGGTTTTGAAGCGTTATCCAGAGGCGTACAACACGTTACTCTGGTAGAAAGCAACGCTATTGCTGTTAGCCAGTTACAAGAAAACATCCAGCTCTTGAAGACTGGTCAAGCAGAACTGGTTCATGCTGATGCTTTTCAATATCTCGAAGGTTTGACTGAAACTTTTGACCTCATCTTTCTTGACCCCCCTTTTAGAAAAGATTATTTACCTAAACTAATAGATAGCATTCGTGAAAACAATATTTTGGCTCCGCACGGATTGTTATATATAGAACATGAAAAAAATGACACTCCTGAAATATCTTACCAAGATTTTCACTTGTTCAAGGAGAAAGTGACCGGAGAGGTGGTCAGCAAGTTGTTAACTAAGTCATAACTAGAATAAAGCAATACTGTAGCTTGTGTGAGCGATAGCGAAACACGGTCGCCCATGAATCGTCAAGGCAACAACACTTTCCTATAGTGTCTACTCTTTCCTGATTTCCCACTTGTCTGAGTTAGACTTACACAAACACAAGAAAGCATTAAAATACCAACCGTTAAGTAATTATTATTATACAGCGGGTCACTTTTTTGCTCAGACATATGGATAATCAGGTATTCTTTTGCTTCTTTGCACAATATTCTCAAGTAAAACCAACTACTCTCACATGTTTTGTGAATAGAATTCTTCGCAATAAGTTTAATTAATGGAATTAAGTGTGTACATTTATCATCAATATAAGTATATTAGTACATATAGATATATAAGCAATGACAACCCCACACGAGAAACACCCCTATGTCAGCCTCTATTCCAGTAATTCCACGCGCCTCAAATAACTCAATCAGGAAATACATCGGCATAGCAATGCTGACATTTCTGACAACCCTGCCGCTAACGACTCATGCCGCTAGTTCATCGGTTAGCAAATGGAGTGGAGTGGTTGTTTATGCCGGTGACAGCAAAGTTTCCAGTGGTGTACCGGTATCAAAATGCCATATCCTGACGAATGAACATGCCGTTCGTGGTGAGCAAAGAGTGACTGTTAAAATTTCAGGGGAAAACTATCAAGCTGATGTTGTTTCGATCGATACAGCCCATGATTTATCACTACTTAAGGTAGCAACATGTCCAATTGATCATTATGCCAAGATTTCAAAAGTACAACCCATAAAAGGCGATACCGTTACTTCCATCTATTATAAATCTGGAATATTTATTAACCGTATTATACAAACTTCAGGCAAGTTTCTTGGCTACCTTGATGTGGTCACAGTAGAAGATAAAAACATGTTTTCAATGCTCATTGATGATAGTCATCCCAGAAAAGGTGCATCAGGTGGAGGCGTAGCCACAAAAAATGGTTTGGTTTCCGTTATCTTTGGTGTGGCAAACCGAAACAATAAACCTCAAACATTTGCCGTAGACTATTTTTCGTTGACTGACTTTCTTACCAAAAACCATATCCAAAACTAGGAAAACTAGGATAGCCGTGCTGTAGACACACCTTGTTTTATCGACAATCTACCTAGCCATATCCACCTCCCCCAGGTGTTTTAATGACCAACACATCATTGGAGCCCACTTCAATCTTATCTTTAAAGGATAGCTGTTCAATTTCTCCATTGGCTCGAACAAGAAGGTTCTCACCTGTTTGTCCTTCCTCGCCACCTGCCATTCCGTAAGGGGGTATGCGTCTATGTCCGGAAAGTATATTAACCATCATTGAGTCTAAAAACCTCGTTTTACGCACCACACCTTGGCCACCTTTATGCAAACCTTGTCCTGCTGAATTTTTACGGATTGAAAACTCATCTAACATCACAGGAAAGCGTTGTTCTAGCACTTCCGGGTCGGTTAGTCGTGAATTGGTCATATGAGTATGCACTGCATCCGCACCCTTGCTATCGGCGGTTGCACCCGCTCCTCCGCAGAGGGTTTCGTAGTATTGATAGTACTCATTTCCCCAAGTGACATTATTCATTGTTCCTTGCGATGCTGCCATTGTGCCCAAGGCGCCATAAAGCGCATCAACAATGTATTGAGAAGTTTCTACATTTCCAGCAACCACCGCAGCTGGGTAACTTGGATTTAGCATACAATTTTCTGGAATTATAATGTTCAGTGGTTTTAAACAACCTTCATTTAACGGAATGTCGTCTTCGACCAAGGTACGAAAAACGTAGAGAACAGCGGCCTTGGTTATAGCTGTAGGTGCATTCAGGTTACTCTTATGTTGTGCGCTAGTTCCTGTGAAATCGATACAGGCTTCACGGCTTTGTGTATCAACCGTTATGCTTACTTTTATCTGACAACCATCATCCATTTGATAGCTAAATTGACCGTTATGAAGCGAAGCGATAACACAACGAACGGATTCTTCAGCATTATCTTGCACGTAGCACATATAGGCTTGTACAACTGCCAGACTGTATCGACTGATGATTTTCCCCAGTTCTATAGTGCCTTTTTCACAGGCTGCTAATTGTGCCTTGAGGTCGGCAATATTGTAATCAATATTGCGAACTGGATAATGACCTGACAAGAGTAATCGACGCACCGCTGTTTCTTGAAATTCCCCAGCTTCTACCAGCTTGAAATTATCAATAAGAATTCCTTCCTCATCTATCGTTTGGCTATCAGGTGGAATAGAACCAGGAGAAATACCACCAATATCTGCATGATGCCCGCGTGCCGCCACATAAAAAATAATCTTATGCGTATCCTTGTCGTTGTCACCGTCTTCTTGTTTACCGCCAACTTCATGACTGAACACTGGCTTGATGATGGTGATATCTGGCAAATGCGTTCCACCGTTATACGGATCATTCAGCATAAACACATCCCCGCTTAGTATACTGTCACTATTGTTACGAATGACGGCCTTGATACTTTCACTCATGCTGCCTAAATGTACCGGCATATGCGGGGCATTGGCGACCAAATCACCCTCAGCGTCAAAAATCGCACAAGAAAAATCCAGCCTTTCCTTGATATTTACCGAGACAGCTGTTTTCTCCAATACAAAACCCATTTGTTCTGCAATGGACATAAACAGGTTATTAAAAACTTCCAGCATAACGGGGCTGACAGCGGGGCTCACAATGGGTTTAGTAGCTGTTCTCATTGTTTCAGGTAAAGCCGTCTGTACTTTTGTTTGAGAACGAGTTAATACCAGCTGGCTTTTATTACGTAACACGGCACTCCAACACGCTTCAATAACAACCGTTCCTGTGGTTTCTAGAATAACTGCTGGGCCATGCACAGGCGTTCCTACAGGTATTGATACACGCCGATAAAAAGGTACTTGTTGCCATTTTCCTTGCATATAGACGGGTTTATGCGCCAATGCGATGAGTTGCTCATCATTTTCTACATGCTCTAATGCTTTAGCGCCCGTCAGGTTCTCATTTGCTAAAGGCTTTTTTTCATCTACAAAAGGCTTTTTCTCTCCAGCAATTGCTTCGACCTCAACACTGGCAACGACAATAGGTTTCTGTGGGTTGGTAAAACCAAATTGTTGTTGATGCAGATGGGTAAAGTGCTGTTCTAATGCTTCCATGTTATCAATGATGCACTCAGTTTGTTTATTCTCACAATTCACTTCAAGCGTGCTATCAGAGCCTTCATATTTACACTGTAATGTGTGTTTGAAAGACACTATTTGCTCAATACCATCAACCAACTGACCAACCGACTGAACACCCAACCGACCAATTAGTTGATCATCAACATCCTGTCTTGCCTGAGCGGCAAGATCACGCAATAGCTGTTGGATAACAGCAGCATTACTCGGCTCAAGCACCACATCCAGACTTTGTTGACGAATCTTTCTGATATCAGCAAGCCCCATTCCATAAGCCGATAGCACTCCCGAATATTCATGCAAAAAGATACTTTCTATGCCCAATGCATCAGCCACCAGACAGGCATGTTGCCCTCCGGCTCCACCGAAACAGCAAAGCGTATGATTCGTTACGTCATAACCTCGCTGAACCGATATTTTTTTAATCGCATTGGCCATGTTCTCGACAGCTATTGTTAAAAAACCTTCAGCTATTTGTTCACTGGTTTGCTCTTTTGTCTGTCCTCTTGTGTCCCGCCCTGTGCGCCCTCTTTTGCACATAGCATCCTTGGCAAGCTGGCTAAACTGAGTCTTCACGGTTTCATTGTCTAAAGGCAAATCAGCATTGCTGCCGAACAATTTCGGGAAAAAATCAGCCTGTAACTTACCCAATAACACATTACAATCAGTAATCGTTAACACACCACCCGCTCGATAAGCAACTGGCCCCGGGTTCGCACCTGCTGAATCTGGACCTACCCGAAAGCGATTGTTGTCATAATGCAAGATCGAACCACCACCCGCCGCTACTGTGTGAATACGCATCATCGGTGCACTTATTCTCACCCCAGCTATTTGTGTATCCATAGTGCGTTCGAATTCACCCTGATAATGGCAAACGTCAGTGGACGTGCCGCCCATATCAAACCCAATTAAACGACTAAATCCTGCCTCTTTTGCCGTTTGAATCATGCCCACTACACCACCAGCGGGGCCTGAAAGAATGGCGTCTTTGCCCTGAAAATGATTAGCATGCGTCAAACCACCGCTGGACTGCATAAATAGCAACGGAATATTCGGCAACTCAGCTTCAACCTGCATAACATAGCGCCGTAATATAGGTGATAAATACGCATCAACTACCGTCGTATCACCCCGACTAATATAACGAATTAAAGGGCTGGTTTGGTGGCTGGTCGATATTTGCGGGAAACCAATATCAGCAGCAAGTTGAGCCAGTTGGTTTTCATGATCCGGGTAACGATAGGCATGCATAAAAACAATAGCAACAGATCTTAGACCTTTAGCATAGGCGGCTTGCAACTCCTGTTTCGCTTGGGACAGGTTTAATGCCCGATCTACCTCGCCATTAGCCTTCACACGCTCTTCAATCTCTACCACCTTTTCATAAAGCATTTCAGGTAACACAATATCCAGCGCGAATAAATCAGGTCGTTGTTGATAAGCAATGCGCAAGGCATCCCGAAAGCCCTTAGTGACCAGCAACAGCAAGGGTTCTCCTGCATGTTCAAGTAAAGCATTGGTTGCAACGGTTGTCCCCATACGAACAACCTGGATGCTATCAACGGGAATACTCTGCTGTGGCTCGATTGACAACAAATCTCTGACACCCTGAATAGCGGCATCTTGATAATGTTGTGGGTTCTCAGACAACAGCTTATGCGTTTTGATATCACCTTGCGGATCGCATGCGACAATATCAGTAAACGTGCCACCGCGATCAATCCAGAATTGCCATTTGTTGGTTGTTGTCACGTTCGTGCCTTATATAAAGAATTTCCGGCAATTCTATATTACACTCTTGAATATCTATAATCTTAGGCTCACTATGAAAATCGGCTTCACTGAAGAATGGAAAGACTGGATTCGGACTAACATTGCTGCGGGGCAGCATAAAGATGGACTTTTTAAAATTCTCCTAGATGAAGGATTTGATCACAACGCCATTAAAAAAGAAATGAACTATGAGCCCAGAATATCTCCTTTATTTTTGGTAAATCCATTTGATGCCATAAAACAACAGCCCACTACATTCACTAACCATGGCGCTAAACTTGAGAAACTCTACCTGCCTCAGGCCAAACAATTACACTCTGGCAAAATAGAACTTTATATTCTTGAGAATTTTTTCAATCAACAGGAATGTAAAAAGATTACCCAATTGATTAATAGTAAAAAGCAACCATCTGGACTATCCAGCCACGAAACTGATCAAACGTTTCGTACTAGTAGCACTTGCTACTTGGGCAATATGAATGATGCTTTTACCCATAAAATTGATCAACGTATCTGTGACACGATAGGCATCCACCCATCCTATTCTGAGATTATTCAAGGACAACACTATGAAGTTGGGCAAGAATTCAAAGCTCATACCGACTATTTCGAGACTAATGAAATGGTCACCCATGCGAACCATATGGGGCAACGTACGTACACTTTCATGATCTATTTGAACACGGTTGAAGAAGGAGGAGAAACGGCTTTTCCTAAACTAGGTGAAACCTTTAAACCGACATTAGGTACAGCGATCATATGGAACAGTCTAAACCCGGACGGATCGCCCAATGTAAATACCCTGCATCACGCTAAACCCGTGCGCAAAGGTTACAAAGCAATCATTACAAAATGGTTTCGATCCTCAAGCAACCTATCCCCCGAACCGCTATGAAGCTATAGAGTACTAACCCGATTACTAACTTATGATGTTTACAGCGACCACGGATGGTTTTAGGATAAGCTCTTCTGAACAGTTTCTCAAACAGGAACACCCATGACAAAGATAACTATTATTGGCGCAGGTTTTGGCGCATTGACTGCGGCTTCCAGCCTACGCAAACTCAACAAAAAAATTGAAATTACTCTCATAGCGCCAAGAGCTGAATTTATTTATTTCCCTAGCTTAATCTGGATTCCATCAGGCTTACGCACGGGTGATGATTTACGTATTGATCTCACTACTTTTCTCAATAAACACAATATTACCTTCAAAGCCGGTACAGTAACCGGACTTAAGGATGCTGGCCGCACAGTTATAACCGATAATGATGAAATAGCTAACGATGGACTGATTATAGCCAGTGGTGCACGTTTTCTTAAGAAGCTATCCGGCATTGAACACGCTCTGACTATTTGTGAAGGTATCGAAGTCACTGAGCAAATCAGTAAACGCATAGCTGAAATGGAGGGTGGTACGATTGCTGTCGGTTTTGGTGGCAACCCAAAGGAGCCTTCTGCGATGCGCGGTGGCCCCATGTTTGAAGTGCTGTTTGGCTTGGATACATTACTCCGTCGTCAAAAGCGAAGAGACAAGTTCAAGATTGTATTCTTCACTCCTGCTCCTACACCGGGCAAACGTCTAGGCGAAAAAGCTGTAGATAGCTTATTAGCTGAAATGAAAAAACGCGACATCACTACTCAATTGGGTCACAAGATGAAGCAATTCACTGAAGATAAAATTATTACCGAAGGTGGAGAATTTGCTGCTGACTTGATTCTGTTTATGCCCGGAATGACGGGGCCTATGTGGCTGGACAACAGCGAGTTGCCACGCTCCTCAGGTGGTATGATCGAAGCCGATAAACATTGTAAAGTTACAGGGTTTGATCATGTTTATGTAGCGGGTGATAGTGGCAGCTTTCCTGGCCCGGACTGGTTACCAAAACAGGCACATATGGCTGATTTACAAGCGGCTACCGCTGCCAGAAACTTGCTATCAGAAATAGCCGGACAAGCAGCTAACGCCGTCTTTAAAGTTGAACTGATTTGCATTGTAGACACGCTAGATAAAGGTATTTTAGTCTTCAGAAACATGCAACGCACTGTGGTTTTTCCAAGTAAACTATTGCATTACGCCAAACGCTTTTTCGAATGGCTTTATTTGCGTAAATATCGATAGGAATTAACTTCAGAAGTATAGGGGTCAATACCAATTAATAATACTCCCTTCTTATTTCAGGAAGGCTGTCCTAGTTTACTGTCACTCAGGAGTCAAAATAAACAAGCCTCGATTAATATCACTAACAACTATTGTTCCGCTTGGGAAGAACGGGTAAACACTCCAGGCACCGTTGATTTTTGCTTCATTGCTCTCTGGATAAGTATCAAAAAAAGCAACCTCTGAAAGAGTATCAGTCGATAGGTCAGTGAATTCCAATATACGTAAACCAGATTCGTAGTTAGCTTCGTATATCTTCTTGCCAACCACATATAAATTATGATCAATGGCGTTGGTGGTGCCCCTATGTGTATAGAGGTAAACCGGATTATCCAGATCACTCACGTCCAACACCATCGTTCTGGTTCGTACCCCAAAATTTTGTTCATCAAATTCATCGTTTACCAATAAATATCGCTGTGTTTCGTCAAGCCAGGCTTGATGTGTAAAAGCGAGGTTAGGGTAGTCTTGACTCGCTATAGATATCGTATTGGACTTTACGCTGACATCAACGATCCCTACAGAACTTTCATTCGAATCAAAGCAAATTTCTTTACCTATATAGTCAGTATCTGGGCCAATATAATTGACACACTGTGCATCGTGAGTATCACCGTCAGCTGTATGACAACCCATAAATGTCGGATTCACAGGGTCTTGGATATCAACCATATGTAAACCGCCTCCACAGGTATTGGTGCCGACAATATAGGCACAACCACTGTCTTCATTGATGACTATATTATGCGCAGTGGTAAATTCAGAGTAAACCTTATCCGGCGTGAAAGTCACATTTGTGTTATTAGTGCGAAGTCGGGTTAGATCAAATACCTGCATACCATGGGCACCAGATCTATCCGCAATGATAAACGCATGATTTTGATAAACCTTAATGTCTCTCCAGGAAGATGGAACTGTTTGAGTAGGCAACGTACCCACTATCACTGGATTTTGAGGATTGTCGATACGAACAAAAGCAGTCCCATTGTTAAGTCCCATGAGTGCATATTCGACACCATTTGTAGAATCTGTCCAGCCCCAAATATCATTTCCTGCTGTAGCACCCAGTGTGCTAAGAGTAACCCGTTTTTCTAGTGTTATGGCTTTACAAGGGAATCCGGCAGCCTGTCCGTCAATACATGCGGTGGGTTCTGAGCCTGTTTCTGGCAATAGAGTCGAGCTACTACCTCCAGTACAAGACGCAAGAAAACATATGGAAAGTAAGCCAATAAAAATTGATAATATACGGTGCATTAGAAACCTCAATATTTTATTGATAATAAACAATGTAATTAAATTATTCAGTGCCTGAGTATAGATGGCACTTGCTTAAGAGATAAACGCTTATATTAGTGCTTCAACACTGGTTACGATGGCTTGCCTCGTAATCCAATCCTGATGGCTCTGCTCATCTTGGCGCGGCTGAACCACAAAAACCAAGCACCCAATTATTAGGGGAGAGTAAAATTATATGTCTGCGACAATAGTTCAAAATATAAGCACCTAAAAGAATTATAGTAGAAAAATCTACTCTGACTGCAATATTATTGAACTCGTTATGCGATGAGTTGCCCGTTAGACAGGTTGTACTGTTTATCTTTGTAAACAAATGGTTCTCACCACTGGCAAGGCTTATGAAACACACTATGCGATATAAAGAGACAATTGATCATGGAGTTGATGAATCAACTCCATGAAAATATGCACTCTACCGAGTGAAACGATAAACGAGTATGCGCCCCACCCAATTTGCGAGAGACTAAGCGACTGATGAAACGGATAAGCGTTAGCCCATCCTACAAAGATGGGTATTAAGTATTTGCCCGATGACGTTCCTTATCCGGCCTACAAACGCAAACACCAAAGAAATAAAAACAAGTCATTTAGCCTGTCTTGAGCGATAGCGAACGCGGAAAATCAGTTAACACGTCACGTTTCGTACATAATCAGAATCAGGTTGTCTGTCTTTATAACAAGGAATGCAATAAAGCCTTAGAAACAGCACCCGTACGAGTAACTGAGTTCAACTTTTTCTTGGCATTATCCAGATGAAAGCAAGCGGTTCTCTCAGATATACTTAATATCACCGACATTTCCCACGATGTTTTGCCCTCAGCCGCCCACCGTAAACATTCTTTTTCACGAGTCGTTAGCCTATTTGCATAAATATCATCTTTATCTTCATTGTGTAAATCAAAGAGTGCTGCACCTAACAGGTAGAGTGAATGTTGAGTCACTATGGAATTCAGTGTTGAGCGCTGGAAGGATTCTGAAACCGTACCGCTTAACAACCCAAACTCACTACCCACACCGTGATAGGGGAAAGTAATGCCCGATACAATTCCAAATTCAGCAGCTTCCGTGAATATTTGCTGGTTTTTTTTATCAATCTCGGTTACGGAATCAAGCCAGACAAGAGGAGTGCTTTTGGTTCGTGAATGACGCACTGTCAGGTCATCTTCAAAATAATTAGCTTGCTGATAACGACGCTGCCATTGTTCTGGATAACCGCTTAATGTACGCAGATCAGGAGTCGTATTAGAAATATTAAATAAAGAACTGGCAAAATAGAAATTTTCGACGCCTAGTTCACGACAGAAGTTATTTACTGAATTCAGTAATTCCTGCTCATTGTTCGACTCTTGAAGAACATGACTGATTTTGTCTGATAATTCTGTTTGCATTAAATCACATAAACTACGCTATTAACCACACCATTAACTGCTGACTATCTTAACGTAAAAGACTTACATATAGTACAAATAACATGCAGTTCTTAAATCTGTTGTGTGGCCTGTGTTGGGCGATAGCCGAAACACGGGGATCAAACTAGTTGGATGAATCCTGAGTCCTTAGAGAGTACAAATATCATCCTCATAAACAGCCATGATTGATTTCAATTCTTCATGAATATAATGACGTTCATCTTCATCTAAATCAGCCAATTCAGTTGGTATTTCCTCTTGATCCAACAAACTGATTACTTTATTTACATCCTTGCATCCGCTTTGGCCTAAGCTTTCCAACATATCATCAAGAAAACGTTGCCTGTCATTTCCTATATCTCCCGTACCAAACCAGAAATTAAGACCCTTCTTTAAGAACTCATCATGAACTAAATAGTGTGTACCATCACAAGAAAAATTCAAACCAATAAGGCCGTTCACCAAATTTAACGAACCCGAGCGAAGATAGATCGTTCGATCAGCAAAACGCAATGCAGAAAACTGTTTGAATATTTTCATAATGTCGGCTTTTGGCACGATAGCTCTATCCAGAAATGGTCGACGAGGATAAGCCAGGCAAATACTCATATCCGAGAGTTCATCCATAGTCAGAATACGATAAACAAAAGGATCATCAACATGCCAGACCGTGACACGGCTACTCGAATAATGGATTTGACAATGATAGACACCATGTCCAAGCATCAACTCTTCAAGTATTGACATAATACTATCCAATTGAGTATCCATAGGGCTTTCAACACGTTGCTGCAAGAACAGCCCACTTCTAATAGCAGGATCACCCTTTATTTGTCTATATTGACGAGGCTCTTCATAAATCTCATCAGCCGGTGGCAATTCACGCAAATCATAATCTACACCAAGAAAACCAACCGGTTGATCACTTTCATTTCTAATCACCTGAAGAGCAGTTATTGACGGTCTTTTCCTGTTTTTACTAATGTAAGCAGTAGATAAATGGAAATCTACCTTGCTGTCCTCATTAAAAACAACGTCATCTCCATCTTTTATCAGAAAAGCATTCAAATAAGGCCGTTGGGAACGATCTCGTCCAGTATCAACCGTATTCATACCTTCATGGAAAACCGTACCACTCAATTGAACACCCTCTACATCAAGTACATAGGCATATTTACAGAACGGTAAGCGATCAAATACTTTACGCAGGTATTCATTCAGCGCACTGGGGCTATCCAGCAAGGGAGATAACTCGTGGGAAATTTCCAACAAAGAATTACCTAGTAATTTCTTTAATCCATTGCGTTGATGATTAACAGATTCTTTAATTGTATTTGGAATCATTGTATTTATTTTCTCACTTTCTGGGTAACTTATTAACTCTTGGCTTAGACTGATGGGTAATCAGGTATATTTATCTCATTCCACGTTGTTTTTTAATCAAATCGTAAGCGGTGTGGATTTCCTGAGTACGTGCAGTAGCTTCTTTAATCATTTCTTCAGGTAACCCTTGCCCCGTTAGCTTGTCGGGATGATATTCTCGAATCAAACGTCGATAGGTTTTTTTAATTTCCGCGTTTGAATCCTCTTTTGACATACCCAGTGCTTGATAAGCAGCATCAGCCTCATTCGCAGGAGTGTATCGTTCTCCCCCAGAAGATTGCCCTGCTGAATGGTAGTAACCGCCAGCAAATTGATCCTGCCCCTGCAACATAGCCAGTAACTGCTCAAACGCGGATGCTGAGTAACCTAATTGTAATGCTATTGTACGCATCACTTCCATCTCATCTGGATGAATCTTCCCATCAGCAAGCGCCACACGCACCAGATAAACCATCAACATTTGTTTCAGATTCGGAGAGGAGGCAGTAGCGGTGTTAAATTCTTGAATGAGTGGCTCTATTTGATAATCAATGTGTGAACCCTTTTTGAAATAACCAATCGCCTGTGAACGATGCGCAGCACTCATATTCAGTTGAGACATAAAAGATTCAACATGTGTAATCTCTTGTTCAGATACGCGCCCATCAGATTTAGCAAGCATACCCATCAAGGTAAACACGGTTTTGAAAAAGACCGTTTGCCGTTCAGTTTTTAGTCCCTTCATGCCACCCACATTGCCGAAACCACTTAGCTGGCCTATCAAACCACCGGATAATTTAAAGCTGATGAAACTACCTGCAAGAAAACCAAGGATAGCGCCAAAAAAACTACGCCCAAGGAGATAGAAGCCAAGGATGGCGGTGATGTATTTTATATAACGCATTTGTTTATTGTTGTACTCAGATTATTTTATTCAAGGGTTCATTTTAACGAAATAAAGCGTATGTTGACATCTTTTAAGGAAGCTCTGATTAAGTCATGTCTTTCTGGAAGTGAGCCTTCTGAAACATCGCTTCCAGAGGATTTCGACTTGTTCAGAGTTTCCTTGAGGGTTCACGCTACAATACTATCGAAAAAATTAGACACGTTATCCCATTAATCAAAATAAAATCTTAAAATAGACTATAAAGAGTCTCTATCAACAGAATAGCCTCTATCAATTAGACTGATTGAGTGTCTTTCAGGAACCTCTGATTAAGTCCGGCGGATTTTAACCTCAGGGAAAACGGCTGATACTTGTTTAGAGTTCCTTAAGCAAGTAATCACACGAGGAAATACATGTTAAAGCAGATGGAAGTTTTTTTGATCGCAGCCATTTTTGTTCTGGTGACAGCTATTGTACTGATTATCAACACCTGGCAGCGCGTGGATGAGTTCAAACAACATAATAAAAATACCCAGCAAGCAGTCACAACAGGTGCCGTTTATGCTATTGATAACCACCTTCAGAATAGACATCGGCATGTTCAACTCTTTCTCGACGAATACGAGCAACTGATCTTACACCTCAGTCGTTTCCCATCAGATGAGCAAACAGCGAATGACATTCGCAATCGGTTACAACAACGTTTCACTGATTTTTTCACATTCACCATCACGGATCGACAAGGAAAACCTGTATTGCAAAATATTGATTCGCTGGTTGGTGAAGCCTGCCAACTGGATTTAAACAACTTTGCTAAAATAATAAAAACGACCAATAAAGCAGTTGCTAACAAAGTCTTTGTTCACCCTCAAACGTTTCATTACCATTACGACATCATGGCGCCCATGTACTCAAGTGGAACGAGCGATATGAACGCCATGATAGGTGCAGAAAGTCGTATATTCTTTGCCAGTTTTTACTTAAAGGAAATAGCCGACATTCTGAAAACCCATGAAATTCCAGGACAAAAACTGATACTCGTTAAGCAATCCAATACATCATTGATAGAAGTAACTCCGCAAGGAACAAGAGATAAACTTTCTCGCGATATTAATTTAACAAAGGCAGAACAAGAGCGGATTCAGGTACATGAGAATATTCCGAATAGCCTGTGGCAGCTCGTCAATTTACCTGATGCCAAATTTGAAAAATCCTACCTGCGTAAACTATGGACTGAAGCGATTATTATTATGTGTATCGTTGCCTTTGCACTGTTCTTATTAATTGTTGTACTCATCAAAACATTAGAGAAACGCAATAGTCATTAGGGTACCTATTAATTAGAATTTTCGTTCGAGTCAAGGCGGATGAATTTTGAGAGCCGCTGTGTATAAGGGTACATGAGGATCGCACGACTGCATGGATGCAGAAGGTAGGGCAATACAGGAGCAACTTGCCGAGAAATTTATCCAACGCCGTCGCCGTAATCGGGCGGAAAGGCAATTAATAGGTGCCGATTAGTTAGCCGTAATATATCCATGCTTCTATCCATGCCCACGCACTTTATTCGACTCTACTGGCGTTATTGCCCCCATCTGTTTACTAACAATCATGATCTCAAACGCTATCGGGCTTGTATCATATAATTTAAGTATACGACTAGCATCTTCAATGACCCAGGCTTTAGCTGCGGTGCTTATCCAGTGATTACGAGCGGCCTTATCCCTTCTTGCACCTTCTAGCATGTAGGTATTGAGTTTATTCGAATAGTTCTTCTTAAACCACCGGCGCACGTCTCGGTAAACAGTTTTTGCGCGCTCCTGATCTGCGCAAGCATCATCCACGGTGCCAGTATTAATGGCAAACGATCCAGCCAATAACATATAATCCTTGATTTTTCCTGAAGTGTAGGTAATTTCACAATCACCAATAATCAAGCGAGTCACATCTTCTGACTGACTATCAAGACTATCTACCTTGTTTTTTACAAAGGTTAACAGTTGTTCAGCATCTGTTGGCAATGCGAAAAATTGTATTTCAGCTTTCATGGTGGCGAATATCTCTAGATGAAGTCATCAATGTGAAATAAGCATTTATGGTGTACAAACGGGTGATAATAACACTGTAGCGATAATAAACCTTTCTTCGGGTAATTAACAATAAAGTGTATAGGTCATAACCAATATGAAATATAGAAAAGAAATTGATGGCTTACGTAGCATCGCGGTTATCCCCGTTATTTTATTTCATGGGGGTTTTCAGTGGCTCAGCGGTGGCTATATTGGCGTTGATGTATTCTTTGTAATTAGCGGATTTTTAATCACATCCATTATTCTCAAGGAACAGGACGCAGGTACATTCACAATTGCCGGATTCTATGAAAGACGCGCCCGCAGGATTCTACCTGCCCTATTCCTAGTTTTACTGGTTTCCCTTCCCTTCGCTTGGCACTGGTTATTACCCTTTGAACTGAAGAATTTTGCTAACAGCATTATTGCCACTAACCTGTTTTCATCCAATATATTCTTTTGGCTGGAAAGTGACTATTTTGCTGCCACCTCAGAGGTCTTGCCGCTATTGCATACCTGGACGCTGGCAGTAGAAGAACAGTTTTATATTATTTTCCCCTTGTTCATGATGCTGTTTTGGGGCTTGGGGAAACGCAAGTTGGCAATTATTACCAGCGTTATAGCCCTATTAAGTCTAGGTTTAGCCGAATGGGGCTGGCGAGAATATCCAGAAGCTAACTTCTATTTATTACACACAAGAGCATGGGAGTTAATGATTGGGGCTTTGGTAGCATTTTATCTATTTAATAACCAACAACCAAAAGGACGTATTAATCAATGGGCAAGTCTGACGGGGTTAGCACTTATTATTGTTCCTCTTTTTCTGTTTGATAAAGGAACGCCATTTCCAAGTCTGTATGCACTTGCACCTACACTGGGTACTGCTCTCATCCTTCTTTTTACAATACCTGGCACGCTTGTTTATCGTCTGCTTTCATTACGGCTATTGGTAGGCATAGGTCTGATTTCTTACAGTGCTTATCTGTGGCATCAACCTATATTCGTATTTGCACGTCTGATGAGCATGGAGGAACCCAGTCTTTGGCTAATGGGCTTTTTAAGTATTTTTACGCTTATCTTGGCATACCTGGGCTGGCGTTTTGTGGAGACCCCTTTTAGAGACAGACGACGTTTCAGTCGCCAACAAATATTTATTGGCAGCGTTGTTATCAGCCTTGTGTTTATTGCAATAGGTGTGGCATTCATTGTATCTGATGGCGCGATGAATAGGGATTTATAGGGTGAGACCTTCATGATTGCTCGGTAGAAAATACTTGTACCCCTGTTTCGCCTTTCTATCCAGAGATTCATTTGACGAATCTCTAAAAAAAATGTCATTCGTTTAAGCAAAGTATTTTTGCTCAGCTACAATACAATATGGTCAGACCCATTTACCCATCTGACCCAATGGAATTATTTCAGGAACGAGTCATGATACTTGAGATTAAAAAATATTTATTACTTTTTCTGCTGGCTATCACCATCGCCTTCGGCACATTAACCACCGCTCAGGCGTCCAATGCACGAATCGATATTTTGCAAGCCTCCAATAAAGAAAAAAGCGGAGAATATGTCCGTCAACGCTTCCTCAAGCTAATAAAAAGACCTTTTGATCCCAATGACAAGAGAAAAAAAATACTAATCATTGGTGACAGCCATGCACAGGACTTTTACAATGCCTTGGCAGAGAATAATATTGAACAACACTATCAAATCAGCACCAGACGTATCCCCGCTATCTGCGGGATTTATCTGGGACCAGAAAATATCCATCCTTTCATAGAAAAAAAGCATATCCCGAATTGCCAAAAATCTGACACGCTGGCTGACGCTATGCCACAAATCAGACAGGCGGATGTGGTCATTCTTGCTGCAAACTGGAAATTATGGTCTGCACAACGTTTGCCAATTACCCTTCAGAATCTGCACATCATGACACCACAAAAACTTTTTATCCTTGGACGCAAGAATTTTGGCAAATTAAATCTGCGTAAATATCTTCGTTTGTCAGATAATGAACTCAAGCAACTCCGTAACCCAGTACACGGAATTCAACGAGAAGTTAACCAGACAATGAGACAAGTCTTACCCAAAGGGGTGTTTGTCGATATTCATGCGTTGATTTGCAAGAGTGAGAACGATTGTCCATTGTTTACACCAGAAGCAAGGTTGATCAGCTTCGACGGTGGCCACTTGACGCAACAGGGGGCTCGTTATGTGGGTAGAATTTTGCTTCAAAACCCACCATTGAATCAGTTGTAATAAAAAGCAGAGCATTCTGGCGCCATCATTAACAGTTATAACACTTGAAATAACAGGTGTAGAGTTTCCAGAAAACTCTACAAAGTCTAATTTTCAGGTGGTTTCACCGTAAAAGGACTATATAAATAACAGACTAAGAATAGATACCAGACCAAAATACTAAGCAGTAGAGATTACAAATGGCAACACACAAAAAAGACTTCGACCCCGATTGTTTTGGCACCATCAACAAGGAAACTAAGGATATTTGTAACCATTGTGCCTACAGCGAAGAATGTGAAGAGTTTAAAGAACCCTTAGCTAATTACATTGCCGTAGCCGCTGAAAAGGGTAAGGCGAATTATTTGCATGAAAAAGCTGAAGTAAGAAGTACCGCAATCGGAAAATTTATCGGTTACGGTCTTACTCTGCTAATATTGCTCTTTGTTTTTTGGCAAATTTCCACAGGGACGTAGAGACTACATATTAAGCCTAAACTTTCTGGAAGCGATACTTTAGCTCACCTAAGGTGTTGATTATAAGAACTGTATTGCGAGCCTGAAGAGACTGTGCAAGTATTCCTTATGTAGGGTGTGCCGACGAAGGAGGCGCACCATGAATCAACAACTTATGGTGCGCCTCGTACCTCGGCACACCCTACAAATGAGATTTTTCTTAATACTTGCACAACCTCTGAAGGCTCACCTCCAATACAAAAGAACCTCTGATTTAGTTCGACCTCCCGAACTAAATAGCAATAAGAAACATAGCATCACCATAGCTAAAAAAACGATACCTGTGTTCAACAGCGTAAGAGTAAGCGCTAAAGATATTTTCATAACCGGCGAAAGCAGATACCAGCATCAGCAAGGTAGAACCGGGTAAATGGAAATTGGTGAGCAGCACATCTACTGCCTTAAACTGATATCCCGGTGTAATAAACAATTGAGTATCACCTGAATACTCCTCTAATTTTCCAGTTCTTGCGCACGCTGATTCCAGACTTCGAACCGTCGTTGTACCCACAGCAACAACACGACCACCACGTTGCTGGCATGCTTCGATTGCCGCACAAGTCTCGGTTGACACTTCTACATATTCTGCATGCATAACATGCTCGGACAAATCATCAGTTTTGACTGGCTGAAACGTGCCTGCGCCCACATGTAAAGTAACCTTGGCGGTCGCCACGCCTTTTCTTCGCAATGCTTGCATCATATGATCATCGAAATGCAGTCCGGCTGTCGGTGCAGCAACCGCACCGGGTTTGTCTGCAAATACAGTTTGATAACGCTCCTTATCAGTCTTGTTGTCAGAGCGTTCGATGTAGGGAGGCAAAGGAATATGCCCGTATTGTTCAAGCAGTTGTAAAACCGTGGAATCGTTATCGAATTCAAGTCGAAAAAGTGAATCGTTGTGCCCTTCACGACCCAGTACCTTTGCTTTGATCTGACCTTCTAGTGTGAGTATAGCGCCTGATTTTGGAGATTTACTGGCACGGATGTGTGCCAACAACACATGCTCATCAAGTACACGTTCAACCAAAACTTCAACTTTTCCACCGGTTTCTTTATGACCATACAGGCGGGCTGGAATAACTCGTGTGTCATTAAACACCAGTAAGTCATCTGGCTCGATAAGCGCAAGTACATCAGCAAACTGACCATCGATTATTTCCCCGGTCTTGCCATTCATCTGTAATAACCGACTAGAGGTGCGTTCTGCAAGAGGCTCTTGGGCAATTAATTCAACGGGTAAATCATAATGGAAATCAGATAACTTCATGTTAGACATTCAGGCTGCTTGGAGAAAACAGGAGAATAGATTAATCTACGCCAACTCACAATCAACAATATAAGGGTGCCTCTTGTAATTAGGGTTTCGTTTTAGTGTTGATATGCCCTTTGGGTACAATTAATAGAGATTCCCATAACATATCGCGGTACCTACCCACTATGATGATTCAAGATCAACCTAAGCCCTACATTGTACCTCGGTGTGATAAAGAAATTGCCATTTTGTATCAGGATGATGACATCTTGCTTATCAATAAACCGGATGGATTATTGAGTGTTCCAGGAAGGCATCCACTCAATAAAGACAGTATTAATAATCGTCTCCTTAAACTCTTTCCAGACATGGGAATGGCACACCGCTTGGATTTGGATACCTCCGGGATAATGATTGTGCCATTAAACAAACCCGCTTTAGCACATGTTAATAAACAGTTTCAAGACAGAGTAATTCATAAAACCTATACCGCTGTTCTATTTGGACTCGTCGCAGAAGAAGAAGGAAAGATTGATCTCCCCCTTATCTTTGACTGGCCGAATCGCCCGCTGCAAAAAGTGTGTCAAAGTTCAGGAAAAGGCGCACTCACACTCTACAAAGTCTTGCAGCGTAACGAGGCAGACAACACGACACGTGTACTGTTCACTCCCATCACAGGTCGCTCTCATCAATTAAGAATTCATAGCCGGGAAATGGGGCATCCTATTATTGGCTGTGATATGTATGCCACTAGACAGGCTTATGAAATGGGCGACAGACTGATGCTACATGCGACAGAAATCAGCTTTACACATCCTGCTACAGGCGAAACGATTTGCGAAACGTGTAAACCTGAATTTTAATAATCCTGCCGCTTACTGCCCGTCGCCAATTCACAACCGTACACACCCACAAACGTAATTTTTTTCGCTAAAGTTTACAGATTGTTTATATTTCTGTGACCTTCTCGCCATATTTAATTCCTAAACTTGTTTCTCACTCAGAAAAAATACCAAGGAGTAGGAACCATGATTAAAAAAACAATATTGAGTAGTGTGGCATTAGCTTTAGCTTTAGGAAGCACACTTGCTCAGGCTCAACAGTTTACAGTCAGCGTGAAAAATTTAACCCATGCGATCAATTTCACACCCTTATTCATCAGCGCACACAACGATGCGATTCATCTTTTCCAGTCGGGAGCTACAGCAAGTAGTGAGCTTCAAGCAATGGCAGAAGGCGGCGACATCAGTTCACTAGTGACCTTGCTAGATGCCGCAGGTGCCAATAACGCAACGCCACCGGGCTTACTAGCACCCGGCGCCTCATCGCCTGCTTCAAGCATTGATACAGGTACATCCAATAATGAATATTTGTCAGTGGTTGCCATGTTATTACCTACCAATGATGGTTTCATCGGACTAAACAGTTGGAAAGTACCGACTACACCAGGCACTTACACCATTAACATCAATGCCTATGACGCCGGAACAGAAGCTAACAACGAGATCATCAATGCAGGTGGCGCACCGGGCGTTCTGGGAATTCCAGCTGCACCATCAGGACCAACAGGCACTAATGGCACAGGTGTTGCTGGTGTCGATACCAATCAAACCGTGCATATTCATCGCGGCAATCTGGGTGACACCAACCCTACGGGAGGCGCCAGTGACGTTGATAGTCGTGTACATCGTTGGTTGAATCCAGTAGCCCGTGTCACTGTAACTGTGCAATAGGAGGTTGTCATGATTAAGAGAAAATATTACACAGGGACGATTAGCAAAAGTACTGCTAAATACATTGCCCTAACCTCATTATTGCTTTCAACGGCTTTTTTATCGGGTTGTCACAGTGATGATGAAACACGTTCCTTCGATATCAGCGTAAGAAATGTCACTGCCAACCAGCCGCTATCACCCATAGGTGTAGTGCTGCATAAAACTGGCTATCATGCATGGATTGATGGTCAAGCCGCCAGTGTCTCTCTGGAGCATCTAGCAGAGGGTGGAGATAATAGTGCCCTTATCACAGATGCAAATGCTATTGACACAACACTACAAGCGACTAGTGGAGCGCAACCAGTAGGTCCAGGAGGAAGCACCCAATTTCAACTCTCTATTAATAACGAGACTGACATTAGGTTGACCTTGTTTTCAATGCTGGTGAACACCAATGATGCGTATACAGGTATAAATGCCGCAAAACTGAGTGATTTAACCGTTGGCCAGAGCCTAAGTCTGAGCTTGCCCGCATGGGATTCAGGTACTGAGGCAAATTCAGAAGCCCAAGGTACCATGCCTGGCCCCGCTGATGGCGGTGAAGGTTTCAATGCAAACAGAGATGATTTTCTGGATTTAGTGGGTATTCATCGTGGCGTTTTATCAAGTGATGATGGTTTGGCTAGTTCTATATTAAACCAGTCGCATCGTTTTGATAATCCAGTGATGCAGGTGCGCATTACTCGCACTCAGTAGTTATTAAATACTACTTATGGAAGTGAGCATCAGGCTCACTTCCTATTCAACTCGACCAGAGCTAAGTTTATTTAACACTGATCGAATGAATTCGCCTCTACAAGACTGATCCAAGATAGTTAAATTGGTTCTAGCTCGTTAAGCGGCCAACGTGGTCGGGGAGTTATAACCGCTTCCTCAGCTTGACCTGTCTTCAGACGCATGGCTCCTGCATAAGCAATCATCGCACCATTGTCAGTACAGAATTCCAACCGGGGAAAACTTACTTTAGCATTCAGGCTATGCAATTTTTCTCGCAAATGCTTATTAGCCCCTACCCCACCCGCAACCACAAGGTTTGTACAACCTGTTTGCTCAAGCGCGCGATGACATTTTATGAATAGCGTATCAACCACTGCATCTTGAAAGGCTCTGGCGATATTAGCTTTATCTTGCTGAGTCTGTGTTGATTTCTGCCAAGTATTAAGCGTGTAGGTTTTCAAACCACTAAAGCTGAAATCCAGACCGGGTCGATCGACCATCGGTCTTGGGAATTTATACATCCCTGTTTCTCCTTGCTCTGCCAATGCCGCTAGTACAGGGCCTCCTGGATAACCCAGACCCAGCATTTTTGCGGTTTTGTCAAAGGCTTCTCCGGCCGCATCATCCAAAGATTCACCTAATATGGTGTAATCACCAATGGCCTGAACCTCTACCAACAGGGTATGTCCTCCAGAAACCAACAATGCAACAAACGGGAATTCAGGTTGCTCGTCTTCTAGCATAGGTGCCAGTAAATGACCTTCCATGTGATGTACAGCTACCGCAGGAATGTGTAGGCTCCATGCCAACGAACGTCCTATTGATGCGCCTACTAGCAATGCTCCTATCAATCCAGGGCCTGCTGTGTAGGCAATACCATCAAGATCATTGAGTGTGAATTTTTTACTGGCGAGAATACTTTTTATTAACGGAGTGATTTTGCGAATGTGATCACGAGAGGCCAGTTCGGGTACGACTCCACCATATTCCGCATGTAATTCAACTTGGCTATAAAGTTCGTGCGCGAGTAACCCTTTATCAGTATCGTAGAGCGCGACAGCGGATTCATCACAGGAGGATTCTATTCCTAGCACTAACATGAGCTTACTTACCTACAATACAGAAAAAAGAAAACGCTATGCTATAGTATTTAGCACACTTTTGCTGGTAATCTTGCATGATCACCCCGTACTCCGCATTTCATACTCAACGCAGACTACCCGCTGATTTCAGCCGAAGAGTCACACTGGAAAACTAAACACCTATGCAATCTCTGAAATCTACACACATACGTTCACGTATTACTCAGTCACTCAGTTTTCGTACTATTATGATTGCCATTCTTTCATTACTTATGTTGATTCCATTGTCGCTGGTAGATCAAACCATTAAAGAACGCAGTTCGCGTTATTACAATGTGCTAAGTGATATCGCAAGTAGCTGGGGCAAGCAACAAACACTGATTGGCCCTTTACTGGTAGTACCTTATGTAGAACATGTGGTAACTGTGAACACCATCACCGATAAAAGCGGTGATAGTAAAACCATCAGCAAAGATGTTTTCACAGAAAAAACGCTGTTGATCCTTCCTCAAGAATTAGACATTAATGCAGATTTAAAAGAAGAATATCGCAAGCGGGGGATTTACAATTCTCTCGTTTATGCTGCCGAGACCACCCTGCATGGACACTTTAATATTGAACAGCTAATTGATTCTTGTAACCGTAATTGTAGCATTAAGTGGGATAAGGCCTGGATATCCATTGGTTTAAGTGACACCAAAGCCATTACTGAAACATCAAGAATGAACTGGGACGGATCCAGTATTGCCATTCACCCCGGCACCAAACTCACCCACCTTATTAACAATGGTTTTCATGCGCCTCTTCTTGGTCTTAATCCACAGACACCTCTTCCTACCTTTAAAATTCGTATTGCAATGAATGGCAGCAAGGGCATTCGGTTTGCTCCACTTGGCGTAGTCAGCAAGGCTAATATCACTTCAAGCTGGCCACACCCCAGCTTTCAGGGAGAAGTGTTGCCGAAAGAAAAAAAAATCACCGCCGAAGGCTTTACCGCCAGATGGCAAATCCCTAACCTAGCCCGAAACTATCCTCAATATTGGCAAATAGATGATAACCCTTCTATGCGCTCTAAGCATTCTGCTCGTTACGACCTGACCCAGTTCACCACCGGTGTAGACTTGTTTGAACCCGTTACCCTGTATTCAAAAATATCACGATCAACCAAGTATGGAATATTGTTGATAGCTCTTACCTATATCACGTTTCTTATTTTTGAACTAACCGTAAAAGCAAAGCCACACTTTGTGCAATATGTATTGGTAGGCCTTGCCCTTAGCCTGTTCTATTTGTTACTGGTTTCATTGGCAGAGCATATCCGTTTTTTGTACGCGTATTTAGTTGCCTCAGGTGTAACCATTTTACTCATCACGCTCTATTCAATGGCCATTTTGAAAAAGAAATTACGGGCAATGTGGATTGGTGTGCTATTAATAGGTTTGTATGCTGTTCTTTATACGCTACTACACCTCGAAGACTATGCATTACTGGCAGGATCAGCTTTGTTATTAGTGGTGATTAGTACATTGATGTTTGTGACCCGACGTATTGAACCTGCAGAAGCACCCGCCATACTCAGGAATAGCGATACAGAATGAATACAGGTGCCCTATAGACACCTAAATCCCGTATAAAGAACAAATATGAAGATAAGTATATTAATAACTGTTAAAGTGCCGTCCCTTTTTACTCCACCTACTATACCGACCTACCATTATGTCGTCTGAAAACACTAAAACTGACACCTCTGTTTCTAACAGCAGCAGCGCCAACAACACCAAAAGCATAACCTTCGGTGATTTAAACCTCGCTGAGCCTTTAATGAAGGCACTGGATGATGTTGGATATGAAGTTCCCACTCCTATTCAAGCGGAGACTATTCCCCCTTTGCTAGAAGGTAAAGACTTACTCGGTCAGGCACAAACAGGGACAGGAAAAACAGCTGCCTTTGCCCTGCCTCTATTGTCTAACATTGATGTCAGCAATAAAAACCCTCAGGTTATGGTACTAACGCCTACCAGAGAGCTTGCCATACAGGTGGCAGAAGCGTTTCAGACTTATGCAAAGCATATAAAAGGTTTGCATATTCTGCCTATCTACGGTGGACAAAGTTATGACATCCAATTGCGCCAGCTTAAACGTGGAGTGCATGTCGTTGTAGGTACTCCTGGACGAGTCATGGATCATATGCGTCGCAGGAGTCTCAAACTTGGCAATCTGCAATGTCTGGTACTAGACGAAGCGGATGAAATGTTGCGGATGGGCTTTATTGATGATGTTGAATGGGTGTTGGAACAAATCCCCAGCGAACATCAAATCGCCCTATTCTCGGCAACTATGCCGAAACAGATTCGACATATCGCTACTCGCTTTATGAATAAGCCTGTTGAAATTACCATTAAATTAAAAACAGCAACCGCATCAACGATTCATCAACGCATGTGGAAAGTCAGTGGCTTGCACAAGCTAGATGCGTTAACCCGTATTTTGGAATCCGAACCTTTTGATGCCGTAATCATTTTTGTCAGAACTAAAAATTCAACTCTCGAACTGGATGATAAATTAAAAGCCAGAGGGTATGCCTCTGCTGCCCTGAATGGTGATATTGCACAAAACCATCGGGAACAAATTGTTAAAAAGCTTAAACAAGGGAGGCTGGACATCCTGATTGCGACGGATGTAGCGGCTCGTGGGCTGGATGTGGAGCGTGTTAGCCATGTTATTAACTACGACATTCCTTATGATGCAGAGGCTTATATACACCGCATTGGGCGCACCGGTAGAGCCGGTAGAAAAGGCGAAGCTATTCTCTTCGTAGCACCCCGTGAAATGCGCATGCTCAATACCATTGAACGTGCCACCAAGCAGCCTATCGAACGCATGCAACTACCCTCTACTCATGATATCAACACCCTTCGAGTGGAACGTTTCAAGGACAAAATTTCCGAAGCACTAGGTGTGGAAGAAAACATGGATAAATACAGGGATATAGTCGAGCAATACCAACTTGAGCATAATATTCCTGCTATTGAAATTGCTACGGCACTGGTTAAGTTAGCACAAGGCGCTTCGCCATTATTCCTTAAAGATGAACCTCGAAGAAAACCACAAAAAGAACGTCAGGAACGCTTTGACAGCAGGGATCGCAATGATCGCTCAAGAAAAAATAGTAAAGGTCAAGAAAGGGATAACAAAGGCAGGGATAGAGGAAGTGATAAAGGTCGCGACAGGGATAACAGCCGTAAAAGACCCGACCAAGACCAGGATGAATTGCCTAAAGGTATGGAACGCTTTCGAATGGAAGTGGGCAGACAACACGATGTCAAGCCTGGCAACATTGTGGGTGCCATCGCCAACGAAGCTGAAATTGACAGCCAGCATATTGGGCGTGTAGTTATCAACGAGGATCATAGTACAGTGGATCTTCCTGAAGGCATGCCGAAAGAGGTTTTCCGTATTCTTAAAAAAGCATGGGTTTCAGGACAACAGCTCCGCATCACCAAAATATCTCCCAAGCGCAAAGGAAAGTAGACAAGGCAAATAAACAAAGAATACACAAGGAAAAGAGACCGAAAATAAATTAGGTGAGTCACATGTCCACCATTGAACACCATTCAATCATCATCGTCGGCGCTGGTCTCAGCGGCCTTTATGTAGCATGGATGCTACAACAGGAAAAGCGCGAACACGATGTGCTTTTGCTGGAATCACGTGAACGAATCGGTGGTCGAATATTATCACCGCCATCGCCACAATCACCTCAAATAGACAACCCTACAGACAGTTGTATTGATATGGGCCCTGCCTGGGTCTGGCCAGATTTTCAACCCCGCCTAAAACATTTAGTTTCCACGCTTAATCTCCCCTTGTTTAAGCAAAACACCCGTGGAGATAGGTTGTATGAACTGGATGCAAAAACGGTAGAACGTTATACAGATCAGTCATCACATGAAAGCTCATATCGAATAGTCGGTGGTGCTTTTCAATTAATACAAGCGCTACAAGCTGATTTATCGGACTCCTCTATGCATTTGAACACACGAGTTACTTTGCTTGAGAAACCAGCCTCTGAATCGCAAACTACACTGACTATCCATGCACAACAAAACAGCACTTCTACAAAACACCCCATTAAATATAGCGCAGATACTATCATTCTTGCCTTGCCGCCACGTCTTGGCCGGCAAACCATAGCCTTTAAACCTGTGTTAGACAAAGAGGTATTACAACTATGGCAAGACACACCCACTTGGATGGCGGGACATTGCAAGATGGTCTTTATTTACGACACTCCTTTTTGGCGAGAACAAAACTTATCGGGTGAAGTCTTCAGTAGCTATGGGCCTTTGTCAGAAATTTATGACGGTTCTCCCGCCAATGAAAGCTACTATGCGCTCACTTCTTTCGTTAAATTGAACAGCCATCAGCGTAAACAGATAGGCTTTGATCAACTAAAAAAAATGTGTATGACGCAATTACAGCGTTTATTTGGTGATGCCAGTCAACACGTTGTAGAGATACTCATTAAAGATTGGAGTACAGATGAGTATACGACCACAAAGGCCGACTTAACCAGCTCTGCACAGCACCCACGATACCCAGCACACTTATCTCGTAGTATGTGGGACGAACAAATCATACTGGCGGGTAGTGAAGTTGCGCGTGAACATGGTGGTTATATCGAAGGCGCTTTGGAAAGTGCAGAAGAAGCGATACAAATATTATCGAATAAACATGAATGACACATTAGCAAACATAAAAACCAATCTAATTACTGGCTTTCTAGGCGTCGGTAAAACCAGTACGATTTTACATTTAATGACACAAAAGCCAGTTGATGAAAAATGGTCTGTATTGGTTAACGAATTTGGAAGTGTAGGTATTGATGGAGCCATTTACAAAGCAAAAGGCATCGCTGTCAAAGAAATCCCGGGTGGTTGTATGTGTTGTGCCGCAGGTGTTCCATTGCAAGTCGCCATCAACCAAATATTAAGAGCAACAAAACCACAACGATTATTAATAGAACCTTCTGGGTTAGGTCACCCAAAGCGTGTATTAGACACCTTGCGAGGTGAACATTTTCAAGGTGTTTTGGATATTCGAGCCAGTGTTTGCCTTATTGATCCTCGACATTTATTAGAAAAACGCTATACAACACATGCAAACTTCATTGACCAAATAGCGATGGCAGATGTGCTGATGGCTAATAAAATGGATAAATCCGATAGCAAAACCCGGCAACATTTATCAGCTTATATAACAACCATACAACCTCCCAAACTGGACATTATTCAAACTGAATTCGGTCGTCTGGATGTCTCCATACTGGATCTCATACCGAAGACAGATCACAAAGCTCAATATCCACACCACCATGCACATAGCTCTACCGATGTCATTACGACTGATGGTTATCAGAGTATAGGTTGTCATTTCCCCAAAGTTATTCTTTTTAGTTTTAAAAAAATCAGCATATTATTTAAACAATTGGATCATGAAAGGATTAAAGCCATTCTCCATACAGATGAAGGCTGGAAGGTTTTCAATATGATTAACGGGCAACTTCAAATTACAGAGATACGTGGTTCAGCAGATAATCGTGTGGAGATTATTAGCCACGTAGCAACCGCAACCAACAAACATCGTACTGAAGACGCTAATAAAATAATGAATAAGCAGCAATTAACGAACGCATTAAAGCGGTGTAGTATTTCTTAATCAACAACTGATTATTCACATATCTGAGTTCTCGTGTAAAAGCACTAGTTTTGATATTCATACAATACTGCACAGACTAGTCTATGCTTCCTGATAGTAGCAAGGAGGCATAGCATAAGCTGTGAAAAATGATATTCATTCAAGAAAATCTGAGTCATGTTTTTCTGGAAGTGAGCCTTCAGAGACTGTGCAAGTATTAAGAAAAATCTCATTTGTAGGGTGTGCCGAGGTACGAGGCGCACCGTAAGTTATTGATTCATGGTGCGCTTCCTTCGTCGGCACCCTTACAAAGGAATACTTGCACAGTCTCTTCAGGCTCGCCATACGGTGCTTGAAATCACACCTTAGGCGAAGCTAAAGCATCGCTTCCATGTCAAAGCATCAAAAATGTTGGAGGTCAGTTATGACAAAAAAACACTTTGCAACCGGTCAATGTCTCTGTGGAAAGGTAAAATACACCATTGCATCCAAGCCTCTATACATGGGACAGTGCCACTGTGACGATTGTAGGAGAACAACAGGTACAGGACACGCATCACTTGCCTTTTTCGAAAAAGAGCATGTGCAAATAGAAGGTAAAACTCATAGCTATGATTCCATAGCCGATGACAAAGCGACTATCACGCGTCACTTTTGTCCAAACTGTGGTAGCGGCGTTTATGGCACAGGTAGTGCATTTCCCCATATGATAGCTATAACAGCAGGTTGCTTAGATGATAGCTCATGGTTTAAGGCGCACGGCATTGTCTATAGCAAGAAAAAACCTGTTTGGGATATGATGGATGAAAGCATCCCAACCTTCGAAGAATCGGCGCCCTCACACTAAGACTATTTCTTCAGCGCAGCAAAAACAGAAATAATGTCTTTGCCGCTTGCTCTCTTCTAGTCTCTTCTTAGTTAACAAGCCTAACTTTGACTGAGTAAGTAATCCTCATAAGTACCCATATAATGGGTTACGCCTTTATCCGACAATTCAATAACTTGAGTGGCCAAGGAAGATACAAACTCACGATCATGACTAACAAAGAATAAAGTACCCGGATAATTTTCTAAAGCAAGGTTGAGTGATTCTATTGACTCCATATCAAGATGGTTTGTCGGTTCGTCCATCAGTAACACATTGGGCTTGGTTAACATCAATTTACCAAATATCATCCGACCCTGCTCACCACCGGAAATAACCTTTACTGATTTTTCACTCTGCGGTTTTGAGAACAGTAACCTGCCCAGAGTTCCGCGAATTTCTTGTTCATCATCCTCTTTCCCGCGCCATTGATCCATCCAGTCAAACAGATTCATATCTTTCTCGAAATCATCCGAATGATCCTGAGCATAGTAGCCAATATCAGCATTATCTGACCATTTTATTGTGCCACTATCAGGCTGTACTTGTTCAGCCAGACATTTCAGCAAAGACGTTTTGCCAATCCCGTTAGGCCCAATAATAGCGATACGTTCACCCACACTCACCATCAAATCAAGATCACGAAATAAAGATTTATCATAACTCTTGCTAATGGCTTTTACTTCGACAGGATGACGGATTAGTTCTTTATTCTGCTCAAAACGTATATAAGGATTGACTCGACTTGAAGGCTTTATTTCTACAAGCTTTATTTTATCTAGCTGTTTTGCTCGTGATGTTGCCTGCCTAGCTTTAGAGGCATTAGCTGAGAAGCGGCTAACAAAGGCTTGCAACTCTGCCATTTTAACTTTCTTTTTAGCGTTTTCATTTTGCATTTGCTCACGAGATTGTGTTGCAGCCGTCATATACTCATCATAGTTCCCAGGGAACATCCTGATTTCACCATAATCCAGATCAGCCATATGACTACAAACACTATTCAAGAAATGCCTATCGTGAGAAATAATGACCATGGTGCTTTTACGTTCATTAATCAGTTTTTCCAACCAGCGAATGGTATTGATATCGAGATTGTTGGTTGGCTCATCAAGTAACAACAAATCAGGATCCGCAAATAAAACCTGCGCAAGAAGCACACGAAGTTTCCAACCTGGAGCGACTGAACTCATTGATCCAAAATGTTGATCTTCTGGAATCTCTAGACCCAGTAATAATTCACCTGCTCTGGATTCAGCGGTATAACCATCCATTTCACCGAATTCAATCTCCAGATCAGCTACTTTGATACCGTCTTCTTCCGACATTTCGGCCAAACCATAAATACGCTCTCGCTCTGCTTTGATGTCCCAGAGTTCTTTGTTACCCATAATGACGGTATCAATAACACTGTGTTCTTCAAAAGCAAATTGATCCTGTCCCAGTGTTGCAACCCGAATACTAGGTTCCACCGACACATTGCCAGCGGTTGGAGTCAACTCACCACTGAGTATTTTCATAAAGGTTGACTTACCAGAGCCATTGGCGCCAATCAAACCATAACGGTTGCCGTTGCCAAACTTGATAGAGACATTTTCAAAAAGAGGTTTGTCACCAAACTGCATGGTAACGCTAGATGCTGAAATCAAAACGATATTCCAAATTAGATTAATAAGAGCCAAAAAATAGCGACAGTCTTGAACTGCATCAGTCTGAACCGCTAGTATTCTCGAACCGCTGTATTATAGGAACATCGCAGGGCGAATCAAGTAATCTGTGCATTACTTTCGGTAAATAATTAGCTGCAGGGAGTATTGCACTGATATTTTGCAGAGTTAATAGCTCAAACACGCTTCTGGCTTGGTTGCGTAATATCCGTATTCACTTGATTTTTTCTTAGGGAGACCCGAAAGTCAGGCTAGGTTGATTTTATTATGGTGCGCCTCCTTCGTCGGCTCACCCTACGGGTCTAATATGAATAAAAAGCAAACAAATTATAAGTCTCCCAAAGCCGTAGAGGATTGTAGGGATTTATTACTATGGGTGATTCCAGTTTTTTGAGCCACGCTACTTACCGAAACCATGAAGTTCTCTAAAATGCTATTTGTAGAGTGTGCTGAGGATACGAAGCGCACCAAAAATATACGATAAAGACCCTGATACGCTGGATGATTATCTTAAACAGTTAGCTAAAAATGGCAGAGTGACAGTGGATGAAAAACTCAAAAATAACGACCCTGTAGCTTTGCGAATAGAATGGACACGGGATCGTATTGATGAAGGCTTGCAAAGTCTGGTGCGGGTGAATTGCCGTATTGAGCATTGGTTTGATAAAGAGTGGCCTAAGGGCGGTTGCCCGTAGTTTTTGCTTTGGGTTGTTATTGTTATTGTTATTTTGGTGTTTAGTGGTTGATCATGGTTATGGTGCGCCTCCTTTGTCGGCACACCCTACGGTTGGAGTTTATTTGATATTTGCTTTTAGCATCTCATGTAGGGTGTACCGAGGAACGAGGCGCACCATGGGGTTGTGTTGGGGGTTTAATTGATATTTGCTTTTAGTATCTCATGTAGGGTGTGCCGAGGAACGAGGCGCACCATGGAGTAATATTCAGGTTTTATACGCTAATTACATGATATTTTGTGGCTTTATATTTTACTTGAAGAGGTTTTATGTCTAATTACCGGCGTTCTCATAAAACAGGAGCTACTTGGTTTTTTACGGTTGTTACTCATAAACGGCAGGCTTTTCTGACACATCCTTCTGTTCATCCTCTGCTTCGTGAAGCTATTCAGAAAACAAGACAAAATCATCCTTTTATTATTGATGCGTGGGTTTTATTACCAAACCATATGCATTGCATCTGGACACTTCCTGATGATGATAAGGATTTTTCCAAACGATGGAATCAACTCAAAGGTACATTTCGGCACAAAAAGCGGTTGAGCTACAAAAACGTTGGGATCGTTTGACTCGTAAAATCACCCTGATGCAGGAGCAATATGACAATGAAACACGGGTAGAGGAACAATTGCGAATGGATCCTATTATTGAGAAACTGATGAAGGACAAGGAGGAAGTGGAGCGGGAGATGTCGGCTATAAAATAGGTTTCGTCTCTCGGAGCTTAAGCTTAAGGGTCAGACTCTAATATAATCAATACCAGATAAATAAATTGTTTCATAATACTTTTCTGGTGGCTCTGCCATCTTGCATATGGCAGAGCCATAAAAAGCAGATCCAAGGTTAAGAATTCTTTTCCCCTAGACTTAAAATTCCTTATTGCTATCTTTATACCAAGTCACTCATAATAGCCTACCGCATTCACCAGTAGAAGCAGAACAGAGCCATGACCGCAGAGGATGAAACCCGTTCCAAATTACTCTTCCATTTAAGAGAAATTCTTACAGAAGAACAATTAATTACTGAACAGGAAGAGTTGCGTCCTTATGAATGTGATGGCTTGTCTGCCTACAAAAAACTTCCATTAGCCGTCACCCTGCCTGAAACCATTGAACAGATTCAACAGATTATGCGTATCTGCTCTAGTTTGTTTGTGCCGGTGGTAGCGCGTGGCGCAGGTACTGGTTTATCAGGAGGGGCTTTGCCACATGAGGGTGGTATTATTCTGGGTCTATCCCGCTTTAATAAAATTCTTGATATTGACGTTGATGGCCAATGCGCACGTGTGCAACCGGGTGTAAGAAATCTCGCTATTACTGAAGCCGCTAAACAATACAATTTATATTATGCACCCGATCCATCATCCCAAATAGCTTGCTCCATTGGCGGTAATGTTGCCGAAAACTCCGGCGGCGTACATTGCCTAAAATATGGACTGACTGTACATAATGTAATGGAAGTTAAGATCATTACGGTAGAAGGTGAATTGGTCACATTGGGGGCATCTGCTTTAGATAGCCCAGGTTATGATTTATTGGGACTGATCGCCGGTTCTGAGGGCATGCTTGGTATTATTGTCGAGATAGTGGTGCGTTTACTACCACGACCTGAAACCGTTAATGTCATTCTGGCGGCTTTCGATAAAACCGAATATGCGGCGGCGGCTGTTGCCGCTATTATTGGTGATGGCATTATCCCTGCGGGTTTGGAAATGATGGATAAACTAGCCGTTCAGGCCGCTGAAGATTTTGCCCATGCAGGATATCCAACACAAGCCGAAGCCATCTTGTTATGTGAACTGGATGGTTCTCTTGAAGAAGTACTTGAACAAAGTATGTTGATCAAAGAACAACTACAACTTAACCACGCTATTTCTATCGCAGAGGCCGACACTCCAGAACAACAAGCCAAATTATGGGCGGGTAGAAAGTCTGCATTTCCAGCAGTAGGTCGAATTTCACCTGATTATTACTGCATGGACGGCACTATTCCGCGTCATCAAATAGCCCATGTGCTTGCCCGTATTGGGGAATTATCTGAGCAGTTTGATTTAAGAGTCGCTAACGTTTTCCACGCTGGAGATGGAAATTTACATCCGTTGATTCTTTACGATGCAAACATTACCGGGGAACTTGCTAAGGCTGAAGAATTTGGCGCTGAAATCCTTAAACTTTCTGTCGATGTTGGCGGTACTATTACTGGAGAACATGGCGTGGGTAGTGAGAAGATTGATCAAATGTGTTATCAGTTCACCGATGCCGAGTTGGCCTATTTTCATGCTGTTAAAGAAGCTTTCGACCCAGATACCATTTTGAACCCAGGCAAGGCAGTGCCTACCTTACATCGCTGTGCAGAGCTTGGACAAATGCATGTGCATAATGGCGAGCTTCCTCATCCTGAACTCCCCCGTTTTTAATTGATGTTTAATGCCTAAAGTATAAATAATGTTCAAGAAAATTCTCGACAAACTACCTAAGAAAATGACGCCTCAACAAATCACTCAGCAGCGATTACAGGAGCAGGTACAGACTGCATTGGCTGACGACACGCCATTATATGTACACGGCGGCAATAGCAAAGCGTTTTATGGTAATAAGGTTAATACGCAATATTCTCTTGATGTCAGCGAACACACCGGTATTGTGGAATACGCACCTTCTGAGTTATGCGTCACCGTGTGCGCCGGGACCCGTATTATCGATCTTGAAGAAGAGCTCGCTAGTAAACAGCAAATACTTCCCTTTGAACCTCCTGCATTCAATGAATCAGCAACTATTGGTGGAGCCATTGCCGCAGGGCTATCTGGCCCCCGACGACCTTATAGTGGCTCTGTTCGTGATGCCATCTTAGGCGTGAAAATCATCAATGGCAGCGGCGAGATCATTAGTTTCGGTGGTCAGGTCATGAAAAATGTAGCCGGTTACGATGTCAGCAGACTGATGACAGGCTCGCTCGGCACGTTAGGTGTCATTCTGGAAGTTTCATTAAAGGTTATTCCAAAGCCCGCTGTCGACAGCACCATCATGATTCCCTTTTCGCATGAGGAAGCTATCACCTATTTCACCTCATTGCGTACATCAGGCCTTCCAGTTAGTGCGAGTTGTTATGTCGATGATCAGGTGTATATCCGTCTTTCAGGCTCAAAGAACCATATTGAAAGTATTCTGAAAAAACAAGACTGGCAACACCATGAGAATGGATATGATTTTTGGCAAAGTATCCGTAACCAAACACATTCTTTTTTCCAGCAACACAACAAACCCTTATGGCGACTCTCAGTCTCACCCACTTCACCTGCCAGTGTGCAGCTAAATACAGACAACCTGATTGAATGGGGAGGGGCTATCCGCTGGTCTGCAAGTAACACACCTGCAAATATAGTGAAAAGCATCGCTAATAAAAAAGGTGGGAGTGCTATCCTGTTTCGCGGCGACATACCCGAAGTTCAGACCTTCCCAACACTCGACCCAGCCCTGTTTGCGATACATAAACGATTAAAACGCAAACTTGATCCCAAAGGGATTTTTAATCCTGATCGCATGTATAAGGGGCTTTAAGTTAATGGAAACTAGACTGGCAGAAGAATTTCAAAACACCTCTGAAGGTAAAGAAGCGGAAACGATTCTTCGCGCTTGTGTTCACTGTGGGTTTTGTAATGCAACTTGTCCTACATATCAATTGCTTGGTGATGAAAATGATGGTCCCCGTGGACGTATCTACCTCATCAAACAAATGCTCGAAGGAAAACTCGAGAAGCCGGCAGACAGCCATCATCACGCTAAAAAGACATTGCTTCATCTGGATCGTTGCCTGACATGCCGCAACTGTGAAACGACTTGTCCATCGGGTGTTCAATATGCCAAATTACTGGATATTGGTCGCAATGTTGCCGAAAACATAGCAACTCGCCCCCGTATGGAATCACAAACCAGAGCTGTGTTGCGCAAGGTGTTGCCCTACTCTAAACGTTTTTCCGCATTACTGTCGACAGGACGACTTTTTAAACCACTCTTACCTGCTGCTATGAGTAAAAAAATACCGAGAAAAGGTAGCCCTCTAGACAGCAAACTATCAGATTGGCCAAAGCCGGCACATGCTAGGAGAATGCTGATTCTTGATGGCTGTGTACAACCCGCTATCAGCCCTGAAATCAATCTGGCAACAGCCTTGGTACTGGATAAATTAGGTATTAGCTTACTGCGTATTAAAAAAGCAGGCTGTTGTGGTGCCGTAAGCCAACATCTTTCCGCAGAGGAAGAAGCCTTGCAGTTTATGCGCAGAAATATAGATGCCTGGTGGAATGAAATTTCCGATAAAGACAATGGCGTAGAAGCTATTATTAGCACAGCCAGTGGCTGCGGAGCGATGTTAAAAGATTATTATCATTACCTAAAACACGATCCGGAATATGCCCATAAAGCCAAGCGGGTCTCATCTCTCAGTAAGGATATTGCTGAAGTTATTCTTCAGGAAAGCGCTATAACAAGCAATACAACAAACAACACAATAAGCACTTCAAATAGAAATTATAAAAAAGCACTACAAGCAACAACTGAATCAACCGTAGTTGCCTGGCATCCGCCCTGCACTCTTCAACATGGTCAAAAAATAACAGGTGTGGTAGAGAAAATTTTGACGGATGCAGGATTCACGCTCGTCCCTGTCAATGATCAGCATTTGTGTTGCGGGTCAGCTGGAACCTATTCAATACTTCAACCAGAAATATCCAACAAACTGCGTGATAATAAATTAACTAATCTGTTGAAGAAGAACCCTGAAATGATTGTTACCGCCAATATAGGCTGTCAGACGCACTTGCAGGAAAGCACCGATAAACCGGTTGTGCACTGGATTACTTTATTTGCCTAAGGGGTGTGGTTGGGGGTGGAATGTAGTGAACGTAGCCTGTGTGAGTGATAGCGAAACACAGAAAGCAATACGTTAGGGTGCCTCACTACTACAAACCTTTTGTACGAATCCTTACAGATTCAAACCACTTCCCACCTATATGACAGACTGTCCTTCGATTTGACAGTCGACGGCAAATATTACCATTGGCTGAATAGTAGGTTGATGAACGTGCTGTTATGGATTTCATGCTAGGCTGACCCAATTGTTTGGACTGGCTGCCGGGAAGTACGGTTCGCTGTGGTTGTTTAAAGCTATAAACTAATTGTTTACTGCTCTCTAATTTTGGAGGGTTTTTTGTACAAGAGGCAGTGATCGTTACAATAGTCACCAGTAGCAAGCTTGTAAAAATTCTCATTAGTTGATTTACTCTCAAGTTTTTAGTGTCTGAAGCATATCATAGCCATTAATAAGGATGTATATAGATATATAATATGCCACCTATTTATGCCAATACTATGCCACCTATCATTAGTAAATAATCACTGAGCACTTTTTACGAATTGCACTCCAAAACTTATCATGCAATGATTAAGCTACATGCTGGAATGAGTCTAGGGGTATTTTATTAATTTAGAATTTTTGTTGAGTTTCGCTATGTACATGCCCTTGGTACATGACAGAGTACAAGACGGATGATTTTAGAGCCGCAATATAGAACGCAATGTAGTAAATTGGCACATAAGGATTGGAAGAATTAATGTAACGCCATAATCGGACGAAAAAGCTATTAATAGTGATGTCCTCTAGGTACAATCGCCCTATTTTTCAGCACTTCTACTAAAGAGACACTAGTTAATACAAGTCCCTAAAATTTAAATAGCTACCCCCCCTATTTAATAAAATGCTGATAGTTGCGAAATAAAATTAGGAGCAGGCTTTGCCTTTCAAGAAAAAGAGAATAGCTATTGTCGGTATGGCTTGTCGACTCCCAGGTGATATTCAATCTCCTGAAGATTATTGGCAAGTACTAAAAAAAGGCAAGGATGTCGTTACAACGATCAACTCTGATAGATGGGGGACAGATTTTTATCAACACCCTGATAAAAAAGAACCTGGGAAAAGCTACACCTTTGCCGCAGGTGTTCTTTCTGATATTGATCGCTTCGATGCTGATTTTTTTGGAATTTCTCCTCGCGAAGCCGCACAAATGGATCCCCAACAGCGACTATTATTAGAGCTGACCTGGGAAGCATTAGAAAATGGTGGCCAACGCCCCGAAGACCTAGCCGGCTCAAAATGTGCTGTTTATGTGGGTATAGCCAGTACCGATTATGCTCATCGTCGCATGGATGATCTCAGCTCATTAGACCCCTATTCTATGACGGGCAATACAGCCAGTATCGCCTCTAACAGGATTTCTTATTTATTCGATTTACATGGCCCCAGTGTTTCTGTTGATACCGCCTGCTCCTCTTCATTGGTCGCTTTGCATCATGCCTGTAATAGTATTTGGAGCGGTGATGCACCTATTGCAATTGCAGGTGGTGTGAATCTGCTGCTGCATCCTTTTGGTTTTGTCGGCTTTTCTAAAGCATCCATGTTATCTCCTCGTGGACGCTGCCATGCCTTCGATGATAGTGGCGATGGTTATGTACGTTCGGAAGGCTCTGGCGTACTGTTTTTGAAACCACTGGAAGATGCCATCACTGATGGCGATCCTGTGCAAGCTATCATTGTTGAGTCTGGCATTAATTGTGATGGACACACTAATGGTATTAGTCTGCCAAGTTCAGCAGGTCAAGGAGAACTGTTACAAGAAGTTTATACCAACGCCGGAATTGATCTTGACGACATTAGCTATATTGAGGCTCATGGCACTGGCACTGCGGTAGGTGATCCTATTGAAACCTCGGCTATTGCTGAGGTTCTAGCTAAACCTCGTAAGGCTTATCTGCCAATAGGCTCTGCAAAGACCAACGTCGGACATTTAGAAACAGCTTCCGGCATGGCTGGTGTCTTTAAGATTATTATGAGTCTTAAAAACCGTGCGTTACCAAAGTCATTACACTTTAATACACCCAATAAGAATATTGACTTCGAAGCATCAAACCTCAAGGTGGTAACCCGTTTTACCCCCCTGCCAAAGTCCAAACGCCCTTTACTAATGGGTGTTAATTCCTTTGGTTTTGGTGGCGCTAACGCACATATCTTGCTAGAGGAATTTATACTCGGCGAAACTGCCGAACTGCATTCATTACAAAAACCCGGAGTTCCGCCTTTATTTTTGTCCGCCAACTCAGATGATGCTCTTAAAGCGACTGCCCGACAATATGTTGATTTGTTAAAAAATGATGCGGAAAACCAGACGGAAAAGTCTGCCGAAGACCATGCCGAGTACTATGCCAAATACTATGATCTTGCCTATTCTGCTTCACACTATCGGCAACACTTAAAACAGGGTCTTGCAATCAATGGTAAAGATCGCGATGAGATTCTTGAAAAATTATCAAATTATGTAGATCAAGGTGAAACACCCGCTGGAATTACTACTACACGTAAACTAAAAGACACGCCAAAACTGGCACTGGTCTTCTCTGGGAACGGTTCGCAATGGCAAGGTATGGGCTGTGAACTTTTAAAATCAGAACCCATTTTCCGTGCAACCGTCAAAGAAATAGATAAGCTTTTGACAGTCCATAGTGAAGACCCTATTTCACTCATAGATGAATTCAACACCTCCGTTGAAGATTCCCGCCTGGAATACACCGAGGTCGCACAGCTTTTACTCTTTGCCTTGCAAGTCGGCATGATCAACGTTCTCAATGCGCAAGGTCTAAAGGCACAAGCTACGTTAGGACATAGTGTAGGTGAAGTTTCTGCTGCTTGGGCTGCGGGGGCTTTGACACTGGAACAAGCTGTAGAAGTGATTTATGAACGTAGTCATGCTCAGGGTGAGACTAAAGGCTCTGGTCGCATGGCAGCAGCTGGCATGGGTCATGAGGCTATGCAGAAAACATTAGCGTTACTACAGTTAGACAAGACCATTACTATTGCAGGCATTAATAGTGCTAACGCCACAACACTTTCTGGATCATTAGCTGATCTCGAACAACTCAGTGAGACATTAGCAGAACAAAACATTTTTTATCGTATTCTTGATCTGGACTATGCCTTTCACAGTCCAGAAATGTTATCTATAGAAGAACGTGTGAAAACCAAACTGTATGGTTTAACACCCCACAATACTACTATTCGTTTTGTATCCACTGTTACTGGCTCAGATCTAGCTGGGGAACGTCTGGACGCTACCTATTGGTGGGAAAATATTCGCAAGCCTGTGTTATTTAATGATGCAATGGATACTCTGCTCGATGACGGCTTTTCCGTGTTTCTTGAGATTGGCCCTCACCCCATTTTGCGCACCTATATCAATGAATGTTGTCGAACAAAAGAAGTAACAGGATTAGCACTATCCACACAAACCCGAAAGACAGCTAGTTTGCCTGCTTTACTAGACGGTTTGTACACTACTTATTTAGCAGGTTGTGCTTTGGATATGAGCCTACTCTTCCCCAAGAAAGGTAACTATATTCAACTGCCTAATTATCCTTGGCAGCGCGAAAAACACTGGTACACACTGACCGGAGAAGGTGCTGATTTAGTCAACCGAAAAAGAGAACATCCTCTCTTGGGGTATCGCATTAAATCTGCTACCGCTCAATGGGAAAATCAGTTAGATACGCATAAACTCCCTTATTTAAAAGATCATAGGGTAGATGGTGGTGTTATTTTTCCAGCTGCCGGCTATGTTGAAATGGCTTTAGCTGCTTCTGCGCTGTGGTTCAATAATGGAGATAATAGCGATGCTATTGAACTAGAAAGTTGTGAAATTGAGAACATCGAAATCAAAGCACCTATTGTTCTTGATAACGCAAAATCAACGCGTTTCACGCTACTAACGGATGATGGCAGTTTTACTATTGAAAGCCGTGATCGCATGAGCGACAACCCCTGGACGATTAATGTCGTGGGTCGGTTATTAGGGGCGACCAATAGAAAGGCTCCGCCTCCATTAAAGACTAAGACTATTATCAAAAAGGCTGCTTTACAAATTAGCAAAGCTGGACATTATCAACTAACAGAATCCGTTGGCTTGAGTTATGGCGCGGGGTTTCAAGGTGTTGAAGATGTATGGGTTAGCTCTGTTCCTGCAACAGATTCAGAAACACTAACAGCTCTTGCACAATTAGAAATTCCAGCCGATATTAATCAGGACTATGCGAACTATCATCTACACCCATCCATGCTGGATGCCGGTTTTCAAATATTGGTTGATGTCTTTGCTGAGGATATTAGCAAGGGTAAACAAGCAGCACTCATTCCGGTACAAATTGGCAAGTTGTATCAATATGAGCAGGTAGCTGATATCCGTTATTTACAAGTTAATATCTGCAAGCGAAGTCCACAATCAGTGGTTGCAGATTTTCTCTTGCTGAACAAGAAAGGTGATGTGCTTGTCGAGTTACATGCATGTCGTTTTAAAGGTGTTCAATTTGCACAAAGTCGGGTTGTAGACCCTGCTACTTATGTCTTCAATCCTGTGTTGATGCCACAAAAATCACAACAGCTTATATCCCCGAAACTAGACCTGCCAGATCTTTCAAATCACGTTAAAAAGTATTTAACAACACAAGAACCTGACTTACAAAGAACCCATCATTTTCAGCAAATAATGCCATTATTTGATGTAATGATGACAGCATTTGCATGGCAAGCCATTCATTCGTTACAGCCCTCACAAGCACATCATTCTACCGCTTCATTTTCTGTTGAAGAACTAGCCGAAAAAGCAACTATTGCATCATCATATATCCCATTGCTCACACGTTTATTACGACTACTTGAAACGGATGATTTGGCTTATTGTGAGAAAGGACAATGGCATCTTTCTAAACAGGCTGATTTACCACAAGCTGAAGATATCTGGTTATCCATTTTGGGAGACTCGCCGGCCTATCTACCAGAGCTCATGCTAATAGGTCGATGTGGCACACACCTCATAGAGGTAATACAAGGTAAACAGGATGCTAATGAACTACTTTTCCCTGAGAAAAGTAGTATTCAATCACATTGGTATCATGCCTCTCAAAGTTTTACGGCAATGAATCTCGCTCTGGGTGAAATTGTTAAGAAAATGCTTGCGGTGTGGCCAAAAAATAGACGCTTACGTATTTTAGAAGTCGGCGGTGGTGATGCGGGACTTACGCGTCAATTACTTTCTATTCTCTCTACACAAGCCACACAATCTACACAAGCCAGTGAACACGCTCGACAATGTGATTATTTATTTACAGATTCGAGTGAAGATGCGGTTGCTAAAGCAGGTTTTGAGCTTGAAGACTGGGACTTTTTGAACACTCAAGTACTGGATATCGAACATGACATTGATACACTTAACCCCAATAGCTTTGATCTAATCATTGCCGGAAACACCTTTTACCAAGCCAACAATTTACACACGGCATTATCCAATACCCAACAACTACTGGCACCACAAGGAACACTGTTAGTACTAGAACGCCAGCCCGATGCCTTTAGCGATCTAACGTTGGGTCTTGATCCTCAATGGTGGGCGCATACTACTGAAGCTGATCACCCTCTATCATTATTACTTAGCCAGCAAGAATGGCAGAGCGCATTGCAACGTGCACATTTTGAAAATATTACCCCTGTCATTGAACCGAAAGCATTCACTGACGAAGGTGCCTTTTTAATAATGGCTAGTGCACAGCTGGTAGAAGCAGCAGGAATGGATACGGATGTTGGGGCTGTTAATAATGCAGCTGAGCAAGATGAAAGCCCAAAAAGCCAGACATGGTTGCTGTTAACCGACTCATCAGGGCTGTCTCAACAACTAGGTCAGCGGCTCTCCAGATTGCTGCAGGATCGAAATCAACAAATACTGTGGGTCGAAACCGCCGATGAATTTCTACAACTCGATGACATGCATTTTCAGGTTAATATTCATGAAGCTGATGCGTTTGAATCCCTGTTTAACGCTTTGCAAGATCAAGATATTCAGTGCAATCATGTCATTCAGTTATCAGGGCTACAGCAAGAAATCAGCAAGAATCCACTCGCCTTGCAACAACAACGTTGCGTCAGTACTACTGATTTGATTCAAAGTATTGAGAAACATCATTCCGAAACTCTTCCACAGTTATGGTTAGTGACTTCTGAAGCCGTCGTCATTGATCATGCTATTCATGCTACTAAAGACGAACAGGCATTTAGTTATAGTAAGCCTGAGCAAACGCCTTTATGGGGGTTGGGTAGAGTCATTATGAATGAGCACCCCGACCTTAATTGTAAATTGATTGATTTGCAGCTAAAAGATGTTCAACTTGCAGCCGAATTATTATTAACTGAAGTTCTTGATGAACCGGCAGATGATAATGAAATTATTCTGGCAAAGGACAGTCGTCATGTTATGCGTATGCAATGCGTGTCACTCGCTGTAAACACTGCTGATGCTACAAAACAACAACCCTCTGCGTCTTTACAAGAAGAAGAAGGAGGAGGAGGAGATGGAGAAATAGAAGCAGCGAAAGTTGCAATGGGGTTAAGCTTCAAATCACCGGGACCTTTAAAAAATCTCTATTGGCAAACTCTGCCAGAACAACAACTCGCTAATGATGAAATAGAAATCAAGCCTTATGCGACGGGTCTAAATTTCAGAGATGTCATGTATGCCATGGGCATGCTTTCTGACGAAGCAGTAGAAAACGGTTTTGCCGGGCCTACACTGGGCATGGAACTATCCGGAAAAGTCGTTAGTACGGGAAAAAACATTACTGAATATAAACCAGGTGATGATGTGATTGGTTTTGCTCCCGCTTGTTTCAGTACCCGTGTTATTACCCAAACTACGGCTATTGCACATAAACCCAAAGACTGGTCTTATGCAGAAACGGCAACAATCCCGACCACCTTTTTCACCGTCTATTACGCCTTGCATCATCTAGCGCAAATTCAGCCCGGCGAGAAAATCCTTATTCACGGAGCGGCCGGTGGTGTGGGTATTGCTGCTATTCAATTTGCCCGTTATCGGGGAGCAGAAATTTTTGCTACCGCGGGCAGTGATGAAAAACGTGAGTTTGTTCGCCTGTTGGGTGCGGATCATGTGCTTGATTCTCGTTCCTTGGCTTTTGCTGATGACATTATGAAAATCACCCACGACGAAGGCATTGATATAGTCCTAAATTCTTTGGCGGGTGAAGCCATTAATCGAAACCTATCCATCCTAAAACCTTTCGGGCGATTTCTTGAATTAGGCAAACGTGATTTCTATGAGAACAGCAAGATCGGTTTACGCCCTTTTCGTAACAATATCTCTTATTTTGGCATAGATGCCGATCAGTTACTCATTGAGCGTGCAGACCTTGCCGCCCAATTATTCAATGAGATGATGGGGCTATTTTCAGAAGGAGTGTTAAGACCCCTACCCCATCGAGTTTTCCCTGCCAGTCAGATTGAAGATGCTTTTCGCTATATGCAACAGTCGCGACAGATTGGCAAGGTAATCGTATCTTTTCAGGGAGAAGCCAATGAATTACCCATACCTGAAATACCAGCGCAACCCCAAGCTCCACTGGTTTGTGACCCTAAAGGTAGCTATCTTGTCACAGGAGGTTTAAGTGGCTTTGGTCTTGAAACAGCGCACTGGCTTGCTGATAAAGGTGCTAAAACTATTATCCTCGCCAGTCGATCAGGTAAACCACCCGCTGAGTCAGAAGCTATTCTCAAGGCATTGCAAAAAAGAAATATTAGCGTTGAATTACGTGCTTGTGATGTAGCGGACAAACAAGCGGTTGCTACCTTGTTTGCTGAATTTAACAATGAACTCCCTAAGCTTAAAGGTGTTATTCATGCCGCGATGGTGCTTGATGATGGTTTGATCCGTAGCATGAGCCATGAACAGTTCAATAAAGTGCTGTCACCTAAAGTAGCCGGTGCATGGAATCTTCATGAAGCAACGTTAACTCTGGAAGTCTCTAAAAACCCAAATGACAAACAATCAAATAATACCGATCTGGATTTCTTTGTGCTGTATTCATCAGCAACCACTTTCCTCGGCAACCCGGGGCAAGCCAACTATGTAGCAGGCAATATGTTCCTTGAGTCACTTGCCAGCTATCGCAGAGCAGATAACTTGCCAGCAACCTATGCAGCATGGGGGGCTATCGGAGATGTAGGCTTCCTGGCAAGAAACGAAGAAGTCAAAGAAGCCTTGCAATCCAGACTAGGAGGCTCTGTACTTTCATCTCAACAAGCCTTGTCCATGCTTGAAAAATTGATAGCCAGTGATATTACGGGTGCCGCTATTATTGATTTCGATTGGAACGTAATCCAACGCATTATGCCCGGTGCACGCGCTCCAAAATATATCGAACAGCAACGGCAGGTTAGACATACCGACTCCGATCATCTGGAGGATATTCAAACACTCATTGCTGATATGGACGCTGAGGAAACACAAGAATTAATCACCGGGTTATTACTTACAGAGATCGAACAAATCCTGCGCTTACCTCGTGAAAAACTTGATCTAAACTCCTCAGTTTTTGATTTAGGCATGGACTCTTTAATGGGTATGGAACTGGTATTAGCCATTGAAGAACGTTTTGCTGTTAAACTTCCGGTGATGGCGCTAACAGAGGGTGCAACTATTTCCCGGATAGCTGAACGTATTTGTGGTCAACTGCTAACGTCGGATAACGAAACAGATGTTGCTAAAGATACATCCACTTCTAAACAAACTCAACACGAAGAAGCTGTGGCCATTGCTGCCGCTCGACACACGGAAGATATAGATACTGACGAGCTTGAAAAAATTACCAAGGCGTTGGACGAAGAAAGCAAGAAAGCAGGTCATGGTTAACGATATTCTGATTACCTACTTGTCTAAGTCTATTATTATCCTATGTAAGTATCATAGTGCAAGACTCCGTATCCTTCGACAAGCTCAGCACGAGCGCTCAGGATGCTATTATGCAGCGCCTAAGCCGATCGAAGAGTCGGAAAGGTCGCACTTAGAGGTTATTGAAAAGTAACATTTTTAATTTTGGCTTAGAAAGTTAATGGTGGTTTTCCCACCCTACTACTTATGTTTGAAAACAAAGATACACACAAAAAGAAAGCGGGTCTATTCGGTTTGAACAATGCAGCTAAAGACAAGCTAGCACAAAAGATGTTGCAAAAACGGTTAAAGAAATTCGAGCAAGACGACGACAAGCCGATTAAAAAGTCCCGTCATTCTACTTCCTCCAAGAACACCATCCCTGACGAATTCACCCGCTTTGATCAATTTCCCGGTTATCAACAAATCAGAGTCTTGGCCAAAGGTGGCGAACAGCTAGGCATCCCTAGCCCATTTTTTAAAGTACATGAATCAGTCGCCAGCAATACCACTCAAATTGGCGGTAAAGAATTCATCAACTACGCCAGCTATAACTATCTGGACTTATGTGGACATCCACGCGTATCTGAAGCAGCGAAACAAGCTATTGAGCAATATGGCACTTCATCTTCGGCCAGCAGACCGGTAGCGGGAGAGCGCCCCATTCAGCGAGAACTGGAACAAGCCCTTGCCGATGTATATGGCGTTGATGACTGTGTAGCTTTTGTCAGCGGTCATGCTACTAATGTCACTACTATTGGCTATTTGTTTGGCCGTAACGATCTAATTCTGCATGATGCTCTTATTCACAATAGCGTATTACAAGGTATTCAACTATCAGGCGCTAAACGTATCCCCTTTGCACATAATGACTGGCAAGCACTGGACGATATTCTTAGTCGTGAGCGCAATAACTTTGAACGAGTGCTCATTGTGATTGAAGGCATCTACAGCATGGATGGTGATTACCCTGACTTACCCAAGTTTATTGATATAAAACAGCGTCACAAAGCCTTCCTTATGGTTGATGAAGCACATGCATTAGGCATTATGGGTGAAACAGGACTGGGCATAAGAGAGCACTTTGATATTAACGGCAAAGAGGTTGATATCTGGATGGGCACACTGAGTAAAACACTGGCGAGTTGTGGTGGTTATATCGCCGGTGAAAAAGCCTTGGTCGAACATCTAAAATATTATGCACCAGGATTTTTGTATAGCGTGGGAATACCTCCATCCGCTGCTGCGGCCTCATTAGCTGCAATAAAACTAATGCTTGCGGAACCAACACGTATATCAACCCTGAAGGCTCGTAGCCAACAATTTCTCACACTGGCTCAAGAAAAAAATATAGATACCGGATTAAGTGAAGGATTCTCTGTTATTCCTGTCCTCACCGGGAGTTCTGCGCGTGCCGGGCGCTTGGCTAATACCTGCTTCGATAGAGGTATCAATGTACAACCTATTTTTTACCCTGCGGTGCAGGAGAAAATGGCTCGACTACGCTTCTTTATTTGCTCATCTCATACGGAAGAACAAATTACTCATACCGTTAATGTACTAGCTGAAGAAATTTAGTCGAAACAATTATGAAACATATTCAACAGATTTTCCTTATGGGTACCTCTATTACAATCATCATGTTATTGGTCTCTTGTGGAAGCTCTGTGAATAGCTCCAATGATATTCAGAAGGCAAGAAATCATACTGCTGTTCACACAGACCAAAAGCACAAACAACCACCTCATCATCAACTATCTAAGGTCTGGTTCGACTCAGGTGAAAATGCGGTCGCCGAGGCAATAAATAAATCCAAGTCTATCAATAATACCAAAGGTGCTGCGAAAAATATCATTCTGTTTATAGGTGACGGCATGGGGGTCTCAACTGTCACAGCCGCAAGAATTCTTGCCGGTCAGCAACTAGGATTGCAAGGCGAGGAATTTCAACTCAGCTTTGACAAATTTCCGTTTTCAGGTCTAGCTAAAACCTATAATACCAATCAACAAACACCTGATTCAGCCGGCACCATGACGGCCATTATGATCGGAGTAAAAACCAAGGCTGGAGTTATTGGTTTGGACGAAAACATCACTCCTGGTAATTGCCAATCCATGAAAAAAGCAGCGGCAAACCTAGCCGCAAACAAGATACGACTTTCAGCGCTAGAGCTCGCTGAAATGTCTGGTAAAGCCACGGGCATTGTTTCAACAGCTCGAATCACCCATGCTACTCCTGCGGCTACTTACGCGAAATCCCCCGACCGCGATTGGGAAGACATCTCCAAATTACCTAAAGCGGCTATTACAGCCGGGTGTCTAGATATTGCTGATCAATTGATCCACTTCGAATCCCGACTTAAGGCTCTTGTCGGCTCAAGTCGAAAGGTGAGCAACATAGATGGTATTGATCTCATTCTGGGTGGCGGTCGTCGACATTTTCTGCGTCATCTTGAAGCTGATAACAGTCGGGACACAAACAAGCCTATTGAAGGCAACCGTACGGATAATCGAAATTTAGTGAGCGAATGGAAAACACTGTACCCAACAGGTCAATATATCATCGATAAAACTGGATTTGATGCCATTGATCCTGCCAAAACAAATAAATTACTAGGCTTGTTCGATGAATCACATATGCATTATGAAGCCGATAGAGACAACGATAAGCTAGGCGAACCATCACTGACTGAAATGACCCAAAAAGCCATTGATATTCTGGATAACGACAAAGATGGTTTCTTTCTAATGATTGAAGCGGGGCGTATTGATCATGGGCATCATGCGGGAAGTGCTTACAACGCACTAACCGATACCATTGAGCTGTCCAAAGCCGTTCAGGTCGCTGTTGATGCAACTAGTACAAAAGATACTCTTATTATTGTAACTGCTGATCACAGCCATGTATTCACTATCGGTGGTTATCCAACAAGGGGAAACCCTATTCTTGGAAAAGTGATTGAAAATGATCGCCATGGCAATCCGCAGTTCGAACCTGCATTAGCTGAAGATGGTTTGCCCTACACCACGGTTGCTTACAGAAACGGTCGTGGGTTCAAAAACTTGGAGCATGAAACAGACGCAAATGTCGCCTACAACAAAGCTATCAACGCAGGACGAAAAGATCTAACGGAGATAGATACAACCTTATCAGGATACCATCAAGAATCCTTAGTGCCACGTTCTGCAGAAACCCATGGTGCAGAAGATGTAGCTATCTATGCTTCGGGGCCTGGAGCACACTTGATTAGCGGCACAAATGAACAAAATATTATTTTCCATGTGATGAATTATGCGGCCGACCTCGTGGGAAAATCCCATCTTAAAACAGCTAACTAATACCGCTGATAGCTCTTATTGCTTAATCCCCTCAAATGAAATAATCAGCTCTAATTCTGCCGATGCAGGGCCAAGGTCTTTAGTAATACCATAATCTTTTAAGGCGATTCGAACGCTCCCTTCAAAACCTCGACGATAACCGCCCCAAGGGTCTTTTCCAGCACCTATCTTAGCCACATCAAGCTCCACTTCTTTAGTGACACCGTGTAGTGTCAAATTCCCTTTCAACACAGCCTTACCCTCGCTGCCTTCGGCATAACTGGTGCTAACAAATTTGGCTTCTGGGAATTTATCCACATTTAGAAAGTCTTCACCCCGTAAATGTTTATCGCGCTCCGCATGGTTGGAATCGACACTTTTTGTATTGACCGTAACCGCAATTTTAGAAGCTGCTTTATCTTTTTCATCGTAGCTAAACGTGCCATCAAAATCATTGAAACGCCCCCATAACCAGCTATAACCAAGGTGAGAGATTTTAAATTGAATGGAGGCATGTGCTCCTTCTTTATCAATGGCGTAGTCATCTGCGAACACATTACCTGAAGTAACCAGTGCCACAGTAAGAGAAAGTGCTAAAAAAGACTGTTGTAATAATGTTTTCATTCTATTTTCCTTTAGTTAGTTAGTTAGTTAGTTAGTTAGTTAGTTATTTGTTGTTTCTTTAATCATGCGATTAAGTGTTTCATCTTTATCTATGAAGTGATGCTTGATGGCGGCAAGCGCATGTAGCACTACCAATACAGCCAGTAAAATGGCCATTAATTCGTGAGCATTTCCGATTAAGTCAGCTCGTTCCTCTGTTAATTCTTCTGTAATAGCGGGGACTTTAAAAAAGCTGAAGAACTCTATACCTTTACCCTTCGCAGTAGCGATAAAATAACCAGAAGTACCTATCAACAGGATTAAAAAATAAAAGATTCTCTGGATAACACGCGCTAGCGTAAGTTCCCATTTCTTATGCGTGCTCAAAGGACTTGGTAGAGGATTCAATTGTCGCCACACAAACCTAAGCAGTAACAAAAATATTGTTAGCAAACCAAAACTTTTATGCCACCAAGGTAGCCGATGATAAAGCGGATCGTAATATTCCAGTCCTGTCATATAAAGACCAACAGTGAAGAGTCCGGTTAATATAATCGCCATTAGCCAATGTAGAGATTTGCTAACTAAGCCAAAACTTTCGTTTGTGTTTTTAATTAACATTAATGTTTCTCTTTAATACTTACCTAATTAGTTAGCGACCAAGAATGCCGTATAATTTAGCCGTAGGTCGGATAAGCGAAGCGCCATCCGACAAATGATTGTTAATTCATAAGGTTGCCGGATGACGTTCCTTATCCGGCCTACAGAAAACTATCTTTCTGGAACTAACTAGGCTAATTCCCCAGATTTATAATCAGCAAAAGCTTGAGTAATTTCCTCTTCCGTATTCATCACAAAAGGCCCTCCTCTCGCAACAGGTTCATTAATCGGTTTACCTGCTACTAACAAAAAACGACTATCCGACTGGGCTGTTATTTCTATCTGATCAGCCAAACTGAGTACCGCTAATTCTTTAGCTATCAATGGAGCCTCAGCCATAAATGAAGCCTCTGAGTCAGCAATAGTCAACGCCCCCTCAATGACATAGACAAGAGCATTGTGACTTTCAGGAATTCTATCCATAAACTTAGTCCCAGCACTAAGATGAATATCCCAATAGATGGGATCGACTAAATCATTATTAATAATCCCACGAGTTCCTTGTTGTGTTTCACCCGCTATGACACTTATCTGACAAGACTCTCTTCTGTTTTCCACAGGAATCTTATCTTTCCCATACTCTTGATAATGAGGCTCAACCATTTTGTGTGATGCCGGAAGATTGACCCATAACTGAAAACCCGCCAGCAAGCCTTCTTCCTGCTCAGGCATTTCAGAATGAATAATTCCCTTGCCTGCTCGCATCCATTGCACTCCACCTGCTTCGATAACACCTGAGTTGCCTGCGCTATCTTGATGACGCATTTCCCCAGCTAACATGTAAGTCACCGTTTCAAATCCTCGGTGCGGATGAGCCGGAAAGCCACCGATATAATCTTGTGGCTTGTCCGAACCAAATACATCTAGCAGCAAGAAGGGATCTAACATATCCAGTTCAGGTGAAGCGATAATACGAGTTAGCTGAACACCATCACCATCCGATGCTTTCGTACCTGTTATTACCTTTACAATTTCTCTGTTCAAGGTCTTATCCTAATCATCATCTATTAGTTAATGAATTCTAGTTAATGAGTTCTGCGATTTGCGTTAGCGCGCTTTGGGAATTTTCTTTATTACTATAATCAATGGTAGACGCATCAATCATAGTGACAGCCGTAATGCCTATGAAAGCTAGAATTTGCTTTATATAAGGCGTTGCCGTATCCCAATCACTGCCCAATGGAGTTCCTCCTGACGCCATCACTACATAGGCTTTCTTGTTTTTTAGTAAACCTTCTGGTTGACCGTTGTCATTAAAGTGAAAGGTCAACTGTACTCTCGCAATTAAATCAATCCATGCTTTTAATGACGCAGGAATACTAAAATTATACAAAGGAGCGGCGATAACGCTATGTTCTGCATTTTGTACCTCTACCACTAATTCGTTAGAAAGACTTAATGCCTCTTCCTGACTTTCAGTTCGCTCATTCGGCGCGGTGAAATTAGAGTTTATCCACGCCTCATCAACAAATGGCAATCCGCTTGCCACATCTCTCTTTACGCTTTCCATAGATGATTCTCGTTTTAGATGGCTGACCACCAAATCAGAAACTTGTCTTGTTATAGATTCCTCATAACGCCCACTAGAAGTTACTTGTAATATGCCGTTTGTATTCATTCTTATCATCCTGCTGATGTTTAGTAGTATGGGCACTAGTATAAGAAATGCATTGAATGGAATAAATAACCCCTGTATAAACTTATTGTTTCCTATTAGTAAACAATAATCATGAGAATATGGATAAACTAGCGGCAATGAAGCTCTACTGTCAGATTGTAGAAGCAGGACAATTAAGTATCGCAGCAGATCAACTCAACCTTTCTAAAGGCGCGGTCAGTAAGCAGTTAGCAAAGCTAGAAGCGCACTTGGGTGGTCGATTACTCAACCGCACCACACGACGAATTACGACAACAGAGGTAGGAGTGGCTTTTTATGATTAACAGCTCATTTTATGCAAACAATGGTAACTTAATCTGTGATGCCCTTGTCCATGGAATGGGTATTGCCCCCTTACCTACTTTCATCATCGGCGATGCGATTAGAGAAGGAAAAGCAAAAATCATACTGAAAGATTGGCGACCCAAGACACAAGACATCTCTCTTATTTATCCTTCCAGTAAACATCTTTCTGCCAAAGTTCGAGCTTTTGTGGATATGGCGGTTGAACATTTTAAACGGGAAGTGAGTGGAAAGAACAAATGGGATAAAGGGTTATTATGATCACCACTTTCACCACTTTCACAACTATAGGTTCTTCATGCAACCTCGAAAAACCATGAAACTCTGGGCATAATCATAGTAACAACAACCGTATTAACAGTGGCTAGTAATTTACCACTGTGCCCAGCGTATAACTGAACCACCATCTTATACATTTATTTTCAGTTCAGCGGGTGGATTTGAACAAATAATATGCAAGTGCTAACGTTACTGAAGTTAATAATAAAAAAGGGCTTGTATCATGAATCAACAAATGTTGCGCACCACTAGCTGTGCGTTTTTTCTATCAATGGGTGTTTTTTATCCTAATCATGTTCTGGCCGACAACTCCATTAGCATTATTGAACCGACTAAAACCACTTCAATACCATCTTCTGCACGAGCTACTGTTTTAGCACAGCAACAATTTGAACAAGTCCAGAGTTTAATCAAACAAAAGAAAATAGTAGCGGCTATTGCACTGCTTAAAGAATCAGCCAATAACAATCATCCTAAAGCACTATTTGAGCTTGCCTCTTATTATGAACTGGGTCTTGGAGTAACTAAAAACTACACTTTGGCTATCAACTACTATGAAAAAGCCATAAAAACCGGCTCATCCGATGCGCGCTTTAACCTTGCCTTGTTGTTGATTAGCCCTGAAGCCGCCATCCATAAAGTACATAATTTAGCCAAAGCTCGAACATTGATGTCAGTTTTGGCTAAACATGGCGATGTTGAAGCACAATACAGCCTTTCGCTGATGTATAAGGAAGCAAGGGGTAATACGCACTCCGATTTTCAGCAATCCATAAACTGGTTGCAACTTGCAGCAAACGCTGGACATATTGATGCTGAATTTAATCTGGGTCTGCACTATTTAAAAGGGGAACAGGTAGTAAAGAACATGAGTAGCGCTTATTTGTGGTTTAGCAAAGCTGCAAAACAAGGCATGCCCAGAGCTCAATTCAACCTGGCTTTGATGCATGAGAAAGGCATCGGCACTTCCGTAAACCTTAAACGTTCCTTTAAATGGTACACATCCGCAGCGGTTCTGGGCAATGCAAATGCGCAGCAAAACCTTGGCATTAAATATTTGCTGGGTAAAGAGGTAGAACAGAATGATAGCAAGGCTAAATCCTTAATAACCCATGCAGCAAAACAACAGCATAAAGAAGCTCAGTTCCTTTTAGCTCGACTTTATCAAACAGGTAGAAATAGTATTCAAAAAGACCTTCTTAAGGCAGAAAAATGGTATTTACTATCTGCCAAACAAGGGCATCGTGAAGCACAATATCAGCTCGCCGTACTCTTATCGACTAAGGGAAATAGTCAACAAGCAGCTAAATACTGGGCTTATCAAGCTGCCTTCGCAGGACACAAAAGTGCTTACTTATTACAAGCGAAGCTTTGAGTTTGATTTATATTTTGATTGGGGTAGCGGATGGTAGTCGTATCAGGGCTGTTCAATGCTACTGACTAGCCCTCCCAAAATAGGGTTTTATCTATGTTTCTGGTAGGTCGGATAAGGAACGCCATCCGACAAGATGCTGAATTCAAACTGTTTGTCGGATGGCGCTATCGCTTATCCGACCTACCAGAAACGTGTATTGGTTACACTTGTACGATAAAAAGCTAGCATTGAACAGCCCTGGTAGTCGTATAACGTTTGAAGTAACTTGCAAAACACAGAGCGAGCGGCGTGTTTTTGGCAAGTTGCCTTGTTATGTGCGTTTTAAAGCATCAGTTAATCAATAAAAGAGATATATAGGGCACTAAAATAAAAACGATTATTAATACCTTAAACATTCCTAGGTACCCATACGCCATTAATGACACATTTTCTTTTTTTATGTTAAATAACTTACTATGTAATTCACCGATCACATTCTTTAGCGTCATTACCAACACAGAGCTTAATAGAAGAAGCAGCACATTAATTATTGCCATCCATTTAAAAAGCTCTGTGAGTTGATCGATAGTCATTTTTATCACACCTTTTTGATACGTAATTAATTAAGCAATATTTGTATTTCACATAACTTTGTATTGTATCTCTTTTACAATGAGTAATTTAAGATATTTGAAATGGGCTATCGGTTCAAATTTATCCACTTCTAATGTAGTGTTTTCTCATGCTTTGTATGCTCTTGATATTGGAGCGATGTTTGAGTTTTGGGCAGTCAACGCCAAATTGAGATAATTGGACTCATCTCACCTTAATCACCTGAGATGAGTTAAACTTCAAAGTTAGCTTACAATCACTCGTCTGGAATACAAGTCCATCACAACCGACAGATACACCCACTCTTCCCAGATTCTTCGACTGCATAAACGAGCGTCTCGATGTGGTTATACAAGAAGACATCATCAAGCCTCTTTCCCAAAAAACAAATTCCTATTTAACTTCAGCAATAGGAATAACTTTCCCGCCACCCATAACTTCTACTCCAGCTTGAGCCCATCCATGCCCATAAACCACTTCATAAGTTAATGGATAAAGTCCTTCTTCTGTTCTAAACCCCTCATAGGCTTTTTCTAGTTCCTTGAATTTATTTTTCCCCGTTAGCCCTTTATTTCTTTTTGAAGCAGCATTGCTTGCGCCAATATTTTTTAGATCTTTCATCAGGGCAGTAAGTGAAGTATAGGTAAGGGTAATGGTTTCCATATCAACAACAGGTTGCTGAAAACCGGCTTGCATTAATGCATCCCCCACATCATGCATGTCTTGAAAGGTACTGGTGTGTTCGTAGTGATCTACTTTGCTCCAGCTTTCACGTAGCTCACGCAGTGTATCTGGGCCAAAGGTGGTGAAAGTCAGTAAGCCATTGGGTGCTAAAATACGGTTGATACCCGTGAAAACCTGCGGCAGATCGTCGCACCACTGCAACATCAGGTTTGAAATCACCATGTCAAAGGTATCATTGTTAAAGGGAAGGGCTTCTGCTGCCGCACAAACCACATTGGGTTTGCGTAACCATTTACGATGTTGAGCCGTTTTTTTCAGCATATTGATGGCGATATCAACAGCGATTACTCTTGTTTTTGAATAACGCTGTAACAGATCTTTACTGATATAACCCGTACCTGACCCCAAATCCAAAACCCGTGCAGGTTTCTGCTTTATATAATCAAGACGCTGTAGTAAACGATCGCCAATTTCTTGTTGTAAAACGGCTACGACATCATAGGTTTCAGCTGCTTTTTCAAAGCCGTGCCGACGTTTTTTTCTATCCAGTTGAAATTGTGGTGAATCGTCACTGCTTGCCATTAAAGACTACCTACCTGACTGTCTATTAATAAAGAATCGCGAATACTACTGACAAATTCATCAGGATGCGAAATAAAAGGAGCATGTCCTGCGTTTTTAATAGTTGTAATAGTTGTAAGGATGATTTGTTGTTGATCTCGTTCGCTCAGGGCAGTTATATCCTCCGCTACTGAAACAGGAACCAGCTTATCAAGCTCCCCAAAAATCCAATGTTGAGGACAGGTGATTTTAGCGTTTCTTAAATCTGTATTTTTAAGAAGTAATAAACCGGCTTGTAACACATTGATATCAGGAGGTGTGGTTAAAATATCTTCCCTAAGTCTTTTAACATCTGCCTGAACACCCTTTACTCCCATAAACTGTAATGACAAAAACCGTTTTATTGTCAATGCGAAATTATTTTGCAGACTTTCTACAAAACCATCTAATACCTCTGTTGCCATAGCATGCGGCCAATTATCTCGCTGGACAAAGCTTGGGCTGCTCGCAACTAATACTAGTGATCGAACGTGATCAGGGAATTGTTCTGCCAGGCGTTGCGCTATCAAACCACCGAGAGACCATCCCATCACATGGACAGGTTTAATCGGCATGACCTCATTCAACATGGATATAATAGATTCAACAGTTTCATCAAGACTTCCTAGATCCATTCCCTTACTCTGTCCATGTCCTGGTAAATCTACCCAAACCACCTGAAAATGACGTTCAAGCTCGGTTTTGACGGGCGACCAAACCTTATGATTCATCCCCCAGCCATGTAACACTACTAACGGTTCGCCTTGACCGGAAATATTTGTAAAGACTGTATTCAATGCATAGCTTCCACTGTTAAGATGCGCGTATTCTACATTTTTTAAGCGGTAATATTCATGCCTGATGAAATTCTCCCCTTTATACCCTACATCATCCCTTGTATCTTGGTTGTTTTTGCGTATTTATTAGGTTCAATCTCAAGCGCCATTCTCACTTGTAAAACAATGGGGTTGCCTGATCCTCGCACCGTTGGTTCAAACAACCCTGGCGCAACCAATGTACTCCGACATGGAGGGAAGAAAGCCGCAGCATTCACACTCATAGGTGACATGTTTAAAGGCTTGGTTCCAGTATTAATCGCAAAATTTTCTGGTCTGGATACAACATGGATTATGCTCGTTGGACTCGCTGCGTTTTTAGGCCACCTGTACCCTATTTATTTCCGATTACGCGGTGGCAAAGGCGTCGCTACCGCAATAGGCGTTTACGTTGGGATAAACTGGTTAGCTGGTTTGATGATGGTGGTGACATGGCTGTTTATTGCTAAAGGTTTGAAGGTTTCATCACTAGCCGCTCTCATTGCTACTTTACTGACACCCCTTTATTTCCATCTGCTGATGCACAATCAAGCGATTACTTTGGGCATGTGCGTCATTACCTTGCTCATCTTTTGGCGGCACCGCAGCAATATTAAAAACATTCTGGATGGAACTGAGAATAAGATAGGTCCAAAGGATTGATACAAGTCACAGCTGTTTCCGGCTTTTCGACAGACTCACAGAGATAAAGCCTTGCGCTTTTCTCTCCTTTCTTTCCACCCTACTCCGATCAAATATAAAGTGGGTATAGTAAACAACGACAACACTGTCGAGAACCCAACACCCCACACAATGGCAGTTGCTACTGGCCCCCAAATTAATGAATGCCCACCCAATCCTAACGACAAAGAAAATAAACCCGCTATTGTCGTCAGAGCTGTGATCAATATCGGCACTACCCTTCTTCGTGAAGCAAAAATGATGGCGTGCAATGTCCCCATTCCTTGTGCTTTACGATCGTTAGCGGCTGACATTAAAACAATAGCGCCATTCACAGCAATGCCGGCAAGTGCTACCACTCCATAAAGAGTATATAAACTAAGTGGACTCTGCGTTAATAACAGTCCGAAAAGAACACCTGAGAATGCCATCGGGATGGTGAAGAGTATGATTGCTGGTTGGAAATAGCTTCTAAACTGTGTCCCCAGAATAAGATACATTAACCCTATACCAATCAAAAAAAGCTTTCCCATTGCATCAATAGCTTCATTAATATCATCAAGTTGACCAGAGAAGCTAATGTCAATACTAGGATAGTCTGCTTGTAATTCCCCCCAGCCTTCAACTAACTTGGCATTCGCAGTCACGGTATCCAGAGTGCATTGGTCGTAGTCTTTTGGCTGATCATTAAACAGTGGATCCATACGACATTTCCAAAAATTTTCATGTTCCTGCTTAACCAGATCAGCTTCTACGGTAATGGTTCGTCTGAAATTATGATGACGGATCGTACCCACCGATTTTACACGTGATTGAAGGGTAAGTTCTCTAAGTGGAATACTCCCACCACTTGCTGTAGGTATATGAAAATCCAGAATGGAACCCACATCATTGTAATGCTGTTCAATGGGGCGCAACCTTATTTCCAGTTTTTCACCTTGATCCTGCATGTCGGCAACGACTTCTCCATCTACCAGTAAGCGAATAGTACGAGTAATGACGGCGGGATTGATACCTGCGCGACGAATAGCATCATGGTTGAGTTTAAGGGTTAATTCCATTCTGCCTTCACTGGCATTATCAGAGATATCTTTAATACCCCCCATTTGTTCTAGTAGCTTCTGTAAATCATTAGAAGCTTGTTGAATGATTTCAAAATCATTACCTCGAACCTTGACACTAATGGGTTTGTTTGTCGGAGGGCCTGAAGCTAAGACCAGAAAGGATATATTTGCTCCCGTTACAGAAACAACATCTTCACGCATGGCATCAACGATATCCTCTACCCTGCGCGAGTTTTTTGTTTCGGGATTAAGACCAATAACAATCTGTCCATATCGAGTACCAAAATAAGGTTCTATTTCGGTAAACATTTGTCCCGCGTAGCCGACAACAGAACGCGCTTCACCTTCTTCCAGATGTTTTTTTACTTGTGTTTCAACTTCAAGCACTTTATCAAGTGTTGTCTGTAACGTACTAGTTGCTGGCATTTCTACACTGACGTAAAAGATTCGTAGGGTGTCGGCAGCAAAGAAATCAACTTTGACTAAATTAACACCCGGAGCAAGTAGTGAACCAGATAACATGAACAAGCTAATCACAATACCTAATGTGAGTTTCGGCCAGCGTAAAGAACGCATCAACATCACGGCATAGCGATGACGCAACCAGCGCATTGCTGATGTTCGCCATTGTTGTATGCGGCCGGGTTTACTCATATCACCGCCCATCGCAGCGACATGCGCGGGTAACATCCAGAAGGATTCAACCAGACTAAGCAGTAGTGCTATCGTTACGACCAATGGCACCAACATCATAAACTTACCGAGTATTCCTGGTAACAACATGAGCGGTAAAAAAGCAGAAATGGTGGTTAAAACAGCGGTAGTGACAGGTTGCGCCACTTCTTTTAATGAATCCATCGAGGCTTGTAATGAATCCATTCCGCGTTGCATACGATAATAAATACCTTCCACCACCACCACGGCATCATCTACCAGCATTCCAAGCACAATAACAACACCAATGAGCACGGTTACATTTAATGTCTGCCCTATAGCCGAAAGAATCCAGAAAGTACCTGCCAAGATAAACGGGATGCCAATAGCCGTTAAGAACGCGATTCGAAAACCCAGAAACAGCCAACAGACAAATAACACCAGCAACAAACCAATCAGAGCATTACTCTGCATAATATTGATCGCTTTTAATGTTTGTTCGGTATTGTCATCAACCATTTTCAACTGGATACCGGTTTTGTAGCTCAAGGTGTTTTGTTGGTCAACATATTCTCTTATTTTTTCAACAAGTTTAATGACATTAGTGTCATCTTGCTTCATAACGATTAACAATACCGCTGGTTCACCATCTACGCGCACTTCTTGCGTGGCTTTTTTCCGCGCTCGTTGAATGGTTGCCACGCGTGAAAGCTGTACTTCACCTTGCAATCCAGGAATCGGAAGTTGTTCAACAATGTGCGGATCACTGGTTTTTCCAGTCATTCGTATCAACCAGCTTTGTCCAGCCGCATCGACCGTTCCTGCGGCTACATCTTGAAACCAAAGGCGAATGGCATCAGCTACTTGTCCAGGTGTTAGTTTGTAATTTTCGAGTAAATCAGGATCGAATTGCACTTGTAATTCAGGATCGTCCAAGGCGACATCATCTACCCGGTCGACCCCTGACATCTGCTCAAAGAAACGTTTAATATTACGCGCAGATTTGCGCAGGTTCTCATCATCAGCAACCGAGGTCACCGCTATCATTGCAGCGGGAAACGCATTGCCTGAAGTCACTTCCAGAATGAGGGTGTCTTCCGTTTCATCCGGTAACAAGTCTTCTGCGTTTTGTAGTTCGCGCCTTAATTCGACCAACCGCTTATCAAATACCTTCTCAGGTAAATCTTCAAACCGCACCAGCAATGTAGAAACATTCTCTCTACTGCTACTAGAGACAAAACGCATATCTGGAATGCCGTTTATTGCCTCTTCCAGTACATCCGTGACACGCTTTTCCACATCACTGGCACTGGCTCCTGGGTATAACGTAATGATGGTAATCCAATTAAAATTGATGGTCGGGTCTTGCTGTCTGGGCAAATTTTTATAAGACAACAAACCAACAATTAGCACTAGAACAAACAGTAAGTTTGCCAGCACGTGATTTTGGATAAATCGGGAAAACATGGATGATGTTACTCTAGATCAACTACTTGATTGACTTTTAGCCTAAAACGATTTGATACGATTACCTGTGTTGTACTCGGTAGACGGGTAAAGGCAGCCTGTCCTTCTTTGGCATCAGGTAAGGGGTGAAATACAGCCTTGTTTACCTTGCTGCCTCGCTCAAACACCATGACTCCTAAACTGCCATTGCGTCTAATAATATATTCAGCAGGCAGCATAGATCGTTTCCCTATCCATTCCAGTCTTCCAGAAAACCCCACCACTAACGCATCGCTTTCGTCGGGTACCAGACGCGCTTGCAAAGTGCGACTTCCTGCCATGACCTCATCAATGACGGATCGGAATTTAACCGCTATTTGCTGTTCACCCCGTCTGTAAAATAAACCAGAGGCTTGCTTGGCACTAGCCACTTCCGATGGTGTTAATTCAGCCCTTATTTCTAATGCCCTGGTTTGTAATAGCTTAAAGACAGGGGAATTGGGGGCAAGTAACTGCCCCTCACTGACCATCCTTTCGGTAATCTGTCCTGCATAGGGCGCTTTTATCTTACAACGTTCAATCGCCAGTTGTGATTGCTGTAACGCGGCTTTTTTTACGGCGATATCTGCTCTGGCAACTTGAGTTTGCAAGATCGACTCATCCAGTAAGTTTTGAGGAATTGATTTGATTCTGCGCAATTGAAGATTGCGCGTGTATTGTTTAGCCGCCAGCGCTGCTTGAGCTTTCGCAGATTCCAGAGCCGCTTTGGTCTGCTTTCTAGCAAGCGTATAGTCGTTACATTCAATTTCTAGTAACAACGCATTTTTAGCAACGATATCGCCAGTCTTGACCTTTACCTTAATCACTTTTCCTGAGATTTGAGCTCCTAGCACGGCATGATTAAGACTAACTATCGTGGCAGGTGCACTATTTTTTAAAGATATGAGTAACTCAGATAAGTGTTTTACCGTGACCTTCACGCTGTTTTTTTTGCTGAGGCTCTCTTTAGGGTTTTGTCCTTTCCCGTTTTTTTTCGAGCTTTCTTTCGAAACATCGCCAAAAGCAATTGAGCTAAACAGTAAAAGAATTAGTACTAATCCCGTACTATTTAGACCCATACTAGTTAGACGTAGAGAATTAGTTTTATACATAATAGTGAAACCGTACAGGGATCAAAAGTGTTTGATCCAGCTTATCTTATATATTCAGAAGCGTAAATCAGAGAATGAGAATCAAATACCAAGACCGCATTCAAAATGATATTTTATCAAATTGATAAAAATATCTAGCTTCACTTTCTAGAGAGTGCATACATTATGTCTCTTATCCAAGTATAAAATAAGGAATTATGTGAAAATAATTCCTTGATATAGAGTCCAATGGTAGTATTATAAAGATGATCGGACGATCATATTAAGGAAGCAAGTGTATTAATTTTACCTATTGTGAGCCTTTTTACTCTGCCTATTTTGCTCTACATATCATTCAAAGCAATATGCTTGGTAGCAAGGTTAAATCAATAATAACGATTACTCGCCACTTCCAAAGAGGCTACGCTATGAGTCATACCCAACTCGACCATCATGCACAAGTTCACCAAGCCCATGACAGAAAAGCTTTGCAAGATGCTATTTCTATAGCAAATTCAGGGGATACTATCGTACTTGAAAAAGAAGGTGACTATGGTGATATCAGTATTGTTAATAAATCCGGTTTGCGGATAACGTCTAAAAGTAAACAGCTATCCATTCAGGCAACACTCCGTATTAATGGAACTTCCAGCAACGTTATTATCGAAAACCTGAATATCTGGAATAACAATGACAATAAAAAACAGATAATTCTGGTAGGAAAACAAAGCAAGAGTGTCATTATTCGTCATTGCATACTGTCTTCATTTCCGGTTTCGATGAATACACTCCTCGATAAATTTGCTGGCGAACCCAAGAATTGGATCAATGGGATAAGAGTCTTAAGTGATCAATGTGATATATCCAATAATATTTTGGTTAATGTCAAACTGGGGATTCAAGCTAATGGCCCAGAAACACTTATTCAAAACAATGTTATCCAATATTTTTCAGACGATGCTATTCGTGTTCATCAGCATGGTGTGAAAGTAGTTAAGAATCATATTTACGACTCTGTACTTAGCCATCCCGGTGAAACAAGTCATCATGCTGCGATAAACCTCATTCCACCGGAGAATCGTTTTGATGGGGGAGAACTCAGAAATGTTGATGTGCTTGATAATGTAATACGTAGTCAAAATCGTAGTACTTTTGTTGCAAAGCACATGCAAGGCGTCTTACATGGCATAACGGGTAGTGATGGTTATTTTGTTAATCTCACCATTAATAATAACTCTTTTGTGTTGAATTCTAACCACGGGATTACCCTAAACGGCGTTTATAATTTACAACTGTCTGATAATAAGGTGATTGCCTCACCTTCGCACCACATGTCAATTCCTGCTATTAAGCTGTACCTGACGCGCATTTCAACCACTAGCCCTAATAGTCAAACATGGTTAGCCTCCAAGCCCTATTCCGTTCACTACGACAAGAATCAAGCTCCACTGTTTAACATACCTAATGACATTTATGGAGCTGATGATCGTGGTCACAATCATTTTACCAAGTTAACTCATGAGTTAGCGCCGGATCCTTATCCAGAAATTAAACGTGGCGCCATTGATCCCGACCCCATTCAGACTGATGCTATATCTGGAAATGATGTCAATATTAGGCTGACTCCACCACCTTTACCTAGAGCAATATCAGCCGTGACGGAAGTCGATGAGGATGAAGAGAATACAGTCAAGCCCATCGTTACATCACGTCGTTCTGCTCCAACAACAGCCGCTAGCGTACATCAGGTGGCAAACGCGGTTGAATTAACCCGTGCAATTAGACAAGCGAACCCCGGTGATACTATTTTAATCACCCATTCGGGAAACTATGGCAATGTTCGTATTACCAATAAAACAAGATTGCGCATCAAATCTTTTAATACTGATATCCCGATTCAGGCAAGCTTTGTTATTGATGGCTCTTCTAATATCATCCTGCTTGAGAATATGCAGCTATGGAATAATGATCTCAGCAAGAGGCAGATCATTATTACTGGTAGATCAACCACTAATGTATTAATTCGCAACTGTATTATCTCTACTGTGCGTATTAACCGAAACACCATGCGCAGACGTTACTCTGGCAATCCACAACAATGGATCAATGGAATTCGCATGCTGGGTAGCAATGGGCAAATCATCAGTAATTATATGATGAATTTGAAAATGGCAATCTCGCAAAGCGGACCCAATACGCTCATTCAACATAATCTGATTCAGTTCTATGCTGAAGATGCTATCCGTGCCAGCGATCATGGTGTGAAAGTATTACATAACAATATTTATGATTCCGTCGCGGCTCATCCAGGGCAAAGTGCCCATAAAGATGCCATTCAACTCATACCACCCAAGGATCGGTATAATGCGGGGAAGTTAGTTAATGTACAGATTGTTGGTAATATCATTCAAAGTTATACCCATCCACCTGCTGTACCCCTACATCAGCGTGGCATCGTGCAAGGCATCTTTGGTAGCGATGGTTATTTCATCAACACGCTTATTAGTGGCAATACCGTAATGGTAAATTCTGACCATGGCATTACCTTAAACGGCGTCAGAAACCTACACATGATCAATAATAAAATTATCGATATCTCACCTAACAATCAGTTTAATCCTGGCATTAAGTTTTATCTAACCCGCATTAGCCAGCATGGACAGCAAAAGTGGTTAGCCAATCGACCTTACTCGTTGCGTATGCAATCTAATCTTGCACCCATACTAAACATCCCTAATGAAGCCTATAAAGTAAACGATATGGGTGGCAATCAGTATGCGAAGCGTTCTCAAGATTTGGCTAGAGGACATAACCCCATTATTATTCGCGGTGCAATGGGATCAACCGAATCCACAATACCTGAGATAATAACTCCTCCACCAATGTCAGGAGGAGGTCATACAAGTTCTGCTGTAAGTGTGTTCTCTGTTACCAATACAGAAGAGCTGCAACGAGCCACACGCATCGCAGGCTCTGGGGACACCATCGTATTCAAAAAATCAGGACACTATGGCCTAGTGCGACTTAGCAATAAGACAGGTGTAAGAATTCGTGCCGGAAACTCGGATGTTGTCATCAACGCCAACTTCTTAATTGATGGTCATTCCAAGAACATTATTATCGAAAATATCAATGTCTGGTTTTCTGAACGCAACTGGAAGCCTGTTATTTTAACGGGGCCAGAAACAGCCAATATCACCATTCGTAACTGTTTGATTTCTTCTTACCAAGTCAGCCGGAATGATGCACGCTCTAAAATGATAGGCACACCTAAGGATTGGGTGACAGGCATCTGGTTACGTGGCCGTGGTAACGAAGTGATGAATAATCATATTGTCAATGTGCGAGTAGGTATTGCTATCAATGGCACACATGCGCTAGTGCAAAATAACTTAATCCAGTATTACACCGATACGGGCATTCGAGCCATTAATGACAATATCGAGATTGTACATAACAATATTTACGATGCCATTGCCGTCCAGCCCGATAGCAGAAGACTGGCAACAGGCATCCAGCTGATTCCTAAAAGTGAGCGTTTCAATGGTGGCACTATCAAAAATATTAAAGCTAATAATAATGTCATTCAAGCAAAGAATTCCGGTAGCTCAACTCCTGACAACCGACAAGCAAAGTTGCAGGGGATTTCTATGCATGATGGTTATATCTCTGGAATGATTATCAATTCAAATACGATTGTCGTCAACACAGAGTACGGTATCACTATAAATGGCGCATCAGGGCTCTCTCTGAATGGCAATAAAGTTTTCGATTCAAAACCAGCAGATAATTTCATCCCAGGAATTAGACTCTATTACACCCGTACCATTGATATTAATGGTAACCGTGAACAAGTCTGGCGTACCGAGCGTAGCTACTCTGTTAGCTATAGTAACAACCTTGCCTCGGTATTTAATGTGCCTGAAATCGGTTACGACATTAATGACGGAGGAAACAACCAGTTTAAGACAATTACCCGCAACAAAGGACGTGGCATTAATCCGGTTCTTGCACCCTGATAACCCTTTCTTTTTAACTTATTTCTACATCATTTGTTGATTTAATATTGATTAAATAGTTGCCCTGAAATAAAGTAAATCACTCCAGAATCTGTCGTGCGTTTAACTTCTGTACCGGACGGTTATTAGGATGCCTCAAGGCAGCCTGGAGTTTCTTGATCTGCTCTTCTGATACCGTCATAGGTGTTTGCATGACAACCCAGCGCACACCTTCAGAACAAGGTGGAGTAGTCAACGAACCATTGAATCTGTAGTAATTAGAGAACTTTGAATCTGTTTCTATAGCCTTCAAAGCTTTTGCAGATAGACGTGTTGAAGCACCCGCTTGCATAGGCATATTTTCCCACAAGGTATTTAAGGCGGCATCCGCTTTTCCGGGGATAAACATCATCGCTAAAACAGCTAATTCACCCACGTCGTTTTGATGCACAAAATGCGCTTCAAGCGGAAAATGCTTTCCATTGACGGTATTCTCACTAGGCGTATGAAAATGAAACTGCTTCAATTCAAATTCCATGCCATCTAAAGTCATGCTACCACCGCTACGCATATCAACCTGAATACTATGTCCCGTATTCTTGATCTGTTCCGCGACTAACATACTGTAATTAAGTTTTATAGGTTCTTGTTTAAAATCAAGCGTTGCTTTGCTGTCAATATTAATAGGAGACTGATTCTTGCCCATGCTACAAGCTACATTTGCAGGAGATAACTCGCCCCAATATTCCGGCCCTGATTTACCTTCATAAGTCCAGGTTGTTGAAGAATTTTCTGCAGAAACAGAAGTGAATGCTAGTAATGCACAAGCACTAACAAATGTAGATAATGTTTTTTTCATGGTAAATAAATCCCCTAATTGTCGCAAAAGAATACTAAAGAGACTCTGATCGAGTCATGTTTTCGCCGCCGCCCTAAGGGTGTTGGCTTCAATCACCGTAAGCGGGCTCACTTCCAGAGCAAGCATCGCTTCCAGAGTAACTTAATGATTTGGTATAACAACACTTCAAGAAACCTCTCACAGCGCCGCCTCTCAAACTTGGACTTAATCAGAAAACCCTAAATTCAGTGTGGATAGTGCATGGTAGTTATGTTTCATCTCTCTGTCCAGACTATTCCCTTATTCGCCAATCCCCTTCACAAAAGGGGGGAACTAATACAACATTCATACATCTCTTCAAGCTCGCAATACTATTTTACAATCAATACTTTTACAATCAATACTTTTACAATCAATACTTTTATAATCAATACTTTTATAATCAATACTTTTATAATCAATACTTTTATAATCAATATCTTATATGAAAGTTAAAGGATCACTGCCAGAAAGCTTAAACTTTATCAGAGCTTCTTAACTATATTACATCCATTGATGGAACTATAGCTAATGACAAACCCGAACGCTGATATCAACTTTCAAACTGAATCCCAGCTTTTTCAAGGCCTTCCCCAATTATATTAGATAAAAGTTGGCTACTCAGATAACGTTCAAGCATCTTTTTTCCCTGTTTTTTAAAATCAGGATATCTGCTAATCAATTCATCGCATTCATTTTTTGCAAGATTCTTTTCGTCCAGTTGTCCATAAGCTGCGGCTCTAGCCAATGGCCCCCAAAACACCCCTGGTGAAACAATTTGATGTGCATGCAGCAAGGCGTCTTCATATTCACCCAGACGATAATGATTGAGAAAAGGAAGAGTGTGATACCAGTCTGGCCAAAAAGCTTTGGCACTCATAACTTCATCAACTAGCGACATGGCATCATCCCACCTTTCTATAAAAAACAGATGGAAGGCATAACCGAATGTGGTCTGTGGGTTATGGTGACTCAACCTTCTGGATTGCTCAAAGGCAAGCATAGATAGTTTATAATTGCGCAGATGAAACCAAATTTGGCCTAACACATAATGTGCTTCATGTGATTCTGGCTTAAGTCGAATGGCTTGTTGTCCACTTTTTAAACCCTTTTCGAGAGGATCGGTGATAACACCACGCCCATATACATACTCTTGGCGACAATATTCGCTAAAAATAATGTGAGCGATAACATCTTCTTCGTCTCTTTCTATAGCATCTTGACATGCTTTGACGGCTATTTCGAAACTCTCATTGCTCAGGTTGGCGGAGTAATAGCGATAAAATGCAAGAACCTTGTATCGATCATCTATAGAATCCCAATCATTTTGTAACAACTTTCTCGCCCAATGTACATGTATCACCCCTTGCATCAGATCAACAACCGCTGCTGAGATGTTCTGACAAACTTTTTCTTGTTGTTTCTCGACTTGATCAGTATATAAAGGATAACTATCAGACCAGAGAATTTGCTGTGTCTGCGCTTCAATGAGTTGAGACACCAACTGATATTCTCCTTTATCAATGTGGTGAATATAGGCAGTCAGAATATAATCGACTTCATCGTTATCTCGATAACTTGCTATAACAGAATTAGAACTTTTTTTATCAGCGTGGGGAATCGCTGAAATAAGCCGAATTAACAAAAAACGGCTCAGCACATTGGCTAGATTATCGGTGATATGGTAAAGGAATTTATAGCTTTCTTCGCCTTGTGTTTGATCGGTAAAACAAGAAACCAGTAGACGAGGGCCACAACTTTGTTTCCACTCATTAGGCATGTCGAGGTCGACATTGGTTGTGCCTGTATCTGTATCCCCATCCGCGCTCTTATCCCCACGGTTTGTCTCAGCAGGTACTTTCGCCGTTGTGTTTTTTTCAAACTTTGGTACATACCTACCCACAGGAATCGAGATGATACAACGGTCATGCTCGCCTTCCTCTTCATAGTAGTCAGCAAGTTTTTTTCGCAAGCGTCCTGCTTCAATACGTATCAGTGGGTTAGTTTCAGCATCGAAGTCTTCTGGTTGCCCCAAGGCTTCAACCGCAATTGTATACTGTTTTAAAAACGCTTCATTACCTGCAAGTTTTTTGCGGACGATATAACCTAAAAAATTTTGCATTTGTAGGGACGACTTGAATCCGGAGCTTTTACTAATCAAATCCAGTTGGAATTTGATCTGCTCTGGAATAAATCCATTGAACTCATTTTTGTTATCTTCTGCTGTCATAGGCAAGAGTGCTGCTGGGTACTGTGTGAGGATGTAAAGTATTGTTAATACGGTAAATACGGTAAATACGCTCTTTACCGTAAGGTAAGGATGTCTTACTAATCAAGCTGTCTTCATTCACTTAGTATAGATATAAGTTGTATAGCATAAGCACTCTAACGATCCTAACTTGTTGGAGTGCTTTTTTTCTTATAACACATGAAGCACTGAGAGTTATGCTTCATGTGTTAACTAACTAAGTACTAACTAGATGTTGAACTTAATACTGTAAAGCTTGAAAAAACTATGCAAAACAATCATTTTTCTGCTGCAAAAAAGACTACGCAAGAAGCAGAAACGAAAGTTACAACGCGTTTTAGGAAAATCCAAAACACCAATTTTCTCAATAATATGCATACCATTCTACCATGGAAAAATATAGTCTCACTGATTGAATTGAAATATATCAATTCAGGTTTATCTCGCTCGCTCATTAAAACTGAATCCATGGTTCGCATCTACTTCATTCAACAATGGTTTAAGCTCTCAGACTCGGATATTGAAGAAACCCTCTTTGTCTGCGAAACAGTACGTGAATTTGTACAATTAGAGCGTGGAAAAGACCTAATTCCCGGTAAAACAGAAATCCATTCCTTCAGACAGTTTATAGAACTACAAGACCTTGATGAAAAATTCAGTCAAATGATTCTTAAAGGCACACTGGGTCTCATCCATCAAACCAAAAACGAAAACCATTAGCTTGCATCCATTTCATTACCTATTTTGTCAATCAACCACTAACACTATTATGAATAAATCAGAACTTATTAGCCGTCTAACTAGAGAAAACCGTCATCTTGATTACAAGCGAGTTGAAATATCGGTAAATACACTTTTAGAACATATCTCAGGCTCTCTTGAAAAGGGAGATAGGGTAGAGATCAGAGGGTTTGGCAGTTACAACCTCAGGGATCGTGCTGCCAGAAATAGCCGTAACCCCAAAACGGGAACGAAGCTGCTTACTACAGAGAAGAGAGTTGCCCTTTTTCGTCCTGCCAAAAGCTTACGAGAACGCGTCAACCAGAAAAAAGAGCAATATAACATTACATAAATAATGACTGATTACTCATGTATCTAAGGCAATTAATAGAGATGCCCATAAGAATAAGATATTGATTAATGAATGATAGCCAGATAATATTCCTGCAATACATAATATACCTTTAATAACATACAATATTGATCAACCAGAATGAACTTTCTGTGATTAATTAATTATGAATACTTAATTTATACTATTAAACTTCTTCTGATCTATATTATTAAACTATCATTATGCAACCTGAGTTATCCGCTGCCACTATTCTCTTCGTCGATGATGAGAAGCATGAAACTAAATATTTCAAAAAAGCGCTCTCAAATATATTTAGTATTGAAACAGCCGATAGTGTCAACAGCGCTATTGAAATATTAAATAGCAAACACTCAGAAATAGCTGTTGTGATAACAGATCAACGCATGCCCAAGCAACTCGGGCTTGAACTTCTTCAATATACCCAGACACATTATCCCGATATTGTACGCATGCTAACAACCGCTTTTTGTGATATAGACAGTGCGATTAATGCGATCAATAAAGCTGAAGTATTTCGCTATATCCCCAAGCCCTGGGGTCTTGACGCCCTTGAAGATGCTTTACACCAAGCGTTAAAGCGCTTTAACGCTTCTCATGCAAACACAGGCAATGCCTTAAAAGATAGCCTAATTGAAGAACTCAGAGATGATTGTCAACATTGGCTGATGTATGCAATACATGCGTATGGTGATGAACATGTTTATAAAAGTGGCATTGAAGCTCTAGCGTGCCGCTATAACGTTCGGGTCAATGACCACTTTGAAAACAATCAAGTTGAAGAAATTAGACAACACATTGATAAAATCCTCACCCAAGAATTTCTCAACGAAGCCATCTTTAAAGATTTACAGGCTCAAGAAAATAAAGGTTTTGGGGCCATCGAATCAGGCTCAAAAAAACATTAGTTCTTTTCAATAAGCTTCTAACTTCATCCAAAATTCAACATAATCTTTTGATTATATTGAAGTAAAAATATTTACTTCTCACTTCAAATTATTCTGTGTATCATTCACAAACCTGTATACAGAATGAACAAATTAGTTCAAATTCTCAATACCTACCATAACTAGTAGTAGTCTAAATTACTCAAACGGATTACTCTTCGAAGGCGCGCGTATGGCAACACACCAAATTGATAGTCTGATCAAATTTACTAATAGCCAAGGAATTGGAGCCACTGGAACACTAGTTCAGATATCTCGAAACAGTATCGTTATTGAGGTCTACAACCCCTATTCCATCGTTCAGCTTAGTGAGGTTCTTAGCGAACTAAGAATCCGCAGAGAGGAACGTATCATTTATCAGGGTCGAGCCGTTGTAAGCACCTTGGTAAATACAGGTTTATATCTAGTTGTATCAGCGACACTAGTAGACCCCTGGCAAGATTTGAGTGGTGTGGAGCAAGATTCAACAGGCATCCAAGAAGAAGCACTGCGTTTTCTTTCTGACTGGGAGTCATCATACGAACTGTTGCCTGATTACCAGTTAACGGTATTAAAAATGCGCTCTATCCTTACCGAACTCAGTCGCTGGCTTGAACAAGTTGATTTATTTGCAGATGATGATGGCGTAAGCCATAGTCCGGACTTAACAAGAGAATTATTTGAGGAGCTTCAAGCACCTTTACTTCCAAAACTAAAAGACTTATTACAACGCTTTGAAAGTGAATCCGCTAAGATTCCAAAAGAATTGGTCAATAATCATCGCCATTTTGCACAAAGAGATTTACACCCCTTATTACTCCGTTCTCCCTTTTTCTGGCGTACATTTAACAAACCCCTTGGATATGCGGGCGACTATGAGATGGTCAATATGATGTTGAGGAACTCTCATGAAGGCCCAACAACCTATTCCAAACTCATTAACAGTCTATTCCTAGATGCTTCACCTCCTGTCATTGCTCATAGAAATCGTATTGATATTCTTCAGAAGAAACTTTCTGGTGTTCTTAAGAAAGTACGCAAAGAAAAAGGACATTTAAAAATTCTAAATATTGGTTGTGGACCGGCAATAGAAATTCAGAGATTTATCAAAGCAGAAGAACTATCACCAGAAGACCATATAACTCTTCTAGATTTTAGTGAAGAAACATTGATGTACACTCGTCAAAAAATGAATGAGACCATTCAGAAAACCCCGTCTAATCCCACCATTGAATATATACATAAATCAGTACATCAACTATTAAAAGAAGCCGTTAAACCATCCAATACAGATATGGAAAGTTATGACATGGTTTATTGCGCAGGTTTGTTTGACTATCTTTCTGACAAAGTTTGTAGCCGATTAATGCGTTTGTTCTGGGCAAATACAAAACCAGGAGGGATCGTACTCTCAACCAATGTTCATTCCGGCAATCCCTTTATCTTCACCATGGAATTTTTAATGGAGTGGGCACCTCATCTATCGCAACGAAGAAGACATGCTGACTCTTATTCCAGATCATGGAGAGCAAGAAGTCTACACGGATGAAAGCGGATTCAATATTTTTCTAGATATAACCAAATAATATTGCTGTGGATATTAGCTCAGAACTGAATAAAGCCTACGATGAAGAACGAATTTCTCGTCGTTTAAGAGATGTATATACCGCATGTATTATCTCTCTTATATTGGTTCCCGCAGGTCTTTCTCTAGATTACATCTTATATAAGGACGATTTTGCTGATTTTTTCATTATCAGAACCGTTGCTGTTATAGGGCTATGCCTACTATTTTTACTTAATATTTTCCCCCAAAACACAAAAATACACAACACTAAATGCATTTTTGTGGCCCATTATAATTAACACCGCTATATGTCATATGATGTACACCGCCCATGATATGACATCACCTTACTATGCAGGTCTAAGCCTTGTTGTTATCGGCACAACGACTATGTTGGCATTGAACCTAAGAGAAGCCTTATTTACCTTAATAATCACCCTGATTATTTACTTATTCTATATTTATATAGACTTCGAAAATGTTAAATCCATTACATTAATATTCAGTAATTTATACTTTTTGATTCTTACCGGACTTATAGGTTGTGCTATGAGTTATTTTGGTGAGAAAAGACGTTTCAAAGAATTTTCACTGGGTTTCGAGTTAGATAAACGTAACAAAGAATTAGCAGCACTTGATAGGATAAAAACCGATTTTTTTGCCAATATCAGCCATGAATTACGTACTCCGTTAACTTTAATTTTATCCCCCGTTGAAGACTTATTGCAATCCGATCAGCCTTTTGACTTTAAGGTAAACCAATTACTCACTACGGCGCGCGATAATGGTTACCGCTTGCTAAAACTGGTTAACGATATTCTCAATATTGTTCGTCTTGACGACACCAATAGAGAACTTGAATGTAAGCCAGTTGACCTGAAACCGCTGTTACGAGGTATCGTTAACAGCATGCATCACCTCGCTGAAAAGCAAAAAATAACACTTAATATAAATAGTGACTTCTCCCCTGCAATCATCAATGCCAATGTGAATGCATTAGAGAAAATATTTATTAATCTGCTCAACAATGCGATTAAATTTACTCCGGAAAATGGTGAAATCCACATCCACGATAAGATTGATTCAAAAGGTGTTACCATCACCATTTCCGATACCGGTATTGGCATTAGTCAAAAAGACTTACCGCATATTTTCGAGCGCTTCCAGCAAGCTGATAGTTCTGCAACACGTAAATATCAGGGAACTGGATTGGGACTAGCATTAGTACGCGAACTAACACTGGCTCAAAACGGTCAAATTCAGGTTGATAGTCAACTTGATAGCGGCACCACCTTTACGCTGTTCTTCCCAACGATCGACCAAGATGAAAACACGCTATCAGAAGTATCAATTAACACTTATACGGATGCTGTGATACAGACCCCACTTGAAAAATTGCACCAAAAAGCAGATTACACGTTGCAACTCAATAGACCTGACACTGCTATTCTGGAACCCGCTATAAACAGTAAAGACAGCGAACAGGATAAACGCGCTAATTTGCTCATCGTCGAAGATGAACCTGATTTACGCACCTATTTGGTGAATACCCTAACAGAACATTACCGCGTATTTTCAGCAGCAGATGGACAAGCAGGACTTGAACTAGCAACCAAACATAAACCCGATCTGGTTTTAACGGATTTAATGCTGCCTAAGATTGATGGTCTGGAGCTATGTAAAAAAATCAAAAATAACCCCGCACTACAATTTACCAAAGTCATTTTGTTAACCGCTCGAATCGACGAGCAATCTAAAATGACAGCCTTGGAAAATGGCGCAGATGATTTTATCACCAAGCCTTTTTCAACCACTGAATTGAAAACCCGTCTGAAAAACCTGACAGACTCGCTACAACTTGAAAAAGAGTTACAAGTACATAATCAGGAATTAGCTGATGCTTTGACAAACCTCAAGGGCAGCCGAAAGTAAATTACTGCACAGTGAAAAATTAAATGCGCTCGGCAGTCTGGCAGCAGGATTGTTGCATGAAGTAAATAATCCATTAAATTATACCATCACCGCTGCACAAATATTAAAGCGCGACCAAACCGTTAAAGACGATGAAGAGTTGGCTGAAATGGTCGATGATATTATCGAAGGAATGGATCGTATCAAGGCAATCGTCAAAGACCTACATACCTTTGCCTATCCTGAAGAAGTTGATAAAGAACAAGCCTTTTTTATAGAGGATGCTGTACAAAGCGCACTACGTTTTACCGCTAGTGAAAAAGGTATAATCCGCATTGATGTTGATATACCTGATCAACTGGAAGTTATCGGTTCAAACAGTCATATTGTGCAAATACTGGTTAACTTGCTCACTAACGCCATCAAGGCTGCACAGGATAAAGAAGATGCTACTATCGCCATTTCGGCAAAACTGATGTCGACCCCGGATGAACATGTCGCTAACCCACGCGTAAAAATATCTATCCGGGATAACGGTATAGGTATTAAACCAGAAGTCCTATCACGAATTTTTGAACCCTTCTACACCACACGTGATGTTGGAGAGGGGCTGGGTATGGGGCTTAGTATCTGCCATACCATTATAGAAAACCACGGTGGTTCAATTACTGTTGATAGTGAAGTCGGGAGATTCACTGATTTCAGCTTTGACCTAGCCCTTGCAAACCCCTCAGGAGAGTTATACAGATGAGCTTTATTAGCCGAAATAGTACTCAAAATTCACATGCCATCCTTTTTGTAGACGATGAAGAAAAGGCACGTAAGATGTTTACCCGTCTCGTCTCTCCACAGTTTACTGTACTAACCGCGGCTGATGTGAAAGAAGCAAAGGCAGTGCTTGATGAAAAACATAATGAGATTGGTGTTTTGATCACCGATCAACGTATGCCTGGGGAACTTGGAGTGGATTTATTACGCCATACTCGTAAGGAGTACCCCAAGATTATTAGAATGCTCACTACCGCCTACAGCGACCTGGATGATGCAATAGAAGCGGTGAACACGGGTGAGATTTTCCGTTATATCAATAAGCCATGGAATGTAGATGAGCTATTAATTGATCTACGACTCGCGATGAATTTCTTCGATATTGAGCAAGACCGTCAACAGCTCATCCAGGAAAAAATGAGCCTTTCACATCGCCAATCAAGAGTTGAGATGGTGAAAAGCTTGATCACCATGAGCAGTGCGCAATCACATTACAAGCTCCCTAAACAAGCAGTAAACTCATTTTTACAACAGGTCGCTGAACCACAAATACTCGCGGAAAAAGGATTCACTCTGGATGCTAGTGGCTATTGGGAAAATGAAATTAATAAGACCGAAAAGATGACACAGATAAACCAAAGTCTAAATCAGTGGTTAGAACAAGCTCGTGGATACATCCTAGAAGGTGGAAATACTGAAGCTATCAATTATCAGGAATGCATTAATCAGGTTGATCAAGCTTTATCGAGCGATGTGAAACTTGATACAATCGACAATGATCTTTCCCAGACTGAACTAAATCAACAAGGCTGTACTTCTCTACTAAGTGTCATGATGCAATCACTTATGGGTAAAGGTAAAGACTCTAGCAATAATCCAACAATATCTGTTACTAATACCGATCAAGGTGTACAAATTCTGGGAACAGCATCCACTCCAAACGATGATTTAGCCAAACAGTTTTTAACCTTGGACGATAACTCTGGAGATCAACAGCTTGGTCAACTACTAGCTGCATTTGTCTTGGTGAATCATGTCGGGGGAAATATCACACTGGCTTTTGATGAGACTAACCTCACTAGCATTCAAGCCATGCTCCCACAAAGAGCTGATGAGACTGGAGAGAATAATGCAGAAAATAATAAAGCTGACATTAAAGGTGGAATTTGGATTGAAGACCTATTCGTGCTCTATAACTAGTTATCATCCAGAAAGGTTGAATAAAAAAACTGTAGGTTGATGAAGTGGTCTCCTCCCCCTAGATCGGCATCAACAAATAGAAAAGATGTCGAACAGGAGTTATCAGCTACAAAATAGGTTTTCTTCCAGATTTTATTTCTTACTGTTTGTTAATCGCTCAAGCATACTTATGGTCTAATAATAAGGTTCCGGTTGTGTAATAAGTCATATCTGGTTATCTTTAGGTTATCTCTAGTTCCTGCAATGACTAATCAGGGCTGTTCAATGCTAAGAAAGTTAACATTGTAGGTGCGAATTTATTCGCAAGAAACTACCGCATCAATACATTTGCGAATAAATTCGCACCATACAAATGGTAATTCTACAATCTATACTCTTAGCATTGAACAGCCCTGAATGACTAACAACGCTCTAAAATGAATCAACCTAGCAATAAGATAGCCATTTTCGTAGATGTACAGAATATTTATTATACGGTACGCCAAGCATACGGCTGCCACTTTAACTATTCCGTATTTTGGAAAGATGTCAGTTCACGTGGGCAGATAGAACATGCTTTTGCCTACGCTATTGATCGGGGGGATAGGAAACAGCAACAATTTCAGCAGATTTTAAAAAAACTGGGGTTTACCGTAAAACTCAAACCTTATATTCAACGTAGCGATGGTACGGCCAAAGGCGATTGGGATGTGGGAATTACCTTAGATGTCGTTAAATACGCCCAGCAGGTAGATACTGTTGTTCTGGCTTCTGGTGATGGTGACTTCGATTTGTTATTGCAAAAAATTATACGTGATTATGGTATTAATGCCGAGGTCTATGGCGTTCGGGCATTAACCGCCAATACGCTCATTGATTCTGCTAGTGTCTATTATCCTATTGAAAATCAATTCTTACTCAAGTAATTCTGAATAATTGTCAGTCGTTTTCCTGAGCTCTCCGTACTGTGCTTGCCGAAGTATCAGGGCTAATAATCATCCCCGGGCAAGCCCTCTCGCTAAAAGCTCTCCTTTCTCCTATCTCGAAAGCGGGGTATTTCATCAGAGCGGTTATGTTATTTGGAAGTGAGCCTTCAGGCTCGCCCAGAAGTGTGATAACAACCACAGGCGAGCCTGAATAGAGTGTTGAACTTGCTCTGGGTATCTTTAATAAAGCTGCTTTTACGCCCCAAGGGACGGGGAATAAAACCCCCAAGGGATTCAATACTAGAAAAACAAGGATGTAGGATGTGCAAAACGATGGTGTGCGCATCAAATTTGTACTTGAAAAGATGCACACGCTGCGCTTTGCACATCCTACGAGATATATTTTTAATAATGTTTCTTAGTATTTATTCCATAGCTAAAATATGGTCTATATTTAGACAATAAAGGTTGATATATAAACAAGTCTAATAATCACAATCCTTTTGTATGGTTATTGTCTTCCAGCTGTACGCCACTAGATAACGGATATTATAAGTAAAGCTCAACACATCCGTAAAGACTTCTCCCCATACCTTTCATATAGCACACTAATGACCTCGCTGATTTACACTAGACAAGGCTTCTGGACGGTATGTGGATAATCAGTGTTTCATCGTGAGTGCAACAAAATGCATAACGGTCACTATTATTATAATAAAGGTAATCTCTACTCCATTCATTCCTGATCATGAATTTGAGATCGCCAAAAAATAAAAAACTAACGATTTAATGGCAAGCACTAAACCAGTACAGATAAATCAGCAACGATTTGTCCGTCTTTTTAAAGATACTCTTGTAGAAGATAGCAAAATGAGATTTTGTTTTCATCTAGGAGCGGGCGCATCTCGTAGTTCAGGTATTCCAACCAAAAATGACCTGGCTGTAAAGTGGTTCGAAGAAATTGTCGAAGATTTGGAGTCTAGTCAGTTACAGCGATGGATCAAAAAAATCGGCATTGGTACTAAAAATGTAGAACATTATTATCAGCAAATTGTTCAAAAACGCTTTCAATTTGAGCCAGAAATGAGCATGAGAATGGTTCAACAACAAATCACTCTGGCTACTCCCGGATTAGGCTATTTAATATTGGCTCAAATTCTTGAGCAAACAGCTCATAATCTGGCTATCACCAGCAATGCAGATCAGCTTCTGGAAGATGCTTTGTTCTCAACCGCCTCTACTAAAGCACCGTTGTTTTATCAACAAGCATATAGTGCGGAGACATTTGTTCAGCAAACAACGCGGCCTATGGTGTGCAAACTACATAATGATTTAACTGCTTCGGAGAGGCTCCACAGTGTATCTGATACCACCTCGCCGTCTGCACATCTAGTACACCCACGACCATCAGAAATAGATTTTTTAGCCACTGTATGCAAAACCTTCAGATCTGTTTTTATAGGCCACAATGGTAACAGACCAGAATTAATGGAATGCTTATCACAACTTTCCAATACAAATCGACAATCTATTTTTTGGTGTACCCTTAATGCAAAGAAAATAAACCCTGATGTAACACAACTTTTGACTGAGAAAGACTTTATTGTTGAAATTGAAGGTTTTGATCAATTAATGTTCCAGATCATTAACTCATTCAACAGTATCGACAATTTAGATACCATCAGTTTAGATTACTTTAAGGAGAACTACTTACTGGCTTTAGCTAAAGATAAAGCACAACATTACAAGAAGCTACTCTATCCATATCAAGATTTAAGCAAAGTCGAACACGTCGGAATTTTTGATGAAGAACTTGAGGAACAGCTTGAGGAAAAAGAAGTGCCACAAGCTATTGATAATATTGATCAATTAAACGATTTCATGGATTCATTAGAGCAATCGAACTACCCAAAAGATGATAACAAATATAAAGAGGCTTTAGCGAAAGACCCAAACAGTGCTATCAATAATATCCAATATGCTATTTTTTTAGAAGATAGCTGTAGTAATCCTATAAAAGCGATAGATTATTTTAAGAGAGCGATTCATCTCGCCCCTAAGAATGAAAATATAAAAGCGCTATATGCCTTTTTGCTGAGTCATCATTTACAAGATTATGATGAAGCTGAAACGTATTATTCAAATGCCACAGCTATAGCACCTGATAGTGTTCCCATCAATATCATGTTTGGCATTTTTTTACATACTATCCGAAAAAAATTCAGGGCGGCTGAAGAGAATTTCAAAGCCGCGTTTAAATCAACAGAAAATGATATTGATTATTCAGAATTTATGAAAGAGATTCGAATGGATTATCAGGTAACGGAAAGCAATTACAAAAGAGTTATTGAAAAGGTTTTACTGATCTGATGAGAAGTGTGTCTCAATGCTACGCGAGGGTGTTACAAAGCAACAGTAGCCTGCGTTGAGGTACGAAACGCGGGGTTTAGCTGAATCCGCATTGAAGTTACGAATTCAACTTAAATAGACGATTGAAGTTTTCCGTCGTTACTTTCCCAATATGCTCATAGTCCGTTTCACGTAGTTCAGCGACTTTCTCCGCTACATATTGCACATAGGCCGGTTGATTTGGCTTTCCACGATTAGGGGTAGGAGCAAGCCAGGGGGAATCTGTTTCAATAAGCATTTTATCCTCAGGTACTTTCTTCGCAACTTCCTGTAACTCTTTAGCACTATTGAAAGTTACAATTCCTGAAAACGAAATGTAGAAACCCAGATCTAATGCTTTTTCTGCCGTATCCCAGTCTTCGGCGAAACAGTGCATAACCCCGCCTACTTCTTCTGCCCTTTCTTCCCTCAAGATACGGATGGTGTCTTCTCTGGCATCACGAGTATGGATAATTAAAGGTTTACCCGTTTCACGTGCCGCCCGGATATGTGTTCGAAAACGATCATGTTGCCAGGTCATATCTGCATTATTTTTAAAATGGAAATTATCTAATCCCGTTTCGCCCGTTGCTATGACGTGATCCTCGCTAGAAAAACGGATTAATGTATCCACATCAGGCTCCAGTCCTTCCTGATGTGTAGGGTGCAAACCCACTGAGCAATACACATCTTCAAAATCGCGAGCAATGCGATGCACATCTGCAAAGTGTTCCATATCAATACACACACATAGGAACTGGTGCACACCCGCTTCTCTGGCGTGATTGAGCATATTCTCTATGTTGCCGTCAAAAGGCGTGAGGTCAACTTTGTCTAAATGGCAATGTGAATCCGTTAACATTTATTTTCCTTAAACTTTCCTTAAATTAAGTTGGCTGATTTTAGTATGACGTAAAGCACAAGTATAGAAATTCCTACACCTAGTACAAATTGAAAAATAGCTTTTTTTAATACCGAAGTAACCGTTTTGTTATGCGCATGTCTCGCCTCTGTAACGATATCATCTTCATCACTTGCATTAGCCGATAATGGCACCTGTTCTTCTATGACAACGGGTTTAGTGATAGGGAGGGTAGTTGCCTCATTTTTAGATTTTGGGATGAACTTGGTCCACCACCACATTAAGGCGTATGCCAGAAAACCTATGCCGGCAGTAAGTAGCAATAGCATTGGAGACCAAACCCAGAGCGTCATACTCTTTGAATGATAAACTTTTTCTCCCTGTTTAACGGCAGCACGTACTGTGTAGGTACCAAACCCCTTATAGGTGTGGGTAATCTCATTGGCTTTAATCCATGTCATATTTTGATCATCGCCCGATTCAAAGTAGTAGCTATCAGGGATCAATTCCTCGTCACTTAATACCTTAATTTTAATGTCGCTACCTGTACTGACAAATTGTCGAGATACGCTCAAGTGAATTTTTGGATCAGTTTCAGGCCGTACAATAGATCCATCGACTAACTGAGAATGATTAGTGCCATCTTCTTTGCTAGTATGCCCGCCCGTATTAGCGCCAATATTCGCAACATTAAGATCACTAACACTTGCCTGAACGACTAACATAGCCGTTGCGGATGACTCTTTATTTTTATCGTCCTTTACATTCAAAGTGACGGTATAAGTACCGGGTTCAATGCCGGTAGTGTCAAACATGAATTGTTTTTTACTACCCCCATGTTTCGTATCACTAGACCATTCATAATTCAGTGAGCTATTTAAATCATAAGTTGCGGTACTTACAAACTCAGCATTCGCCCCTTGATTGATTATCTGCATTTCAGGCAGTATTTTAGCAACAGGTAATTCCCAGGCAGGAGACACATCAATACTCAAGGGTGCTGATTTTGCCAACATGCCTGTATCATTGTAGGCAGTAACCGACACTGAATAAATACCTTCATTCTCAGGTATCCATTGAAACCCTGGTTTAACATTAGCTTTTTTCTCAGCATTCATTGTATAGACGTAATGAATATCGGTACTTTCTTCAACCGAAGGCTCTGGTACCAGTTTTGTTGTGAAAGCAACCGTATCGCCCAGTTTTATAGCAACCGTATCCGCAGATAGAGCAATGGTTGTTTCTTCTTTCTTAGCAGCTGCAATTGTGATGCTTATACTTCTACCCGTAGTAATACGATCGCCTGCGAGGGGAGATTGTTCTAATACCTGACCTTCACTTACATCACTGCTTTCTCGTTGTTTGATATCACCAAGTTTTAAGCCTGATTGTTCAAGCAGCGCTCACGAACAGAATCTATGTCTTTCCCTAATAAATCAGGGGCTTTTATTGTTTTAGGAGTGACTTCATACGTTGCAGTGTAGTTTGCAGCACTAGAAACTTGTTGCCCTTGAGTATTTTTAACCTCTAATTCAACTGAGTATTTACCTAGGGGCAACGATGATGTGTCGATAGTGAAGGTCGTATTTTCACTAGTAAAATTAGCGGATGTCCACGACAAACCAAGCGCATTAGTATCAATTCCCGGATCAACGAATATAGCCGTAAACTCTACCTTTTTACCTTGTTCTACAATCATGGAAGCCGGTTGAATATTTACCGTTAGTGGTTTGGTTGGCACTTCTGCTTTACCCACAACAATATTCACACTAGCCCCTTTTTCAAGCTGGCTCCCCGCTAGCGGATTTTGTTCTATTACTATGCCTTCACCCTCTTTAACGGGTCGCTCAGATACATCCCCCAATTGCAGATTGGCTTGCTCTAGCTGTGTCTTAATTTCAGCGAGTTTTGTTCCTACAACATCCGGAACGGTTATCAATTTATTATCGGCTAAGCTAATGACTAAAGTGGCTTGAGCTTTAGTCTCGTTGTTGTTCTTGTCTTTAGTTGTCAAATGCACCAAATAGCTACCCGCTTCCAGATTCCCTGAAGAAATCTCAAACTGTTCAGAGTCGCTACGTTTATCGGTGAACTTCCATTTGAACTGATAACCATCACTCGCACTAACGTTACTAGTAAAGACTGCTGTACTTCCCCTTACAACACTTTGACGTTGCGGTGTAATCAAAAGGCTGGATTGACCATCTTCAGTCTCATTACTAGCCGAGTTATCATTTTTTATATCCTGTGTATTCGCATTGTCTGTTGTGCTGTTTTCTATGCTGTCTTTTGTACTGTCTTCTGGATTGGCAACAGGCAACTCTATTATCTTGCCGGTATCTGAAGTAGTTTCTGTATTTACAGAGGGTTGATCAACATTAGCAGCGGGAAGCTCTATAATCTTTCCATCATTATTAGTGCTCTCGTTGTTAGAACTTTCGTTAGAAACTTCACCCGTATTACCCGTTGAGCTATCTGTATCCTTAGCATTGTCTTCATTACTATCAATAACATTAAAAAATAAAGTTGCATGGGCTTGAACACGTTGTTTATTAGTGACACTTGCCCTTACTCGATGTTTTCCTGGGCTTAGCGATCCTGTATTAACAATAAAACTACTTCGTGCACTTTTTTGGTTATTACTTGCCCAGTAATAACGTAGATTTGATTGATTACTTTCCAGAGTAAAAGTAATGGTTTCACCTTTTGTTACCGTAGCATTATCGGTAATAATAAGCGCAGACAGTTTGTTGGTGGCCGGCGGGGGTTTTGCAAAACCCTGTTCACTGGTCGAAGTAGGTGTGCCTTGTCTCTGGCCTTGCTGATTAGCAGCAGAATCCATTGCTTCCCAAACAGGCTGTGATGGCTTATTGCTACCTGTCTCAGCGCTAGTTTGTAGAAGAGGAACGATTACCATACCAACTAGCAGTAATAATCTTAAAATATTATGAATGTTTATCATGTGCCCTATTTTATACCGATTAATAAGAAAGCTCAGAACAAATCTCAGTGATTTTCTAAGAGCAGACTTAATCAAAGTTTCCTTGATGATCAAAAAACCGAAACGCGGAGTATATCAGCATTTGATTAAATGTTCTTCAACGCTTTAGTGACGCCCTGTTGTCCCACTAAAAGTACTATTTGGTCATGGACTTTGGTAGTACAATTGAGACCTCTGTAGTAGAGCATGAGTAAGTTAGATGTCAAATCCAATCACTATATTTAAGAAATACCTTAGCTGGCTACCCGATGGGAAACGGCTTGAATGGTATCCTGCCTGGTGGCTCATGCGCATAAAAGTACTTGAGCTATCTGATAACTGGCGACACATCAGGATATTTTTACCGCTGACTTGGATAGCAAAAAATACGGGGAATTCAATGTTTGGAGGATTTCAGGCATCATTGGCTGATCCTATCGCACCCCTTGCCTGTGCGCGTATCTTTGACGATTATGCAGTATGGACACGACACCTCAGTATTGATTTCATCAAACCGGGTAACACTGATCTTGAATTACGCTTCGACTTCCCGAAAGAAAAAGAACAGGAAATTAAGCAACAATTAGCCCGTAAAGGTAGAAGCACACCTTCTTTTGAATATGGTCTTTATACGACTGATGGTACTTTATGTACAAAAGTCATCTGTGTCGTTGCAATCAGACCACGGGGTTATTTAAACACTACTAAAAACACTCAAACAAATATGGGTTAATTTCATGAGCTATTTACAACGGATCGAAGCATGTAATCAATATGACTTAAGCATCTATAAAAAATTCGAAATACAAAATGAAAATCTTGGCTGGGTTAACCCGGCATTCTGTAATCAATTATCTAACTATCCAGATGTTTTCGTCATCACCGATACATCAATTACTTTTCATAAAGAACTCAATACCGCTGACAAAATGACCTCCGCAGCAGCTAAAGTATTCTCTGAATTACATCAACAAGGAATCATAGATACCTGGGTTGATGAGATTTATCCAGTGCTCATGAGATTTGCAGAAACTCCGCGTATGTTTGTAGAAAGAGCAGCAACATCCTATCTAGGGATTAAAAGCTTTGGGGTACATGTAAACGGGCTAGTTGAAAAAGAGGATGGGGTTTATGTTTGGGTAGGTACACGCACAATGGATAAACCATTTTGGCCAGGTAAACTAGACCAAATGGTTGCGGGTGGACAACCCGCAGGAATGGGTTTACTAGACAATTTAGTGAAAGAGGCTGCTGAAGAGGCAAACATTCCTGAGCAACTCGCCCGACAAGCTAACTACATCACCTCTTTAAGCTATTGTTATGAAGGCAACCGCGGGATAAACCCTGATACCCTATTTGTTTATGACCTGTGGTTGCCAGAATCCTTTATCCCGAAAAATACCGACGGAGAAGTGTCTTCATTTCAACTGATAAGTATTGAAAAATTAGCTACGATCGTAGAACACACGACTGAATTTAAAGAAAACTGCGATTTGGTTAATATTGATCTACTTCTTCGTCACGGACTCATTGCATCGAGACATCCTGATTATGATGAAATAAAAAGAAGACTCTATTTGCCAGTTGTAGACTTGTAGACTTGTAGACCCAAAGTAAACCAAAGCCTGTATCATGTAGCGCCCTGAGCTTGTCGAAGGGTCTGCAAAGTGGCACTTAGTGCTTTAAAAAAACCAGACTCCTAAATTCTTGGCTTAGGTAGATGAGTTGGTAATCAGCTATAGCTATACCATTGAATTATAATAAATATAAATAACAAGGGGCTTTATGAAGAATAACAACGCAGTAAAAAACAGTGTGGAAATCCGTCTTGTTATTGAAAAAGCTTTGGAGAAAGGCCAATTCCGACAAGATAGTGGACAACTGATTTTCAATGGTTGCAACTACGCTGATGATATTATTTCAGCGGTACAATATGTACAAGGTTTGGACATTTACGATGATGAGAAGAGTTTGTCTGAAGTTATTGAACTGATTGAATCTAATATTAAGGACTATACCCACATATACAATGACACAGAAGGATTCGGTCAGGGCACGATTGCTGGAATCATCAATCAAATTCAGGAACTGAATAGAACGTGTATTCATCAATTAACCTAGATTAATGATTAAAAATATAACCCTCTAACTAGGGTGATTAGGCGAAGACATCACCAGATCATAAATGGTTCTAGTCAGTACCGACATGCAGTGTTACATGTCAATTACTACATTTAGTCGTATATATTATTTCAACAACTAAATGTAGCAACTTGCAAGAATACCTCTGAAGGAAGTCTGAGTAGATATGCTAGTCAATATATCTGAGACTGACTATGTCTATAATTAGACTAGTTGTTTATGTAGGATTGTTACCTAACCAAGCTTGAACATCATCTTGATCGATCGCTCCACTACCATCAAAGTCACCAATGGTTTCTGAAAACCAGTCAAAGAAGCCTTGACCTGTAGCACCTGTATCACCTGTAGCACCGTCGTTGCCATTAGTACCATCATTCCCATCAGCACCGTCGTTGCCATTAGTACCATCATTCCCATCAGCACCATCTTTGCCATCAGCACCAGAAACACCCGTATCTCCTTTTACTCCCTGCAAACCACAAGTGACCTTTACAGAAGAAACAGTATCGTTGCCTATTGGGTTATCACGCAAATCAAAATCTCCAGATGTAAATATTTCAGAAGTGCCTCTATAGTCGACATGTTGATACAGCACCACCAGACATCCCAAAGGTACATTAAGTGAACTGATAGCATCATTCCCAATTTGATTATCACGTAAATCAGAATCATCTGATGAAATCATTTCAGAGCTACCAGCAATACCACCATTAAAATTAACATGTTGATATAGCGTGACGCTTATAGTTTCTGCAAATAGACTATTGCTACTTATGAAGAAAATACCTAGTATCAATAAATTTCGTGCATACTTTTTCATTTTCTATCTCCAAATTAAGAATAAGAGTATTGTCAAGTTTATTGAAGACATTTAAGTGATTGATTTTTAACCGATATGCAAGGATGCATTCCAGATATACTGGAATATATGTTTTATGCTAGGCGCTCAAGCTTTGATTTTGGACTGATTATATTTATGGAACACAGTAAGGAAACATAGCGACGAAGATATGACCAGCACTTACTTTTAAATCAAGGTCAGAGTATATAAGTCACATGAGATTATGATTTGGCACTGTACTAATACCTCGCTTTCTAGGAAACGAGAAGGTAGTGAGAGGAGTTGCCACAGGATTGTTGATTGTAAATCTAATATTAATGACTATACCCGCATATACAATGACACAGAAGGATTGGGTCAGGGCACGATTGCTGGAATCATCAATCAAATTCAGGAACTGAAATAGAACGTGTAAGCAAGTATTTTTTAGGCATCCGATGTACTAACACTGTATTAACGATGCAAAAATGCAACCCATTGACTAGTGCTAGGCTCCATGATATCCAGAATGATTGCCGGATAGACTCCAAGAGTGACTATTAACAGTAGTAAGGTAATCACGACAACCATCTCGCGGCGTTGTAGATCTTTTGATTCGGCTACAATGCTGCTGGTAACAGGACCAAGAAAAGCGCGTCTGAATATCGTCAGTAAATAACCTGCACCCAGAATAACGCCAAACAACGCCGCTATCCCTGCTCCGGTATGATTTTTTAGTGAGCTGATCAGCATCATGAACTCCGCAGGAAAACCACTGGTTCCGGGCATTCCTATACTGGCCACTCCAAAGATAAAGAAGAAGGTTGCCAACATTGGCATCGTAGTAGCAACTCCTCCCAGGCTAACCACTTCCGTCGTACCTGTTCGAGCATGCAAGAAACCAACAATCAGAAACAAGCCACCCGATATAAACGTGAAATTTAATAGCTGAAATATCGCTCCCTGAATGCCTTGTATATCAAATGAAGCAAGGCTAAGAACGACCAAACCGATGTGGCTGATACTTGAATAAGCCAACATGCTACGCAGGTTGGTTTGTTGCATCGCCATCAAGGCACCATAGATAATTCCAATAACACCTAACCCCGCAAACAGCCAGTGAAAAGTAACAGCGGCATCGGGAGCTAATGGAATAGTAAATCGAATGAGACCGTAAGCACCTAATTTTAAGCCCGTCATAATGGCACCAATCGCTACTGGGCCTTCCATAGCCAAGACAGGTAACCAAGTATGAAAGGGAAATAATGGTGTTTTAAATGCAAAACCAATAAAGAGCAAAAAAAAGATCAATGTTTGTTGCGACGCTGGTAACGGGTTTTTTAGCAAGGTTTGGTAATCAAAGACTAAACCATTTTCTGGCATACCTGCTTGTGCGCCAAGTGCTAACAGAATGAACCCAAAGAGTAACGGGATTCCACCCACCATCATTAGCAGGATGTATTTAGTGGCGGCATAGCGACGATTTGGACCTTTTCCCCATAATGCAATGAGGAAATAAATGGGTATTAAAGTGAGTTCCCAAAATAGTATAAACAAGATGGTGTCTATGGCTACAAATATACCCAGCGTTGCCATTTGCAATAACAAAAGCAAACTGTAATACACCTGTGGCATATGATGTATGCGCTTCCATGAGGCGATAGTAATCGCCATAAACAACAAGCATGATAACGGTAGAAAGAAAATGGAAATACCGTCCACTCCTACCTGATAATTAATATTTAAAGTAGGTATCCACGCATGTTTTTCTACAAATTGAAAACCAGCAGCAACTTCATTGCCCTGTTGATAAAAACTTAATAACAGCATCAATGCGATAAGAAGACTCACCGCTGATGTGATCAAAGCTATCCATTTTGATCTGTTACCCCCCTTATTATCATTGTCACTGAAAAAAGAAAACAGCCAGATTAATGCGATACCAACAGGCATGCTTGCTAATAAATAAGTAATAACGGGAGGTTGTGTAATTAGCATAAAAACACCTTAGGTGATTTGACTACCTTATTTATTGTAAAGAGCATGCAATCCTTCCAGCGGAGTTTCAATCAAATCCAGCCATGGGTCAGAATGGAAACCGGTTATGACCAGAACAGCCAATAAAATCATAGCGACGCTACGCTCACCCCACGTAGTTGTTTCAAGATAGCTCTCGGATGCAGGCGTTTCTCTGGGAGTAAGAAACGCTCGCTGAAATGACCACAACAAGAAGCCAGCAGCAATAACATTCCCTAAAGCAGCAACAACCGTAATAAGCGCCCCGAAGCGCTCCATAGCCGCTTCTAGAATTAAATGCACTGCATCAAACCCCGGTGTTCCAGGCATACCGACAATAGCTAATCCAGCCAATAGGAATGTCACGCCAATCATAGGAATCGTATCGAACAAGCCGCCTAAACGAGATAGCAATAAACTCTTGCTACGTCTAAAAACGAAGCCTGTCATAAACACCAAACCAACAATGGCAATACCGAAGTTTACAGAAAGCAGAACACTGCCTTGAAAAGCCGTATGACCCAAACTAAACAAGCCGATAATAAGTATGCTGGTATGTGAGATAACCGCAAAAGCTAGTAGGCGACGTAGATTTTTTTGCATAAAAGCAAGAATAGCCGCATAAAACACACCGATGACTGCAAAAGCAATGATGTAACGTTGCCATTGGATAATGGCTTCTGGGGTGAGTGTAAATACAAACCGTAACATGCCATAAATACCCACTTTTAAGCCCAGCATCACCGCAGGAGCCAGCGCTACATTACCGTGTGTTGCAAAAATAGGTAGCCAGCCATGCAACGGGAAAAGCGGTGTACGTATAGCAAAACCGTAAAATAGCAGAAAGAAAATAATACTTTGTAATGCGATGGGTACTTTTACATTAAGTAGGTTAAACAGATCAAAATCCCACTGGTTACCCGTTGCATCGGCATAGTTCCAGCCCAACATGAGTGTGCCCGCAAGGAGTAATACAATGCCCACCAGCATAAACTGGATGTAGCGAGCTCGCGCCAGATCCTTTTCAGGCGAACTTGCCCAATGCAACAACATATAGGCAACCAAAATCAATTCTATCGCTGAGAAAACTACAAACCACATGAGATTCATTGTGGTGAACAACGTCATTAATACAGCTTCTGTTGCCAGTATAGTCGGTAATAACTTGGGTAGTTCCTGTATTTTCCGAGCCAGCGAATACAGCACTAGCATGGCGGAAATAAAAGCGGTCAGCAGAATAAACAGCAGACTGACACCATCAATTGCCGCATGATATCCCGGCAGAAAAGGCAGGTGCTCGGCATATTGCATGCTGGATTCTTGTATATCAAAGCCGTGATACACCATGATCGCCAGGATGAGTTCTGCACTCACCGTGAGAATAGTAATGAGAGTCACTAAAGCCGTGTTGCGTGCTAACAGTGCAATAATGGCAGCGACTAAGGGTAATAATTGTAAAACAGCCAAAACAGGATAATCCAGCTGTGTATTCCATAGTATTTCTGTCAAAGTGTAGCCTGCATCTGCATGCGTGATGTTGATTGGTATTGTATCCAGAGATGTCGTTGTCGTAATCATCAAATAATCACCACAAAGGTTATCGCTACAATCAAAATCAAGTACCGAGGCTGATTAAGGAGCTTTTCAATGGTCAACATGTAGCCCCCTAAATGATTGATGACTTTAAACAGACCTTCGCCACCACCTTGTAAAATCAATCTCTCTTCGAACCATTCAAAAGCTGAAGCAACTAGTTCCATCAGTCTTCCTGACACCCCCCGTCCTTTACCTACATTATCAATCCATTTCTGCTGGCGTAGTCCTTGCAAACCGCCCTGCTCTGTTGGCAAGCCAATAATGCGATGCACTACTTTTTCATCAAAATCTCTAACTTCATCGGATAAAGATTTAATTGGGCGCAATATAAACCAATCCGCAAAATGATCTAGCCAAAATCGTTGTAACGCTGCGGTATATAAAAATCCACTTTTTTGTAGCCATGGAGACACCGGCCGTGCAGGACGACTAACCATATGCATCAGCGCAGGTGAACTTAAAAATTGCCATGCACGCCAGATTGCATGCAATGCCAGATGCCAAGCAGCTAGCTCAAACCAGCCTAACCCGCATTCGACAAACATCAAACCCACTTGAGCGGTGGTAGAAAACATCAACGAGCTTTTCACATCCGTTTGTACTAATGCTGATAACCAACCATAAAGTGCCGATAGCGCACCAATCACTACCAACATCCACATCAGCATCGGCACTTGTTCAAATAAAAACTGCAAACGAATGACCAAATAAACACCCGCATGAACCATCAATGATCCATAAAAAATAGCACTGGAAGGGGTAGGCCCTTCAAGCGCCTTACTAATCCAGCTTGAAAAGGGCAACATCGCAGATTTTGCCAAGGCAGCAATCAGGAAACCACTTAGCATCATGCCGAGATGTAAAGTGCTCTGCTCAGCACTGTGGTTCATGATATCCACCCAATCCGCACTGCCGATATAGGTGAAAGTCAAGTACAGCGCAAATATCAAACCGGCATCACCTATTCTATTCGTAATAAATGCATAGTTGGCATTGGCGGTTGCTATCGGTCTATCGGTGGCATAGCCAATAAGCAGGTACGAGCTAAGTCCGGCAAGTTCCCAACCGACAAAGGTGATCACACCGTTACCCGCCAATACAATGAACAACATGCCCGAAGCAAATAAAGAAATCACCATAAAAAAGCGTTGAAAGCCTTCTTCACGATGCAAATAGTTCACTGAGAAACGGATGGCAATTAATAATAAAAAACAAACCAACGTGCCAATGGAAAGTGCCAGTGCATCCAGATGCAAACTATAGTCTATCTTGATATCACCACTGTGAAACCATTCGGCGATGTGGATATGACCGGATACACCACTCAACAACGCAACCGCATCAAAGATCAGCATCAGGAATAAGGAAAAAGCTACCGCACCGAGTGCTGCATTCGCGGTTTGTGGCTCGCCGGATTCACCACGATTAAAGCCTAAGAGACTACTGATACCAATATACAAGGCTGCCAGTAAAGGAGTGATAGGAACAATCCATGCGAAATTTTCTATCATTTTCTCGCCACCTCTCCCTGTTCTCCCTGCTCTACGAACACAGGCGCTAGAGGCTGCATTTTTCCTGCATACCAGTCCACTGATTTTTTCACCGTGAGTAGTTTCGACATTTCATCATTGGACCAAGGTACAAAACCCTTTTTAGGATCAAAGTAATGTACCTTACCGGTATCAGGATCAACCGATGACAACAAAATCCATTCGTTACCTATCAACTCCTGCAAAGGTGGCGCACGATTATATATCTCGGTTAAAACTTGTGTGCTTGCCTCCACCATCACTTGCAAACGCATCGCTTCATGGATTTCAATCATTTGCTTCGGTAGACCTGTACGCAAATCAGAACCACCGCCCTCCATAACACCAAAGAAACCAGTGACATTATGGGTCACCTTGCTTCCTGCACCATAACGGTTGTTGTTGACCTTGGAAAAATAATATTCAAGGCTGATACCAGCTCCCACTGGCCCTGCTGAGAGTAATAGTGCTTCCAGTAAACTTCCTTGCTCATCATCAACTCTGCAATCATACGAGATTAAAAACAAACGACGATCAAAGAACACGCCCTGACTGACAGAACGTCGACCGATAATGGCACAAGCATTCGTAGCATGACCTAATTCTGGTCTGGCCTGAGAGAAATCCAGCGCACGGCTGGCAATATGATTAACAGCCTTTTTGATATTCGGGTTATGGGGAGCCGAGGCAAACTTGCGGCAGCGCTCATGTGCTGAATAGGCACTGGCTTGAAGCATTTCATCCAGTAATTTTTCATAAGCGAGCGTTAATGCACTGGGTATCAAGTGGATGTCATACCAGTCAATCACTTCATTACAAGTATTGTGCATCGCCCCTATAAACCAACAATCATCGGGAATATCCAGTCCATCATCACGTAGCAAAACACGCACTTCAGAATTATTCGCCATCTTCGCCATAATCCGTGCATTTGGACCACTAAATTTTCCACTACAGGCACCACAACCATAGGCTGAACGGTGGGGGTTGTTCTCGTTTGTTGAACCATGCCCCATGATAATGACAAAAGTTGCAAACCCATTGTTGATGCCATTAGTGCGTAAGAAACTGCTCACCCGGGTAGCTTGCTCTTGCAGGCTATATCCTTGCGACGGGTCATCCGGTGTAGCATCTGTTTTCGTTTCAGTAGCGGTGATATGGATATCTGTTTTAATAGCCGTATCTATTTTGTTTTTGATCTTTTGCAAGATACGACCCGTAGTCAACGGCGCAAAAATTTTCCCTGCCAACGTAACTAACGTCATTGGCGCAGTGGCGGCAATCATTAGCGTCGAAGATAACAAGTTACGGCGAATCTCATGATTCAAAGTATCTTCCAACTTGATGCGTCTGGAGAGCCGCGTTTGATGCTTGCCTAGTAATGCTTTGTCTTGCTTTACTGGTGTTTCATGTATTTCATGTGTCGGGTCAATAGTGACAGGGGTTAATTTAATGCATTCCTTATCATCTAAACCTTTCCAGCGATGCGGGACATTAAAATGAGCAGCCGCGCCAAATGTCTCTATCTGTGGGTTAATGACCTCTAAATGGCGTCGAAAACCCTCCTCACGATCATCCATACAAAAAATAATCTGCGCATCTGGTCTTTGAGTACCTTCCGAACCCCGCGTTTGCCATTGGCCACGATGAGCATTTTGACTCACCGCATTAAAGAAATCCTCACGATAATGACGCTCATAAGCTTGTAACCACAAATAACCCGACTTGTTCTCATCCAGAGTATTGAGAACCTGAAAAAAACTGGCTAATTGTTTTTCAGACAACTGACCCACCGTTTCAGCATTCACACCCATCACCTGCATCATGCGAAATAACTGCCAACCGTGTTGGTAGACACTATACTGACCATTTTTACCGACAAGGGCGCTCTGTTGCCACGTCCACACCATATCGGCGAGTGTTTGCCAACGACCATAATCATCTGCAAAACCGACATCATGACTCGCTAAACGATGTGCTCGACTGGTTAGGAATTCCGGCAGATTGTCGTTATACAATAAATAACGCACATACAACTCAGAACGACGTCGATGGAAATACCATTGAATGGTATGCAAGCTTGCTTCCAGTTGCCATTTCCGACGTGTCAGGCGTTGTCCATACAGACGTTCAAGTACCAGACGCACAGCCAGATAGTCCATCATTTCGATAGGCTGAGTCAGTCCCTCGTAGCCAGGGTTTTGATGCAACCACAAGAACATACCTGACCAGCCAGGTATTTCCAGCGCAAGGCGTTCAATATAATCCGCCCACTGGGATTCGTTTAGACCCAAATGATCCAGCTCCAAGATGACAGCATCTAATGCATCTTCGGGTAAACCATCTAACTCATATTGCCAGTCAGGTAACTCAGGATCATGGCGTACTAAATCCTGATAGGCACTAGCTCGCCACGATGCAAAAAAGCCTTGTTGACGATCATGCTGATGCCACGAAGCTACTCCTTGATCTAGAAAAGAGGAGATATGACGCAACAATGCTGGGCGGTAATCGTCCAGAATATCGTGCCCTGTCAGTGCTTTTAATAAGCCTCGCAAGGTATATTCCTTGCCTACTGCTTGCCACAGGTTTTCACGGATCCGATCAGATTCTTTGCGTATGGCGCCATGCAACATAAAGTGGTCAGCAGAATCTACATGCTGTTCAGAAGCTAAATCTTTAAATAATTTTTCTGCAAATTCAGGTGATAAATCAGCAAGCTCTTCAGGGTGTAATAAATCAAGATCTAACCCCAACACCTCCAAACAGGATCGCCACAGACCACTAACCGCTTGTTCTTCTGTGTGTTCATTCGCTAACAAAGCATCACGACTCGGTTGTGGGGTATAAGGCATAAAGGAAGAAAGCATGTTCTTTTCTTCAATTAACCAGCCCAGCTTGCTACTGGAAATAGGTTTTGTACCAAATAAAAGGGCATTGAAATACAGCTGCTCTCGTTTAATCGTGCTCTTTTTTGTGACTAGCCATTCCTTATCAGACGCTAAAGACTCATCATTTCGGATCACTGCCATTAAGTCAGATCGGCAAATACGCCCTTCTTTATAATATTCAACAAACTCATCCTGCGGCATGTACCCATAGGTACCCGTCGTTTTATATGCCGCCTTGAGTGCCTCAGTAAAGTGTAGGTGTTGATAGCCATGCAAGGTGTTGTGATGAACGAAATCCTTAATCGGCGCTTGTCCCGGAAGCACATGTTCCATATGCTTGATGATATCTTTCAAGCTCTGCCGAACATTCTTGTTTGCCGGTTCAGTTGCAGTTGTATGATTTACCATTAAAATGCCCTCACCAACTGTTCAATCGCCTGTTCTGACAGATGTAACAATGTATTAGGCATGAGACCTAAGCCTATTATAAGCACCATCAAAATAGAAGCCGCCAGCATTTCCATTGGCCTCATATCCTCTACATCTTGCATACTGCTACGTATAGGCCCAGTAAACAAACGACCCACTGTACGCACTGCATAAATCGCGGAAATAACCACTCCAGCAGTCACCAGAATCATCCACCAGCCCCATTGTTGAAAACCTCCAATCAGTGCATGCAACTCAGCGACAAAGCCAAAGGTACCCGGCATGCCGACAGCGGCAACAAAGGCTAGTACCAGAAAGAAGGCAAAACGGGGGGTAATGCGGGTTAGTGAACTATAGTCCGCTACATCACGTGTATGTGTACGTTCATACAGCATACCGATCAACATAAAGGTTACTCCAGCTACCAGCCCGTGTGCCGTCATCTGTGCGACAGCTCCTGTCATACCAGTAACATTAAGTGTAGAAATACCTAGCAAAACCACACCCATATGGCTCACCGAAGAGTAGGCAATCATCTTTTTCAAATCACGTTGCCGCCATGCTAACAAGCCACCGTAAACAATACTGAATAGAGCAATCGCCACCAGTAGTCCCTGTAAGCTAACGGTTGCTTGTGGCAACATGCCCGTTGCACGAATAATGCCATACGCTCCCATTTTCAACAGGATGCCAGAGAGTAAAATACTCACCGGACTCGGAGCTTCCACGTGTGCCAAAGGCAACCAGCCATGAATAGGGAAAATCGGCATCTTTACACCGAAACCGATCAGCAACCCTAAAAAGATCATCACCTGCTCATGAACAGGCAACCCTTGTGCGGCAGCTTTCATGTGAGCCATAGAAAATGAATGCTCAGGGACGGCATCAAACAATACCAATAAGCTGACCAACATAAAGACTGACCCGCCCATGGTATACAACACAAAATTCAGTGCTGCCATTTGGCGATTCTTACCGCCCCAACGGTCAATGAGAAAGAATAAAGGAATCAGGGTCATTTCCCAGAACACATAAAACAGCGCCCAGTCCTGTGCCAAAAACACACCAAGAATGGCTGCTTCAAGTAGCAACATGAGCAAGTAGTAACCTTTAACATGATCTTTGATACTAGCTGAAGCCATAATCGCAATCAGACAGAGTAGCGCAGTCAACAAAACCATTGGCAAAGAGAAGCCATCTATGCCAACTGCATATGAGGTTCCAAGACGAGGATTCCAGGTGACATGTTCTGAAAGCTGGATGGTGATTCCAGCAGTATCGAACATTGACAACACCACTACTGCCATCAGTAAGGTTAGTAATGAACCTAAAAGCGCCAGATTACGAATTAGCTTCTTTTGACCGCCAGGGAGTACTGCTATTAAAATTGCGCTGCTAAAAGGAATTAGCAGTAAAAATGACAAAATGTGTGCTTGGAAGAATGACATATAACATTAAGTTTTATTATCAACACACTTCTTGAAAACACTAGAACAAAAAACAACTGTAAGTATTTAACTAATATAAAATTATTAAGAAACTATTATGATAATTGGGAATACGGGCTTACAAAGCGCGACAGTATATAGGAATACTATTATGATCTCTATCGGTAATGCTTATACGAATTGACTCAATATAAATGCGACGCTGGATCACCCGTGGTTCGTACGATTCATCAAGCTCTTAACGGTCTTCATAACAATAATTAAATATAAAAACACAGAATGATTCTTTATATAATACAGGTCGTAAGCTAACTTCTCGCGGGTCAGATCAACATCCGCAGTATGATGTGGGGCAGATTCTTGCATGACTTGCGCCCACCCTGAAAGACCAGGTTTAACCAAATGTCTTATCTGGTAATGTTCAATTTCTTTTTCGTATTTTTCTACCAGCGCAGGAATTTCCGGTCTGGGGCCAATAAATGACATATCGCCTTTCAGTATTGAGATGACTTGTGGAAGCTCATCAAGACCCGTTTTACGCATTATGGCACCAATTTTCGTAACCTTTTTTTCATGCCCAACCAACTTTTTATCACCCTTAGGGTCAGGAGACATCGACCTAAATTTTCTAACGGTGAAAATCTTCCCTGCTTTACCTACACGCGGCATTTCGAAAAAAACATCTCCACCATCCTTTTTCACAAGAAATGCGAGTATTGGATAGGATATTGCATAGAGAATCAAAACAGGAATAGCCAGCATAAGATCAAAAAAGCGTTTAAGAAGGGAAACCAAATAGCCTTCCTGACTTCGTATATTAGTAATAAACCAAAGCTCATTAATCCGATCCATGTCTATTTTTTCAGAAAGCTCTTCTTTGATGGTAACCAGATTAAGAATCTTAATATTTTGAAAAATAAGCTTATACAACACATCAAGGTGTTGATATCTATCTATATCAACAATAACAGCATCAATATCGTTACGATCCAGTGTTTTTTCTATAGCCTGAACGTCATCGGTAGTGGGTACTTTCCCAACGATTTGCATGTCCCATAAATTTGAACGACTAAAGTTTTCCTCGATATCATCATCATCCCCAATTAATATAGCTCTAACGGGTTGAACATTAAATATACGCGTGCGTAAAATCTTCCACATATAAATAAAAAAGAACAAAACCCAAGAGAACAGTATCAAAAAGACACCAGGGTTAATCATTTTCTCACTCGAAAGGATATTACCTAGGTAGAAATAAACAAAGATTAACAAAGTTGCGACTATTTGACCTCGCAACAACAAATCAAAAACTCTTTTGGGGCTAGGGACAAACTTCCTATCCAGTATTCCTGATATATATAAAACGACTTCGTAGATAACAAATACAGGCAAAAATGAAAGGAACTGATCACTTACAGAAACCCAGCTCTCAGGTCTCATGATCATGACTATGTATAATGCTACATAGAACAGCAAGAAGTCCCCAACCAAGAAGAAAACAACATACTTGTTAAATTTTTGATGCATAAGTGCTTCACTCTTTGGTGATTTTAATTTTCAATACCGAGTTGTTTTGTAAGGCTCAAAACAATCATTCTCACTCGCTAAAAGAGAACAAACCCGAGTATTAAGATGGTTTTATTGGTTTGACACACGTTAAACCAAATGCAAATTTATGAATTCAGTACCGTTCGCTCAGAAGTTAATAAATATCGTGTCGACAGAGTGGGATTATATCCTATTTCTGGACGTTTACTAATGAATGCAGATAAATCCACCACAGATATTAACGACTACCTAGTCCAAGTGTCAATCAGACGATACTCTATTATATATTCCGTCAAAGTGTAGTACTAATTAACTATTTTGTGACAGTTCTATGCAAAAGACCGATGAATTGTAGTGATGGCAAATAGATTCTGCGCTCAGCAAATTTTTATCAAGCCGCTTGAGCAGTCTCTAATTTCTCTAAAGGAAGGGGACGCCCGCAATAATAACCTTGTGCATAATTCACACCTAAGCGATGTAATAACTTAGCCGTATGTTCATCTTCAACAAATTCTGCAATTGTCTTTAAGTTCATTGCTTTTGACATATGATTTAAGGAGTGAATCATCGCCGCATCGATTTTATTAGTCTCAATATTACGAACAAAAACACCATCAATTTTTAAGTAATGAATAGGTAAATCACGGATGTAGTTAAGCGCAGACAAACCACTACCAAAATCATCAAGCGAATTGCTACAACCAATAGTTGCCAACTTGGTTAGTAGCTTGCGTGCCTGAGTGAAATTACTGATCACATCCGTTTCTGAAACCTCAAAGCATAAAGAACTGGCTGTTAAATGAAACTTGTCTAACTGTTCACTAACAAAGGTAGCAAAACTTTCATCCAGTAATGAGGCCGCTGAAAGATTAATGGTAAACTCACGTGCTGTTTTTGAGTTACTCTTTTTAATTAGATTAGCTAACCTTTCCATGGTTCTACGAACAACCCAACGATCTATCGATCGACTCAACCCATATCTTTCAGCTGCCGGAAAAAAACTCCCAGGTCGAAGAACTCTGCCGTTATAAGGCAAACGGATAAAAACTTCATAGCGTTTCTTTTCTTCTTCATCAACCCCGCCTAACGGAATGATCGGCTGTACATATAGTCTAAATTTATTATTATCCAAAGCATCACGGATAATGACCTGCCAATTGTCATTACCCATATGAGCGTAGTCTTTGGGTGAATGGCTAGGTTTGTGAACATATAGCTGATTACGACCTTTCTTTTTGGCGGTATAACAAGCGTCATCTGCAATTTTACAAAGATCATGTAAACCCGCAACAGTGACCCCAGCATCAAACTCTACAGCACCCATACTGACACCCACAACAAAGCTCTTATCACCCCAGCTAAAGCGTAGTGACGAGACACTGTTAATCATGTTTTCGCAACGTAATTTAGCTTTCTCGATCGGGCAATCCGGGAAGATAGCTACAAACTCATCACCCCCTGTACGTGCAAGAAAATCACTTGCTCTGATATGCTTAGTAAAAATATTTGCCAATTGTTTTAATAGCTCATCACCTGCAGCATGACCTGCACTATCATTGACGGGCTTGAAATTATCAAGATCCATATAACAGATTACGGTTTTACTACCCGGTCTTATCGTCGACGGCAATTGCTCTATAAATTTATCAAATCCCATCCGGTTTATCAGACCCGTTAGATGATCTTCTTCAGCCTTACCAATTAGTTTATCCATCATTTTCTGCTGAACGGATTGATCCTTGCCAATCAATGCGACACTTATAATTTTGTTTTTTGCATCAAGGATAGGCGCTGTACTAATATGAAATGAACGTGTTTTTTGGTTTCGTTGAGAAGCAACCTCACCATAATTAAGCCCAAATTCAGCAACCGTAAATTGCTTTTTAACCATTTTTAAAATAGCGTTTTTGTCTTCTGTGGTTAAACCTAGTTCCTTCATCACAACTTTAAGGTGCAGACCTTCCAAATCCTCATCACTTTTACCGATGAACTTCTGTGTGGCGAGATTAGTAAATTCAACATTTAGACGTCTATCTACTCTAACGAGTGATGAATCAACGGCTACCGCTATTTTTTTATGGCCTGTTCTGGATTTCTTCATTCTCAGAGGAGACAACTCACCCGAACGATAAGCTCTAATGGCAATCACACTCAATAATATCAAAGATAAAAAAGATAGAGGATAAGAATACTCGGATATATTACTGCCCACGTTATTAGTAACCAATCCCTTAACATCAAAACCAGCCAAGGCAATATTTGGAATGACCATATACAATACAGAAATAGTGATTATGGTATGTAGATAGCGGAATGAAGTCATCTTGCGCCCGTTTGTTATTATTTTTAATATATTTACGAGTCTAACTAATGTGCTACAGCATATCTATTTCATCCTACGAAAGGTATTACCTAAAAAACATTAGCATAGGGATTCAGCTACTCTTTTACTTAACCTTCAATTATCTACACAACAGACTGTTTTATATACTTAAAGGCCGACAAATGAAAGGGGTTGATGATCCATGTATTATGGTTCGATATACGGTTATATGATCGAAGTTAAACTTCTTAGCTAGGAAGTTAAATTAAAAAAATGGCACAATCCATTCATCTACCTGCTATTTAATTGCTATCATTGCGCTTTTTACAGACCAAATTACACCAATGAAGTATTTCTTTTTGAGAGCGTTACCTGAAGGGATGGCGAGAGTAAAATGAGTATAATTTTTAATCCGTTCTATCTTTCCTGCAAAGCTCTCCTATTGTTGCTACTCCTTGTTCCATTGATTGCAGTGGCCGATGATTGCAAACAATACAGAGCAAAATACCAATGCCCTGGCACTCTAAAGAAACCCATCCATTTAAGCTTTGACGACGGCCCTGCTGATCTAACCCCTGGCTTGCTGAACACCTTAAAAAAGGCAAATATTCCAGCCACTTTTTTCGTGCTTGCGGAACGCATCGATTGTCAGCCTCTTAGAAACAACTGTAAGGTCAAAAACTCAGCTGCTTGTAGCTCCTATCATTACTGCATGGAACACAGAAAAACCTTGCAGCAAATGAAAGCTGACGGGCACATGATTGGGTCACATAGCTACAGTCATGTGCGTTTATCCACACTGTCTAAAAATAAAATGCAACAACAAATACTACAATCCAAACAACTGCTTCGACCCTTTTTCACAACGTCCCCTGCTCTCTTTCGGCTACCCTTCGGTGATGGTTGGTTTAACAGGGAACAATGTCCCATCGTATTGAACACACTAAAAAAAACCGGCTTCCAGCACATAGCCTGGGAAATGTCGGCCTTTGATTGGCGCAAAGCTGATCAACACGGAGACGCTATTTTACAGACAGTAATGCATGAAATTTGTAGCAAAAATGGCGGTGTCATACTTTTTCACGATGGTGACTTTGAACAAGAGCATATAGGACGCACCTTCACTGGAGATCATTTCGCTGAATGGATTCCGGCAATGCGCTGTGTAGCAGACTTCAAACCACTGAGTTATTTTTATAAAAACTTAACGGTAATTGGAAAGTAAACCTGCAAACCCGCTATACTCAAGTTCACTCTTGCATTCATACTAACTTACAACAAAAAATCACACTTAAGGAGAAATAACATGGCGAGTATTACAATTGAAGGTAATGAAATTAATACCAATGGAAATCTTCCTGAAGTAGGCTCTACTGCCCCTGATTTTACCCTTACTAATGGTGAGCTTGGCGATGTTAGTCTGGCAAGCTATGCCGGAAAAAAGAAACTACTGAACATTGTACCCAGCCTCGATACGGGTATTTGTGCTACATCAACAAAAACCTTTAATGAATCTGCATCTAGTCATGATGACACTGTCTTCCTCACTATTTCCTCAGATCTACCTTTTGCGCAAGGTCGTTTTTGTGAAGCAGAAAATGTAGACAAGGTTCAGACACTTGCCATCATGCGTGATAGAAACTTCTCTAAAGATTATGGGGTACTTCTGATAGATGGCCCTTTAAAAGGTATTACCGCCCGAGCTGTTGTGGTTCTTGATGAAGATAACAAGGTAATATACACAGAGCTGGTTCCAGAGATTGTTCAAGAGCCGGATTATGACAGTGCGTTAGCAGTGCTTTAAAGGCCGGATAAGTACTAGCGCCTCCGACAAGAAATGTTAATTCAATCACTTGCCGGATGACGTCCTTGTCTGGCCTACAAATACTTATCTGTTCTGGGCTCAAGACGGTAACTTAACACCTAGCTATAACTCCAATTAACTCCTTTATAAACTTCTACGTTGTCAGGAACAACCATGAACAGAGCTGCCAAAAAAATCATTATTGTTGCGGTATTATTAGTAATATCATATGGCTATAACTATTTCCAAAACGGACAAAAGCAAACCAATTCCTCTGACATTCAGCATGAAACAACTCATGACATCAATGATGCTAACAACGCCAACACCCCGCCAGCCGTAAGTAATAAACAATCCACACTTAATAAAATACGCAAAGCCGCAGATTCACAAAAATCGGGTTGGTGGTTAGTGGCAGAAGGCAAGGTCATTAAAATACTCAAAGATGATACCAAAGGTCATCGTCACCAAAAATTCCTGCTAAAACTGGCTCCCGATATTACTCTATTAGTCGCGCACAATATCGACTTGGCTCCACGTGTTCCGTTACGCAAGGGCGACACTGTGAAAATTCGAGGACGTTATGAATGGAACCACCGAGGAGGCATATTACACTGGACACACCACGACCCCAAAGGCAGACAAAAAGACGGCTGGATATATCACAATAAAAAATACTACAAATAAAAATATCGGGTACAACTCCTGATGATCAAATGGGGTAATATATTGAAAACAGCGGCTAATAGTAATCCAAAGGAAAAGAACATGGTTGAAATCTACGAGAAACTCGGGCTTTTTTATCTCGGTAAATACATTGATAAAACCACCCAAGAAACAACCGATGCTCTGACACTATTAAAAAACAAAAATTTTACCACCCATGCCGCCATTATCGGCATGACAGGTAGCGGTAAAACAGGCTTAGGGATTGGACTCATCGAAGAAGCTGCCATTGATAATATCCCAGCTATCGTGATTGATCCTAAAGGCGACATGGGTAACCTATGTCTAACCGATCCAACTTTTTCAGCAAAAAACTTCGAACCTTGGGTAACTGACGAAGCCCGCAACAAAGAAAAAGACCCTAGCGAATATGCCGCAAAAATCGCTGAGATGTGGAAATCGGGCATAGAAAGCGCTCATCAAGACAGTGCTCGAGTAGAAAAATTCGCCAAGGTCAAAAAAACCATTTACACACCTGGCAGTAGCGCAGGCGTTAGTATTAATATACTAAGCTCACTTGACGCGCCCCCCGCTGAAATTATTAACGATTCTGACTCTTTTGGATCTTACATTAAAACCACGGTTAGTAGCCTACTGGCACTAGTGAGTATTGAGGCTGATCCGCTTGAATCTAAAGAGTATATTTTATTAGCACAAATCATTACTAACTCCTGGCTAGGAGATGGCGAGTTAAGTCTGGAAGACCTGATTGGACGTATTATCAATCCATCTTTTAAGAAAATAGGCGTATTACCACTGGAAGGATTTTATCCTCAGGCCGACCGTTTCAAGTTTGCCAGCAAATTCAATGCCATTATTGCCTCCCCCACCTTCGCAGCATGGCTGCAAGGCGATGATCTTGATATCCAAAAACTACTCTATGATGAAAATGGCAAAGCCAAAATATCTATATTCTCCATCTCACACCTGAGTGATGACGAGCGGATGTTCTTTGTCACGTTGCTGCTGAACAAATACATTGCGTGGATGCGTCGTCAAAGTGGTACATCTGCTTTAAAAACCATCCTGTATATGGATGAAATCTACGGCTTCTTCCCCCCCACCAAGAACCCACCCAGTAAAGAACCTATGTTGCTCATGTTAAAACAGGCAAGAGCTTTCGGCGTAGGCGTTATACTCAGCACACAAAACCCTGTAGACCTTGATTATAAAGGACTTTCAAATATTGGAACCTGGTTCATTGGGAGATTACAAACCACTCAGGACATAGATCGTGTCATTGATGGACTAGGTGGAAAAGTAGGTTCCAGTTACAATAAAAAAGAAATTAAAACATTATTGGCTAATCTAAAGAAACGTACCTTCTTCTTAAAAAGTGCACACCTTGAAGACATCCGTTTATTTGGTACACGCTGGGTGCTTAGCTACCTAAAAGGGCCACTGAAACGTGATGAAATCAGCACACTCATGCAAGACCAAAAAGCACAGTTAGCCAATTTACCCATGGATGAAGCAGCTACAAGCGATTCCAGTACAAGCGGCTTTGAAACCTATTCGGGGCTAGACAACAGTATCCCACAACGCTTTATGATAGACCTAACAGAAGTACATCAATACGCCGCCAGTATTATGGCTAAAATCACCCTGCACTTCTTCAACCAGACCCGTGGTATTAACGAAGAAGAAAAACTATGCCTTAATCTTCCTATCAGCACTAAAGACCATCAAGCAGACTGGGAACAGTCATCACCCGTTAGTGGAGAGTTTCCTGGAGAACAATGCTTTAGCCAACTTCCCGCACAAGCACCCAGCGATGCCCGATACGCAACCTTGCCGGAATATATCAAAAGCGATAAAAAACTGAGATACACCACCACCGAATTAAAAGGCTGGTTGTATCACGAACACAAACTCGAACTATATCGCTCTCGTAGTCCAAAATTAGAGTCCAAACCCTATGAAACACTCGCGGATTTCAAAGTAAAACTCAACGACCTACTCAGTGACAAAAAAGAAATCGAAATCGAAAAACTACAAGAACGCTATGGCAAAAAAGAAAATACCTTGCTCAAACGCTTGGCACGCGCTGAAGAACGTGTCGAAAAAGAAGAAGCCGACACCACCGGCTCTATGTTTAGTGCAGGTGTTGCTGTACTAGGCGCACTCTTTGGTCGATCCTCTACAGCAAAAGTCGGCCGCGCTATCAGCCGAGGAAGTCGAGTATTCAAAGAAAGAGGTGATGTGAGCCGTGCCGAAGAACGCGTAGCTGAAGTCAAAGAAGACATTGAAAAGCTGGAATATGAGCTAGAAGACAAAATTGATGAGTTAGCCGACAAATTTGATGTTGAATCAATAACTATTGAAAAATTCGCCATTAAACTTCGAAAAACAGATATAGAAATCGAAAATATTGCAGTAGTCTGGAAAGCTTCAGCCTAAGTAGCTCGCGTAGGGTGGGTTTGACGTTGGCACGCCAACTTCTGTGTTTTTTATTTTTACGTGATCCTCTCCGTTTTCTTATCCAGCTTAAAAAATTCCAACAAGCGACTATACTTACAAGATACATATAAAACTCATTCTTCGACAGGGAAAACGATTTTGATGAGTCTATATATTTGGAAGTGAGCCATCTGGCGAGCCTGAAGAGGTTGTGCAAGTATTAAGAAAAATCTCATTTGTAGGGTGTGCCGAGGTACGAGGCGCACCATAAGTTGTTGATTCATGGTGCGCCTCCTTCGTCGGCACACCCTACATAAGGAATACTTGCACAATCTCTGAAGGCTCACTTCCAATACGGCTTAACTTAGAGAATTTTCATGAACTATAAAACTTATGCATTCACATGCTTACTTCTGCTAATGAGCAGTTGTTCACAACAACCACTCACTCATCAAGTTGAACCCATCCCTAAAATACTTTCTTCATGTTACATCGTCTATGATGCGGGAAGCAGCGGTACCCGCTTATACATTTACGAGCAGAAAAGTGCTGACTGGGTATCCCATGAAGGGCCAAAAGTCGCTGCATTAGCTGATCCTGTTCGGGAAATTCGCGACAAGAGTTGGACTGATGTTGATGAAGTCATAACTGAGGTTGTCTCGGCACTGAACCACATTAAACAGAATGGCTCCATTAACAAAAAAGGGAAACCAAAGTGGAAAGCTTTTGACTGGGAAAAGCGGTGTCATCTTGTTTCTGCCAACGTCTTTGCTACAGCCGGAATGCGTATTGCCGAGCAGGAAAATCGCTATCGCAGTTCAGTGTTATGGAAGAAACTAAAACAAAAATTACAAGCCAGGCTCGGCTCTAGCGTTAAAGTCAACACCCGAACCCTCAGTGGTTATGAAGAAGGACTTTATGCCTGGTTAGCGGTTAGAAAAAACAATAAAGGTCAGCAGTTTGGTATCGCTGAAATGGGCGGTGCATCTTCTCAAGTCACCTTCCCGTGTGAGCATTGTGATACTACAAACGATGCAGTCAAAACGATCACACTTGCTGGCAAACCTATGAAAATATATAGCTATTCTTTTTTGGGTTTAGGACAAGATGAAGCTCCCAAAACATTAGGCTTACCCACATCGTGTGCCTATGGAATCGGAACGATAAAGAAGAATTGGAAAGAAGCAGATTGCGCCCATAAAATTTCAATACACAATGAGCACGGCTTCCGTGATCCTTATAATTTCAAGCAGCACAAAAAAGGAATCCATAATCAGTTACCCAAATATATATCGGGCATAAAAAATTGGTATTTAACGGGTGCTTTTAATCATATGGATAACAGCCAGATTAAAACTTGCTGTTTAAATAAAGGTAAATGCTACAACGAAAAAAAATCCTGTTTTCGGTCTGTTTACCTGAAGAATTATTTAAAGGCATTAAGTATCTCACCTTCTTCAGAAAAAATGGATGTGAGTTGGACATCTGGTGCGGTTGTCTGCGCGGTTAATGACTGTCTACAAAAAACAGCACCTCCACCGGTTTGCCGATGGACTGATAAGGGCTGTTTGTAATCATTGTTCAAGAGTAGAACGCAGATTCTGACCTATAACAATTACTTCTCAAAAACCGCAATAGATTCCACATGCGCAGTATGTGGGAACATATCCATCACGCCCACGCCCAGCAATTTATAACCGTGTGTGTTCACCAGTTCCCCTGCATCTCTAGCCAGTGTTCCAGGGTGACAGGATACATATACAATACGTTTGGGTTTCAGCTTGCCAAAGTGCGCAATCACTTCTTTTGCACCTAAGCGGGGTGGGTCTAGTAATACTTTGTCATAAGACTGTTTCAGCCATTTCTCGTGTTGCATTTCTTCCATTAAATTACAAAAGTGGTAGCTGGTATTTTCAATGCCGTTGTTACGAGCAATTAGCCTGGCACGCTCTACCATTGCAAGATCACCTTCAACACCTGTTACATGGTTGGCATTTTTCGCAATCGGCAATGTGAAGTTGCCTAAACCACAAAATAAATCCAGCACATTATCTTCAGGTGTGAGTTCTAGTAATTGAACCGCTCTGGAAACCATTTGTCGATTGATCTCGGTGTTGACCTGAATAAAATCTAATGGGCCAAAGTCTATACGCGTATCAAATTCTGGATGCTGATAAAACAATTCAGCTTGCTCAGGGTAAAGCCGTTTGACAGTGTCAGGGCCCCCCGATTGTAGATAAACCTGAAAGCCACTCTCTTTTGCAAAAGCTACTAACTTTTCACTATCATCTGAAGATAAGTCTTCCAGATGACGAAATATCAAGGCAACCTGATCATCACCCATAGAGACTTCTATTTGTGGAATCGTTTGTTTCGCATCCATAGCCGCAATCAGTGTTTGTAGATCGGTTAAGTGGTAACCCACCGACTCATGCAATACTTCGCATTGTTCAATGTCTGCCAGAAAGCTATTGCGCTTTTCACGAAAACCCACCAGCACCCTGCCTTTCTTGAAGACAAACTTGGCACCGAGACGTGCTTTTTTACGATAGCCCCATGGTTCGGAAGTAATAGGATCGAAAACCTCATCTGGCTTAACTTTGCCGATATGTTCCAGATTATCCAGCATCGCTTGTTGTTTATATTTAATCTGCGCGGATGCAGACATATGCTGCAAGCTACAGCCACCACACACGCCAAAATGTTGACACTTTGGCTCAACACGATCAGCTGATGCGGTTAGTACTTCAAGCGTTACTCCTTCATCATGCTTACGTCGTTTTGATGTATATTGAAACATCACCCGTTCGCCAGGTAATGCGCCATCTATAAAAATAGCTTTACCATCAAGATGTGTAACACCACGACCATCATGGCTGAGTGATTCAATGAATGCTTCTACAGGTTCTGTGGGGAGACGTTTGCGACGACGAGCCATAGTGTATAACCAGCGAGTAAAGATAAAGCGGGCGATAATAACAGATGGACTAACTAGACAAAACTACTTTGGGGGAAACACGGCAAACACCACTGTCATTATCTATCAGGGTATAGAAATACCGGACTCTTTATCAGCAGCAGCGAGAGGAATATACACATATCCCCATAGACCTCCCATTTTCACAGCAGCATAGCCTTCGCTGATACGATAGACATCTTCATACTGATCAGATAGTGGCCTGCCCTGCTGGTCAATGAAGAAACGATTTTCATCCTTCACTACGACTGCCACACCTTCGCGAAAATCATAAGCACGATCAAATTCAAAAGGAATGACCACTTCGTTATGTTTATTAATATAACCCCATTTATCCTTCTTCTTAACGCTTGCCAAACCTTCAGAAAAGGAGGATACATTTTGAAATGTTTCGGCAATAACCGTGTTGCCTTGGTTATCCACAAAATACCATTTACCTGCCTGCTTTTGTACCGGCAATAGCCCTTCCGAGTATTTTTTCATTGCCAGATAACTGGGTTTAATGACAATGTTTTTATCGAGGTCGACAAGACCCATTTTATGTTCGAATTTTATCACTCCATGACCTTCCGAAAACTCGTAAGTTCTCTGAAAGAAAGGCTCTAACAGCCAGTTCTTACCACTGACTCCCTCACCCCATTCCCGCAAAGCATAACCCCATCCTTCTGCAAGTTTAACGGGTGCAACACCTTCTTTAAATAATCCTGCGTCTTCATAACCAGCAGTTATATATATCTTTCCATCAGGAAGGATGTAACCCCATTGATCTTCTATTTTTACCGCAGCCAGACCTTCGGAAAAGGGTTTGACATCATCAAATTCAAACGGGGTTACGGGTGTTCCATGAGAATCTATATAGCCGTATTTACCATCAACCTTTACGGGTAATAACCCTTCCTCAGTGTACTTACCAATTTCGGTGAAAGTAGGAGCCAATATCCATTCTCCTGTTTTATCAATCAACCCCCATTTACCTTCTACTCGTACAGGAGCACTCCCCTTATGAAATGATCCAGCTGATTCATAGGTCGGTGGAATAACTAGTTCAGCCGTTAATTCTGGCTTGGGTGGCCCGGCCTGATTCTGGTGCTTTTCTTTATCTTGATTTTCTAACTTGAGAGCAATTGCCTCATCAAGTTTTTGCTGTAGGGTTGCCGACGTGTTATTACGATCAATAGGTTCAGGTTTGGATTTTACGGTGGTTACACTCTTACTCCTCCTGCTAACCTGTTTTTTTGACAAGAGTGCAACAATCTCTTTATTGGAACGCAATGTAGCCAATTGTAACGGGGTTCTAGCTTGATTATCTTTAACATAAGGACGCGCTCCTTGTTGCAAAAGAAAAGTCGCAATTTCAACGGAATCCACCCTATGTAACGGAGTCCTGCCCTGCAAATCCCTCGACTCTAGATCAGCGCCATAAGACAGTAATACCTGTGCAACATCCTGTGTATTCCAAAATACCAAAGCAGCTGTATGTAAGGGAGTGCGACCTTCAAAATCTCTGCTACTGACATTGGCACCATTCTTAAGTAGCGCGAGTATTACTTCTTTATCAGTTGCCCGGTGTAGGGCTGTCTGGCCAAGACTATCCTTTGCTGAAACGTTCGCACCTTTATTTAACAAAAGTCTGGTTATGGCTAACTGACTGGACAAAAACAAAGGAGTCTTCCCATACTGATCACGTACATTTACATCAGCGTAACTGTCTAATAAAAATTGAACTGTTTTATAGTTGCCCAATGCACTTGCAACATGTAAAGCGGTTCGACCTTTATTGTTTCTAGTATTAATAGACAACCCTTTTGCAATCAAAAAAGCCGCTATGTTTTTAGAACCCGTTGTATGTAATGCCGTGTTTCCTTCTTTATCTACATCATTCAGGGCAACACCCTTACTCAGTAACAATCTGGCTGCCGATAAAGATGCAACCAAGTGTAACAATCCCCTGCCATTATTATCTTTAGCCTTGATATCAGCACCCTTTGCAAGTAACAAATCAATGAGAACTTTCTTATCTAACTGAACAGCAACGGCAAGAGGCGTCATGCCGACTCTATTCAGAACCTCTTTATCACCACCCGTTAATAAATAACGCGAGATCATAGCCTCATCAGAACGCATGACGGCCTGAAAGACGGTATCAGAATTTAAGTTTTTGTTGATTTTTTCTGGATTTGCCAGTGAAGTGCCTGAAATCAGCGTTGCAAATACGAAAAAAATTTTAATAAATAGATGGTTATATTTAATGACTGCCCGTACGCCCATAATTTTTATTTGCCCGCCCAGAGCCTTACTGCTTAAAACATCTGGACTATGCTACAGCGCCATAGACATGTCAAAAAAAGCACACGCCTATTTTTCTATCAAGAGAATAAGTAATTTTATTGATCTCTTTTAAGGAAACTTCTGAACAAACCTAAGCTTTCTGGAAGTGATGCTTTAGCTTCGCCTAAGGTGTTGATTATAAGTACCGTATTGCGAGCCGTCCAATAGAAAAGAGCTTGTTCAGAGATTCCTTAACATCCAAGCAATAAAATCCATAGCCCAATTACTGATATAGTAATATCTTTGTTTTAAATATAACGGAATAGTTAGAACTTATGCCTACTGATTTATTCACCATCACCAACATCATCGTCGCTGTAACTAGCCTAATTTCATTCATTTTAATGCAGAACCGGGAAGGTAAGTCTGCATTGATCTTTCATCCCGTTGCGATTCATGAGAAGAATCAATGGTATCGCTTTTTAACCTCAGGGTTCATCCATGCGGACATGATGCATTTGGCGATTAATATGTTCGTATTGTGGTCGTTCGGTAATGCCATAGAAAAGTATTATTACCCTGCCGCTTTAGGCGAGTACACCACGTTGAAGTATTTAATACTGTACTTTGGAGGCATTATCGTCTCGTCAATTCCGAGTTATCTGCGCCATAAAAATAATGCCTCTTATGCAGCATTAGGCGCTTCTGGTGGTGTAGCAGCGGTGGTCTTTGCGGTGATTATTTTTGCTCCATGGCAAAATCTGTATTTATACGGCGTCATTGCGATACCGCAGATTTTGGCAGGTGTGGGGTATCTTGTTTACTCCTGGTATAAGGATAAACGCGCCACCGACAATATCGGACATATGGCGCACATAACGGGAGCAGTTTGGGGGTTTTTCTTTACTGGTCTAATGAACTTTGACTTGCTTATAGGCTTTATTCAAAAGACATTGGCAGGGCCTAGTTGGCTGTAAATACTTGTCGTAAATAGTCCCTGCTCATTCGGCACACACCAAACTGCTTTTTGGATGCTAACTAATTAACAAAGATTGATGGAATGCAACAACCTGTCATTTGATTTCAAGTGCCAATTTATACGCCTCATTTTTAGACAAACCCGAAATCTTTGCGGCAATAGATGCAGCTTGTTTTACGGGTAGTTCCTGTATGAGAATTTTTAGTAACTGTTCATTGTCCATGCTGGAACCAATCAACGAATTATCACCATCATAACCGGATAACACCACCACAAACTCACCCCGTAGGTGATTTGAATCAGCTAATAACCAGGCATGAAGTTCATTCAGGCACCCTCTGAAAACTTGCTCATAGACTTTTGTTAGTTCACGAGCAAGTGCAACTTCCCTATTCCCCCCCATTACCGTGATCATAGCTTCAACACTTGCAACGATGCGGTGACTAGATTCGTAATACACCTGAGAATAAGTTTGTTTCAGGTTCATTTCGAGTGCTTGCAAACGTGCGATTTTCTTTGCTGGCAAGAAGCCTTCAAAGGTAAACTTATCAGTTGCAATTCCAGCTATCGACAATGCAGCGATCATCGCACTAGGACCCGGGATGGCTACGATATTCATATCGCGCTTACCAAGCTCTCTAACCAACTTATAACCTGGATCACTAATCAAAGGAGTACCCGCATCACTAATCAACGCCAAGTTTTTTCCATCAGCTAACAGCGAGGCCAGTTCATTGATCTTCTGTTCTTCGTTGTGGTCATGTAATGCGACCAATTGGTTTTTGATATCGTAATGGTGTAACAACCTCACAGAATTACGTGTATCTTCGGCATAGATTCTATCCACTTTAGATAAAGTTTCTACTGCACGAAAGCTCATATCGGCAAGATTTCCGATAGGTGTTGCTACAATGAACAATGTTCCTTTAATTGCTGATACGATTCCTTGCACACGTAATTCCTGTATAATTATCTTCTTTGAGGGCGACTATTATATAGCTATGAAAAATTTAAATCTTATTGCTTGTATACTATTTACAGCATACAGCCTCACCGCTTGTGATACCTTGCCAACCACATCAACACCGCCGCCTGCTGCTGAACCTGTCGTTCGGCTTCCTCCGGCATCTTCCGATAAAATAAAACAGGCGAATGCTCTTTACCAGCAAGGTAAAAAAAGACAGGCCGCGCACGCTTATTTTGCAGCCGGGAAAGACACTTCATCGCCAGAACGCGAACGCCTGATGCTACAAGCCGTCGAAGTAGCTGCGATGATTCCGGATGAAGCCCTGATGCAGCAGTTTTTTGCTGGCATTAAAACTTCCCGACTAGATAGCAATAATAAAGCGCGTTACAACTATGGGAAAGCGCTTCTTGCACTGATAAAAAACCAACCCGACATTGCTCTGGACATTCTTCCTAAAGAGGTAAGCCATTTATCCCCCGGACTGGCTAATAAAATATTACTCACTCGCCTACGTGCTGCCGACAAGACCAACAATCATTTTAAAATAGCTGAAGAGAGAGTTCGTCAACATGCATATCTCAAAAATGACAAAAACCGGGCTAATAACCGTAAACAGATTTGGCAACATTTGAATAAACTGTCGAGTAGCAACATTAATGAACAACGCAAGAAAGCCAACAATCATGTGTTTCGTGGCTGGCTAGATTTAGTCTACTTGAACAAATTAAATAGTGATGACGCTACCCTCAATAACAATTTGATGAACTGGCGCAAAAATTTCTCAAATCATCCTGCCGAACCCTTCAGCTATAGTATTGCTAAAAATCAGGGGCAAACAACGGCCACAACTACAGAATCATCACTTCCCACATCAAGCAGTGTGGGTAAATCTATAGCCGTTTTACTACCATTTAACGGCCGTTTCGCCAATGTCGGCAATGATCTCTATCGTGGTATTGCAGACGCTCATAAAAAGCACTCTCCAAACACTCAAATACGCAAATATGATACTAGCCAACTGGATGCAACCGTTGTTTATAATCAGGCATTGCAACAGGGTGCTGGCTTTATATTAGGACCCTTTAGCAAAGAGAATATTACATCAATGGCACGTAACGGTTATTTACAAAAGCCGGCTCTTAGCCTGAATTATTTACCCCCAACCTTAAAGCATCCCAGCAATCTTTATCAAATAGGTCTGCTTCCCGAAGACGAAACCTTACAGGTTGCAACACTAGCGACTCATAAAGGTCAAAAACGAGCACTAGTCATGGTTCCTGACAGTCAATGGGGACGACGTTTAGAGAAAGCCTTCAGCGCGGCTTATCGTTCAAGAGAGGGAGAGATAGCAAAGGTAGTATATTACCCAAACCGGGCAACCAATTACAGTCATAACGTAGCAGAGTTACTTAGTGCAGCCAGCTCTGCAGACATGATATTTTTGGCGGCGTCACCCACACAGGCGCGTTTGATTTACCCGGCAATTATGCGATCACTTGCACGCAGTAGTGCTGAGAAAAACCCCGTGGTGTATGCAACATCACATATCTACAGTGGTCGCCCTTCGCCTTCTTTAAATAACAATCTAAATGGTATTATTTATACCGAAATTCCAAGCATATTAGCTTCCAATGAAAGCCCAGCTCAACAATACCCTCGGCTTTATGCATTAGGTCAAGATGCCTTTATTATTTCTCAAAGTTTAGCTGATCTTAAACAAGGCACAGCCATTAGCGGAAAAACAGGAAAAATAAGCTACAGTAGTGACGGTAGATTTCATCGCATATTAGAGTGGGCGACATTCCAAAAGGGTGTTCCCGTTTCGTATGTTCCTTAAACTAGGAAATTTAGCCCGACTAACCGGGTTAACAACCAAGCAAGTGGGTGATCAAACAGAGCAACTCGCTTGTGATTATTTGAAAAATCAGGGGCTACATCTCATTACTACAAATTTTACTAGCCGCTTTGGTGAAATTGACCTGATTATGCGTGATGAGATACGTGGGAATACCGTTTTCATTGAAGTACGTTACAGAAAAAACAAACATTTCGGTGGCGCTGCCGCGAGCGTAACCCACCAGAAACAGCAACGTGTGATGAAAACAGCCTTATATTATATGCAATGTCATGAACCTGATGCGTCAGCAAGATTTGATGTTATAGCGATTGAAAGTAATAGTTCGACTGAATATACAATCGACTGGATAATTGATGCTTTTCAATAGATATAGATTAAAATATACCATTGTTATAAATCTACAAAAGAGTAGTATTAAAAGTAACCCTATCATCGAATACCGTAATCTGGAGTGCAGGTATGTCTGTTAACTTTAATCATCCTTTTGGGAAAGTTAAACCGCCCTCTGTTAATTACAGAATAATTGTAGCCGCACTGCTCAGCTTGGCTGCACTACCTCTTTTATTATTATCTTCTTGTTCTACAGAAGATGCTAACCAGCATGTAACTCTAACAACAAAGCAACACACTACATCCTCTCAACCTCAGGTATTTACTCCCGCTTTAAGCCAAAATAGTACATCTACTCAACAAAACCAGTCTTCGACTTATCCCACCACTTATTACACTATGAATACCGTAGAGTACTATTCAAAAAACCATTATTTTGCCAATGACCGAATAAAACTGAGTAGAAAAGTAGCTTCATTTATTAAAAACCCTCCTTTAAGATCAAATCCCAAATTGCATAATCGTTATCATAAAGTCAGAGCTGATTTTTATAAAATTAGAAAATATCGAAAAAAGCTAGAACATATGGAAGACAAGCATGTAGGTCGAAACCATTTATTGACCAATGTCGAAGCCAAACGAAAACGCTATTTTGAACTTGAAGCAGAGTTGTTTTATCAGTTAGAAAAAATGGTTTATTTTGCCGAGCAATCCTATCTGGAATGGCAAATATTCAAAAGCCATGATGCTATTCAATTATCCCGTTTTGAAAGAAATTCGGTCAATAGGTCCGCACAAACTGCCAACTTATTCGAAGATTTTAGTTACGCAGTTACAAATTACACAAATGCTTCTCGTTAAGTCATTAATGGAAGTTCACTTCTTAAATTGTAATTCGTGCAAATAATTGCAAGCATTTGGCTAATCATTAAGATGCAGCACATTCCCGTCACCTAATATCCTTCCACTATGAAATGTACTAACTGCGAAACAGGTCAACTTAAACCATCAACCCTTGACAGCACTCTTATTTGTCACGCTTGTGACCATTGTGGTGGACACTGGATAAAACTTGAAGATTATATTGAGTGGCATAAAACACAAGAACCCCAGCAAGCTGTTGTCGATGAGATTGGAGTAGAAGTCGATACTCTAGAATCCTCACACGCTCTGCTTTGTCCTGAATCAGGGGCTATTATGACTAAATTTCGTATTACCAGTGATACCGATCATAAAATTGACTGGTGCAATCAATCTTCATCCATCTGGCTTGATAAAGGCGAATGGAATTTACTCAAAGAGAAAGGCGTTGCTGACAAACTAAATCAAATTTTTAGTAAAGAATGGCAAGAAAAGATTATTACTGAGACTTCCAAAAACAACCGTGAAGTCATGCTTATCAATAAGCTTGGTGAAGAAAACTATTCACGTCTAAAACTGGTTAGAACCTGGTTACATGAACAAAGTGATGAAGAAAAAGCTTTGATGGTGTCATTTTTGGTCTCTAGAAATCCGTTCTCTAAAACTTAATGCAGGCTTTAGAATTACACATCAATACAAATCAATTACATAACTGACCTATTCATGACTCAATCACAACCATCTAGACCTTGGGGATTATTCCCAACCATTGGCTTTTCAAGTGTCATTTTTATCGCTTTTTTAGCCGTTCAAACCTTGGCTATCACTATTTACGCCTATTTACAGATTCAAAGTCATCCGGGGGTGACCCTTAGCAACCAAATTCTGGCGCTGGTCAACGATGGTCTGGCGATATCAATATCTTTGATTCCTGCTGCTTTACTGGGTAGCTTATTGATTTTTCTGTTTGTTTATCTTAAAAAAAATATTACTGCTAAACACTATTTAAAACTCAACACGCCAAGCGTGAAACAAGTATTTCAGTGGATTGGAATACTCATACTTTTTTCTCTTGGTATGGAATGGGTCAATTACTATGTGGACAGACCCACACCTGAGTGGATGCTGGACTCTTATAAAACCGCCGGAATCATCCCTCTATTCTGGTTTACGCTAATCATCGCCGCACCCGTTTTTGAAGAATTGTTATTCCGTGGTTTTTTACTGGAAGGTTTACGTCATTCTAAACTAGGCAACCTCGGAGCGGTGATCATAACAGCCGCTTTATGGGCTGTTATCCACCTACAATATGAACTATTTGAAGTAGTTGCCATTTTTCTGATTGGTTTAATCTTGGGATACGCCAGAATTAAAACTGACTCACTCTATACTACTATTATTCTACATGCCCTAATGAACCTTGCAGCAACTGTACAAGTTGCTGCATTGGTAACTACTTGATTATGATTCACATGTGCTATTATTCTTAATTCTTAACCTATGTAAACATTCTACGTAGTCATTTTTTAACTCATGGAGAACTATTATGGCAAATAGCCCAAAGAACGGATTAGCCATTGTTTCATTAGTCTTAGGTATCCTTTCATTAATCTTATTTGGTTTCTTGACGGCTGTGCCTGGAATCATCACCGGTCATATGGCACGCTCAAGAGTAAAGAAAGATCCATCTACCTATGGTGGCAATGGCATAGCACTTGCCGGTTTAATCCTGAGCTATCTTGCGATTATTGTTTCCATTGCAATGATTTGGTTTGTTACGTCTAACCCAGACTTCATGGATGGCATCATGCAAATGCAACAGCAAACCATTGATGCTGATGCCACGGCTCCTGCACAGTAAGCCAATAGGCTATGACTACGGTTTATAGGTCAAGTAGTAAGCTCGCTGGATCTTCCAGCAAACCCTTTATTTTCACCAAAAAGCTGACTGCGGTTTTGCCGTCAATTATTCGATGATCATAGGATAAGGCTAGATACATCATGGGACGAATGACGATTTCATCGTCCCTTACCACTGCACGTTTCTCAATCTTATGCATTCCGAGAATGCCGCTTTGTGGTGGATTCAAAATGGGTGTGGACAACATGGAACCAAACACGCCACCGTTACTAATCGAAAAGGTACCACCCATCAGTTCGGACATTTCCAACTTACCCTCGCGCGCCCGTATCGCGTAATCACTGATCGCTTTTTCTATATCTGCATGTCCTAGTTGATCGGTATTTCTGATGATTGGAACGACTAAACCACGATCGGTCGCAACTGCCACACCTATGTCGTAGTATCCATTGTAAATAATATCAGTGTTATCAATTCTGGCATTCACTTCTGGAAAACATTTCAGTGCCTCGGTTGCAGCCTTTACGAAAAACGACATAAAACCCAGCTTAATACCATGGGTGTGTTCAAAGCGTTCCTGATAGGTTTTTCTTAAGCGCACTACATCACTCAAATCGACTTCATTGAAGGTGGTAAGAATAGCCGCCGTGCGTTGTGCTTCAACCAATCTTTCAGCTACCCGCTGGCGCAAACGTGACATAGGCACACGCTTTTCTGGTCGACCTCCGTTTGACAGTTCTGCTTGCAGGTTCAACGGCTGTGGATCAAGCACTTTTTCTCCTCTTTCTTCAATGACAGCTTCAACATCAGACTTCAACACTCTGCCTTTATTACCTGATGCATGTACGTCATCCATATCGACATCATTTTCATACATGGTTTTACGAATCGAAGGGCTGGCACTAGGGTTAGTAGTGTGGTTAGTAGTGTGGTTAGTGGTATGGACATCATCGGACATGTCATCGCATGTATCTTCATATCTATTATCAAAGTTTTCTTTAATATTACTGTTATCTGTAGCATCCGATAGCTGATTGTCTTCTGACAGCGGTTCCAATACAGCTATCAGATCATTTGCCAAGACAGTAATACCCTGCCCCACTTTTATTTCACTCAATACCCCATCACGTGGAGCGGGCACTTCAAGAACCACTTTGTCTGTTTCCAGCTCTAACAGGGGTTCTTCAGCAAGTACCGTTTCACCTACTTTCTTTAGCCATGAAGCAATGGTGGCATCACTTACAGATTCAGGTAATTGTGGAACACGTATCTCAATGTTCATCTATTCTTCCTCTTATTGTCCATTTACTTAGAAAAGAAAAGTAGTTGCGCTAACTTGTGATAACAGAAAAAGGATCGGCAAGAATTGCTCATATAAACATATCGATGTAAGTAGCATTTTCACCTTCTAACGAGGACTTCCTATAACTTTGTTACTTAACATTAAGTATAGGATGCTACTATTTAGTATGCTTGAAATTCCACAGTATCATTTACCTGATACCAAACACTGCTTAAACTATGTTTGTGTTTCTGAGCTAGGACTGATTGTGACCTAACTATGAAAAGAAGTCACAGTTAAGCAGTGAATAGGGACACCTATTTAATAGGTAGATAATCAAGCAAATCTAAGCATCTACAAGCGAATGATCAGCAGTAGCTTGATCTAACTGTTTCAACAAATCCACTGTCACCAATAACAACTTCTTAATATGCTGGATGTTTTTTCCTATCTTATCTTCTGAATCACTTATAACCACCTGGTTTTCTATGGTCTGGCAAAGGTGACTAAGTTTTTTCACACCCAAAGCGGCACTGCTTCCTTTTAATGAGTGCGACGATTTACTCAGCATATTGTGATCCTGCTTTAGATGGTTTTCCATTTCACTCACTAATCTCATACTTGAAATGTGATAGCGCTCAATCATTTCAGGGAATCTAGCCCCCATCATGATCTGAACTTCGCGAAGTGTTTTCATATCAAAAACAGCATCCAGTAATTTATTTTGCGGGATAATTTTGCCAATCGTCATCTCATTAAAACTAATCCCTTTGCTAATTTTATCTTTGGGAAGCCACTTTACCAACATCGAATACAGTGTTTCCAAATGTACTGGTTTTGCCAGATAATCATCCATTCCTACAGAAAAACAACGTGCCTTATCTTCCGGCATGGTATTGGCTGTCAACGCAATGATTGGAATCGCCAAGTCAGTAGTATCCTCCCACAAGTCCAATAGCTTCTCTGTGGTCTGATAACCATCCAGATTAGGCATCTGGCAGTCCATTAAAATCACATCAAACGAATGACGAGAGCATGTGGTGAAATATTCAAGTGCATGTTCACCACTATCCATCACCTGAATCTGCCCTCCCATTTTTTCCAGCATAGCCTTAATGACTTCCTGATTAATAGCGTTATCCTCAACAAGTAATATCTTTGCCGAAGAATTTAAAACCAGACTATTATGATTTTTCTCCGAGAGGTTTTTATTCGTTGTAGAACCTATATTTTTGGATGGATACCCTGCATTGATGGTAAACGAAAAAGTACTTCCTTTGCCGAGAGTCGACTCAACAGTGATGCAACCTTGCATCTGTTCAATGATCATTTTGCTAATAGCCAACCCCAGCCCTGTACCACCAAACTTGCGTGTAGTGCTGTCATCTGCTTGGGTGAAAATATCAAAAATATGTTGCTTATCCTCTTCCGCCATACCTATGCCATTGTCTCGAACACTACAATTAACTTCGATGGACTTCTTGCTAAGAATGGCCGTAACAAATACTTCAATCTTTCCATCTTCAGTAAATTTAATAGCATTCGACAACAAATTTAATAGCACCTGACGCAACCGATGCGGATCCGCGTTAATAAACTCAGGAACATCAGGAGAGATGGCAACAGACAAGACAACTCCTTTTTGTTGAGCCTTATGTATGAGTAAAGCGACAGTTTCTTCAACTATTTCAGTCAAACTAAAATCTTTCTTTTCAAGAACGACTTTACCCGCCTCAAGTTTCGATATATCAAGAATATCATTAAGAATAAACAGCAATGAATTAGCTGAGCTTTGGGCGATAACAAGCTGTTTTTCAATATTCCTTGGGAGTGAAGAGTTCAATGAAATATCTAACATTCCTAGAATTCCATTCATTGGGGTTCTGATTTCATGACTCATATTAGCCAAGAACTGACTTTTAGCCGCATTTGCCGCATTCGCTGCTTCAAGCGCTTGATTTAGTCGATTAAGTAATGATCCAAGATAAAAGGTTAGTATAGTAATACCTAAGATAAGCCCCATGCTCATTTCGGTACTCAACGACCAACGTAGGTTATAAGTCCAAGCAACTGCAATCCCAATAAGACTAATCGTCGAAGTGAAATACATATATTGAAGGCCGTACCTGAACCCGTTTCCAATAATAATAAATAGATAAACCCAGAACAATGATTGTATCCAATCCCCGCCGAGATACATGGCATAAGATAGACCAATGATATCAACGCTAATCCCGAAAAGACGCCGTATCATGGATTTCTCAGGTCGAAGAAAAATCACCAGCAAGATAAAAAGTCCTAAGATTCCTACTGTCGCAGGGATCATGACTAATTGCCAAGATACATTTTCAGGCCAAAATAAGGTATACAACATGAGGAACCCACATAATACTATCCGTATGAGTGTCTGTTCATGCTCAGTATCTTCCCGTTTTTTTAGCAGGCTCCATAATTTTAAAGGAGTAAAGGTCATATTTATTATTCTTTTTATTAGTGATTGCTCAGTCCACTTGTAGTTGAAGTACCAGCAAAGCACACAACTACAGGCTCATCATAGACCTTAAAGAACTTATCAACTATTTTTACCGATAGATCGAAATGACCCTTGTAAGACAATATCTTAAAGGCATTCTTTGTAGATGAGATTTAAAAGCACCTTGAATACTGGTGCTGAGCTTATCGAGAATGCCTACTATCTTTTCGTGAGCGTATTTCTAGAAAATACGATCCCGCCCCATCCTGTATCCATAAAATTACGAATATTTTGGTGATTCTCAGCATCGGGATTTTTCAAGACATCATCTCGGTAATAGCTACCAAAACAAGCGAGTGTTTTTGTTTCATCAAGCTGATGAATTTTTGCAAATGAAAACAACTTACACGAACCAGAGTTTTCTCCTAGACTGTTGTCCAGAGCACCATTTCTGAAAGCCGCTTCAACAAAATCATAGTATTGATCTATAACACCCATCGTCTCAGAGAACTCAATTTTCTCAGGATTAGATGCTAATTTAGCTAGAAATACGTCGAGGTTCATTAGTAGTTTCCTGATAATACTTACAGACTGTAAGGTTCTAGCCTGTAGTTGATAACGACTGCATTCATCACATCTATGTGGATTATGTCGGAGGTAGGCTACGCATAAGCTAGAAGCCGGGGAACGCATCTGTCAAGATTCTGTATTCTGTATTCTGTATTTAAAAAATCGTCGGATGGCGCCAGCGCAATTATAACGACCTACAAGTTTCTTTGATTCAGTTTTCTGGATGATATCTGACTTAATAAAGGTGTTGATAATAAACGGGTTGTGGATACGAGTTATTGTTAGGACGACTTGTAGTAGGTGCTTTTTGTGTAGACCACGGGATCATCTTATTCATCATTGAAAGTGGTTTTGACACATTTCTATTCATTTCCCACATGCTTTGTCCCATTGAGTCTGTTGTTTTAGCCATATGTTCGGTTGAGTTTGACATGGCATCAACACGTTGTTCCAGCTTAGGCAAACTAGTTCCAATTGCCGCATTCATCTGATGCATGTCAGTTGCCATCATATTCACATTCTGTTGCATCGCTGGCAGTGCATCACTAATGGTATCAGCCATTCGGTTAACATCTTTGGACAAATCTTCCATACGCTGCAACATGCCATATATCAGGTAAAAACCGAATACAGAAAGAATAACAAATGCAACCATTGCGGGGAATACGGCGTATTTCCAGCGGTTCTGAAAACTATCAATCGCCAGTGCTAATTCTTCTTCACTTTCACGACCTACCTTTGCTGTGTGGCTGTCAGTCATTTTCCATCCTGTGTGATTAATACCAATAAGCATATTATAATGTACTTATTCCATTGTAAAGTTCATAACTACTTTTTACCGTTAATAACTACACTCAGAGAAGCTTCCACGGCCTCGCTTGTGCTGTGGCACTGAACTTACAACGACATCGCCTTCACTGAGTGTGCCTGATCCATCCGTATCATCCACATGGATATCTCGGAGTTTTGTTACTCCTTAATAGCTTGTTTTTGTGCCGCCGTGATGTTTACACGAGCAGGTATTGATGCCGTATTCACATTGGCAACATCATCAGCTGATAAGACTTTTGATTGCTGAGATATACTATTCGCATCACCTACCGAAAATAGAGCGGTATCTCCTTCGCTAATACTTCCATCTCCATCATTATCAACAACACGAATTCCTGCACTACCCTGTGCACCATCACTACCTCTGGCACCTAATAAATCAGTAAGTTGCTCTTTTTGTAATGATGACAAATTCACCAAGCTATCTGTTGAGCCTTGGGGTGGTTGCGTAGAATCAAGCGGCTCACCTTGTGGAAATTTATTAGCTATATAATTTTCAAAAGCAAACCCTTTTAATTGTGTGCCACTATAGCCCCAATCAAACTCCCCAGAAACTGCCGCTGACGATCCTCCTGAGGGCACATAAGTATCAGCAAATTCTTTTACCTGATCCTTGAGAAAACCAACCGAGTATTTTTGTCCATTAATATCTACAACACGATCATCGGGGATGATATCTCCTGTTAGAGGAGTAACTCCTCCCACAAAAACGCCCCCTGCTGATACTGCCTGTGGAATATTAGCACTACTGCCTTCAAGGTATCGCTCTAATTCAGCTTGGGTTAGTGTGTGAAATCCAATGCCTGATATACCATCGAACTGAGAAGTTGGTTTAAAGCTGTCTTGAATAACATCACCCACAGATAGCTTTCCATCTGAATTTGTATCAAAAATAGTCAGCTGAAGTGAGTCATTGGGTGTGAATTCAGTAATCGCATTAATCAAGCGCTTTGCTTGTTCGTCGGAAAGTCCATTTGAAATATCCAATAACGGGTTACTTCTATCAGTCTCGATAAAGGTAATATCGGCCGCCGTTAGTGCATGATCACGAGTTGTATTGTCGGCTCCAGGAAGTCTAAATCCACCAATATCTCGTAATTTGACAACATCTCCCTCGCCTAATTTTCCATCACCATCTTTATCAATAGTTACACCTGTATATTGAGTAGTGGGTGCATCAAAAAGATTAGGCGGTGGTTTGCGATTGAAACGAGCTCCAATAGCTTCTTGCTGCTCTTGATTCAAGTTTAATGCCACAGGCTGATTCAAGCCGCTCTCACCATTAGGAAAAGTATCTGCAATGTAACTTTCAAAAGCTCGACCCGCTGCAAAGCTATTACTTGTACCCCATTGATGGATGCCAAAGCCAGCATCAACAATACCAGTAGGCGGATATGATGAATTAGCATAGTTTTGAACTTGCTCTTTGAGGAATCCTACCGAATAGTTTTGCCCTTTAATATCAACAACGCGATCATTTGGGATGGATTCGTTATTATTCAGTGTTCCACCTACTGAAACACCGCCTCCTTTAACTATGCCTGTATTTGGGTCAGTAGCACTATTAATACCAGCAATATCTTCAGCTGTTAGCACATGATCTCGAATACGATCTAGACCCGCTATACCACCCGTTTCACGTAGCTTGACTACATCACCTACGCTTAATTTACCGTCTCCATTATTATCAAGGGCAGTTCCGGTGAATCTTATGGTAAGACCGTCCGCTACATCAACTGGTGGAGTTATGTCAAAGTGTTTTGAAATTGCATCATGCTGTTCTTGTGATAGATTTAACTCTTCAGGTTCTATCACCACTATACGTTCACGTAACTCATCAACACTAAGACGGATATCATTGAATCTGAATTTTTCAATATCAACTACCGAAATAGTTTGCCCTGTATTCTTGTTAGTTAAGATATAACCATTATCTTGTGGCTGCCCTTGAATAAAATCATCATCAGGATTAATAGGCTGCAAAGGAACTGAACCTATCTCAATACTATAATCATCAATGTTCCCTCTGATTCTAGCTGTGTCATTTCCTTGTCCTCCATCCAGAAAGTCAGTACCTAAACGACTAGCTAGAACATCATCACCTGCTCCCCCAAAGAGTCTGTTATTACCTGTACTACCTGACAAATAGTCATTTCCTATACCGCCACTTAGTGTGTCATCGCCACGCCCACCGTATAAGCGATCATTGCCCGCATCGCCAAATAAGAAGTCATCACCCTGACGACCTGTTATTCGGTCATTACCCGCTAGACCTGAAACCCGCTCATCCTTAGAGGTACCATTTAATTTATCATCTCCATCCGTTCCAACGATGTCACTTGGGTTTGGGTTTGGGTTTGGGTTTGGGTTTGGGTTTGGATTTGTATCTAAAGCTTTGAAGTTGCTGGCTGACAAAAACACTTCTTCATCAGCAAGGCGTTTATCTTGATCAATAAAGATTGAAGTAGGTGCACCTGTTTGTGAATCATATTCAACGCGCACTTCTGCTGCACCACTATCAATCCCCCGCTCAATACGGTCAAATAGATCATTAATACTTAGCTTATTAAACTCTGGAACACCTGCTCCGTTAGCGCCATCTGCTGGCCCACCCGTTTGTACCAATTCAGCCTTTACAACTTGATCACCATTAACGGTGATATCGACAGGTTGACGTGCTTCTGGCCCAATAAAACCAGCACGTTCCAATGTGTAGGAGTAGTTATCCGGACGTGTACTTTCCCACTTCTCTTTATTCTTTAGGAAGTCTGCTTTTGCATCGGCAAGATCTTGACCTGATATGGCGCTTACATCTGCTTCTGTGACAGTGATATCTCTAATATGACCACCGGTGACGCCTCCTGAAATCGATACCACATCTCCTGCACTTAATTGTTTGTTGTTATCTTTATCAGTTACCGAAAAGCCTTGCTCACCAAAAATTCCGTAATGATCTTGAATAGATTGACGCTGTTCAGATGTAAGGTCTAATGGTTTTTGTTCTGGGTCTGCTTGTGGTTGGGGATCAGGCTGTGGCTGAGGGTCAGGCTGTGGCTTATCTTGAAGTTGACGAAGCAGTTGCAGGATTAATTGTAATATCGACAATAAGGCAGCAGAGTTTTGAAAACCAGCACTTCCTTGCTGAGAGCCACGTTGCTGAGAAAAGTTACGACTCTGGCTTCCAGATTGGCGTAATAGTGTTGATCTATTCTGTCTGTCAGTAGTTCGATTATTCTGATTAGGTGCGAGGTTTGTATTAATCACCGTAACTCTCCTTAGTTTTTGGTCTTGCGATAATTCAAACCGAGTTCGATTCGAATTTAAGCCATAACTATAGGAAAGTCTGTATTTTTAGTAACTTTAAGCATGCCTTAGTGGGTAGTTTATGCTGACAATTGGATTCTGCAAAAAGTATAGGGCGGTACCGAATTCCACGTACTGTTGGGATGACCGTTTTTACTCATTCTTTCTAACCTCGCCCTCTTCCGGCTTCTTCTCCTAACAGGATAAATCAGAGATACCCCATTGATCAAAGAACATCAATCAGTTGATAATTTCAATATGGCTTCCAACAGGGCTGCTTTTTACATCAATCCGTAGACTAATTTGCTCTTTTAGTTCAGAAACATGAGAAATAATGCCCACCATCCTGCCGGTATTTCGTAAATCAATAAGCGTACGAATCGCCAAATCTAATGCGTCTGCATCAAGGCTGCCAAAGCCTTCATCAATAAATAATGTATCCAGACGAATACCACCCGCATAGGCTTGTACTACATCCGACAAGCCCAAAGCTAATGACAATGATGCCATAAAACTTTCGCCGCCAGATAAAGTCGCCACCGCTCGTACCTTACCGGTATAACTATCTTCTACTTCCAACTCCAACCCCGATGCTTTGTTGCCTTTGGCGCGGTCTTCCTTGCGCAAAAGCACATAACGCCCTTTGCTCATTAATGTGAGTCGCGCACTCGCTGCGATTAACACATCATCTAACAACACTCCCAGCACAAAACGTTGCAGGCTTATTTTATTTCCTGTTACACCATTGGCCACATCAGATAAAGTACCCACAACACGGTATAGTTTTTCTTTTTCGACCAGTTCTTCAGCAAATGTTGCTAATGTTTTTCTTGCCTTTCTCAATCCAGCGAGTTGAATATCCAGCTGCTTTAATTTTGCTTCTGAAGACTCTTTTTCTAACTGCGCATTGGTTACTTTTTCTTGAAACAGAGGCAAATCAGGTTTGCTTTTACCTTTGAGTAGTTTCTGTTGTTGCTGCAACGCACCCTGCGCTTGTTGATAACGACTTTCGAAATCTTCAATATCACTTTTTAACTGTTTTACGATAGCTTCGTCTAACTGTGAAATTTTGTAATCATGGTCATTGTTAAATGGACTTTGTTCTAACTGTTTTGCCCACTCACTAGTAGCATTATTGATTGAATCCTTATCTTTTTCTAACCTGCTTTCAAGGTTCTCTAGCGTTGTCTTTGCTTGGGTAAGTGCTTTGCTGGCATTTTCGTAAGCTTGCTGAACATCATTAATGCTTTTAGTTAACGTATCTATAGCTTTAGCTGTTACTTGTATAGCATTTTCTAAACTACGAGCCTGTCTATATTCCTGTGGCAATTCTTTCTCGGAGTTTTCTACTTTAGCTTTATTGCTCGCCACATCTGCTATCAATGCTACCTGTTGCGTTTTGATGGCATCAAGGCCTTTACGAGCTATATCCTGTGAGCGTTTTAAGCCGATCAGCTGTTTTTTCAAAACATCTAACCGTTGTTGAAATTGCTGGTTTTGTTTGCGCTGTTCGCTGACCTGTGTGTGTTGTAACCGCAAATTTTCAACTGAACTATTTGCAGCTTCTCCTAAACGTTTTTCCTCTGTACTAATCTGGCTGATCACACTATTGAGTTCAACCTTTACTTTCTTGTACTCATCACGCGCTTGCTGATACACCTGTTCTGCTTTTTCGACTGCATTTTGCGCCAGTTCGCGTTCATCCTCACCCGGTATTGCTTGCTCCGCTGTTGCTGGAGCAGGATGATCTGTGCTTCCACACACGGGACAAGCCTGATCCTGCGCCAGTTCTTTGGATAAAATGGCAGCCTGCCCGTTGTGCCAAAGTAAATCTAATTGTTTTAGCTGGTTTTGTTTATCTACATATTGCTTTTTTAGACTATTACCGTTTTTTACCAACTCTTCTAGTTTGTCTTCATATGATTTTTTTTGAATAACTAGAGCGTTGATATGTTGCTTCTGTTCTAGCTGATCCGTTAACGTTTTATACAAAAGGCTTATCTCGGTGGATTTTTCAAGACGACTCTCCAATTCTTCTTTTTCTTTTACCCCGCTTTCATGCTCTTCATAATCCTTGTCGAATTGTTGTTGAGCCAGTACTAATCCCTTTTCTCCTGTTTGCTGCTGGGTTTGACTAGCACTTAAATCCTGTTGAGCCTGCAACAAACTCGCTGATCGTTGGTGATAACTCTTCAGTGTCACTAGAAGCTGTTTTTTATCATCCAGTTGTTTGAGTCGTTTTGCGTTGTTGCTTAATTCCTGTTTCGCTGCGTCTTTTAATACTTTGTTCTTTTTATGGGTTTTATTCGCTTGCTCTAGTTGCTCAATGGTTGCTGTCAGCGCCTGATTGCAACGGCTTAGTTCACTGAAACAGGGAGCTATTTTTTGAGCCTGTTCAGCCTTTATAAGGTGTCTCTTTTTTTCTTTTATATTAACTAATTGCTGCTTATATTGATCAATCTTAATTAACTGTGAATCTAAGTTGTCAAAGTCTTTGGCTAAAGCCATCAATGCTTCTTGTTCTTTAACCAGTTTTAAATAATTTTGCTCATTCGTTTTCGCTATACTGCTCGCTTTATCATGCTCAGGTATTAAGGTTGCTATAGCAGACAACAACTCATCAAAAGTATCTAATTCCGCATTAACTAATACCCCTTGTTGTTTCTCTTTAAGTCTGGCAACCGCGAGAGCGACATCTTTTGCTTTTGCTTTGAGTTTGTTTTCAATTTGCGTGTATATATGCGTTTCAAACAATTGCTTAAAAATATCTTCTCTTGCTTTGGAATCAGCCATTAAAAATTCGCGGAATTTCCCCTGGGGTAGCACCATAACTTGCCGAAACTGATCGACTTGCAAGCCTGTTAATTGTTCGATTTGTTTCGTTGCATCTGACACTTTACGGGCGACTAAAACGGTTTCTGTATGACTACGATTATCCCTGTCGTCATCGCCATCATCGTCATCTCTGCGATACAGCTCGGCTGTAGCCTTTTGCTCCATCGTGCCTTCGCCCTTGTTTTTCGCGCGTTGTTGCACCGGAATTCGTTTTATACGGTATGTTGTATCGGCTAATTCGAATATAAATTCAACTTCTGTCAATGTTTTATCATCGGCATAATCGCAACGCATTTGCGCAGCTTCTCGCTCTTTTCCTGTAGTTTGCCCGTACAACGCAAAACAAATAGCATCCAGAATAGTCGTCTTGCCCGATCCTGTTGTCCCATTGATTAAGAATAAAGGCTTTTCACCCAAGGCTTCGAAATCAATCACTTGGGTTTTTACAAAAGGACCAAATGCTGTCATTGAGAGTCTGACTGGACGCATTTATAAGCCTCCTTGTTGATCGGCTTCACCCAGTTCGTCCAGCAAAGCAATCAGTAGTTTTTCTTGCTCGCCGGTAAGTGCTTCATCCTTTACTTGCTGGTAGAAGTCCTTGAACATAGACAGTCCACCTTGTTTTATTAATTCCCGGTCTACGCCCTTTTGCTTGCTTCTGGACATTAGACCGGGTCTTTCCAGATGTAGCACATTAGGATAAACAGCGCGTAGCTTACTCATGGGGTCGAGAATTGCGTGGGTGTCGGTAAGGCTAATCAACAGGTAATCATCACAGTGTGGATCGCTTTTAGCCGCCGCAATAATGTCTTCCAATGCACCTGAAATGCTACGCATATCACGCAGGGCTGTTAACGGAATAGAGGTAATCTCACACTGCCCTTGTGCATCCATATCAACCAGCGTGACCGATTTTTTATGATGCTCTTCTGAAAATGAATACTTAAGAATAGAGCCTGAATAACCAATACGTTCATTACCCAGACTCTGTTGTCTATGTAGATGCCCCAAGGCGGTATAATTAAACTTTTTAAAGTGCTTTACCGACACTTGTTCTGCACCCCCCACGGATAGCGGTCTTTCAGAATCACATTCGGAACCTCCTGAAAGAAAACAATGGCTAATAGCTACTGTGCGTGTATGACTAAATTTAGTTTGCTTGGTGATTGGTTTGGTTATTTGCTGAATAATTGTAGACATACACTGATCATGTGTACGTAAATCTTCACGTTCTTCTTCATCATTTGTCTCGCAAAAAAACACCTCACGCACAATCGCCGGATCAGCATAAGGAATAGGATAAAAAGCAACATCTCCATGCTTGTCGTGCAGTATGACGGGTTCAAGATTTTCTTTTAAAGCCCCGCTGATATACAAGTTAGCCTTACCTAACTGACGCGATGCGAAGCCCAACCGTTCTGGACTGTCATGATTACCGGCGATAACGATGACAGGTATATCCAGCTCATTACATAGGTGGTTGAAAGTCTCATCTATCAAATTTACCGCATTGGCGGGAGGTATGGCACGATCATAAATATCACCCGCAATGATCACCACATCAACTTTTTCTGACACACATATCTCAATGATTTGCGCTAAGACATGACGCTGATCTTCAAGCAAGGAAACTTGGTGGAATTGCCGACCAATGTGCCAGTCTGATGTGTGTAAAATGCGCAAATGAAAGACCTTATTAAGGAAAGAAATGTAACTACTCAGCCTATTTTAACACTGAGCTATTATTAAGGATGGAGTTGACCACGATCAAATCGTATCATTTAACTGGGGGTTCCACCTATAGCGACTAGTTATCTTCCTTTGCAAAAAACCGTTGTATCAAACGTAATACTGTTGCTGGAGTTTCTTCATGGGGCATATGCCCTGCATGATGTATGAGCCTCAAATCACTATGTTGCAAATCGTTATGTAAACGCCGAGCAAACCGTCGAGGCACAACGACATCGTGATAACCCCATATAATCAATGAAGGTTGTTTAATGGTTGTGTATTGTCTGGATATTTTCTCAATATCTTCAGGAATTAATTGTTTGGCGGATTGCAAAAAAACATAGCGTGCCCCCGGTTTTGAGAAACTTCTGGCTGAATACTCAATCCCCTCTTTTGGAATTTTTTTATCATTGTAAAATGCAAATGTATACGCTTGTTTTGCCTGAATACGCGCTGGAATAAGGTATACCCCTAGTTCGCCAATAATGGGGGTAGACAAATCACGGATCATCGAGGGCAGATTTTGCTGATAAGCCGCAGCATCAATTAATATCAAACGCTCCACGACCCAGGGTTCGTTCTCAGCCATTAACGTCAGCGCTAAGGCAATACCCCCACCCAGCGAATGACCTACCAAGGTGATGCGTTTTAGTTTCTGTTGCTTGATGAAATGCTTCACAGCAACCGCTTGGTCATAAATTGAATAGCGACCGTCTCTAGGTTTTGGCGAATCGCCAAAGCCTTTTAGATCAAGATTTATCACCCGATGAGTTTTTGCCAAATCATCTTCAAGATAACGCCAAGTATAACTGCTCTCAGCAAACCCATGAAGCAATAACACAACCTCGCCGTTATTCCCAGAACCCACTGAACCTTGCTCTTTATAGTTTAGTTTGATTTCGGGCGGTAAGTTTTTTCCTTCTACCCTTGCCTCCCAAGTGACAGGTAGAGACGAACAGCCGGCAAGCAATATTACTGCACATAAAACCATGCTCATGCATAGGTGGTGCTTTAATGGCTTTAGGTTATTCATTCTATTTCCTCATTTCCTTGGGAATACTATAGATTACATTGTAGCTAAAAGGAGTCCATCGACTGACCACAACACCCGATTGGCGTAGCACATCTCCTACCCAGTTATTACAGGTACTAAAGATATTGTACTCCCCCACGGAATGGTAAAAACGATCATGGGTGCCATAACCTGCCGACAGTATTTTCGGACTTGAGGTGGGGAAGGTTTCTAATATTCTTTGCTCAATAGTATCACTCGATAATGTATCGATATGAAGTGGGACAACAGATGTTCGTAGATGACTGATTGTGGGTAGATAGCGAATATGTAAGGCTGAAGGTGTATTCATAAACAAGGCTTTCAAAGCAACTGATGCTTTTAAATCACCCCAATTCGGAGTGGATTGATAAGTTTCTAGATCCCCCCAGCCAATCAGCAAATATCCATTCATAGAATGAACCAACTCCGGCACCAAGGTGTTCCATGCAATGGAAGATTTTGATAAATCGATAATAATATTAACGTGGGCTAAATCGTGCGTAAGTGAAATCGCACTGCTTGTTGCATTGCTCGTTGTAGGGTTTGTTGTATCGTGTTCGCTAGGTTGATAGGTAGGCTGTAAGTTGGCAGGGAATAACATAAGTAAGGCCGATGTGCCTATGTAAAGTAGAACCGGCAAGACTAAACTCAGGATTATTTTTATTAGTATTTTCATCAATGTATTAATACTGTTCCCATACTCTCAACCGAGGAGTCACAGACTAGTCTGTAATAATTTACCTGTTGTATTCATCCATTTCTCACAGCTTAAGCTGTTATTTCTTCACCTTCTCACGCAGGTAATCCATAATTTCATCTTTTGCCTCACTCATCACCGAACCCCGATCCAGGCTATCGAGAATCTCCTGCACCACAAACTTTGGTCCTGCACCGCCCCAGGATTTTCCTTTAGACAAATACCTCTCAGTGACTTGTCCAACAATGAGTGTACTGTAATATGCGACAGCTCCTTGGGTAACCGCTGTGAGTAAAGTAGAAAGTCCACCGGTGCCTAGTTTCAATGCGGATGAAATCACATGCGTTGCCCAGAAAGCTCCATAAAGCACTAGCATTTGTGCAGCTATTGTTTTCACTAGACTACCCGCTTCGGATTTAGACATGGGTAAGCCATAAATGCGTGATAAATGAACAATCATGCTCACATCAATCGCCGCTGCTGCTAATAAATCTGCAATAGGGATAGGGTTGATAGCGACAGCAACCCCTTTGCCAATACAATACATGTGGATGGTTTTTTCGGCAATTTCCCGACGCGCTTCGATAATGGACTGCCCTAGTTTCTCGCTTAGGTCACCAGCAAACAAGGTAGCATTTAAGGCACTTAACGTCTTTCCTTCAGATTCTATGATATCCCATACACGGGATTTTAAATTGACTATATCAACAGGACGCTGTCGTACCGTTTCATTTTCCGAGCCGTCTTTATCCATATAAATAACGGTTTGTTTCGCCGGTTGAGCTGCGGCAAATACAATATTTTCAGCCGCTACCAGCGTCTTTACTCGGTCACGTATAATTTTCCTGAGTTGTAATTGCTCTTCTTCGGAATATTGATCTGATTTATTGACGACTAACAAGATAGGGCGTTTATTTTCAGCAATTATTTTCAGTGCCTGCATCTCAACATCAGTAAGATCACTATCAATAACAAACAGTAATAGATCCGCTCGGCTTGCCACATCGTGCGCCATTTGCTCACGTTCTTCCCCTGCTATCTCATTGATACCGGGTGTATCCAACAAAAACACACCACCATCCTGATATTCTTCCCAGGATTGCATACCAACGGTTTTAGTCTCACCATGCAAAATACTGGTACTAAAAACCTCTTTGCCCAGCAACGCATTCAAAACAGAAGATTTGCCAACACTAACCCGCCCAAATACAGCAATATGCACATGTCCATGCTCAAGCTTATTCAGCATGGTTTGAATCTCTGCATATTCATTTTTCAAAGAACTGCGGATACTATCGGGCACACGTGTATCGTCTAGTAGCTGTGCCAAACTTTCACGCGCCATCTCAAGATGTGTGTCTCCGCTTTTCGTCTCGTTCTCTAACTGATTTATTTCAGCTTCATCAGCCGTATTATTTTTCTTTTTTACTGTCAAGAACCAGTCTGGCAAAGAGTTTTGCACGCGACTCCAGATTTTCACCCAGCATCTCCTTAAACGTTAATGAGGCTGGAGCGGGTTTTAACTTGCCACGCTGCTCCAGTGTTTTAACAATTGCCCGTCCCAGCGCATCAAAAATAATGCCATAAGCCACTGCGTGTACTAATCCACCCGTTACGGTGCCGATGCCCGGAAATGCTTTCAACCCATTCCCGGCTACCGCCATTAATAAGGGGATACTCTTCTTCATATGTCCCTGGCTAAAATTAATAAAATTATCAATATCCAACTGGCGAGCAGGAACATTGTACAACCGACAAAGTTCCTTAACCATCATTGTTCCTAGCACGCCTTGAATAACCAGATCAGTGCCCGGACTGACGGACGCCAACGCACCCAATATCGCTTTACGTGTCGAGCTTTTGACAATAGCTAAACCTTTCTCACGTTGGAATTCGATTCTGGCGGTATCAAGTTTTTGTTTAACCAGCACAAATACACTAGCATCACGCAGAGTTTCAAGAACATCAGCCTGTACATCTATTTCATCTTGCAACAGTTCCGTTAATTCGCCTACATCTGCTTTTCTTGGTCGTAGTAGCATCTCCTCCTTACCATCAGGATAAACCCGTACAATCTCTTCCATACCACCGGATTGGGTAAAAGCGATTTTTATTTCAGCTTGTAAATGTTCGTTGATTCGTTGGCGGATTTGATCTCTACTTAAATCATCCAGTCTGTCGCTTTTATTAATGGCGATTATCAAAGGTTTACCAAAACTTTTCAAAATCTGAATATCCGCAAACTGGGTTCGGGTCAAGTCAGAATCGGTTACATAAATAACAACCTGAGAACGTACCGCCTCATCTTGTACAATAGCATCCAGCGAACCCGTAGCCTCATTTCTCCCCGGCAAATCCGTCAAGATCAACTGATCACCCGAAGGGCTACTCCACACATATTCAGTAATTTCCTGAGTGGATCCACCTTTCACATGTGTGTCAATTTCAGCGTCAGGTAAAACGGCTTTGATAATAGATGATTTACCCGTACTGACCTCTCCAAACAAGGCAATATGAATGGTTCCAGCTGCTTTACGTTGTTCTAGTTCTACTAGCTCATTGCGCAGTGAGTCGGTTTCCATGCCCGTTTTTTCAGCATGCTCCAGCTCTTTTAAAATAGAGGTCTTATCAACACGTTCCTGTTTGTTTAACACTCCGTTTGCAGGTCTTAGTAATTTATATAAGGTGATAACCGCAATCACAACGATAAACCCTATACCCGCTAGATAACCATAAAACAAAATGTCGGGTACTGTCTGTAAACGATCCCAAACATCCAGTGCTGTACGCGTTGCAAAGAATATAAAAAGTAGGAGCAGCAGGGTGATCATAATCACTCCGAAGGCCAGTACTGCTTTTAGTTTTTTTCCTGCTTTTATCATGCTTTTTCAATGATCCTTATTTATAACTTCCGCTTCGCAATACGACGTTGTCTAACCGCTTCATATAAACACACACCCGTAGCAACTGAAATATTCAAGCTGGATATTTTTCCTGCCATGGGTAAATTCAGTAAATAATCACAATGCTTTTCCGTTAATCTGCGAATACCCGTCCCTTCTGCCCCCATCACTAATGCAATTGAACCAGTAAAATCCTGTTCAAACACATCACTATCAGCTTTATCACTAGTGCCCATGATCCATATACCTGCATCTTTCAAACTGTCCAAAGTACGTGCAAGGTTGGTTACCTGAATTAAGGGCACTAGTTCTGCTGCTCCCGATGCCACTTTTCGTACAGTCGGCGTTAAACCGACCGAGTTGTCTTTGGGGATTATGACAGCATGTACTCCTGCCGCTTCTGATGTTCGTAAACAAGCGCCCAGGTTATGCGGATCAGTCACCCCATCTAGGATCAATAATAGTGGTGGTTCATCCAGCTTAATCAACAAATCGAACAAATCATTCTCAGAGTGTGCGTCCGGCATTTCATACTCAGCAACAATATGCTGATGTTTATTGCTTTTTGCCAGTTTCTCCAGCTGCTTGGAATCGGCATCCCTTACTTTTAGACCGGCTTTTTTAGCACTGTTTAAAAGTTGTGAAAGGCGTTTGTTAGGCTGTTGGATATCAGCCCACAAACTAATGATATTAGAAGCATCATTTTCAATGGCAGTCAGTACAGCATGAATGCCATGAATAGTGGTTTTTGACATCTATCTTAATCCAGTGATTCAAAGTTATGTATCCTGATTGTAATTATAACTACATAACCGGACACTTTTAGGATTAATTTAAGGAATTTATGAATGTGTTAGTTGCTAGGAAGCGGCGGCCAAGTTACCCACGAAAACCGGACACCTTAACGTAGTAAACATCAGCCTTCTATGATTGGTTAAACAGAGAACCCTCAGAAATGTGACAGCGTAGGCCGTGGTCGGAAGAGCTGTTGAGCTGTTGAGCTGAACTATGACAAATTCAAGAAACGTTATGGTGCGCCTCAATTAGCTGTTGAAATCCTGAAAATAAATCCCGTGCAGTGTTAACTTTGTTGCGAAACTCCTAAAGAAAGGGCTGGTGGGCTTGTAGTCCCCGTAGCTGGCTCACGCCACCATGCATAGGGAAGCAACTTACCCTAAAACACTAATTCTTTAAAAAGCCATGTTTTGTGATAAATTTACTTGAAAGGTATTTGTTGTTGCACTTAAAGCTTGATATTAAGAATTTAACTTGATTTTAGCACTTGACGTTGTTTTGATGGTATAAATTTAACTGAGCTTTTGAGTTCAGCAAGTAAGAACATATTTGAGAATAGATTTTCTTCGAATTTATATCCGTTGTTAAAACATCAAAAAATGTAATATTCAATTCATACTTCGCACCTATGTCATTAAGCTAAGTATAGTGAGATAATCAGTGGTAAATTCAGACAAAGAAAGGCGAAGGTGATAGTCATCGGTATGAAACAGAACATAGTGGCTCTTTTGGCGGCTCCAGTCGATCTGCTGGCTAAAAGCAAATTCCTATCCTTAACTGTGTTGTGGTCTCCCTGTGGACCGAGACAGCCTTGAACAGTTCGTGGAATCTCTGGCAACGGCTGGATGCTCTGATCGCTATCCCTTGGAAGGAATCCTCAGCATGCAGCTAATTGGTCGCTACCACAATTCTGGCTACGAGGCTGTTGCTGATGGCGTCATAGACTTCTTTGAGCGACGCCAAGATTTGCAGCGGCCGGGAGTGGCCTTCGGTCCCGGCGGCACCGACGCGGAGCCCGCCAAGATTTCGACGGACATCAGTCTCGTGGCGCACAGCCGCTCTGATCCTGAGGCATTCGCTCTTACAGATCTGATCGTTCGGGGTGTCTCAGCAGGTCTGGAGCGCTACCTGCAGGAACGACCTCTGTTCCGCCAGGTCTGCCCAGATCAGGAGCTGTTTGTAATGCCGGTGTTCAACCTGCAGCGTTATGCTCCCGGCGAGGGCTTCCGGCAGTGGCACTGCGACTGGACGATTAGCGACGAAGCCACCGAGCCAGTGCACCGCGTGCTGGCTTGGATCCTCTACTGCGACTCTGTCGCGGAAGCCGGTACGGAATTCCACTGGCAAGAGCATCACGAAGTGGCGGAGCGGGGCAAACTGCTGATCTTTCCAGCCTCACCCTCTCACATCCATCGTGGCAGGGTGACTAACGAGCTAAGCAAGACGATCGCCACTGGCTGGATCAATGCTGGGTCGCGTGAGGGATTCATAAAGCGTCTGGCTCGCTCCTGAGGCAAAGGTGCCAGACGGGAATGGCACTTACTTAAGAATAAATAACCATGTATTACAGCCAGTTGAAAAATACACTTGCACAAACACGGATAATGTAACCGTTTAATTTCTTGACCCATGACCCATTATGTAGATCTGTTTAAGTCTATGATACTGGCCTGTAGGTAACTTTAACTAATTGATTATGTTGCTATATAACTCTTAAGTAAGTGCCATTCGTGCCAGACGGATTGTTTTCAACCATTTTTTTACGATTACAAACCCTGGCATCCTCTATGTCCCGAAGATGCTACAAAGATATGGACAGACCTTGTCTTTTACTTACCTCTGAATTAGAGCAATTACCTACGACAAGTGGCCATATCATTCTTTGCTGTTTGTTACCCACGAAAAACCGGACACGCTATTAGTTAGGTTTTGCTTCAAAGATGGTACTTTAGCCGCTATATACCTAACATCGTAATCTATTAAATCCGACTTGGTAAAAACATTTTCACGTCAGGTATCAAAAGTAAGTCGGTTCCAGCTTGTTCAAGTTGTCATGGAAGCAAAGGCTTAGGGAATAAAGAGGCGGCTTACCCATCCTTAGCTAATCAGCATAAGGAGTATATTGCTAAAATTCTAAAAGACTTCCGAGAAGGAAAACGAAAAAATGATAAAGATAAGCTGATGAGAAATGTGGCATCAAAGCTTAGCGATAAGGAAATTGAAGCTCTAGCTACTTATATCAGCAATCTCTGACCCAAAAAGGAAACTATGATGAAAAAAATACTTACGATTTTTGGAAAAACATTATTACTATTTCAGCTATTGCCAATACTCGCTTTTGCAGAAGGAGATATGACCGCTCAAGACCCTATTGAAGTTACCGTTAGTCTCGGAAACGAAAACAACAAGCTTCGTTTCTATCCTTCTGCATTAGAGTTTGAAACAGGCAAGTTGTATAAGCTTGTTATTAAAAACCCCAGTAAACAGAAACATTACTTTAGTGCAGAAGGTCTATCGCGATCTGTTTTTACACGTAAGGTACAAATCGTATAGATATACGATACTAACATATATAATTGTTGATTATTGAAAGATACAATCATATAGTGTCTTTATGCTTCCGTTCTTTGGCATAGTTATTGGCGCTTTTATACCAATAGACTCCATTACTTTCTTTGTTCCTGTTTATCTCTCTACTGACCGTACTGGCGGATCTATCTATTGAATCTGCTATGTCTCTGATCGTGTGATTTCGAAGGGATAAGTAATATATACAATAGCGTTCATTTGAGCTTAAATGGGTGTAAGACATCGTAGGTTCCTGACTTTTAAATTGTGGTAATTTAAAGTTATCAGATTCTTGCGATGTCTTCTTTATTTAGTCTAAGTGTTGCACTTGGTGTTGGAACTCAGGCAACAAGCTTCGTTTCTATCCTTCTGCATTAGAGTTTGAAACAGGCAAGTTGTATAAGCTTGTTATTAAAAACCCCAGTAAACAGAAACATTACTTTAGTGCAGAAGGTCTATCGCGATCTGTTTTTACACGTAAGGTACAAATCGTATAGATATACGATACTAACATATATAATTGTTGATTATTGAAAGATACAATCATATAGTGTCTTTATGCAAACACTACTATATCAATACAACCCTTGGTGGGAGGATACAACAGAAAATAAAGGTATCGAGCCACGTGAGAAATATCAAAGCGAGTTAAGAAAATACTTAGAGTTTAAGCAGTTAATTGTTCTAACGGGTCTTCGTCGAGTTGGAAAAACAACTCTTATGAAGCTCCTTATAGAAGAATTAATAAAGGATGGAGTCCTACCAAAGCATATACTGTATGTAAGCTTAGATGATTATCTTCTTGATAGTAAATCAATCATTGATGTTATTAATGAATTTAGAAAAATTCACAAAATTACAATGGATCAAAAAATATACTTATTTTTTGATGAGGTTACTTATAAAAAAGACTTTCATATCCAGTTGAAGAATATCTACGATTCACAGAATACAAAAATAGTTACAGCATCTTCTTCATCCTCACTGCTTAGAGATAAAAAAGCCAGTCTTACTGGCAGATCTATTTCACTAGAAATAAAACCACTAGACCTTGATGAGTACCTTTCTTTCAAGGGTATAAAGTTAAAAAAGAGAGACAGTCAGTTACATAAGTCGTATTTTTTAGACTATTGCAAAGACGGAGGCATGCCTGAGAACGTATTGAACCCAAGCAGGGAATATCTTATGAACCTTGTAGATGACATTATTCAAAAAGATATTACGGCGTTTCATGGTATAAAGAACCACCAGATAGTAAGAGACTACTTTACATTGCTGATGGAGAGAAGTGGTAAGCAACTAAGTATTAATAAAATTGGTAAAATACTAAATATCTCCCCCGACACATCAAGACGTTATCTAGGCTACTTCGAATCCACCTATCTTATTCATTTATTACCACGGTGGGGAAAAACGAATCAAAAGTTGCTATCGGCTAAAAAAATATATGCATCTGATCTTGGTATCAAACACCTATTTATGGGAGAAAGGGATCTAGGTAGTTACTTCGAAAACTACATCTATTTACGCTTAAGAAACAAGAAGACCGTGTATTATTTATATGAAAACACAACTGAAATTGACTTTATTACAGAAGACAAAATATTAATAGAATCTAAGTTCTACTCTCAGTTAGATGAGAAACAACAAAAGCTGTATGATGAATATCCAGCAAGTAAAAAATATGTCATTGATTCTGTAGAAGGCTTATCAGTTTTAAACAAGTTATGACTATAACTGACAATCATAAAGTTTATTGTCTTAGTATCATTATGTTATCGTAACATTAAATCATATAAGTAAATTCAAGAGGGACTTTTTTACTCAGCGGTTGATTTACACTCATTGCATTCTGTGAGTTTATCGTAGCTTCAAGTCCCGTGCCTTCGATGTCAAAAGCTCCTCAATTTGGCGTCTAAGTCCCAAGATTCAAACATTATTACACTCGAAATTAAATAATTTATCAGTGTCTTATAGTATTTAGTGCATGCAATAGATACGCTTGATAAATCGTCAAAATATTGAGTAACCTGTCTGAACGATGTATATAATCAAGAAGAAATTCTGATCATAGAGTTACTGTAAAAGTGCCACATACTTTTGCAGTTGTGATATTACAGTCCCTAGATGCCAGAAACTAGCATATCCAATGCATCTAATATTTGGTATCGATATCGTTCAATTGAAATTACTTCTGTTTTCAAAATTGCCCTTGGAACAGATGTCATTTGATGAGTTAACAAAACAAAGCTATCATCATCAATCTCTATAACTGGGCAAAGTTTTTTAACATCTGTTTTTTCAAGTGTGGAGTGATGCGATAGTGGAATTACTAGGCGAGAATTTAAATCACTTAGTAAAGAATTTTGAATATCTACAAAATATGGGTAAGCACTCTTTGTAGTGTTATCTTCATTCTTATACAGCATAAATTGACACATCAGAAATTCCTATATGAGTCTGAAAATAATCCGTTTTTATCAGCTAAGCTATTAAGTGCCTCAATAGCTTTTTTATTGCTTTTCTGCCATTTTTCCCGTTCATATATACGCAATTCATTCTCAAGAGCTAGTTCTAACGTAGCTGATAAATTAATCTTAAGGGTTTTAGCTTTAGAAAGTAGATCACTGTTTATACTTAGATTAGTGGCTTTCTTTGTGGCACTATGATCATATATATTTAACATAACAGTTTCCTTTTATAGTTAATGCGCATAAGCAATGCGCATCTAAAATATATCAGATAATCGTCAAACACACAATACAAAGCTGTGTATGCAAAGCTACAAAATTTATTTTTCATAGAAAAATAATAAATAAATTCAGTAATTTATAATAAATAACTCTAGAGATAAAACGGCTCAAGGAGGAGCGAGCCTTCTTAAAAAAATATAGTGAAATGATATAATCAATCAATATGATTACGGCGTAACTTGCTAATATTGGATAGGTTCGATTGATTCGTGAAGCAACTAACCCTTAGGGGTACATTTTTTTCAAACGAACACTTTTTTCTTGTATAACGTCCGAGTAGGAATATTTATTAATAACATCCCATAAGCCAACTCCTTTCCAGTTGGGAGCTGATTTAGCATATAACGCCCGGCTTAATTGCTCGATTTCATGTTGCATATAACCTTGATTTGCTTTTCCAATGCCTTCCAGCGTAGATGGTTTTATCCCTGCTATTTCTTTTGCCCATTGAGGAAGGAGTTGGTGAACTTTTTGAGGGTCATTTTCCAAACAAGCGAACTTCAATGCATCCAGTAAAAATTGTTTTTCATCTTCTTTATTATTCTTTGTCTCTTTGCTCAGTTGGGTAGCAGGTGCCTTTCTAATGCGGAATCTATAAAACAGATATCCAGACAATGAAAGAAATAAGAACAATAAAAGTATTTTCCCGAACCCAGTGCTCTCGCTCCTTTGCTTTGGCTTGCTGTCCGAATGTCGCCCTTCCTCTTCTTTCTCATTACTAATACTATCCCCCACCCACAATGTCTGTTCTTCTAGTCTCCCTGTTTCCTGCTGCTCAGTAATGGTATTCCACCAGGATAGCTGAAATTGGGGTATATCGATTTGCTTTGCTTTGGAAGGAATGAGGGTGATTTTTTGACTCCACACACCAGTTACACCTGCAAGCGTTAACGTATTATTCAATTCTACTGGTTGGAAATAAGCTTTAACATCTTGCGGAATTTCCATCTTAATATCGGGGAGTTGCTCGGCACGTAAACCGTCAGCAATGATACCCAGTTGCACGGTAACAGGCTGCCCTATTTGCAAATTATCCAGTGATTGTGACCAGTTCCTGTATAGGGTGATATTTTTTGCCGGTAACCAATATTCTCCACTGTAGGATTCTGCTTGTGCATTAATATCAAGACTTAGCATGGGTGCAGAAGCCTTTACATCATATATTTTCGTTGATCCCGTTGATAAACCAAAGGCAGCTAGATTGCTTTCTTCCTTGGGGGATTCAGCCTGTCCACTAAAGTCAGCTTTTTCTATTTCTAATGTGCCACTGTATTTAGGGAATAACGCATAGCTACGTTCTATCACGTGGTAACGCTTGCCCTTAACACGCCAATAATAGGGAGCTTCTTGTGGCAGAGGGATTATTTCTGCAGCATTGTTTTTTATCACTGGGGGGCTTAATGTCGCATTTTTCAGTGGTATCATATGATATATTTTTTGGGTCAAAACCACCTGTCCCTGAACATAGCCCTTTACATCACCCTGTTGGATATCAGTTTCAACTTCTACAAACACATTCTTGCCGTTGCCACTTCCTTTATTATCTGTGTCATCATCCCCATCAACCTTTCTAGGCTTAGTTGACTTAACCTCTGTTTTATCACTAGGATTGCTCACTATTTTATCCGTAACTCGCAATCGTATCGGCGCTGTGCTTTCATTTCCTATTTTGATAGACGGAATAATCAAACTGCCCTTTTTCTTGGGTAGGAGTGTCAGTACCCAATTTTTTCTGATGAGTGTTACCCCCTTTTCACTATGCAGGCTGCTAGCATTTGTTTTTTTCAAAACCTGAAAACTATCTTTCAATACGGATAAATCGGGGCTATCCAGTGTGACCGAGTCCAGAGAAATCGTTAGCGTCACCGTTTCATCCATAGCAATAACTGCCGGATTAACACGTACCATAGCTGGCGTTGCGAAGACGGATTGCAATGCCGAAGCTGCCAATAAAGCCCAAAGAACATATGTTCTAATAGTGGATTTAAGGGGAGTTACCACGGTTGAGCCTCGGATTGTTGACTCCGCTTGTTATACTGGTATTTAAACTTTCGTCGCCATAAACCCGATGGGTCATCAGGTACACTTTTCAACCATTGCTTTTCAAAAGCTTGTTGCTCTCTGCCGCGATCAAGATCAGCTCTTTCAGCATCAGCCCCTTGTTGAATATCTTGCTCAATACCTTGCTGCTCAATATCTTGTTGCTGACTAGAATCCGCTGTTAACTCTTCATTTTGCAAAACATCTGTCTCTTGTGGCTCTGCATTGGCATATTCAGGTTTATCTTTTTTCTCAAGAAGTACCTGTTGGGCTAATTGTAAATTATATCTGGCATCTGCATGTTCCGGTTGTTTCTCTAAAACCGTCTCATACGCCCGTATCGCAGCTGTCAATTGTTTCATTTGAAACAAAGCATTACCCCGATTATACCAAGCCTTTGCATTATCTTGTTCCGCAAAGAATTGAACGGCAAGCGGATAGTTTTTTGCTCGGTAAGCCGCTATCGCTTTCCATTGATGATCATCAAACCATTGTTCTGCTTTTACGGCATCACCCTTGTCCAGCCACTGTTTCGCCTGTTGTTGCTGGTTCAACCAAAGGCTATTCCAGTCAAAAGCATAAACAGGATCAACGGGTAGTAAAACCATCAAACAGAGCAACCATATCAGCCCACCTCGAAATAAATACAGAACCATGAAGAGCAAAGGAAAAAGCAACCAGATACCTGCATTCACCCAGTTTTCGGCGTTACGACCTCCAACCGTCTGTGCAGCCGTCATTCCATCTAGCGTAACTGACTGTTGTGATAACAATGTAGTGACGACATTAACGTCACTATTTAAATCCAGATAACTACCCACTCCCATCACAGCGACGCTCTTTAAAGCATCTCTATCTAGAGTTGCAATCACCGCTTTGCCTTGCTTATCAAGCAAAACCTGATCTTGCTTGTTTCGAGCTCTGGAAACAGGACTGGAAAAAGGTATGCTTGCTCCAGCGGCTGTTCCAACCGCCAAAACAGATACATTGAAACCTTGTTTATTCGCAGAATGGGCAGCATCTCTAGTCTCATCAAGATCGCTCAAACCATCTGTAACCAATAGAATATCGCCCTTACTGTATCCAGAATTGACTAATAAACTAACCGATTGAGTAATCGCCTTATCTAGCCGACTACCTTGTGCTGGCATGATTGCTGGTGACATATGAGTCAGTTGAGCAATCAATGTTTCTACATCGTTGGTCAAAGGTGCAACCGTGAATGCATCAGCGGCAAACACCACTAATCCTACATACCCCACATTCGCTTTATCCCTTTCATCCTGTCGGCTTCCCTGTTGATTTTCCTGTCTAGCCTCGCCCTTCTGTATGTGAGGCTTTAGCAGATCAATCAAGGCAAGCTTTGCACGTTGAATTCGGCTGGGTTTTACATCCTCAGCCAACATCGATGCGGATAGATCCAAAGCAATAACCGAACCTTGATGGTTTTCGTATAGCGGGACGTTTTCTTTATGCAAACTTGGCCCAGATAAAGCTACAACGGCTACTAACCCTGCTACAAAATAGAACAACACTCTATTACGTTTATTATGTTTATTAGCCCCAACAATCACAAAAGGTTGCAGTGATTTATCAACTATTTTATGCCAGTTTTTAGCTTGCTGTTGATCACGACCCAATCCATACCCTGCTAAAAATGCTATTAGCCCTAATGGAACCAACCAAAGCCAGAGAGGATAGAGGAAATGTATATTAAACATTAGATTTCTCACCCTCAGTTTGCAAAATACGACGGAGCTTTTGCACTTTTTTTAGTTTACTAAAGGCGATCAATCCATAACGAGTCCTAAGTAAAAGCATTATCATTAAGAACAAACATGACCATGCCAAAGGTATATAAAATAGATCCTTCCTAAGATGCCAAGCGTTGGAAATATCTACTACGGGTTCAAGCTCATCGAGTTTTTTATAAATAGATTCCAGTTGTTGAGTGTTGCTAGCTCTAAAATAATACCCCCCTGTTTCTTTGGAGATTTTCTTCAGAGTGACAATGTCAGGCTCGTTTCCAATGGCTTTATTTCTTCCCGTCTGTTTGCTTTTATTACTCACCGATGACGAAGAAAATAGAGAAGCACCTATTCCTATCGTATATATCTTCAAATTCACTTTGCTTGCGAAACGAATAGCCTCGTCAATATTAATTCCAGTAGTCGCTTCACCATCGGTCATCAATATCAACACATGTTCCTGATCAGGCTTTTCCTGTACCTTCTTTACGGCAAGACCGATGGCATCGCCCAATGCGGTACGCTCACCAGCCAGTCCTAATTCTGCTTCATCCAGCAAAGTCATTACCGTTTGTCGGTCTCGTGTGAGCGGAACTTGCAGATAAGCATGATCGGCAAACAAAATTAAACCCACACGATCACCCGCCCTATTTTTAATAAACTCAATGGCTACTTTTTTTATCGCGGCCAAACGGCTGATCCTGCTACCCTGAAGGCTAAAGTCTCGTTGCGCCATACTGCCGGATAAATCTACCGCAACAATAATATTGCGGCTACTAATAGGTAAATTGACTGCATCATCCACCCACACAGGTTTGGCAATAGCTACTATAAGCAATATCCATGAAAGGAATAACAAAGCCCTTTGCAATATTTGTAGCACTCCTGAATAGGGCTGATTCGTGTCCTCAGAACTTGTCAGTTCATCCAACCAAGGAACTTTTAGAGCTTGTTCCATCTCTTTATTCTTGTCGACTGGGGTTGTCCACTTTCTGAACACAACAGGTAACAAAATGAGGACAAACAGCCAAGGCCACTGAAACTCAAACATGCTGTGACCCTCGGCTGCTCTCTCCGCACCACTCTCCGCAGCACTCTCCGCAGCACTCTCCGCAGCACTCTCCGCAGCACTCTCCGCAGCACTCTCCGCAGCACTCTGAGCATCTAGCCATTTTTGCGTGATCGCTACCAACTCACTTCGTTCATAGTGAGTGAGCTTCTTATAAGGCTGAACAATAAGAGCCTGTCCTTTGCCTTTGGCAAAGTCGTCTGTTTTACCTTTATCATCAAGAAACTGCAACCAGCCTTTACCGGTTAAGCCAGCGGTTTTTTCGCGGCCGTACAAACTAATTGCTGTACGTCTAAGCAGAACAGATAGCTCCTCAATAAACTGCTTATTATTAGCATTGCTATTGAGTGTTTTTAATAGCTGTTGTGCTTGATGCAGCAGTCTCTTTTGATTCGGCTTGTGATGCTGCAACAGGTTTAGCCTCCTGTGTTTTTGATAAGCCTGATAAGCCAGCAATACAAAGAATAAGCTCAGTAACAATAACAGCCACCAACCGGGAGCTATAGGCCACCAAGCCACACTATCGGGTAAGTGAATATCTCGGATGAGTAGCGTGTCGTTCACTGCAAGCCCTGGGATAGCGTCAGTAAAATTTCGTTAGGAGTATGTGCAGTAGACAGTGTCAGCCTGTGAATATGATCGCGTTTTGTCAAATCCTCTAATGCTGTTTCTCTCGCCTCCTGTAAGCGCTGATATTTTAGCTCTGCCTGCTTATCCATATGTAGAAGTTTTTCCCCATTTGTTACAGGTAGACCTGAATATCTGGCTATCTCTGTTTCAAAGGGATCATTAATGGCTATTAACGTTAGTGATGATTTGTCAGCAACTGCAATCAGCTGTCGAACCGCTGCTTTATCTAAGCCTCTAAAATCACTCAGCATAACTATATGAGTTCCTGTTTCCACAAGAGGGTTTAGCTGTTTTAGTGTATCGGATAGTGATTGCACACTTCGATCTTCACTAGATAGCGTTGCCGGCGCAAGCAACGTTGCCTTGGCTATGGTATTAATAATACGGGAAGCAGCCGATTGACTCCGGCTGGGCTTATGAATGTTCAACTGACCCGATGCGGTGATCACCATAGCACCTGCTTTATCGCCGTCTTGCAAGCTCTTCCATACCAATAGACTAGCTACTTTAGCTGCCAGTACAGATTTGTAACAACCTCTAGTAGCAAAAAACATCGGGCTACGCAAATCGACAATCAACAGAATCGGCCGTTCACGTTCTTCAGAAAACACCTTAGTATGAGGCTTTCCTGTCCTTGCAGTCACCCGCCAATCTAACAAACGAACATCATCACCGGATTGGTAAAGCCGGGATTCTGTAAAATCCATACCGCGCCCTTTATATACTGATAAGTGTTGCCCCGATTGATAAGCATGAATATTTTTTCGACCTCTTTTGAGCAAACGCGCTTGCGCCTTTTGTTTCAATAACGAAGCTAGTGAACAATAGGTTATCTCGTCAATGGGTTGGATATTCTTATTCATCATAAAAAACTAAGCCAGCTGAAGTAGCTAATGCGGTCAGGGCACTGCAACACACGCCAATAACTCATTAATAACAGAATCGACAGTTCGCCCTTCTGCCTCCGCTTCAAAACTAAGAATCAACCGATGTCGTAACACATCAGGCGCAATATTCTGCACATCTTCTGGCCCTACATAATCTTTTCCGTCAAGCCAGGCATGAGCACGGGCACACCGATCCAAAGCCAACGTAGCACGTGGACTTGCACCGTAAAGTATGGTTTCAGCCAACGTGGCTGAATAGGCGGCAGGATCCCGGGTGGACATCACCAACTGTAATAAATATTGCTCAATATTCTCCGCCATATGAATACTCAACACTGCTTTTTTCGCCTGCTTGAGTTGTTTACGACTTAACACCGGTTTCTGCTTTTTTTCTCCCACTACCAACTGATGCATAGCTTCACGTCTACCCAAATGCAATATAGCTTTCTCATCTTCAAGCCCTGGGTAATCAACGGTCACATGCATCAAAAAACGATCAAGTTGGGCTTCTGGCAAATGATACGTACCTTCTTGTTCAATAGGGTTCTGCGTCGCCATCACTAAAAAGGGTTCTGGCAGAGGGTGGGTAGTTCCCGCAACGGTCACTTGATGCTCTGCCATGGCTTCTAACAAGGCGGATTGAACTTTGGCGGGTGCGCGATTGATCTCATCCGCTAAAATAAGGTTATGAAACAACGGCCCACGCTGAAAGCTAAAGCTACCATCCTGGGGCTTAAAGACTTCGGTGCCGGTTATATCCGCGGGCAATAAATCAGGCGTGAACTGAACACGATGGAAGTCTCCTTCCAGACCTTCACTTAATATACGAATAGCCCTCGTCTTAGCTAAACCTGGCGCACCTTCAACTAACAGATGCCCATCAGCCAACAAAGCAATCATTAACCGGTTAACTAACTTATCCTGACCAATGATATGTCCATTAATATAATCGCGTAATTTGTCAAAAGAGGAATTATCTTCCATTATTATAAATACCCAGTTGTTAGCTCATGGGTATCTCTATTAATTAGAATTTTTGTTCGAGGACAAGGCGGATGGATTTTAAGACCCGAAGTGTATATGAAACACATGAGGATCGGAAAACTCATCCAACGCAGTAATCGGACAAAAAGCAATTAATAGAGATGCCCTCATTCGTAATTAATGAGTTATACATCATAATACATAAGCAACAAGGCAACGAAACCGACAATGAGTATGCAATCCGTTATAGAACGTAAGATAAGCGAAAAAATAAACACCTCTGTACTGAACATAGAGAATGAAAGTCATATGCACAGTGGCCCTGCAACTGAATCACATTTTAAAGTAACTATAGTCAGTGATGACTTTGTCGGGAAAATGCTAATTGCCCGCCATCGGCTGGTTAATGAGATTCTCAAGGAAGAATTAGATGGATTAATTCATGCACTAACATTGCATACTATGACAGAGCAAGAGTATGTCAATAAGGGGGGTATAGTGCCAGATTCTCCAGATTGCCAGAGTGGTGGTAAAAAGAGTTAGACTTGATTGATATTTAGATATTGCTATATCAGTTAGTTAAAGAAAAACCCAACGATCGTTGTGACATATTCATCTAGTAATCATACCGACTACACACCACGCCCGTCAGGGTTTTGTTTATAAAATAAAACCAGCTGATCATAAACGTCAGGCTGATGCTCTTTTAAGACTTCGGGTGCAGTAAAAAAATACTCACTTATCACCGCAAAATACTCAGCCGGATTGGTACTTGCATAACGATTGATATAGGGATCATCGAGATTATGATTAAGCGCTGCATAGCCATTACTTAACGATTCAGTCCATTGCTCTCTGTGCATGGTAGGGTGCAACGGCGGCATACCATTGGCTCTGCCATTAAGCATATCCAGTTTATGAGAAAACTCGTGGATAATGACATTATGCCCTGGAGTTGCATCAAAGCTATCGGTATACGCTTCATCCCAAGACAAGATAACAGGACCATGAGACCAAGACTCTCCACTCAACACCCGCTCTTCATTGTGTACCAATCCGTTATGATCTGAGACATCTCGTCTGACAATAAAATTAGCCGGATAGATAACAATTTCAACCCAGCCATCGTAGTATTCCAGATCAAGATTAAGAATCGGTAAACAAGCCTGAACTGCAATAATCAGGCGTACTTCATCTGTAACGTCGAAACCTTGTACGCCGGTAAACGTTTTTGCATGAATAAATAAAGTTGCCCACTTTCTTAGTCTCCTAAGCTCTTCAATGGATAGACCCTGTAGGACAGGAAGCTTTTGAATAGCGTCATTCCAGAGCGGATCTTCAATAGGATGTCGCTTGATAATAAAAGGACGAAACGGTTTCATGAGCCAACTGAACATAAATATACGAGTTCCTTGTTTTTATACTTGTTTTGTAAAAATTTAGAAATCAACAATAAACCACCCCGCTGCAAACAGATGGGTATTAGTTATAACCGAATGTTAGCCTTCAGGCTCGTCTAACAGGCTGATTTTCAACATATGGCGAGCCTGAAGGCTCACTTCCATAGAATAATATCTCACAATATTTCATACGCCCGAAGGGGCGGGGAATGGGGGAAATAGCTCTATGAGATTAAAAATATGGGCATATTGTTATAGTTCTCAAGAAATACTGATTAAATAAGTCCTTCGATAACCCCATTCCATCCAGCTTTGATGTTATCAAGGTTATAACCCCCACCTCCCATTGCCACTAACCGACCCTCACTGTATTTATCTGCCAATGCAGATAAACGACTGGCAACAAATTGATGAAAATCTGCACTTAGCTCAAGTTGAGTAATGGGATCACCTGACAGGCTATCTGCTCCACAGTGAAAAAGAATATAGTCAGGTTGAGCTTTTTCTAAAAAAGACTCGGCACTGTGCCAAAACTTTCTGGCGATCTCATCAGTGCAATGCGGTTGCAAGGGGATATTAAGTTTGGTTCCAACAGCATTACCTTTACCTGTTTCTGTGATAAAACCGGTACCGGGATAAAGCGTATTTCCATCCTGATGCATATCAACAAAGATTAGATTTTCATCGTCTTCAAAGCTATAAAATACGCCATCCCCGTGGTGCGCATCAATATCAACATAAGCAACACGCACTATATCGTATTGTTGTCGTAGATATTCAATCGCGATGCCACAATCATTAAAAACACAAAACCCTGAAGCGGATTCACGGGTGGCATGATGCAAGCCGGCTATAGGAGTAAACACCTGTTTGCATTCTCCCTGCATAGTCAGGTCAATTGCTTTCAATGTTGTTCCCACTACCGTGCAAGCTGCTTCATAGGTTCCAATGCGCGCAGGCGTGTCGCCCGTGTCGAGATAACCGCTACCTGTTGCTGATAACGCTTTCACTGTGTCGATATACGCATCCGTATGGAAAAGCTTGAGCTGTTCATCCGTCGCGATAGCAGGTGAATATAAGCCTACCTGATCCGCAAGGTTTCGTTTGTCGAATTCATCTTTAAACGCCCAGTAGCGTTTTGGCCCAAAGGGATGTTCTTCGCCGAAATGATAACTAGCAAGCTCATCACCCATCATTACACAGACTTTTTTCATAATATCTTATCCAGTTCAACTACACTTTAACTGCACATTCAACAATAGCTCTACCTGATTACCCACTTGTCTAAGCCTGTTATTAAATTCAATATAGAACGATAGTTTATGGTTTTTAGATTGTAAATATTGTACAAGAGTTCCGTACCCTTCGACAGGGTACTGCTACAGCAGCGCCCTGAGCTTCGTGCTGAGCTTGCCGAAGTCTGTCGAAGGGTCGGCAAATTGTGCACTTACATTAGATTAAGCTTAGGCAGATGATAATCAGGTAGTTCTAAACACCTCTTCAACTACTGAAGAACATACTAACAGTAACCCAAAATGGGAATCATCGAAGGAAAAACACAATGCCCGAAATGACTCATGCAAACTTTGATCTGGTACTGGATAAGAAGGGAGAGTCTTATCAGGTACGTGTCATTCATTTATGGTGATTGCAAAGTAAAACAAACAAACCTGTCGGCAGTTTTACCGCTTATAAAAACAAGCACGATATGAACGGCAACGGCACTGCATGGACAACTCAGTGTGCGAATATAATAAGTCGAGATGAAAAAGTTATTCGCGGCGGTAACTGGATGCATCGTGCTAAAAGCATGCGTTCGGCAAGTCGTGAATTTAAAGGAAGTCGCACAAGAGACAGGGCAATAGGATTTAGAGTGGTTAGCAAGAGATAAATACGTGTAACCATCAGTCTTCAATAGAAGAATCGTTATAGGCTGTCGGGAATAAAGGGATAGGGGGAAATTGGTCGGGACGGCAAGCCTACATCTACTGTCATATTTACAAACATTTACAATGAGTTATATTTACTGTAATTATACAAATACCAGCTTTTATACCAGCATTTCAAAATGGTGCTACGAAATATCAATAACTTACACGGCATAAACTAGCAGTCTTTATTTTTCACAAAATAGATTGATAGCTCACTATCATTCGATAATTAATATTGTTTGGTTTCTGGTTTAACCACGTTGTTAAAATCCACACTATCTTGTTACTCAGATATAACCAGCAAACTATCTACTCTCTCAAATATCAGCAAATATGAGACACAAAAAAGCCCTACTCCGAAAAGTAAGGCTCTTAAATATTCTCTCTCGATAACCGTTAGCCCTGAATGAACATTTAGCCCTTACCCCATCCATTAAATAATTCTTCACTCATTTTCTTTCTGTTTCTTTCCGCACGTTTTCGACAACTACTATCAAAGTATTGTTTCCGTCCAGTAAGCGACCTAAGACAACCACACTTACAATATGTCACAGCTTTAGCTCCAGGATCCGTCACGTTTTTTTGATACCAGCCGGTCACGACTTTTTTACCTCGATCTGTCACATTTTTATCACCTGGACCTGTCACATATGCAACCTCTTGAGCCAATACACGCCCAATAACTAAAGGTACACCGTTCCCTATCATTTTCTTTTTACCTGATACCGTGAAGTCTGGTAAATCGTAATCAGGTGGTAATCCTTGCAGGTGAAGCAGTTCAGCAAATGGCCTATCATCAGATGCCAATGCACAACTATAATTTATCTCGTTCATCTTACCTCGTGGTATGTCCAGCATGTTCCCTGCTTTACGTCCGAACTGGATATGACGTAGCCTTGAAACATCGCTGTACCATCCTTGGTTAATATCAATCCTTTGTCTCTTGTAACCATCAATCGTTACATCAGGTACGCCAGCCACGTTTTCCAACAACCACCAATCCGGTGAAGTCTCTTTGACGATCCTCACATACTCTTTAATCATTTTGTCAGAATAAACACCCTTGTTTCTCTTTAACCCTGAATAGTCCTGACACGGCGAACCTCCAATGACACCCACAAAATGACCCTTGCTAGTTTTAAACTCTCTAATGTCTTGGCCATAGATAATGTCGCCAGCCGACACCACACAAAACCCAGCTTCACGGAATGCCTGATCTAGCAATCCTGCTCCTGTAAATAAACTTAATACTAAATCCATAGCTGATTCTCTTGGTTGATCCCCCTGCCCGATCCAGACAGAGGATGTTTTGATTTAGGCTAGAATGTATTTAGGTATTGAACCCGGCTTTTTCCATTTAGGATTTATTTCGATAATCCCGTCATTCAAGCCTCTCTTATAAAGTAGCTCCATGATCACCGCTGCATAACTATCAGTTACATCTTTTACCTGCTTTGATGTGTGTAAACCAAGCTCTTTTTTCACCCAAGAAATGATAGGCCGTTGTGTCAATTTACACTCTTGCTTCAAGACTGCTTTTTTCCATTGAGGATACAATAAATCCGTATCTGAAAACCCAGACTTTTCTTGCTTTGAATCTTGATTTAGCATCTTTCTTTTTGCACTAGTGCAAGAATCTTGCTTTAACGGCTCTGTGTAGCCATTCTCTGAATCTTGCTTTAAGCTTGCTTTAGAACTTGCTTTATCTTGCTTTGGATTGCTTAAATCAAGATCATTTTGACGCTCCTTAGTGGATGCTTTTTTACTGCTTCCAGTCTCACATTTAGGCGAACAAAAACCATTTGCTCCGACTGTAGTATTAGTCTGTTTTCCACAAGTTCGACACGAAACATATTGTGCTGTTTCTGTCGGAGTAGGGACTTGATACTTATCATCAGGTGATAAGTATTTACTGTCAGTATTCACAAACCCGATAGGCTGTTTCTGACTACCTATTGATTGATCCTGATATTTGAACTTTGGAGCATTGCTATCTTCTTTTGTCGCGGTAGCGGGTACGAAACCAAAACCAGTATTTTCCTTCTTACCTTCAACATCAATCTTCGATACACCAACGTTATGCTGATCATACAATTCAGCAATCTTTCGCTTGTTGTGCTGTACTGCAAAATCAGACTCACGCAAAGCTCGGCTTAAGAAGTGGTGTAGCTTCTCAAATGCCGCCGCCACCAAGATCATCACTAACAACGTTGCTACTTTGATGTAATCGGCATAGTTACCACCCAATAAGCCAGACAGTAACTTTGCTACTGAGACAATAGTAGGGTTATGACTATCAGCTTTTAGCTTATCCTGACGGGCATAGTTCATAGACTGCATAGCGACACTGGCTTGAACCTGCATATCACCACTGGCTTGCTGTGACTGCTTTAAAGATTCAACCTTTGCCTTGTCACCACGACAATGCTTTTCTTTTCCTCGCTTAAGATTCACATAACATCTTGCTAGACGTTGTTCTGCATGAGCAATATCACCCGCCAAATTACTATTTGTTGTGATAGTAGGGGATTGCTGTTCGATGGTTGCCTGATAAGCTTTATCGGTATTCAATATCGCATGGCTTTTAGCATCCTGATTAGCGGATGAACTAAAGAACTCAGCAAATAAAGCAAACGCAATAACCGTAAAGGTAACACTGATAACAGGCGCGAACTTGGAAAAATGCGTATATGCAAAATGCTTTACCCACGCTAGAAATATTGATAGGAGGGCTGCCACTCCCAACATAGTAAAGAACCAAACTGTCCCGTTAACCGTCTTGAAATATTCACCCCAAGAGAGTCCATTACCTAAGTACAGATGCACTGTGAATAGTCCGTATAGGATAAGCGTTACTACCATTGCAAACTTCATTAATGATAGTCCAGCCCCATGATGTTTTTCCGCTTTGCTAAGCTCTTCTGTGTAATGATCTAAATGGTATTGATCCATGTTTGAAATATTATTATTCATGGTTGTATCTCCTAAATTAAAAGCGCATTCGCGCCCGTTGAAATTATTGCAATGGCTGTGATTGAGTGCGCCCCGTAATACTTGTCAGACCACACGAAATAAGCGTATGAAAAGATTAAAAGTGGCAGATGAACACCCGACACTATGTAGCTATAAATAAACCCGTATTCTGAAAAGACAACCACCACCTTATAAAGGCCGAACACCACGAACCCGAATAGGGCAATGTGGATTAAATACTTCTTGATAAAATCTCTTATTGGATTATTGTTATTTTGCATTTTCGACTCCTTGTTAGTCGTTTGTGTGAGTCCTGCTAAGGTGTTTCTAGCACCGGAGCAGGGCGTTTATTATTCTAAGATTCGACCTTTCTTGATCGACTCATTAAGACTCTCTGGGCTATTTTCTTTCTCAAGCCTTTCAATCGACTCATTCAGCAAAGCATCAAGTTTTTGATCTGATGTTTTTCTATGATTTTCGCCATTACAGCCACCTATGAAGAAGAGCAGGACGATAGCCAGTGCAAAAATAAGCAGTGCTTCAACTTCATCCTTTAATGATTCCTTGTTAATCATTTCCCACCTCTATAAATGATCCCTTTGCAGGTGTTACCACGTCCGTTCTTTGTCTGGTCACAATCAGCGTGATAGCTAATACAGCCCGTTAGAAAGAACGTAGTAGCTGATCCTAGAACGATAAGAGCCAGCACCTTGAATACTGCGTTAGTGTTTTTCTTAACAACTTTCTGTTTAGTTTTCTTTGATTTTCCATTCTTCTTTTTCATGATTTAGCCTCTTCTTTTAAGTTTGATTTATGTATCTGCGTACAGTTATTCCCAATAAGCCAAGCTACCGCGCTACCGCTTGCTGGTGCTACCTCTACCGCCTGTTGTTTTGGTTGAATTGTCCAGTTGATTGAACGTGTGATAAGACTCTCTGTAGTCGTTTCTAAGCCCTTTACTTTTGATAGGAACTCTCCATATCTGGATTGCTTGATCTCTCCTGTATCGTCATCAATGCAAGTCTCAGAGAATGTTTTTATTAGTTGCTCACAGCGAGGGCATAGCGCACCACCTTGTACTTCAAGATAGGTTTTCCAATCTGCGTTATCAGCGGATATTCTGGCTTGCTCAATGAGAGGGTCATCTGAACTTCCTAACCTTCTTAACTCTCTCCAAACTCCGATAGGTGCGCCGCCGATTTGCTGGAACTGCCGAATACCCCAACGACTAGCCCATGCACGAACCCGTGTTGATGTATCGGTTGATGGTTGCCCCGTTTCGTTATCAATGCCGACCTCATGGCCATCAATATTTTTGGCAATGTATTTGCTTAGATAAGCCGTGGCATAACCTAAACCAGCTTTGATAGATTCATAGTCAAAGCGGCTCTTCTTTGCGCCTTTTTCGTTGCCATCTTCACGTAGGGCATAGTCTTTAATAATCGCTCTGATAGCCTCTTGAGTACCGTCAGCCATGAATAGCATCATGTGCCAGTGAGGACAGCTATCAGCGTGAGGTTCTACAATTCGGATTCCATAAATACCTAAGTCGTTACGCTTCAACTTAGCTCTGACTTTCGCCCATATTCCAGTTAAGTATTGCTGTGTATCCCGTGGTGAATAGCCCCCATATTTCCTGCTGTTTTTGTGGTATTTGGAGGGCGCGGTTATGGTGAGGAATTCAGCGACATGATTATGTTCAGATGCGTATTGATCAAACCCATACATACGAACCATTAGCTCAACCCTGCGAATGCTAGGATTAGATAAAGAGCCTTTTAATACGTCAGCCATATCTACGACAACACCATCATCTGAAACAGCTTCCAGACCTGACATAAAGTCCATTGCAGATTGTTGCTTTCTGATGAAGTTCTCTGTACAAATATCGGAGCAATAAACTTGCTTACCTTTGCCGATAATCCCACGCTTGATACGTCTTAGTTCTGCATCACGGGCGCGTTTAATGGATAGCTTTCTAGTCCACCACTTACCGCTAGTAATGCGATTTAAGGCACTCTCAAGGCTGTTAGTATCTTCTGGCCGTGTAGCATTTTGATTAATAACAGGTGCATCAATGCCTTGAGTTTCGCAGTAGTCGAACCCTGCTGGACTGCCTTCTGATTCGATAACTTTCTGGCATTCAATAGCGTGATAATCGCCATAGTCTTTGATCTTTTTAGGCTTGCCATAGAGCGGGAATGTAACCAACTCCATACGACCTATGACAATCTCTTGAACTTCTACCGCATCAACCAGAATAAGATTAGCTTCACGTCTATTGTGTGGGTAAATACTTGCGTGTTGATCCAGTAAAGCCTGATGCTTTGACTTGGGGATAATCACCAAACAGTTATCAATGAATATCTGATCTGACATACATATTTTAATGGGAGGTAGGCCACTCATTAGTAAGCCCCCGCATAATCGCCGTAACGATCGTCAACCAATGAAGACAACCAGCTATCCAGCGAAATAGGAAATCTAATACTTGTCTGGCTATGCAAATGATCAATATAAGCCTCACACAGCGTTATCGACTCTAAACCCTGCTCAACATCGCAAGTATTAAACCTTTCGCCTTGTGCGCCCGACTCTAAGTTATTGAGACAGCTACAGCCATTACACATAGAGCCGTCACATAGCTTGTAGGATTCGCACCAACTAGAGCCATCACAACGCCCTGAATTGATTCTGTGAGGGAATGTATAGCTGGAGCAATTGCAGGTGACTTGTGGAGTTCTGGAACGGTTCATACACCACCTTCCAGCGTTGCCAGCATGTCCATACAAGCAATATCTTTTGTTGTTTCAAGCAGGTGAAGTTCAGCATCAAGTTTAGTAATGGATAGCTGATACTTATCAATATCTGCTTGTATCGTGGTTTGAAGATTGGTTAATCTGGTTTCACGCGATTGGATTAGCTTGATTAAGCTTTCACGTCTAGCCTTGATTGTGGCTTGCTTATCCTTAGCTTGTAGCCAAAGTTCAGCGAATGGTTTAATATTCATGGTGTTGAATACCTCATAATTTAACGGTTTACGGTTTTTAACAATCGTTCCTTTTGATGCTTCAACATCGGGGAACAACTAGCCTCTGAGTACTTCAATACTTGGGGGCTTTTTATTATCCTGCTTTCTGCAATCTTTCTTCTAAGTCCTTTGCTCTCAATTTTGCCAGTAGATTTACGAGTTGAGCATTCATTGAGCGGTTGGCTTTTTTACCACTTTCTTTCAGCCACTCTTTTAAATGATAAGGAAGCCTTACGGATGTAGGCTGTATAGTTTTTTGTTTCATCTGCACCACCGTGTAGTTAATTGTAGTCAACAACAATACATGTCCGTCTTCTTGTAGTCAATTGTAGTTTTATGTAGTCTTGTTTGTATTCAGAATGAATTAGATAATCTACAAATGACAGATAACAGCCCAGCACCTTATTCTTTAAGACTTCCTAACAAAATGAGGAAAGATTTACAGGATAATGCAAAGAAAAACGGTAGAACACTACACTCTGAGATTCTCTTAATACTTGAAAACCATTTAATTAGCCCTAGCAATCCATCAAATTTTGATAAAAGAGTCCGTGAACTAATCAAAGATGAACTCAGCAAGAAATAATCAATACTCATAGTTCAGTTATGGCTAACGCTACACATCAGCACTAGATTTTAGATATGCATGGTTTTGCAAGGATAAGGTTTAGCTTTATTTCTATCCTAAGGCTCTCTCAGATCGTTTCTAAGCGATTATTTCTATCTCAGAATAACTTTCCTAGGGTTTAGGAGTTTTTAGGATTTACAGCTTATCCATTAAGCTATCAATAGCCTTGACTATCTCCGGCGCTGTTACATCTACGTTGGATACCTTAGCCTCAATATCCTGATTTATCGTCGTACTGAATTCTTTGTTCCGCTTCCTTTCCAAGTACCATTTTGCCGTAGGTATCTTCCTTGCACCACCGATAATATGTAGTCTCGCTGATACCCGCATGAATACAGGCATCCGCCATTTGGCTGTACTCCTTTGTTTCAGTGCAAGGTTAGCTTTTGTTATCATTTCATGCTGAAACTAATCAAGCACGACCCCTAGACATTATCCTATTCATTGTTTCGTCATGACTTCTCTTGTTTCGTTCTTCAATCTCATTCCACATATCAGCAAACCGCTTAGCCCTTACCTTTTTGTAATACCTTTGCACATGAGGCTTATTGAACAACCTTGAAGCATTCGCCATGTGTGTACGCCTAGAACTCCTTTTAAGCCCATACACGCGAATGTAAGCATCCACATGATAAATTATATAAGACTCTCCATAAAAAATTGTATCTATGAATGCCTTTTGATTTGGCAGCAATTTTTTCATAAGTCTAATACGTCAGGAAAAATAAGGATTTCATGCTGAAAAATTATAGGTGTTAGTTTCATTTTGTTACCCAATACTTAAACTTAGTAAAGCTCATATTCTCTCCGGTACGATCCTTGATAGCTTCTTTGAGTAGATCGGTAGGAATAGATGCTTTAACACCAAAGTATCTACAGGCGAACGCTCTATTCATTGCCCGTTTCGTTTCCATTCCAGATGCTTCCGTCTCCGATCCTGAATACTTTTGTTTTAGTGCTTTGACTTTCATTGCTTGCTTCTCACATAATCGACTATATAAGCCCGTATCTTTTTAAGCTCCATAGTCCTGATTCTTTCATAATCGTTTTCGTACCAGCCCATCAAGCCATCAATAGAAACATCTAGTCCATTAGATGCTTTTATTAGTTTGGCTCTGGCAATATCAACTACGTTTTTATTTTCATTTTGTACTGAATCGTTAGCCTCAAAAGCCTCAAAAGTATGATTTATGGGGTTTTGAGGCTTTTGAGTCCTTTGATTCTCTGGATATTCAATATTTTTTAGTTCAGCAAGCCACCTATTCATTATTCATCACCATAGGGTTTTTCATGTATTGAACCGTAGGTCTACCACCTGTATTTTCGCACTCGATACCATGAATATAATTATGATCTTCAAGTATCTGCAATGCCTCTTGTACCAGCTTTGTGTCACGTCCTAAGCCAGCCCATTTCTTTTGTGCAACATCGCGCAAGGTAAATGTATCAGGTAGCTTATTGAGCCTGTCAGAGAGTAGCTGTGCATTAACTTGGTTTTGATTGTCACCAATCGAATAAACACGGTACATGTGACTTTCAAGATAGGAAGCCCATGCACATGCTTTCAATAAAGCCGATCTACTGACAGCTTCATATTCTGTTGATTCAGCGAGGTATATAATAAGAGCGAGTGAAGGCACTAAGCTTCTATACTTTGTCAGATGCCCTTCTATAGCTGGGTGCATACCGCCTTTTCTGATCTTCTTTTCATGCTCCGTTAGCCATTCAATAAATATATTTTGGGCTTCTGCATCAAACCTAAGTTTTATTTGCTCATTAGCTTCAACAATTGCTAATCTCTCGAACACTTCATTAACTCTATCTTTGGCGTGCTTGCTAGGGTATTCATCAACGTACTTCCATGATTTACTTATATCTGGATAAACCATCATCTGAAAGCGCTGTATAAACCCATCGTTTGATTCATCTCCATTCAGCGCGCCATGTATTTGTTTCTTTATCTTATCTGGCTGGATACCACCTATTATTGAGACTGTAACCTTGCTAATATCAAGCGTACCGCGACCTATACGGTCATATGTGAAGCTACTATTACCATTCCATGCCTCAAGATAGAAAGCCTTGTCTGATTGTCTATCATGTCGCTCTAGTCCCTGAATAAATCCTGATAATTCGTCCCTTTCAAGTAGTAATCCGTTAGGGTTTTGATTCAACAATTCACCTAGTTTTTCAACCGTCGCATCATTTACTTTACACCTACCCCTGATAGGTTCTTGCTTAATACCATCAACAGAATTTAATGCTTTTCTTGCGGCTTCATGATCTCCATCTTTTACTAACTTCTCAGCTTCTTTGTTGGCTTGTTTGGTTTGCAGTTTGTTAAATTGCTCATCAATGCGAAATTCTTTTAGTTCTTCTAAATGTTTCTTTTTTGCTGATACTTCCAGACTATTAATAGGTTTCAATGCTTCCGCTAGTGTCGGGCTTTTCATACTAGAAGGCTTACCAACCAAAGCACCCCATAGATTAGGAACTATTAACCAGTTATCTTTTTGCTTAGGATGAATAGCAAACTTATTTCCAACTATCGAAGATAAAGCCACCATCAAACCCACTGCTACAAAATCAGGTGAATTTTGCATTCTCTTGGAAACATCGGTCACAAAAGGCTCAAAAGTACTAGGCAATATTTCAAGATGTAATTTTTCAACATCTGGAAGTTCTGATTTAATCTGTACAGGCTTTTTCCATTGGTGGGGCATTTCAACAACATCAGCCATTAGAGGGGGATTTCTTTCGTCAAATTCAAGCATGATTAGCACCCCGCACCATTACCATCAGCTCCAGATATTCACTTGCTTGACTAGCAAAATGATCACGCCAATTAAGTGCAAGATTAGCTTTGTACTCCATCACTTTAGACTGATTGAAGTACCAGATAGCCTCTTTATTCTTTCTCGCTTCTGCTTGTCGAAAAAACTGATTAGAAAAGTAATAGCTTTGAATTATTTCTCTTTGGGAGGGAGTCTTGATATAATTTGCACCTAAGTTATTATTTATTAAGCCGTCCTGCTTGCCCTGCATCGACGGCTTTTTAATGTCTGCTAGTTGCGTAGTCATTACGCCACCTCCCCAACTTCACCGACGATATCGCGCTCTAACCAGTAGTTACACCGATTGATCTTGAATGGCTTTGGCAGATTGCCAGCTTTTACGTTAGCCCAAATCCATGTCTGGCTCTTTGAGTAGTAGTTTTGTACGTCATTACCTTTTAGAAGAACATCATCAGGTGTTATGGTTTGCCCTGCTTTCTTGGACAACCACTTAAAGTAAGGTGCTGAATCAATGAATATTGAACGACCGAATTTTGTTATAGGAAATGATGGATCAGCCTTTGCTAATCGACTTATAGTTATTTTGCTAGACTTTTGATAGTTAGCGACTTCGCTTAAAGTTTGCTTTCTGTTTGTGTGCATTTTTACGATACCAAGTTGATTACTTGATAAGATAGTTTAAACACATCTGATTGGATTAATAGAGGTTAAAAAGTGTTTTATTAGTGGGTTTTAGGTGTTTTTTTGCTGTTTCGGTGGTTTGCCAGTCTTATACTCTAATTTACTCCATGCGGTTTTGACTTGAGACCCATCTTTAAAGCTGTATTTTTTTGAAGCATCTATTAAAGCTTTCTGTGTCAGACGTTTAATATTTCCATCATCATCAAGATATTTGTTTTCAACTTCCTGCTTGACCCAAGCACGCATACTTTGTGTATTGCCTTTTTCTGGAACAAGCTCTTTCTTTTTTGGCTCTTGGTTGCCCTGCTTTGTCGGTAGTAGCCTATTAAGTTCATCACCCCTAAAGCCTATGGTGCTATTACTCAAAGTGCATAAGCTACCATTCACTATCAGATAGTACTTGGTGTAGTTCACATAAATGACTATGTTCCCCGTCTCCGGCTCTATATCATTTATATCAATTAACAGTGAACTACCTTTACTTTTATTTCCTATCGTTCTTATTGGCTCACTCAACCCATTGATAGAGCCAGTCTCTATAAGTCCATAACCTAATTCATCTATCTGTTTTCTTATCTCAGCTAGTCTAATTCTTTTAGCTTCTGGTGATTCAATCTTTGTTTTTCTTTGTTCTGCTTTTAACCTTTCAAGCTCTACATGTTTATCTAGCTCGACAAGATATGGTTTTGTTGCCACTACTGAAAGTGTCAAAGTTCCTTTTCTCTCAAGAATAGAAATATCCCGCGTACTTGAGAAGTTGAGAGGATCACTTTCATTAAGTGCCTTGAAAGCAACATCTAGCGAATAAAAGTCGTGTAAATTGTTAGCCATAAGCACCTTCCCTGCTTAACCTTCAATAAATCCACCAAGGCAACCGTTGAAGGTTGTACGGCTTTCAGGTTGCATTCCCTAGCCTTGATGAAACTCTTTTAGCCGTGGGCTACATCAGTCAACGCCTCATTGATAATGCTTTCACTAACACCTTTCTTTTTAAGACTGCTAACCAATGCCGTCACTGTATCGTTATCAAGTCGTTCTAAATCTTTCCTTAGCCCCTGCCCTACATAAGCTTTTAGTAATGCCTGATAACCTGAAAAGCCAAGTAACGGGGCAATATTTTTCATATCATCCACTACATCAACAGGTATTCTTAAAGTAATACTTGTCATCGCTCTATTCTTGTCTAATCGTTTTTTTAATGTTTCAGGTTTCATAATCTTTCTCTGTTTGGGCGTAGCTTTACGTGCTGAAATAATACGAATTACATCATCTTCAATTTGGATATGAACAACAAATAAAACATTCCATTGTTCATCCATACCTATCACTGCATCCCTCACTTCGTTATTTCTACTTGCATCTACAAGCTTTAGGAATGGATCGAAAAAAGCATTAGAAGCTTGCTGGAATCCAATACCGTCATGCTTTGCAATATTCTTTCTTTCCTTGTCAGAGTCCCATATAAAATTGATACCGTTATGGTTGTACTCAATATCCATTTTATAGCCTTTTGTATTGCATTTGTAAATACATTATTTATTTACTCTGATTGGCACAACATCTGCTCCCTGCTTTAGTGACCCAAGATAATCACCCCACTGATTTAACATATCCCGTCTTTCATCCAAGTATTCAGCATGGTTATAAGCCCCTTCAACGGCACTCTTGAGCTTATGCGATAGTTGCGCCTCGATAACTTTAGTTCTAAAACCTTGCTCATTTAGAAGCGTAGAAGCAACACCACGAAAACCATGTGGTGTGATTTGATCATTGGAATAACCCATACAACGCAAAGCCGCTCTTAGAGCATTGTTTGATAGCGGTCTGCTGTTACCTCTTGCACTTGGGAATATATAAGCACCCCTACCCGTATACTGATTGATGTTTTCAAGAATCGCTAAGGACTGACTGCATAGCGGTATGATGTGGCTATCCTCCGAACGGTTAGCTTTTTTCAGGTGATTAGGTAACTTTCTTCTTTTTGCTGGTATTGACCAAGTAGCAGTATCAAAGTTAATTTCTGTCCACTCAGCGCTGCATATCTCCGAAGGTCTAGCCATTACAAAAGGGGCAAGCTGTAAGGCACTCTTTACTACAATACCGCCCTCGTATTCATCTATTGCACGTAATAGCTTACCTAGCTCTTGTGGTTCAGTTATCGCGGCATAATGCTTTCTTAATGTTTGTGGTAGTAGCATCTTGAGATTCAAATCTTTAACAGGATTACGGGTACATTTGCCATGAGTCAAAGCATAATCAAATACCTGCTGAACAAAGCCCTTTACACGTTTAGCCGCATCAATTGCACCACGACTAGCCACTGCTTGAATAATTGTGATTATTTCAGGTGCTTCTATTTCAGAAACTACCCTACTCCCAATAATTGGGTAAACATCTCTGACTAAATAACTTTTATATTTTGTGTGATAGCCCGTAGTCCATTCAGACTTTTGTTGTTCAAGATAAGTTTCTGCTATTGCCTGAAAAGAGTTTTCATTGATTTGACGCTTCTCTATCTTCTTCTGTTGAGAAGGATCAATACCAAGGCTTACCAGCTTTTTAGCTTCATTCCTGCTGGTACGCGCTTGAGATAAGCTGGTATCTGGATAGCTACCGATAGTATAGGTTTTTTGTTTGCCGTGGATTCTGTAACCGTACCGCCACACCTTAGAACCTGATGTAAGAATATCAAGTGATAGCCCTCCTCCATCTCTAAGCCTGTATAGCTTATCTTTGGGTTTCGCGCTTCTGCATTCGGGATCGTTTAGTTTGTTGGTTTGATAGCTCATGATTGCTGGTATGATGTTTTGCTGTAAAGATTTACCAGCATTTATACCAGCTTTAATAGTTAATGTACCAGCATTTTATTTGATGCCATGTTATCTATTGAATCTGTGAGAGGCTTATATGATAGGGTTTTAGGTAGGATATTTGATGCCGTGGTATTTTGAATTGGTCGGGACGGCAAGATTCGAACTTGCGACCACCACACCCCCAGCGTGGTGCGCTACCAAACTGCGCTACGCCCCGACTTGATGTGCAGAATACAGTAACTATTGGTAAATGAAAATAGCAAATGAACTTTTTTATCTGAAGAATATTACTGATTATTAATCTCTTTAAGACTCTTTAACTGGCAAAAAAAGGGTAAAGCTGAATATAAGAAACAGTACGCTTAAGACTATCAATATTATAAAGGGTACCTCTATTAACAGGGCTGTTCAATGCTAGCTTTTTATCGTACAAGTGTAACCAATACACGTTTCTGGTAGGTCGGATAAGCGATAGCGCCATCCGACAAACAGTTTGAATTCAGCATCTTGTCGGATGGCGTTCCTTATCCGACCTACCAGAAACATAGATAAAACCCTATTTTGGGAGGGCTAGTCAGTAGCATTGAACAGCCCTGCCTCTATTAATTAGAATTTTCGTTCGAGTACAAGGCGGATGAATTTTGAGAACCGCAGTGTATAAGGATACATGAGGATCGCACGACTGCATGGATGCAGAAGGTAGGGCAATGCAGGAGCAACTTGCCGAGAAATTTATCCAACGCCATAATCGGGCGAAAAGGCAATTAATACAAGAGGTGCCCTAAACAATGTGTTCATTGAATCTCCGTAAACCAAGACTAATTGATAGAGCTATCCTAGTGTTTCATTCGTCTAATTAAGATGAGGAAACAGGCTACCGCAATAGTCGAAGCGCCAAACAACATACTCATCACCATAATCTGGTATCTCACTGCGATGAGAGGCGACACTCCTGATAAAATTTGTCCCGTCATCATGCCTGGTAATGATACCAAACCCACAGCAAACAAAGAGTTCACCACTGGGATTAACGATGCCTGAAATGCTATATTACGTGCTTCTAAATAACCCACATTGTGCTTAATCTCAGCAAAATATCGTTCCGCTGCCAGACTGACGCTATTCATAGCATTAGAAAAAATCATTCCTGCCAAAGGAATAATAAATTGTGGTGTATACCAAGGCTCGATGGCTAACACACCTTGTGTTATCAGTGCCAAAGTAAACCCACCTCCTAAGAGGATTGAAATCAAGGTATATTTATACAGACTCCAGAGATCACCAGATAGTGTTCTAAGAGCAATCCAGCTGGAGGCCAAAACCATCACCGACAATATTAATACGATGACCCAGGCATTATCAGATTCAAAAATATAACTAAGAAAGTAACCAATCATCAGCAGCTGAAGCAGCATCCTGACCACGCCATGAAGTGCGGATAAATAATTTTGTGACCAATAAAACATAATGGCAATCGCAACAAAAGCCGGAATGAATGCTATTGCCAGATTACTTAAGGGAATGGATTGAATCATGGTTTTAAACGAAGCTTCTTTCAAATCAAATCATCTACCTACCTGTTAATACCCCTATTACCCTTTGATGTCCAGCCTGTCTTGCCAAATCCAAAGCAGATTTATCATCATTATTTCGAAGCTGGGTTAGTGAACCAAATTGTATCAACAGAGTGATGACATTTTCTGCACCAAATCTTGCCGCAGAATGTAACGGAGTCCAGCCCAAAACGGTTCGGCTATTAACATCAGCGCCGTTCTCGATAAGAATCCTTGCAGCATCAAGCTGGTTATGAGCCGCGGCTGAATGCAAAGCCGTTTCCCCATTCGTATTCGCCGAAGAAATATTCGCACCCTGCCCTATCATCTGTAATATTAAATCCGTATCACCTTGTTCACTTGCTTGAAACAGCGTTGCATTATATGTAGCAACATTCATTCTGTTAATGACGGGAGGTTCAACAGCATCTAACTGAGGACTAGTAGGTATAGTTATTATAGGCGTAGTATTAGGCATAGTATTGGGCATAGTTGTTATAGATGCAGCTGCCATCGGCTCAGGAATCTGTGACTCCGCCGTGTCTCTTTCACCCTTATCAATACCCGTTAGCTCGACGGATACTACCTCCGAGTGTCTTTCAATTATAATAGGAGCATACTCCGACTGATAAACCATCGCAGGTTGAGAATGAGACTCAGAACTCGCATCACGATTCTGACTTATCACGGGGTTATAACCAGACGAAGGATATTGTGTCGAACAAGAAGCGATAAAAACCAGAGAAATACAAGAAGCGGCGTACCTTAATGGGTATACAAATGTTGAGTCAGTCATCATAATGCCGCCTATTATCAGTGTAAGATACGCAATCTATGAGGGAATTAAGATAAACGAAACGGGTTTCTGAATAGTCGGCTATTTATTAATTTTCCCAAAAGTATTTACATAGTAAATTAGTCACAAGCTCTACATGCCAATACTTTTGAGACAATTAATAGCTGGCTGATGTGATGTAAGATGCCGAGTGATGAAGTGATGTATTTAAACTTTTTTAAACTTCACTCCACCTGCGCACTAAATTTGAATATACATTGCTAATGTGGCGGGTTTCTTCTGCTTCAGGCTGCGTTTTTAGCAAACTTTCACGAGCACCTGAAAGTTCATATAACAGCTCTCTTTTCTGAGCATCCCTGATCATGCTTTGTGCCCAAATTACTGCTACTAATCGCTGTCCTGCTGTAATTTCAGCTACTTTATGAAGACTGCTTGATGGATAAACAATAGCATCACCTGCATTGAGTTTGATGAGCTGCTCTCCGAAAGGTGTTTGAATAATAATTTCGCCTCCTTCATAGGCGTCTTTAGCATTCAGAAAAACAGTGGTAGAAACATCGCTGCGATACTGCTGCCCAAAAGGCCCCATTACCGGATTGTCCACATGATAGCCGTAATTCATTCCCTGCGTATAACGTGCATAAAAGGGGGTTGAGACTCTATTAGGCAAGGCCGCTCTTTGATATTCTTCATGCTGTACTAACGAATTCATTACAATTTGATTTAATTGCTGATGCAATGGGTTTTGGGAAGCTAATTCCTCATTATTTTTAACGGTTTTTGCTTCCTTCCCTGCCGACAATTTTCCGTCTACAAATTGTGCATTTTCCAATAGTTTCTGTACTACGGAAAGTTGTTGTTCGTTCAACACTTTTTTTATTGCAAGCAACATGTACAATACCCATCCAATGCTATCTAAACCTGACCAGAAGCTTACCATGATATTAAGAATTTTTGTTGATGAACACGAACAAGAAATTAAAGTTCCAGACACCATCCTTATAGATGCGAAGGAGTATTTTGATATGCTTGATAAAGATATGGATAACGGCTATCAAATGAGTCGAACATGGGTAGCAAAACCAGATTTAACCCAACGTTGTCAAATTATTGCAGATAGAATCCTTACCGCCTTAGAACAACAGAATAAAGAAACGGCAACGTTGATGGCTGCTTATATTTTGTCTCGAGTGCCTAACGCTTATGCGATGCACCTTAATCTTGAAGGGGACATGACGTTGTTTGATTTGGAGACGCGATAAAGAACCTGAGTGAATTCACCCTATTTTAAAAAACCGGAAGCCGGTATGCTTCAGGCATCTCATATGCTTTGGGATAATGAACATGCACAAAATAAAGTCCGCACGCGCGTGCGGTTGGCCCCGCTTTTTTACGATCTTTCAACGCTAACAATTCAGCCATGAATTCCACATCCCAAGCACCTTTCCCCACCATCACTAATGATCCCACTATATTTCTTACCATGTGATGTAAAAAGGCATTCGCAGCAATATCAATATAAATATAAACACCGTCTCGTGATACGTTGATCTCTTTAATCTCACGAATAGCATGATTCGATTGACAGCTTGATGCCTGAAAGCTACTAAAATCATGTTCACCTATTAATGCCTGGGCCGCTGTATTCATTGCTCTTTCATCAAGTGGGTCATAAATCCAGCTTACCTGTTTATCTAATAACGCTGACCTAGCTTTTCTGTTTAAAATCACATAGCGATAGCGACGTAGATGAGCAGAAAACCGCGCACTGAACTCCTTGGTAGCTTCAGTAGCTTTAGGAACTTCTTTGACCCATAACACAGCTATGTCATTCGGGAGATGTGTATTTGCTCCAAACATCCAGGATTTCGGCAGCCGCTCCACTTCGGTATCAAAATGGATAATTTGTCCCAATGCATGAACACCGCTATCCGTTCGACCTGCACACGTCACTTCAATCAACTGATTGGCTACTTTGGAAAGAGCCGTCTCAACCTCTTCTTGCACAGACTTGGCATGACCTAGCCTTTGCCAACCACAATAAGATGTTCCGTTATATTCAATACAGGCTACAAATTTCATTACAGAATGATACTTACTTTACAGGCTTTCTTATACTAAAAATTCAACATGAGCAACATAGAGCAGACATAAAAAAACCGGGGAATCCCGGTTTTTAAAATTTATGGTACGAGCCAGATCAAGCCTTACAACCAAACAAGTAGAGGTTACCCGGTTTGTTGAAGTAGTTCCTCAGCTTCTCTTTTCTGATCATCATTACCTTCAATAACCACTTCTTCGAGGGTATGACGTGCGCCTTCAACATCACCCATATCTAAATAGGCTCTGGCTAAATCCAGTTTAGTACCGATATGTGCTTGTTGAACTTCCTCGTCATCATCAGAAAGGTCAAGGAAAGATAAAGCATCATCTAAAGTATCATCATTACTTTCATTTGTAGTAGTAGATGTATAACCATTCCCGGTGGGTAAGATTTTATCTAAACCATTGTCTTGATCAATTTCCAGATCAATACTGGTTAAATCATCTGATGTACTAACGCCTCCAAAATCCAGGATATTATCTTTAGCATCAAATTCACCCGCTAATTCATCAAGACCAAAGTCATCGCCCAAATCAAGATCAGCACCTAGCTCATCACCCAAGTCTAGATTAAAGTCTCCATCATCAAGCCCCGAAATATTTAAATCTTCTGTGCTATCAAGTTCCGGTGGCAATGCATCAGCGAAATCGTTATCCGTGAATGAACCGGGGCCGTTATCAGAAAAAGCTTCTTTAGCAATATTCGCAGCAGTACTAACACTGGCAACTCCAGCTACCATTCCAGCAGCTGTCTGCGCCGATAATTCTGAAAACAGTTCGTTTTCCGGTGAAACCTCTTTACCCCAATCAACTATCTTATCCCATAACTGTTGTTTGTTATCGCCTTCAGCCTTGAGGAAATCTTTGGCCGTCGAAACAAAGGACTCTGGATCGCTTGCTGCCTTATAGTTCTCAAGTAGTTTATAGCGATATTCAAGTTTGGAAGGATTGTTCGCAATGGCTTTCTTAAGCTCATCTTCTGCCTGTTCATGCAGACCATAAACAATATAAACATCTGCTTCTTGCAAAATCTCATCTTCTTCAAAAGTATCATCACCGGATAATATGCTATCAAAGGTATCAACATCATTAGTGCTAGTATCACTCGTGTTATCTGCGAAGAAATCATCAGTGCTAGTATCCTTTGAGTCTGCAACGTCTTCCATGTCATTTTCAATGGGCGAGACGAAAGATTCAGACTCATCGTCAAAGAAGTCATCATCCCCTTTCTCATCTTTGACTTCTTCTGCCATATGATCATCAACTGCGGTAGATGATCTTCTCATCAACAACCAACCGAATAACAAGGCTAATAAACCACCTCCACCTATCGCGGCAACAAGAGGCGATGATAAGAGATCTAAAATTCCACCTTTTGAATCAGTATCATTATTCGTTTTGAAAGGATTTGCTTCTGTAATTTCATTTTCGGCAATGGCTTCATCAGCAGGACTTTCAAGAACCGCATTAACCGCTGTCTGTGAAACACCCTTATCTAAGGCTGTCTCTGGCTGATTGACAGTGCCTTCTTCGTCACCACGAATAATACGATTGTTATTCTGTTCAGTCTGATTTGCAACTTGTTGCACTAAGTCTTCTGATTCATTTACTGGTGTTTCTTGTACCACTTCATCGGTCGTTGTAGTGTTAGCTACAGTTCCACCTAGTTGTGTTTCGAGTCTTGCTAGTTTGTCATTTTTTAGTGTGATTAAACGTTCTTTTTTGCGGATGATTGCTTCAAGTTTGCTTACTCGTGCATGCAATTCTGCACTTTCACTTTTGCTACTCGCTAAAGCTTCTTGAGCAAGGATTAACTGCTTCTCTAACTCAGCATTGCCAACAGCTGATGCTTGATTTGCTGAGACCGATTTATCAGAACTCCCGACAACGCTTAGATTCGCCTGATCATTTGACCCAACTTGAGTAGTTGATGTTGAACTAGTGCCACCACTTGTTACGGCTGACTGAGCAACTGTCTTGCTAGCAAGACCTGAACGGTATTTCTTCCATTGACTGTAATGTTGTTTAACAATTTGTTGCGATTCTGAAGAAGATCTACCAACCACATCACTCTTTGATGGTTTTTCTAATAACACGCCAGATCTTAAGTCATTAATATTGGAATTTGAAAATGCCTTTGGGTTCGCTCTAAACAGCGCAACCATCATTTGATTATTTGAAACACCACGATAACGTAGACGAGAAGCAATTCTACTCATCGTATCACCACGTTTTACTCGATATTTTGTACTTCGTGTGGCAGTTGTTCTTGCAGACGTATCACTGGTCTCATTCAGTACTGTCTGGGCTTGAGCTTCGAACTCTTGTTGCTGACGATTTGCTTGTGACTGTTGTGCTTGCTGCTGACGTTGAACTTCTAACTGACGCTGTCTTTGTTGCTGCTGAAGTGCGAGTTGGCGTTGACGTTCTGCTTCTTGTCCACGGTTAACAGCACCACTTACGACGCCAGGTTTAGGCTCTGCTCGAACAGCAACCGCATTTTCAGTAGATGCACTACCGGTGTTCAATAACACAGGAGGATCCAATAAAACGGTATATTCTTTCAGTAGTTGACCTTGTGGCCAGCTAACTTCAAGTAAAAAATTCAAAAAAGGTTCAGAAATAGGCACACTTGAGGTGACTCGAATAACGGGCTTACCCTTTTGAACATCTGGAGTAAATTTAAGGCTATCTAAAAATGCCGGGCGATCAATACCTACTCGGCTGAACACTTCTGCCGATGCAAGCCTAACTTTCAACTGACGCGCTTCCTTGGCGTTCGTTGATAATAGATCAATTTGCGCATTGAGAGGTTGATCCAGCTGCGATGATGAGTGTAACTCACCTAATCCTAGAGCCTGTGAAGCTACTGGATATGCCATCACCATTGAAATAGCTAAGCTGAGTGCAGTTTTCTGCGCAGATTGTCGTGCCGTTCGATTTTTCACAAAAATCCCCTTTTGTGTATATTAGTACCTACCCCCACTATACCTTACTAGATAGCCCCAAATAGTGTGATATGTACGTAAGAATTAGAAGTTATTATTATTAGTTTCAGTTAAACAACGTAAACTATATACCATAAGTTATTGATAAGCAATAACTACGAGCCTCAAGAAAGTTGTCAAATCTTCTTTAACTACTTTCTAAGTAAGGGAACATTTAATCAATTTTCTGATGAACGTTGACTGAATTCATTACAAGCGGTCTAACTATCTAAATCCACGTTTCCTATCTATATTAATATTATTAATTTATATCAGTAGGTTATATCAAACTAACACAGACAACGTTAACTTTCGAGATGCGAAATAATCGGAACATAGCTCTATCCCCAAATCAATAGAACTTCACTAATCCCGAACATAGGCTGACGAGAGTTATAAATAATCTTGAATCAATCTTTCAGCAATTTGAATACTATTGAGTGCCGCTCCTTTTCGCACATTATCAGCCACTATCCATAAATCAAGACCCGTGGGATGTGAGATATCTTCGCGAATTCTGCCTACATAGACAGGGTCTGTATTCGCACCATTGGCAATCGCAGTTGGGTATCCGCCATCCTTGTGATCGTCGATCACTACGATACCTTGCTGATTGCTCAATAACTCTTTGGCTTGGCTTGCCGTTAATTTATCTCTGGTTTCAATATGCACGGCTTCTGAATGCCCGAAAAACACTGGGACACGTACTGCGGTAGGGTTAACTAAAACATCATCATCCTCTAATATCTTTTTGGTTTCCCACACCATTTTCATTTCTTCCTTGGTGTAACCATTATCAAGGAAGACATCAATCTGCGGAATAACATTAAAAGCTATTTGGTGAGGATATACTTTTGGGTCTTCACTGGGTTGTCCATTTAACAGCCTTGCAGTCTGTCCTGCCAGCTCTTCTATAGCGGGTTTTCCCGTACCGGATACTGCTTGATAAGTAGCTACATTAATACGGGTGATCTTAGCCGCATCATGTAACGGTTTTAACGCAACCAACATTTGAATGGTCGAACAATTGGGGTTAGCGATAATCCCACGATTCGTATAGCCCGCGATTGCATGAGGGTTTACTTCTGGAACAACCAGCGGAATATCATCGTCGTAACGAAAATGTGCGGTATTATCAATCACTACACAGCCAGCTTCCGCCGCTTTAGGTGCATATTCTGCAGAAATAGCACCTCCTGGAGAGAATAGACCAATCTGTACTTTTGAGAAGTCAAAAGTTGCTAAATCTTCTACTCTTAATGTTTTCGTACCAAAGGTTACGGGTTTTCCCACTGAACGTTCACTTGCCAACGCGTAAATCTTTCCCACCGGAAAATTACGCTCTGCAAGAATAGAAAGCATTGTTTCGCCTACTGCTCCTGTCGCTCCGACAACAGCTACATCATATGTTTTTGACATTTTATCTACCTGATTATTCCTTTAATTTATCTTGAGTTACAACACTAGCCGAGCAAAGCACCAACAACCGCATCACCCATTTCCGCAGTACTTACTTTACGAGCGTTAGTATCGCCTTCTACAAAAATATCCTGAGTCCTTAAACCTTGCTTTAGCACCGTTTCAACTGCGATATCAATTTTATCCGCTAAACTGCTCTGATCTAATGAATAACGCAACATCATGCTAACCGACATAATAGTGGCTAACGGATTGGCAAGCCCCTGTCCGGCAATATCCGGAGCCGAGCCATGAATGGGTTCATACATGCCTTTCCCCTGCACATCCAGCGACGCGGAAGGCAACATACCAATGGAACCGGTTAACATGGCTGCTGCATCTGACAAAATATCACCGAACATATTTCCCGTGACCATGACATCAAATTGCTTGGGTTCCTTCACTAATTGCATGGCAGCGTTATCGACATACATATGACTCAATTCTACTTCAGGGTATTCCTTAGCAACACGTTCAACCACTTCATGCCATAGCTCCATCACTTCAAGTACATTGGCTTTATCGACAGAACATAAACGCTTGTCGCGCTGCATCGCTATCTTAAAAGCAGAATGGGCAATTCTTTCAATTTCTGATTCTTGATAAACCAAGGTGTTATAGCCTTGTTTCTCACCATTTTCCAACTCACGAATACCTCGCGGCTCACCAAAGTAAATACCACCCGTAAGCTCACGAACAATCATAATATCCAGACCAGAAACCACCTCAGGCTTTAACGATGAAGCATCTGCCAGTTCTGCATTCAAAATAGCCGGGCGTAGATTTGAGAATAATTCCAAATCAGCACGGATACCTAATAGACCCCGTTCAGGACGCAAATCACGCGGCAAGGCCTCATACTCATATCCACCCACAGCGCCGAGTAAAATAGCATCGGCATCGTGTGCCAGTTTTTTAGTTTCATCTGGATAAGGATGTTTATATTCGTCATAAGCAGCACCACCAATAAGTCCATGACTTAATTCTACATCGAGACCAAAATCTGCTTTCAGCACCTCGATTACCTTTATGGCTTCTGCAATGATTTCTTTACCGATACCATCACCCGGTAAAACTAAAATATTCTGTGTCATCTTTATTCCTTAAATCTTAATATTTTCTACTACTTTCTCTAAAACAACCAAGGCGCTGCTTGCTTATGTTTCTCTTCGTACTGGCGAATAGCGTCGGCATGTTGCAAGGTCAAACCAATATCGTCAAGTCCATTTAATAAACAATACTTTCTAAACTCACCCACTTCGAAATCATAGCTAGTTCCTGTAGAGGTAATAACCTTCTGTTGTTGCAAATCAATGGTTAGTTCATAACCCTCTTCATGGTCGACTCCATCAAATATTTGATCAACCATATTTTCATCTAAAACAATAGGAAGAAGCCCATTCTTAAAGCTGTTATTGAAAAATATATCGGCATAGCTAGGGGCAATAACAGCCTTAATTCCATAATCAGTCAACGCCCACACCGCATGCTCACGTGAAGAACCACAACCAAAATTTTCCCTTGCGACGAGCACTGAAGCCCCTTCGTAGCGAGGCAAATTCAATACAAACTCTGTATTAACTGGCCGTTTCGAATGATCCATACCAGGCTCACCCGACTCGGTATATCGCCAATCATCAAATAAAGTAGGTCCAAAACCTGAGCGGCTTATCGACTTTAAGTATTGTTTGGGAATAATCGCATCAGTATCAACATTAGAGCGATCCAACGGTACAACCAAGCCTTTATGCGCAGTAAATTTATCCATTATCAACACCTCTTGCACGAATACTCCTCACATCAACAAAGTGACCGTGTATTGCAGCCGCCGCTGCCATTGCAGGACTCACTAAATGCGTACGTCCACCCTGCCCTTGTCGCCCCTCAAAATTACGATTCGAAGTGGATGCACAACGTTCCCCCGATTCAAGGCGATCCGCATTCATTGCCAGGCACATAGAACACCCAGGTTCTCGCCATTCAAAACCAGCGGTAATTAAAATTTTATCAAGGCCTTCCGATTCAGCCTGTTGTTTTCACCAAACCCGATCCAGGCACTACCATCGCCAGCTTAATCGAATCAGCTACCTGTTGACCTTTGGCTATTGCCGCAGCCTCACGAATATCTTCTATTCTAGAATTAGTACAGGAGCCGATGAAAATTTTGTCTACCGTGATTTCATTAATTGCTTGTCCTGCCTGCAAACCCATATATTTCAAAGCATCAGTAATACCTTTGCTTTTAACTGGATCTGTTTCATTGTCAGGATTCGGTACCTTCGCACTAACCGATACCACCATTTCTGGAGATGTTCCCCAAGTTACTTGAGGCTCGATGCTTTGTGCATCAATATGCACAATTTTATCAAAAACAGCATCTTCATCCGAGTGTAAATCTTGCCAGGCGGCAACTGCCTGCTCCCAAACACCGGCTGTGGGCGCATAAGGTCGGCCTTTCACATAATCAATCGTTGTATCATCTACAGCAATAAGACCCGCTCTCGCACCCGCCTCAATTGCCATATTACAAACCGTCATACGGCCTTCCATCGACAAATCGTGAATGGCCTCACCCGCAAACTCTATGGCGCAGCCATTACCACCCGCTGTTCCAATCTCGCCAATAATCACCAAAACAATATCTTTCGCAGTCACACCCGCACCGACTTTACCATCAACACTGACCAGCATATTCTTCATTTTTTTCTGGATCAGACATTGAGTAGCCATCACATGCTCAACTTCCGAAGTGCCGATACCATGCGCTAAAGCACCAAAAGCACCATGAGTCGAGGTGTGTGAATCACCACATACCACCGTCATTCCCGGCAAGGTAGCACCCTGCTCCGGGCCAATCACATGCACGATGCCCTGACGTACATCATCCATGTGAAATTCATTGATTTTGAATTCATCACAATTATTATTCAGAGTCTCAATCTGTATTTTAGCAATGGGATCACTAATACCCGCTGTCCCATTACCCCGGTTTTCTGCCGTAGTGGGCACATTGTGATCAGGCACGGCAAGAATAGAATCTGTTCGCCATAAACTACGCCCCGCCATACGCAAGCCTTCAAATGCCTGTGGTGACGTGACTTCATGCACTAAATGACGATCAATATAGAGCAATGCCGTGCCATCATCTTCTTGCCTAACTACATGGGCATCCCAAATTTTATCGTACAAGGTCTTCGCGGACATTTGATGTCTCCTCTTTTGAATCGACTAGTACTTTAAGGAAACTCTGAACAAGTCATATCTTTCTGGAAGTGAACCTTCAGGCTCGCCTACGGCGCTTGAAATCAACACCTAGGCGAAGCTTTAGAGGATTTGGACTTGTGCAGAGTTTCTTAACCACCTACTGGTATTACTTTATGCTCTAATCTACAATAACTCTAATCGTAGTTTTTCATCATTGCCATTCCAAACAGGAATAGTTAGAAATATCAGGTATAACAAAATATGGACATCCCCGGTTACAGAGCCTTTCTGGCAGTTGCAGAACATCGCTCTTTTTCGAAAGCGGCCGACAGTTTGTTTATTACACAGCCCGCTATCAGCAAACGTGTAGCGCAATTAGAAGCCCAGCTAGGTCGCGCTTTATTTGATCGTGTCGGTAGAAAAGTATCTCTTAATGAAGCAGGTAATGCCCTGTTACCCGTTGCCATGCGCATCATACAGGAAGTACAAGAAAGCCGGCGCGTTATTAATAATCTCAGTGGAGAGATCAGTGGAAAACTACCACTGGTCACCTCTCATCACATCGGCTTACGACGCTTACCCTCCGTACTAAAGCGGTTTACACGTAAATACCCTAAAGTCAGACTAGACCTTGCTTTCATGGATTCAGAGAATGCTTGCCGAAAAATCGAACAAGGTCATTTTGAACTCGGAGTGGTCACACTACCCTTAGTCACACCAAAAACGCTCAAACTTACATCACTCTGGAGTGATCCGTTAGCTATAGCAACAACGGCGAGCCACCCTCTAGCAATAAAATCTGCCACACAAAAAAGCAAAATAACGCTGGATGATTTAGCAGACTATCCCGCTATTCTACCCTCCGTAGGCACCTATACTCGGAGTATTATTGAAGATCCGATTATAAAAAAGCAAGCTGCACTTGATGTTATTCTGGAAACCAACTATCTCGAAACAATACGCATGATGGTTTCAATAGGATTAGGCTGGAGTGCACTCCCGCGCACCATGATCAACAAAGAACTGATCGAAATTCCCATATCCGGGTTACACATTCAACGTGAACTAGGTATTGTCCAACACGCAGAAAGAAGCTTATCCAACGCGAGTAAAGCTTTTATAGAAGAGGCTTTAATCAAAGGAACTGCTGATTAGTACAGTATAGGAGAGTACAGTATAGGGGTCAGTACCCTTTACTGGTACTTTTCAATGGCCTACCTCTTCTCGAGTGCCCGACCTTTACGTTTAACAGGTTTTCAAAGAATCAAAAGGGTCAGACTCGATTGATCTAATGCTTTAGATGTACTATACTCATATTTTTCATTATGAAAGGACTTCCAATGCCCCACCAACCCCGCTAGATACTCATAGGCCATCCACAACATGTCATTATAAGGGGGAACAATCGCGACCCTATTTTTTACGCGGATCAAGGTTATCAATTTTACTTGGATAAATTAAAAGATCAATCGAGTCTGACCCTTTAGGTAGTACTTAGGTAGTACTTAGGTAGTACTTAGGTAGTACTTAGGTAGTACTTAGGTAGTACTTAGGTAGTACTTAGGTAGTACTTAGGTAGTACTTAGGTAGTACTTAGGTAGTACTTAGGTAGGTACTTAGGTAGGTACTTAGGTAGGTACTTAGGTAGGTACTTAGGTAGGTACTTAGGTAGGTACTTAGGTAGGTACTTAGGTAGGTACTTAGGTAGGTACTTAGGTAGGTACTTAGGTAGGTACTTAGGTAGGTACTTAGGTAGGTACTTAGGTAGGTACTTAGGTAGGTACTTAGGTAGGTACTTAGGTAGGTACTTAGGTAGGTACTTTAGGTAACCCTTTAAACCCTTTAGGTAACCCTTTAGGTACAGAGCTATCTACAGGAACGAGCCACTTCTAAAGGCGTGGATATTGCCAAGCTGGTCAACGACATACTTAGGCAGGATATTAAGTTGATTGAGGTGGTTAAGTAGATAACGTTCTTCTTACCTCTGTGCCGGATGGCGTTCCTTATCCGGCCTACCGCGCTATTTCAGTAACATTAAAAGCACAGATAAAGAAACAAAGCTACCAAATAAAAACAGGAGTGAGCTAAAAAATAATATCAATCTATGATTATCCCAATATTTTTGTGCCCTGATATTATATTTTCCAAGAAAGCTAATTAACTTTTCTGGAAAAAAGATTCCTAGTATGCCAACTAGTAGTGAGAATATTAATGTTACTAAGCATATCAGAACTGTATAGACAGTTTGATTGTTGATAAAAGTCTGCATTATCTCCCTTTTTTGGCCATTGTTTGTGTCGGATGGCGCTAGCGCTTATCCGACCTACCGTGCTATGAGTACGTAGCGGGGTTGGCGCGGCATTGGAGAGCCTTTCAAAATGAAAAAGTAACAGTATAGAACACTTAAAGCATTAGATCAATCGAGTCTGACCCCTTTGATCCTTTCTGGGTACGCTTCAGGGTAAGGATCAGGACAGCTTGAGAGCGGTCATTGAGAATATTATTGGGTAATCAAGTAGTGTCGGATGGCGTTCCTTATCCGACCTACCGCGCTTACCGTCCAGTTTTGATTGTATTCTCCCATCTACGAAATCTATAGAAAATATGATAAAGAATGAAAATAGTTAAAAGTCCTATTGTTGAAAAATCCACTTTAATACCGATTGGACTTAGCTTTTCATTAACAAAATAATTCAATATAAAACCAATAGACGTGAATGTCATGAGTATATGAAATATAACTGAAATATGCTTTGTCCTCTCAAACTTAAAGGAATAAATGGTCAATAATTCAGATATATAAATAATACTCGTGTGCACCACCAATATGGATAAAAAAATAAAAAAACTTAATATCATTCAGATCATCTCCTTATACATAAGTTTAAGAATATCGTGTAACATACTGACTTTTTATACTTATGACTTGGTCAGAAATGGAATTCCAGAACTTGGATTTAGGCGACAAACGTACTAATGCTCGGACCATTAAGATAATAAACTCCATAGCGAAATCACCTCAATCCAGTATCCCTGAAGCTTGTCAAGGCTGGGCTGAAACACTAGCCACTTATCGTTTTTACTCTAACGAATCATTTGACAGTAATGATCTTCTTGAGCCGCACTACGAAGCGACAGAACAACGCATAAGAACCAGTGAATCACCGACTATTCTCTGTATCCAAGACACGTCAGAACTGGATTTCAACGGTAAGCAAACCGAAGGCATGGGGCGATTATCCTATGATGCTCAAAGAGGCATGTACCTTCACCCTACGCTGTGTGTCACGCCCGAACGCTTACCTCTTGGTATTACAGACTCCTGGATGTGGGCGCGAGGTCAAAGTAAAGCTGAAGATAAGCTGACCCCTACTCTTAAAGAAAGCGTTCGCTGGGTCGAGGGCTATGAACGTGTCGCAGAGATGGCCGAACGTTGCCCTGAGCAACAACTTGTCTATGTCGTTGATCGAGAAGGTGACATGTATGAGCTGATGGAGCGTGCTCAACAACTTGACTGTCCTGCCGACTGGTTGATTCGAGCAAGACATAACCGTTTGCTACCTAATCAAGCCAAGCTATGGGATGCTGTGGATGAGCAAGAAGCTCTCACAAAAATCACCTTCATCAAGCCACGCAAACGGGGAGAAAAGGCAAGGACGATTCTACAAGAAGTTAAGGTGCTACGGTATACGCTTTCACCAAAGGGCAAATCACCCGTTGAAATGACGCTGGTTCAAGCAAAGGAAATGAATCCCCCGAAAGGTAGTCACCCCATTGTTTGGCGACTGTTGACCAATAGACAGGTCGTGACAGAAGAGCAAGCGGGCGAAATCATTGATTGGTATCGTTGCCGATGGGAAATTGAAATGTTCTTTGATGTCTTGAAAGTAGGATGCAAGGTAGAAAAATTACAACTAGGCAACAAAGATCGCGTTGAAAAGGCATTGGCACTCTATATGATAGTGACTTGGCGTGTTATGTATCTGATGCGACTCGGGCGTAACTGTCCAGAATTACCTGCCGATCTTATCTTTGATCCTCTAGAATGGAAGTCCTCTTATCTACTGGGTAAGAAAAAGCTACCTGACGGTATTCCCTCTATTAATGAAGTCCTTAGAAATTTAGCCATGCTGGGAGGCTTTCTCGCAAGAAAGTCAGATGGTGAACCGGGTGCTAAAAGCATCTGGAAAGGTTTTCAGCGAATACAAGACTGCATTTACGGAATACAGCTTGCTACGGAGCTTCAAGATTTTGTAACTTATGTATAAGGAGATGCATTCAGATATACCATCATAAGTATTTATAGATGTATTTGTCATGTTAATAATTTCAGCACCGAGGGCGGGTCTTGACATCTGCATAAATGCTGGTTGAAGGTCACCACTGTGTGTTACACCCATAGTAGATCGCATATATGGATAGTTACTCAAAGTTGCTCCTTTCATAACACCTCTTGCCATGCCACCAACGGATGAACCAATATCAACAGCTCCATAGGCTAAATCACCATGAGCAGGGTTTCCAGTTATTGCCTCAGCTCCAGCTTGATAAGCAGTTCTTAATGCACCACTATCTCCAGACAATCCTTCATAAATATTATTACCCCCGTGTGCAATCAAAACACCACCTCCTGCGCATGTTACAACACCTACACAGATGACGGCTCCAACATACACTTGTGCAGCTCCACCAACTACAGAAATTGTTCGACTAAGAAATGCTTTTGATCTTTCGAAAAAGCTGCCACCAGCTTCAGCATTAAACAAATGAGTAAACGCCGCACTGACCGCCCCATTTGCAAACTTACCCCCTACCGCCTTAGAGATTGTACCACCAACAGCCGCTGAAAATGCAGTACGTGTATAGATATTTTTACCTTTGAAAACACCACCCGCCATATGACCCATAAAACCACCCGCAAATCCTTCCCTGAATTTACCGCCCCGAAGCACCGAAGTTGTCCCTTGAGCCACACCATGTGCAATAGCAGTCCCTGTCTTGGTTGCAAATAAACTACCCCCGTTTAATCCATGCCCTATACCAAAGGCAAGTCCTGCCGATAGTCCTCCAAACACAGCACCTTCCAAAGCACCTCGCAAACTACCAGTAGATATGAGCCCACTAGCAAAGCCCCCTGCTCCACCTGCTATTACAGTACCAATGAAAACAGAACCTCCCGTAGCTGTTATTGCCACAAGTGTTGCACTAAATCCTAAACCATAAACCCCTGCGTAGGCAGAAAGAGCCAATCCAGCCGTAAACACTAGGGTCGGTATAAGACAACGGGTTATTCTTCACAAAGAATCAAAAGGGTCAGACTCGATTGATCTTGTCCTGAGCTTCTTAAAATGCCTATTTCTTGTAGCTGTCCACGTAGTTGTTTTCCTGCTTTGTACTGTTTGTCTGGAAGACGATATGCCAAGGTGCGGTTGGCAAAACCTAGTTTAAAATGCTTTATTAGTTCTGGATTACCTAACCCTCTTTTTTGTAAATAGGCTAGTGCTTCGGGCCTTTGTAACAGGGCTTCGTGGTAGAAGTCTATGATCTGGTTTAGAAGGGTTTGGTTCGCTTGATCAACAGGTAAGGTATCCAGTTTGCGTTGAGTACTTCGTTTGGCGGATTTCTTAGGTTTAGAGGTCGAGGTATCAGCCGCTAAAGAAGGAAAGCCATTTTTCATTCCTTTAAAAAGGTTCTACTCAGAACCTTGTCAAGATTCCCTAAAGGTATTATTATAAGCTCTTTATAGATACTTTTGTCAAACCTTTTTAGAACCATAGGAGATAATCATGGATAAACAATTATTGGCGTTTATCGTAATGAACTTTCCACAACGATTTATTCAACTTAGAAAAGAACATAAACTCACTCAGCAAGGGATGGCGGATACCATAGGAATGCATATTACTCAGGTTAAACGCTATGAGGCAGGTCAGGCGCAACCCTCCGTGGAAATTCTTAAAAAGATTGCTACGGCTTTTCATGTGACCACCGACTGGCTTATTTTTGAGAAAGGGGAACGGGATTTACCCCATGATCTGCAACTTAAATTTGAGGCCGTGACACAGATGTCCGCAGAGGATCAGCACACTATTCAGTCATTAATTGATGGCATGATTTTAAAACATACGGCGAGTCAGTTGGCTATGAGTGGTAATAATCAATGATAATAGCCGCTAAAAAGAGAGGATAAACAGTATGCAAGCATTAAAACAGGAAGCGTTAAACACGATTGATCAGTTACCTGATGATACCGATATGGAGGAAATCATGTATCGGCTTTATGTACTAGACAAGATTAGGAAAGGTCAGGAAGCGGTGGAACAAGGTAGAACGCTCACCAATGAAGAGCTTAAGCTGGAAATGGATACATGGTAATTTGGTCTTATCCTGCCAGAGATGACTTACGTGCTATCCATGATTTTATTGCCCTTGATTCTCCCCATTATGCTAAAAAAACCGTGCAGGATATTCGGGAGAAAATGGAGGGTGTGGATCAGCTACCCAGAAGGGGGATAGTCGTTTCTGAACTCAATGATGAAAACGTCAGAGAGCTATCCCGTTACTCTTATCGGATTATTTATGAGGTCAAACAAGAGCTTGTAGTTGTTCTCACAGTGGTACATAAGCGACGTGATTTGAAAGCTGAGGACATTATTAGATAAACCTTAAGTAGTGCCGGATGGCGTTCCTTATCCGGCCTACCACGCTATCAGCGTCATATGGATTATCTACATTATAACCCCGTGAAGCATGGTTTAGTTGATACAGTACAGCAATGGCCATTTTCAACATTCCACTATTTAGTGGAGCAAGGTGTATACCCGCAAGAATGGGGGAATAATGTTGTTTTAAACGCAGGAGAAAGGCTATGAGTGCGTGCCATTATTGTTTGTGTCGGATGGCGCTAGCGCTTATCCGACCTACCGCGCTAGTTTATTGGCAAGGGCTACCGTAGCCTTATTTTTCCCGCGTCGCTTAACCAGTCGAGTGACCCAACGGCTTAACTCGTCCGTCATTTAAATATCGATCGAGTCTGACCCCTTTGATTGTTCCTTTTCTTTGTACTTTTCTTTGTAGACCCCTTATTCCTGACCACGCTGATTCAGGAGGAAGTCACCGATTCAGATTAAAATCATTCCATTTAAAAGGAAATGCAGAAGCATTTGTTATATCAAAATCAATAAATATATAAAAGTTATTTAATATTAATTTAATTTCGTATCTCTTGTTTTTATTAAAACTATAACCATCTAAAATTGATAAGTATTTTTTTTCTTTTTCTGAACATTTAGGAGAGAATGAGACAGCATCACCAATTACATAAGGACAACTACTAATATCCCTAACACCTATCATGTTTGATAGGTGACACATACCAGCATAGTTTTCGTTATAATCTAAAAGTTTTGCATGTTGCCCAATAATATCCAATATCTTATATTCACCACCTAACATTATTAATTTATCAGTATATCTATTAGAATTTTTCCAAGTATCCGGATAAAGAAAAAAACCTTTTGAAAGTGCGAAGTAACTCTCAGGAATCACCTTAATTTCATCACCTATTACCATCTTGTTTCCTCTCATACTCATATCAACCTATAAACTTGGGGCAGGATACGCTGGCAGTGTCAATATTGACCTAGTCGTTATAAATTCAGTTCCACCACCAAGCTGACCATTAGCTGGTGCAACAACATTACCAGATAGAGAGTTTGGTGCTGCTATAAAATCACTTGAAGTACCAGGAACTGGATGAATATATAACTGTATTCCTAGAGGCTTATCTAATGCCAGTTGCTGTATAGCCATGCCTGATGACATTCCACCATTAGGAGTAACATATTGCCCCGCCCCCAATCGACCAATTAGTTTAGATACAGGTGAATAATGATACATTATTATAGATGTGCTATCGCCCATCGTAGAAGGTATTGCAACACTAAATATACCTAGCACTGATCTACCGACTGCCACGCTAAGACCTCTCAGTCCTCCCCAGAGACGACTACCAATTTGACCCCAATTAATCGGTTTTAGTGAACTTCCAAGGGCAACTTCACTATTAAACAAATGAGTAAACGCGGCACTGACCGCCCCATTTGCAAACTTACCCCCTACCGCCTTAGAGATTGTACCACCAACAGCCGCTGAAAATGCAGTACGTGTATACACATTTTTACCTTTAAATGTTCCTCCAGCCATATGCCCGAAGAACCCACCCGCAAATCCAGATTTAAACTTTCCACCTCTCAATACTGACACAGTCCCCTGTGCAACGCCATGGGCAACCGCTATGCCCGCTTTGCCACCCCCAATAAAGCCGCCATGTCCAATACCAAAGGCTAGAGCACCTGACAAGGCACCGAACACCCCTGCTGTAAGTGCATCTTTAATTGAACCTGTTGCAACTAGTGTAGAGGCAAAAGCACCCGCACCACCTGCTATTGCACCTCCTATTAAGGCGGCACCTAAACCATTTGCAGCATAGATAGCTGAAAGTGTTTGCAGACCAAAAGCAGCAGTTCCCGCATAGGCATAAAGAGCCGCCCCAGCCGTTAGCACCCCCACCGCAATAGCCAAGATAGTCCGCCCATACTTCTTGAAAAACTTCTTCAAACTCCTAAACAATTTCTTAAAGAAGTACCCACTAGGGTCGGTATAAGACAACGGGTTATTCTTCACATAGGTATAGCGGTTAAAGCTTTGCGTATCCCCCGCTGCCTGTATATGGGGGTCTGCACTGATAAAGCGTCCGGTGGTGGCATCATAGAGCCGCCCTTTCATGTTCACCAGTCCGACTTCGTAGTCGTGTTCGTGTCCGGTAAAGCCGAGTTTGATGGCCGTGCGTTCGATACCTGCCAGGATAGTGCTCAGGTCGAGTGTTCCCAGCAATGGACCACCGCCCCGGCGTTTTCCCCACGCGCTGAAGCTGAGTTGCTCTAGCGATTGGCCTTTGTTATCCAGCACCATCTGGGTGGAACCCAGATGGTCTTTGAGCAGGTAGCGGGTGTTTTGTGCAACCCATTGGCTATTGCTGTTTTTGTGCTGGGTGATGTAGGCGACGGTTTTGCCGCCTGCGCTCAGGTAGTATTTGTGTATTTCGGCGTTGTTGGCTTTTTTCTTGACGCGTTCGTAGCCACCACCGATGTACCAGGTGGTTTCTTTGTTGCCATCTTTGAGGATGCGCTGACGCTCGCTATTGTAGGTCAGTCTGATGTTGCCATCAGCGCCGATGATCTGTGCCGGTTTGTCGAAGCTTGTCCAGGTGTAGCTTTTTCCACTCCCGCTGAGCAGGTTGCCATTGCTGTCATAGCGATAGTCTTGGTTGCCTACTTGGGAGACGGCATGCACACCGCCTTTGTCACCTCCGGTTTTGTAGCTATAATGGATGCCGTCTTTTTCGGTGATATTGCCGTGTCCATCATAGCGGTGGGTGTTGCCGGGGATGACTTGTCCTGCATAGGTGCTTTGGATGCGCTTGAGACGATAGAGGTCGTCGTATTCAAAGTTTTCTTTGAGTTGGTTGTTGTCATCACGCCATGTGAGGTTACCTGCACCATCAAAGCCGTAGGTGAGTTGTTGCAAGTCGCTTCCACTGTTGGTTTTACCACTATAGATTTGGGTGATGCGACCCAGTGCGTCGTAGTTTTTGGTGGTGGTGACGCCGTTGCCCAGTTTTTCGGAGGTCAGGCTTCCATTGGCATCGGCTTGTTGGGCTTCCCAATAGTTAAGGGTTTCTGCCTGATTGCTGATGCGGGTGAGTGCGCCACGGGTGTAGTGGTGTTTGACGATGACGGGGTTGAAGTGGTCTGCCTGTGGATAGGTGAGTGTCGCTACGCGACCGAATGTGTCGTAGCTTGTGCGGGTGGTATAGGCGGTTGTCGCTGTGCTATTGATGCTGGCAGGTAGTTGTTCGGTGACGCTTGCTACTTGTCCATAATCACTCGTATAGGTGAAGCTTTTTTTATAGTTCCCAGGGCTGGTGATGCGATGCAGTTTACCAATGCCTTTTCCTGAGGCGCTGTCGTAATACCAGCGGTGGGTGCCTTCGGCTTCTACGCGGGTTTTTATGCGACCCAGGTTGTCGTAGGTCATGGTGGTGGTTTGACCGTTGGCATTGGTCTGTGATTGTAATGCTCCGGTGGGATCGTAGGTGTAGCTCCAGGTTCCCATGTCCGGATCAATCATCCCGGTTTTGTTACCGAGTGTGTCATAGCTGAAGGTGGTGATGGATGTGGGTGTTTCAGCGGCGGTTTGTCCGCCTGAGGTGGAGGCGGTGACTCCCGTTTGACGCAGATTGCCATCGGCGAAGTAGCTATAGTCGATGGTGTTGTCCAGTGCATCGGTGACTTGGGCTGTTTTGCCCTCGGCAGTGAGGGTTTGCTGGGTTCTCTTTCCGTTGACATCGATTTTGGTGGTGGTTAAGCCGTCATAACTTACCGAGGATTCTAGTCCGGTCGGTTGGGTAATCGTTTTTGGACGTTCCAGTGCATCATAGGTGTAGGTGGTCCATTCAGCGGTTTCATCGCTGTAATAAGGGCGTGATTCTGCGACTAACTGCCCGGTTGTCAGGTTGTATTGTTTGTCTTTGTAGACGATGGTGCTGCCACTTCCCTTGCCCAGACCGATGGATTCGGTGCGTAAGACGCGGTCGATCTGGTCGTAATAGGTTTTGCTATAACCACCCGATTGGCTGGTGGTGGTGGTGCAGTAGCGTGCCTCACTGTGATGGATGGTGATGTTTTTACACCAGTTGTAGGCTATATGGGTTTTCTCACCTGTCGCTGAGGTTTGCAGGTATTTTTGACCAAAGGCGTTGTATTGGCTGCTGCTGGTGAGACCATTGGCATCGGTTACGTGGGTGACGGTGCCAAACCGGTCGTCGTAATGTTGAAGGGTCGTTTGATCTGCCCCATCGGAGACTATCCGTGTGGTGACAAGAGGATAACGTCCTTTAGCGGCTCCGGTGTAATCGAAGGTGGTTATTTTGGGGTTAATGCCTGAACCAGAGACGGTTTTGTGGTTGATATTGCCGTATGCATCATAACCATAGGTCGTGGTTAAGGCGAGATCATGACCCGGTTGTATGGTTTCTGTTTTTATCTGTCCTTCGCTGGTATAGGTGAAGCTGGAGGTTCTGCTTTGGGTGCCTGCATCTGTTTCTGTGGAGGTAGATGTAACTGTACTTTTTATTAGTCGGCTTCTGGCAAAACAATCTCCGCTCTGGGGATAGGTACTGCTAGTTACTTTCTTGCTGTTGTGGTTAACAAGATAGGGGTCGGCATGATAGTCCTCTACATAGAAGCCTTCTTTTTCAAGATTATATATCGTTGTCTCAACATATCCAGTATTGCCACAAGTATCTGGATAGCCATTAGTTGTTTGTGTTTTCTTATAGGCGGTGCCGGTACTGTTGTTATAGCTAGTCTCATTACTAGATGCAAGATGTACGCGGAGAACTTTTGGGGAGGCTTGTCTACTTAGGTAAGAATTACCAGAGGATGAAATGGTCACCCCATTTTTATCTTTTGTTACAACATTTTTTACACTACCGATATAGGGGTAGCGCTGATAATAGCTACTGGTGGTTGAAATATCGCTAATGCCATCGGTTACCGTTCTTTCTGCAAAGCCTAATGAACCTCGGTAAGTCGTTCTATCTACATCGAAACCTTTGTAGAAATAGGACATCGCAGCTTGTCTTTCTTGTTCACCCGTAATTTCGCCATTGCTACTGTAATGCTTGGCGACCACAAACAATGCGGGACGTAGTCCTTTTTGGGTTGCTGAAATATCAGCTCGATAGGGACTGGTGCTCAGTGGTGATGTCAGTTTGTCATAGAGAATGTCAATACTGCGGTTTAAGCCATCATGTATCGATGGATCAGCAACTACGCCACCTGAAACGATGCGGGTTATACGCTGAGGTTCGGTTTTATTTTCTCCGACCAGTACGCCTCCTCCGTTGATGCCAATGATGTCCAGAAGCCCATCACCGTTGAAATCTCCGAAGGTACGGATGTCTTTTTTTGTATCCCATTTTTTGACTGGTAATTGGCATTGATAACAAAACACGGTATCTGAAGGATAAGTACCAAATTCAGCCGCCCATTCAGGTTGGAAATTTACATATTTAAATCCACTTCCGGTTGATAGTGCAACATTCAGTCCTATTGACGAAAACATTACAATATCACTTAACCCATCACCATTGACATCGAGTAAGTGCTTAGGAACTTGTTTAATACTCCCTTTAAGGGAGATATCTTCAAATACAGATTCAAAATTTGTAAAACCTATTCCAGTTGAATACGAGACTTTCGCATATCCAGAATATAACCCTCCAAACTTAACAAGGTCTGTCAAGCCATCACCATTAATATCACCCAGCAATATCGGGTTATATTCATCCGTTGTTTCGGAATTCCAAACTTGTCTGCTTGAAAAGCCTGTAGCTGTATTGATAGCTACAGAGACACCAATATTTGGATGCATGCCAATAATATCTGGTAAACCATCTCCATTGACATCAGCCAGCTCTAACCTTGTATCTAAATTTTCCTTATGATAATTCCAATACGGAAAGAGATTGGTGCTGCTACTCTTAAAGTCAGCAATCCACGCTTTACTTGTTCCAAATTCAAATTTATTAATACCATTTGATAAGGCAACATAAACACCTGCATTATTAACACCAACAAGGTCTGCTTTGCCATCACCGTTGACGTCCTGAACAAACCGAGTTGCTCCATGTGTTTCTCTCCATTGTCCATAGTTAAAATCTCCAGCATGCCATGTTCCTTTAGGAATGAATGCCTTCCCATCTGACAATGCAACAGTAACATCTGAGAAGTTAAAGGATATTAGGTCACTTAAACCATCCCCATTAACGTCTGCCAGATAATAGGGATATTTCTTAGTAGAACCTTCTGAATCTGTACCACCGGCCCCTAGTCTAGATGTGTCAAAAGCACCTGTAACGAACCGTGTACCAGTAGATAGAGCCACTTCGAACTCTCTATGACGCCTAGAAGAACCATCATCTTTTGCAAACGTAATACCAACAATGTCGGAAAGACCATCGCCATTCACATCACCAATCAATTTATCACTGTGTTCATAGTCCCATTTTGTTCTAGTGGCATCCGTTCCCCAGCCAAATGTATCAAACTTATTCGAGATTGCAAAAGTAGGGATGCCTGCATCTTTTCCTGCAAAAAAGTCATCATCGGGGCTATAAAACTGTGCAGGAAGGGAAGTTGAACCATCTGGATTTGCATTAATAGTTCCACTTTTTCGGGCAATATTGTTAGCCCCCGATCCTACAAAGTCAATATTGGAGGTATGTGCACCATCCCAGACAAAGTAGGTTTCAGGTAAGCACTTATCCGCGTTTGCTCCTGCACATTCTTGAACGGATTGCAGACGTTTTTGTTGGAGTAGATTATAGGAAAAACTGTTTTTATAGGTCAATTCGTATTTTCTGATTCGATTGGCTCCTAGTCGTACTTCTATATCCTTAAGCAATTGCGTACTAGCAATCTCAAATCCTGCTACGTAGGATTTTTTTGGTCTGTTGTTTTCGGCATAGTTGAATACAATGGATGCAAATGGATCTTGGCCTAGAGCTGTATTCCCAGTGTAATGAATGCTTAGAGGAACTTGTTCATCTTTTATAGTTGTACCATTGATTTTTTGATATTTATAATCAACATAATTACTTTTTTTGTCACTTAATTTATTGATACCCCAACTCAATATCTTACTAGAACTAGGCCCTATCTTTGAATCGCTTGTGAAACCATACTGCATGATCTCGCCTGCTTTGGTGATCACTTCAAATTTTGTTGGCAGACCCGTACCAGAACTTTGTTTAACCGTGATTGTGCTGTAACTATCAATCTCGGTTTTATATTGGCTGTTGTATGCACCATGCCTACCACTTACTAGTATCAGACGTTGTCCATCCAGGCAAAATTGGTCATTAGTATCAAAGTTGATACCACCGACTACACCATCGGTAGCGCGTGTTTTGGGACATCGACTAATGGCAGAAAACCCTGAGATTGACCAACCCAACCCTGCAATACCTTCACCGCCCTGGCTGTTGTAGTTTAAGCTGATTTCAGGCGCAACTCCGGCTGATCCCGGTGGGATGGCAATAGGTACGTTATAAGTCGCTGCTCCTGATGCGCTGACTGCAAAATCAGCGGTCAGATAACCCACGGGGTCGGTTGTGCTGTCATCTGAAGCTACCGTAAAAGTTTGGGTGGTGCTGGTTCCGGTTGAATCAGGTGAGCTTGCTGTACCTAGTATCGTGACACCTAGTTGTCGCCCTTGTGCATCATAAAAAGCAATGACTTTTCCATGGTCTACTGTGGTTTTTATTACATAGTACACAGCCCCTGCATCCATTGCACTTTGACCACAACTGCTTTGAGTACAGCTTGATGTAGTGGTAAGTTCTGCCTGTGTTAGTAAGGGGGTAAAACCATAGTTATCCAGTACTGCCGGGTTTACTGTGATATTAATGATTTCTTGAGAGGCGACATGGGATGTATCGGTAGCAATAATGGCGACTACGGTCGTACCCACGTCACCCGCTTGCGGTGCCAGTGTGAGGGTAGCGGTGTTGTTTTGATGACTGATCAAAGTCGCATAACTGGGCAGTGAAACTGCACTAAACGTGATGGAATCGTCATCGGTATCTGTGGCCGTCAGTGTAATGACTTTATTGCCACCTTCTTGCAGTGTTTGATGGCCGATCGAGTTTAATACGGGTGCCTGATTGGTGCTTTCAGCAATGGTTATTGCTATGCTGAATGCGCGCTCTACGGGACTATTAATCGAGTCGGATACGCGTACCATCATTGTCTTGCTGCCAACATCTCCTGCTTGTGGTGCTAACGTCAGGGTGGCGGTGTTGTTATGGTTATCTGTTAAGGAGGCATAATCGGGCATATCCACACTGGTAAAAGTCACCGTATCACCATCCGCATCGGTGGCTGTCAGTGTAATGGCTTTAGTGCTACCTTCTTCAACGCTTTGATCACTAATCGCATTGAGTGACGGTGGCTGATTGGTGGATGCACTGATCAAGGCAGGTGCAAACGCCACGATTGAATGTGCCGTTCGATTCATGCCACTGGCATTCCAGCGCTGGGTATAACTACCCACAGCACCTACTTGACGAGTACTTCCTACTCCCTGGCTGCTTGACGCGCTGATGCTCCAGTAATCGGTCTGACAAGCAACTTTTATGGAAGAGGCATCGTCATTTTCAATCGTATTGCCGCTGAAATCAGCATCATCTGTGCTAAAGGATTCTGCGGTTCCTTCATAACCGACATGTTGATAAAGGGTTGCGGCACATCCAGCAGGTACTTTGATAGAACTGACATTGTCATTGCCTATCGGGTTATCCCGTAAATCTTCATCATCGTTGATAAATACCTCGGCTATACCCGCAAAATTACCATGCTGGAAAAGTGAAACCTGCGCATTGATTGCTTCCAATTGCGCTCTGTCCGCTGGATGGCCGCCTGAGGCTATATCAATTAATAATGAGTTTTCACTTAAGGTGGTAATGGCGGTACTGATAATGCCAGAAGGAGCATCTATGGCATTGGTTGCCACTGCCTGTGGAGTGTTTTGAATAACGCCATTGATTTGTAATGCACTGGCAGTGATATCCTTACCATTGTGAGCTATGGCAATACTTTGGCTACCCGATGCAGGTAGTTCTGTATCCAGTAGATAAAAGAGTTCGGTGCTGATAGAAGTACTTCCCGGCTTTATGGAAGCAAAGCTATTGGGGATGGCATGCATCGCAATGCCCCCATAGCTGATAGCAGTTACCCGACCGACATCTCCCTTATTTTCTATGCCAACGCTGACAACAACCGCACGGTTACTGCCCGCTACCAAGGCATGACTGAAATTAATAGACCCTGCTCCACCTGCTTGCTGACTGGATGCGCCAAGAGTGATAGAACTCGGAGTTAAAGGTTCTGTTAATCCATCCGGAATTACGGTGATATTGACTGTTTGAGATACCGGAGTATGAGTACCATCAGTCACCGTGATAACCAGTGTGGCACTGATATCTCCTGATAGTGGTGCAAGGGTCAGTGTGGCCGTATTGTCCAGGTTATCTGTTAATGTTGCGTAATCAGGCAATGCTACACTGTTAAAACTTAATGCATCACCATCAGCATCTGTCGCTGTCAGGGTGATGATTTTGGTGCTGCCTTCTTGCACGCTCTGATCGCTGATGGCATTGAGAACTGGAGGTTGGCTAACCGGTACAGTTACGGGTGCAGAAGCGGGGGCGAACGCCACGATTGAATGTGCCGTTCGATTCATGCCACTGGCATTCCAGCGCTGGGTATAACTACCCACAGCACCTACTTGACGAGTACTTCCTACTCCCTGGCTGCTTGACGCGCTGATGCTCCAGTAATCGGTCTGACAAGCAACTTTTATGGAAGAGGCATCGTCATTTTCAATCGTATTACCGCTGAAATCAGCATCATCTGTGCTAAAGGATTCTGCGGTTCCTTCATAACCGACATGTTGATAAAGGGTTGCGGCACATCCAGCAGGTACTTTGATAGAACTGACATTGTCATTGCCTATCGGGTTATCCCGTAAATCTTCATCATCGTTGGTAAATACCTCGGCTATACCCGCAAAATTACCATGCTGGAAAAGTGAAACCTGCGCATTGATTGCTTCCAATTGCGCTCTGTCCGCTGGATGGCCGCCTGAGGCTATATCAATTAATAATGAGTTTTCACTTAAGGTGGTAATGGCGGTACTGATAATGCCAGAAGGAGCATCTATGGCATTGGTTGCCACTGCCTGTGGAGTGTTTTGAATAACGCCATTGATTTGTAATGCACTGGCAGTGATATCCTTACCATTGTGAGCTATGGCAATACTTTGGCTACCCGATGCAGGTAGTTCTGTATCCAGTAGATAAAAGAGTTCGGTGCTGATAGAAGTACTTCCCGGCTTTATGGAAGCAAAGCTATTGGGGATGGCATGCATCGCAATGCCCCCATAGCTGATAGCAGTTACCCGACCGACATCTCCCTTATTTTCTATGCCAACGCTGACAACAACCGCACGGTTACTGCCCGCTACCAAGGCATGACTGAAATTAATAGACCCTGCTCCACCTGCTTGCTGACTGGATGCGCCAAGAGTGATAGAACCCGGAATTAAAGATCCTGTTGGTCCATCGGGTGTAACGGTGATATTGACCGTTTGGGATACCGGAGTATGAGTATTATCAGTGACTGTAATGATCAATGCTGTACTCGTACTCCCTGAAAGTGGAGCCAGCGTTAGGGTTGCTGTACTGTTGCCATTATCCGTTAATGTAGCGTAACTAGGCAATGCTACACTGCTAAAACTTAATGCATCGCTATCAGCATCTGTCGCTGTCAAGGTGATGGTTTTGGTAGTACCTTCTTGTACGCTGTGGTCACTTGTCGCATTGAATACAGGGGGTTGATTAACGGGCGCGGTTATCGCTGCGGGTGCAAATACCGCCACCGAATGTGCGACCCGATTCATACCACTGGTATTCCATTGCAGGGAATAATTACCTGCTACACCCGCTTGTAGAGTACTTCCGCCACCTTGGCTGCTAGATGCACCATGTCCCCAAAAACTGGTTTGACTGCTATTTGCTTGTAACAGAGCACGATCTGTAGGGTGTCCGCCAGACGTAACATCCAACAATAAGGAATCGGCTGTTAAGGTATTGATTGATGTACTGAGACTGGAAGGGCTGTCAACGGCATTAGTCGCTACTGCTTCTGGGCTTCCTTGAACCACACCCTTGAGCAATACCGCTCCTACGCTGATATTTGTTGCGTTATGTGCCACCTGAATCGCATGACCACCTGTCGAAGGTAACTCTGTATCAATTAGGTAGAACAGCTCTGAACTTATAGAAGTACTTCCCGGTTTTAGGAAGGCAAAGCTATTAGGTATCGCGTGCATTGTTACACCACCATAGGTAATGTTGGCAGTGCGAGCGATATACCCTTTGGCTTCAAGCGAGACACCGACAACAACGGTACGATTATCTCCTGTTGTCAATTGATGGTTAAAATTAAGGATTCCGGCTCCACCGGATTGCTGGCTGGACGAACCGACAGTGACACTGGCATAGCTATTCTGCGTTATACAAAATAGGGTTGCCGTTAAAAGAAGGTGTGATATTTGTTTGATACAGAATAGATTTAAATTCACTGTCGTAGCCCCAATATTGATTTCTAGTTTTTAATTTATTGGGTGGAAGATTATTTTAATCCGGATAATAAATACCATTATCCCGACGAACGGTAGATTGAATATCACTATTATTTTTTATACAAATGAAAAGATAAAAACTTCGCCTAGACTATGTATCTAAAGGGATATAGAGATAACAGGAAGGACTATTTCGCTGTTAGCTAATTATTATTAATAAACAAAACTTCAAATAGAATTAACCACATAAAGAATTAATGACTGTTTTATTACTTACATGACTAAGTAACAGTAGAAGAGAGCCTGACAAATGAAATATTATCCCTATAAAACAATGTATTGAATCAATAACGTCCAGCCTGAATACAAGAGGTATATTTTATCTGTAACCTAAAGATAAAAGAGCCATGAATCGAACACTTTGCAACCTCAAACTAAATAATTTTTGAATACAACTCAATGACATCATGAAGGTGTGATATTTTAAACAGTAAAACCTACTAGAAATAGTAGGTAGTTAGAAAATATTGAATAATCCTATAAAACTGATATGAAATATTAACTTTGACAGAACATTAGCATTCTTGCTTAATATAATATGCTTAATATAATATGCTTAATATAATATGCTTAATATAGTAAATGAAACTCGAGGTGTATTTAGGTTGCAAATTTAGTTGGAGACACAAATTCCCTCTCCCTAGCAGGGGGAAGGTTAGGGAGGGGGTAGATAGTCTGATAAAAAGAATACCTTAGAACATCTCCCTGCTAGGGAGAGGGCGCTTATTTCATTTAGTATTGAATTTAGCCTCTTCAGACTCGCCATACTTATTAGTTAGAGTTTGCTACGCATCAATACAAGCCCAATATGTAACATACTGAAGAATTAAGTATTTTGAATATTCTTTCCACATCGGCTGTATTTTTAATTATAATAGTCAAAAAATAACCATATCAAATGCTAGGGAAGATTCACTCATGGAAGAAAACGATAAAAAAAGCTGGTGGCTTCTCACTACAAAAGCTAGAAAAGAAGAATACGCAGAGAACAACTTGAATAATCAGGGCTATAAAACCTATCGTCCTCTTGCGAAAAGACTAAGAACCCGAAGAGGTGTTGAACAAACTGTCATTGAGTCCCTCTTTCCACGCTATATTTTTATTTATTTAGATCAATTGAATGATAACTGGGCACCTATTCGTTCTACTTTTGGAGTATCCAGCTTTGTTAGTTTCGGAAATAAACCTGCCAAGGTTGCAGATATTATTATCGACACACTGAAAAGAGAGCAAGATTTACTCGCTGAAAAAGCCATTGATCTAGATCGATACAAGCCAGGCGACATAGTATTAATTAATCAGGAAGGTGCATTTAAAGGAATGCAAGGCATCTTCCAAAATTATGATGCCGAGCAGCGCACGCAAATTTTACTGAGTATCTTGAATAGTGAGACCATTCTCACCATTCCTCCTGCAGAAATAAGCGCTTCCTAAATTACAGCCAAACCAATAAGAAAACAAACGGAACGCAAAGACTAGCAAATGCGTTCAGACTCGCTTCAGGGCTGTAGCCACCTCCGCATGCCATAGCTATCGAGATACTATTCATTACACCCGTGTCCTTGCTATAGATACGTGCAATTGCTAATATTCGCGCGCAACTCCAGAGCGTAAGATATGAATTGTTGCCTACATCTCGACAGAATATTTTTAGCAAAGTGAACTTAATAATAGAAGTTACTACTTACTAATACCGTATGCAGTGATACCTACATTACCCCAGACCCCGGAAGCGTGACAGGTAAATAGACAGCCACGACGTTATACCTGCCTTTGATCCTGTATATGATCTGCTTCTTGCTTATATTGATTAATAGTTCTATATACTATTTGCTGTATAAACAACTGTGGCATGGGTAATAACAAGCTTGCTACATACATCTTTACCACACGAAATATTTAAAGAAATTAATTATGAGTGCAAAAATCACGCCACGTAATACTGGCATTGGAAGCCATCTGACTGAATTGAACTCTACCCCAGCAGGTACACCTCAATTAAATACAATCTATCCTGAAGAGCTGTTAGAACCCAGCAAAGGCCTAAACATTCGAGAGTTTTGGAGTGTTTTAATCCGCCATAAAAAAATGTTAGCGAGCATCACTGCACTTGCATTGTTACTTTCCTTACTCATTACGCTATTCATGACGCCGGTCTATCGAGCCAGCACCACCATACAAATTGAACGTCAATCTACAGCGATAGCCGATGTCGTCATAGAACCCACAACACGACGGACTGAACGTGATTATTGGCAAACACAGATTCAGTTATTACAAAGCAACACCCTCGCCATTGCGGTGATGGATAAGCTGGATATAAAAGACACCTTTACGTCAAAAAAAGGATTTTTGTCTTTCCTGCGCTCAGCCCCCCCCACACCCGAAGTTAATTTTCTGAAGGGTTTACGAGTCGAACCTCTTAATACTTCACAGCTTATTATGATTCATTACGAATCGGACAATCCTGAACTTTCCAGTAAGATTGTTAATGCCATTGCTGAAACCTTTATTCATTCAAACCTTGATAGGCAGTACAAAAATGCTGAATATACTCAAAAGTTTTTACAAACTCAGCTCGATCAGGCAAAAGTACGTTTAGCTAAAACTGAAACAGAATTAAACTCGTATGCTCGTGAAAATAAAATTATTGCTCTTGACAATAACCAAACAACATCAACACATATTCTAACTAAACTATCTGATGAATTTGTAGATGCAGAGCGACATAGAATACAACTTGAAAACGAGCTGTCACAACTGACTACTGCTGCTAACAGCCCTGACCCTTCAATGATGCTTAACACCCCGCATATGCACAGCTTGAAGAAAAAGCTGAATACACTTGAAGATCAATATGCTACGGCAAAGAAAAACTATGGCAGTAAAAGCCGTTCCGCTAGAAAGGCCAAGAAAAAAGTAGAGTATGCACGTGGAAAAATCCGCTCGGAAGCACATTTATATAAGCAATCACTGGATAGTCGTCTAGCAGCTGCAAAACTTGCCGAAATAGCGCTGAAGAAACGTCTTGGTGCACTTCAAGAAACGGGTCTGGATGTGCAAAGCAAGGTTCACACATTTAACAATATGAAAAGAGAAGTGAGCTCCAACCAGACTATCTATCAAAGCTTATTAGAGCGCATCAAAGAAGTCGGTGTTGCCAGTGGCATTGAATCTAACAACATCACCGTTATAGATAAAGCAAGCGTTCCCTACAACAAATACAAACCCAAAATTAAAACCAATTTGATATTTGGAACCTTAATTGGTTTTCTCCTCGGTATTGCCGCTATTTTTCTTCGTGAGTTCATGGACGACAGTATTAAAGACGCTGATGAGCTTGAACGCATCACACACCTGCCAATGCTGGGTATGATTCCAGAACATAAAGGCCGTAGCAGTGCTGATATCGCTCAACAAATAATCAAAGAACCCCGATCACAAATGTCAGAAGCTATTCGATCTTTGCGGACTGCATTAAGCTTTTCGACACAAGATGGAGCACCGCAAACGTTGTTCTTTACTAGTTCTGAACCCGGCGAAGGAAAAACCAGCATAGCCTTGAATCTGGCAACCGCTTATGCCTTGGCAGGAGAAAGTGTGCTACTGATTGATGCAGACCTACGCAACCCCTCAGTTCACGCTTTGTTAAAGGTAGACAACCGACAAGGACTCAGTAATTACCTAACTGGCAGCACAGATCTTCCTTCAGCCACTCAACAAACAACTATATCGGGTTTGCTAGTACTTCCCTCAGGTCCATTACCTCCTGACCCGGTTGAATTGCTATCTGGTAGACGCATTAAGGAACTTATTGAGAAGGCTGCTGATCAATATGATCGCATTATCATTGATGGCCCACCCGTTTTAGGGCTGGCTGATGCGCTTATTTTGGGTAACATTGCTGATGCAACATTGATGACTATACGTTCTGAAGCGACTCTTAAAGCCCCCGTACTTGCCAGTCTGAAACGCTTAAAACAAGCCAATGCTCATGTCATTGGGACATTAATGAATCAGGCCACACCTCGTGGAGCGGGTTATAACTATTTCCAGTATGATCAAAAAGATGTTGATGAAGTACAGAACAATAGTGTTTTAAGTATGTACAAAAATAAGATGAAGTCTAAGGACTTGGGCTAGTGGCTAAAGCTAAGTAACAATTAATACTTTATATCTAAAAAATTAATTCATACATGATCGACCCTGTACTCACATTCGATGAGATTAAAGTGCCTGTAATCTCACCCTTACTGAGTCAATATAATATTAAGCTCACCCTGATCAATAATAACGAACCCATTCCTGGTAGTTTTTGGGGTGAATCTGAGGCAGGGTTAGTTGACAATCTGCTTTACGTTCGTAAAGACACCCCAGTACACTCCCTTTTACATGAAGCTTGCCATTATATTTGTATGGATGATGCCAGACGGAAAGGTCTGCACACCAATGCAGGTGGTAACTATGATGAAGAAAATGCGGTCTGCTATTTACAGATTATTCTAGCCGATCATATTGAAAATCTGGGCAGCCAACGTATCATGCAAGATATGGATGCTTGGGGTTATACCTTTCGATTAGGCTCTGCTGAACAATGGTTTAAGCATGATGCTGAAGATGCCAAACAATGGCTACTTGATCATGATCTACTGGATAGGCACTCCCAACCTACATTCAAGTTGCGATAGCGACTAAAATGGCTTGAATTGCCTCGCTATCTTTCATACTAGGGTCTCTTATGAGAGACTCTAGTATTAGCTACTGTCCAGAAGACAGTAATCTTGTGCATCCTGCGTTGAAGGAACAAAACACGGGATTATGCAACGTATTGATTTCCCGTGTTTCGCTATCGCTCAACACAGGCTACATTAGCAGCATATATTTACGATAAGTGTTTCTGGACAGGAACTAATTAGCTATGCTTCTTATTTTCAAATCAAAACAACGCGTGACACGTCTCGTTATAGGTCTAGCTTTTTTTCTGTGCTTAGCTTGCTTATTATCGTTTTGGTTTTGGTTTTCTCTACCCAAAGTCCTCTTCGACAAACCCGTGTCCAGTATCCTGCTGGATCAACAAGGTGAGCTATTAGGCGCGCATATTGCCACTGATCAGCAATGGAGATTCCCCCCCATTCAAGCCGTTCCTGCAAAGTTTGCAACCTGCCTCATTCAATTCGAAGATAAGCGTTTTTATCAACACATAGGTATTGATCCAATCGCTATTGTGCGAGCCATGAAACTAAACATCCAACATAATCGGGTGGTTAGTGGTGCTAGTACGCTCACGATGCAAGTCATTCGTTTATCCCGCAAAAACACCCAACGATCTGTAATTGAAAAAATTAAAGAAATGTTCATCGCGATGCGCCTTGAAATCAGCCTGAGCAAAGAGGAAATTTTAAAGCTCTATGCAACACATGCCCCTTTGGGTGGCAATGTTGTGGGCTTGGAAACAGCCTCGTGGCGATATTTTGGTCGTAGCCCCGACCAATTATCGTGGGCGGAAAGTGCAACACTCGCCGTATTACCTAATAGCCCGGCGTTGATCCACCCAGGAAGACATCGAAAAAAGCTCAAAAAGAAACGCGATGCTCTCTTAAAAAAACTTAGCAGACTGAAATTAATTGATACACTAAGTTACGATTTAGCGATAGCTGAACCTCTACCAACTCAGCCAAAACCCCTGCCTCGCCTAGCTTCCCACTTACTGAACACGTTGACTGCCCAGCAAAAGGATAAACCCAATAAACGCTTTGTCAGTACGCTAGACAAATCCCTGCAAATCCCTATAAACCAAATTGTAACAACCCATGCGAATCAATTAAAACTACAATCTATCCATAACATAGCTGCTTTAGTTATTGACAATCATACCTTTGAGGTAAAAGCCTATATAGGAAATTCAAACACGCTACAAACAGGATCACAAGGTTACGCTATTGATCTCATTCATCGCCCGCGTAGTAGTGGAAGCACCTTAAAACCCTTCTTATTTGCCAATATGATCCAAGCAGGTGAGCTACTACCCGAATCACTCATCGCTGATGTCCCTATACGATACGCAGGTTTTCGCCCACAAAACTACGACCGTAGCTATCGCGGAGCCGTTAGAGCTAAAGAAGCACTAGCGAGGTCGCTTAATATTCCGGCTGCAAATATGTTGAGCCAGTACGGCGTAGGACGCTTTCAAGCAGACCTGAAAAAAATGGGTATGACTACTTTGCATCGACATGCCAAAAACTATGGTTTAACCCTCATCCTCGGTGGGGCTGAAGGTACTTTATGGGAAATCACTGGCCTCTATGCCAATCTTGCAAAACTGGCGAAGCTGAGCAATACAGACACCATGAATTATTGGCTAAAACCAACCGTTAACAAAAATACCCCCGTTCAATCAGCAAGCCGAGTAAACCTTAGCACTGCAAGTGCATGGATGACATTACAGGCTTTGCTAGAAGTCACACGACCCGGTACCGATGGTTATTGGCGCAAATTCTCTAGTAGTCAAAAAATCGCCTGGAAGACGGGCACAAGCTTTGGCCAAAGAGATGCCTGGGCACTGGGAGTGACACCACAATATACCGTAGGAGTCTGGGTTGGTAATGCTGACGGCAGAGGCATTGCCGGATTGACAGGAGTAAAAATCGCTGCACCCATTTTGTTTGATATTTTTAATCGTATTACTGATTCAGCTACGCTGGATTCTACAGTCTCAATAGCCTCAACAACCGAGCAGAATGCATGGTTTAGCAAACCACACTGGCAAATGAAAACCGTAGCCATCTGTAAAGACGATGGTTACCTCGCTATCAATGGCTGTGACAGCATTTCTTATGAAATCCCTCAGAACAGTTTCTTTGACAAAGCTAGTCCTTATCATCAACGTATTCATCTAGATAGTAGTGAAAACTGGCAAGTTCATGAGCAATGCGAACCCATTAGCAACATGCACCACCTTTCGTGGTTTATTCTTCCACCTGATCAAGCGCATTATTATCAACAACATAATGCAAGCTATGCCAATGTACCGGCTTTTCGAAAAGATTGTCGGTCAAACACCCCTACTCAGGGGACACATTCATCCAACAACCCTATATCATTGATTTACCCTAAATCGAACACGCAAATTTTTATCCCAACCAAACTGGACGGCAAACCCAGTAAAACCGTATTTCGCGCGATTCATCGTAATACAGAAAGCCGACTTTATTGGCATATTGATAATCAATATTTGGGATCAACACAGACGTTTCATCAACAAGCGGTATGGATTAAAGCAGGTAAGCATGTATTAACCATCGTTGATGAAGTAGGCAATAGAAAACAGCAAGCCTTTACCGTTTTAGATACATCAAATTAAACTAATCCGATATTTGTATGAATCTCTACTAGATACTTACGCAATATCTGGGATAATCTAAAGGGTACCTAAACTGAATCTACGCCGACAAACATGCTATGCAAACATCTGCCACTCCATTTAACATCATAGGCATCTTCACCAAGCAACACGATAAGCGCATTGATGCCACGTTAAATACATTAATCACCCATCTCAATAAACATAATGTTCGCATTATGGTAGACGAACCGGGTGCAAAATTGTGTAATCGTGATGGTTTTTGCCATGAAGAAATGATGCAGCAAATAAATCTTGCCATTGTTGTTGGCGGTGACGGGACTTTACTACATACCGGCAGAATACTCGCCAATTATGGTATTCCTATTCTCGGCATCAACTTGGGTCGACTGGGTTTCTTAGTCGATGTCTTACCCATTGATATGTGTATTATTATTAACCAAGTGTTATCGGGTGAGTACATAAAAGAAGAGCGTACTTTACTCAAGGCTGAAGTCTATCGAGGCAAAGAATTACTTGGCGAAGACGATGCACTCAATGATGTCGTCTTCCATGTCAGAAATGAAGTTCGCATGATTGAATTCACCACCCATATCAATGATACGTTTGTAAACACCCAACGTGCCGATGGCATGATCATTGCGACACCCACCGGCTCAACTGCCTACTCGCTCTCATCGGGTGGCCCAATTCTTCATCCTGGACTTGATGCGGTTGTATTCGTACCTATCTGCCCGCATACCTTGAGCCATCGCCCTATCGTCATTCAAGCAAGTGACAGCATTAAAATTCAGCTTTGCGAAGGACGCAATGGCGACGCACGCATCTCATTTGACGGTCAGTCACATATAGACATCGTGCCGGGTGATTATGCGATCATTCAGAAAAAACAACGTTCAATGACGCTCATTCATCCAAAAAACTACGACTATTACCATATACTGCGTGCCAAACTTCATTGGAGCGTACAACCTTGGAGCGTACTAGATTGACTTATTTATCCCCACCTATTTCAATATCACTAACCCAATGATATTCCCATGCTAAATCATATTCATATCCGCAACTTCGCCATTATAGAAGAACTTGATCTAGAACTTGATCAAGGGTTGACCGTGCTAACAGGAGAAACAGGCGCGGGTAAATCTATTCTCATTGATGCGATTGGGCTGGTGATGGGTGATCGTGCAGATAGCGGCACAGTCAAACATGGCTGTGAAAAAGCTGAGATCACCCTTTCTGTGGATGTTTCAAAAACAGCCGCTGCGGAACAATGGCTCAAACAACAGGATTTGGACAATGACGGTGAATGCATACTACGCCGCGTCATTACCGCAACAGGAAAATCTCGTGCATGGATCAATGGCAGTCCCTGTAATCTGACCATGCTGAAACAACTGGGAGAACAAGTTGTCGACATTCATGGCCAACACGAACATCAATCCTTGATGAAAAAAGACATGCAGCGCCACATGCTGGATGAGTTTGCTGACAACGAAAAACTGCTGCAAAAAACAAGAACATTATGGCAAGACTGGAACACTGTAAATACACACTATCAAACGCTACTGGGCGAACACGAGGAACATCTATCGAAACTGGATTTATTAAAGTTTCAGGTCAATGAATTAGAAAAACTGGGACTAGTCGAAAATGAATCCAAGCAACTTGATGACGAACACAATCGTTTAGCGAATGCTGACCTGCTTCAACAAACAGCCGGTGATGCACAACAACAATTATACGAAGATGAACAATCTATTTATTCCGCATTAAGTCATATAGCACAAACGCTAGAACAAAAAGTAACGGTCGATAACGAACTGGCAGCTCCTTTAGAGCTAATCACCAGCGCACAAATCCAGCTACAAGAAGCTGCTGAACAACTACGTCATTATTTGGACAAGTTGAATATTGACCCGCAACGACTGCTGCAATTAGAAAACCGCATTGCTGATGTGCAATCTATGGCACGTAAACACCGCGTCGAAGCCAAAGCCTTGCCAGATAAACTTCAACATCTGCAAGAAGAATTAAACATACTCGATTCAGATGAATACAATCTGGAGAGTCTAGAAAAACAACTCGAATCACTGCAACAACAATACCAGGAACAAGCTTCAAAACTGACCTCTCAGCGTCAAAAATTTGCAAAAAAACTGTCTGCTGGTGTGACCAAAACCATGCAAAAACTGAGTATGAAAGGAGGTGTTTTCGAGATTCAGGTCACACCTCTTGACGGCAATGATGGAAATACAGTAACGCCCTCACCTACTGGCATGGATCACATTGAATTTGAAGTCAGTGCAAACCCTGGACAACCTGTGAAGCCCATCGTTAAAGTCGCTTCCGGTGGCGAACTATCTCGCATCAGTTTAGCTATCCAGATGATAGCGGCACAGAAAATGACGTTGCCTGCGCTCATTTTCGATGAAGTAGATACTGGAATTGGTGGAGGAACCGCAGAAGTTGTCGGCAAACAATTGCGTAAACTCGGCATCAATAGACAAGTCCTCTGTGTCACCCACCTTCCCCAAGTCGCGGCTCAATCACATCATCATTACAAAGTCACCAAACTCAAAGGGAAGACCACAACCAGTACCGGTATCATTACACTCAATGAACAAGAAAAAATTGAAGAGATTGCTCGTATGATGGGTGGTGTTGAGATCACAGAATCCACATTAGCTCTAGCAAAAGAAATGATAGGTCAACAGCAGGACGAGGAGATAAGCTGAAACCAATGATTTTAGAAGTCGCAACTCTGGATATAAAGTCAGGTGAAGAAATAAACTTTGAACATGCCTTTGCAAAAGCACAGTCAATTATTTCCAGTATGGATGGTTACATCTCCCATCAACTTCAAAAAAGCATTGAAAAACAAAATAGATATATCTTATTGGTCAATTGGGAAACAATTGAAGATCATACGCAAGGATTTAGAAAGTCAGAGAAATATCAACAGTGGCGTAAGTTACTCCATCATTTCTATGAGCCTTTTCCAGAAGTTGAGCATTATTACACAGTCGCTAGTGGTGAAAAATAACCAACAGTTGTAGTGAATATAAATTGTGCTTTCTGAATACTGAACTAATTACAACAAAACCACTAAAACTAATATCTTCTGACAATAAATAAGGCACAATGCGCCTTATTTTTTACGATAAGCTTTTATCACAAATTTTCACAATAAACCAAGAGGATTTTTTAATGCCCTTTCCTGATGCATTCTACCGTTGGCGCCCACATCCCTGGCATGGTATTGAAGCGGGTGAAGACGCACCTAACGTTGTCAATGCGTATATTGAAATCACACCCTCGGATCCTGTTAAATATGAAACCGATAAGAAAACAGGGTATTTGATGGTAGATCGTCCGCAACGCTCATCATCATTACAGCCTTCATTGTATGGCTTTATCCCACGTACTTATTGCGGCAAACGCGTTGCCAGTTTAATGGGGGAAGGCATTAAAGGCGACAAAGATCCTCTTGATATTTGTGTATTCTCTGAACGGCCTATTACACGAGCTGATATCCTTCTCCATGCGCGGGTATTGGGCGGCTTGCCTATGATTGATGATAACGAAGCAGACGACAAAATTATCGCAGTACTAGCAACCGATAATATTTGGGGGAAAGCGCGTGATCTTGATGACTTACCGCATGTACTGATAGAACGATTAGATCACTACTTCAATACCTATAAAATGATTCCAGGTAAAGAGAGTAGCGTTACCATTGGAGAAGCCTATGGCAGAGAACATGCCCAAAAAGTAATTACAGCTTCGATGGAAGATTATCAGGAACGCTTTGGGGAATAGCAGTACGTAGGGTGGGGAGATCCCGCCTTACTACCCATCCCTTCTACCAAACCCGCCTCAGGATTAATCACATCCCGATACATACTTTTATCCCTTCTCAATCTGGATATCGCCATCAGTAGTTCCTGCATTAGGATCGTTATAAATAGCTTGATCCAGCTTACCTTCACTGTTGGCTACCACACTTGAGACAACCGCATCACCGGATACATTAACCGCTGTTCTTATCATATCCATTAAACGATCGACTCCGAGTATCAAACCAATACCTTCTACAGGAAGCCCTACCTGTGTAAACACCATAGATAACATAATCAGACCCACACCGGGAACACCTGCTGTGCCAATAGATGCCAGCACCGACATAAGTATCACGGTTAAATAACCTGACATACCCAAATCTACGCCGTAGACATTAGCAATAAAAACGGTGGCAACTCCTTGCATAATCGCCGTTCCATCCATATTGATGGTTGCACCAAAAGGGACAGTAAAAGAGGCTACTGAGTTATTCACCCCTAAGCGTTCAGTGACCGTTCTCATGGTCACCGGAATAGTGGCATTTGAACTGGCTGTACTAAACGCAAACACTTGTACATTTCTTATTTTTTTAAGAAACATAGCTGGACTTAATCCAGAGAAAACCTTGAGTACAATCATCAAGGTGATAAACAGATGCACTAGTAAAGCGCCCACTAACACCCCGACATACCCTGCCAGTGATGCAAGTAATCCTAGCCCAAGCGTTGCCACAGATTTAGCGATTAAAGCAAATACGGCATAAGGTGCAACAGACATGACGATATTAACCATTTTCATCATAATCTCATTAGCAGTTTCAGCACCTTCTATAAAACCTTTCGCCTTAGACCCTACCATCAGCATACTGACACCTAATAAAATGGAGAAAAAGATAAGGGGCAACATGTCACCATTCGCCATTGCATTAATTGGATTCTTGGGAATAATATCAATGATGACTTGAGTCAACGGAGGAGAGTCTTTACCTGAAAAAGTGGACTCAGTCGGTACATTCATACCTTCCCCAATACCCAAAGACGCTGCTATCAGGATTGCCGTAGCAATCGCAATAGCAGTAGTCATCATGTACAAGGCAAATGACTTTCCACCTACACGTCCCAATAACCTGATATCTCCAATGCCGCAGACACCACAAATCAGTGAGAAAAATACTAAAGGGACAACTAACATCTTCAGTGCGTTAACAAACATCTGTCCAACAACATTGAAAAGGCCATTAACAATATATTCGTTCACAAAGGTATCCGGTGCATTTAAACCCGTGAGATTAAATGCCAACCCCACCAAAATACCTAATGCCATGCCGATCAACACCTTGATTGTCAGGCTCATTTTTTTATTAGTCATTATCATCTCCACAAAACTATGTTAAATACGATTTTAAATGCTCAGAAGTCACAGACCGACCGGTGACTCTATTTATCCTTAATAGAAGCTCTGATTAAGTCTTTTTGTATTGGAGGTGAGCCTTCAGGCTCGCAATACGGTGTTCATAATCAATGGCTTAACCGACCCAAAACGAAGCCCTGATTAAGCCAAAATCATCTAAAGTTTAACCCAAGATATTGATTTAAATCACTATAGGCGAGCCTGAAGGCTCACTTCCAGAAACAATATATACGAAAGACTAACATCCATACCGCTTTCTATATGCATTTATATTAGCCAGCAAATTATCATCAGTCATCGAACTGGATACATGTTGTATCACATCGTGCAGCCCAACAATACTTGAAACTTTTATGCCGTAATCCTGCTCTGTTTGTTGAACAGCTGATAAATCACCTTGCCCTCGCTCTTGTCTATCCAGCGATATTGCCACACCCGCAAATTCTGCGCCTTGAGCAGAAACGATATCGGCGGCTTCGCGAATGGCTGTACCAGCCGTCATAACATCATCTATAACCAGAACTTTACCTGCCAATGGCGCACCAACAATTGTTCCGCCCTCACCATGATCTTTGGCTTCTTTACGATTAAACGCATAGGGATAATCTTTTCCATGCTTTTCATAAAGCGCAGCTGCGGTGACAGCAGCCAGTGGGATGCCTTTATAGGCGGGACCAAATAGCATGTCGAATTCAATGCCAGATTCGAGAATAGATTGTGCATAAAAGTCAGCAAGTTTGGATAAGGCCGAACCTGTTTGAAAAAGTCCCGCATTAAAAAAATAGGGACTGATCCTACCAGATTTCAACTGAAACTCACCAAAGCATAAGACATTAGAAGTTATAGCAAAATCCAGAAAGTCCTTTTGATAGTCTTTCATAGGAGTGATCCAGGTGGTCGTTTAAAGAGATGGGAATTTAGTAAAATGTATTCTTGTTCCATAACTTGTTGTATTTATGATAAGTATTTTAAAGGCAAACAAAACAGATTGACCTTGTGCTATATAATGGTATGGTTGCAACCATTAAAATAAACAAGATTTCATGTTGAGCAGAGGAAGCTAGTATTATGGCAAATGATAAATTAACTCAAGATATTGATCCACAAGAAACTCAAGAATGGATTGAATCTCTGGAAGCCGTTACCCAATCCGATGGCATTGAACGTGCACATTATCTATTGGAGAAACTCATAGATAATGCACGGCATAATGGCGCCAATCTGCCCTATTCTGCAAACACAGCCTATATTAATACCATTCCTACGCATTTAGAACCTTCTATACCCGGTAGACAAGGTCTGGAATCCAGAATCCGTTCTTACATACGTTGGAATGCAACCGCGATGGTGGTGCGTGCAAACCGTTATAGCTCTGAGCTAGGTGGACATATTGCTTCCTTCGCCTCATCTGCAACACTCTATGATGTGGGTTTCAATCACTTCTGGCATGCACCGACACCCGATCATGGGGGTGATTTAATTTATTTTCAGGGGCATATTTCCCCGGGTATCTATGCTCGTTCGTTTATGGAAGGTCGCTTGACCACCGAAGACCTGGATAAATTTAGACAGGAAGTGGATGGCGGTGGTTTGTCATCCTATCCACACCCCTGGTTAATGCCTAACTATTGGCAGTTCCCTACTGTATCCATGGGACTTGGGCCGATTAAGTCTATCTACCAAGCTCGCTTTATGAAATACCTACATCATCGCAAACTAGCGGATACTCAAAACCGTAGTGTATGGAGCTTTGTCGGTGATGGTGAAATTGACGAGCCTGAAACAACCGGTGCTATCTCCTTAGCCGGACGTGAAAAGCTGGATAACCTGACCTGGGTTGTGAACTGTAACCTGCAACGCCTTGACGGCCCTGTGCGTGGTAACGGCAAGATTATACAAGAACTTGAGTCACTGTTCCGAGGAGCTGGCTGGAATGTCATCAAGGTATTATGGGGTTCTTATTGGGATCCACTACTGGCTAATGACACTAACGGCAAACTACAACAACGTATGCTCGAAGTCGTCGATGGTGAGTTCCAAAACTACAAGGCAAAAGATGGCGCTTATGTGCGCGAGCATTTCTTTGGTAAAGACCCTGAGTTAAAAGCGATGGTTGAGAAAATGTCAGATGAAGATATCTGGCGTTTAAACCGTGGTGGACATGATCCACATAAGGTCTACGCTGCCTACAAAGCCGCATCAGATCATAAAGACCAACCTACCGTAATTCTTGCCCACACCGTAAAAGGCTACGGCATGGGAGCTGCGGGTGAAGGTCAAAACCGTACCCATCAACAGAAAAAACTCACCGAAGACGAAATGGTCATCTTTAAAGACCGTTTCAATATTCCCCTTAGCGATAAGGAAGCAGCGGCTTGTGAATACTATTGCCCTGAACCAGACAGTGAAGAAATTAAATACATGCAAGAGCGTCGTAAGGCATTGGGAGGCTATTTGCCTTCACGCCAATCGGTTGCAGCACCACTGACTGTACCTCCATTATCAACATTTAAGACGTTATTAGATGGTAGTGGCGACCGTGAGATGTCAACTACTATGGCATTTGTTCGCTTACTCACTATTTTGATTCGAGATAAAAGCATGGGTAGGCATGTCGTACCCATCGTACCGGATGAAGCGCGTACCTTTGGTATGGAAGGTATGTTCCGTCAGCTTGGCATTTATTCTTCAGTAGGTCAGCTTTACGAGCCTCAAGATAAAGATCAGGTGATGTTCTACAAAGAAGATAAATCGGGTCAGATTCTTGAAGAAGGCATCAATGAAGCCGGTGCGTTCTCTTCATGGATTGCTGCAGCTACCTCATACAGTACGCATAGCGTTAATATGGTGCCGTTCTATATTTACTATTCTATGTTTGGTTTCCAACGCATTGGTGACTTGGCATGGGCAGCGGGTGATTCGCGTGCTCGCGGCTTCTTGCTAGGTGCTACAGCGGGGCGTACTACGCTCGCTGGTGAAGGTTTACAGCATCAGGATGGCCACGGCATGGTTCAGGCTGCTTTGATCCCTAACTGCGTAAGTTACGATCCTACTTATGCTTATGAAATGACTGTCATTATCCATGACGGTTTGCGCCGGATGTTTAAAGATCAGGAAGACATCTACTACTACATCACTGCGATGAACGAAAACTATCGACAACCCGCCATGCCAGAAGGGGTCGAAGAGGGCATTCTAAAAGGTATGTATCCTCTAAGTGGTGGTGGTAAGCGCAAGAAGAAAGTACAACTACTCGGTTCGGGTACGATTCTTCGTGAAGTTATAGCAGCAGCTGAGTTGCTGGACAAAGACTGGAAAATTGATGCCGATGTGTGGAGTTGTCCGAGCTTTAACGAACTGGCACGTGAAGCCAGAGAAATAGATCGCTGGAACCGTTTAAACCCACTAAAAAAGGCCAAAGTTCCTTATGTAACTCAATCGTTAAAAGATCGCCGAGGCCCAGCAATAGCCGCGACTGACTACATTCAAAGCTATGCCGAGCAAATGCAAGCCTGGATTCCCATGAGTTATACCGTTCTCGGCACAGACGGATATGGACGAAGTGATACCCGCGCTCAGTTACGTAAGCACTTTGAAGTCAATAGCCATTACATTGTAGTAGCTGCTCTCAAGGCGTTATCGGATGAAGGCACACTGCCTGCTGCAAAAGTCGCAGATGCCATTAAGAAATACGGCATTGATGTTAATAAAATCAATCCCATTCAGGCATAGGAGGAGCAACCATGAAAACCAAAGAAATAGTTGTTCCTGATATTGGTGGCTTTGAAAAAGTTGAAATCATCGAATTGTTGGTAGCGGTTGGGGACACCATTGCAGCCGAAGATTCGTTAATCACCGTTGAATCTGATAAAGCCTCTATGGAAATACCTTCCAGTGATGGCGGCGTGATTAAAGAATTGAAAGTACGTATCGGCGATTATGTAGCTGAAGGTAGTGTGCTGGCGATTATTGAAACCAGTCAATCAGCGGGAGACGATGCACCTGCTGAAAAACAGCAACAGACTCAAGATGTAGCTGTAGCGGCTACTCAAATAGAAGAGATACAAGAAAAAGAAACACAGCCTGTAGCGAAGCCTACTCCTGCTCCCACACCTGTCACAAAAACCTCACCTACCGCCAACATAGATGAAGTCAGCTTTACCAAAGCCTATGCCAGTCCGTCACTACGACGCTTTGCGCGTGAACTCGGCGTAGACCTTGGACAAGTAAACGGTTCAGGTCGCAAGGACAGAATTGTTAAAGAAGACATCAAAAGCTTTGTTAAACGATCTATGCAAAGTGGTGGTGGCACACCTGCTTCGTCGGCGACTGCATTAGGTGTTGCACCTATGCCAGAAGTGGATTTCAGCCAGTGGGGTGAAGTTGAAACTGTTGCTCTTAGCAAAATCAACAAGCTTACAGGCGACTTTCTACATCGTAACTGGGTCACAATCCCTCACGTCACACAATACGATGAAGCAGACATTACCGAGATGGAAGCTTTCCGCAAACAAATGGGTAAAGAGTTTGAAAAAGAGGGTGTAAAAATAACACCGTTAGCCTTCATCATGAAAGCCGTAATAGCTGGCTTGAAAGCTTACCCACGCTTTAACAGCTCTCTTGATGCCAGCAAACAAAATCGGATCCAAAAAAGCTACTACCATATCGGTGTGGCCGTCGATACGCCCGATGGTCTAGTTGTACCTGTTATTCGTGATGCGGATCAGAAATCATTAGTGGAAATTTCTCAGGAAATACGTGAATTAGCACTCAAAGCAAGAGACAAAAAGCTTAAACCTGCTGATATGCAAGGTGGTTGTTTCAGTATCTCAAGCCTTGGCGGTATCGGTGGCACTAAATTCACTCCTATTATTAATGCACCTGAAGTGGCTATCCTTGGCGTTTCACGCTCAAAAATGCAACCTGAATGGAATGGTACAGAGTTTGAACCACGCTTAATGTTGCCGCTGTCTCTTTCATATGATCATCGAGTAATAGATGGTGCTGATGGTGCAAGGTTTACCAGCTTCTTGAGCAAGACGTTGTCTGATATTCGCCGCTTACTACTGTAGATTTCTAGTCTTCGTTGAGCGAACCCTTCACAGACTTCGGCAGCTCAGCACGAGTGATCAAAGTGCTACTGTAGCAGTACCCTGAGCCTGTCGAAGGGTACGGAACTCTTGCACAGGCTTACAGTATTGAAAGCATAACTTGTTGTTATTAGATGCAATTTATCAACGACCTTAGAGAAGTGGATAATAAGAGAAATCTATACACCACTTTTATTTTTCGGCTACCGTGCGTTTATATCCCCAAAGAAAAACCCCTGCACCGATAATAAAACCAGAACCCACAAAGAAATTCCATTCTAACTCATCGTTAAACACCAATAGACTATAAATCGTAGCAGCAATCACCTGTGCATATAGATACGGTGATAAGACTGATGCTGGCACTAGCGAATAAGCTTTGATCAACAAAAAATGCCCCATCGCTCCGAGTGCTCCCATGGATACCAGCAGTAACCATTGCGTATGGTTAGGTGTTTTCCACCAGATAGGGAGCAATAACGTCAACACAACAACGCTTACAACAGAAGTATAAAAAAGTGATGTACGAGTATGATCAATACCTGCAACTTTGCTGGTGAGAAGAAAATACAGTGCTAATAAAAAAGCCGATAGAAACGCAAAAACCATTCTAGGTTCAAAGGACTGAAATCCTGGTTTGGTAATAACCACAACACCGATAAATCCCAACACAACGGATAATAAATGAGCAGGTCGAATAACCTCTCCTAGAAATAGCCCAGAAAGCAACGTAATAATGACCGGCGACAAATACAAAAACGCAGTAGCTTCTGCAAGGCTAATAGACTGAATCGAGAGATACAGCGAGGTGGTAACACCCAGAATACACAATCCACGTAACAACTGAATTTTGGGTGCTTTAGGAATAAGAAAATCACGATGCCCTTGCAAACCAAATATAACGATCACAAACACAGCATGAAAAAAGAACCTGCCCCATGCAACTTGCGCAAGAGGGAAACTCTGCATCAGTATCTTGCCTAATGAATCCATGCCAGCAAGGATAGATGCAGCTGTAATGGTTAGAGTTATCGCAATCAGTAATGGGTTTCTCATATGAGCACCTCTATAGCGCATTGTCCTTTATTTTGTTGTATATTCCCATGCACATAACGAATGGAACTCACATGAAAAAAATACTGCTAGTAGGCTACAGTCTGTTATTACTGTTTGCCTGCGACTCCTCAGAAAGGCAGATCGAACGAACTAATAAGGACAAACCAATGGATTATAACGTGTCAGGGCAGACGGATGTTGATCATTTATGGCTTGAAGAGGTGGAAGGCGATAGAGCTTTAAGTAAAGTCCGCAGCTGGAATGAGCGCTCAAAAAAGCGTATGCAGAACGATACCTATCTCGCTATTAAAGCTGAATTATTAGAAGTTTATCACTCACCCAAAAAGATTCCCTATGTTTCATATCGAGCTGGCAAGGCTTATAATTTTTGGCAAGATGATAAGCACGTCCGTGGTCTATGGCGCATGACGACGCTGGATAGCTATCGCACAGATGATCCACAATGGGAAACTATTTTAGATATGGATGCCCTAGCTGAGAAAGAAGGCAAAAACTGGGTATATAAAGGTGTCGACTGTCTAGAGCCTGAATATAACTTTTGCATGCTGTCATTATCAGACGGTGGTAAAGATGCAGTGGTACTACGCGAGTTTGATATCAAAAATAAGCGTTTTGTCAGTTTAGACGATCATGGCTTTGTCACGGATGAGAGCAAAGGAAGTACTAGCTGGGTCGATAAGGATCATTTAGTCATTGGTGTTGATTTCGGTGCAGATTCGATGACCGATTCTGGTTATCCCTTTATCAGTAAGTTATGGAAACGTGGTACACCTCTATCAGAAGCACGTGAATTAATGCGCGGCAAAAAAGAGGATGTACGTATTTTGTCAGGAACATTTGAGAATGAGGATGGTATTAAAGAAATCCTTATTCTGCGAGCCATCACCTTTTTTGATATCCAATATTACTGGATACCTAGAAGTGGCAATAAGGCCTTCAAGCCTCAACAACTTCCTTTACCCGGAAAAGTAGAGTTAACAGACCCGTTTAAAGATCAGCAATTGATAACCTTGCAAGAGGACTGGCGAGGTTATCAATCTGGAGCTTTACTCTCATTTTCACTGGCTGATTTTATGCTAACCGGGAAAATTGAACGACTTCATGAGGTGATAACCCCTAATGAAAGACAATCTATTGAGCGTGTTGCAGCAACCCGCTCGGCAGTACTACTGAGCCTATACGAAAATGTTTCTGGTAAAGCGTATGCCTTTGATTTTGATGGTAAGCACTGGAACAAGAAAAAACTTGATCTGCCAGGTGCTGGCAGTGTATCCATTGGGCACACTAACGACAAAGAAGATATTGCCTTTGTTTCAACTGAAAATTTTCTTAGCCCCGATACTTTATGGCAGTTAGATACAAAAAAATTGCAGCTAAACAAAGTAAAGGGATTGCCTGACTGGTTTGATTCAACCTCTATGCAAGTTGAACAGTTTCAGGTTAGCTCTACAGATGGAACCAGGATTCCTTACTATGTCGTTCATCACAAAGACATGAAATTAGAGGGTACAAACCCAACATTACTTTATGGTTATGGTGGGTTTGAAATATCTTTAAACCCAAGCTACTCAGACACTCTTGGGCGAGCCTGGTTAGCACGCGGTGGCGTGTATGTACTGGCGAATATACGAGGCGGTGGTGAGTTTGGTCCTGATTGGCATCAGGCAGGCTTAAAAATGAAACGTCAGATTGTCTATGATGATTTTATTGCAGTTGCTGAAGATCTCATTAAGCGGAAAATCACCAGTCCACAGTTTCTGGGTGCACATGGTGGTTCCAATGGCGGATTGTTAATGGGCGTGATGTATACCCAACGACCCGATTTATTCAAGGCAATTGCTTGTGGTGTACCGCTTCTGGATATGATGCGCTTTCATAAACTTTTAGCAGGTGCTAGTTGGATGGGAGAATATGGCGATCCAGAAGACGCTCAGGAAGGAGCTTTTCTGCGCACTATTTCACCGTATCACAATGTTCGTCCGAGGATGAATTACCCCGAAATATTCCTTTATACCTCTACCAAAGACGACCGTGTTCATCCCGGACACGCACGTAAGTTCGCACAGCGACTTGAAGATTTGGGATATAACTTTCTTTATTATGAAAATATTGATGGTGGCCACTCAGCAGCAGCGAATCTTGAAGAAACAGCGCATAGTCAGGCACTCATTTATTCCTATTTTGTTTCTAAGCTAATGCCAGAATAGACCTAAACACGTCAGAGCCGTCAGACTGGTTACGAGGTGGAAAATAAACTACCCCGCCGCAAGCGCGGACGGCGTATTAGCTATTTCTGGAAGTGAGCCTTCAGGCTCGCCTAACGTGCTGTTACTCATCATCTGGCGAGCCTGAAGGCTCACTTCCATTAGGTTAAAATAACATCTCACACTATTTTCATACGTCCAAGGGTGGGGAATAAGCCCCTAGAGATTAAAAGTCATATGAAAGACTAACACCAACGATCCGAGGTTCACCTTTCTGGGTGTATTTCTCTGTTGCATATCCATTGCCTGGGTTGTTGCCAAAGCTGCCAAAACCACGCACGTCGTAATCTTTATCTAGCAGGTTTCTGCCCCATAACGTCGCTGTCCAGTTATCCTTTTTGTAGGCTAGGTTTGCATTGAGCAGACTATAAGAACCCGTTTTCTCGCTATGCCTATCTGAAAAAAAGAAATCACTCTTTCCCTCAATATTCATACCTGCAGTTATTTTCGGTGTTACTTGATATTCAGTACCAAGAGCATATTGATATCTTGGGGCATGAGCCTGATCACGTCCAGATAGATCAAGGCCATCTAGTAGTCCAACGGGATCATCATATTTATCAAACCTTGCTTCTAACAATCCTAAAGAAGAATTAATACTCCATTTATTATTTATCTCCCAATCCAGCTCGGCTTCCACGCCATAGTTCCTTCCCTCCGCCGCATTGCGAATAAAATCGTCAAATTGTGTTACATTACCACCAATAGTTGTAACAAGAGAGCTGCTTACTTGTTGATCTTTTCTCTTAGCATAAAAAGCTGACACACGTGTTGATAATGAATCATTCAACCATGATGAATTCATTCCTACTTCAAAATTCCACAAATATTCTGTATCAAAATCCAATGCTTCAACAGGCAATGAACCATTAGTATTCACACCTCCGGCTTTATAGCCACGTGAGAGACTCGCATGGGCAAGGTGTTGATCACTTAAATCATACTCCAAGCCTAACTTTCCCCCTTGCAATGTTTCATCAACATTGATTTTATTATTAGTAGAGTCAGTGTAGTCAGCCTTCCAACGTTCAACACGAAGACCTGTTATTAAAGCTAACTTGTCATTAATTTGTGAATCTAATTGACCGTAGAGTGCAACATTCTTTGTATCATAATTAGACGTTATGTCTTCACCAAAGGGAGCTCCATCTTGACTGCCATCATCAAAAGTACCTTCTTCGATATGGTGTAATCCCTCGAATTTGTCTGAGTAATATAATCCAGCAACCCAGTCTGTTTTATCATTAAAAATGCGCCCCTCTTCGCTTGACAAGAATCGCATATCAAACGATTTATTTTTTCGTTTACGCAAGTATTGATCAAAACCAACATAAGGCCCTGAAAAAGGTGCAAATACTTGATTAGCAAACTCTTCATTATTTGACCAATCTTCGTCATAACTATATTCCAAGTCTGAATCCGAATAATTAATACTAGCCTCCATCATCACCGCACTATTAATGTCCCAAATAGAGGCGATAGATAAAGCATTAGTTTTTTGTTTATCTTTACCAGGTTGATCAGAAAAAGTAGTACGGGTATTAGCAAAGTTAAATGCATCATATCCATTATCAATATCGAGATGCAAATACTTAAAACTAACCGTTAAATCATCATTGGCTAACCATTTCAGATGCGCTCGTGCGGTGGTTTCATCACGATTATTCGTATCATCGCGGTTTAAGAATTCGTTGCTGATATAGCCATCAGAAGTATTTTTATGTACCGAAAAACGACTCAGTAATTTATCCTTTACTAAAGCCCCACCCGCAGCCACTCCCATACTTTTAGTATCGTAATCTGCTAGTGTGGCTTCGACATGCAGCTTAGTCTCGTTGCTCGGCTCAGTGGTTTTCAAATTGATCAGACCCGCCAGTGCATTGGCACCATATCGGGTTCCTTGTGGACCCCGCACTACCTCAACCTGTTTTACATCAAACAACGTGGCAGATGCCCCACTGCGACTGAGATCAATACCATCCACATACAAACCAACAGAAGGGTTAATAGGCCGTTCAAACTGACCACGTTCGCCAATGCCCCGTATCTGGTAAAAACGTCCTCTCGACGCACCACTGGAAACATTCACATTAGGAGCAAGGTTTAGTACATCTTCGATATGTTGTGCGCCACGTTTTTTCGTATCGTCTTCAGTAATGACCGATACACTCACCGTACTATCTTCCAGAGTGACAGGACGAAAATTAGCAGTGACTATGACAGTATCCAGCTCGGTTGGTTGCTGTGTTGACTGATCTTCTGCCAGCACCAACGGGGATAAGAATAAAAAGGGTAAAAAAGAATAAGACGGTAATGTTCGAGAATCCATGCTCAACTCCTAAAATAAAAAAACGGACAGGAGTACAGAACATCACCCTTGCTTGATCTAAGAAAATAATCAAGTGTGCGCATAGTTCACATAGTACTTGCATAATACGCACATAGAATGGAGCTCGCCTGTCCCTACGCTGGTACTAACCAGATCAGGTTCATAGGGTCTTCCAATACAGGAATCTCAGGTTGATTACACAACCACCCCTAGGCTAAAAATTTGAATGCGACTGTAGACGAGTCTTTTTTGTATGTCAAATACTCAAGTCACTCAGGTGCGATTAAAAAGAGCATTCCCATCTCTAGTTCCCAAATTTCGATTTGGGAACTCAGTCAGGAAACTCCCGTTTCCAGTACAATTTACTCTCAGCTATCAATGGCCTCCAAAACAGATAGTATGGCTCTATTTAATAGCAGTAAAGATTCAAGCGTTAGTTCTTTGTGTAGTTTACTACGTTAAGAAGTGTGACCGTTTTGGTGGGTAACAACAAAGTGTCCGATTTATGTGGGGTAGTCTATGATTGTCCAAAGCCCATCCGATGACCTTGCGTGAATACAAGTCCATTACAACCGCTAAATAAAGCCACTCCCTTCCTGCTTTGATATAGGTGATATCCGATACCCATTTTAAGTTCGCTGTCTCTACGCTAAATTGACGCTTTAACACATTCTCAGCTACATTCGTTCGGGCTTCTACTGAGGGTGAGTACTTAAACTGCTTCCCATTACGTGCCTTTAAATCACTCTCTTTCAATAGCTTAGCCACATGGTTAACAGTGCAAGGAATGTCCCTTGCGTTTAACTCTTCTGTAATACGGCGTGAGCCGTAACGCTTCTTGAACTCATGGTAGACACTAACCACCGCGCCTCTGACCAACGCTCTTCGTTGAGCCAGTACGGAAGGTGTTCTCAGCAGCCAGCGATAAAAACCTGCACGCGAGACTTCCAGTAAACGACACATCATCGTGATGCTAAACTCAGTTCGATAGCTCTCAATGACCGCGTACTTCACTTCATATCCTTGGCAAAGTACGCCGTCGCTTTTTTTAAGAAGTCACGCTCTTCTTTCAACTGTTTAACTTCTTTTCGTAATGTACGAACTTCAGCGCTTTCATTTTTGGAGTAATCTACACCATCAAGCGTATTAAACTGTTTCTCTGAAAGGCGTTTAAATTGATTTCTCCAGTTGTAGATTTGGGCTACGTTTATCCCTAAATCTTCTGATACATCCATCGCTGTCTTATCAGGTAAATCCGCTAAACGAACCGCCTTTTTCCGAAACGATTCTGAATACGACTTTGTCTTCTGTCGTGCCATTTTGTTACTCCTTTTTATGTCTAAATTATTACATAAAAAGTGTCTACATTCTGTGGGGCACTCCATGGTCTAACGCCAAATTGAGGGGCTTATGTGGACTCCCCTCGTGTCAACAACATAATGAAGAAAGTTTTTAAATAAATGCGTGCTTATGTACGAGCTCTGATTGAGGGGCTACCTCTGGCTCACTGATAGTTACGCGAACTATAAGGTCAAATCTTTTTGGCGAGCTTAATACTCTCTGCCCCTAACTGACTCCTATAGCAGACTCTTCATCTTAAACTGTAGCATTATATTGATGATCTGTGACTCAACCCTGTAGAGGTTGAGCTTGGTACTCGGTTCCCTGCGTTAACAGGGCAAAAGCGGTTCTCACGGTCTTATTGGCCAGTGCCACCGCCGCACATTTTTTTCCTCGACGATCAATCCGTTGTTTTAGCCATTGATCCTTGGCTGTTTTAGGTTCTCGTTTGTCTACTTTGCTGACTACAGACATCGCTCCGGTGATGAGATAACTCCTCAATAGGGAGTTTTTAACGTTCTTGCCTATAGACCCCAATTGGGTCTTGCCTCCACTAGAGTGTTGAATGGGGGTGACTCGTATGCAGGCGGCCACATCACGACCCGACTTAAAGGTACCCAATTCATCCGTACCTAAAGAGATGTAGAGGTTGATGGCATTGATAGTAGAAACTCCTTCAAGCGCCATCAGTTTAATGCAATCAGGATGTAACTGAAGCGTTTCAGCCAATAGGTTATCATAGGCTTTGAGTGTCAAATTGATCGTCGCATAGTTTCCCCAGGCTAATTTCAAGCCTTCACGAAAAGGCATGCAAAAGCCATTCTCAGCATCTTCAAGTACCGAGTCAACAATCACTTTTAGTGAGCCTAACCTTGGACCTGCTTTGATATTAAACTCAAGTAATAGCGACATGATCTGTTGTTTTGAGGCTCTGCGTTGCTTCACTGCAAGCTCTCGCATTCTCATCAAAGACTGGAGTTCTTGCTGAGCAAAAGATTTGCCTTGAACAAACTGGATATCGACTAATTGACTGGCTTGTACAACAGCCAGAGCATCGTTTTTATCCGTCTTTTGATGTTGTCTAATTTTAGCGACTAATTTCGCAGAAATGATACGGCTATCGTGTCCATACTTTGAAGCGGTTTGCTTCCAGTAGTTTGACATGGCACACGCTTCAAAAACGACGGTTGCTTTCTTGGAGGTAGCAAGCCATGCCTCGAATTCATTGGCTTATATTTCTTTGTTTGAAATGACTTTGTTATTTTTAACAACACAGATTTGAATACATGTTTTGCCAAATCTACTCCGATAATGGTATTTTTCATGGTGTGACTCCTTTTTTGGTTTGTCTGATAACAACCAAAGTTTACCTCACTCTCTATTGTAGGGTGAGGGGAGTCCAATTATCTTTTTGGACAGACAGAGATGAAGGTGAATCTACGATAAACTATTAGAATTCACTGAACGAAAATCAACCGCTGAGTAAAAAAGTCCCTCTCGAATTTATTTGTTAGAGCAAGATGTTAAATTTAGCTGATTGAGGGAGATAACCTAAGAAATTTAAGTGACATCTTGAGTGATTCCTGTATAGAGTACAAAAGCAAGAAGCAGACCCATTATAACCGAAAACAAAGAGAAGAAGAAAAACATTACTCTATGCTTATGCCAATAACTTCGATTATCAGGCTCTTTAATTGTCAAAAAATAAATTGTTTTTTTTGGTGTAAATAGACCAAACAAGCCAATAAAGAATATTATAAAAAATGCTACCGCTATTAGTAAATTTAAATATATAGACATATAGATCACCATGATATATCAAGCTTAACTATTATAATATATTTGTACTCAACGACTGCCATACGATACTTACAAGTTCACTAATTCATGCAACCTCTGAAATACTTATTTACTCACTATGTTTCTATTTTTGATAATGGCTACAGGCACAAGCTATCAGCGAGTTCTCAGTTGTATGCGTTTCTACTAACAACTTAGAGCACTTTATTCAAGCTTGTTATTAAATCAACCAGTTTGTTTAAATTCATATAGCTCATCACGTATCACTTTACGCAAAGTCACTTCAAGAGATTTATTTTGTTCCTCAATATATTCCCGTAGTGCATTGTTGATAAGAGTCTGGTAGTTTCCACCACCAGCTTCATGAACTATTTTTTTAAAATGCTTGATTACATCACCATCTAGACGAATAGTGACACGAACTTTATTGGGATCAGGTGTAACAAGAGACCCTCTTTTCCCTTTGCTGAAATCTTCACTCATAACTTAAACCTTTGTAGTACTGTTTTATCTGTTTACGGTCAGCTTTTCGAGCTGAAATAATTCTAGTACTGTTGCCACATCTTTCGGCATGTATTACATACAATATGTTTAGATAGGATCCCATACCTAGGGTTTTAAATACTTGCTCATTTTTATCGAAGTCTTCGATAGTTAAAGCATTCTCATCTTCTAATGAGATAACGGCATCAGCAAAATCTACCCCATGTTTACGAAGATTTGTTATTGCTTTTGATTCATCCCATTCATATCTCATGCAAATAATTATATGCACATACTGTGTACATTGCAAGATTTCGATCTTCTGTTGCTATCATTTTTACATTGGCGCTACTTGCTTTACAAAATTGCACTCTATTTTTGGACAATTGATAGTGACGCGGTGATTGAGTTATGTGGCTTAGACCAAATTAAGGGGCTTTTTGACCTCGAAGGCACGGGACTTTAAGCTACGATAAACTTACAGAATGCAGTGAACGTAAATCAACCGCTGAGTCAAAAAGTCCCTCTTGAATTTACGTGTTATGCTTGATTTTTTATCAATAAGTACATACAAGAATCTTTAGACTGACCAAAAACAACAGACGATTTTGTAAAACACCTTCGTACTTTGCATCTACCTTTCTACTCGCTTTGTTATTAGGAAGGGTAACTATTTCGGCTCTAAACAGACCCAGTGTAGTAAACCCAAAAGAGCAAGCTAAGGATACAGCCTCAGTAGCTACACCTTTATTTAAAGCACTTTTTCTAATCCAATATCCTATGTTGCCTATTTTATGAATATTGTTAATGCGGATGATTGCTACACTTCTAAGTAACTCTTGGTTCTCAAGTGAATAATTATGAAGGAATATTCTTTTCTTTCTTTGAATGCTTCTGTTTGGAATGTTACCCACTCTTTGCTTTCTTGAATTGAATATTCAGGTTTGAAAAGGATGAATACCTGTTTTTTTGCCTTCAATTTTCACTTGTTACAAAGACCAATTTTCCACCTCAAGTCCTTCTATTCTTTCGAAGTGACTCATATTGTTGGTAATAACCATCATGTTATTCTCAATAGCAATACCTGCTATTAAAAGATCAATATCATCAACAGGTGTTCCTTTCTTTCTTAGATCAGTCATATATGACTGCGGAGTTTTCGGATGACTGTATGGTGAGGGGTAGAATGTTATTGATTGCTGAAAATTCAAGGAAGCTATTGATTTGCTTGTTTGCATCTCTATGTTTTAAGCCACTTATAATTTCATAGTACGTAATGATACTAAAATTGATGTGGTTATATGCTCTCAGGTAGTTCTTGAATTTTTCTTTAACTTTTGTATTTCCTTTCAAAAACTTTGATAAAATATCCGTATCTATCAATGCTGGCTTCATTAACGACCTCTGCTACTAAATGCTTTGTTTCGTCTTTCTGATATATCTGATAAATAATCATCAAATTTGTTATCACCCATGTCTTTCCATGAACCAGAGAAGGACAAAATATTATTATCATTTTTGTTTGTCTTTTCCGTACCCAAGCGGAAGTAATGGATGAAGTTATATACTTCTCCTAACTTATCTTCTGGTAACAGGCTAATTTCATTTATTAATTTATCTTTTGTAACTGATAAGGTCATTGTTTTACACCTCATTACTCTTTAGCTTTCAATGGAACAATTATAGCATGTTTATGGAATTGGATTGCATGCGCTTTGACTGCACCTAGATACTGTCATCTTGTCATAGATAGATCTACGATGTTCGAGCTTTGGAGGCATAACGCAAAATTAAGGGGCTTGCGGATTAAAAACGCTGAGGAGACAGTCCGATGACGTTTATAGAATGCACTAAACTATGCAAACCGCTGAAGTAGCTGATCTTGCCCCGAATAAGTAGACAAAATGATGCTACTTCCTTGCCATTGTTTCATACTCAACGGGCGAATAAAAATCTAAACTAGAGTGTATTCTTTTTCGGTTATAAAAGTGCTGAATATAACCAGCTATTAAATCGCGCAAGGTCCAGTAATCATCAAAGCGATATCCATGGATCACATCACTTTTCAGAGTATGAAAAAAGGATTCCATCTCTGCGTTATCCGTACAGCGCCCAGGTCGGTTAGCACTGGCAATGATGTGGTGTTTATTGAGTAATTCCCCGATGGCATAGGCACGATATTCTGTGCCCCTGTCTGTATGGAATATCAAACCAGGTTCTGGTTTGCGATTGGCTATGGCACGACGTATTGACTCTTGGGTAAGTGCCACATCTTTCTTATGACCCATCGCCCAACCGATGACTCGCCTTGAGTATAAATCAATAACTACCGATAGATAAATCCATCTCTGGCTAAGCTTCAAGTACGTAAGATCAGCCGCCCATTGTTGATTGATCCTCGTGGGCTTTGGTAAATCTTTACGGATATTTACCATGCTTTCTAAGTAGCGCTTGGTCCCCGGTTTGTGTCGATAGATACGGTTCGCTCGTGCGACTAAAGCATTGTCTCGCATCAAGCGGGCTATGCGTTTACGACTGACGAAGATCCCTAGCTTACGCAATGCCTGATAGATACGTGGACTACCAAAGGTGCCCAAGTTGTCTTTAAAAATGGTTTTTATTGTATCCAAAAGATGCTGATCACTGGCTATTCTTGGGTTTTCTGGCCGCGCTAGCCAAGCATAATAGCCACTGCGTGATACCTCTAGAAATTGGCATAGATAGGTTATTCGGTATCGGGCTTTTTCTCGGTCGATAAAGGTGAATTTGTCGACTTTACTTCCGCCAGATACCGTTGCCACTTTTTTAGTAATTCATTCTCCATGGTCAAGCGATGCAGTTCTTTTTCTAGTGCTTGAAGCGTGTGTTATCTGAAGTGCTTTTAGGGGGGTGAATAGATTTTCGGCGTTTATCAGCCATAAGTTTTCCTTCTCTATATTCCTTTCGCCATCGTGACAGCATATAGGGATGAATATCTAGTGATGATGCAACCCCCTTCACTGTCTCAGACTCTAATAATGAAAGGTGAACGGTGGTGACTTTGAAGTGCTGGGTATATGCTGCTGTCTTCTTGTGTTGTGTAAATTGGGCCATGTGGACTCCTAAAGTTAGTTAGGTTTTTTTGTCCACTTAAACGGGGCAAGTTCATTGTCCCTTCGAACGTCTTGTTATGTCTTTATGGTTACTGCCTTTAGGAATTTACTTTGTAACAATGATTCAATAAAGCAATCATCAGCTCCAATAGCACTTTTTCTAACTAAGTTTAGTGCTTCTAAGTTAGCAATAGATTGAGATATTTGCTCTTCAGAAAATTTAGATTTTAACTCTGTATCTTTTATTAGTAAGTATGCATCATCATGTTTGTCTTCCCTTATATGAAAGTGCTTTCCTTTTATTTTTAGGAGGATTTCTTTATCAATTGGTGAAATTTTTCTCAATATATCAATGAAGATAAGAGGAGGTTCAATACTATTCGGAGAATTTGCGTTTAGTAGCAAGTTCGCCCACATTTCTTGTATTGTTGCGTTATCTTCTTTCGATGCTTCAATGATCCATTCATAACCAAATTTCTTTGCATAGACTTTACGCTCTGATGATGTAAGACCTTGCTCTTCACATGCAGAGTTGAACATATCAACTGTTCTAGTTAGGTTTTGTATTCTCCATTCAACGAAATTTCGCCCTATAATATTTCCTGCCCATACACCAAGTACATTAGATATCTTAACTATCGACTGTTCAATTAGTTTAGCTGTTGTTTGATCAAGATCAGGCATATTTACATATCATTTCTTAAAGAGGTTAAATTTTACTATTTTTACAATAAAATAAATTGGAGAGTAATCACCTATCTTCTTTTTGATGCCATATTCTAAGAACATAAATTGTTTGTTCAAGTGCTAGATACCTTATGTGATAGTCATTTATGTATATATCACGCATTATATCTGGATCTAGCGCATCCTTCACTTCGAACCCCATTTTAGGAAATTCAGTTAAATCTGAAATACCATCAACTAGCTCTGATGAAATACGTTGAGCTGCTTCTGGATTTTTGGCTTCAATGAATTCTTTTAATCTGATTAAATCATCTAGTGCCTCCTTGGTGTATTTTAGCTTCATAGGACTGGGGGTTTCTGTTTATTTTCAGTTCCCCAACTTTTTAACCAAGTATGAACTTCCTCTCCATCAATAACCTCTCCTTTTTTTATTGACTCTATTGCTTCTAATGTTTCTCTCCATTTTTGTGAATTAGATTTATGACGAGAGAGGTATTCTTTTACTGCTTCATTTATGAGCCAATTCCTACTACGGCTTAGTTTATCTGCTAATTCTTCTAATGGTTTTTTTAGGTCTTCTTGAATTCTAACGCTTGTTACACTCATGATATTGTACCTCTGTTACTGTAGAAATACATTGTAATACAAAGTAATAAACTATTCTATATTTTCTGAAACAGAACATATGGTAATGCTTTACGGACATAACGCCAAATTAAGGGGCTTTTCGGACAGACATAACGGAAGATTAATCAAAGATAAACTTTCAGAATGTACTGAACGAAAATCAACCGCTGAGTAGAAAAGTCCCTCTTCAATTTACTTGTTAGAAGCTGCTTGTTCAGCGCACAAAAGAAAAACTACACTTGTAATAAGTGCTGTGGTTTTTTGGGCTTGGGTTAAACTGTGAATACGCTACCGCCCTTGGATTTTTGCTAGATGTCCACAGGCAAGAAACACTTGATTTTGTAGACAGGGAAGCATTATTTTTAGAATTCACATACTATAGATAGTAGCTATATTGCCCTGATATTATTATGTTAATTTAGCATTAATCTTCATTCACGGAAAGTAATAGCGATGATAGATTTTGTAATAATTGTTACCACCTGAATCTAGAAATTGTAATTCTTTCTTGACGTGGATTTTGAAAACAGCTTTAATGTGTATAAATTATTTAATTTATACACAGAGGCTCATATGCGCACGAATATTGTTATAGATGATAGTTTGATGAATGATGCACTGAAATTGACAGGCTTAAAAACAAAACGAGAAGCTGTTGAATTGGGACTTAAGACTTTAGTCAATTTAAAAATGCAAGAGAATGTCAAAAACTTCAGAGGCAAATTACATTGGGAAGGCGACCTTGATAAAATGAGGATTGATAATTGATATTTGTTGACTCTAGTGTTTGGATTGATTATTTCAATGGCACTCAAACTCTTGAAACTAATACACTCAATAGTTTGTTAGGCAAAGAACCAATAGCTGTTGGTGACTTAGTTCTTACAGAGGTTCTACAAGGTTTTAGACATGACCGTGAATACGAGACGGCTAAAAGATTACTAATGGCATTTAGTGCTTTTGAACTTGCGGGACAAAATATAGCCCTTAAAAGTGCTGATAATTTTCGTTTTTTACGAAAGAAAGGAGTTACTGTCAGGAAAACTATTGATGTAATAATTGCTACTTTTTGTATTGAAAACAACTTTCCTTTACTTCACTCAGATAAAGATTTCGACCCATTTCAAGAATATTTAAAATTGCAGGTTATACAGTCGCAATAACTTACTGCTGATAATCATTCTTACACTTTCGGAACTATAAGCGGTCACTCTGTTGGATAATTACTGGCTTCTAACGCCAAATTGAGGGGCTTTTTGGACAGACGGAGATGAAGGTAACTCTAAGATAAACTACTAGAATGCACTAAACTCAAATCAACCGCTGAGTAAAAAAGTCCCTCTCGAATTTAATTGTTAGGCATTTATAATTATTTCAATAGCTTATCTTTGTGAGTAACACTTCCAGTACGAAAGCACTGTAGGATACTTAGAATGGAATTTTTCACCTTGAAATAAATGACGAGTCTTGCTTAAACCAACATAACCACCAAGCTGATTTTTTGCATTGTATTTAACTTCAACAACCCACCCAAACACTTCACGTCCCCGCTCATCAGTGCATCTAGAAAATACTGGTTTAGTAGCAGTAAAGTCAATTACACTTCTTGGATCAGAGAGATTTTCTTTCATATATTGTTTTATTGTTTTTAAATAATTTCTTGGAGCTAGGGATGTAGCACCTTTTTGGGAGCCTTTACGCTTAAGTACTCTAGGATCATTTTTAAGAGCGGGAGAGAGAACATCAAAATCATTAATGATTTTTGCATACACAATAGCAGATAATTGAGCATGTCCTGACTTTTTACTTTAGTGCATGGGGGAAATCACTATAATTACTCCCGAACCAACTATCAACAAGGGGCCATAGTATCTTCAAAATAGAATTCACGTAAGATAGCTCTTATTTGTTGCTTTAAGACCCTCAAGTTTCAGATATCATTCAAAACAGGTAAATTAACCGACAGGATTAATGACATTTGCACCCATTGGCTTTAGGTAGCCTGTTTTCAAGAGCTTGCCTATACCAAGATTACCTGGCTTTGAGCACTGTTGAATGTCTCTTTTTCAAACAGCGCTGCCCTTCAAATTGCCGAGAGCGCACAATCGAACCAACTAAAGCATGGAGCGGTGATGTTACACCAATAGTCAGGTATGATGTACCATGGGATTTGATATTCCCTGTCTTGCTTCAATGAGGGATTGGACTCGCCGATCAAGAACATCAGTACTAAGTAATAACATGGTTAAAAAGAATATTTCATTCTGCCCAAGCTTTGATGACTTAAATATATGGACAATTGTACAAGACAATTGCTATAATCAATATTAGATACAAGGCTATTGACAAATTGTTCTTGATATGGAATCAGGGAGCTGTTCTTACCCACGAAAACCGGACACGCTATTAGTTAGGTTTTGCTTCAAAGTCATTCGGACTCATATAGCCTATAGCTGAGTGCCGTCTAACGCTATTGGATAGAATAACTCAATATACTCAAAAATACCGGCATGAGCCTCATTAACTGTCTGGTAATTCTCTGCATAGATGAGCTCTACTTTCAATCTACCAAAGAAGGCTTCCATGGCTGCATTATCCCAACAGTTACCTTTGCGACTCATACTACATTGAATATGGTTATCCCGTAATACCTGTTGATATTTATTACCTCTATATTGTACGCCACGATCTGAATGTATCAGTGCATTCTCTTCTAGTTTGCGTAAAGATATTGCCATGTTGAAGGCATCAACCACCAAGCTTTCTCTCATGTGATTGTCCAAAGCCCAGCCTATGATTTTACGGGAGTACAAGTCCATCACGACCGCTAGGTAGTGCCAGACCTTCCCCACTTTGATGTAAGTAATATCAGACACCCACTTCAGGTTAGGAGCATCAACCGTGAACTGACGTTGTAATATATTATCCGCTACATTCGTTGAGGCTTCTACTGCGGGACAATACTTAAAGCTTTTACCGTTACGGGCTTTTAATCCTTTTTCTTTTAAGAGTTTAGCAACAAAGTTAACACTGCAAGGGATATCTTTTTCAGTGAGTTCAATGGCTAATCGAGGTGCTCCATAACGTTTCTTGAATTTATCATAGTTCAGCTCAACCGCTCTTTCTACCAAGGCTCTACGTTCTGCCATTTCAGAGGGCTCTCGGTTTAACCAATCGTAGAAAGCAGATGTAGATACACTGAGTAATCGACACATCATGCTGACGCTATGGTGGTGTTGATAGGACTCTATTACCGCGTACTTCACAGGTCGTTCCTGGCAAAGTACGCCGTCGAATTTTTTTTAAGAAGTCTCGCTCCTCTCTAAGCATCTTATTCTCTTTTCGAAGCGCTCTCATTTCTGCACTTTCATCTTTGGAGTAATCGACACCCTCAAATGTATTGAATTGTTTGTCAGTAAGCCGTTTAAACTGGTTTCTCCAGTTGTAGATTTGACAACTACATTGATACCCAAATCACCAGCAACTCCTATGGCTGTATTTTCCGCCTAAATCAGCTAATCTTACTGCTTCTCTTCGATAAGTTTCTGAGTAATCATTTGTCTTGTTTCTGGACATTTTTAACACCTCTTTTGTGTAGTTTACTACGTTAAGAAGTGTCCGGTTTTGGAGAGTCAACTCTATTGCCTAATGTCAAATTAAGGGGCTTGTTGACATCGAAGGCACTGCACTTGAAGCTACGATAAACGTACAGAATGCAATTAAAGTAACTCAACCGCTAATTCAACAGAGTCCCTCTTGAATTTACTGGGTAGCTTCCAGATGGTTGATTACGACAAGGTATTGGGTACTCTAAAGATACCTCTGAATAGAATCATAAATATCACCCTTCATACATGTAAGATATTCAAGATAGAGCCAATAGCCCTACGCTTTTATGGTAGATCTAGCGCCATGATATAATACAAAGACCAAACTGGATGTTCTTCTATAGACTCAGCATCTATTCTGTAATACAGAGGTTTTTACCAGTTTTACTTAAGTTCTTAGCGCTCACACCACTTATAAGCTCATTCGATAAATTATCTCTTCTCATTCTTTCTGTACAGTCTGAACAAATTATCTGGTTATCACAACACTTTACAATGGATGTTTTTTATTCCATTTTTATCAAGTATCTTGGATACCTCTAGTTCTAATCATGACTGAAATCAGTATCTTCGTATATTAATGGTATCACTATTAGAAAATATCTTATATTTATTGTGCCAGTATGCGTATCATATCCTTTTTAATATTTACGTTTTAGTATACGCGGGAGTTTACCTAAATAATTAACACCTTGTTTCTTCATATACATGATGAAAGGTTTAAATAGCACGATTATTACTTAGACGACGAGAGTACCAGTTTTCTTCTATTTGGACGTTGATGATAGAAAGCATATAGAATCACCACTAAAATGAGTAGGTAACAGATACTTCAGAGGCTTGAAATCTAATAATTCCCAGTTCATGTCCATCTGAATCTTGATTTATTGAATAAATATGTATGTGACCCACAAGTGAAAAAAAATCAGAGTTAATGCAAAAAATATTTGTACTTGTCCAGCTCTAATAGGCATATGACCATCGATAGGGAAGCTTACTGTCAGATACTATATCCATGCATAGAAGAACTCGACATGTAGTCATTTATAAAGATAGCCCATAGTAACTATTATTAATTATGAACCAGGTCTATTCTAAATTGATAGACTTTATTACGAATAACCTTTAGCAAAGGAAATTCAAGTGATTAACAATGTTATAGCGAAAAATACCTCTAATGACAGTACTTTGTTGATTAAAGTTATTACTAATATCCATCATTAGCTCCATTTCCGTAATTAACCTGAAGTGAATAAGTACATCACAATCTAAACAAATAGTAATATAAACTCAATATGTTAGGGTCAGGTTTAGACTATTAGAACCTCTTTTTCGCTTTGCTGAAAGATGCAACTTTGCATAACTTAACATCATTTGTAGTACAACTTTATTTACTTTCGATAAGCTTGTCGAGCTGAGATAAATCGAGTAATATCGCCGTTTCTATCCGTATGCATTAAAAACAATACCTCTAAAAAAGAACCTTTGGGTATCCCCTGAGCTAGTCCCACCCGTAATTAGAATTTTCCATCATACTTTTACCCCGTCAGTATGGAGGCAGCAATGAAGAAAACACGCTATTTCGAAAGCCAGATTATCAAGATCCTAAAAGAAGTAGAGGCTGGACGTTCCGCCAAAGAAGTTTTCTAGCAGAATACGGTAACAGCCAAATTGAGGGGCTTATTATAACTGGCAGCAGTAAGTATGGAGTGAAGTTGAATCAACTGATGTGAAACTTCTAGACCTGAGTTCCAATGAACTCAAATGCAACACTTAGACTGAGTAAAGAAGACATCGCAAGAATCTCGATAACTTTAAATTACCACAATTTAAAAGTTAGGAACCTACGATGTCTTACACCCATTTAAGATAAAGATGATACGCTATTGTATATATTACTTATTGTTTCGATTATCACACCATCATAGACATTAGCAGATTCCCTAGATAGATTCGCCACTACGGTCAGTAGAGATATAGAACGTGGCAACTTTCGCCAAAGTATTCCAGTCCATTGCTACCTAAAAGCCCCTTTATGAGACTATTTGCCAAATATTGTGAAGTCAATTGTCCTTGAGCAGCCAAGAGACTATCTGATAACCCCCTATTAGATGTTGTCATCAATTTTGATAGGAAAAGGACTCTCACTTGCGATTATTTCGGGTCGCTTAAACCGTGAATACAGAAGTTAGAAAATGCGAGCGAGTCCAGAAACTCATTTATCAGTGGCTGTATCTTGATACTACTGATAGGGAGGGGTTTTTTACAAGAAGCTGGTGAGGCATCTCAAAAAGCGACGTAAACAGCGTCGTAGTGGGAAGAATTTCAAATATATATCCTTGACTTATTTTTAGCTGTCGATTTGATAAAAGACCCAAAATTAGTGGAAGCTAAAAAGCGTTCCGCATGATTCTGGTGAAAGCTGACTACAGTAGCCCCTGGAAATATCACTAGGTGCAGCTTGCAACCCATGTTGAGAGATAATTGGATTTATTGTTTTCTTACTGGTTGGAAATCTTGAAAACAAAGGTTCAGAGAACTTGATGAATAGCAGGCTATTGATGCATGTAAAGGCATAGATCCAGAACTAATATAGTCATTTACGGTTGATAATGGTAGTGAATTTTCCTATTTCAAACTACTCGAAACCCCGACCAAGAGTGGAGGCTATTTTGCAATGATCCTTAAACACGCTATAGCGAAAGCCAGGATTGAATCAAGATACCTAACGGATTATTGAGGAGATATTTCCCTAGAGGCTGCAACGTTCATGCCATAGATGATAGTCTTATGCAAGAGGCAGTTGATAAACGGTAATCACCGCCCAAGGCACTGTATTATAGTACTGAACACCTTACGTAAGTCTTATGGAGGACTATGACTGAAGCACTCTAGATGTTGAATTCATCTAAAAGAGGTTCAGCAAGAAAACAAAAGACTCAAGCAGATGTTTGCCAATCTCAGCTTGGAGCACGAAGCCCTTAAGGATGTGCTCGGAAAAAAGCACTAACGGTGGCTGAGAAACGTTACTTTGTTGATCAGGTCAAAGAACAACGCTCGCTGAGTGAACGTGCCGCCTGCCGTGTAATGAACATCAGTCGGAGCGTTTATCATTATGAGCCTGATCACACAAAAGATGATGGCGTTATTGATACCTTGCACAAACTGGTTGAGCAGTATCCAAGATATGGTTTTAAGAAATATTTCATTCTCTTAAGGCAAGCTGGACAAACATGGAACCATAAGCGAGTGCACCGTATCTACTGTCAGTTAGGTTTAAATATGAAGCGCAAAGGAAAGCAGCGCCTACCTAATCGTTTTCCTCAGCCACTAGCGGTGCCTGATAAACCTAATAAGAGTTGGTCTATCGACTTTATGAGTGACTCATTGTACGACGGCAGATACTTTAGAACATTCAATGTGATTGATGATTACAACCGAGAAGCGCTTGCGATTGATGTCGACCTTAGTTTGCCCTCAAAGCGCGTCATACGAACGCTTGAACGATTATCCGAATGGAGAGGTTATCCAAGACAAATACGATGTGATAATGGCCCTGAGTTTATCTCATTAGCGTTGGCTGAATGGGCTAAGAAGCATCATGTCCATCTGGAGTTTATAAAACCAGGCACTCCCACACAGAATGCTTACATCGAACGCTTTAACGGTACATTTAGACGTGAAGTCTTAAACTACTATGTCTTTAAGTCACTCACTGAAGTAAGAGAAATTACTGAGTATTGGATGATGCAATACAACACAGAACGACCTCATGAGTCTTTGAATAACCTAACACCCTTGTCGTATCTCAAAGAGAATTTTAAACTGGAATATTCTAATTTGTCTTGG
>CBDCZP010000011.1:0-88588 GCA_965224605.1 Thiotrichaceae bacterium
TGCTGATGGCTCTAATATGGTCTCGCAATATGACATGCATGATGTTGAAGCAGTGGGTCTGGTTAAGTTTGACTTTCTTGGGCTGCGTAACTTAACCATTATTGATTGGGCTTTAAAAATTGTTAATGCGAGACGTGAAAAGCTCGGTAAAGAGCTGATTGATATTAGCAAAATCGACTTGTCTGATAGACCCTCTTTTGAGCTATTGCAAGCCTGTCAAACTACTGCGGTATTCCAGCTAGAATCTCGCGGCATGAAAGATTTGATCAAGCGCCTCCAACCTGATGTGTTTGAAGACATTATTGCACTTGTGGCTTTGTATCGCCCAGGGCCGTTAGGTTCGGGCATGGTTGATGATTTCGTCAATCGTAAGGCAGGCCGTCAAAAAGTTGAATACCCACACCCTGATCTGGAACCTATTTTAAAACCGACCTATGGCGTTATTCTCTATCAGGAACAGGTCATGCAAATAGCCCAAGTCTTGGCAAGTTATACGCTGGGTGGCGCGGATATGCTGCGTCGTGCGATGGGTAAGAAGAAGCCAGAAGAGATGGCTAAACAGCGTTCTATTTTTATGGAAGGTGCGCTTAAAAATGGTGTGGAAGAAGCGACGGCAACTTACATTTTTGACTTGATGGAGAAGTTTGCGGGTTACGGATTTAATAAATCTCACTCAGCTGCTTATGCACTGGTTTCCTATCAGACAGCTTGGTTGAAAGCGCATTATCCGGCTGAATTTATGGCTGCTGTATCGTCATCAGATATGGATACTACCGAAAAAGTAGTGATCTTTATTGATGATTGTAAACAACAAAAACTGGTCGTAGTACCTCCTAATATTAATCTCTCTCATTATAAGTTTACGGTTGATGAAAAAGGTTGCGTGATCTATGGGCTGGGTGCAGTCAAAGGTGCTGGTCAGGCGGCAATAGATATTATCGTTGAAAATCGTGAGAAAGAGGGTGATTTCACTTCTTTTGTTGATTTCTGTAAGCGCGTAGTTTCACAAAAAGTTTCACGCAGAGTACTAGAGACACTGATTAAATCAGGGGCTTTTGATGTGTTTGGTAAATCACGTCGTAGCTTAATGGAGTTTTTACCACAAGCGTGTCAAATAGCTGAACAATTCCACCGTGATGAGGCTCAGGGGCAAGCTGATTTATTTGGTGGTGCAGTCAATATGGGCGGTCAGGAGCCTGAAGTTCCAGAATTAGCTGAGTGGCCGGATAAACAACGTTTAGCTGCTGAGAAAGAAGTTTTGGGTATGTATCTGACAGGTCATCCACTGGATGAATACAATGACGAGCTTAGACAGCTGATCACGCATAGTCTGACAACCGTAGAAGGCATGGATGTCATTCAAGGCGGCAAGTTTAGTAAGTTACCGGTCATTCTTGGCGGGACTGTTGCAGCGGTACGGGTACAGAATACCGATAATGGTAAACGTGCCTTTTTTACTCTGGATGATGGCAGTGGCTATATGGAAATCGCTGCGTTTACCAATACGTTCGAAACCTTTGGGCATCTTATCGTTAAAGATGAAATCGTCCTGGTTGAAGGAACATTAAGTACTGATATGCGCACCGGTTCAATTCGGCTACGAGTTGAAGCCTTACATGATATGAAAAGCCTGAGAAGTACATTTGCACGGCGCTTGTTGATGTCTGTAAAAAAATCACAGACAGGAAATGGCTTGGTTCCAGAACTAAAGCAGATGTTACAAACTCATCATGCGACTACTGATGTAGAGAGACATTGTCCCGTGTTTGTTAATTACGCTACTGAAGATACAACAGCGCAGCTACGCCTGGGAGAAGCTTTTAAGGCTCCGGTGACTGATGTTGAGTTGGCTCAAATGAAAGCATTATTAGGCAAGGGTAAAGTTTATTTACAATATTAAATTATCATGACCCATACCCTAGACAATCTACCTTTTAACAACCGGTTTTCTACATTAGGCGATGCTTTTTTTGCAAGAGTGTCGCCTACACCGTTGGAAAAACCATTTCTTATCCATATTAACGAGCAAGCAGCCGAACTTATCGACCTTTCAATAGGTGATTCAACTGATGCTTCGGAAAAGGCTGATTTTCTGGACTATTTCAGCGGTACTAAAACGTTTGCACAAGGCGATCCTTTGGCCATGTTGTATTCTGGACACCAGTTTGGTCAATATGTACCACAGTTAGGTGATGGTCGCGCGGTTATGCTGGGGGAAGTCAAGACTGATAACGGCGGTTGGGAATTGCAACTCAAAGGTTCAGGACAAACGCCTTTTTCACGCAATGCGGATGGACGCGCAGTTTTGCGTTCGACTATTCGAGAATATTTATGTTCTGAAGCCATGCATGGTTTAGGCATTCCCACCACGCGTGCACTTTGTATGGTGGGTAGCCAAGAAGAAGTACATCGTGAAAAGCTGGAATTTGCAGCGATGATGGTGCGAATGGCACCATCACATGTGCGCTTCGGAAGCTTTGAAGTTTTTTTCCATCGTCGCCAGCATGATCTACTCAAACAACTTGCAGATTTTATGCTGGAACAACATTTTGCTGATTGTTTGCATGAAAACGAGCCTTATCTAGCCTTTTTGCAAGAAGTGGTTACACGCACTGCTAAGTTAATGGCGCAATGGCAACTAGTGGGTTTTGCTCATGGGGTGATGAATACCGATAATATGTCGGTATTAGGTTTAACTCTGGATTATGGTCCTTTCGGTTTTCTCGATATTTATAACCCAGGCTTTATCTGTAATCACTCTGATTATCAAGGGCGTTATGCATTCCATCAACAACCTCAGATAGGTTTATGGAACCTCAATCAGTTTGCACAAACATTATTGCCTTTACTACAGTCCGATGAACCTGAATTAGCAGTAGAAAAAGCAAAGACTGTACTACAAACGTATCAAACTAGTTATCATCAAGCTTTCAATAAAGGTATGAATGCTAAGCTCGGATTAGTACAAGACAGGGATGAAGACCCTGCTCTGGCTGAATCTTTGTTAGAAATAATGGCAGCGAGCAACGTGGATTATAGCCTTTTCTTCCGTCGATTAGCTGAGCTGCAATGTGATACCTCGGCAGGAGACACCTCTATTCGTGACTTGTTTATGGACAGAGAAGCCTTTGATCATTGGGCAGTAAAATACCGTCAGCGCCTGCAAGAAGAGGGCAGTGATGACGGGAAGCGTAAACAAGCAATGAATCGGGTTAACCCTAAATATATTTTGCGTAACTATATGGCACAAATAGCGATAGAAAAAGCGGATGCTAATGATTTTAGCGAAATAGAGAAGCTAATGACTATTTTACAAGCGCCGTTTGATGAGCATCCTGAAATGGAAATTTATGCGGGGTATCCACCGGCCTGGGCCGAACAGATTTCTGTGTCGTGTTCGTCTTGAATCATGTAACGTAACCTATATAAAACAACACTATATCTTTCTTTGTAGCCTGTGTTGAGCCATAGCGAAATACGGGGGTAGCGACGCACTTATACATATTGCCCGGCACACCAGCCAGAAGCCCATGCCCACTGAAAATTATAGCCCCCCAAATGCCCGGTAACATCTATGGTTTCACCAATAAAATAAAGCCCTTCAACGTTCTTGGCTTGAAAGGTTTTTGAGGATAGTTCGTTGGTATCAACTCCGCCTAGTGCAACCTCTGCTGTGCGCATACCTTCAGTCCCTGAGGGTTGGAGAATAAGCTGATGAAGTTGCTTTGCTATTTGTTGTAGCTCTGTAACATTGAATTGTTTAACAGGCTTATTGGTAAAATGAGTTTCACATAAACGATGTGCTAGTCGCTTGGGTAGGAGGATTGATAAGCAGTTTTTAAGTTCAGTATCAGGGTGTTCGTTCTGCTGTTGTTGCAGCCATGAATAGGCATCTGTTTGAGGTAATAAATTAACGGCAATATCATCTCCTTTATTCCAGTAGGACGATATTTGTAATATAGCAGGGCCGCTGAGACCACGATGAGTAAAGAGCATGTCCTCATGAAAACTTGTACCATTACAGCTGACTTCAACTTCCAGAGATATTCCGGATAAATCCTTAAAGAAGGACTCTAATTGATCTTGCAGAAAAGTAAAAGGTACCAGACCCGGCCGAAAGGGTAAGTTTTTTAGTCCAAATTGTTTAGCGATTTGTAAGCCGAAATCTGTTGAACCCATACGTGGAATTGAAGGCCCACCACTTGCTATGACGAGTGAATCACAGGTTATATCTGCTTGATGGGTTTGCAGCGAAAAACCCTGTTCCGTTTTTTCTACAGAGTCAACCGTGGCATCGACAATAATATTGATGTCATACTGCTCGCACTCATCCAGCAACACTTGAAGAACTGCTTTGGCTTTTTGATCGCAGAATAGTTGTCCCAGTGTCTTTTCCTGCCAAGTGATTTGGTGTTTCTCAAGTAGCTGAATAAAGTCCCATTGTGTATATCGAGCTAAAGCAGATTTACAAAAGTGTTCGTTTTGGGAGAGATAGGCTTCAGGGGAAACATACAAATTAGTAAAGTTGCAACGACCACCACCCGAAATAAGTATTTTCCGTCCAGCTTTTTTGGCTTTATCGATGAGGTAAACAGTCCGGCCACGCTTACCCGCTTCAATCGCGCACATAAGCCCAGCGGCACCTGCGCCGACAATACACACGTCGACACATATATCAACACGCACATCGCTGTGCTGCTTAGTGGCTAAGTTGCTCAACTTCTTGTTGGGTTAGTTCGCGGGCATCTTCCTCTAGTAAATCAGGAATGTTATCTTTGATAGGGTAGGCGAGGCGTGCGGATTTCGAGACAAGCTCCTTGTTTTTCTTATCGTATATCAAAGGCCCTTTGGTGACTGGGCAGACTAGTATTTCGAGTAGTTTCTTATCCATGCGTTGATGATACTGGGTTATCTGGTTTGTTTAAAGTTAAAGTGTGTTAGTTGATTTCTTTGACGTGCTGGCAAACTTCAGCGACTTTGTTTAGAAAGTCTCTTTCGAAGGTTGGGTCAAGTGTTGCATCAACGGGTAAATACCAACAGTTTTTAAGTCCAAGCTCTGTGCATTTTACTGCATCTTTTTCTGTCATCAGAATAGGCTCATCAGTGTTTAGGCTAGTTGAGCTATCAAGATGAAAATCAGATGCTACAAAATGATGATGATCTGGGAATAGCCTTTGACTACTGATATGAAGTTCGGCAGCTTCTAGCGTGTTAATAAAGCGTTGTGGATTACCGATGCCAGTGACTACATGTACCACTTCAAAATCTGCCAGAGGCTTTTGTTCATTCGTTGTTATATTGATAAGCTGTGTGCCTGTTACTTGCATCTCGCTTTCATTGGCTAGGGCAGGGTGACCATTGGTGATGAGGAAATCACACTCTTGTAACCTTTTGGGTAACTCTCTTAATGGCCCCGCTGGTAAACAATGGCCATTTCCAAACCGTCTTTGCGCATCAATCACTGCGATTTCTATATCTCGTTGCAGACGATAATGCTGTAAACCATCATCTGAAATGATGATATTACAGTCTGTATTAGCCAATACATATTCAACATCAGCCACACGATCAGCTCCGGCTATTACGGGTACGTCGGTTCTAATGGACATAAGCTTGGCTTCATCACCAGCGAGTTGTGCGTGGGTAATTGGTTTTACAACTAAGGGCCATTCGGAAGAAGTACCTTTGTAACCACGGGTAATAATGGCAGGTTTGTAACCTTTTTCTTTAAGTAGCTCTGTGAGCCTGATGACTAGAGGGGTTTTTCCTGTGCCGCCAATATTGATATTCCCCACTATAATGATGGGGATGTTCAGCTGTGCCTGTCGGTTTTCCTCTGTTTTCTTTTGCGTTTACTGAGGAAGCAAAAGAGGGCAGACAAGGGGAGTAACAGGTATAAGATGACCGATGAATCATTGTGATACCAGATAGCTTCGAGCTTTCGTTGTAACCACGGTGTTTTTTGCATTACTTAGTCATTTAACTTAGTTGTTTAGGCTTAGTTGTTTCGTATCCTTCGACAGATTCAGGGTTCGTATAACTACTTATTGCAGTTGCTTTATTTTCTTTCTGACTGCGAAGTAGCCAGTGAAAAATTGGTCAGTTCAAGTCTACCCGCAATATCCATAGCGGTAATGACGGATTGATAATTAGCATTGGCATCAGCGGTTATAACCAATGAAGGTGTTTTATCAAGTTGGTCGAGGGTAATCGACATAGCTCGAAATAGGGTTTCTGGTCTGGTATTAACCACTTCTTTTTTGTCAATGTAGTAGCGACCTTTACTGTCTATGAGCAGCTCAATAACATTTTGCTGTGCTTCGGGTCGGCTACTGGAGGCTGTTGGCAACTGAATTTTAATTTTCGAGTCTTTTTCAAAGGTGGTGGTGACCATGAAGAAAATCAACAACAAAAAAACGACATCGATCAATGAGGTGAGGTTAATATCAACCTCATCTTCACTTTGTGCAGACCTGAAGTTCATTATGCAGAGCCCCGGGTGCTTGCAGTGGACTTCACAGCGCGTCGCTTAGTTGGCTGTTTAGTAGTAGCTGTTTTCATGGCGGCTGGAATACGATGTTTATCACTGGCAAGCTCTACCAATTTCAATGCTTCTTGCTCCATTCTTACGACATAATTGTTAGTTTTAGCTTTAAAATAACGATGAAATATAAGTGCGGGAACAGCAACAGAAATACCGGCAGCGGTTGTAATCAATGCGGTAGAAATGCCGCCGGCAAGGTCAGTCGGACTACCGACTCCCATTTTAGTGATCACACTGAATACTTTCGATCATTCCAACCACGGTGCCGAGTAATCCGAGTAGAGGTGTGACGGCTGCGATAGTACCCAACGCGGTCATGTATCTATCCATTTCGTGAGCTACATGGCGACCGGTTTCTTCCAGATTTTCTTTCATGATATGTCGAGGGGACTGGCTACTTTCTAAGCCTGCTGCCAGAACTTTACCGACGAGAGAACTATTGCGTATATTCTGAATGTCTTTTTTACTTGGGATATTACCGCTGGAAGCCAGCTTATGTGCTTTGCTGATGACATTTTCAGGCACAATATTACGCGCTTTTAGTGCGAAAAATTCGTTCTATAACGATTGCTAGTGCAATGATGGAGCAAATTAGAATAGGAAGGATTAAGAATCCCCCAGCCTTTAGAAATTCAAACATGTATTTACCTTACAAGGAGATGTTCTTATTATTATAGAGCTTTACAGCATGGTTTTATACAGCATGCCAAGTGTTTATTAATTAGCATCCACAAACTTCCGCAGTAGGTATTGTTTCTGGATGTAACTAATTAAATACCCCTTACTACGTACAGTTCGGCATAATACACTCATTGCTTTGGGAATGTGCATGTTTTTTATAAACGGTGTAGTCATCGTTTTACTTGAAAGATATGATTTCGCTACCATCTACAATGGGTTATTAATTGAATATATTAGAACACCTTAATCGAATTTGAGGAAAAACATGAAAAGAGTCATATTATTATTAGTTACGAATTTTGCGGTCATTGCAGTGCTAGGTCTTGCCTGGAATGTGTTGGATGCGATGTTTGGAATTAGCCAGATATTCATGAATATGGGCTTACCTGCTCATTTTGGTTATACCGGTGTAATGGCATTAGTGCTGGGTTTTGGTGGAGCCTTTATTAGCCTGTGGATGTCCAAGGGCATGGCGAAACGTAGTATGGGTGTACAGGTTATTGAAGATCCGCAAACCAATCAGGAACAGTGGTTGTTTGATGTAGTGGCAGCGTCAGGCACAGGAAGTGGGTATTGAGATGCCAGAAGTAGGTATTTTTCAATCACCTGAACCCAATGCATTTGCCACCGGAGCACGCAAAAACAGTGCTTTGGTTGCGGTGAGCCAAGGCTTGTTGGATCACATGAATGCGGATGAAGTTGAGGCCGTATTAGGACACGAAATGGCTCACGTTGCCAACGGTGACATGGTTACGCAAACCTTGTTGCAAGGCGTACTTAACACCTTCGTTATCTTCTTGTCACGTGTTGTTGGCTTCTTTATTGATTCGCTGTTATCACGAGGAGAACAGCGTAGTGGCTTTGGAAAATGGGATATTATATTTCGTCTATGGTTATGCAAATGCTGTTTGGTTTTTTGGCGACTATGATAGTCATGTGGTTTTCTCGCTGGCGTGAGTTCCATGCAGATCAGGGTGGTGCACAATTAGCGGGAAGAGCAAAAATGATAGCAGCGTTAAAACGTTTGAATGAAGCCCATGCGACGGAAGATTTGCCTGGTGAAATGGCTGCCTTTGGTATTGCGGGTGGAGTGGGCAGTGGCTTTAAAAAATTGATGATGACCCATCCTCCTTTGGAAGAGCGTATTGCGGCACTTGAGGCTGGTAGCAAGTAGTCATAAGTTATTGTAATGGAAAAATGCCTTCTATTTTATCAGGAGGTTCAGGCTGGTTTGTGCAGTCATCTTGCCCGTCAATGTTGTCCTTGATTATTCATGTGCCTAGAAATGCTACTTTTTTGTACTTAAAATAAGTGCCATTTCCGTACCCTGAGCCTGTCGAAGGGTACGGAAGCTTGCGCAATGTTTATACAAACAAGCTAGACATGTGGATGATCAGATGTTCTTTAATCATAAGTTCAATTAGAGTGTTCACGTGTATAAATTATTCCGTCCGTTATTATTTAAACTTCCCCTGAAACAGCACATCATCTAGCATTAAAAGCTACCACATTCTTCAACCACCTTGGTTTGCTTAAGGTTTTCTCTAAAGTACCCCCAACTGAATCCGTCAATATTATGGGAATTCAATTTCCCCAATAGAGTGGGTTTAGCAGCCGGACTTGATAAAAACGGTGAGTATATTGATGCCTTGGGAAATCTTGGTTTTGGTTTTATAGAAATAGGTACAGTTACACCTCGACCTCAGTCAGGCAACCCTTCTCCTCGTTTGTTTAGAATTGTAGAGGCGGAAGCTATTATCAATAGAATGGGCTTTAATAATGAAGGGGTTGACTATCTGGTAGAGCAGGTGAAGAATGCGAGTTATTCAGGAGTATTGGGTATCAATATTGGTAAAAACTTCGATACACCCGTGGAAAAAGCCCGCAGATGATTATGTGTTGGGGATGCGACAGGTTTATCAATATGCTGATTATATAACCATCAATATTTCATCTCCGAATACTCCAGGGCTTAGAACGCTTCAATATGGTGAAGAATTAGAACAGTTATTGACAAGACTAAAACAAGAACAAGCTGAGTTGGAAATTAAACATCATAAATACACCCCTATTGTCGTGAAAGTTGCGCCGATCTTAACGATGCAGAAATAGAAGGTATTGCACAGGCATTACTAAAACAAGAGATTGATGGGCTTATTGCAACCAATACCACACTATCTCGTGAAAGTGTTGAAACACTTAGCAATGGACTTGAACAAGGTGGGCTAAGTGGAAGACCTCTAACTGATTTGTCCACAGAGGTTATTGGTAAGTTCTATAAACACTTGCAAGGTCAAATCCCAATAATTGGTGTGGGAGGAATCTCATCATCTCAGCATGCTAGAGACAAGATAAACGCAGGTGCAGATTTGATTCAGTTATATTCAGGCCTTGTTTACGAAGGAGTGTCATTAATTAAAGAAGTGTTGAAGCCACAGCCTTAGGTTTTCAATAAGCGAATATTCTTTTGCCAGATAAACCAAGGGTAACAACAGTCCAATAAATAATATTGCTGTGAGTAGTTTTAGCGGTAGGGATAAAGGTTGAGAGGGGTCATCATAAAGATTGGTTCCCTTGGTTCCCGGGGATAGCCAGAAAATAGCAATAAGCGGCGGAAAGAGCAGAAGTAGGATCGATAACCAGCCACTCCTGTTTAAATCATGGCTGCGTTGTATGGTCAGTCTGAGTAGCATGAATATAGCCGCTAATGCAGCAAATAGAATAAGCCCGTATGCGATTTCCTTGCTTATTAAAGCTTGTCTGTTTAATTGTCCGGTAATAGCTGAAATGACCCAAAATATACTCACAGGTATGATAAATGAAAACAGAAAGTAAACAATTCTGCCAAGACGTCCCTTTGTGCCGAATAAGCTGAGTCTGCTATATCTCTTGACCATGTCTCTCTATCCTTAAATGTGTATAATTTGATACTGTCAATGACAAAATATAAGGATATTGTGCCTAGAATATCGGTGTGGGAATACTTGATTCATGACAAAGGAGAGTTTCTGCATGCGGAAGGACATGAGTGGTTGAGTAGGTCTGATGATTGGCAAATTACGATTATATTATAGTTAAGCCTAGTTAAGCCTAGTTAAGCTTAAATAAGTCGTTCTTGTTGTTGTGTGTGAATGTGTGAATAAATTTCAGACATAAAAAAAGCCACTGTTTCCAGTGGCTTTTGAAATAAAACAGTGAAGTTTTATTTAGCTGTAGTTTCTGCTTTAGCAGCAGGAGCAGTAGCTTCTACTTTCACAGCAGGAGCACTTGTCTGAGTTTTACGCTGTTCTTCCATTTTCTTGAAGAAAGATTCAGCTTGTTGGCGTTGTGCTTGCATACGCTTTTGTACATCTCAAAAGAAGGTGCGTTAGGTGCAGCTACGGGCATTTGAGGTGCTGCAGGATAAGCATACATCATAGGTGCAGGCTGATACATCATAGGACGCTGTTGCATATTCATAGCAGGCATCTGCATCATAGGACGTTGCTGCATGTTCATAGCAGGCATTTGCATCATAGGACGTTGTTGCATGTTCATAGCAGGCATTTGCATCATAGGACGTTGCTGCATGTTCATAGCAGGCATTTGCATCTGTGGAGCTACTGCTCGAGGAGCGGCTTTTGGTGCAGGTGCTGTAGCACGTGGAGCTGGAGCAGCAGCACGAGGCATAGCCATTGGGCGAGCATTGCTATTGAAATTATTGTTGTTCCATGGAGCTGAACCAGCGCCATTACCCGTGTTTGCACCGGTTCCAGTTGCATTTGCGTTAGCAGCAGTGTTGCCAGCGCCTGTTGTATTGCCAGTAGCGTTTCCAGCAGCATTACCTGTTCCGTCGCCAGCCATCTTGGTATCCATGTCCGTACGGCCTTTACCTTTAAACTGAATTGCAAAATCTACTTCGCCGTCAGCATCGCCTTTTCCTGTTCCCCAACCTTTAGCGTTGGCAGCACGGTGCCTTGTCCGTTACCAGCACCTTGGCCTTGACCTTGAGCAGTTCCAGCACCTTGACCCTGACCATTTCCTTTGTTCCATCCATTCCACCAATCAGCTGATGCAGTGGTAGATAGGGCGATTAGCGTTGAAAACGCGATTGCTTGTAATTTCATGAGATATCTCCTAACGATATATAAATAATAAAAGTTGAATATTCGAATATACTAAATACTTATGATTAAGAAGCAAGTATTTTTACCAGCCATATTAAAATAGTGGCGAATATTTTAGCTATAGAAGCTTAACCCTATGCTTAATATTCTCACCAACTAACAACTTGCACATTATTGATTAAAGACTCTGGCTTATCTTGGTAAGATTCGATTACCATCCAAAGCGGTTTATAATAGGATACGGGTAGGATCGTACCCGACCCAATAATGTGCTTGTGTCTAAATTGTCCAGATTATTAACAATATTATTAATAATTCTACCTGATTATCCACTTGTCTAAGCTTGGCATGACCTTAGATTTAAGCTTAGACAGATGAATCCCAGGTAATTCTATGACAATACCTCTGAGCTCCATATTAATGAGAATAGTATACAAATGATTTTTTCACCGATGATGTTTGACTTGGAAGGAACGGAGCTTACTCAAGAGGAGCAAGAAATATTAAGGCATCCTATGATAGGAGGTGTGATATTTTTCACTCGTAATTATCAATCTGCAGAACAGGTGACACATCTGGTAAGTCAAATACGCAAAGAGGCTGAAGCCGCTAACAAATCGATATTGATTGCGGTTGATCATGAAGGTGGAAGGGTACAAAGATTCCGACCTGAATTTACCCAACTTCCTGCAGTAGCTTCGCTCGGGAAAACTCTACACTGAGGATAAACCTGAATCATTGAGAGTGTCACGACTACATGGCTGGTTAATGGCCGCTGAAGTAAAAAGCGTGGGCATTGATTTTAGCTTTTCACCCGTGTTGGATTTGAACTACGAGATTAGTGATGTTATCGGTGATCGAGCATTTCACCGCGATGCCAATATAGTTGCAGAACTGGCAAGTGCATATATTGAAGGCATGCGTGATGCTGGAATGGCTTCAACAGGTAAACATTTCCCTGGCCATGGTGCTATTAAGGAAGATTCACATCTTGCTATTCCCATTGATAGCCGTAGTAAAGAAGATATTTTTTCTGCTGACATACAGCCTTTTATTCATTTGTTTAAAGAAGGGCTTGATGCGGTTATGCCTGCTCATGTTATTTACCCAGAAATTGATAATAACCCAGCCGGGTTTTCCAGAGTCTGGCTGCAAGACATACTACGCCAGCAGCTAAAGTTTGACGGTGTTATTTTCAGCGATGATTTAACAATGGAAGGAGCATCGGTTGCCGGTGGCTTTACCGAAAGAGCTGAAGCGGCGATTGAAGCGGGTTGTGATATGATTCTAGCTTGTAATCATCGGCAAGGAGCCATTGAAATACTGGATAATGTACAGCATCAGGTTGATGCGAGAACTGCACACCGACTAAAACGGATGCAAGGTGACGCTATTTTACAATCGTTCTTCACTTCTGGTCAGTGATCTTTGGAAAGAAGCAGTTGAGTGCGTTTACAATGCTTAGTTAGTGGCACTTTGCTAATGGTATTCTAATTTTTAATAAAGATAAGAAATAGAGAGAGAATGTGGGTCACAAATAGAGTTGTTTATTAACTAAACAATTCAAACTTTTGACCATCATAAAAAGAAGACTGTCGTTTTATCAAAAAATTTTATAGTAAAATTGTAATAGCCGTTTGAAATGCTTTAATACATTGTATTCTAAAGAAATAAAACCTCTGTCCTCGTATCATTAGAATATCGGCATATTATTGTTATCTAACTTAATAGCGCCTATAATCGCGCCCCATTGCCCAACAGAATAATGCTTATGTCAAACACGCACACCATTCATGATGCACGCACAACAAGAAAAGACGTAGAAGTAAAAAGTACCACTTGTTACATGTGCGCTTGCCGCTGTGGTATCAACGTGACTCTGGAGAAGGGTGAGGTTAGATACATCGAAGGCAACCCGGATCATCCGCTTAATAAAGGCGTGATTTGTGCAAAAGGTTCTTCGGGCATCATGAAACAATATTCACCAGCAAGATTGACCAAAGTACTCAAACGTAAGCCTGGCACTGAGCGTGGCGCGGGTGAATTTGTCCCTATTGAGTGGGATGAAGCGTTTCAGATTATGCAAGACCGGTTAGGTGATATACGCGCTACTGATCCTGCTAAATTTGCGATGTTCACGGGTCGTGATCAGATGCAGGCGTTAACGGGCATGTTTGCCAAGCACTTTGGCACGCCTAACTACGCGGCTCACGGTGGTTTTTGTTCGGTGAATATGGCCGCAGGCATGATCTACACCATTGGTGGCTCTTTCTGGGAATTTGGTGGCCCCGATTTAGAACGCGCCAAGTTGTTTATCATGATCGGGACGGCTGAAGATCATCATTCCAATCCATTAAAAATAGAGCTTGCGCATTTTAAGCGTAATGGCGGCAAGTTTATTTCTATTAATCCTATTAGAACGGGTTATTCTGCGGTAGCCGATGAATGGATTCCTATCCGTCCGGGTACTGACGGCGCGTTGTTTATGGCATTAATGAATGTATTAATTAAAGATGCCTTGTTTGATCGTGAGTTCCTGATCAAATATACCAATGCCGCAGAGTTGATTAATCAGGATGAAGAGAGCAACGAATTTGGTTTGTTCATTCGCACCACGGAAGATCGTAGAGAAAGCTGTGTAGACCCACAGAACAAGATTCTCTGGGATCGTGATACGGATAAACCGGTGCCCAGTCAAAATAGAAACGCCAACCCATATTTATTCGGTGAATATGAAGTTGATGGTGTGAAAGTTAAGACATCCTTCCAGCTTTTGGCGGATCGTCTGGAGAAATTCACCCCTGAATGGGCAGCGGAAATCACGGGTATTTCTGCTGAAACTATTACCCGTCTGGCTCATGAAATGGGAATCACAGCACGTGACCAAAAAATAGAACTGCCTATTGCCTGGACAGATGTATGGGGTGAAGAGCATGACACCGTAACGGGTAATCCGGTTGCTTTCCATGCAATGCGTGGTCTTGCTGCTCACTCAAATGGTTATCACGCCATTCGTAATATGACGCTACTGATGACCTTGTTGGGAACAATTGATCGTCCCGGTGGTTTCCGTCATAAAGCACCGTTCCCACGGCCCATACCTCCTTGTGCGAAGCCTCCAAAAGGCCCGGAAGATGTACAGCCTAATACAGAATTAAACGGGATGCCTTTGGGTTTTCCGGCATCACCGGACGATTTATTTGTAGATGATAAGGGCAATCCTGTTCGGCTTGATAAAGCCTTCTCATGGGAGCATCCATTGTCGGCACATGGTTTGATGCATAACGCCATTACTAATGCATGGCGTGGCGATCCTCATAAAATTGACACCTTGTTATTGTTCATGGCGAATATGGCATGGAACTCATCTATGAATACCAGTGAAGTCCGTAAGATGCTGGTCGATAAGGATGAGAGCGGCGAGTATAAGATTCCATTTATTATTGTTGCGGATGCGTTTCAGTCTGAAACAGTACAGTTTGCAGACTTGGTACTGCCAGATACGACTTATCTTGAACGTCACGATGTGATGTCGATGCTGGATCGTCCTATTTCTGAATTTGATGGCCCGGTTGATTCAGTGCGTATTCCTATTCTACCGCCAACCGGTGATTGTAAGCCGTTTCAGGAAGTGTTGATTGAGATGGGTGTGAGGCTTGGTTTAAAACCATTTGTGCATGAAAATGGTAAGGCTAAATATCGAGACTATCCTGATTTTATTATCAATCATGAAACAGCTCCAGGGTCTGGTATTGGTTTCCTTGCGGGTTGGCGTGGCAAGTCGGGTGAGAAATCCATGAAAGGCGAGCCAAACCCTAATCAGTGGGAAATGTACGCTAACAATAACTGTGTATATCAACATAAATTACCGCCTTCTTATCAGTACATGCGTAATTGGAATGAAGGCTACCTAGAGTGGGCGCGTCATCATGGTCTAACTCGTTATGTCGAGCCTATTCAAATACAGATCTATTCAGAAATATTTCAGGAGTTTAGACGTGCCGCACAAGGCATACGCCCCGGTAAACAGCCACCTGATCATTTGCGGGAGCGTGTCAAAACCTATTTTGATCCACTGCCGATGTATCACGAGCCGTTAGAAGTAGAAATGACGAACCGCCGCGAATATCCGTTGAGCGCTATTACTCAACGCCCAATGGCAATGTATCACTCCTGGGATTCACAAAACCCCTGGTTGCGCCAGATTCATGCACATAACTATTTATACATGCATCCGAGTGTCGGTAATCAAAATGGTTTTGACGATGGCGACTGGATATGGGTAGAGTCTATGCATGGCAAAGTTCGCTGTATGTGCAAGTTTTCACAAACAGTCGAGCCAGGTACGGTCTGGACATGGAATGCGATTGGTAAAGCATCGGGTGCCTGGGGTCTGGATAAAAAGGCCAATGAATCAAACAAGGGATTTTTGCTGAATCATCTGATTGCTGAAGAACTACCCTGTCGTACTAAGGAAGGTACTATTTCTAATTCTGATCCAATAACCGGTCAAGCGGGTTGGTACGATGTCAGAGTGAAAGTCTATAAGGCAGAAGAGGGCGAAGAGGTCACTTCACCTGTATTTAAGACTATGAAACCATTACCGGGCATGCTGAACCGATCAAAACCTGGTGCACCATTGTCGTATCAAAGTGGTAAAGGTTTTTTCAAAAAGATGTTAGATGGCGCGAAGAAGCTCTCAGTGTCCAAATCAGGGAGTGCTAAATAAATGACTCAACTGGCTTTAATTATAGATTTGAATGTATGTGTAGGCTGTAGCGCTTGTGTGACTTCTTGTAAAGAATGGAATGCCTCAGGTGAAGCAGGACCCATGACAGACTTTAACGCCTATGGTGAAGATCCTACTGGTACTTTTTTCAATCGTGTTCAGTCTTTTGAAGTAGGTGAGTTTCCTGATACGGAAATGGTGCACTTCCCTAAATCATGTCTACACTGTGAAGATCCTCCTTGTGTGCCTGTGTGTCCAACGGGTGCAAGTTATAAGCGAGAAGAAGACGGTATCGTGCTGGTTGATTATGACAAATGCGTGGGTTGTAAATATTGTGCATGGGCGTGTCCTTATGGCGCACGTGAAATCGATGAGCAACAAAAAGTCATGAAAAAATGTACGTTATGTGTAGATCGAATTTATGACACTAATTTACCTGAAGATCGTCGTCAGCCCGCGTGTGTGTTAGCTTGTCCTACTTCTGCACGTATCTTTGGTGATGTACATGATGAGCATTCGGAAGTGTCGAGATTGATTCGTGAAGAAGGTGGATATCAGCTGATGCCAGAGTGGGGTACACGACCTGCTAATCATTACCTGCCGCGTAGAAAAATGAAGATTGATATACAGGAAGAGGCATTGGAGCGAGTAGAGAACCCATTAAAAGGCGAGAACTTTACCAAGCCTGCTGATGATGACATGACGCTTGAAGATTCAAGCTGGAGTTAATACTCTTAAGTGTTATCTAGTTAGTTACCGTCCAGAATGAATAGTCTTTTGTAGGCCGGATAAGGAACGCCATCCGGCAAGTCAATGAATAAACTAGACTTTGTCGGATGGCGCTTCGCTTATCCGACCTACGTTGTAAATTATTCGGTCTTTCTGGATGGTAACTAATTTAGTAAAAGTAGCCTGCGTTGAGGAACGAAACGCGGGGGTTATGCAACGTATTGATTCCCGTGTTTCGCTATCGCTCAACACAGGCTACAAAGACTACTGTCTTCTGGGTGGTTACTAAATTATGTTTCGATTCAATTAACTAAATATCGAAACTTGTTATACAAAATATATAGGTAAACATATGCATCCCGCATTTTCAGTAATATTTTTGACCACTTTGCTAGGTATAGCACAAGGTCTTTTCACTGCTTTGATTACGGCGCAAGTCTACACCTTGGTAGAGTTAGTGCCAGTTGATAAGTCGCATGAGTTTTATGCTGTGGGGACCGTGGTGGTTATTATCTTTGTTGCATTGGCGCTATTTGCATCATTCTTCCATTTAGGTCGCCCAGAACGAGCATGGAGAACAGTGAGTCAATGGCGGACTTCATGGCTATCGCGTGAAGTCATTGTCTTGCCTTCATTCGGTGCAGTCGCATTCCTCTATGGTGTTATCCAGTGGTTCGGGCTTGATTTTGAAGTATTAAAACTGGGCCAATATAGTATTTCATTGTCATTGCTAGTAGGGCTATGGGGTGTTGCCCTTAGTTTTGTTTTGTTTATCTGTACAGGGATGATTTATGCTTGTATTCGTTTTTTACAAGAATGGTCAACACCACTAACGGTTGTTAATTTCATTATGCTAGGTCTGGCTTCTGGTTTTACCGTCGCAACGGTTTACGGAATATATACAGCACCAGGTTTAGTGAATATGTTTGGTGGATGGGCTATCGTCTTTACCGTAATAGCTGCACTGACTCGTATCAGCGCTTTGGTCCGAAATTCGCGTATCAAACCCAAATCAACACCCACGACAGCGATAGGTGTCAGACACAGCAAAATTAGACAAACAGCCCAAGGTGCTATGGGGGGATCATTTAATACCCGTGAGTATTTTCATGGTAAAAGTGGTCTATTTTTGAAGGTGGTCAAGTGGAGTTTTCTAGCACTAGCCTTTCTCGTGCCGATTGTTTTGCTTACCATCGGTTTGCTTACTAAAGTGGCTATTGCTGTGGTTGCAGCAGCTGTTATTCAATATATTGGTTTGATTTTAGAGCGCTGGTTTTTCTTTGCTCAAGCCAATCATCCGCAGAATATTTATTATCAGGCAACTTAACCTCTTTAGCTTCGTCTAAGGATCTCTGATTAAGTCATGTTTTCTGAAAGTGAGCCTTTAGAGACTGTGCAAGACTTTAGTTATGGCTGCACAAGGGGAAGACGGTGATCTGTCTCACTTATACGACTAAGAGATATTTAGTCCCAATAACAGCCACTATGCTGGCAAGTGAAGCTTGTAACCAGCTTTCCTTCATAATTCGGTTGAGTTTTGGGCCGAGTTTTGCGCCAATGATTCCACCCATAATTAATACCACTAATATCGGTACATCCACTTCAGATCCCATTCTTAAATAATTCGTGACGGAGATAATACTACTGATAAAGACAGCTAGTGCGGCTGTTGCTGGAATGATATACATCGGCAGACCTAAGATTGATGCGAGATAAGGGACTAGCAAGAATCCTCCACCCACTCCAAAAATAGACGCGATAATAGCAATCAGAAAACCCGCTAACCAGGGCGCCCAGGGATTACATTGGTAGGTCTTTTGGGCATAGTCAAAAGTAATGGCTGTACCCGTGATAGAAATATTTTTGACGCCATGTTCACAGGCTTCTGCTTCAGATTTATCTTGTTGCTTCTCTTTATAAAGCTTCCAACCTATTTGTATAGCAACTAAAAGCGCAAGCACTCCAAAAAGAGGCTTGAAGGTATTCATGTCAGAAAGATAACGACTGGATAGGGTACTACCGACGATAGCACCCACTATTCCGCCGGCACTAAGCATTAACCCTAACGGTAATACCCATGCTTTGCGTTTGAAATATCCGGGAATAAAAACAAGAGCGGTAGCGATGGCGAGAATTTGTGCCATGGGTTTGACACTATTGGGATCGGTAACGCCGATAAGTGTGATCAGACCAAAAGAGGCTAAAATACCTCCTGCTGCACCGATTGAAGAAAAAACAAGGCCTACCAACGCTCCCCAAGCTAGGAGAAGCGGAATATTTCCAACATCCATATCAAAAATTCCGTATTAAAGTTTCGGTGTGGATAATAGAACAAAAACAGAGATAGTTCTGGTCAATAGTTAATCTAATATGCATTATTTTATTTATTTTATGAATAGAAACTATACTTTTTGATGAGGTGTTAGATTTAGATAAGGGTACGATAGATATGATTTTTCAGGGTTTTGAGAGCAATGGTCAGGGCTTGTCTTCTTTTGTTGTATCGGCTGTTGTTTCGTCGGTACTTTTGTCGATGTTTTCGTTGGTACTTTGATCCACCCTTGGGTTATAGAGTTCTTCCCTATGCACTTCAATATCATTAGGGTGCTCAACACCAATCCTCACTTGGTTTCCTTTTACACCAAGAATAATGAGACTAATATCATCTCCTATCAATAGCGCTTCTCCTACTCTACGCGTCATAATTAACATCATCTACTTCCTCAGCTATTTCTTTAACGTACATTCATACATTGTCATGGGTAAACCACAATAACGATCAAATTGACAGGCTGCGTTGATTCCTGTTGTTGCTATATCAGTAGGTTTGTCTAATGTTTCATAGCAAGCGTGCATGGCGCCCAACGCCAGTTTTGCACCCGATCCCGCTGCCCAATATTTAGAAATTTCACCTACAAAGCGATCTCCCAAAATTTGATAAATACCAGACGGATTAGCGAGTAAGAAATTAATATGCATATCTTCAACAGCCTGATTGTTGCTGGAATTATCCGTTTTTGTAAAGTAGTGCTCTTTTAGTTCTTTATGTAATACTAACAAAGATTTATAAATATTTGATTGTCCCGAAAAGGAAAGATCCTCACCGTGCTCCTCTAAAGCATGTTTTAGCATAATGCTACTTTGGGTTGCGCCGGTATAGGCAAAATAAGTGTCACCGTGTTTGAATATCTTGTCGCTAGTGGTGAGAATTTCATCCGAAACAACATTGCCATTGAGGTCTATGGTGGTATCGGCAGCAATACAGACTTTATTGTTTTTACGAACAATGGTTAGAACGGTCATACATATCTATCTCGTTATTATAAATTTTGTTCTCGAATAGGCCTGTTTGCTTACTCGGAGTAGTTACATTTTTTACAGAATGGGGTAGAGTGACTCTCCTTTAAAGTTGATCTTAGACAGAGCATCCAAAATGACTGATAACGTACAATTTAGAACACAAGCACTTGGGAAATCAGCTAAAGGTTTGCAGGGTTCTATCAGACTTCCGGGTGATAAATCCATCTCTCATCGTTCAATTATGTTGGGTTCTATAGCTAATGGTGTCACGAGCGTCAGTGGTTTTTTAAATGGTGATGATTGTCTGGCAACATTAAATGCATTTCGGTATATGGGAGTGAAAATTATTGAAGATGATGACACACATTTAACGATCCATGGAGTAGGATTAAATGGATTGAAAGCACCGGAAGGAAATCTGGATATGGGAAATTCAGGTACTTCTATGCGTTTAATGACAGGTTTAATGAGTGGCCAAAAATATGCGGTTACTTTGACAGGTGATGCATCACTTTCCACACGTCCTATGCGCAGAGTGACCAAGCCTCTTGCTACGATGGGAGCAAAAATTAGTACTCATGAAGACGGTACTCCACCGTTAGAAATACACGGTGATTCAATCTTGATTGGAATTCATTACGATATGCCAGTTGCCAGTGCACAAGTTAAATCATCTATCTTGCTGGCGGGGCTTTATGCAGAAGGAGAGACTTCAGTCACAGAACCTGCACCCACACGTGACCACACTGAGCGTATGTTGCGCGGCTTTGGCTATGATGTTAAAACCGATGGAAATCGTATGAGTTTACAAGGTGGCGGACAGCTAACGGCAACGCATATCAACGTGCCGGCGGATATTTCCTCCGCTGCCTTTTTTCTGGTAGGTGCCAGTATTGCTAAAGGCTCTGATTTGTTGCTAGAACATGTGGGTATCAATCCGACTCGAACCGGTGTGATTGATATCCTCAAATTAATGGGTGCTGACATTACCCTTCAGAATGAACGTATTGAAGGGGGCGAACCGGTTGCTGATATCCGAGTGCGCTCTGCTGATTTAAAAGGCATACAGATACCTGAACATCTTGTTCCACTAGCGATTGATGAATTCCCGGCACTGTTTGTGGCGGCTGCTTTTGCCGATGGAGAAACGGTATTAACGGGTGCTGAAGAATTACGAGTGAAAGAAAGTGATCGTATACAAGTCATGGCGGATGGTTTACTAGCGTGTGGTGTTGAGGCGGAACCCACGCCAGATGGCATTATCATTCAGGGGAAAGATGCTATGCAACAACCTACACAACCTACACAACCTATGCAAGGCGGTGAAGTAGATAGTCACGGCGATCACCGTATAGCCATGTCCTTTGTGATGGCAGGATTACTTGCTGAGGGGCCTATTACTATTAACGACTGTGCTAATGTGAAAACTTCCTTCCCCGGTTTTGTGGAACTAGCGCAATCTGTCGGGGTAGGGGTAAAGGCTACCGCGTCATAGCATCAGGAAGTGAGCCTTCAGGCTCGTCAGATGATGTAAAAACAGTATGTTAGGCGACCTGAAGGCCACTTCCAGAATGTATTAAAAAAGATAAATACTTAGGCAATGATGCTTATCATTGGATCAACTTCAAAAGAATTTTAGATTTTCGTTGATAGTTATAAAGCTCTTTTTTAGTTTCCGGAAGATCATCAATGTTGCCGATCTTAAACCCTCGTTCCTGAAACCAGTCCGTTGTTTGGGTCGTTAGAACCAACAACTGTTTTATTCCCAATACTTTGGCTTTTCCAACGATATAATTGAGCAAGGTATCACCACGTTTCTGTCCATAGTAATCGGGGTGGATGGCAAGACAGGCCAGTTCAGCCATATTCGTATTGGGTATTTGATAACACGCTGCGCAGCCAATAATTTTCTGGTCTCTTTCTATAACACTAAAGTTTCCAATCTCTAATTCTAATTGCTCACGAGAACGCTTAATCAAAACACCTTTTTCTTCAAGTGGTTTGATCAGATCAAGAATACCAGTGACATGCTCAATAGTTGCAGAGTGAATATCCTCATAATGGTTAGCCGAGAAGAGGGCGCCGACACCATCACGGGTGTATAGCTCCAGTAACAAGCCACCTTTAATGTCTGCGTTAATCAGATGAATGCGTTGCACCCCTTGTTTAAGTGCATCACTGATATCCTGATAAAGATGTTTGTCGGGGTGTTGGGCTATTAGTTCATGCAAACCCTGTGTGTCTGTTTGTTTGGGTAAATCTAGTGTTTCGGCATGAATGAAAATAAGTTTGTCGGCTTTTACCGCCTTTGCAGTAAAACTGGCTATTTGCTCATAACGCAAATTGAATGTCTCTCCCGTGGGTGAAAAACCCAATGGAGAAAGCAATACCAAATTTCTGCTTTCCAGTAGCGAGTTAATAAGGCTTACATTTATTTTTCTAACCTCACCAGTATGTTTGTAATCTACACCATTGAGAACACCAAGCGGTCTGGCGGTGATTAAATTGCCTGAAAGGATGCCGGTTCCATTATTAATCGTAGGTGGTGTGTTAAGAATACTCGTCATTTTGTTTTCAATGTCGATACGGATTGCACCGATAATATTTTTGGCTGTATCCAGCGTTACATCGTCTGTCACCCGAAGATCGTTTTTTACATCTATCTTATGACCTATTCGCTTTAGTTCATGATTAACCTGCGGTCTGGCACCGTGTACCAGAATGACCTGTACACCTAAGCTAGGCAGGATGGCAATATCTTTCAGTATGTGTGTAAAACGCGGGTGCGCAAGAACCTCGCCACTGAGGGCGATAACAAAGGTTTTATCCCGATGGTTATGGATGTAGGGCGCGGCTTCATAAAAGAAGTCGATGCGCGTGCATTTATTGTTACTCATTGGTGAAAGTATATTAGATTTAAATATGTTTATACACCATCACGTTAAGATGGCTATTTGACAGCAGTGTTGGCAGATAGGGCATAGTGGGTGAAATAGCGCTTGTTAAATATATTCCTCTTTAAAGGAAACACAGAGAAGCCATTGCATTTCTTCCTGTTACTAGCATGCCCAATTAGGTATTATTCACCGCATGAGTTTACAGGCCCACCATTTAGCTTGCCGTAGAGGTGATAGATTATTATTTGAAAACCTTGATTTTCAGATTAATGAGGGTGAGTTGTTATTGATTGAAGGCCATAATGGTTGTGGTAAAACCACTCTCCTCAAAACATTGGCAACTTTGCGACATCCCGATGAAGGTTATGTGTCGTGGAAAGGAGATGCTATTTTGAAACTCTCCGATGAGTTTCGCGAGCAGTTAACCTGGCTGGGTCATCACAATGGTATTAAGCTTGATTTGACTGCTATGGAAAACCTTAAAATAAGTTGCTTCTTAAACGGACTTAATATCTCTGAAAATAGTGTGTTGCAAGCTCTAGATGATATGGGTTTATATGGCTACGAAGACTTACCCGTTAGATCCTTGTCACAAGGTCAAAAAAGACGTACTGCATTGGCTTATTTATTACTGACCCAATCAAAACTCTGGATTCTTGATGAGCCCTTTAGTGCATTGGACGTTAAAGCGGTAGACCACTTACAACGTGTTATAAGCCAACATATTGAAAACAACGGCATGGTTATATTAACGACACATCAGGAAGTTGATCTTACTTCTGGTCATGTGAACCGACTCAAGCTGGCAGCCTGATAGCTATGTGTGATAGCTATGTGTGATATCTATGTTTAGTATCTTTAAAACCATTCTTTATCGCGACCTTATGCTTGCCATGCGGCACAAAACTGAAATCCTTACTACCTTATTTTTCTTTATTATTGTTATTAGTCTTTTCCCACTGGGTGTAGGGATTGATAAAGCGCTGTTACAAAAAATGGCGCCCGGTGTTGCCTGGATCGCCGCGTTATTGGCTTCCATGCTGGCGCTTGAACGTCTGTTTGCTAGTGATTATGAAGATGGTACTTTGGAACAAATGCTACTGTCGCCACAGCCTTTGTTTATTATTGTACTGGCAAAAGTATTTGCACACTGGGTGTTAACGGGTTTGCCACTGGTGCTTATCGCGCCATTGGTAGGATTGCAATATCACCTTGGCGTTGAGACTATTGGAATAATGATGTTAGCTTTGCTACTCGGTACACCTATCCTGAGTCTGCTGGGTGCTATTGGTGCAGCACTAACGCTGGGGCTACGTGGAGGAGGGGTGCTTATTTCATTGCTGGTACTGCCACTTTATATTCCAGTGCTTATATATGGAGCAGGTGCAGTGGCTGATAGTATGCTTTCCCACAATAACGTGCAGTCTTATTTGCTTTTATTGACTGGATTCCTGATACTGACGCTGGTTTTAACGCCGTGGGCAACTGCCGCCGCGTTACGTATTGCATCTGAATAAACAATTGTTAGTTTATTGGATAGTTTAAAATAATATAATCTACCTTAGTAATTATCAGTAGAGTGTTGAAAAATTGACTATAAATTGGTTTAAGTACGCCGCACCTTCCCTCTTTTATCCCTTGGCAGGTAAATTAGTTCCATGGTTTATGACAATAGCATTGGTATTAGCCATGCTGGGTCTTTATTGGGGATTCTTTAAAACACCTGATGTTCTAACGGATCAGAAAGAATATTACCGTATTATTTTTATTCATGTGGCAGCTGCCTGGATGTCTATGTGGTTATACGCCATGCTGGTGTTTTGGGCATTGGTTGGCTTGATTTTTAATACACGTTTATCTTATATGTTCGCCTCTGCGATCGCACCAACGGGTGCGTTGTTTACCGTGATAGGACTGTGGACAGGTGCTTTTTGGGGGCAACCTAGCTGGGGAACCTGGTGGGATTGGGATCCGCGCATGACCTCTTTTCTGATCCTGTTATTTCTTTATATTGGGTATATGGCACTACAATCAGCGATTGATGATTCCAGAAGAGCCGATAAAGCCGCAGCTATTTTAGCGCTGGTTGGAATGGTGATGGTGCCTGTTATTTATTATTCTGTTAATTGCCCGAATCCTGCGGAGTGTTCTTCTTTACATCAAGAATCTTCTACACAGCAGATCGAACCGAATATTAAAATTGCTATGTTTATGATGGTCATTGCTTTTTGGTCTTATGCCTTTGGGGTTATTTGCATGCGGGTTCGAAACATTATTTTACAGCGTGAAAAACATGCGCGTTGGGTTCAAGAATTAGAGGATGTTAATGTTAAGAGAGGAAGCACATAATGGGTAATTGGCCATCAATGGGAAACTATGGTTTCTATATTTTAATGACCTATGGGTTTACAGTGATTTTGATGTTTCTTGAGCCGATTCTGTTAAAAGGTCAGCGCAAAGCAGCCTTAAAAAATATAGCCCAGTTAATAAAGATCAATACTAAACGAGACAGTCTCTGAAAGTTTATCTCTTTCGTATCTCTTAACATTGTAGTGGGTTTCCCGTCTTATTTAAGTAAAATATTTTGGTAGAAAAATGAAAGCTAGACAAAAAAGATTAATATTAGTACTGATGGGAGTGGTCGGTGTTGCAGCCGCATCCGCTCTTATTGTTAGCGCCTTGCGTGGCAACCTGAATTATTACCTGACACCGACAAAAGTAATGGCAGGAGAGATTGCACAAGGCGAGCTTTTCCGCCTCGGCGGTATGGTTCGTGAGGGTAGCTTAAAACGTAACGAAAATAGTCTGGATGTTGAATTTGTACTCACTGATTACAAGCAAGATGTAACGGTTTATTACAAGGGTATCTTGCCTGATCTATTTAAAGAGAAGCAGTCTGCGGTTACCAAAGGAAAGCTGGATGTCAATGGCAGATTCGTGGCTGAAGAGGTGTTAGCGAAACACGATCCTAGCTATATGCCTAAAGAAGTCAAAGACTCGTTAAATATGGAAAACGTAGAGAAAGCTAATAAGGCTAAAAATAACCAACTAGATGGGGTTGCCCAGTAATGATTCCTGAATTAGGTCAAATGTCACTGATTATTGCATTAGCTATTGCAGTGGTTCTGGGGTTGGTTCCCATGTATGGAAGTTTTCGTGGCAACTCAAATTTTATGGCAATAGCCAAACCTGCTGCCTTTGCACAATGGTCTTTTATGGCCTTCTCTTTTGGTTGTTTGGTGTATGCTTTTTTGACGGATGATTTCTCCGTTCGTTATGTGGCTACCACCTCTAATTCCGCTTTACCCACATTATTTAAAGTATCCGCAGTCTGGGGAGCGCACGAAGGCTCCTTACTGCTTTGGGGCTTGGTTTTATCGACATGGAGTTTGGCGGTTGCCTTGTTTAGTAGAAGTATCCCCGTGGTTATGCTGGCTCGTGTATTGAGTGTGATGGGTTTGATCGCAATTGGCTTTTTGCTGTTTTTGATTATTACTTCTAATCCGTTTGATCGCATTCCCATGCAAGCTGACGGACGTGACCTTAACCCGTTGTTACAAGATGTTGGTTTAGCCATACATCCGCCTATGTTGTATATGGGATATGTGGGTTTTTCTGTGGCTTATGCCTTTGCTGTTGCCGCCATGATTGGTGGCAAACTTGATGTGGCTTGGGCTAGATGGGCGCGACCTTGGACTAACATTGCATGGGTTTTCCTGACTATTGGTATTGCATTAGGCAGTTGGTGGGCCTACTACGAGTTAGGCTGGGGCGGCTGGTGGTTCTGGGATCCTGTTGAAAACGCCTCATTTATGCCTTGGCTAGTGGGTACAGCATTAATGCATTCATTGGTGGTGACAGAAAAACGTGGCATGTTTAAAGCATGGACGGTGTTGCTTGCCATTGGCGCTTTTTCTTTGAGTTTGTTGGGAACGTTCCTGGTTCGCTCCGGTGTATTAACGTCAGTGCACTCCTTTGCCAGTGATCCAGAGCGCGGTTTGTTTATCCTTGTATTCCTGTTGTTAGTTATTGGTGCATCGTTGACGTTGTTTAGCTTTCGAGCTCCGAAATTTGCCTCTAATGCAAAGTTCGAACTGGTTTCAAGGGAATCAGGTTTATTAGCCAATAACATCATCTTGGTTGTAATGGCTTGTGCAGTTTTGTTGGGAACCTTATTTCCGTTGATTACGGATGCATTATCTATTGGCAAAATCTCTGTTGGCCCTCCGTACTTTAATGCGATTATGGTACCTTTAGGTGTAGTGCTTGCAACTATAATGGGTTTCGGATTATTCCTGCGCTGGAAAAAAGATAGTTTATCCCGCTTAACACCCACTATGTGGCTACCGTTTATCTTTGCCCTGGTGACTGCCATTGTTTTACCACTGATATTTGCACCTGAGTTTTCGGGTCTAACGCTGATGGGATTACTTATTTCAAGCTGGATCGCCTTTAGCGCATTGATGTGGGTGCTTAAGCAAAAACGTTCACCTTTTAAATTATCAGGCACTAGTTGGGGAGCCATGTTAGGTCATATTGGATTAGCCGTTTCGTTTACCGGAATCACTCTGGTTTCTGTGTATAACGTAGAAAAAGATGTACGTTTAGAACCCAATGAAAGTTATGACCTGGGTGGATATCAATTTAAGTTTCTGGGTGTGAAAGATTCTACAGGACCTAACTATACGGCACATCGCGGCACTATCGTTATCACACGTGATGAGAAAAGCGTAGCCGTGTTGAATCCAGAAAAAAGAACGTATCGGGTACAAACCATGCCTATGACAGAGGCAGGAATCGACGCTGGTATTTTCCGTGATTTATTTGTCGCTCTGGGTGAGCCTTTAGGTAAAAGCGGTGCATGGAGTTTGCGGGTGCAATATAAGCCTTTTGTTCGCTGGATTTGGTTAGGCGCTATTCTTATGGGATTAGGTGGGTTGTTTGCAGCCTTTGATAAACGTTATCGTCGTTTAAGTAGCAAAGCTTCCAGTATCCGTAAAAAAGCCGTTACATCTACTGTAAAGGAAGCTATAGCATGAGTCGTTATCTTCTTCCGCTAGTCATTTTTCTGGCACTGGTTGTTTTGCTGTGGAAAGGGCTTAGTCTAAACCCACGTGATATTCCATCTCCGTTAGTGGGTAAATCGGCACCTGCCTTTACCTTGCCACAATTGTATGAAGAAGATGTCATGATCTCGCCTGACAATTTAAAAGGTAAAGTTTGGGTGCTTAATGTATGGGCTTCATGGTGCGTCTCGTGCCGAGCTGAACACAAAGTAGTGACAGATTTTGTTAATAAATACAATGTCGATGTGCTGGGTTTGAATTACAAGGATTATGGTACGGAAGACTACGGAGCGGCTGCCAAGCAATGGCTAGTACAGTACGGAAACCCCTACAGTAAAATTGCCGTGGACAAGACGGGTAGAGCCGGTATTGATTGGGGTGTATATGGGGTTCCTGAAAGTTTTGTCATCGATAAAAAAGGCGTTATTCGATATAAATTCACCGGGCCATTGAAAGCTCAGGATATTGATCAAACACTAGCGCCGCTGGTTAAAAAATTGCGTGAAGAAGGCTAACCCATGAAACAAAAATTTACCGTTCTAATGGCAGGATTACTGTTGTCATTGTTTACCAACTTCGCTTGGTCTGGGATTGAAGTAAGAAACTTTGACAATAAAGACCAAGAAATTCTTTATAACCAGTTGATGTTTGAACTGCGCTGTCTGGTCTGCCAAAACGAAAATCTCGCGGCGTCGAATGCGGAACTAGCCAAAGATTTACGTAATGAAGTTTACGACATGATCACGATAAAGAACTTGGGTGAAAAAGAAGTAAAAACATTTCTAGTCGATCGGTATGGCGACTTTGTGTTGTACAAACCACCGGTAAAAAAATCCACTTGGTTGCTTTGGTTTGGACCTGCCGTCATGTTGTTGATTGGTTTTCTTATTTTGCTTGCGGTGACTCGTAAAAACAAGACTGAGGAAACGGCAACATTGGATAAAAGCAAACGTGATGAAGTACGCAAACTACTAGAGTCAGAGGACTAATAATGAATCCAAATATTGTATTCTGGATATTTTCTGTTTTACTGCTAATAATTGCGTTGGCATTTTTGCTACCCCCGTTGCTACGTAGACCTACTGATATTATTGATGACCGTCGTGAACAAAATATTAGTATCACTAAATCACAATTAGCTGAGCTTGAAACAGAGTATAAACAGGGCGGTCTGGAAAAAGAGACTTACCTGCAAGCAAAAGATGAATTAGAAGAAGCGCTTTATGACGACCTGGATGATGCTGAAGATAATAGTAGTAGCGCATCAACTCAACAACATTCAAAGCTTGCCATCGTGTTGGTTGCGTTATTCGTGCCGTTACTGGCGACGGGTTTGTATTTGAAATTTGGCGAACCTAAAGCAATTACTGAAAGCTCTGTGGCTAGAGGAACTGGGGTTACTCAGAATGCTCTTAACGCTAAGAACACACGAAATACAAACAATGCTAGTAGTGCCAAGAAGCCACAACTGAGCATGGAGCAAATGATTGCCAAGCTTGAGGGTAAATTAAAAGAAAAACCCGACAACCTAAAGGGTTGGACCATGCTAGGTCGCTCTTACATGATTATTAATCGTCCTGCTGATGCAATACCTGCATATCAAAAAGCACTAGAACTATCTCCAGATAATACTTCTTTGTTACTACAAATGGCCGATGCTTTGGGTGCAAGCAACGATGGTGTTCTCACCGGAAAACCTGAAGAGTATATTCAACAAGCGTTAAAAATAGAACCCGACAACCTAATGGGTCTGTGGCTGGCGGGCATGACAGCAAAGCAACGTGGTGATAAAGAAGACGCTATCGTCTACTGGAATAAAGTACTACCAAGGCTTGAAGCGGGTTCAAAAGAAAGGCTTGAAGTTGTTCAATTAATTTCGGATGCTGGCGGTACTGTTAATTCTTCGAATACGAATGAGAGCACGAATGCAATAAGCAAGGCTAGTATCACACTAACGATTGATCTTGCCGGTGAGCTGAAGTCAAAAGCTAACCCTGATCACACGGTATATATTTATGCAAAAGCAGTAACAGGTCCACCCATGCCTTTGGCAGCGCTGCGTATGAAAGTAAGTGACCTGCCTGTTGAAGTCACTCTGGATGACAGTATGGCGATGATGCCACAGTTAAAACTGTCGAGTTTCAAACAGGTAACAGTGGGTGCGAGGGTTTCTGTGGGTGGAACTCCTACAAAGAACCCAGGAGATTTGTACGTTGAGCAAAGCCCGGTTGCTTTGGGTGAAGCTGTTTCATTGATAATCGACAAAATTGTTGAGTAGTTAGTACGTATTAATTGTCTCAAAAGTATTGTCTCTACGAGCTTGTCGAAGGATACTTAAGTCGTAATTCCCGCTGGACGGTTTTATGCTAACCTCCATGCGGTAAAATAGAGCAAAAAATTGTAGTCATAAGAGGTAATATACCCATTATGATTAAATATATTATTATCTTAGCTACGCTATTGACTCTTACGGGTTGTAGCAATCTCAAGCAACCCCCATTAAATGATCCGCTAAGACCACATTCCAATAAACTCTACCAGCCTAATAATAAGACGGGTAGCCAGATAAAAAAATCAGATGATTTAACGTTAATACTGACTTTTTCTGGAGGTGGCACTCGCGCTGCCGCATTCTCTTATGGTGTATTAAAAGAATTGGAAAGTATTTCATCTTCCGCTACTGGGGCTGGAAAAAAAAGCTTGCTTGATGAAGTGGATCTCATCTCTTCAGTTTCGGGGGGTAGTTTCACCGCTGCTTATTATGGACTTTACGGCAAAGATATTTTTCAGGACTTTGAAAGTCGCTTCCTGAAACGCCCAGTGCAAAGTAGTTTATTAAAATATTTACTATTTTCCCCTTCAAACTGGATCAAACTTGCACCGGCTTTATATGAGCGTAGTGACTTGGCGGCGGATTACTATGCAGATACTATTTTCGGTAGAAAACGCTACAGTGACATGCGCAGGAATGGGCCAAGAATTGTTATTAATGCCACCGATCTGGCTTCTGGACGAGGGTTTGCGTTTACCAAAAAGAATTTCAAGCGCCTTTGTTCAAATATAGGGAGTTATCCGGTGGGTCGTGCGGTGGTAGCATCTTCGGCTGTACCTGTGGTATTTTCTCCTATCGTGATGAAAAACTATTCAGCAGAATGTGAAGTTGATTCTGGTGTAGCACCATACAGGGTGGGTCGACGCTACCAATCTTTTTTGCATCTGGTTGACGGTGGTGTTGTTGATAATTTGGGTATTCGTTCTTTAATTCACTTAGTCGAAGAAAACGATAATGATTTTTGGTCCTTAATGAAATCATACAAAATGACTAAAAATCACAAGATTATGTTTATCATTGTTAATGCTTCTGATGCCATTCCACCCACTATTGGGTCAAGGCAAGAGTCGCCAAGAACTGCAACTATTTTAGGAGCAGTGACTACTATCCAGTCAAGGCGTTATAATCAGGAGACTTTAAACCTGCTCAAAAATCGTTTCCCTGTATGGCAAGCACAGGTAAAAAGAGGGCGATGTGCAGAAACTAACTCTCCTCGTTGTGGGCATATGGAATTTCAAATGGCTGAACTCAATTTTAACCAACTACCATCTAAGCAAGCGACTGAGCTATCTTTGCTAGAAACCTCTCTGGAATTACCGGATGACAAAGTTGACCAACTCATTGAAGCCGGTCGTATATTGTTACGTCAATCCTCCATCGTTCAGAAGATAACCACAACGCATGCTGCTATAGGTAACTAGGAGTCTGTCCGAGAATGAAGAAGCTACTACAAGCCACCCTGAAATATGCCTATATTCCGATTAAATTCGTTGAAGAGCTACGGCTATTCGCCTCATTCGATCGAAAATCAATCACATGTCAGGATGAATTTCGTTACGCTTTCTATGCTCGGACAGACTCCTAGATGGGAAGCTTATTACGGTCTAGTGCTGCGATAAGCGGAATGACCATGATCTCACGCGTGTTGGGATTAGTGCGCGATATGGTGCTGTTTCATCTGTTTCCCGTAGGAGGGGCAACAGATGCTTTTCTTGCCGCTAATAAAATACCCAATTTACTGAGAAGGTTTGTTGCAGAGGGCGCGTTCTCGCTCGCCTTTGTACCCGTTTTGTCCGAGTACAAAGAAACCAAAAGCAAAGAAGCATTACATGATTTACTCGATCATGTAGCGACAACATTAGCGCTAATCTTATTTATAATTAGTGTGGTAGGAGTCATAGCTGCACCTATTTTAATGATGGTATTCGCGCCGGGCTTTCAAATCGAACCGGATGCAAAGCCTGAGCTTGCAGCCTCATTACTCAGAATTACGTTCCCTTATATTTTCTTTATTTCATTGTCAGCACTGGCAAGTAGTATCTTAAATACTTGGGGGAAGTTTGCTATCCCTGCATTTACTCCTGTTTTACTTAATGTTGCGATGATTGTCAGTATGGTGTTTTTTGCTCCCTATTTTGATGAACCCATCACTGCGGTAGCTTGGGGAGTTTTTATTGGCGGTATCGCCCAATTATTGTTTCAGATACCCGCTTTATATCGCTTGGGGCTTATTCCAAAATTCCGCTATAAACGCGGTCACGAGGGCGTAAAGAAAGTCCTAAAATTGATGGCACCTGCATTGTTTGGTTCCTCGGTAGCGCAAATAAACTTGTTATTGAATACCATTATTGCTTCTTTATTAGGCGAAGGGTTTATCTCCTGGTTATATAGTTCTGATCGTTTCGTAGAATTCCCACTTGCTCTGTTTGGGGTGGCGTTGGGTGTGGTTATATTGCCTAAGCTTTCAAAAGACTATGCCAATACCCAGGCAGAATCTTTTAGAGGGATGATGGATTGGGCTATAAAACTTGCTGTGCTGGTTGCTATCCCTGCCATGGTTGGATTGATGATTCTGGCAAAGCCAATTTTGGTCACTGTTATTTACAATACTTCAGCCTGGCACGATGTAGAGATGGCAAGCTTGAGCTTAATAACCTATTCGTTTGGATTGCCCGCTTTTATCTTGGTGAAAGTGTTGGCTCCGGGATTTTATTCTCGGCAAGATACCAAGACACCCGTGAAAATCGGTATATTCTCAGTGTTTGTTAATATCATTTTAAGTGCAGTTATTGTCTATCCTTGGTATCAACTGGGATACATTGGCCCACATGCCGGCTTGGCTCTGGCAGTGGCACTTGCGGGCTATGTCAATGCAGGAGCGCTCTATTATACACTGCATAAGCAAGGTGTACTTAGCATGGATAAAGCACAGTTGGGTTCTTTAGTCGGTTACTTGCTGAGGATAGCACTATCGGCCGGAGTGATGGCATTCGGTATTATTTATCTGATGCCGGCTGATGAGTGGTGGCAAACGGCTTTAATCTGGTCGCGTATCGGCGCATTAACTGCTTTGGTTTTTACTGCGATGGCTATCTATTTATTGGTGATAACCGTGCTGGGAGTCAATTTGAAAAAGATGGTGGCTCATAATCATAACTAGTTGTCGTTAATGTTCAGAAACAAACCATGTAAGATTAAAGCATCCATGTTTTTTGTAATTCTGGATGACCAAATGTATGCTGAAAAAGAATTACGGCAAATCATCTTCAGATAGGATTCAATTTTTGGTAAAATAAGTAATCCTATATACTCTCTTCTCATTCTCCATATCCAATTCACTTTATGTGATAAGAACAAACAAGGACCCCATGATTTTTTCATCGCTTGACCTAGACCCAAACCTGCAAAAAGCCATTGATGCTTGTGGGTATTCTGAGATGACGCCGATTCAAGAGCAGGCGATTATTCCTGCACGACGTGGTAATGATTTGCTGGCTATTGCACAGACAGGGACGGGCAAAACAGCGGCATTCGCTATTCCTATTTTGCAGCAGTTGATGAATAAAACAGTTAGCTCTCCTACTGAACCCGAACCGCGTGCGCTTATTCTTACGCCTACACGCGAGCTTGCTGAACAGCTTGAGCAGACTATTGGTAACTATGCACAATTCTTGCCTTTATCGGTCTTGGCCGTTTATGGTGGTGTGAAAATAGCGGGGCAGGAGAAGAAACTAAAGGCAGGTGTAGATGTGCTAATTGGTACACCAGGTCGATTGTTAGAGCATGTTGAGTTTTGTAATACCGATTTGGCGAGCGTAGAGTTTGTTGTTTTAGATGAATCTGATCGCATGTTGGATATGGGGTTTGTGGCGGATGTGCAAGCGTTATTGGCACTAACCGCTACGAGCCGACAGACATTATTGTTCTCTGCTACTTTATCCCCTTCGGTCAATGAGCTGGCACATAAGCTCCTTAAAAAGCATCAGGAGATTCGTGTTTCAAAAGAAAACATTACCGCAGATACGGTTGATCATGTGGTTTATGAGGTTGAAGAACGTCGTAAAATCGATCTTTTCATTGAGTTATTAGAAGAACATAACTGGTTTCAGGTGTTGGTTTTCACCAGCACAAAACGGCAAGCGGATCAGCTTAAAGCTCGCCTTAAAAAATATCCTATTGCTACTTGCCATGGCGATATGCGACAAGGCGCGCGTCGTCGTGCATTGGCTGATTTTAAATCCGCAAAAGTACAGATTCTTATTGCCACGGAGATTGCCGCGCGTGGTTTAGATATTCAGGGCTTGGATTATGTGGTGAATTATAACCTGCCGTTTCTTGCTGAGGACTACGTGCATCGCATAGGGCGTACAGGGCGCGCAGGTAGCAAAGGTCATGCAATTTCTTTTGTAAGCCGTGAAGAAGAGCGGAGTTTGGACAATATCCAACGTTTGATTGGCTATAAAATCAAGCGCGTTAAACGCGATGGTTTTGAAGTCAATCATCGCGATTTATTGGTTAAGCGTATTAGAACAAATAGACGTGCAGAACGTAAAAACAAGGTTAGTAAGACGACGATTGAGCGTTCTAAGAAGTGATATTCAATGTCGCTAACCAATCTACAGCTTTGTTCCATCATAGCTGCGAAGCTTGTCAACAAGCGATACTTAATTAGCCATTTAGGCGCGCCTGAAGCTCACTTCCATAATTTGTATTGAATAGCTCAGTTAAATGCTGCCCCCACTTTCGAGGAGTAAGAGCTGGAGCTATAGTGAGAGGCTTTGCCTATAAAAAAGGAAATACACCCAGTTTATAAGCTTGTATGAGCTACTTGTATGAAGCTAACAGAAGCTGTGAAACACGGGAAATCAATGTGTGTAAATCCCGTGTTTCAACAGTGAGTTAGACAGAGCGTCCACCATCCAGAAAGTCCTGATATTCTTTTAACTTGTCCCATTCTTCGTTTGCAGCTAAACCGGCTTGTTCAGCCCAAGTGGTTGGGTTAGCAACTTGAAAGTCTGAGCCCGCTGAATCCAATATACCCTGTATCTTCCCGACATCTGTATCGGCAAGTGCTTGCCAAGTATTTATGCCTGCATTATTAAGCAATCCTGAGATTTTGGGGCCTATACCTTCAACTATTTGTAAATCATCCTTGTCGAAATTACCAAAGCCACTTTCGATAGTAGAACGAATCATGTTTTCAAGTTTGGAAGTGCCATCTATCTTTTGAATACGGATTAGTTCAGTCACATCACCAGCCGCGGCTAGTTTGGCTTCAGCAACCCAGCTGGCAGGTTGCATTAACTGGTATTTGTTGCCATATTTACCCAATATTTCTAAGATGTCATCTTCTGTCCTAGAACCTAAATCACTCCAACTGTTGATGCCGTTTTCATTTAACACTCTCTCCATTGCAGGTCCAATACCTTCGATTATTTGTAGGTTATTATCGCTGTCAATGCCGTCAATTCCAGAGCTAGATGACTGCTCATCATGAGAGCCCATCAAGCCTTGTGCTGCTGCTCCAGAAACAGCTGCGCCAGCAGCACCTACTGCTCCTGCGCCACCGAGATCATTGTCAGTGCTTTCGTCTGTACGGGTTGTCGTATCAGTCCCTTGGTTAGAGCCAGTAATCCCAAACTTTCTTTCAAGTTTAGAACTTCCGTCCACTTTCTGGATTCGTATTAGCTCATCAATATCACCTTCGGTAGCTAATCGAGCTTGTTCTATCCATGAGTCGATATCTTCTACACCTTTGAACTGATCGCCATATTTACTGAGCATATTTCTAATGTCTTCTTCTGACGTCATGCTCAGGCCTTTCCAGTTATGAACACCATTTTCATTCAAAATTTCCTGCATTTTAGGTCCGATACCTTCGATAATTTGCAGGTTGTTTGAGTCAATGCCTGAAATAGTGGAATCGTTACCTGTAGTCCCCGTATCTACATTAAAAGTACGGGTTGTAGATGTAGTAGCGGCCTCTTCAATTTCGACAACCTCCTCTTCAACATCAACGAAAGTTGAAGCACCATCTGACGTGTCTTCATCATAGGTCTCGATAACAGTTTTTTCTTCTTTCTCTGCGATTACCTCTACCTCTACTTCCTCTTTCTCTACGATCACTTCTTCTTTTTCTACTTCTTTCTCATCATCATCTACAAGTGAACGACCTACCGCCGCTGTCACAGCCGCAGTGGCAATCCCCGCTGCAGCTTTAGTGCCCGTAGACATTCCGTCCTGTTGAGTTGATTGAGAGTCATATTCTCCACGATCGCGAAAAGCAAGTTTATCAGCGGTGCCTACGTAGGTAGAATCTGTGCTGTCAGTGGCCTTATGTACACTTTCACTTGAACTATATTGATAGTCAGGTTCAACCTTATGACATAAAAGTCGCTTTAACCATCTGCCAAGAATTAGCCCAGCAATAAATGCTAAAAGTAACCAAAATAATGTTTGTAGAATGAAATACGTCATTTTTTACACCTTCCTTTGCTTGTGAAAACTACTCGTAGATAACAGCCCATCAGATATGTAGAGTCTAATATGCATGACCTAAGTGTAGTCTATTATTCCCATAAAATAGTGGTTAAATATAAACTTATACAAAGTGAGTGCTATACAACCTGAGACACTTCATTTTAAATAGGGCAATAAGGTACTTTATATTGATGTTTGCTTTCCTAAATTTCGATCTCAGCCAGTGAATGCTTCTTTTGAATTCAGGTAATCGCTTTCACTCTTAGTATTCTTTCTACCAAGAATAACGTTTCGATGGGGGAATCTATCAAATTTTCGGATTAACTCACGGTGATGTTTTGCGAAGCGTAAGTTTGATGACAGATCATCAGCTGCAAACAGACTGACAGCAAGATCTTGATCATCAAGGTTTTCACTATGCATCAGCGGCATATAGAGAAACGCTCTTTGTTGAAGAGGTAGTTGATGATGGAAATCAGAATTAAGCGCTATTTTACAAACCTCGATTGCTCTGGCTTCAGTTTGAAATGATTTAGCTAGGCCACGAAACATATTAAGTGGTAGTTGATCGAGAATAATAATCAGCGCTAAACACCCCGTAGGAGTACTAGTCCAATCCTCTAGCTTCCCTGTTTTGGCCTCAATCCACAGTTGCTCATAACGTTCGAGGAGTATTTGATCAAACTTAGCAGTTGATGAAAACCACTTGGAACGGCTTTCATCTGAAAACCAAAAGTCAACGATATTTTTAGCGGTGATGATGGGCATAATAATATGTAATGTGAGTTGTCTAAAGTAATTTTAGCCTATCTTTTATTGTTTATCAGGTATTCAACGGGTAAACAGGTATGGTGAGGTTTTCACTATAATTCACGCCAGCTCCTAACTCCCGTCGATATAGGATCTTTAATAATGAATTGGGTACTAATACCGGTAGCTCCATTAGTCGTCTGATCAGACATTCCAGAACCCATCATTTGGGAAGAGCCTAATAGGTTGGCAAAGTGAAGCGTTTGAGCATTTCCTTTGCCTATAGCTATATTACTATTAATAGCGGACTCACTAGTAGTGTAAAACCGGTTGCTAGGGAAATGTCCGTTATCTAATTGATACAAATAATAATAAGATAAACCACTACATTGATTATTAGCAGGGTCTAAAGTAACCGGAAGTACAATACTATTTGCCACTACATAAGCATTGTCCGTGATATGCGCATCACTAGGGAGCGCTTGAATACTAGTATCAGCTACTACACTGCCGTCACTACTCCATTTGTTCGCACCACCCACATAGCTAGTCCATTTTCTAGTCCAACTTGAAGTGCCACTATCATATTTAAAAATAGTGAGTCGATCTCCAGATTGCGCCCTAAGATGAATTGTATGATCAGTTGATGATTTTGAACTGCCAATAAACAAGACAGCACTTGAATCACTGACATCCAATGCGGCAACCGCTGAGTCATTAATATCCGTTTGAATATTAGCAGCACTTTCCAAAGCTTGATTAACATCTAGCAAACTAGCGGAATAAATACTGCCCACATCATCGCCCAGATAAATGCTCTTTGCTGTTATACTTCCCACGTCATCCATAACATAAGCCGTAGAAGTCGCATTAAAAGTCAATGGAATTGCTCGCGTAGTCGAGCTAGCTAAACTTCGAATATGTAAAATAGAACTATTAGCCGAAGCGCCCGAAGTAACATAGGCTGTATAAGTGCTGTCATTGCCATCTTTAAAATAAGCACGCCTACCTTGATTCGGCACACTCATTTCAGTGGCACTATGATCCACATCCCAGATGACCGCATCTAAATTACTGGAAGTGTCATTGCTTAAACGCAACACATATTGTCCCAAGCCTTGTTTATAACTACCGATAACATAGCTTCTAAAACTTCCAGAGTGCTTAAGATCAAGTACATCAATCTCTCCTTGCATGTAATGGTAATCACTGAAAGTAGCAGGATACTTTAAACCCTCCACTAAACTACGTGGTATCCAACCCCAGCCTAAATCACCATCACTTTGATTGAAGGCATATAAGAAGCCGTCGTTACTACTTGCCAACACACGCTTAGTACGACTAGAGCGCCTAGTATCATTAGATGTAATGAATGAACGATAAGATGAATCACTAAGGTAGGTGAATACATTTCTCCTGTCGTCGATTAGAGCAAGGCTACTATTATCTGAGAGCGCCCCTAACGTGGCGGTTTTAATCGTATTTTTAATCGTAGTGACCGTGGGTAGACCGTTGGTATCAAAAGCGGCATCATCTAGGCTTGCAAATAAAATTTTATCGCCACTGTCATCACTGGAATACAAACGCGCATCTCGTTCAACTGGAGTCATTTGATCAGCTACATCCCAAGATGCATCTGTAGCAGGGGTGCCGGAAGCATTCACAGTAAATGCCTTAAGGTGGCCTGTTTCTGTTGCTACAGTGGTTGATCCCAGAAATATTTTGTCTCCAGTACTAATCTGTAGACTAGAAGCCAAGCCAGCATTGATAGTGCCACTTAATGCTGTGCAGCCTGTCAAATCAAAAGGAAAGTCTTGATCTGCAACCCCTGAGCCACTCACTGTTACATCTAAGGGGTTAGTTCCTCCTAAAACTAGACCTGTTGCTAAACTGGAATCCGTACTATTTACCTGTACCAAATAATCTCCATCTGCGAGAGAGCCAAAGCTATAGTTTCCATTGGTATCACTACTAGCTATACCGATTAGATTATCTGCAATATCAATAGCGCCGTCATTATTTATATCTTCATAAAGAGAGACTGCGATATTAGTAAGCCCTGACTCTATACCATCCTGGGTATCATTGGTGTTGTCATCCTGAAAAATAGTGCCACTGATCCCAACGGCGACGGGTGTTAATATTTTACTACCAGTACAGGACATGGCTTCTATATCGCCTGTAATAACACTATCAATGTTATCTTCAACAACGGTTAAATCACCCGTAGTTAAATCAACTCTGAAAATTTTGTGGTCATATGCTGAAACAGCCTTATCCTCATTTTCAACATATAGCTCTCCATCGCTTGCAAAAGCAAGGGATTCTGCATCAATACCAAGCACCGTTAAGATCGTTTTAAGGGTTAGTTGTCCAGAAGTCATATCAACGGAGTAAATTTCAATAACGTCTGTGCTATTGAGTCCATCTTCTGCCACTAAGACTTCTCCATTAGCTGGGTTTATTGCCAAGCTTGATACTTTTGCGGTTGTCCCGTCAGGAAATAGTAACGGAGTTGTGGATATGGGTGTGTTATCAGTTAAATCCTGAGCATCATATATCACAATTTCAGAATCAAATTCATTCTGAAGCACTACAAATCGCTCTGTACCATCTGTATATCTAATAAACTCAGCACCTGCTGCTCTTCGTGAGAGAAAATTTGTTTTTATAAGTGTGACAGTGCCATCCAGTTCAACTTTGTATAGGTCAGAAGGATCTGATGAGCTTTGAACCACTTGATCAAAAGTGTAAATGGCGTTGTCCGTTGCTCTATAGGCAGCGCCTTCTCCGTTAAACACTCTAGAGGTATTTACCTTAGTAGGCGGTGTGCTGCTATCCATATCAAAGCTATAAAGTTCTGCCACATCATCGGTCATTGCATAACATAACTTGGGCGAATACTCAGGCTTACTAAACACTATGCCTTCCCAGTCCCTATTGCTACCAGATCCATTATCTAAGTCAGCGATTTCTGTTAGTAATTCTGTTGTTAAATCGAGTGTGTAAACTTTCCCCTTTCCCCCAGAAGCCCCCCCGTTTGATACCATTATTATCATTCGTCCATTGGAATCAAAATTAAGTGCTTCTATGTTGTGTATATTTTGCCCAAGTCCTGACGCACCAATCAGGGTGGAATTTCCTGTTAATTGGTCGTTCGCATTTCTTTCCAGTTTTAATATATAAGCAGGGTGGTTAGCCATGGCTGCATATAATTCTCCATCGGGTGAAAAAGCTAAACCTTGAGCATGAGTAGCGGTTTGGCTGATAGGAAGTGCTATAACCATTGCGGCATTACCTGTCCCCCATGGGTCTGCAAGAACGCTGTCCGTAGCTGGATCATAAGCCTTAAAGGTGGCTTTTAAAGTATCATTCCAAGTAGGATTAGCTTCATAAATGAAATATTGATTATCTGGATCCCAGACTAATGCTTTTCCATGCTGCTTTAACCCATAAGAACTTGTGTCTAAATAAGTTTCACCTAAGTCTCTAATATCAGTAAATGAGTAGCTACCCGCACTTTCGGTTATTTGACCAATATAAGCATGCCCTCTGGTTGCTCCATCCGTTCCTAACCCTATAGCAAGTGCCCATGTGTCTCCTGCATTGTCTTTTGCTAAATCCTGAATATTATAACCTTGTGGGAAGGCGCCCACTTCTTCAATATCCGGAGCAGCACCATCATTTAAGTCTTCACCGGTAAGGTCGGCAAAGCTGCTAGCGCCTGTTATTTTATAGATGAGGTGGTCATCACCATCACTGATGAGAATAGGGTTAAAGTCTGCATTTGCTATGTTTGGCAACACACTCATACAGAATAAAAGAGTAAGAGTGAAAAACTGTCCGGTTTTCTTCAGTGAATGTTTGCACAAGTAATACTTTAATTTTGAGTTAGTGTTTTTATTCATTTTTATAATCTCAATGGGTACTGATTCATTGCTGAAAATGCATTTGTCGTTTTTACTTCTTGAGTTGAGTCAAGAAGGATTGGTTCTATAAGATTATGGGTTTTTACTATATAAAACCGTTGTGCTTCTTTGAGGTGTAGTGGCTTGTTTAAAGCTCTATTTATTCAATTTTTAAGGGTAAAAACACCCATTGGAGGGTATGGTTTTTATTTCTATCAATGTTTGTGTTTGATCCACACCACCTTTTGCTGCTGCGATAATGCTTACAGGAAAACAATATTGGTTCTCAGAACCAGCGCGCAAAATGGCATCATGTATACCAATCGCATATTGTGGTGCGCTAACTAGTTTCATGGGATTGGTACGTTGAGCATCGCTAGCTAATATGGGCGAGTTAGCTGCGGATAGTTTATTTTCTGTGACACTACGTAATGAAGTACTACTCCAGTTCCAATGAGTAGCACTTGAAATGCTATTCCAGCTAGACAAATTGTTTGCTGGTATTGTTGCGTCGGAGTCGTTAGGATCAGGGCAAGTGGAACTAGCCGTTGAGCGTAAATCATAAATACCACTTCGATTACAGGTTTCCAGAAAGCTATCGGCAGTGAAGCTATCTAGTTGACTTAATGCGTAGTTCAGAGCCGATTCAGCGGCAATACGTGACTTGCTCTTCTCAATAGAGTTGGTTGTCATACGAGTTTCGAGAACCGCTGTTTTTGAGCTTGTTATTCCAATTACCGTTAACACTGCTAATAGAATCATGCTCATTGCAAGTACAGCTGTTCCACTTTGTTTACGGTGGTTGTGGTAGATGTTTTTTTGTTTAATATTATATTTATTATTCATGGTGTTTTTTTATCGTGGACAACGTGTGTTTATTCGTTATTCATAACTGGCCTATAGGTTTTTGAGTGTTACATAAGTCGTAAATACCTGTCGTTTTCGTTTGTCCGCAGAATTTGAAGGAGTGGAATCTTTGATAAAGGTAAAATGGGTGCTGTCAAAACTGTAGGAGTTATTACTGATAGTGATGTTGTTGTTTTCACTAAAGAGTAGAAGGCTAATGCCAATAGTGTGAACTTGATCCCACTCTGTTGATGTCACCGCCGAGGCATCACTATATTTATCGATACTGCCATTGCCGTCTGTATCAATGCCGTAGATATACTGTATGTTTTCAACATTGGGGATTATTTCCACTAGAGTGGTGACTGGTGTGTTATCAGCAGAGGTCGTTAGTCTGCCTTCAAATAGAGCTGTTTTTCCATTAGCTCCCGTTTTTAAAGCATAAATCAGTGTTTCTAGCGTGCCAATAGTCGCAGTGCTGTCAAAAAGGTTAGTCGGTAATGTAGCGTTACCAGGTTCTGGGGTAGTGCCTACAGATAGGGTTACAGTGGTTTCTCCGACAACCGTTGTATTGTCAGCAGTGTCAATTTGAAATAAGGAAGCTTTTTCGATATCAGTGACAATAACAATGTTTCCAGTGCTATAGCCTGACGCAGCATCAATAGTGAATGAACTGCTTGATGACTGGGTTGTTAGATCAGACTCGTAGGTCATACTTTTTAGAATCAACACATCTGACCCGTCGACGATGTCTGTTACTCCCGCTATGGAGCTAGATGAGCTGACATTATTGTATCCCAATACGGGTATTTCTATATCCCAGAGAGTATTAGTGGGTGTATTTAAGTTGTTTTCAGTACCATTGATATAACCAATGTAAAACCCTGAGTAGCCGGCACTACTTATCTTTCTCTCTAATCGGTCAATAATAAAGCGGCTATTTTTCAGTGTGCCTGATATGGCTTGTTGTATACGGTAGGAATCTTTATTTGAAGAATAGAGGCTTAATGCACCCGCAGTGAGAAAAATGCCAAGTAAGGACGAAATCATAATTTCAATAATGCTGAATCCGCATTGCTGATTTTTCATTCGAGGTTGTCGGGTGTCTATTCTCATAATTGCACCGAAACAACTTGTTCCATACTGTCTGCTGATTCACTGAGTTGTACTTTAATAGCGCAGATACCAGTGGCACTACAATGAATACCTGCTTTTACTCCAGGCACTGCATTGTTCAAATTGTTGAACCAACGATAAGTAATGGTTTGTGATGAAGTTGCATTATTTGCAGGTTCAAGGTCAGTACTAAAGGATTGTAATGTTCCTGTGTCACTATCGGCAGCATCAATGTTAAACTCTCCGTTTAGAGCAGCGGGTTTATTAGCAATCAACTGCCCAACTATTTCTTTCATGGCAATCATGGTTTGAGTATTTGCAGCGGAGACAGTGGTTGCATTGACAGAAGAGATTTGCAATCCGGCTAGTCCTATTAACCCAAAAGCTGAGATAACCACCGTAATCAGCACTTCTAACATGCTAAATCCTTGTTGTTTATTATTTAAGGCAGCTCGACGTAAGGGATTTCTACCCTTGCGAGTATGAAATGTATGACTTATTAGCTGCACGTGTTGGATATCCCTTCGTTAATGATAATATTTCCAGAGAACGAGATAGTGATGATTTTAGACAGTAAACCATTGTTATCAGGATCGCAAAGGGTGAACTGCCCGTTAGATGATGTGCCAGTATTGGCAACAACAGGCTCTCCTAAAGGATTAAAGGCTACGCTTGCATCAAAGTTTGATATTTGGGACTTAAGTGTGTAATTAGTGGCACTAGGCGTATAGATGTAAATCAGCTCTTCACCAGTATCCAGATTCCCATCTTTATTAGCATCTTCAAAGATATTCCAGCCATTTTGCCAAACACTGTTACTGGTTGTAGTTGGTTTTATTGTTACTTGGATGTTGCGTCTGACAGCTTCATTTTGAGCCAGATAAAGTGCCATTTTGAAGTCGTTTGAATAGGCAGTTGTTGTGTTTTTGAGAAAGATTGTTTTTAGTGATGGCATGGCGATTGCAGTGAGAATGCCGAGAACACTGACTGTAGTTATCAGTTCAACGAGGGTGAATCCTGATGAAGTGCCTCTGTTATTCATTATTATTATAAGTTATTGTGAATAGTATTATATTTATTATTAATGCTACACGTGGTCTTCAGGCACGTGTGGAAATGTTCCTCATATTTGTTCATTCTATTATAAGCCCCTTTAAAAAATAGTGCTTGCCCGTTCATCGAATAGTACGTTTCTAATATATTTAAATGTATTAGGGGAGTGTTGTTAAGGAGGGTGTATAGTCAGGGCTGTTCAATGCTAGCTCTTTTGTACAAAATACTATTGAATCTTCATATGATGTGTTTGTCGGATGGCGCTATCGCTTATTCGACCTACCAAAAATGCAAATTGGCTATTCATTGTATGAGAAAAATTAGCATTGAACAGCCCTGGGTGTATAGTAAATTGTTAATTGAGCAAAGTAATACCTTCTTAATCTCACCTCGGGCTACAAATGAAACTATTTAAACCGTTAGTGCATCTAGGCCACCGTACTTTTTTCTCAAGCATTATGTCCGTGTTGCTACTAGCTGCTAATGATGTATCAGCAGCAACACAAACGATCACTCCATCCCAAGCATCTTATTCCGTATCCGCAGGCGACACCATCGAATTTGATGTACTGTATCCTGATACTAATCCAGCAGAATCCACGGGTTTTGGTCTGAATTTACATTTCGACTCGAGCAAGCTTGATTTTGTTAGTATGACGGATGTTTTTTCTATTAACATACTCGCAAGTGATTCTGCGCCTGTAATGGATAATGATGATAGCGATGGGAATGCAGAAACGGATTCCAGACTCAATGTGGCATGGGTAGATTTTGCATCAGGTCAATGGCCTGGACAAGCTAACTTGCCGGCAACACTTTATCATGTGAAATTTACTGCTAGTGAAGGCTTTACATCCGATACTGTTATTAGCTTTACTGCCAATACAGGCTTAAATACGTTTGCGTCTATTCCTGTCACTATTGCTCTGGTGTCTGAAAACCAAGCTCCAAACGCCAACGATGACGTTATCACTACTACTTTTGAAACAAACACAGGCGCTATTGATGTGCTAGGCAATGATACAGACCCTGATGGTGACACGTTGTTTGTGTTATCTACGACGAACCCCAGTCATGGCACTCTTTTTGTAACGGACGGAATGCCTAGTGTTTTATCATATACACCCAATACAGGTTTTAGTGGAGTAGACACGTTTACTTATACTATTAGTGATGGTACAACGTCTGAAAGTCTTACCGCAACGGGTACTGTGACCATCACAGTGGAAGAAGCTCCGGCCGTGACTTCTAATACTGCTGCGCAGATTATTCCTATCATCCAGTTACTACTATTGGAAGATTAGATGGTTATGAGTTGCTACGTAAAACCTCTTCATTGATTAAAAACTCAAGTAACTGTTGAGTGCTACTGTCGCGCTCAAAACTCGTTATTATTTTAGTCGAATATTGATATTTCCCGCAGATATAGATAACAGCTTCTTTAACATCAATTCCCCATTTTGAGGATTTACCGTCAATGAAAAGTGCAATATGGTCTGGATGTTCTATCCAGGCAATGCGTTTGTTTGGGGTTCGAAAATAGTCGGTGGAGTTATCTAATAACTCATCTGCTACGTATTCTTCTAGCTCATGTTGGTCACTGCTTTTAGGTGTAGTCAGATAACTACCGAGCCAGTCGGTAAAGGCATCATTATTGCTATTAACGCCCTGTAAAAGATGCTTCTTCAGTGCTTCTATATCTTCTGTTTCTATCTTGCCGGAATGAACCTGAGTTTTTCTACCCGCATCCTTGTAACGTGCAGAAATTCTATCGTCTTGAGTTAAGCTATAAAGCCAAGATTCAAGTAATTCTTGCTGGCTAGGTGAGCGAAAACCTACGGAGTAAGTCATGCATTCATTTTCAGCCACACCGTAATGAGCGAGATTCGGAGGCAGGTATAACATATCGCCCGCTTCAAGTGTCCATTCTTGTTGGGTATTAAATTCAGAAAGTATTTCTAGTTCAACATTTGGTAACAGCTGATCTTTATCAGCTGATGAATCCAGCATCCAGTGACGTTTGCCAGATGCCTGTATGAGAAAGACATCGTATTCATCAATATGTGGGCCGACTGAACCGCCTTCAGGCGCATAACTAACCATAAGATCATCAATACGCCAATCCGGGATGAATCGAAAGTGATTCAGCAGTTCCAGATGTTCTGGATAATATCGCTCAAGATCATTGACCAGCAGTGTCCAATGGCTGTCCGGCAGGTCCAGAAAATGTTGCTCTTCCAGTGGCGACTGTATCACTTGCCAAGGTGTGTTTTTCTCAAGGCCATTTTCTATAATGATTCGAGCCGGCACCTCGGTATCACAGCATAGACCTGCTAGTTCTTCGGCTGAAAAAGGCGCCGATATATCAGGGAAAGCCTGGCGAATCAGCAAAGGTTTTTGTTGCCAATATTCATCAAGAAATTGTTGATGGGTAAGGCCGCCAAGGAGAGGATTGTTTTTCATAATTTAACCTGCTTACCCATCAGTCTAAGCCAAGCATTAAAAAGTTACTTTTAAGTAACTCTAAGTGCCACTTTTCCGACCCTTCGAATCTCAGGGCGCTACATAGCAGTATCATGAACACTCGTGCTGAGCTTGCCGAAGTAGGTCGAAGGATATGGAAGTTTTGCATTATTTTGCACTATGGTAATAGGCGTAGACAAGTGAGGAATCAGGTGATTTAAGGGTTAAATCTTTTTAGCCTGACTAATGGCATTGCCAATATAATTTGCCGGCGTCATCATTTTTAGCTGCTGCTTGGCATCATCAGGCATATCTAGTGTGTCAATAAAAATAGCTAATGTTTCTGGTGTAATACTTTGTCCACGGGTTAATGCCTTAAGTTTTTCGTAGGGCTTTTCAATTCCATATCTGCGCATAACGGTTTGTATGGGTTCAGCTAACACTTCCCAATTTGTATCAAGCTCCATACTCATGCTGTTGGCATTGACTTCAAGCTTGCTTATGCCTCTTTGCAGAGAACTATAAGCGATCAGGGAATGACCGAGTCCAACCCCTAATGTGCGTAGTACGGTTGAATCAGTAAGGTCTCGCTGTAATCGGGAAATCGGCAGTTTTTGTGCAAGATGTGTCATTAATACATTGGCTATGCCTAGATTCCCTTCGGCGTTTTCAAAATCAATGGGATTTACTTTGTGCGGCATAGTTGATGAGCCGACTTCACCTTCGATAACCTTTTGCTTGAAATGACCACTAGAAATATAACTCCATATATCGCGGCTGAAATCAATCAGGATGGTATTAAAGCGTGCAGTTGCATCAAATAACTCTGCAATATAATCATGGGGTTCAATCTGAATGGTGTAGGGATTCCATGTCAATCCCAGCGAAGTGACAAAATCACTGGCAAAGGCTTCCCAGTCAATTTCAGGATAAGCACTTATATGCGCATTATAATTACCGACCGCACCATTGATTTTGCCCATAATTGGCACGGCTGAAATTTGATCAAGCTGTCGTTGCAGACGATAGGCGACATTTGCCATTTCCTTGCCGAGTGTGCTCGGTGATGCTGGTTGTCCGTGGGTGCGTGAGAGTAGGGGGGTTTCCGCATGATCATGTGCTAGTCCACGTATTAATTCTATGATTGTTTGCATCTCAGGCACGAGTACCTGATCACGGCCTTTTTTAAGCATTAATCCATAAGACAGGTTGTTAATATCTTCCGAGGTACAGGCAAAATGAAAGAATTCTGTGACCGCATTGATTTCTTCGTTATCTTCAATCTTTTCTTTAAGAAAATACTCAACGGCTTTCACATCATGATTCGTGACCCGCTCAATATCTTTGACACGTTCAGCATCCGCCTCTGAGAACTCACTATTAATGGCGTTAAGTACACGGTTAGCGTCATCAGTGAAAGCGGGTACTTCAGGAATCTGCTCATGTTTAGCCAGCGCTTGAAGCCAGCGTAATTCCACTAATACGCGGTGATGAATAAGACCAAATTCACTAAAATAGGGGCGTAATGAGGCTGTTTTGCTGGCATATCTTCCGTCCACCGGAGACACGGCAGTCAGTGATGATAAGTTCATGGTTTGTTCCTTTTAGCTGTACCGTTGTAGCTGTATCTAGCTATGTCGATAGCCTTTTTGTTTGTTCATTTGGATAATAAATAGATGAATGATTGCCGCTATGCCGACATACAACAAGGTAGTTTGTAGATACGTAGGTAAATATTTACTAATCGTCTGCGCATATTGAAGCACGTTCATCTCTGCGATTCGGTTTGAGAATAGATAAAAACCAGCATTAGAGATGGCGAAGCAGAACACAGTACTTGTTAATATGGCAAACGCAAAATAAGCGGCACCGCGCATATCTTCACGATAATGCTTAGCAAACCATTGACCTGCAAACCAAAGAGAAGCATAGGCGGGAATAAGGAAAGGGTAAGCGGGCGTATAGCAGTAGTTATCTCCACCTTGAACTTTGATGACAAACAGATCAATCGCAAAAGCAGCGAGCCAAAAAACCGGGAGCCCAAGATAGCTACGTAAATAAAAGCCAACAAGAAAGAAAATAGCCCATGATGCATCTTGAAGATGACTTAAAAGGTGGCTACGAGTCAACAACATAAAAAGTAGTAATAAACCACCGATAAGCCATTGCTGGTTGCGTGTTAGTGTCTTCATGGTTATTCCTTTTGAGGAGTTTCTATTGATTTAGGTTTTAAGAGCCTTAAAAGACCTTAACCATAGAAGTATAGCTGATTCCTAATCACTCCACTACAAACAACATAAGTAGTAGAGATTGATGTTTTTACAAACTGAATGGGAATGCACGAGTTCCATTTCTATGGGTTGGCTTAGACGTAGGCATGATTTTAGGGTATATTTTAGGGTATAAAGAATACAGATAAAGGGGATTGTTATTATGAATAGTTTAAAGTTTTTAAAAATAGGGCTAATCTTAACTACTCTTGGAATGCCAACCTACACATTGGCAACAACTCAAACGGTATCAACCAACCAATCAGAATACGTAGTCAATGCGGGTGATAGTTTTGATGTGTCCCTGAATTACACATCAGATAGTGATGACTTGACGGGTCTTGGCGTTAGCTTGGTATTTGATTCTGAAAAGCTTGCTTTCGAAAGTTTTTCAGCATCTTTGCAGCAAAATTTATTAGCTGCTGATGTTAGTGCTAAATCTGATCAAACTGATCTAGATAAAGAAACCTCTACCGATAGTGTCGTAACGATTGCCTGGGCTTCTGTTAGTGGTGGATGGCCGGGTCAAACAACATCGCCATTAACCGTGGCAAGATTTAAAGCTCTGCAAAGCATTACATCGGATACCGTTATCAATATCACTGGTAATGCTGCGGGCAACAGCACGCTAGTGGCAGAACCCATAGCTGTAAGGATTGCAGCTAAAGATATTACTCAGCCTTCAAGCCAGTTAAGTGCGCAAGCCTCGTCATCATCAAGTAACGCTTCAAGTACGGGCGGTGGTGGTGTTTTAACAGGGTATTTACTTGCACTATTGCTGCTGCTGAGGATGTTCAGGGTTTTTGTCACTAATAGAGTTGCTCATTAAGGAATCTCTGAACAAGTTTAACTTTCTGGAAGCGATGCTTTAGAGACTGTGCAAGTCTTCATAAAAACTCCCCTCTTTTAAAAGAGGGGCTGGGGAGATTTAAAGACCTAAAATAATACTTTTAATATCAGTATATTACATAGCTCTATAAATCCCCCTCAATCCCCCTTCACAAAGGGGAGGCTAAATACGAATACTTGCACAGGTCTGAGGGCTCATCTCCAATACAAAAGGACTTGATCAGATGTATACAACAGCATGAATACCAGAGTAGGACAGAATAGGGATAAATAGAGCGATATTCTGAGACCGGCTATATACAAAAACAGATGGGCATTAAATAAAATAAAAATTATTGGGGAATAATAATGGGCAAAACTTTTACAGTTGTTTTGACATTAGTGTTGTTATTAACACTCAATGTTTCATCAGGGCAAGTATCTTCATCATTAGATGTTGATGGCGACAGTAATGTTAAACCACTAACGGACGGTTTACTGAGCTTGCGATATGCGTTTAATTTTAAGGACGATACGCTGATAAACAACGCCGTTGATGAATCAACCTGTACACGTTGCACGAGTCAATTAATTGAGCCCTATATTCAGGCAAAGTCTAGTGACCAAACATTAGATATTGATGGCGATGGAACGGTAAAACCACTAACTGATTCACTGTTGTTACTTCGATATTTATTTGGCTTTCGTGGAGAAACGTTGATCGCGGGAGCCGTTGATAATAATGCTACGCGATCTACCGCTGCTGCAATAGAAAGTTACATTGAAAATGCCATTATTACAACGGAGAGTGATGCTGATGATGATGCCGTAATCGATTCAATTGATAACTGTCCAAACACGGCTAACACCGATCAACTAAATTCAGATACTGACTCACAGGGTAATCTTTGTGATAGTGATGATGACAATGACACTATTTCTGACGTGGATGAACTGGGTGCCGGTACAAATCCTCTCTTGGCTGATACCGACGCTGATAATGTTGACGATAATGAAGATGATTTCCCTCTTGATCCCAGTAAGGTAGCTACCGTAGAAAAAGCACATAGGCTATTAACACAAGCGACTTTTGGAGCCACTCTCGATGAGATTGATCATGTAGTGAGCATAGGCGCTAAAGTCTGGATAGATGTAGAACTGGCAAAAGGTTCTGCTTATGACAATGCGTCAGACACGCATTTGTCGCATCTGGAAAGGACTATTCAAATTGCTGTAGCGGCAGAACCCGACACTAATTGGTATAGCGCACCCGCCTTTAATCAAGGTGAGGCGGGTTTCACAGTTGATGAGTATCAAATGGCGACATGGTGGGAGAACTCCTTAGGCTTGCACCCGATAAATCAGGCGCATGGTAGTGATCAGTTAAGACAGCGTGTTGCGTACGCACTTAGCCAATTACTAGTCTCTTCCAATACAGAACCCCCTTTAGATAGGCGAGGTGAGTCACTAGCTTTTTATTATGACTTGCTTGCTAAACATGCTTTTGGCAATTTTAGAAACTTATTAGGTGATGTCGCGCGTAGCCCGACTATGGGCATCTTCCTTTCTCATCAAGGTAATAAAAAAGCGAATGTTGTAGCTGGCACTCGTCCCGATGAGAACTTTGCACGCGAAGTTATGCAGCTCTTTAGCCTCGGTTTGTATGAGTTGAATATAGACGGATCACCTAATCGTGATGCTAACCCTGACAGTTATCCTGATGCAGGTGAATCATTGATCCCCACATACGATCAAAAAGATATAGAAGAACTAGCCAAGGTCATGACAGGCTGGGATCTTGTTGGTAATAATCGCTATGGTAATCGATCAAATAGACAAGGCGACTATACCCAATTAATGGAATTTACCGCCTCCGAGCACGAGGATGAAATTGCACTGGGGGGAGATGGGAATGTAACCGTGTTAGGGCAAACCTTTGCGCTAAATGCCGGTACTGATCAAAGTGGTATGGATGCAGGGCTGGATGTGCTTTTTAATCACCCTAATGTCGGTCCTTATGTGAGCCGACATTTAATCATGCGATTAGTGACTTCGAACCCATCTTCCGACTATATTGCTCGTGTGGCAAGCGTATTTAATAACAACGGTAATGGTGTCAGGGGGGATTTAAAAGCAGTCACAAAAGCGCTTTTAACCGATGAAGAGGCTCGTGGTGATGCGTATAAAACTGCATCTCATTTTGGCAAAGCTAAAGAGCTCATGCTTGCTTGGACTCAGATGCTACGAGCCTTTAATGCTCAACCTCTTGATGGGTGGAAAGGTAAAGATAAAACAACCTTGGTATCCGGGCTTTATTGGTATCGCTCGCCACAAAAGCAATTAGGGCAGGCTCCTATGCGTTCTCCTTCGGTCTTTAATTTCTATAGCCCAGACCATGTCCCTAGTGATACTTTTTTTGCTAATAACGGCCTAGTAAGTCCTGAGTTGCAGATTCAAACGGATCAAATTCTAGTCGAGTTGAACAACCGTGTTTACAGGCAGTTAGATTCTTACGAGAAAAATCGTATAACGGTTCTGGATGGAAAAACGCTCAGTGAATTTGCAGCAACAAAAAACATTTTCACTGATTCAACTATTGTTGATTTTACTCCACAGTTACAACTTTTTGAGCAAACACTCGATGGCGATACTAGTGGAGATTTTTCTAATATGGAAAATATAGACACCGATGGTATTCGCTTTAAGTCCAAAGCGGTTGATGCACTAATTGTGCATCTCGATTTATTACTGATGGGGAATAGCCTCACCGATGAATTTAAACTAGCTATGCAACATTATCTCGCTGATTCTAATGCGACAAAGAATTCAAATGATGCCAAAGAAGCGCGTAATGTTGTTAGGGATGCAATACGTTTTATCGTTACATCCAGTAGTTACATGACCCAAAAATAGAGAGATCAAGATGAATACAATTAATAAACGTCGTGATTTTTTGAAATCACTACTTAGCACAGGAATTGCCGGTTCATTAGGGCCATCTTTAGGGGTATCTTTAGCAGCAGCAGGCCAACTCGCCTTAATGCGTCAAGCCACTGCAGCCAGCCCGCCATTCTCTGATTATAAAGCGATAGTGAATATCTTTCTTTATGGTGGTAATGATAGCTTTAATATGTTGATACCTACAGGCAGCGCATCTAATACGGGGCATGGCGACTATGATGCTATTCGTGGCAATCTGGCAGTAGCCAATAATGATTTGGGAATTACCACTGCTTCGAGTACTGGCACAGATTTGAATAATGGCAACTTGGGAACAGGGTCAGGCAATCCTTATCACGAAGATGGTACTGAACAAAGCGCCTATTTAAAAGGGCTCTATGACTTATCTTCTAGCAAAGGTATTGATTTAGGTGTTAATGGCGTAATGCCTGAATTAGCTCAACTGATTACAGATAATAAAGCCTCAGTGGTTGCCAATGTAGGAAATCTGGTAAACCCTGTTAGCAGAGCTGAGGTTCTCAATGACAGCGCTAACCTGCCACTATTCTTGTTTGCCCACAATCACCAACAACGTGCATTAAAAACAGGACAAGCTGACAATCTCAGTGCAGCAGGATGGGCTGGGCGGATAGCTGACAATTGGCAAGGCATTAATAACAACTCACCCCTTGGGTTAAATATTGCCTATTCGGGTAGTGATCGCATGGTAGTAGGTGATTCAACCAGTCCGTTAGTGTTAAATCCAGGTCAACCTCCCAATTTCACTGGAATGAAACTCGCTGGAAATAGTTCTGATCAAGATCGCCGAGCCTTCTTTCAAGCACTAGCCGGTATTCAAAACTCATCGTCATCTGGCAATCTCAACTTTGATATAAGCAATACCTTCGCTACATCGGATCCTTTCAAAAGCCTTTACAGTAAGTTGTTAACCAAGTCACAAGGCACGTTCGATTTGCTGGGTAATGCATGGAACGACAATGTGATTAGTTACACCTCGACAGGTTCTTATGGTGAACCGTTATTTTCCAAACCTTCAGCAGATGATTTGGGTTTCAATAATGCCGTGGGGGGAGGGCTCATCAAACAACTGGATACAGTTGCAAAAATGATTGATTTGGGTGCGCGTGATGCCTTTTCAACAGGCAGCTATAACCGCCAAATATTTACCGTCCGCTTGGGCGGTTTTGATACCCATGCCACTCAAGAAGATAAACATCCTCTTTTATTACGTGAAATAAGCCTAGCACTATGGAAATTTCAAAAAGCTATGGAAGAACTTGGACATGCCAATAAAGTAACGACATTTACCATGTCTGATTTTGGTCGAACAGTGAGTAACAACGGGGATGGAACTGATCATGCCTGGGGCGCACATCATATTGTTATGGGTGGTGATGGTGCAGGAGATGCTGGCAACTTCAAGGGTGGGCAGATGCTGGGGTCTTTACCTGATATAACATTAGGAGGAGCTGATGATTACAGTAGCAAAGGCAGAATTATCCCAACGACTAGCCAAGATCAATTGAATGCAACGCTATGTAATTGGTTTGGAGTGGATGAAGCCTTGATGCCTACTGTGTTCCCAAATTTACAGAACTTTAAATCAGGGAGTGATTTGCAAAGTGCCTATTTGAATGATCTATTTGCATAGTCGCGAACACAATATTCAGTATATGAAGCGTCTGCACGATTGAACAGTTTGTGTCGTTAGAATAAAAATCTGGATTGTTTTCAATAAGATTTGGGGCGCATCATAGAAACCTTCCTACGCATATCTAGCTGAAGATTACCGTAATGAAGCAATGATCAAGGTTAATTATGAACCCTATAAATATATTTAACGACTAGAGTAGTATATAATTTGACCTTCATCATTTGACCTCAACAGCAAGTGATGCGATTTCTACCACATAATAAATAATCCATTCACCAAACATTAGGGCTACAAATGTTTTTGAATATTCAATCTTGCATTGCTTTTCCTGTTTTTTTGCTAACTCTTATTAGTAAACAAGCCAATAAAGTTACATCAGTTATCGCAACAGTATTTATTCTGTTTTTTGCAAATATAGCACCAGTACATGCAACAGACATAATAACAGGAGGCATAGCCACTCAAGGCAGCACCTACAACAACTCATCATCCTACACAGCAGATAAAGTGATTGATGGGGACCTTAATACGTTTAACCACACTTTAAACGGAAGTGATAATAATTGGTGGCAAGTTAAGCTAACAGCAAAACATCAAATACAAACAATCCGTGTACGTAATCGCCAAAGCAGCACAAGTAGGCTCAATGGTGCAAAAATCTATATTACTGATAGCCCTTGGTCAGGTAGTACGCCTTCTGCTAGCAATGAGGTAGCCACACTTACCAGTGATGCTGACTGGCAAGAATTTACTTTGGGTACTCCTAAATTCGGTCAATACATCATCATTAAAGCAAGTGGTACCAACTTTTTGCACATGACGGAAGTTGAAGTTGACGGCTCTGTACCGACTGCTCCACAGTTTTCTAAAGATAATTTTGTACTCGGTTTAAAAGTAAACTCTGCTAGCGGCTCAACGGTTGGCAGTGTACAGGCAATAGACTTGCAAGATGATGCACTCGTGTATTCCATTGTTGAATCTGTTCCCTTTGCCATCGACATTAATAATGGCACGATTACCCTGACTCAAGCTGTTAATCATAATGCGATACAAAGCTATAATTTTACTGTTGCCGTAAACGATGGCAGTAATAGTGCCAGCACTAATGTGACAGTGAAACTACTTAACGGCAATGGAGTAACACTAGAGAAATGGACAGGTGTTAGTGGAAGCTATGTCAGTCCAGTTTAGTGAGTGACTCCCACTATCAAAACGATGCAGCTGATGAAACACGCATTATCACTCAAATAGATGATTACGTAGCAACGGCTCCTTATGCTAACTTATGGTCAACGATTAACAACACTTTTAAAACCAACCGAAACGGGCGACTATATTTTTAATCGTGGTTGCAGACAAAAGAGCTGAACTTTGGTTTTCAGAAGATAGCAGCACTGCAAATTTAAACAAAATAGCCGCCACTCCCACACACAGCAATACTTATCAAGATTGGACAGATAGTAATGCTAGACAAAGCCAAAGCATACATTTAGAAGCAGGAAGTCTTTATGTATTACAAGCTTTGCATAAAGATGGAGGGCAACCTAACTTTATCAGCGTCGGTTGGAAAAAAGTAGAAGACACAACTTATACCCTTATCCCAGCTGACCAGCTTTATTTAGGTTTTCTAGATACTCAAAATGTGAAACCTATTTTCGACCAGCAAGAAAGCCTCTTTTTTGTGGATCACGCCCCAGCAAATGCAGAATTACTAACAACTATTACTGCAACCGATCATCAAGGCGATACGTTAAGCTACAGCCTGACAGGAGCAAAAGCGGCTGATTTTGCAATAGATAATGATGGAAAAATAACAGCCAATGGTACAGTAAAATTAGGCTCTTACACTTTTGATGTACAAGTCACTGATAACACCCATACCATCAACAAACCCATCACACTTCTAATTTCAGTCAATATTGCCCAGCAATTTGGAGTCGCATCCCAAGGTGCAACCTACGGTAGTGGTATTGCTTCCAAAACCATTGATGGTGATGTTAACACCACCAATCATACGCAATGTAACGCCACGGATAATTGGTGGCAAGTTGCGTTGCCAAGTCCTACATCCATATCTAAATTTATTATTCAAGGGCGTAGTTCTAATACGTGGCGACTTGCGGGAGCCAATGTTTATATCTCATCGTCTCCTTACAGCGGTACATTAAACGCTGACGATAAGGTTGCTACATTGGCAGGAACAGCGGCAGAACAAGAAACAGTGTTTGCTACAGCGAAGTTGGGAAGTTACCTCATTGTAAAGGCGTCTGGAACTAACTGTTTACACATGGCAGAGGTGAAAGTATATGGTGAATCGCCTAATGCACCAGTATTTAATGAAGGTAAACGAAACTTTCTGATTCCAGGAAGTACGGCTGACCGTGAAGTGGTTGCAACGATAACTGGGACAGATTTTCAATATGATAATTTAATTTATTCCATTGATGGCACAGTACCTTTTGCTATTGATAGTCAAGGCAATATAACGGTTAATGGGACATTAACAGGTGGAACTTATACTTTTGATGTATTGATTAACGATGGTGTCAATGTTGTTAGAACAAACGTCACGATTCAAGCTACGACAGTAACAGCAGTTAACGATGCCATTGCTTCAGGAAGTGTAATTGATGTAACCGAAGCTGAGCTAATACAAGCAACTCTGGATGAAATAGAATCAAGCAAAACTTTCCTTCTGGATGCCAAAACACAAATATTCAACCTCAATGCCAATGGCACAGCAAAAGCTGATAACTCAAGCCTTACCAGTATTGATTGGGATCCTTCATGGGATGCTGCAACGCTAACAGCAACATTGGGGACTAACACACCTCTGTTATTTAGCAATGCGACTAATAATTCAAGAACTGTTTATGAAAAGCAGCTGGCCATCATTGGAGAAAAGGGAGCTAGTCGCTATCTGGTTATGGGTTCTAATCCCATGCGAACAGCGGCTAATGCACAAATGAATTCGGTTATGGAAAATTCATTGGCTTGGTTAACTGGCAGGACTGATCTAAAAGCTGCACCTTTTAATGTCGTCATTGCGCATCTTGATGATAGTTATTATTTTAGAGATGAGACGGCAACGCGAAGCTGGTTAGATACGCATTACCCAGGTCAAGTTAATTACAATGCAGCGGATGCTTGTGATGGCACCGCGTTGTCGGGATGTTTGAATATGGCAGATTTATTAATTGTTTCACAAATTTCAAGTAATACAGATGACGTGAATGCGATTGCTGCAACCGTCAACCAAGCATTGCAAAATGGTGTTGCAGTTTTATATATCCATCACGATGGTAACTATAAAGCTTTAGGAAAATCTTTATTCGAGTCTGTTTTCAGTATCAGCTATGAATGGGATAATCGCTGGAAACAGTTAAAGTTAGAAGCATTTAATCCCGTTGTTACACTACAAGATCTGCCCTCTGAGTTATTAAGCATTAAAACTCTATTTACACACTTTAAAGATAAAGACTTTGCCAGCTTTGATTGGAGCAAATGTACTAGTGAGTGGTATGGCACGGAATGTGTCAATGTCCCATTATTCAAAGAACAATTTCAAACCGCCACTTGGAAAGTTCGAGATATTGTCAATACATATGACAGAGGAAATATAAATATATTCGAGCAGCAAAATAAATATCGTTTTCACAAGCTGCTAACACTTGTTGCAGATAAGTTTAGAGGGACGGTTCAATTCCCAATGGATAAGGCCACTACCGACATTAATCAGTTTCTAAGGTCTTTGTATTCAGACCATGTCATCTATACCTACAGAAAGGTTAATCCTGTTCAGAATAATCTAGGTAACTTTAGCCGTACTAATTTTAGTCACATCACACCCACCAATCGCACCGTTAATTTAATCAGTAAAAAGAATTTCCGCTCAACAGGTGCGTATGCTTTACCAGGACAAACAGTTAAAGTCACACGTAATGATAATAGCAATCTGACCGTTAAAGTCTTTGTTAATACACAGCGTTCACAAGCTACACATCTGTGGTCAGCTAACGGATATAAGCGTCCTGTCTATTTACAAAGCCAACATATGACTATCAACTCAGGGGAAACCATCGAGTTTACCTCGCCTTATGGTGGGCCAATTCAACTAGAATTTAGCAGTAATGATCTACCCGTAAGCTTCACCTTTGAAAATATCGGAGAACATGCTTATTGGGCAAGCTCAGCAGATGATGCTTCCTTCACTCAAAAGCTAGATGCGGGTGAGTTTGATTGGGCAGAAGTTGTTACTTCACAGTTTGAAGTACACTCGACACTAAACTATATGCGTCAGTCTATAGCCAATGCAAAATGGGGAACAGCTCAAGCATTAGCCGATGGCACTGAGAAATACATGAGTAATTACGCTCATGTACTCGCTGGTTTTAAAGGGCCAGGTATTGATGTCATACCTGAAATCCATGATTTTGCGACGACAAAAGGTTGGACGATTAATAATCTCGATCTGGTAAAACACATGAATGCAGATCAGGCAGCCTGTGGTGGTGGTTGTTCAGGTAATCCCTATGATGCGTATTGGGCATTTGGTCCCACTGATCACGGTGACGTGCATGAGTTCGGGCACGGGTTGGAGCGATCAAGGTTTCAATTCAGTGGCTGGGCAGGTCACTCTCAAACTAACCCATACGCCTACTACACCCAATCTAAATATAATGAAACGCACGAAGTTCAAACGGGTTGTCAAGGTCTATCCTTTAATACGGCATTTAACGCATTACAAAGTAGTGCGGGACAAGCAGACCCTACCGCATACATGAACACAAACTATTGGGCGAACTCTAACTGGAATACCCAAGTCACCATGACGATTCAAACCATGATGACCGTACAAAAGGCAGGAAAACTAGAAAATGGTTGGCACTTGTTGGCAAGAACGCATATCCATGATCGTGAGTTTAGGCGTGCTGATGATAATGATACTAACTGGGCAGCTAAGAAAGATTCACTAGGATTCTCTGATTACACACGTGCGGAAGCAAGAGCGACTAGCAATAATGATTATATGCTCATCGCATGGTCAACCGTTGCCGAGCTAGACATGCGTGATTATCTTGATATGTGGGGGCTTACATTTAGTGATAAAGCCAAGGCACAAGTAGCCAGCTTCAATTATCCCACTCCTGCTAAAGAATTCTTTGTTAGCGCTGCCAGCGGCTATTGTAAAAAAGGTCAAAATGGAGATTTCTTAGCTAAAGCCACTTTACCTGTTGATGGCACACAAACGTGGCCAGCCGCAACTGATACCGACAGCGATGGCTATTGGGATGCTTTAGATAACTGTCCTACAAAAGCAAATCCAAACCAGATAGATACCGATAATGATGGCGAGGGTGATGCGTGTGAAGATGCGGATAATGATACCGTCATTGACTCACTGGATAATTGCCCAACACTGGCGAATACTGATCAGTTAAATACAGATGGCGATACACAAGGCAATGTCTGTGATAACGATGATGATAATGACAACGTGGTAGATGCTCAAGATGCCTTCCCATTAGATGCCAGTGAGTCGGTGGATACCGATAACGATGGTACAGGTAATAATGCAGATCTTGATGATGACAATGATCAAATCCCTGATGTCTGGGAACTTGCTAATGGTCTAAATCCGTTAGATGCATCAGATGCCAGTGGAGACAGTGATAGAGACGGTATCAGCAACCTTGATGAATACTTGGCAGGAAGTAATCCTAACGACCCCCTATTCACTTGGGATATTGACGGAGATGGTGTTGCAAAGCCGCTAACTGACGGATTATTAAACTTACGTTATCACTTCGGGTTTAGGGGCGACACTCTGATTAATGGCGCAGTAGATGCGAATGCGACTAGAACCACAGCTGTAGAAATCGAGAGCTATCTTGCTGACTCAATGGCAGAAGGTGATATTGATGGTGATGGTACAACCAAGCCATTAACGGATGGTTTAATATTATTGCGTTACTTGTTTGGGTTCAGAGGCGATACATTAATACAAAATGCCGTAGATGCTACGGCGACACGTAGTACTGCCACGGAGGTTGAAAATTATTCGACAACAAGAATGCCACAATAATTCTGTTTTCGACTAATATGATCCTACTGGGCGATGGATTCAGAAGACTGAAGCCTTTAGGACTTATGGTATCAACTATGTATCAAGCCTAGACTTTCAATTGACATCCATCATTTTTAAAGGCAGACTTTAATAATGATGGATAAAAATAGGATTTTAGAGCAAAAAATAGACAAGTTACTCCAGCTATTCCCTGCTGTTGCGGTAATTGGCTCACGTCAATGTGGAAAATCCACACTAGTAAAAAAACTAAAACCCGATTGGGCATACTATGATCTAGAACGTCCAGATCATTATCAATTAATCAGTAGCGATCCTTTAGGCTTTTTCAGCCGTAGAAATAAAAACGTCATTATTGATGAAGCCCAGCAATACCCAGAACTGTTTCAAGTATTACGCGGAGTTATTGACCAAGATAGGAAAGCCACAGGACGATTTTTGCTAACAGGTTCTAGTTCACCTGAAATAGTAAAAGGGTTAACCGAAAGCCTTGCGGGACGGATTTCTACCGTAGAGATGTGGCCATTTAAAGCCGTTGAATTTTATGATAAACCTCTACCCTCTATTTATGCGCTTCTACCCAATATTCAATCTGACTTAAGCCCGCTATTACAATTACAGCCCACACTTGAAATAAATCAACTTTACAACCACTGGCTCTATGGCGGCTACCCAGAGCCGCGTTTAAAATCCAAAGAGTTCCCTGAATTCTATGGTTTATGGATGGATGATTACTTTGCAGATTATATCCGGCGCGATATTCAACGCCTGTTCCCCAGAATAAACGTGCATAAATTCCGTCTCTTTATCCAGGCATTATCACATTACTCAGGGGGGATTATTAACCATTCTAAAATCGCCCGTGCCTTAGATACTAGCTCTGTTACGGTAAAAGAATACCTAAGTATTTTTCATGGCACTTTTATTTGGCGCAATTTACCAAGCTATGAAAAAAACTCACTAAAAAAAGTCCAAAAAATGGCAAAGGGGTTTTTCAGAGATCAAGGAATCCTGCATCATTTATTAAAAATTGATGATGTAGATAAACTTTTATTGCATCCTATCGCAGGGGCATCCTTTGAAGCCTTCGTAATAGAAGAAATCATTAGAGGATTTCAAAGCACTTTATTGTCGGGTATCGACTTTAACTATTATCGAACCCGCGACCGATCAGAAATAGATTTAATTATAGATGCCCCTTTTGGTCTTATCCCCATCGAAATAAAACTGGGTCATAAAATTAACAAACGCATGCTCACTGCCTTGCATGGTTTTATAAAAGATACTGAGGCTAGTTTTGGGATATTGGTCAATAATGCTGAACATGTGGAAATGTTGAGTGATCAGGTGATTCAAATTCCAGCGCGGTATTTTTAATGAAGCAATACATAACACAGCATAAGATATGGATGATCTGCCTGATTTTCTGGTTACCGTTGAAAGTGTGGTCACATGGTGACGTGCATCAGCGTATTGAAGTACTGTCATCAAAGATAGCGTATCAAGCTGAAATTGCTTTGCTGTTAGAGCGCGCGCAGCTGTTACGGAGTGATGGTGATTTTCGTGATGCATTGGTTGATTACAAGCGGGTTTTGAGGGCTAAACCCAATAACGTGGATGCTTTATATTATGCTGCAAAATCAGCGTTGGAGGTGAAGCAACTCACGGATGCACAGTCATGGGCAGAGCGTTTTTTTGCGCAAGTGAAAGACCCGACGAATAGGGCGTCACGTGCGCGTGCTTACCAGTTATTCTCAGATATTTATTTGGCTAAAGGCGACTCTCCTAAAGCCTTGTTTTATTTTAGAGAGAGTATGACGCTACAAAAAAACCCTGATCCCGATAATTGGCTTCGACTAGCAGACCTTGAGTTACAGCAGAACGGATACGACAAGGCATTAGCAACCTTAAAGTTGGCGTTGGCAACATCGGGAACAAATATAAGTATTCAACAAAAAATGGTAGCAATCTCTATTGCACAAAAGGATTATAAAACGGCGGTGCATTATCTTGATCTCCAACTAGTAAAATCAAAGTCTCTCTATAAAGTGATGTTGCTAGTAAGAAAATCAGAAGTGTTGTTATTAGCAGGAAATAAAGTGAAATCAGAAGCCGTTAAACAAAAAGCTGCACACCTTTTTCAAACACTCCCGGGTAAAAAGAAAAATCATCCTTCCGCTAAACTGATTAAGCAGTATTTGCGGGAATCACTCTATAAGCTGTCTAACTGAGGGTTCTAGGTTATTTCAATGGAAGTGAACCTTCAGGCTCGCCATATGGTGAAAAAACAGCATGTTAGGCGAGCCTGAAGGCTCATTTCCAGAGATAGCTTGCGGCGGGGTGGTTATTGATGTGGTAGCGTTAAGCTAAGTTTATAACATGTTGAAAAATAACTTACCCGTTGGGGTGTAAAGGAGTATAGTATTTATACACAGTATCAAATGTCATTGATACATGGGCTAACTTTTCTAAACAGCGTAGCAACCATTATAAATCTGATCAATAATTGTCAGTGTTACACTATTGTTCGTAGATGACGAATTTATCGTTCATTTGATTTAGTGATGACAACCAAACTCACATTCTTTCTGATTTGATTGAATACATCTAGCTATGCTGTGACATCTTACGGTCGGGCATATGAAAATCTTAAAACTTACTGGAATAATTGTTTCAGTGACAGCCGTTGTATTAACGGCTAACTATTTCATAAATTCTTCGGCTCAAGTTGATATTCAAGTAAATAACAGTTTAGCAACTGCTACCTCCACATCACCACATTTACCCACTCCACCATCATCAATATCACGGCACAATAGTTCTGTAAGTCCATCACCCGTTACCGCTAAAACTGAATTCAATAAACAGCCCATTACTGTCAAGTTTGAGGTCTGGATCAATTCTCTATCAAAGGATGATGGTAGTCAGCGTGTAAGGCTTATTGCAGAAGGTATTGAGCTTGCCAAGCAAAGACGAGCTATGCTGTTAAAGCAAATGCAGAATCAGCCTCGGCAAGCGCTGGCGAATAGGTTGAGTTACGCTCAGTATTATGATTTGCCTGATGAAGTTAAATCCCTGGTTGAAGAGCCATTCTCCAGCCGTGCTGATCTTGTCGTTGTACCCAAAGAGCAAGGTGATAGTGGTGGTGTTAAAGACACAGGTACAGGTTCAGATAATGCTAGTAGCCACGATATCTATATTGAAACTTGGGACAATGGCAAGAAAGTCTATACGCTCATTCCTCTTGATTCTACTGATAACTTGCTTAGTAAGCAGGGTGTCGCTGTTCAGGGAATACGCCTAAACGGGGTTGCTGTAATTTTTCAGGATAGTTTGGAGATCGTTCAATCCAAAGAGCAGTTGCAAAGACTAAAGGTCATTTTTAAATCCACCAATAAACTGACCAAGCAAAATATCAGTCGTGATTATTATACCGGGGAAGTGATTAAAGGTGAGCCTGTGATCGCTCTTGCAGGTGGCCATTTATTCCCGTTTGCAAATGAATACAATGTGGCTTTGTTAAATGCACAATTAGAAAAAAGTAAGCAATCCATTAACCCAAAAGCGGGCAGTGAATTATTCCCATCTTCCGATAGTAGTAAAAACACTGAAAGCACAGCACCGCTACAACAACGTATTCTAGAATCCAATAGATCTGCTGCGATAAACCCATGGACTGAAACGGTAAAGAAAGTATTCTTTATTCGGGTAGATTTCACCGATATACCAGGTGAACCTGTTACGCGGGATATATTACTCAATCGGCTTAATAATGAAGTTTCGGATGCGATTCGAGAGTTTTCCTATGGAAAAACCTGGATTGAAGCAGATGTCAATGCCCCTCTGGTTAACTTGCCGAATTCCAGTAGCTCTTATGTTAGCTCAGGAATCGGGGTTATGCATGCTGATGCAGTTTCAGGGTTTAACGCGTTAAATACGGGAATAAACCTTGATGATTACGATATTATTGGTGTCTACTTTCCTAATGTTAGTGGCTTTACTTGGGCAGGAAAGGCTAGTGTGGGTGGGACTAAACAATGGTTACAGCAATCTCATAGCACCCGTGTTATCACCCATGAATTTGGCCATAATTATGGTCTTAATCATGCTAACTTCTGGGATACTAGTGGTACTTCCGTAGTTGGCACAGGCGTTAATGAAGAATATGGTCATCGATTTGATACGATGGGATCACAATCTCCCCCAGATGCGCATTTCCATGTACAAGGAAAAGAACGGTTACATTGGTTAAATGGAGCACAATGGCAAGATATTACTAGTTCAGGTTTACATCGAATCTATCGGTTTGATGATCAAAATACCAGTGCAGCAAACCTGCAATCCATTCGTATCAGCAAAGGAAGTAATGAATATTATTGGTTGGGTTTCCGTAAGAAATATACCACTAATCCCTACTTGTCATCTGGGCTGTCATTAATCTGGCAGCGACCTAATGCTAACAATAGCTGGTTGGTGGATACCACACCAGGCTCGGCTGATGGTAAGTTGGATGCAGGTATACGCCTAGGGCGCACCTATTCTGATACCACGTCTGACACCACGGCTAATGTACATATCACCCCCACTCGTCAAGGCGGTACCGCTCCACATGAATGGATTGACGTACAAATAAATCTGGGTGAGTTTGTTGGCAATCAAGCCCCCTCAGCGAGTATTTCTGCAACAAGCACGGGGGATGCAAGAATACCGATTGTATTTACTGCGGTGGCGAATGATCCAGATGGAGACCCGTTGGCCTATTTATGGGACTTTGGTGATGGTGTCATTGAAAATAGCAGTGTTAGTGTCGCGCATTCCTGGACTCAAGGTGGTAGCTATACCGTTACTCTAACGGTAAGTGATATGAAAGGGCAGGTTGCTACTACAACACACGATATTACCATTGCAGATCCTCTTACCCAATGGTCAGATCGTGCAAGTGGGGTGACCAGCACGCTGAATGATCTTGCAGAATATAATGGTACTTTGCTTGCAGTAGGTCGGTCACTCAGTTCATCAACAGATGGCTCAAGCTGGACGGCTGTGAGCAATGCCTTTGGTTCAAATGTAAATATTCGTGGCATTACACATTACGGCAATTTATGGGTCGCTGTGGGTGAACGATACAGCTTTGATGTATCGGCATGGTTGGGTGTTATTTATACTTCTCCTGATGCGACAAGCTGGACACAGCAGCGCTTTGAAGGAGCTGTACTTGATAAGGTTGCCTCAAGTGCTGCTACTTTAGTAGTTGTGGGCGAGAACGGCACAATTTTGCGCTCAACAGATGGATTAGCGTGGCAGAGTGTTACTGGAGTCACCACACGTGATATTGATGATATTGCCTATTCCGGCACTACTTTTGTTTTTGTGGGTCAAGCAAGCAATGGGTCTGACGGCTTTACTTTTAGCTCTACTGATGGAACGAACTGGACGGAGCAAAGTGATGCAATTGGCTTGTTAAGCTGGCAAGGAGTCAATGAGATTGAATACACACATGATCGTTTTCTGGTAAGTGGCTGGTACGCAAAAGTCCGCCATTCTACTGACCAAGGTGCTAGTTTTTCTACCACACGGGTAAAGACGGAAGAAATTGCAGGTTTTGCCTATGGCAATGGCATCTATTTTGCCGCAGGCATTAATAAGGATGGTAATGGTTCAGTAGATATCGACATGGTTTCTTTGGATGGCGAGACATGGGAACGCATGCCAAGCCCCTCTGTGGACAACCGAAGAGAAGCTATTTTCTTTAATAATACCTTTATCACCGTGGGCAGTAACGGAAGTATTCGTCAGTCTGATCCTATCCTTGCGGCTAATAGCAATACTGATGTTGATACAGATGGGGTGCTGGATACTGTTGATAATTGCCCCGCTACTGCTAATGCGGATCAACTGGATACAGATACAGATGGTCAGGGTGATGTCTGTGATGGGGACGATGATAATGACAATGTAGTCGATACGGCTGATAACTGCCCCATTACAGTCAATCAAGATCAAGCGAATAATGACAATGATAGTCAAGGCGATGTCTGTGATACGGACGATGACAATGATACGGTCGCTGATACTACTGATAATTGTCCTTTAGCGGCTAATACAAATCAGGCGAACCATGACAATGATGCAGATGGTGATGTCTGTGATAGTGATGATGATAATGATGGCATGCCTGACAGTTATGAAGGTGCGAATGGGCTAGATTCGTTGAATGCTGCTGATGCAGGACAGGATAACGATAGTGACGGTTATACAAATCTGCAAGAGTTTCAGTTAGCCACTAATCCCACAGACGCGACTAGTTTCCCGAATATTTCTTCAGCCTTCATTGCAAAAGGTGCGAACTGGAAGTATTTGGATAATGGCACTGATCAGGCAACCGCATGGCAAGCTATCAGCTTTGATGATACTAGCTGGCAAAGTGGCCCAGCACGTTTGGGCTATGGGAATGGTGGAGAGTCTACCGTTGTTAGCTTTGGTGGGAATTCAAGTAGTAAATATATCACTACCTATTTCCGGTATGAGTTTGATGTTCTAGATCCTGCACAATATGAAAGCTTAGTGCTGGAACTGGCGCGTGATGATGGAGCTGTGGTTTATCTTAATGGTACCGAAATACTCAGAGATAACATGACATCAGGGACTATAACTTATCAAACCCGTGCCAGCTCAGCGGCGAATGGCACAGAAGAAACCCAGTTTACTCCACATACTGTATCGACTACGGCACTGGTAGCCGGAAAGAATACTCTCGCAGTGGAAATACATCAGGCTAGTAGCAGTAGCTCAGATCTAAATTTTGACCTTGCACTGGCTGGTGTTACTCCAAACCTTATCACTAAAGGAGCCAGATGGAATTATCTTGATAATGGTTCTGATCAAGCGACTGTCTGGCATGCAAACAGCTTCGATGACAGTAGCTGGAGCAGTGGAGCGGCTCAGTTAGGTTACGGGGATGGTGACGAAGTCACTACGGTAAGTTTTGGTGGAGCGTCATCTAGTAAATATATCACCACCTATTTCCGTCATCAGTTTAATATCGTTGATCCTGCCCGCTATCAAAGCTTATCATTTGAACTGTTGCGTGATGATGGTGTTGTTATCTACCTAAATGGTACGGAAGTATTACGCGATAGTATGCCAACAGGAGCGATAGATTACTTAACCACAGCAAGTTCGACTATTAGTGGTTCTGCTGAAGATGAGTTTACAACACACTTCTTGCCAGCAAATGCACTTGTTGCAGGTGCAAATACTCTCGCGGTAGAAATCCATCAGCGAAGTGCTTCCAGCTCTGATATTAGTATGGATCTTGGGTTAACAGGATCAGTTAATCCTATTGCTACTAATATTGTACGTGGACCCTACCTGCAAATGGGTAGTAGTGATGGCATGACCATACGCTGGCGTACTAATTTACTGAGCAATAGTCAGGTACGTTATGGAACCAGCATAGACAACCTGAATGTGGTAGTTGATTCGGCTACTGAGATAACTGATCATGAGATACGCTTAACGGGTTTGAATCCACAAACAATTTACTATTACTCAGTGGGCAACAGCACCGATGTGCTGGCAGATGGGGCGGGTTATCAGTTTGAGACTTCTCCCTCAATAGGTACTCGTGAGTCAACTCGAATTTGGGTTATTGGTGATGCGGGGACTGCAAACAGCAGTGCTCGTGCTGTTTATGATGCTTATCAAGCTGAAACGGGCGCAGCATATACTGACCTTTGGTTAATGTTGGGAGATAATGCTTACAATAGTGGTACGGACACTGAGTATCAGGCTGCGGTATTTGATCTCTATCCAGAATTACTTCGCAAAACTCCTGTGTGGTCAACCTTGGGAAATCATGATGGATACAGTGCTGACTCTGACACTGAAACAGGCCCCTATTACGATATCTTCACCTTGCCTCGCCAAGCAGAAGCCGGTGGTGTTGCTTCAGGTACAGAAGCCTACTATTCCTTTGATCATGGCAATATTCACTTTGTTGTACTGGATTCATACGAAACCATTCAGTCAACGACTGCTAACGCAACCATGCTTCAATGGTTAGAAACCGATCTACTCAATAGTGATGCCGAGTGGACCATAGCTTTCTGGCATCATCCTCCCTATAGCAAAGGCTCACATGATTCTGATACAGACACACGCATGACAAAAATGCGTGAGCAAGTATTACCTATCATTGAAAACCATGGTGTGGATTTAGTGCTTGGTGGACACAGCCATGCCTACGAGCGCTCTAAGTTTATTGATGGCCACTATGGCATTGCCAACACGCTTACATTAGCTAATCAAATTGATGCAGGCAGCGGACGTACTGATGGCACGGGTGCTTATCATAAAGATGAGATAGGCAGCAGTCGTACTGGCGCAGTTTATGTGGTTGCTGGAAGTTCCGGAAAACTGGGAGGCGGTACGTTTGACCACAACGCCATGTTTTTGTCACTGCGTCAATTAGGTTCGATGATACTTGAAGTTGATGGGCTAACTTTGAATGCCAGCTTCCTTGATAGTACGGGTGTGAAACAAGACTATTTCACTATCACCAAAACTAACGCGACAGTGGATTCTGATTCAGATGGCATCACAGATGATGTAGATAATTGTCTCGCTATTGCTAACGCTGATCAGGCAAATAACGATGCTGATGCAGATGGCGATGTCTGTGATGCGGATGATGATAACGATGGTGTAGATGACGGCCTGGACGCTTTCCCTTTCAATGCCAATGAAACATCGGACAACGATGGCGATGGAACAGGTGATAATGGTGATCTTGATGACGATAATGATGGCATGCCAGATACCTGGGAAATAGATAACGGGTTTAATCCTTTAGACAGTAGCGATGCACTTCAGGATACAGATCGTGATGGTGTAAGTAATCTTGATGAATATTTGGCAGGCAGCAACCCGAATGATCCATATTTTACTTGGGATATTGACGGTGATGGTGAGGTGAAACCACTCACGGACGGTTTGCTAAACTTGCGTTATCACTTTGGTTTTAGGGGTGATACTTTGACCAATAGTGCGGTTGGGTCAGGTGCTATCAGAAGTACAGCTAGTGATATTGAATCATATATAGCTGATGCAATAATAGATGGAGACATAGATGGGGATGATACAACAAAGCCATTAACTGATGGTTTGTTATTGTTACGTTATCTATTCGGATTCCGTGGTGACACCCTCATACAAAACGCGATTGCTGGAGATGCTATACGGCAATCAGCATCTGAAATTGAAGCGTATACAGCTTCGAAGATGCCATAAGACCACTTCTATTATAGCTTTCAGTCAGTTTTGCATCGGATGAATACAAGACCAAAAGCTAGTAAATTCGTTATTCCTGTTAAATCACTGTGGTGTATAAAATTTAACCACACTTCCGCCCAAGCTTTGTACTAGACTTAATGAGTACTTAATACTCAATGAGTACTTATTGTTAAATTCTATTTAAGCGATTAATTCTTGGGTTATCCCTATATTATATTTTGGAGGAAGGAATGAGTGTTTTTTTATGCAACATATGGCCTTATCTTGCAGGTGGCTTGATCGGATGGTTATTTTCTGGATGGTTAGCCCGCAAGTTAAAATACGATAACCCAGAACATATAGAAAAAATGGGTCTGCTGCAAAAAGAAAACTCAGTTATTGGAACTTTACGTTCTAATATCCAGAAATTTGAAACTGATGGGGTCAATCACCTCAAACGAATTTCACAACTAGAGGAAGAGAATCTGGTTATTGCTACTTTACGATCAGATATTACTAGCTATGAAAGTAAAGGAGTCAATGCACAAAAACAAATCTCTGAACTTGAAACAAACTTAGGGCAAGAACAACATGTTATTAGTACTTTACGATCGGACATCACTAGTTACGAAAGTAAAGGTAGCAATGCTCAAAACCGTATATCTGAACTTGAAGCCGGTCTAGAGAAAGAACAACAAGTCATTACTACGTTACGGTCTGATATCACCAGTTATGAAAGTAAAGGCAGCAACGCTCAAAACCGTATCTCTGAACTTGAAGCCGGTCTAGAGAAAGAACAACAAGCCATTACTACGTTACGGTCTGATATCACTAGTTATGAAAGTAAAGGCAGCAACGCTCAAAATCGGATTTCTGAACTTGAAGCAGATTTAGAAAAAGAACAACAAGTCATTTCCACTTTACGATCAGATATTACTGGATATGAAAGTAAAGGCAGCAACGCTCAAAATCGTATCTCTGAACTTGAAGCCGGTCTAGAGAAAGAACAACAAGCCATTACTACGTTACGGTCTGATATCACTAGTTATGAAAGCAAGGGAAGCAACGCTCAAGATCGCATCTCCGAACTTGAAACAGATTTAGAGAAAGAACAACAAGCCATTACTACTTTACGATCTGATATCACTAGTTATGAAAGTAAAGGAACCAACGCTCAAGATCGTATCTCTGAACTTGAAACAAGCATGGAAAAAGAAAGTAATACTATTAATACTTTGCGCACTGATATAAAAGGTTTTGAAAACGAAAGTAAGAACTACCTCAAACGAATTTTTGATTTAGAAAAAGACAAAGTGGTCATCGATACCTTGCGTTCTGAGCTTGATAACTTCAAGACAGATAGCACTAACAACCTCAGTTATATTGCGGAACTAGAGAAAGAAAACAAAATTATTGCAAGTCTACAATCTGATATTAAAAATTATGAAAATAAAGGAACCAAGGATCATCAATACATTAGTAACTTAAAATCAGATCTTGAAAAAGGAAAACAAGCCATTTCATCGGTACGCTCTGATCTTCAGAAAGTTGAAAACAATGGCGCGAATCATCTGAGACGCATTTCAGAACTAGAGAAAGAAAATCAGGTTATCGTGGCATTACGATCCGATATTAAAAATTATGAGAGCAAGGGAACTAGGGATCAGCAAACTATTGTTAGCTTAAAGGCAGATTTTGAAAAAGGAAAACAAGCCATCTCGTCACTACGCTCTGATTTGCAGAAAGTTGAAAATAGTGGAACGAGTCATCTCAAACGCATTTCAGCATTAGAGAATGAAAATCAAGCTATTCCGTCACTACGCTCTAATCTTAAAAAGTCTGAAGATAATGAAGCTAACCACCTTAAGCATATTTCTAAACTTGAAAAGGAGAATACAGCTAAGGATGCAACTATTAGTCCTTTACGTTTAGATATAAGTAAGCTGCAAACTGAAAGTTCTGATAAACAAAAACGTATAGTTACTTTAGAGAAGGAAGGATCGCAAGCCAAAGTATCTCTGCAAAAGCAAACAAATGAACTTAAAAATATCCGCTCTGAGGTTGAAAGTGCTAACAGTAAAAATGTTAAATACACTAATGATATTACAGATCTTAACGCTCAGCTAAGTCACATAAAATCGAGCCAAAAGATAAATCTGAAAGCAGCACGAGCAGCGGGAATCAGTATTGGAGCTGAAGATGACTTCACCTCAATTGAAGGAATAGGCCCTCAAATCAATAAACTGATTCATCAGGCGGGCATTAAAACATTCAAGGATTTATCTAATACTTCTTCTAACGATATTCAGAAGATACTGTCTAAAGCAGGATCAAAGTATAAAATCGCTAATCCAAACACATGGCCAGATCAAGCTAATTTGGCAGCCAATAATCGTTGGCCAGCACTGAAAGCGTTACAAGACATCCTGATTGGTGGTGTTTATCCTGATGCTTCTAAAGCTAATTCTAAAGATAAAAACCAAACGCAACGCATCAGTGAATTAGAAAAGGAGCTTCTAAAATACAAAGAACCGAAAAATATTGATATTGATGCCGCGAAAGCTGCTGGATTTACCCTGCGGGGATCAGGCTCCGCTCGACAGCATGATTTCACCATTATTGAAGGCATTGGTCCGAAAATTAATGAGTTAATCCATGATGCAGGCATTCATACCTATGCTGATTTAGGAGAAACAGAAACTTCTATTATTCAGAAAATTCTAAATGATGCAGGCTCTAACTTTAAGCTTGCTGAGCCGGACACATGGTCAGAGCAATCTGCTATGGCGGCAAATGATGACTGGAGTAAACTTAAAAAATGGCAAGATGAATTAGATGGAGGCAAGGCTTAACATGTTATATCAAGACGAATCACATATTTCACCTTTTTGGGCAGGTTTTAAAAGTATTTGGACCGCTATTGCAATTGCGTTGCTCTTATCACTTGCACTACTATGGTTACTAGGCTACGGCCCCGGAGGTGCTTGTGGAGCTAAAGCCTCAGTTGCAAAAGTAGCAGATGTCACAGCGCCCAAAGTAACGCTTAATAGTTTTGCTTCTTCTGGTATTGCGGGTACAAGTGGAGACTCTTCAATTGTTAGAATCCCCGTTGGTTCAAGCTTCTCCGATGTAGGAGCTACAGCAGTGGATAATGTAGATGGCGATATCACTGTTAAAGTAACTGGCGATGTCGATACTACTACTCCTGGAGAATATCAACTAACGTATACAGCAACCGATGCGATTGGTAACACTAGCAGTCAAATCCGTACCGTTATTGTTGAAGCAGCACCAGCACCTGCAAAGACAACTTTAACACTTAAAGGTGATGCCGACGTTAGCATCCCTGTAGGAGAAGCTTATATCGATGCGGGAGCGATTGCTCATAATGATACCGATGGTGATATAACCGTTGAAGTTACTGGTGAAGTTGATAGCAACACGCCAGGTGAATACATGCTTACTTACACGGCTACAGACTCAGCAGGTAATACGGAAACAGCCATACGCAATGTATTTGTTAGTGCGGTTTCAGTTGAAGACGTCCTTGCACCAAGTATAAAGCTCAAAGGATCAAATCTGATTAAGATTCCTCTCGGCATGGAGTATGTAGAGCAAGGGTTTAATACCAGTGACAACTCCGCTGGTGAAGTGAAAGTTGAGGTTAAAGGAGCAGTTGATACAAATACCCCCGGTAGCTATGAACTCACTTATTTAGCGACGGATGCTAATGGAAATACAGCGACTACAACACGTACCATTATCATAGAAGATTCCTCTCCGAAATCAGCAGACATTCCTGCATCGGCAAGGCTCTATTTTGGTTTTGATAAATTCACACCCGCTAACGACAGAGACAACACTTTATCTGGCGTACTACAATATCTCCAGGCTAACCCCAGTTCAAAAGCTTTAATATCGGGGTTTCATGATCCTAGTGGCAATATTACCTACAATCACACATTAGCTAAACAACGAGCAAAGGCTGTCAGTAGTTTGTTACAAAAAAATGGTATTAGTGAGGATCGTATCGTACTGCAAAAACCCACTGAAACAACGGGAACAGGTCTTCCAGCTGAAGCGCGCAGAGTTGAGGTGACAGTTGGGGATGGGAGTGAGATGGAAATACAGTAGTTTAGTCAACTGCCACCTCATAAAACAATGAGGTGGCATGTTGTACAGTTTTTATTTGAACGATTTATATATACTATTATTAAAGGGATTCAAGACTTCAATCAACAGGGTCAATCAAGCTGAATTTACAACTATTTCGGGTGCTTTCTGCGTGTTTTAGTAAACTTCTTAAATCACTTGGATCGGTAATCGCGCCACTTAAATTTATCCACAGTTCTGATAGTCGTCCTTTTTTATCACAACGCACATTTACTTTAGAACCGGCACCCACACCAAAAGATTGGTCGAAAGCATTTCTAATGGCTTCAGCACTAATTTTCTTGCCTATATTATTTGCCAATAAGCTTCCTACTTCTGATTGATTAACAGCCTCGGTTAGTTGAATAGAGTGTCGGTAATAGATTTCTGCAGGTAATCCGTAGCATGTACCATGCTTGATCCATTCATGTCTTTGCAAGTTTGACGCGTATCCTGGCATGCTGATTGCCAATCTATTCCTTGTTTCATCACTGAGATCAAGTTGTTTTAATAGCCCCCATTTCTTGCGACGATCAATAGCCTTTGTTGTGCTGTCCACATTGCAATAAGCATTGTTCCTGGGTTGTGGCCACAGACCGTGTAGGGAAAGCTGTTTCGCATCCTGTCGATCAGGCGTTAGTGTTTTACATTCTATTTTTTGTGGATGTGTTTCACAGAAAGCAGGTTCCCAGCTAAGTGCTAATAGATACTGTGTTTTGTTTTGTGTATTTGTTGCAGTAGTCGAGGGTAACAGACGACAATTGGCAACATAGTTGCCGCATGAGATGGGGACCCAACGGTTGCGTGGGTTTTCGGCATCAGTTTTGACTTGATAGTAGGTTGGGTTTGGCTTGTTTCCAGCGGTGATCGAATAAAGTTTGAATGGCTCAAGCCTAACGTTACCCGGATTTGTGTGCTTTCTTATGGAGTGTAAAGCCTCACACTCTTTTTTCGCAACAAAACAACCCTCTATTTTTTCATTAGCTCGTGATGTGTTTGTTAACACAATCGACATGATCGTTAAAAAAAGCACCTTGAAGATGAGTTGATTTAGTGATGTTTGCATATTGCAATCCTGGCATTTTATATATGCCTAAAGGGTAGGAATTTAGCTTGTAGCGAGCAATGTAGCCTGTGCTGAGTGATAGCGAAACACGGGAGTTGAAAGGTAATAAAGAGGTGTCCATTTCTATGGCTGTTTACATTTACCACTGCCACAAGGCAAGTAAAACCAAATAGCAAAAGCTAGTATAGAAGACAGAATCCCAATTATCAGCCAGTTACCCATATTCACATAAGGCGTTGCACCAACGAAAGGTTGCGCTTTACCAGTGATCACAGCGGTCGTATAGGCCGGCGCTGTGGCAATAATTTTGCCTCTTTCATCAATAATTCCTGAAACACCAATGTTGGTTCCTCGTAGCATATAACGGCCCGTTTCAACGCTACGCATGCGAGCTATTTCCATATGTTGTTGGGGTTCAATAGAGCCAGTAAACCAACCATCATTACTGACGTTAATTAGCATAGTGGCTTTAGGCAGACTACGAATCGTTTCATTGCCGTATGCATCTTCATAACAGACCGACATTTGGGCGGTTATACCGGCTATATCCAGAGTGGTTGCGCCGCTGCCTCTTTTCACACTGTCGTAGGGAAGTTGAATCCATTTACCTAACCAGCGCATGTATTCCAGAAAAGGAATGTACTCACTAAAGGGTACTAAATGCTGTTTGGAGTAGATACTGCGCAGCTCTGGAGTGATAGCCAGTATGCTATTTTCGGAACCGGGTATACCTTCTTCATTGTAATAAAAGCCACCAATCAATAAATCTGTTTTAGTTTCTTGAGACATGGCTTGTAGCGGGTAAATGACCTCATCCATATGATCACGAAAATATCCTGGAATAGCGGTTTCTGGCCAGATAATTAGATCAGAGTCCCAGTGTTCACTACTCATTCGCTGATACAGCTTAAGTGTGGGAGTGAGGGATTCAGGTAACCACTTTTCGCCTTGAGGAATATTACCTTGTAACAGACTTACTGTAATCGACTCACCTACTGGGGTTGTCCAGGTGGTTTTCCCTAAAAGAAAGCTTCCAACCAATACCAATGCCGCTAGTGAGGCTGCCGTTATTCTTTTTTTATTATCGCCAATAACGGCTAAAACTAGCGCACCTGAAAGTAGGGCGCTAAGTAGGCTTACTCCAAAGCTACCCGTAACCGGTGCAATATTGATTAAGATATTATCTATATGAGAATGTCCAAGATACAGCCAAGGGAATCCAGTAATAAACCAGCCACGGAACCATTCTGTGAACACCCAACTCACGGGATATAAAACTAATAGATTGAGTGCCGCCGGACTATGACGAAAGCGCGAGGTTATAGCTCCTAATAGCAACAAGAACAGTGACATGAGCACGACAAAAAGAGCCGTCAAACCTGCTGCTAATAAGAAATGTGCCTGTGCAAAAAAGTACATGCTGTAAAATATCCAGGATACACCGGTACCAAACATACCGAGTGCAAATAGATAGCTTAACTTTAGATGCTGTGCAGTTGTAGTGGCCTGAAGTAATAGATAAAACAGAACAGCGGGTGATAAAATAGCAACGATTCGCCACTCAAAGGGAGCAAATGCAAGTGTTAAACAAGCACCTGCCACAATAGCAAGGAGGTAATACCAGCGATTAAAAACAGCAGAGAGAGTGGTTAGCGGCAGAAGCTTAGGCAACTTTTTCTTCCTGTTGTGTTAAGGATTGGGTTTTAGCTTCGAGGTCTTGTTGATCCTGAATTTTTCCAAAAGGTGCAACCTCAAGTAATTGTATGCGTCTACCGTCACTGGTGAGTACTGTAAACTTGAAATCTTTGGTAGTAAGTGTTTCAGCTTGTTGAGGTATTTTCCCCATTCTATGGGTTACTGAGCCACCAATCGTGTCTAAGGGTGATACATCTTCATGCGCGTTAAAGTAACGATTAAACTCTTCAATCGGTGTTAGTGCATTAACGGTAAACACGCCATTATCACGTTTTTGGATATTAGGTTTCTCATCCACGTCATGCTCATCATCAATTTCCCCCACAATTTGCTCAAGCACATCTTCAATAGTGATTAGGCCAGAGATACCCCCGTATTCATCAATTATCACCGCCATATGGTTACGGTTATTTTTAAATTCTGTTAGTAGTTCATCGAGGCGTCGTGTTTCCGGGGCGTAAAGTGGAGGGCGTATAATGTCATCAATAGCAAACTGTTTATCTTTACCAATAAATTTAAGTAAATCTTTAGCGTGCAAGATACCCTCAATATCATCTCTACTTTCATCTATAACCGGATAACGAGAATGACCTGACTTTAATACCTGCTTGAGTATTTCGTGATAGCTACTATCACGATGAATGAATTCAATTTGTGAGCGCGAAAGCATGATATCGCGTGCCTGCAAATGATCTACCTGCATAACCCCTTCGATCATCCCAAGTTCGTCAGCTTCAATCAGACCTTTGCTTTCAGCCAAACGGATTTCATTAATAAGATCGGTGCGAGTGTTGATGGTGTGCCCATCTGCTTGAGGAAAGAGTTTCTCCCATAAGCTTTTGAGAGCATTTTTGCGCTCGGTGGTGGGAGGCTTATCTTTGTGTGTAATTAATTCCATCGTTGTTATCATATTTCCCCAAAAAGATTTTCAATACTGTCAGGCAGTATGGCTATGCATTGTGTAGGGGTTGTTAACCCCTAGCTTTTTTAATAGTGTAATTTCAAGGTTTTCCATTTCCTTGGCAGCTACTTCAGATATGTGGTCATACCCTTGTAAATGCAAGATACCGTGGATAATCAAATGAGCCCAATGATCATCAATGGTTTTCTGTTGTTGTTCAGCTTCCTTTTCGATGACCTGTTTACACAGAACTAAATCACCAAGATGTATAAGGTCCATCGGTATCGGTGGAGGATCAAAGGGAAAAGATAATACGTTAGTCGCATAATTCTTGCCCCTAAACTGTTGATTAAGCTCCTGTGCTTCCTGTTCGGCAGCAATCCTGACTGAAATAGAGAAAGGAGAGTCCTGTCGACAAGCTAGTGAAATCCAGCGTGTGAGTGCATCTTTATCCGGTATGTCGGTATAATCCTGCGGATTTTGATAATCAAGCAGTACTGTCTCAGTGGGCATAGTGAGTTTAGAAGGCTTAGAGGGCAAGGGCCTATGGGGTGGTTTATGGGGCTTAGGGGGCTTCATATGCTTCAACTATGCGTTGTACTAGTGAATGTCTAACGACATCTTTTGAGGCAAACCGGGTAAAGCTAATCTCATCGATACCGCTTAACACATTAAGAACATGCTTTAACCCGGATGTCTGGTGATTAGGCAAATCAATCTGGGTGATATCTCCAGTGACCACTACCGTCGAGCCAAACCCAAGACGAGTGAGAAACATTTTCATCTGTTCGACAGTGGTGTTTTGCGCTTCATCCATAATGATAAATGCATCATTTAATGTGCGTCCACGCATATAGGCAAGAGGAGCAACTTCAATGACGTTTTTTTCAATGAGTTTATTGACTTTCTCAATACCCATCAATTCATAAAGTGCGTCATACATCGGACGCAAATAAGGGTCTATTTTTTGAGAAAGATCACCCGGCAAGAATCCCAGCCGTTCTCCCGCTTCTACCGCTGGACGAACCAGAATCAAGCGGCGTACATCATCACGTTCAAGCGATTCAACAGCGCAAGCCACTGCTAAATAGGTTTTACCTGTTCCGGCAGGGCCGATGCCAAAAGCAAGATCATGTGTTTGTATACTGTGAATATAAGCATTCTGATTAGCCCCGCGAGCACGAATTACTTTACGGCGGGTACGAATGTGGGAATCAGGGAAACTGAGCGTATTAGATTCAGCGGTTGCTCCAGCTTGTTGAATCTGCAAATGTACCGTTTCTGCGGTTAGCATTTCATGGGCAGTCGCACGATAGAGATCTTGCAGGATGTTAATGGTGCACTGAGCGTTGTTCGCAGACCCGATGATATTAAAATGATAACCTCGGCTTTTAATATCAACATGCAATTTTTGTTCTATTTGTTGAAGATGCTCGTCAAATGGTCCGCAAAGATTAATCAACCTTGCATTATCAGCCGGTTGTAGCTCCAGATTGAGTGTATGATAGCTCTCGCTGTCAGACTCGATGGAAAGTGATGTGGTAGCCAAAGAAGGAATAGTCTCCTATATTGAGACTATTCACGCAAATGCTCATACGTAAAGGTCTCATACTGTTTAATATATTAAAGATTACACTATAGCATAATCAAAACATGTTCTTTAAGAAAAAAATAATAACCCCGGACAGAATGGATTGGCATCCTGATCCTGATCAGTTACTGCTTGCAGATCCACATGCGCGTCATTTAGAGGCTAATTCAACAAGCTATGATGCAACAAAAGACGCGGAAAAGAACGGAGAAAAGACGCTGCTTATTTTTCTCGGTGGAGCAATGGATGACGTTTATCAACCCATGCTACAGGGTGTATTTATACCGTATCGCCTCAAATACGATGGACATCATGATTGCTGTTATGCAACACATGCCGCAACAAAACACATTATTCAACTTATCAAATACTGGCATTCAAACGGTCAAAAAATCTGTTTGCTGGGGCATAGCTGGGGAGGCAAGAATATCCATGTCATTGCCAACAAACTCATAGTAGAAAAAATCCCCATAGCATTACTAGTTACACTTGATCCTGTTTCACGACGGTACTTTCGCCGCCACATCAAAAAGCCTGCTAACGTAAAAAAGTGGGTTAACGTACATGTCGATTATGGTAAAGCCAGCATGGAATATTCCAATGTTATTGCACGACTGGGGGGATATTGGGGGCATTGCCAACATGCCGATAGAAATATTAGACTGAGTCGGGATAATGATAGTGAAATAACGCATGCTATGGCTGGGCGGATGTTTGCAGAAGTCGAAGAAGATGTAATCATGCTGTAAGCTCAATAGTAATAACGAACAGTAAAAGATAAGCTCTGCTAATATTATTGTTCATCGACTATACTTAGTTTAGAGTGTCCAGTTCCGTGTGTCTGGATGGTAACTAGTTACATCAAGTGGGGGAATCTTATGAACTATCTCATCGCATTACTCGCCTTCTCTGCCGTCATGATTGTTTTAGCTACATTGGCAACCGTGCTGGTGGAAAGTATCCACAAAATCTTCAGAACAAGATCGCATGATTTTGATGAAATGCTAACTCAGCTTTATAAAAAATCTGTAAAACCTCAACTAGATAATATTGGAGTGAGTTTAGCCACAGAAGCCGAGACATTTGTGCGTCAGATAAGAGAAAACCCTGCTATTGGACGTGACAGAAATTCGCTCTTCAATAAATTTTTCGTAAAAACAGAGTTTGAAGAGTTGACGACGCGACAATTTGTCGAACAGTTTGCACAAACTGAAGCCGGTCAAAATCTTTTGAAAGAGATTAAAAGTAAAGAGGCTAGTGTCGTTGCAAACACTATATCTAATTTGTCCTACGAGTTTGAGCGTTATGGACAAGCTGCATCTGAATATTTTCATAGAAGAGCCGCGTTCTTGTCTCTTGTTGTTGCTTTTGTACTGGCGGTTACACTCAATGTAGATGCTATTAACCTGTACGAAGCACTGGCTAAAGATACTGCTCTGGCTGAAAAAGTGGTGCAGAGTATTGATGTGGAAAAACTGGAAAAGGCTAAAGCCAATGCAATCCTTAATGCCGCTGGGGATGAGAATGAAAAAACAACGATCAAGAAAAACTACGATACGATTTTGGCAAACTACCGGAATGCATCAGGGCAGTTAGGTGAAATAGCATTGCCGGTTGGGCATAAATTCTATCCTTATTGTGCCGAGGGGCATGCAGGACTCTCGTTGTAATAATACCAGCCTACAAAGTGTAAAAGTCTGGCCGCCAGCGGATCCTTTTTTATCATGGTTTAAGAGCCTGTCTGCTGGAACGGACGGATGGGTGTGGCTATTTAGAATAATCTTGACCACCGGAATGATTGGTCTGGGAGCACCTTTCTGGTACAAAGCCTATCGCTTTGTGGGTCAGTTCATACCGGGTCGTCAAAAGTGCCATTGTTGACAGTACGGAAGAAAGACGTCAAACATCAGCAGTCATCACTCAAAATCAGCCCGTACTTATTAGAGTTTCCTGATGGGGAAATGACATCTATCACGACTCCTACACATCCCGCAGCACCAGCCGATGAAAAAGAGCCTACTCCTCCTGCAACACGAACCAGAGGCCTAAAACCTGCTACAGCTGCAAAAACAGCAGATGTTGGGTACTGAAACAATGACGCAGCAAAAAACACAGAGGGTAACTATGTCACCAACACCACCAACGTATCAAACTCAGGGAAAGACAGGGTTATTAAAAGGCGATTTGTACAATATTTTGAAAAATACGCCTCTCAGGGATAAAAAATAAAGGTTCTTATGAAGTTTTTGAATAAGTCATATTTTCTGGGAGTGAGCCTTCAGGCTCGCCTAGGTGTTGATGTATGGCACTTCATTGCCAGCCTGAAGAGACTGTGCAAGTAAGGTATTTAGTCTCAGGTATTTAGTCTCTCCCCTTTGGGAGGATATTGTAAAAGAAATATTTTTGTAGGTCGGATAAGGAACGCCATCGCGACAAGTTGCTGAATTAACGGTTTCTTGTCGTATGGCACCATCGCTTATCCGTATATGGTCTCCTCCAATATTGCAAGATACTAATCAACAATTTAACAGGGATAGATTTGCTTCCGTATATCCGGCTTCTCTGTAAAGGTATGTATAAACCTTCCTGATTACCCACGAAACTCAGCCATACTTGCTAAAATTTAATCAGCGGGTGGTCGCCTAGTGACTAGGCTGACCCGTAATAATGCTTCTGAAAGTTATCAATAGAGGAGCGTTTCCATGAAAAAGAACAAGATTCAGTTTCAAAAAGGATATAGTTTGCCCGAACTCATGCAAGACTATGGAACCGAGGAACAATGTCAGCAAGCCCTGTTTAAATGGCGTTGGTCTTCAGGGTTTATCTGTAGTGAATGTGGCAGTAAACACTACTGTAGCCTAAAGTCTCGCCAGTTGTACCAGTGTAACCATTGCCATCATCAAACTTCCGTTATTAGCGGCACTATCTTTGCCGCCACCAAGCTTCCACTCACCACTTGGTTTCTTGCGATCTATCTGCTGACACAGGGCAAGACCAGTATTTCAGCTTTGGCACTAAAACGCCAACTGGGTGTTTCCTATAACACAGCCTGGATGCTTAAGCATAAAATCATGCAGGTCATGATGGAGCAAGACAATAGTCGACCCTTGTATGGGTTGATACAAATGGATGATGCCTACTACGGTGGCGAACAACGTGGAGGGAAGCGTGGCCGTGGTGCTGCTAATAAGGTTCCCTTTGTTGCAGCGGTTGCTTGTAATGAACAAGGTCATCCCATGAAAATGCGTATGAGTGCACTAAAAGGATTCACACTTAAAGAAATCACTCGGTGGAGTAAAAAACATCTAGTTTCCAGCAGTTCAGTTATTTCAGATGGTCTTGCTTGCTTTTCAGCCGTTAGTAAAGCGGGCTGCCAACATGACTCCATTGTGACAGGTGGTGGTCCTTCAAGTGTTCAAAAAGAGGAATTCCTATGGGTCAACACCATGATTGGTAATGTTAAAAATGCTATTACTGGAACATATCACTCTGTCAGCATCAGCCACCTTCCTCGTTATCTAGCTGAGTTTTGCTACCGTTTCAACCGCCGGTTTGATCTTCGTCAGATGATTCCTCGATTCATGTCCGTAGCGGCTAGAACTCCTCCTATGCCTATGCGACTCCTAAAGTTGGCTGAGGATTGTGGGTAATCAGGAAGAACTATCAAACTTATATAAAGATATAATCGTACTATTGATGTTTGGATCAACATCAACAGTAAGTGAAGAAGCAGGTTTATCATCTTGTGAAATCGGAACCTTGCTGGGTAAACCTGATGTTTTAGAAAAATATGTTAAACAAAGATATATTAATGTAAGTCGTATTACAGGTGGTGCAACAGCTAATTCTTTAGGACAATTTGCTCAAAAAGAAGTTGTAGGCTTTCTAATCAAGTCATTAGGATCAGATTATACCGTTATAAGTAACGGCTCTATCGCTCTTGATGGCTATAATAAAAAGGGAGGTATGCCCTTCGATATTGTTGTTAGTAAAAATAACAAGCATGTTGGTATTGAGGTTAGCTTTCAAGTTACAACTAACAGCACGATTGAGCGTAAATCAGGTCAAGCTGCCGATCGTTATAATTTAATGCACTCAAATGGATATAACATAGCTTATATCCTTGATGGAGCAGGAAATTTTCAAAGACGATCAGCCATTTCAACAATTTGTACAAACAGTGATTGCACCGTAGCCTATTCGGCAGAAGAGTTTGAAGTTTTATCAAACTGGTTGGAGGAAGTGCTTTGATCAAGTTTATAGACTTATTTGCAGGTACTGGAGGTATACGATTGGCACTGGAACAAGCTTGTTCAGAACTTGGGATAAAAACCTCTTGTGTTTACAGTTCAGAAATAGATAAGAATGCTTGTCAAACTTATGAACTAAATTTTGGTACTAACCCTTATTCTGATATTACAGAAGTTACGGAATTTCCTGACTTCAACTTCCTTTTAGCTGGTTTTCCCTGTCAGTCTTTTTCATATGCTGGAAAAAGAAGGGGCTTTGGAGACACCAGAGGTACATTATTTTTTGATGTTGAAAGAATACTTAAAAAACAGAAACCTGAATATTTTTTATTGGAAAATGTTAGAGGGCTGACAACCCATGATAATGGTCGTACTTTTGAAACAATCAAAGCGAACCTTGAAAATATTGGTTATAGTATCGACTATTTCTTATTGAATTCAAGTAACTTTGGTGTACCTCAAAACCGTGTGAGAATTTATATAGTTGGTGTCCTAAATAGAGATATAAAAACAACATTAAATAGTGATTTAGGGGCAGCAGACACACACATATTTAAAGCAAATACTATCAACAAACAAGGAGATCTATTTGGAGAGTCAGTACCTGAGAACGTTGTATGTGTTAAAGATATTTTAGAAAAAACTCCTGATTCTAAATATATTTGTTCTAAAGAATACACACAAAAACTAAGTAAAGTAGTTGGAAACAACTTACACAAAATTACATGGTTATAGGCTCATTGATTATCGTGGTGGGAAGTCAATACACTCATGGGAATTAGGGGTAAAAGGAGACTGCACCCAAGAAGAAATAGAGTTTATGAACTCTTCTCATAGCTAACAGACGAAAAAAGGTTTTTGGCACTCATCAAGACGGAAAAAGTCTCACGAAAGAACAAATTTTAACTTTCTATGATTTAGGGAGTTTTCAACAAGTAACAAGGTCTCTCGTAAAAAAAGGCTATTTAAGTTGCAATGAAAGCAAATATAATCCTGTATGTGGCAATATGTCTTTTGAAGTTTTCAAATTCTTAGACCCAGAAGGCATATCAATTACATTAACAGCATCAGATGCTAATCGTTTAGGTATTGTACAAAATAACGTACCAAGAAGAATTACACCTAGAGAATGTGCTCGTTTTACAAGGTTACCCTGATAATTTCATATTACTAGATAATGATAGTGCAATGTATAAGCAAATGGGCAATGGGGTGTCTGTGCCAGTTGTTAAAGCCGTTCTCTCTGATTTTATTAAACATAATCATATTGAAGAAATTAGTAAGATAAAACCTAATATTGAAATACTTACACCTTTCCTAGAAGTTGAATTCACCAAGGTGCAAGAAAACATCTAACAAGTAAATTCAAGAGGGACTTTTTGACTCAGCGGTTGATTTACATTCACTGCATTCTGTGAGTTCATCGTAGCTTCAAGTCCAGTGCCTTCGAGGTCAAAAAGCCCCTTAATTTGGCGTTATGTCCACAAAGCTCAAACAGTGCAATCATGATTAAGGGGAGAAGATAGCTATACTTATGGCTAAAATAACCAATAAACAAATACATGAAGCATATGCTTATGCAAAGAAGGTGCATTCTGAAATATTGAGTATAAAGGAAGCAAAAAAGCTCGTATCTAAGAATTCAGGTATGGATCAAGGTTCTGCACATGGGTATATAAATACATGCCTAAAAATGATGGCAGGTAATGGTTATACATGGACAATCAATGCATATGGTACAGATTATTTCCTAGAACAAATATACGATGATTTTGGTATTGATGTATTTTTAACATCTATCGCATCAGTAAAGAAACATCTAGAATATTATGAAGGTGTTGGAAAGTCAGCACAGCCAAAAATTAGAAAAATTCTAAAAAAACATTATAAAAAAATTGAAGAAGAAAGTGAATATGGGGAGTTACAACATAGCTTTGAGCAACAAGTAAGATTATCAACCATAGATAAACAAAATAATAGACTGTCTAGGTTAAAAGTTGCTACTAAGACACCTCAAAGAATCAAAGCCACAATTACGTTTTACTCAAGAAACCCTGATGTTGTGGCAGAAGTTCTATTAAGAGCAAATGGTGTCTGTGAGGGTTGTAAGAAACCAGCACCTTTCCTCAGAGCAAAAGGCAAGACTCCATTTCTTGAAGTACATCATAAAATACAATTAGCATGTGGTGGTGATGATTCTGTTACTAATGCTATTGCTTTATGTCCAAACTGTCATAGAAAAGAACACTATGGTTAATTATTCCAAAATAAGAAAAGGCTAAAATTGTAAATTATTGAAGAATAAAGCAATTACCATGCTAAAATTCATAATAAGTCGCAACCTAGTAGGTATGAATGATGTCAGCAGTATTTAAACAAGTAATTGAAAATATAGATGAATTATCTTCTGATGAAAAAGCATTAGTCGCACACTGTCTAATTTCATCGCTAGAATCAAAACATGATGATGGTGTCGAGGATGCATGGGCTGAATTAGCAGAACAGCGCTATTTAGAGCTTGAGTCTGGGGCAGTAAGTGGGCTTTCATGGAAAGAAATTAGAAATCAAGTAACAGCATAGAATGTCTCAAATCATATTCCATCCTGATGTTGTAAATGAAATTAGATCATCATACGATTGGTACGAATCACAGGCAGAAGGACTTGGTGAGAATTTATTATCCGAGCTGGAATCAGCATATGATGCAATTATTGAGTTACCAGATACTTGGCCTAAATTTCAAAAAGGATTCCGAAGGTTCTTACTCAGTAAGTTCCCATTTTCAATCATTTATCGTAGCACAAATAGTTCCATTTACGTTGTTGCGGTCATGCACAACAACCGAAAGCCAGGGTACTGGGAAACTCGAACATAACAAGACGTTCGAAGGGACTTTTTTACTCAGCGGTTCATTTAAGTTTTGTGAATTCTATAAAGTAATTCATAGGGTTAAGTCCGTAGTTGTCTGTCCAAAAAGCCCCTCAACTGGGCGTTATATTCTGAAGTGGATTCAAAATATGAGTCATGTATATAGTAAGTATGACTCAATAATACCCAAAGAAAATTATTAGGAGCTATATGACTATTATAGTTAAGCGTTTTCAAAAATCTAAAGGAGCCATCTTATTCCTTGAAGAACTTGCACTGAATACCAGCACACCAATAATTTTTCGTGGCCACACAAATGCTGAATTTAGGTTAGTTAATACTTGGCATCGCCACAGAGGCACTAGACACGAATCATGGAAAGCAGATATTGATAATACACTTGAAAAGTATAAAGTTGGCTTAGAAAAAATAGGAGTCGAATCTTTTAATCATCTTGACCGCTTTGAGGCATTAGAGCCATCTCCTTATACATAAGTTTAAGAATATCGTGTAACATACTGACTTTTTATACTTATGACTTGGTCAGAAATGGAATTCCAGAACTTGGATTTAGGCGACAAACGTACTAATGCTCGGACCATTAAGATAATAAACTCCATAGCGAAATCACCTCAATCCAGTATCCCTGAAGCTTGTCAAGGCTGGGCTGAAACACTAGCCACTTATCGTTTTTACTCTAACGAATCATTTGACAGTAATGATCTTCTTGAGCCGCACTACGAAGCGACAGAACAACGCATAAGAACCAGTGAATCACCGACTATTCTCTGTATCCAAGACACGTCAGAACTGGATTTCAACGGTAAGCAAACCGAAGGCATGGGGCGATTATCCTATGATGCTCAAAGAGGCATGTACCTTCACCCTACGCTGTGTGTCACGCCCGAACGCTTACCTCTTGGTATTACAGACTCCTGGATGTGGGCGCGAGGTCAAAGTAAAGCTGAAGATAAGCTGACCCCTACTCTTAAAGAAAGCGTTCGCTGGGTCGAGGGCTATGAACGTGTCGCAGAGATGGCCGAACGTTGCCCTGAGCAACAACTTGTCTATGTCGTTGATCGAGAAGGTGACATGTATGAGCTGATGGAGCGTGCTCAACAACTTGACTGTCCTGCCGACTGGTTGATTCGAGCAAGACATAACCGTTTGCTACCTAATCAAGCCAAGCTATGGGATGCTGTGGATGAGCAAGAAGCTCTCACAAAAATCACCTTCATCAAGCCACGCAAACGGGGAGAAAAGGCAAGGACGATTCTACAAGAAGTTAAGGTGCTACGGTATACGCTTTCACCAAAGGGCAAATCACCCGTTGAAATGACGCTGGTTCAAGCAAAGGAAATGAATCCCCCGAAAGGTAGTCACCCCATTGTTTGGCGACTGTTGACCAATAGACAGGTCGTGACAGAAGAGCAAGCGGGCGAAATCATTGATTGGTATCGTTGCCGATGGGAAATTGAAATGTTCTTTGATGTCTTGAAAGTAGGATGCAAGGTAGAAAAATTACAACTAGGCAACAAAGATCGCGTTGAAAAGGCATTGGCACTCTATATGATAGTGACTTGGCGTGTTATGTATCTGATGCGACTCGGGCGTAACTGTCCAGAATTACCTGCCGATCTTATCTTTGATCCTCTAGAATGGAAGTCCTCTTATCTACTGGGTAAGAAAAAGCTACCTGACGGTATTCCCTCTATTAATGAAGTCCTTAGAAATTTAGCCATGCTGGGAGGCTTTCTCGCAAGAAAGTCAGATGGTGAACCGGGTGCTAAAAGCATCTGGAAAGGTTTTCAGCGAATACAAGACTGCATTTACGGAATACAGCTTGCTACGGAGCTTCAAGATTTTGTAACTTATGTATAAGGAGATGCATTAGAGCATGGAAGGCATCATGGTGTTCCTACTCCATGTTTAGATTTTACATACTCTCCATATGTTGCACTATTCTTTGCTTTTAATGGTGTCAAAATTAGTTA
>CBDCZP010000012.1:0-283375 GCA_965224605.1 Thiotrichaceae bacterium
GATGTTTGCCAATCTCAGCTTGGAGCACGAAGCCCTTAAGGATGTGCTCGGAAAAAAGCACTAACGGTGGCTGAGAAACGTTACTTTGTTGATCAGGTCAAAGAACAACGCTCGCTGAGTGAACGTGCCGCCTGCCGTGTAATGAACATCAGTCGGAGCGTTTATCATTATGAGCCTGATCACACAAAAGATGATGGCGTTATTGATACCTTGCACAAACTGGTTGAGCAGTATCCAAGATATGGTTTTAAGAAATATTTCATTCTCTTAAGGCAAGCTGGACAAACATGGAACCATAAGCGAGTGCACCGTATCTACTGTCAGTTAGGTTTAAATATGAAGCGCAAAGGAAAGCAGCGCCTACCTAATCGTTTTCCTCAGCCACTAGCGGTGCCTGATAAACCTAATAAGAGTTGGTCTATCGACTTTATGAGTGACTCATTGTACGACGGCAGATACTTTAGAACATTCAATGTGATTGATGATTACAACCGAGAAGCGCTTGCGATTGATGTCGACCTTAGTTTGCCCTCAAAGCGCGTCATACGAACGCTTGAACGATTATCCGAATGGAGAGGTTATCCAAGACAAATACGATGTGATAATGGCCCTGAGTTTATCTCATTAGCGTTGGCTGAATGGGCTAAGAAGCATCATGTCCATCTGGAGTTTATAAAACCAGGCACTCCCACACAGAATGCTTACATCGAACGCTTTAACGGTACATTTAGACGTGAAGTCTTAAACTACTATGTCTTTAAGTCACTCACTGAAGTAAGAGAAATTACTGAGTATTGGATGATGCAATACAACACAGAACGACCTCATGAGTCTTTGAATAACCTAACACCCTTGTCGTATCTCAAAGAGAATTTTAAACTGGAATATTCTAATTTGTCTTGGCACTAATCATGGGAGCTTTACAACAACAAGAGAACCCTTAAGGCAAAACTTACACATAGTCCGCCAATTTAAACAGTTCAAGAGTTCGAGCGTACAAAAAGCAAGCGGCTTACTTTAGAAATGCCTACTGCAAGGAAACGCCATCAATCTCAAGCAGTCAACTAAAAGCAATAGCAGCCCTAGTAGTGACTCCAAGCCATAGGGTGTAACAAAAAAAAGCTAGATGAAAACTCATGCATCAAACCGTAAAATAACGAGCAAGTAGTCAACAGTGTAAGTGGCATAAAGCAATAAGACTTAACGTTTAAAAGTCTGTAATATCAATCGTTAATAGAGTTTATAGAAGTCAGTTGGAATAGAAACAACGTGCAAGAGTTACGATTCTGCTAACAAGTAAATTCGAGGGGACTTTTTTACTCAGGGGTTGATTTAAGTTTTGTCAACTATATATGGTATTTCATGGATTTACGTTCGTCGTTGTCTGTCCAAAAAGCCCCTCAATTTGGCGTTAGATGACAAAAGTGCATCCATTGATGATCGTGAGAAAAACAAAAGTAATGATGTAAAAGTTCTGACTATTTTCATGTCAGAGTTGGGCTATGAATCTACAAAAAAACCACTAAGTGCAGAGATAGTTATAAGAAAAACAAAAATTCATCATCTTATATAGTTGAAATAATAGAATTATTGTGAGTTCTGCTTCGTATCATGTAATTCACAACTTTTATACGTCAGTGGGCTTTGTCCACGTGTAATTTCTCTAGTCTGTCCTTCTAAATATTGAAGAACAAACAGCATGAAAATATTTAATAAATAAAGCCAGTAACTTTGCAACAATGAAATATGAATACAACTGTATAGAAATATGGGGATACTCAATTATTTAAGAAAATAGTAAGCTCTTGTCAACTTTAAAATGATTCAATCGCAACCATTAAGGTTGCGAACTGAGAACAATGTAGTTACACTTGTGTAATGATTAAAAGCTTCGTACATAAAGGTCTAGAAAAATTCTATTCAACTGGCAGTAAGGCAGGTATTCAAGCTAAACATGCAGATAAACTTCGCTTAATACTTGCTCAGCTTGATAATTCAGAAGATATAACAGATATGGATATTCCAACATTACACCTTCATGAATTGAAAGGAGACAGAAAAGAAACTTGGTCAGTTACAGTACAATCAAATTGGCGTGTCACGTTCCTTTTCGAAGATGGCGATGCAGAAGTAGTAAATTATGAAGATTATCATTAATTAGGTATATAAAATGAAAATGTTTAATCCTCCACATCCTGGTGAAATTATAAAAGATTTATGGCTAGATCCTATGGGAGCAACTATTACAGAAGCTGCGAGTGCAATAGGAGTAAGTCGTAAAACGCTTTCAAAAATCATTAATAAAAAAGCAGGTGTTTCCCCTGAAATGTCATTACGCTTATCTATTGCATTAGGTGGAAGTCCTGAAAGTTGGTTGAAGCATCAAATGTCTTTTGATCTTTGGGAAGTAGAAAAGAATAGAGAAAAACTAGACGTTCAACCCTTAAAAGCTGCATAGAGTAAAGTAAAAGAAATATTTATTAATAAACCAATACTTTGTGTAAAAAATCATCTAACAAGTAAATTCAAGAGGGACTTTTTGACTCAGCGGTTGATTTACGTTCACTGCATTCTGTGAGTTTATCGTAGCTTTTAAGTCCGTGCCTTCTATGTCAAAAAGCCCCTTAATTTGGCGTTAGATTCGCAAATAATAAAGTATGTGCCATGAGTAGATTTAGAAAAGCCACCAGTGATGACTTCAGTGCAATATGTAGGCTTATAAAGAGTAAAGAAGAATTGTATTTAGTCTACCCAAGTGGTACATATCCATTCACAGTAGACCAACTTAAGGATTTATCTAAAAGAAGAAATGAATTAACTGTAATGGTTGAAAACAAAGATATTATTGCTTTTGCCAACTTCTATAATTATGAACCAAATAAGTCAGCTTATATCGGTAATGTTATTATTGCTAAAAAATATCGAGGTAGGGGCTTTGGAAAAGAAATTATTTCTCACATGCTAAGAATAGCAAAAGAGAAATACAATCTTAAAATAGTAAAAATATCTGTTTTCAGTGATAATATTTCAGCTTTGCTACTTTATTCCGGGTTTGGATTTAGTCCATACGAAGTTGAAGAAAGAAAAAATATAAATGGAAACAGAGTTGCTATTATCCATTTAGAAAAAAAATTATAAAAAATTGACCTTGAGTATAACCATAGTTATACTATTTCCATGAAAACAGCAATTTCAATACCAGATCCCATCTTTCAAGCTGCCGAGAATATGGCAAAGCGTCTAGGCATGTCTAGAAGTGAGCTTTTCACTGTCGCAATGTCAAAATACATGAAAGAGACTAAATATCAAAATGTTACAGAATCTTTAAACAAGATATACTCTCAAAATATAAACAACCTAGATACAGAGCTATTATCTATGCAACTTGAATCACTGCCTAAAGAGGAGTGGTAGTGAAGAGAGGAGAAATTTGGTGGGCTTCTTTGGAAGAACCTAGAGGTTCAGAGCCTGGTTATCGTCGTCCTGTTATTATTATTTCTTCAAATTCGTTTAATGAAAGTTTTATTAATACCGTCACAGTCGTAGCAATAACATCCAATCTTCGTTTAGTAGATGCTCCAGGAAATTTTAAACTGACAAAATCAAAATCAGGTTTAGATAAAGATTCAGCCGTTAATGTTTCACAACTTCTTACACTTGATAAATTATTTCTAACTGAGCAAGTCGGAAAACTCAATTCAAAGCAAGTTAATATGTTAAATGAAGGACTTAGGCTTGCTCTAAGTGTATAAAAATCTAACAAGTAAATTCGAGAGGGACTTTTTTACTCAGCGGTTGATTTAAGTTTAGTGAATTCTAGAAGTTTATCTTAGAGTCACCTTCATCTCTATCTGTCCAAAAAGCCCCTCAATTTGGCGTTAGATGACCAAAATTCAAACATTATCAAAATATCAAGCAGGTGTAACTGTTGGTCTTTGCTTCTATGTATTTCCGGATATTAAGCTGTAAGATGCAGTAGTGATTGTTATTTCCTCAAAAAAATTGCACCTTTCAATTATGATCATAAGTATCAAGATGAATGCTTGGGCTAACTGGCTTCCTTAAGAAAATAAAACGCCTCTGTTTATATGCTAAAATAACAATATAGATAGAGGTAATAGTTATGACAAAGGTTGCAATATCACCAGTACAAACAGAAGATGGACATGTTTCGTTTAATGCAATAGCTGGTAATAAACATACCAATGGTAGAACAGTAGGTGAAGCATTAGACGCTCTAAATGAACAACTTGACGATAATGAAAGAGGCACTCTTATTATTATCCAAAACTATAGACCTGACAATTTCTTTGGTATTGAACAACAAGAACGTTTGGGTTCACTGATGGAACAATGGCGTAGTGCTAGAAATAGTGGAAATGAATTTCCTTCTAAAAAACAGGAAGAGCTTGATTCATTAGTTGAGCTAGAGTTAATGGCATCAGCCAAGCTTTGTGCTAAAAAATTAAGTAACGAATTAAATTAATGAATCCTCATTATGAGTATGTTGCTCTTAGAGCAAGACATCGTTGTGAGTATTGTCATGCACCAGAAATAATATTTAATTTCCCTTTCGAAATTGAGCATATTATTCCTGTAAAGCTAAATGGCACAAATAGTAATTCTAACTTGGCTCTTTCCTGTCGTTCATGCAATCTATACAAGTCGTCTCATATATCAAGTACCGATCTTGAAACTCAAAGTGATGTGCCTTTGTTCCACCCGCGTAAAAACAGATGGTCGCAACATTTCACAGTTGATATTGAACAGTGGCAATATTCTTGGCTTAACAGCAACAGGCAGAGCAACAATAGCTTTGTTACAAATGAATAGAGAAACACAGGTAATTGCTAGAAAGCAGTGGATGATTCTAGATATTTTTCCATAGTGTTATATATCAAATATAAGCATATAAAACATAAACTTGTGGGAAAATAGCTATCTAACAAGACGCTGAAGAGGGACTTTTTGACTCAGCGGTTGATTTGAGTTCAGTAATGAGGCTCTGCCGGTATTTTTGAGTAATTGAGTTATTCGTAGATTTGAGTGCGTTGCTTTCGTTGCCAAAAGCCCCTTAGCTTGGCGTTAGGCAATAAAACTGTAGACAGTAGCCATAATCAATGTACGGGAACAGATGGTTGATTTTTTAGCTAAATTACAGTTCTGAGTCAACGACAGAATATGAGCAAAAACAGGCGTGCCAATTTAAAGTTCCTACTGCGCTGATGCGATAAAGTAAGTTGCCAGAATAAGCTAGAAAAACATTAGTTGTGCTAAGACAAAGTCCCAACCGCGCTGAAGCGGAATTAGTGGGTTGCCAGATTTAAGCTACAAACATTATTAGCTCGTGCCAATGCAAGGCTTCCTTACACGTAAAAGGTTAAAATGAGTTGCTGGAATTATCTGCATAGAATAGGATTAGACAATATTGATACAGCTATATCACTTAGTGACTACAGGTTGCAATGTCACCAGGACAAACATTAATGATGGACAAGTTTCGTTTAATGCAATAGCTGGTAATAAACATACCAATGGTAGAACAGTAGGTGAAGCATTAGACGCTCTAAATGAACAACTTGACGATAATGAAAGAGGCACTCTTATTATTATCCAAAACTATAGACCTGACAATTTCTTTGGTATTGAACAACAAGAACGTTTGGGTTCACTGATGGAACAATGGCGTAGTGCTAGAAATAGTGGAAATGAATTTCCTTCTAAAAAACAGGAAGAGCTTGATTCATTAGTTGAGCTAGAGTTAATGGCATCAGCCAAGCGTGCTAAAAAATTAAGTAACGAATTAAATTAATGAATCCTCATTATGAGTATGTTGCTCTTAGAGCAAGACATCGTTGTGAGTATTGTCATGCACCAGAAATAATATTTAATTTCCCTTTCGAAATTGAGCATATTATTCCTGTAAAGCTAAATGGCACAAATAGTAATTCTAACTTGGCTCTTTCCTGTCGTTCATGCAATCTATACAAGTCGTCTCATATATCAAGTACCGATCTTGAAACTCAAAGTGATGTGCCTTTGTTCCACCCGCGTAAAAACAGATGGTCGCAACATTTCACAGTTGATATTGAAAGTGGCAATATTCTTGGCTTAACAGCAACAGGCAGAGCAACAATAGCTTTGTTACAAATGAATAGAGAAACACAGGTAATTGCTAGAAAGCAGTGGATGATTCTAGATATTTTTCCATAGTGTTATATATCAAATATAAGCATATAAAACATAAACTTGTGGGAAAATAGTATCTAACAAGACGCTGAAGAGGGACTTTTTGACTCTGCGGTTGATTTGAGTTCAGTGAATTCTGTTAAATTATCGTAGATTTGAGTGCGTTGCTTTCGTTGCCAAAAGCCCCTTAGCTTGGCGTTATGCCTTCATAGCTTGAACTTTAGTAGCAATAATTATTATGTTGATTTATATACGGCATTGCCGTATTGTAATTGTTATGGTATTTATTGAAACATCAATCTTCACAAAGCTTCTTTCTAAGTATATGCACGACGAGGAATATCGCTTATTCCAGCTATATCTCATGGAAAATCCTGATAAAGGTAATACTATTGTTTCTAGTGGAGGTGTTAGAAAGATCAGGTGGGCAATCAATAACAAAGGGAAAAGTGGAGGTATACGCGTAATTTATTACTGGAAAGAAAGTTCAGACGAAATATGGTTGCTAACCCTCTATGCAAAAAGTGAAAGAGGCACTATACCAGCCCACATTCTTAAACAAATAGCAAAGGAGATTCAAAATGACTGAACGTAATATAGGCATGGAAATCCTTGAAGGGATTAAAGAAATAAAGAAACACAAAGAAGGGAATATTCAGTTAAAAGTCACAACTTTGACTGATCCTTCACCTGCTCAAGTAATAAGAAAAAAATTAGAGCTTTCTCAATCTGCTTTTGCTGGTTTAATGGGCGTGAGTATCCGAACAATTCAAGATTGGGAGCAAGGAAGAAGGTCTCCAAAAGGTCCAGCAAAATCCTTGTTAAGAGTAGCAGAACAACATCCTGAAGTTTTTGCGGACATTCAGTAATATAAATATCCTACATGCTGATGCTTTACTAATGTTAGCTCTAAAGTATGGAATTAAATAAAATTAAAAACAGGGGAAACATATGACGTTAAATGAACTAGGTAGCAAGTTAAATAAAATGTATTTCAATTCGAAGGATGGGGGAAGCTGTGGCTATGATTCATTTATTTGAAATCAAATATGCCTCTGAAATACTAAGTAGTGGTGAATCAAAAAAAGCTATAGCTAAAGAAGCTGGAATCCCAGATTCATACGCTACAGAGATCAGTAAAGGTGTGAAATTATCAAAGTTTGTAGAAGTCCTGAGTTCCAACACCAAGTGCAACACTTAGACTAAATAAAGAAGACATCGCAAGAATCTGATAACTTTAAATTACCACAATTTAAAAGTCAGGAACCTACGATGTCTTACACCCATTTAAGCTCAAATGAACGCTATTGTATATATTACTTATCCCTTCGAAATCACACGATCAGAGACATAGCAGATTCAATAGATAGATCCGCCAGTACGGTCAGTAGAGAGATAAACAGGAACAAAGAAAGTAATGGAGTCTATTGGTATAAAAGCGCCAATAACTATGCCAAAGAACGGAAGTCAATTGTCCGAACAGCCAAGAGACTATCTCATAAACCCCTATTAGATGTTGTCATCAATAGTGTAGGAAAAGGACTCTCACCTGAGATTATTTCGGGTCGCTTAAAGCGTGAATACAGAAGTGAGAAAATGCGAGCGAGTCCAGAAACTATTTATCAGTGGCTGTATCTTGATGCACGACAGGGAGGGGTGCATTACAAGAATCTGGTGAGGCATCACAAAAAGCGACGTAAACAGCGTCGTAGTGGGAAGAAGAGCAAAATAAAAGACAGAGTGTCGATAGATAAAAGACCCAAAATAGTGGGTGATAAAAAGCGTTTTGGAGACTGGGAAAGTGACACAGTAGAAGGTGGAAAATCACTAGGTGGGCTTGCAACCCATGTAGAGAGAAAGAGCCGTTTTTTAGTGGTTGGAAAACTTGAAAACAAAGGTTCAGAGAACTTTATGAATAGCACTATTGATGCATTTAAAGGCATAGATCCAGAACTAATAAAAACATTTACGGTTGATAATGGTAGTGAGTTTGCCTATTTCAAACTGCTCGAAAAAGCGACCAAAAGTCGTGTCTATTTTGCTGATCCTTATTCACCTTGGCAAAGAGGATTGAATGAAAATACCAACGGATTATTGAGGAGATATTTCCCTAAAGGCTGCAACTTTCATGTGATAGATGATAGTCTTATTCAAGAGGCAGTTGATAAACTTAATCACCGCCCAAGGAAATGTTTAAAGTACAGAACACCTTACGAAGTCTTTTTCAAGACTAAGACTGTTGCACTTAGAAGTTGAATTCACCAGTAAGTAGCATCATTGCATAACAAGACGTTCGAAGGGACTTTACTTCTGCTAAATTTTGTATTCGAATTGAAAATAACTGCATATTGGCTTTTGACCTACTGTGCCCATCGAATAGTAAACTCATTTCTTTATTTTTGTTCTGTATGTGTTTATAAAGATGTAAATATCTATCATGAGTATTGGTTGAACCATCACTGATTATTTCATTAGATTTACTCAATACATCGCTACAGAAACTATCTATAGCCATCTCTTTTATTTTTTTGAATAGTATCCAATCAGATTCTTTCATATATATTATCACCAAGATGACTCTAAGTTCATCAGTTATGGTTATACCCAATTCTCGATTCTTAATTCGTTCACTCTTTCGAATTCATGTATATTATTTGTTACTAATGTAGCGTTGAGGCTACTAGCGTGAGCTGCAATTAGTAAATCCATGTTGCCTATCATCATTCCATTTTTTTGTAAAAAAGTGTGTATCTTGGCATATTTTCTGCCTGCCGATTCATCCCAGTCTTGTACAGTGATTAAAGATAAAAAATCTAATAACTCTTCTTTTCTTTCTTCTTTAACTTTTTTGGGGCTTTTTTCGATTCCTGACCAGAGCTCAGCGTACACGATTGATGATATATGTATTTCTTTTATAGCTTCAAAAGTCTCAAGTACACTAGTAGGTCTTTGTTTAAGCACATAAATACATATATTTGTATCTAGCATTATCATTAAAATGATTCTCTTTCCTGAGGAAAATCATTATCTCTCTCTGCTAAGAAATCATCACCAAATGTACTTTTTCTATTAAAAAAATTCTTCCAAGTTGGTTTCTTTGCTGAGATTACCACCTCGTCTCCTACCTTGCGGATATATACTTCTGAAGTATTGAACCTAAACTCTTTTGGTAGACGGACTGCTTGACTTCTTCCATTTGTAAATATTTTTGCTGTTTGTTGATTCATAATTAACTCCTCACACTTGATATATATTCAATAGTATATATCAAGTGTGAGGAGCATAGAAGCTATATTTAATAGTTATCTTTGAACTAAGATGTTTGAATTTTATAGGCATAACGCCCTCATCAGGGGCTTGCGGATTGAAACCACTGAACGTAAATGAACCGCTGAGTTAGCAATCCTTGGATGAACTTGTTAGGGATTTTTATTATCAGGCGTGGCTTTTTCATGCTCTGTTCCGTGACCTTTGATACGTCGTTTACTCTCGCTTTGAAAGCTTTCTTTCTACGAACCTCAGTACTTTACGGTCTTAGCCCCTTTGAATGTGGCTGATATAATCCCATTCCCTTTGAGCAAGTCCTGATATGGATGAGATATTGTATCGTTTCAACTGTTCTCAATTGAATGCTAAGTGATTTGTGCTACTGCCTCCTTTCTCTAACTGACCTCTTGGCTTCTCACGAAAAATGCGTCAAGGAAGCTAAAGGTACAATTCGAGGCTCTTTGAGCGGTTCGACGTACCATAGCATTTGGAATCGCGGGCTTACTCTGTCGTATTTTTCAGTGCACTCAAACGCTTAAATTCTCTCCCTACAAGTGAACGCACTTTGCTTGAAATTACACCTCATTATATCGGATGCAACGCTCTCGGAATCAAAGGTGCTAAAAGCTTAGTAGATGACCTAATGGGTCCTTTGCTTTAGCAATATTAGTGTCGTCTAAAATTTTATATTATAGATAAGAGTTTGTTATTACAATGAATTATTCCAACAAATATGCTCTAAAGATAGAAGCTACTACGACACTATTGAAAATAGTAATATGCTTGTTATTTTAGCAAGTACTACCATGTGTGAGCTAGGGAGACTTAACAGCTTAGCGAGCTAAAGGGGTCAGACTCGAATGGCACTTACTTAAGAGTTAAATAGTTGAATAAATGGATAAATTATAGAAAAACTGGCTAAGGAGTTAAAATATGGTTTACCAAAACTACATTCAAACTCAAGAGCCAGCCTTAATATGTACTCTAGCCAACAACAAACCTGTTATCAACAAAAACGAATCAACTATCACACCCATCAGAATGATGGTTACCAGATTTTTAATCTGTTAACTCATTCAGACTTCATTGATCATCTGGAAGAAAACCTGCCCGAGCATAGAGAGCGATTGTTTCCACCCACCGAGACCTTGACGATGTTTGTGGCTCAAGCCATGAATGAAGACCGTTCCTGTCAGCGAATAGTCAATGATGCTGCTGTTAAACGTTACTGGGAGGACTACCTCCCAGTAGCACTCATACAGGCGCTTATTGCCGAGCCAGACAGCGCTTGCCTTTACCTATGCTAACTCACCTGACCTGTCATGTGGGTCAGACGGTTAGTCAACAAAGTTCACCCCAATGGGGCATTGGCGGAATCGCCCTGTCAGATTAGTAGATGGGACGACGGTTTCTATGCCCGATACTCCTGACAATCAAGAGACCTACCCTCAATTATCAGGACAAAAGCTGGGGCTCGGCTTTCCAATATGCCGTTTAGTAGGCTTACTGTGTCTGGGTAGTGGCGCTTTGCTTGGTTCTGCAATCTCCTCACTAAAAGGAAAAGGAAATGATGAGCAGTCACTACTACGAAGCCTGCTGGGAACATTAAATCCAGGTGATGTATTACTGGGAGATGCTTATTATGCAACGTTTTTCTCTATTGTTCCTTGCAGAAAAGAGGCGTTGATGCCGTATTCGAGCAACACGGTTCAAGGCGATTGAATACCGACTTCAGAAAGGGAGTTCGGTTAGGTGAACGTGACCATCTGATCACCCTTTTCAAACCCAAAAAATGTCCCAGTGGATGACTCAGGATGAATATGATCAATCTCCAGATACCGTAATTATCAGAGAACTCTATGCGGGCGGTAAGATTTTAGTGACAACCCTCCTATGTGCTAAAACAACGCCCAAAAAGGAGATACAGGCACTTTACAAGAAGCGCTGGCATGTTGAGCTTGATCTTAGAAATATTAAAACAACGATGGGGATGGATATTCTGAGTTGCCAAACACCCTCGATGATTCAAAAAGAAATTCAAGTCTATTTACTATCTTATAACCTCATACGATACATCATGCTTCATTCTGCACTATTGGCTGATATCTCTCCTCGACAAATCAGCTTTAAGCATAGTCTTCAACTCTGGCTCATGGGATCAACAAGCAAACAGGGATAGTGATGATCTTTGGGAATCACTCTTAAGGCTTGTGGCTCAAAATCAAGTAGGTAATAGACCAGGACGAATTGAGCCTAGAGCACTGAAACGAAGGTCTAAACCTTACCCGCTACTAACCAAAACACGTGCTATTGCAAGAGAGGAAATCAGAAAAAATGGTCACTTTAAAAAGCTTAAGTAAGTGCCATTCGAGCCTGACCCGAATGGCACTTACTTAATAACTAACTTGTTGAAAAATATAATAAAGCAAAGGATAAATGACAGGCTGATTGTTACCACAACAAATCATAACCACAGAGAACTCTGCCTTATGATGATTAATATCAACTTAGACAACTCCAGCAACATCAACTATCAAAAATAGACTCAAAAGAGCAATGTTCTTTGAGTATTTTTTAGTGACATCTCTTGATGCTGTAGCTTATTAGGCATGTCGGTTCATGTCGGTTCATGTCGGCTGAGGTAGAATAATGATGCTTCTATCCCCATTTTTGGTTATGATTCCCCGCTGTTATTTATATTAACCAAATAAAGCTTATTTCATGGAAAAACTGATCATTGAAGGTGGTGCAACTTTAGACGGTGAAGTTGTTATTTCTGGTGCTAAAAATGCGGTATTGCCATTATTGGCAGCGACCTTGTTAGCTGATGGCGAAATGACGATTAAAAATGTACCACAGTTACGTGATGTTGATACGACAATCCGTTTGCTACAAGGGATGGGTGTTACGGTTTCTGTGGATGATGATTACAATATAACGACTGATGCATCCACGATTAATTCTTATGTTGCGCCTTATGATCTGGTGAAGACGATGCGCGCTTCCATTCTGGTACTTGGGCCCGCATTGGCACGTTATGGCGAGATTGAAGTTTCATTGCCAGGTGGTTGTGCGATTGGTTCACGTCCTGTGAACATTCATTTGTCCGGCTTGGAGGCTATGGGTGCGGATATTACTGTTCATGAAGGTTTTATTCGTGCCAAAGCCAAGCGTTTGAAAGGCGCGCGTATTGTGCTGGATAAAGTCACGGTAACGGGAACTGAAAACTTGCTAATGGCAGCGGTATTGGCAGAAGGCACGACTATTTTAGAAAACGCAGCATGTGAACCTGAGGTGGTTGATCTGGCTGATTGTCTAATCAAAATGGGTGCCAATATTATTGGTGCTGGAACGCCGACTATGGTAGTTCAAGGTGTAGATTCTTTACAAGGCGTTGAATATGCTGTTGTTCCTGACCGTATTGAAACAGGGACTTTTCTGGCGGCAGCGGCTATTACAGGTGGCAGAGTTAAAGCACTGAAGGCTGCGCCTGAGACATTAGATGCGGTGCTGCAAAAGTTTCGTGATGCAGGTGCGGCTGTCGAGACGGGAGAGGACTGGATTGAGGTGGATATGCGCGGCAGAACGTTAAAGTCTGTTGATATCACGACAGATCCGCATCCTGGTTTCCCAACCGATATGCAAGCTCAGTTTATGGCGATGAATACATGCGCTCAAGGCATTGGTGTAGTAGTTGAGACTATTTTTGAGAATCGCATGATGCATGTGGCTGAGTTAATACGTATGGGAGCCAATATTCGTCTTGAAGGTAATACAGCCATTGTTGCAGGGATGCCTGAGCTATATGGCGCACCTGTAATGGCTACAGATTTACGTGCTTCTGCCAGTTTAATCCTTGCGGGACTAGCTGCAAAAGGTACAACGACGGTAGATCGTATTTATCATACAGATCGGGGTTATGAAAAAATAGAGGTGCGCCTGAAACAACTCGGCGCACACATCGAAAGGGTGAATGACTAATGTCGACTGATACCATCACCATCGCACTCTCAAAAGGCCGTATCTTTAAGGAAACCCTGCCTTTATTAAAAGCAGCGGGTATTGAGCCTATTGATGATCCTGAAACCAGTAGGAAACTCATTCTGGATACGACGCGTGATGATGTAAAAATTGTCATTATTCGTGCAACCGATGTGCCGACTTATGTGCAATATGGCGCAGCTGATTTGGGTGTCACCGGTAAAGATGTGTTGATGGAGCATGGTGGAGAAGGTTTGTATGAGTTGCTTGATCTGCATATCGCCAAGTGTAAGTTAATGGTGGCGGGTTTTGCGGATAAATCCTTACCTACGGGTACGGTTCATGTGGCGACCAAGTTTGTGAATTGCGCACGACAATATTTTTCTGCTCAAGGTCGCCAAGCTGAAATCATTAAGCTGTATGGTTCTATGGAGTTGGCGCCTATTGTGGGCTTGGCTGATTGCATTGTGGATGTGGTAGATACTGGCAATACACTAAAGGCCAATGGTTTGGTTCCCCTTGAACATATGTTTGATGTTAGTTCTCGTATGGTGGTGAATAAAGCTAGTATGAAAACACGCAATGTGGCAATTAAAGCGATGTTGCAGCAGATTGAATCTGCGGTGAAGAAATAAAAAATTAAAGAACAGAATGGATAGAAGATACGGATAATGAACGTCATGGATACAACCGACAACTTACGCATTGCTGATACAGAGGAAGTTGCGAATCCGGTAGACTTATTTAAAGAATACCCGATCAACAGTGCTGCAATAGAAACGGTGCAGTCTGCGCGTGACGCTATACATCAGATATTGCGTGGCGAAGATGATCGTTTGTTGGTTGTGGTTGGCCCCTGTTCTATACACGACCCTAAAGCGGCACTTGAATATGCCGAACGCCTAGCTGTTTTGCGCAATGAATTATCTGCTGATCTGGTTATTGTCATGCGGGTTTACTTTGAAAAGCCACGCACCCGTGTTGGCTGGAAGGGACTGATTAACGATCCTGACCTAACCGACGAGTTTAATATTAATAAAGGCTTGCGTAAGGCTCGTAAACTTCTATTAGAGCTGGCGAGCCATGGTATGCCAGCGGCAACAGAATATCTTGATTTGATTAGCCCACAGTATATTTCTGATTTGATTAGTTGGGCGGCTATTGGTGCACGTACTACCGAAAGTCAGGGGCATCGTGAGCTTGCCTCGGGGGTATCTTGCCCTATTGGTTTTAAGAATGGCACTAATGGCAATCTTAATATCGCTATTGATGCGATTGCAGCGGCTAATCGCCCGCATCGGTTTCTTTCGGTCAATAAACTAGGTCATTCCTCCATCTTTGCAACCACGGGAAATGATGATTGCCATATTATTTTACGCGGCGGAAAAAAGCCTAATTATGATGAACAAAGTGTTGAAAGTGCTATCGGGAAATTAAATGATGCTGAACTATCGCCGCATTTGATGGTGGATATGAGTCATGCTAACAGTAGTAAGGATTTTCGTAATCAGCCCAAGGTGGCTACTGAAGTGGCAAGACAAATATCAGCAGGTAGTGATTCTATTTGTGGGGTAATGATTGAGAGCCATCTGATTGAAGGTCAGCAAAATGGCAATAATAAATCTTTGCAACAGCTTACATATGGACAAAGTATTACGGATGCTTGCATTGGCTGGGACGATACAGATAGTGTTTTACGGCAATTGTCAGAGGCAGTAAAACATCGCAGAGTAGCAGGGAAAAGTAGTAGCAAGGTATGATTTCAATCAAGCAATTAAACAAGCAGGATAAAGATTTTTGGTCACAACTAGATAACTTGCTGGCTTGGGAAAGTGTTTCTGATCATGCGGTATTAGAGACTGTTAATGGCATTATCGCAGATATCCGTAAGCGTGGTGATGAGGCATTAGTAGAATTTACCAATCGCTTTGATCGCATGAATGTTGAGTCAATGGCTGAACTTGAAATCCCGCCTGAAACACTAGCGAAATCATTAGAGAAAATAACAGTAAAGCAGCGACAAGCTCTAGAATTTGCAGCTAAACGAGTGAAAGATTATGCCGAGCATCAAAAAATCGAATCATGGAGTTACACAGAAGCCGACGGCACGTTATTAGGTCAGCAAGTTACGGCTCTGGATAGAGTTGGGCTGTATGTGCCCGGTGGTAAAGCGGCTTATCCTTCTTCGGTTTTAATGAATGCAATACCGGCAAAAGTAGCTGGCGTTAAAGAATTGATTATGGTCGTGCCCACACCCGATGGAGAACTCAATGATCTGGTATTTGCAGCGGCATCTATTGCGGGTGTGGACAGAGTCTTCACGGTCGGTGGCGCTCAAGCAGTAGCCGCTTTAGCTTACGGTACGGCAAGCATTCCACCAGTGGATAAAATTGTAGGGCCTGGAAATATTTACGTGGCCACGGCTAAGCGCATGGTGTTTGGTACGGTGGGTATTGATATGATCGCAGGTCCGTCTGAAATACTAGTTATTTGTGATGGTGATACAGATCCCGACTGGATTGCAATGGATTTGTTCTCACAAGCGGAGCATGACGAAGATGCTCAATCTATTTTGATTTCTCCCGATGCGGAATTTATCGAAAAAGTTAAGCAGAGTATTGAACGCTTGATAGAAGAAATGCCTCGTAAGACGATTATCCAGACTTCACTGCATGAGCGTGGTGCGATTATCAAAGTAGAAAATCTGGATGAAGCGGTAGAAGTGGCTAACTATATTGCTCCTGAGCATTTAGAACTGTCTGTTGCTGATCCTGAGACAATGGCTACAAAGATTAGGCATGCAGGTGCCATCTTTATGGGACGCTATACAGCGGAAGCTTTAGGTGATTATTGTGCGGGTCCAAATCATGTATTGCCTACATCAAGAACAGCCCGTTTCTCCTCACCATTAGGGGTCTATGATTTTCAGAAACGTTCTTCGTTGATTAACTGCTCAGCACAAGGAGCTTCTGAGTTAGGTAAGGTTGCTTCTGAATTGGCTCATGGGGAAGGGTTGACGGCTCATGCCCGATCTGCCGAGTATCGGATTAAATAGAAAACTTGGGTTAGAATTAAAAGAGTGTACACTTACTATTATTAATAGAGATACCCATAAGAGAGAAAGGTAAAAGGTAATAAACATGAAAACCATTCAAGTAAGTGTTGAAGACAATCTCTATGACGATCTAATGACACTTATTGCACAAATTCCAAACGACAAAATACACATTGAACAGGTTATTCAACCTGACACCAAGCCAGAAGTATCTGCTCAAGAAGCTAGTGATTATGTGTTAAAGAAAAATACTGAGCTTTATGAAAGACTTGCGTAATGTACTTACTCGGTTTGGAACAGGTTTTAGATTTACATTCAAAAGTTATTGAACAATCTGGTGGTGCAACAGGTCTGCGAGATCGTAATGCTCTAGAATCTGCCTTAGCACAACCCCAGATGAGTTTTGCCGGTCAAGACCTTTATCCATCACTCGTAGAAAAATCAGCAGCATTAGGTTTTTCACTTATTAATAACCATCCATTCGTCGATGGTAACAAACGCATTGGTCATGCTGCAATGGAAGTCATGCTTATAATGAATGGCTATCAAATTCAGGCAGATGTCGATAATCAAGAAAAAATCATTCTAGCTGTAGCCGCTGGAGAGATGCCAAGAGATAGTTTTGTAGATTGGGTAAATGAACACCTTGTTGAATATACCTATTAAACAAGCTTTGTGAATTCGATGAGAGTAATTAAAAACCTCTACATCAAAGTATAAATTTAGGAAATAAATAATTGAAATATAAAGACCCGCATAGAAAGCGGGAAGCCGAAAAATACGGTCGCCCCATTCCCAGTAGAGAATTCATACTGGAAGCTCTGGAGAATTCCGAGAGTCCACTGAATTTTAAAAAGGTATGTGCTGCTCTGGATCTCACCGAAGAGGTAGATTGTGATGCACTGAAGTTTCGCTTACGTGCCATGGAACGTGATGGGCAGCTCTTGTATAACCGTCGTAGACAGTATATCCCAATTTCCAAAGCTGACCTTATTGCTGGCAGAGTAATTGGTCATGCAGATGGTTTTGGCTTTTTAGTGCCAGACGAAGGTGGGGACGATTTGTTCCTGTCGGGTAAACAAATGCGTCAGCTTTTACATGGCGACAGAGCACTAGCTAGTGTGACGGGTGTTGATCGTAAAGGTCGTCGTGAAGGCGCAGTGGTTGAAGTGCTTGAACGTAATACAGAGCAGATAGTAGGCCGATTTTTTCTTGAAGCAGGTGTAGGTTTTGTTGTAGCGGATAACAAACGTATTTCACAAGATGTCGTTATTCCAGCCGAAAATATCAATGAGGCTATGGATGGACAAATCGTCGTTGTTGGTATAATAGAACAACCCACTAGACGCTCACGTCCCATCGGGAAAATTGTTGAGATACTCGGCGACCACATGGGCCCTGGCATGGAAATCGACATTGCTTTACGCAGCCATGATCTACCCTATATTTGGCCTGAAGATGTCGATAAAGAATGTAACGGCTTGACCGCAGAAGTTAAGGATGAAGATAAAAAGGGTCGCTACGATCTTCGTGACATTCCATTAGTTACCATTGATGGTGAAGACTCTCGTGACTTTGATGATGCTGTTTTCTGTGAGAGAGATGGTGATAACTGGCGCTTGATGGTTGCTATTGCTGATGTATCACATTATGTGGAAGTGGGTACGGCGCTAGATCAAGAAGCATGGAATCGGGGTACATCGGTTTATTTCCCCGAAAAAGTGATCCCTATGCTGCCAGAGATTTTGTCTAATGGCTTGTGTTCCTTAAATCCACAAGTTGATCGACTCTGTATGGTATGCGACATCACCATCAGCCCGAATGGAGAGGTCATTGAGTATGATTTTCTGGAAGGTGTGATGCATTCGGCAGCGCGATTAACCTATAATCAGGTCGCTACCATGGTGGTAGATCGTGATGAAGAGGCTAGGGCGGCTTGCGATGTTATTGAACACCTCGATAATTTGTATGACTTATTTCATATTCTCCATAAACAACGTAATGAACGCGGCGCGATTAATTTTGAAACCAACGAGACACGTATTGTCTATGGTGAAAATAGTAAAATTGAACAGATCGTCCCAACGATTAGAAACGATGCTCATAAGCTGATCGAAGAATGTATGATCACGGCTAATGTATGTGCTGCGATGTTCATGGATAAACATAAAATGCCTAATCTGCATCGTGTGCATCCGTTACCGGAAGAAGGTCGGTTAGAAGAATTAAGGGCTTTCCTTGGTACAATGAGTCTTAGTTTAGGTGGCGGTGAAAAGCCACACGGAAAAGACTATAGCAACGTACTGTCTCAAGTGGGTGATCGTCCAGAAGCCAGGTTAATCCAAACTGTTTTATTGCGCTCCATGTCACAAGCTACTTATAGCCCTGATGCACACGGACATTTCGGCTTGGCATTAGATCATTATGCTCACTTTACCTCGCCTATTCGACGCTATCCTGATTTGCTTATTCACCGTGGAATTCGGCATATTATTAATGGCGGTACAGTTGATAGTTTTGATTACACTCATCAAGACATGGTGCTATTAGGTGAACATACCTCTAGCACAGAACGACGAGCCGAAGATGCATCGCGCGATGTAGAAGCATGGCTAAAAGCCGAATACATGCTGGATAAAGTGGGCGAAGTTTTTGATGGCATTATCACTGCGGTTACAGGTTTCGGCTTGTTTGTAGAACTTAATAATATTTACGTTGAAGGTTTAATACATGTCACTGCGTTAGATAGTGATTATTATCACTTTGATGCGGTACATCATCAAATGAAAGGAGAACGCTCAGGTAAAACTTTCCGCTTGGGGGATCAGATGAGTATTCGTGTTGCACGCGTGGATATTGATGAGCGCAAGATTGATTTTGTTTTGCCAGATAGTGAGGAATCTGACTCTTCAAAAAAACCTAGGAAGAAAAAAGCTACTAGAAAGAAAGCAAAGAAGCGTAAAAGCTAAGCTAGTAACATCCTCTCAAGAAAAACAGTAAAATCCTCCACCGAGTAGACGAGCAAGAGCTTTGTAGGTCGTATGAGCGCTTAGCGCCATACGGGCAACGCCGTCAATTCAACTAAACTTAACTATGTCGGATGGCGTTCCTCGGCTTTAGCTTCCTGCATCCATGCAGTCGTCATCGATCTACCAAACAGTTAGACTGACCTCTTCAAAAACTCAGTAAACTTTTCACCAATCTGCTCATGACGCATTCCATAAATCATATTGGCTTGCATATAGCCCAATTTTGATCCGCAATCATGACTTTTCCCGGTGATTTCAAAGGCGTTAACCACTTCTTCTTTAATCAACATATCAATCGCGTCGGTAAGTTGAATTTCATCACCCGCTCCAGGTGGTGTCATTTTCAAGAAATCCCAAATTCGTTCTGAAAGTACATATCGTCCTACAATTGCAAGATTGGAAGGCGCCTCATCGACCGGTGGTTTTTCAACAACAGCTTCTATTTTACAGTACTCTCCAGCAGATAATTTTTTACCACTGATATCAACAACACCATAGCTGCTTACATCTTCTTGCGGAACAGGTTCAACCATGATCTGACTTTCACGTTTTTCATCAAACAAGCTCATCATTTCTGCAAGATTATCTTTGGTAAGGTCAGAATCCACCTCATCTATTAACACATCAGGCAGTAATACGGCGAATGGCTGATAGCCAATAACTGGAAGGGCACAAAGAACAGCATGCCCTAGCCCTTTAGCCATGCCTTGACGGACATGCATGATAGTGACGTGCTTAGGAGTAATCGCTCGCACTTCATCGAGTAATTGTCTTTTTACACGTTTCTCTAGCTCTGACTCAAGTTCATAGCTAATATCAAAATGGTTTTCAATGGCATTTTTGCTGGAGTGAGTAACCAATACTATCTCAGTAATACCCGCAGCTACGCATTCATTGACGATGTATTGAATCAACGGTTTGTCGACCACGGGTAGCATTTCTTTAGGAATCGCTTTGGTGGCCGGCAGCATGCGTGTACCAAGCCCTGCCACAGGAAGGACAGCCTTGGTTATCTTATGGTTTTGTTTCATTGATTGAATATTCCTTAAATAAAAAATTGCTCAGTTTAAGGAATCTTTGATTAAGTCCTTTTGTATTGAAAGTGAGCCTTCAGGCTCGCAATACGGTAGTTATAATCAACACATTAGGTGAAACTAAAGAGCTTCCTTTTAGATGCTGGGCAATGATTTTTAGAATCCTGAGTTTAGCAGGATTGTCTTAATGCGTAAGTATACTCATTCACTGACAAATGAGTAAGTGTTCTGACTCAGAAAACTTTATTGCGTGTTTCTACAATCAGCACTACTCGCAGCGTCAATGCCATAAGGACTTCCGTAAACACCATTGATGACGTAGCTAATCATGCGCATTAGCAGGGTTGTACGGCTGTATCTTTGTACTCATCAGCTGGTATAGGAAGAATAAATTGAGCTTTTTGATAAGATTCCGTTCCATTTACTCGCGACCTTTGCTTTTAACTCAACTTTACTCCAAATAGCCTGATCTTTAGGATAGATAACTTTAATTTCAACTAGTCCATTGCTATCTGTTTTAGCACTCGCCTCCTAGTATTTCCAATGCTTATAGATGCCGTATTTGAAGGTTCTAGCTGGCCGTTCCCATTTAAGATCCTCATTAATATCAAGAATTCCATTTACATTCGAATCTTCTCCTGGATCTAAAATGCCATTGTTATTTGTATCCTCATTAACTGTATCAAGAATTCCATTTCGATTTCGATCTTCAGCAGGCACATTCTATATAAGGATGCATTACTCCATGTCTCACCACTATTATCTAATTCACCTTTATAGAATGAAACAGGAGTCACTGTAAATTCAACGGTTTGATCATCAACAGGATTACCCGAACTATCCGTTACGATAACGCCATAGTTTACTGAGTAAGTGGTGGTACTGTTCGTACCCACTTTATTATCTGTTCCAAGAATCAGTCTTAATGCGTTACCGCCTACCGTTAACTCGATGTTGTCATTAACGCTAGAAGCAGCAAAGCCATCGACATAACTACTTATATGAACACCTTCAAAGGCACTAGTACTATCGCCAGCAGTATAGACTACGGTAGCACGACCTGATGAGTTAGTTACTGGCACTTGAGCTGCTTAAGTTGCCATTGACGGTGTCATTTAAGGTTAAATATAACCTTTTGATTTTTCACAGGGTTATTATTGACATCTAGTACTTTGGCACTGATTGTACTTGAGTTTAAAGGTGCAATGAGCACTGGCTCAGCTTCTGTTGAGATAGAAGCTGGCGTTACGTAGCAACAAACTCTCTAACCAGTGTTGCTGTTAAGTCCACTATTAAACTGTTGTTGCAGTGATCACCGTATTTCCTGATGTAGGCGAAGAAATACCAAAAGCAATATGTCCGTTACTGTCGGTAGTATCCGATGATTTTGTTAATTGTCCTCGTGTTGCAACGAGATTGACAAGAGTACTTGCAAGTGGTGCGCCGGAGTTTCCGGTCAATGTTAAGGTAATCGTTTCATGAGTATTAATATTAACTTCCGTATTATCCGAGGTTAATACAAAGGCCTCGCCTGATAATGTAATCGTTTTTGAGGTGCTTGCTCCTAATGCGCTTATATTGATGGTATCAACTCCACCTTGTGCAGCCACCACGGAGACTTTTAACTCGCCATTAATATCGGTTTCAAAAGAGTTCGCAGAATTTACAGGATCAATTTGTGTATTTGTTGATTCAATGACAACGGTTTGGTTAGCTAATCCCTTCCCTGATGAATCAGTAAGTTTGATAATAAAATCAGTGGCTGTGTTTAAGCTGATGTTTTCAGGTCCATCAATTTGAACTGCAGTTCCTGTGACATCAATTTCCAATGTTTCAGAAAGATCGCTGCCATCTAGTGTTGATACAGTTACCGTAAGTTTTCGGTTTTCAGGGTGATTTAACCCAGGCAAGACTTGCGCGGTTCTGATGTTGGTTCCCGTGGTTGGAGTAACGGAAGCGCTACCATCAACGGTTACCTCTATATCAATATCGGAGAGAATAATATTACCTTGATCTTTTACAATGGCAGAGATAGTCACTGGAATAGCCCCATCCGACTGCAACTGAGCTGAGCTTGCTGAAATTTCCAGTGTTGCCGCTTTTGATGCCGCCTGAGTAGTTCCATCATCCGTTGTATTCGGGTTAGATGAAGTATCTGTTGTGGTCGTAGTTGTTGTCGTATTTTCAGCAGAAAAGCCTGAGCCACCACATGCAATAAGTGAGAATGAAAGAATAAAAGGGAATAGTAGACGAGTTGTCTTCGTAATTTCCATGAGGTGCCTCTTTATTATTATTGTTTTTGGGTTAGAAATAGTGGCTTAACAATTTAACATATTTTTTTTAAAATACATGATTTACTGGATAAATGGATTGCCGCCAATAGACCTGATTATTCTTGTTCTGAGCTAAGAATTAGTGCTACGTTTCCGACCTAGACTCAGGGCGCTGCATAGCAGAACCCAATCCTGTTGAAGGATGCGCAAATCTTGCACAATGTAGCTATTATTAAACCTATTGATTACTATTTTATTTTTTCCGGCAGGTACATTCTTTCTTGTCTACTCGACGATGATGTGGGTTCATTAGCCCCCCAAGTGTTTACGGCAGTAATGCTACTATCACCATTTTCATCAACAACAATATCGAAGACATTCCACCATTTATTGTCTACTTGTCTGGGAGGTGGTGTAAAGACGGTTCTTTGCCCTGCAATGGTTAGTTCAACTCTGGCAGGAGATGCCGAAATACTTGAGGTTCCAGAGAAATGATAGATGGCGTAATGATACGTGCCTACTTCAGGAAAACTGAGGATGGTTAGCACTTCTGGGCCATAACTCGTAGTGTCGTCTACATCCAGTTGTGCAAAGGGAGATGAGATCAGGCTACCTTTATCCACATAATAGATATGATAATCGCTAGGACCCACCAAATGAGTATCTAAATCAGAAGGGTTTTTTCCCCATGTTAAACGAGCCGTGATTTGATCCTCTCCTAATTTAAGGCAGTCGACTAAAGTCACCGCGGATGAGGTCGATTCATCATCTCCTACCACAATGGTATTAGAGACCCGGTAATCTGTTGATGCTAATAACAATGCTCTGCTGTCTTTTTGAACTTGCACAGTGAAATTACCACTAATATCGGTTAAGGAAGATGCTGTGCCGCTATAGTTAAAGCCTTCTGCTTTAACCAAAGCATTCGCAACTCTTACGGAGTCACCGTCTTCGACACAACCATTGACAGAGATCGTCGTATAAAGATCACCTGCGTTCCAGATTCCAAAGTGACTTACCTCACCTTGATAATAGATGTTATTGACAAGCGTGGCTGTACCTTCTTGTATCCAGTAACCTTGGGTAAAGTCATAATAGAAAAGTGGTGTCGTTGCCGGTAGGCTTGCAGTGCCCTTATTGGAAACGGGGATTCTGATGGTTGCTGTTTCGCCCACCGGCAGGCTGAGATCATTTCCTTCTGCATCCACTAGTTCTAAACTTATAGCACCATAACTAGACATATAGGCACCACTGCTGGTTGTCATATCCCCCGGAATTAAATCAATATCCAATGCTGGGTCAATAGGAGTTATATGAACCGTAATGCTAGCAGTAGGTACATTACCGCTACTATCAACTAGAGTATTTGCTGAAACTATTAACCTTGCAGAAGAGTCCAGGATTTGTACGGTGAAGTCTTGAGAGGAGTCATAGGTATCGGTCAATGCAATTGGGAGCATGTCAGCATTGACTATTAGGCGGTTACTTGGTGATGATCCTGCGAGTGCTATTTTACTGGTGGGGGCATAGCCGCCTTTTGTAAAATTAACGATCATTCGGTTGTTAAAAGCACCATCAACAGGGATAACATACTTACCCGCATATTCACTGATTATTGTTTGGGCGGCGGAAGATACTTGCGTGTCCTTTAATCCCAGTGCTGTCGTGTAATCATAGACATATCCCTCAATACCGCGTTCAATAACATTCATTGTTCTGGTGGTTGTAGCCGTGTTTCCGGTGGCATCAGAGGCTGAGTAAGTAATCGTATAGCTTCCTACTGTTGTAACATCTACTATGCCAGAGGTCGTTACGTTGACTGTCGCATCAATATTGTCGGTGGCGGTTGCCCCTGCATCATTATATTCCGTATTTTGAATAACAATGGCTGGATTGCTTCCGATGACGGTGATAACAGGCGCAATAGTATCTGTTACAAAAACTGTTCTAATCGCTGTGGCAGAGTTGCCGGCGGCATCGGTGGTGTAATACCTAACAAAATAGGTTCCAACAACAGCTGTATTTACAGAGCTGGCAGTGGAGCTTATAAATAAAGTCGTATCCACATTATCTGTGGCTGTGGCTCCACTATCAACATAAGGAATATCCTGACCTACAGATACGGGGTTATTACCCAGTATGGTTAATATAGGTAAAGTGACATCGCCCGCATCAGCAACAACACTAACGGTTCTTATTTCCGTTGTGCTTTGGGCTGTACTGTCAGTGGCTGAATATTCAATGATATAAGTCCCCACGATTGATGTGTCGACTGAGCCTGTAGTTGTCACTGCGATGGCGCCATCTGTAGTCGATGCTGCGGTAGCGCCCGCATCAGTATAGATAGAGTCTTTGGTAACATTAAGAGTGCTGTCACCCAAAATAGTTACGATAACGCCATTACCGTTTTCAACATTAACAACTCTGCTAGTAGAGGCTGTATTGCCTGCTGAATCAGTTGCGCTATAGGTTATTGTATAACTTCCCACAGTATTCACATCAACCAATCCTGTTGAGGTGACATTAATTGTTTCTCCATCAGCTGATACAGCCGTTGCGCCGGCATCAATATAAGCAGTACCTTTAGTAATAGTCTCTGGGTCGTCACCCTGAATGGTTATGACAGGTGGAGTAGCACCCGTATTATTGTTCGCTGAAGTATTACTATTTGATGAGGTATTGTCGCTACTAGCTGCACCGTCGCCGCCACAACTGATAACGACAGACATGACTAACATCATTGAAAGGACGTGGGTTATTATTGTTTTCATTTAGAATCCCTGTTCTTATTATTTTTTGTACAACCCTACCTGAACACGTGTCAGGCCGCTAAAATCTCCGACAAGCGACACCTTAAAATTGCTTCTCAATTGCCAACCAGCGACCATCGTTATACCCTTCAATGGGTTGAAAATTAGATTTATAATTCATTTTGCTACATTCTTTTATCCAATATCCGGGATAAACATAAGACTTCCCTAAGTTTTTTGCATATTCTATCTGCCACAGGACTGCATAGGTTCCCAAGCTTCGTTTACTGCCTTTTTCAGGCTCAAAAAAGGTATAAACCGCTGATATTTCGGTGTTTAGAACATCTATCACGGCAACACCTATGAGCTCATTTTTTTCATAAAATTCGATATAATGGGTGTTACACCAACCTGACCCAAAAAAATCTTCTACACCTTCCGACTGGGTATTGTCATGCCGGTAACGCAAATATTGATCATAAAGTGGCTGGTACTCTTGCTTATACCCAGTGGTGTTCACTTTAACAGTCAAATCTTGATTGGTTTTAATATTGCGTTTCTGGCTGCGGCTAGGTTTGAATAAATCGACTGGAATACGCGTTGAAGTACACTCTGTACAAGGCAAGCACTGGGGTCTATACACTTGTTGCCCACTGCGCCGAAAACCTGATTTGAGTAGATTTGAATAAACAGCATCATCCATATCAAACGCTGGATCGATAACACAATTTCTTGCTATTCGTCCCGGCAGGTAGGAGCAAGGGAAATTGCCCGTAGAGAAAAATTGTATGGCTTCTGTATGTTTCATGCTGTGATTTGGATTATAAACAAGCGTATAATCACTGCTTAATCAATAATTTCTTTAACGACTGTAGCTGATTCTCTAGCTGCTCAATCTCTTCTAAAACGGTATTACTGTTGTCTTGCGATTGCTGGATGGTTTCCCGTTTAGCCGTTTCCATATTGTCCAGCACAATGGCTATGAATAAATTGATAATGACAAAGGTAGCAATAACGATAAAACTAATATAATACACCCAGGCCCAAGGAGTAACCTGCATGGAGTCCTTCAGGTAATCAGCCCATCCTTCAAGTGTCGCAATGGTAAATAATGTTAACAGGGTTCGTGGCAAGCTTCCCCATTGTTCCGGTAACTGTTCGTGAAAAAGATGGTAGCCGACAATGCCATACATATAGAATAAAATAGCGAGAAGGATCATGACATGCCCCATGCTCGGTATTGAACGCAGCAGTGTTGTCACAATGAGTCGTAACTGAGGCAAGACGGATATTAAGCGTAGTACCCGTAATAGCCTGAATAATCTAGCGATCATCGCGTATTGAGCAGAAAAAGGAATTAATGATAAGACCACGATAGTGAAATCAAACAGATTCCAGCCGTTATAAAAATATTGACCAAATCGGGGAGCAACAGCAATATTTTTGATAATGACTTCAAATATAAATACACCCAAAATGATCTGGTTACTGATAATGAACCAGCGCTGGTAATGATTGTAGAATGAATCATTGGTTTCTAAGCCCATCAAAACTGCGTTGAATAAGATCAAGGCGATAATGAAGTATTCAAAGTAGGGTGAAGCAACAATTATCTGGCATATTTTTTTCATGATTACTCACAGTTTCAAACAGAGTTCATATTTACAATATTAAGCTACAAGACTCACGCTTATACCTGATTGCCCACTTGTCTAAGCTTATTATAACCCCCGGGCTCAGTTTCGGTAAACTGGCATTTAGGCGTAAAGTAGCTTTCTTAACTTTGTCCAAGAGATGTGTAAGGAGAGCACAGAGGTGAAATAAATTACCTTAGTCTGAATCAAAATGTCCGCTAATGAACCAATATCTTGAGCCCTATGCCCTATCCGCCCCATATTGAAGTCACGGATTCAGGTTAAAATTAAGTATCCGCTATTTTTTCAATCAGAGCATCATGCAGTCGTTTTAGTTTCTTATCATCACGGATGGGCTTGTTATCAAACCCCGTCAGGTAAAAAATATCTTCGACCTCTTCTCCAAGCGTTGTAATGCGTGCTCCAACTACTCTGAATTCATGTTCGTAGAATATTCTGCTTAGTTTCGCTAATAGACCAGGAACGTCAATGGTTCTTAAAGTGATTCGGGTTTGTTGCTTTTCATGATCCTGTTCAGTATTTATTTGTGTTTTTACGTCAAAGGCTTTTAATAATCGAGGGATTCTGTATTGATAGTCCTGATTGGAATGATCGCTGGTAATTTCATTACGAAGTTCATTGATCAATATGATCTGATTCGCACTATCGGTTAGTGGTTGGTTTTCTTGACCGAGAATGTGCAGGGTTTCCAGAGAAAACCCGTTCGGAGTTTGCATAATGTTAGCCGCAACAATATTAATATTAAGCTTCCCTAGTACAGCAGTAGTTTGCGCAAAAAGCATATCCGAACCATGAGTGTAAATGAATAATACGGTCATGCCGTGTGTTTTATCCTGACGCAGCTGAATAAGAGGATAGACACTAACGGTTTGTATATAAGACATTTGCCAAAGTATGACGTCTACAGAATGATTGAGTAAATAATCATCCCCCATGCGTTCACAGAATTGTTTTCCAGCCTGTTTGTCAATCGTATGGATAGGGAGTTGTTCTAAAATAGAGTCCCTTTTTTGTTCAACAAGTTCGGCATAGGACGAAGGCTGTAGGCTGTGTTTTAACACTCGGCGTGTATTTTTGTAAAGTCCTTGTAGTAGAGAGTGTTTCCAGCCATTCCACAGGTCGGCATTGGTGCCGCGTATATCTGCAATGGTGAGTAGATAGAGATAATCAAGGCGAATTGAAGATATCATTTTTTGCGCAAATTCCTGGATGACATCGGGGTCGCTAATATCTTGTTGTTGAGCTGTCATGCTTAACAATAAATGATTTTCGACTAGCCAGCTGACTAAATGAGAATCATAAAAATCAAGGTGGTGCAGACGACAAAATTCATAAGCATCGACAGCACCAAGCTCGGAATGGCTACCACCTCTACCTTTTGCAATGTCATGAAAGAGGCCTGCTAGATACAGTAGTTTCGGATCGGGCAAACTTTTGAAAATAAGACTTTCATAGGGCATATCCTCTGCCCCTTCTGCGACGCTGTTTCTACGCATCATACGAATAACACGTAAAGTGTGGTCATCAACCGTATAAGCATGAAATAAATCAAATTGCATACGCCCTACAATGTTTGCAAAAGCAGGAATCCATGCGGCGAGTATTCCATAACGATTCATTCGCCTCAGAACATAGGTAATGCCATGTGATTCTGACATGATGTCCATAAATATTTGCTTATGTTTTCGTGTCGCACGATAGTCATCATCTATCATGTGTAGATGGGTATGGATCAATCGTATGGTGTGTGGAACGAGCCCTCGAATCCCTGAAGTTATTTGTAAGATATAAAATATTTTCAGCAGGGTGTGAGGTTGTTCTACAAAGGTATTGGGGTTGGTTATTTTTAAATAGTTACCTTGGCGAGCGCACCAGCTATTAATGGTTATCTGTTGCTCGTCAGCAGTTGATGGCAGTATTTTTTCTCTAAAGATACCCAGCAGCAGTTCACTCATTCGCTCCATTTGTGTAATGATTCGATAATAATGCTGCATGAACTGTTCAACGGCTACATTGGCGGCATCGTTATTGTAACCAAATATTTTAGCGAGAGTTTGCTGATGTTCGAGCAGTAGTCGGTCTTCTTTTCTGTTGGCGAGTAAATGGATGGCGTAACGTACTTTCCACAGGAAGTCGCGGCTAGATATAAGGGAGTCGTACTCTTTGTCAGTTAGAATATTGAGTTCATAAAGTTCGAGCAACGACAAGGTGTTATATTCTCGTTTAGTCACCCAGCTAATCATGTGAATATCACGTAGACCGCCCGGCCCATCTTTCAGATTGGGCTCTACTCGGTACGCAGTATCCCCATAGCGCTTATATCGTTCTTGCTGTTCACCTAGTTTAGCCTGAAAGAATTTTGGGCTGTCCCATAAATTCTCGGTTGAGAGAGTGGAGTTGAGTCTTTCGAACAGCGTATTGTTACCACACAAGAAGCGAGCTTCAATAAGATTGGTAATTACAGTGAGATCATTTTGGGCGACTTCTACACATTCATCCAGAGTGCGAACACTATGACCGATTTCCAGTTTTAAATCCCACAGTTGGGTAATGAAATTGGAAATGGCTGTTTGGCAGTTATCGTCAGCTGGGTCATCCAGTAAAACAAGGAGATCGACATCAGAGTGGGGGTGCATTTCCGCACGGCCATATCCGCCGACAGCAACAATAGCAACAGCTTGTTTTCCCTCAGTATAATGTTGTTTCCATAGATGACACAAAACGGCATCAATTAAGCGGGTGTGAGCATCTAGAAGAAGCTGAATATCGGCTTCTTCATAGAAGGCCTCATCAATGTTTTGTCTGCCAGATGCTAGTGCTGCCGTTATGTCAGAGGTGGTGAGGACTTTTGCTTTCGTGATATGGTCGATAGTGAGCTGTAAGCGCTCTTGCCAACTTGATTTTGTCATAATATTAAAGCTGTTGTTGCCAATTAGCTTCTTCTTCGCGAAGTGTTAAAATCTCGAATCCTGCGGGTGTTACCAAGAGAGTATGCTCCCACTGTGCTGATAATTTATGATCTTTAGTAACCACCGTCCATTCATCTGGCAGCGTACGTATATTGCGTTTTCCAAGATTAACCATCGGCTCTATGGTGAATGTCATCCCTTCCTTCAGTTCAACGCCTGTATCGGCTTTGCCGTAATGTAATACTTGCGGTTCTTCGTGGAATTCTTTGCCGATACCGTGTCCACAGTATTCACGAACAATGGAGGCGTATTGTGATTCAGCATAGTGCTGTATCGCATGTCCGATATCCCCTAGTTTAATGCCAGGTTTTACCATGTTAATACCGATATACATGGCTTTGTGTGCCACTTCGCAGATGCGTTTTGCAGGGACAGTAGGTTTGCCTGCAAAAAACATTTTACTGGTGTCGCCATGATACCCATCTTTAATCACTGTTATGTCAATATTAACAATGTCACCTTTTTTAAGTTTTTTCTGGCTGGGAATGCCATGACACACTTGGTGATTGACAGAAGTGCAGATAGATTTTGGAAAGCCTTTATAATTAAGTGGCGCTGGAATCGCATCTTGCTCATTCACGATAAAATCGTGGCAGATTTGGTTTAACTCATCTGTTGTTATTCCCGGTTTAACATGGGGTTCTATCATGACGAGAACATTCGATGCCAGTTTTCCCGCGACACGCATCTTTTCGATTTCATCATCTGTTTTAATTGAAATTGCCATTGAATCCTTTAATTTATTAGGTGCTTATAAATACTCGGCATAAAACATGGGTTTATCCACTTATCAGAGCATCGTAGAGTATTTGCTAATACTATTTACTGTTATGTTGCTTCATGGTATAAAGCGCACGCGAAAATCGCAATATTAATTTATATTCATGTGAGTATAAATTGTTTTTAAATCTACACACGAGTCGACACATTTAGCAGGGTGCCTGTTCATTAAGCCTAGCGGTTGGATTAACAAGGTTGTTAAATGGGATTTCGTGGAAGTTCAACCCATACAAAGAGGTTTACTATGGCTAAAGTTACAATGCGCCAAATGCTTGAAGCAGGCGTGCACTTCGGACACCAGTCTCGGTACTGGAATCCTAAAATGGCTCCCTATATTTTCGGCGAGCGCAACAAAATTCATATCATTAATCTGGAAAAAACATTACCTATGTTTAATGATGCAATGAACTACATTAGTAGTCTAATTGCTAATGGCGGCAAAATCATGTTTGTCGGTACCAAACGTTCTGCACAAAACATCATAAAAGAAGAAGCATCTCGTTGTTCTATGCCTTATGTTAACCAGCGTTGGTTAGGTGGCATGTTAACTAACTACAAAACGGTGAAACAATCTGTTCGGCGTTTGCATGAGTTAGAAAAAATGATGGCTGACGGCACGTTAGAGCAGCGTGGCAAGAAAGAAGCATTGATGCTGACCCGCGAACATATAAAACTTGATAAAACCTTAGGTGGTATCAAAGATATGCGTAAGGTTCCTGATGCTATGTTTATTGTTGACGTAGGTTATGAAACGATTGCAGTTAAAGAAGCAAGAAAATTAGGCATCCCTGTTATTGGTATTGTTGATACCAATAATGATCCTGATTATTTGGATTATGTGATCCCTGGTAATGATGATGCTATTCGCGCTATTCAGCTTTATACAACCGTTGCTGCTGATACAATTGCTGAAGCACATATAAATGTTGCTAAAACATCTGAAGAAATGGCATCTGCTGAGAAAGCGGTTAAGTCTGCTGAAGAGGCTAAGGCTGAAAAAGAAGAACCTGAAGCTCAACCTACTGAAGAGACTAAAGCTGCAGAGCCTGTTGCTAAGGTAGATAGCAAAGCCAAAAAAGAAGACAGCGAAGCTAAAGTAGAGACTAAAGTTAAGGAAGAGACTAAAGCTAAAGCAGATACTAAAGCTAAGGAAGAGACTAAAGCTAAGGAAGAGACTAAAGCTAAGGAAGATACTAAAGCTAAAGCAGAGACTAAAGCTAAAGCAGAGACTAAAGCTAAAGCAGAGACTAAAGCTAAAGCAGAGACTAAAGCTAAAGCAGAGACTAAAGCTAAAGCAGATACTAAGGCTAAAAAAGAAAGCAAAGCTAAAAAAGTTGAAACTGCCACAGCAGAAACAGCTGTTGAAGATGCTGGCGAAGATAAGGCTGAGAGCTAACTTTTGTTTAGTTTTTCATCATTTTAGTTCATGCTTATTTCATACTAAGATGAGCTGATTAACTAGGTTGATTATATCTGTCCTATTTTGCCAAAACAAACAGGAAGGTATAGTTATCTAGGTGATGCGACGTAACAATCACCTAGAATATAGATATTATAAGGGTAATGACATGGCAATTACTGCTGCAATGGTAAAAGAACTTCGCGAGCGTACGGGCGCTGGCATGATGGAATGTAAGAAAATGCTCGTTGAGTCTGATGGTGATATGGATGGCGCCATCGAAATGATGCGTAAGAATGGCGCTGCAAAAGCGGATAAAAAAGCGGGACGTATCGCGGCTGAAGGACGCATCGTGTTAGTAATTAATGACGATAAAACGGAAGGTGCGATTATTGAAATTAACTCTGAAACAGATTTTGTCGCAAAAGATGAAAGTTTCATGGGTTTTGCAACAGCCGTAGGTGCTGTTGTTTTGGCTGATAAGCCTGTTGATATCCCTGCACTTGCTTCATTGCCTCTGGAAGGGGGGGAAACGGTTGAAGAGACACGTGCTAATCTGGTTTCAAAAATAGGCGAGAACATTCAGGTGCGCCGTTTTGAAATGATGAGTACAGAAAGTGGAGCTATATCCTCTTACTTGCATGGCGAGCGCATTGGTGTTGTGATTTCAATGACAGGTGGCGATGAGCAACTAGGTAAAGATATAGCTATGCATATCGCTGCTAGCAACCCTACTTGTGTTTCAGAAGATCAGGTTCCTGAAGATGAGCTGGCGAAGGAAAAAGAAATTCTAATCGCTCAAGCTGAAGGTAGCGGTAAGCCTGCAGAAATTGTTGAAAAAATGGTCGCAGGTCGAATTCGCAAATACTTGTCTGAGATAACCTTACTAGGTCAATCTTTTGTAAAAGACCCAGATCAAACGGTAGGCAAGTTGCTATCAGCTGCTGGCGCTACAGTTGATGCCTTTGTTCGCTATGAAGTGGGCGATGGTATTGAAAAGAAACAGGAAGATTTTGCGGCAGAGGTCATGGCGCAGATGAAAGGATCGAGCTAACCTGTGTTGATCATTTAATAAAAAGGGGCATATTTATTTGCTCCTTTTTTTTGTGTGTAATATTAGTGTGTAAGAATACTGGTGCAATCAAAATATAGCCGGGGAAGAAATGTCAGATATTAAATATAAGAGAATTTTACTAAAACTCAGTGGTGAAGCCCTAATGGGTGATAATGCCTTTGGTATTGATGCGAATGTTCTTAAAAAAGTAGCTACTGAAATTGTTGATCTGCACAAACAGGGTGTTGAAATAGGATTAGTGATCGGTGGAGGTAATATTTTTCGGGGGGCTGGTCTAGCACAAAGTGGTATTGATCGTACCCGTGCAGACCAGATGGGTATGCTGGCAACGGTGATGAACTCATTAGCCATGCAGGATCAATGTATAAAACTGGGTGTTGAATGTATCGTGCTATCAGCGCTTAATCTGGATCAGGCTTGTGAAGCCTATTCTGCGCAACGAGCACGCAATCATCTGTCAAAAAGACGTATCGTTATTATGGCGGCGGGGTCAGGCAATCCCTATTTCACTACTGATACAGCCGCCAGTTTACGGGCACTGGAAATAAATGCGGATCTGTTGCTAAAGGGCACCAAAGTTGATGGCGTGTATGATTCTGACCCGAAAACAAACCCCGATGCTAAACGCTACGATGAAATAAGCTATACAGAAGCTATTTCCAAAGAACTGGGAGTCATGGATTTAACGGCTTTAGTCCTGTGCCGCGAAAACGCTATGCCTATGCAGGTCTATAATTTGTTTGAAGCGGGCAAGCTTTCGGCTATCATAAGCGGGCAGTCTTCTGGAACATTGATTAAAGACTAAGGATACTCTTTTATTGTCTATTCATTCATGGAGTAGACTCAAAAGGATAGAGGCTCTTGAAAGCAGTAAGAAAACCAATCAGCAGGAACAAATAGCGCACAAGGAATTACAATGATTAATGAAATACTAAAAGATGCAAACGAAAGGATGCAAAAGAGTGTCGAATCACTTAAAAATGAATTAACCAAGATCAGAACGGGTCGTGCACACCCTAGTATTCTTGATCATATCAATGTTGATTACTATGGTAGTCAGGTTCCGTTATCGCAAGTGTCTAATATAACAGCTGAAGATGCACGAACTTTATGTCTTACCGTCTGGGAAGATATGATGGCAAAACCCGTAGAAAAAGCCATTATGGATTCTGACTTGGGTTTAAACCCGAATACTGCAGGAACGGTTATCCGTGTGCCTTTACCTCCACTCACTGAGGAGCGTAGAAAGGATTTGGTTCGTGTAGTGAAGCAAGAAGCGGAAGGTGGGCGTGTGGCTATTCGGAATATTCGCCGAGATGCAAATTCAGACTTTAAAACTCTGCAAAAAGAATCTGAAATATCTGAGGATGAACAGCGTAAAGCGGAAGATGATGTTCAGAAATCGACTGATAAATATATCGCTGAGATTGAAGTAGTGTTAGCTGAAAAAGAACAAGATTTAATGGCGGTTTAGTTTTAGTTCTAGTTTTCTTTATTCCCAATTAATCAAGGACATGAAAGATATAAAAAACATTTCAATCCCTAAACATATTGCTATTGTCATGGATGGCAATGGACGCTGGGCAAAAAAACGCTTCTTGCCGCGTACCTATGGTCATAAGAAGGGGGTCGATTCCGTACGTCGCACTATTCGTGCTTGCGACAAGCGAGGAGTGAAATATTTAACACTTTTTGCTTTTAGCAGTGAAAACTGGAAACGTCCACAAGAAGAAGTGACCGCGCTCATGTCCCTGTTTATGTCGGCGCTGGAAAGTGAAGCTAAATCATTAGCTGAAAATGGTATTAAACTAAGCTTTATCGGTGATATAGCGGCTTTTCCCGAAAAGTTACAAGAGAAAATGAAGCAGGTTGAAAAATTAACCCATAAGGGCACTAATCTCTCTATGCAAATAGCGGCGAATTATGGTGGACGTTGGGATATAGTAAATGCTTGTAAACAGGTTGTGAAACTGGCTAACGAAGGCAATCTCACTGAAAATGATATCAGTGAAGATAGCTTTGCCAAGTTTATGAGTACCGGTGATATACCTGATCCAGACCTCTATATTAGAACCGGTGGTGAAACCAGAGTTAGCAACTTCTTATTGTGGCAACTAGCTTACGCAGAATTTTATTTCACCGATGTACTATGGCCTGATTTTGATGCGGAACAGCTTGATCTTGCAATAGGCGACTATTCAAAAAGACAACGACGCTTTGGTAAAACGGGTGATCAAATAGTGAGTGAACAAAATGCTTAAACAACGAATCATTACGGCTGTTATATTATTGCCTTTAGTCATTGCAGCTATATTATTACTTCGTAATAACTACTTTATTCTTCTTTCGTTGATACCTTTGATTTTAATTGGGGGCTGGGAGTGGACGCGGCTAATCTTACTTAGCGATCGACCCCGTTATCGTTATGGTTATATTCTTGGTCTAGTTAGCGTGGCCGCTATAACCTATTTTCTAAATAGCTATATTTACTCTACTATTATCATTGTTGCATTACTGTGGTGGGTGATAGCGCTAGCTTTGTTGGTAACCTACAAGCGTGAATCCACATTGTTCATGCATCGACCCTGGATTTTCTCCATTGCGGGTTTTGTGGTGTTGGTATCAGCCTGGTGGTTCCTGGGGAAATTACATTCGTTTAATCCGCAATGGGTTTTGTATCTAATCTTGCTGACAATAATCGCAGATACTGCGGCTTACTTTTCGGGAAAAAAATTCGGCAAACGAAAATTAGCTCCAGAACTAAGCCCCGGTAAAACCATAGAAGGCGGGCTGGGTGGGCTTCTGGGTGTTTTCATATGGTCAATATTAGGCGCGTGGTATTTTCAAGTGCCGGCTAATTATTGGATGTACTTCATTCTGCTATCACTGTTAACTGCTGTTATCTCGATTGCAGGTGATTTATTCGTTAGTATGATGAAGCGTGAATCTGGATTTAAAGATAGTGGTAGTATTCTTCCTGGTCATGGCGGAATTCTTGATCGGTTAGACAGCTTATTAGCCGCTTTGCCAATATTTACTTCTGGACTAGTCTGGGCAGGTTTGCAAGGGTTGTAAACGCAATGGCTGAAGTAAAACGGATCACTATACTGGGAGCAACGGGCTCTATTGGAGTTAGTACGTTAGATGTTATCAGTCGTCATCCCGATCGCTATCAGGTCACTGCTCTGACCGCTAATACCAATATCGATAAGCTTTTTCAGCAATGTATTGAACATACCCCCGATTATGCAGTGATAGTCGATGCAGACTGTGCAGAACAGTTGCAATCCAGATTAAAAAATACCGTAGCTGACAATGTAGTAGTACTATCTGGTGCGCAATCTCTGCCAGTAGTGTCTAGTTTGCCTGAAGTGGACTATGTCATGGCTGCTATTGTTGGAGCCGCAGGACTTTTGTCTACGTTAGCGGCTGCTAAAGCAGGTAAGCGTGTTTTACTCGCCAACAAAGAAGCACTAGTGATGTCGGGTCAACTCTTTATGGATACTGTACGGAACCATAATGCAGAACTATTGCCTATAGACAGCGAGCATAATGCGATTTTTCAATGCATGCCCGCTAGTCAAAGTATGTTGGATCATGGTCATTTATCGGGTGTTGAACGTATCCTGTTAACAGGCTCAGGTGGCCCCTTTAGAACACGCGACATTTCAACCCTTAAAGAGGTTACGCCCGAAGAAGCGATTGCGCACCCTAATTGGGATATGGGTAAGAAAATCTCAATAGACTCAGCCACTATGATGAATAAAGGTCTGGAAGTTATTGAAGCTTGTTGGCTATTTAATGTGGAGCAAAAGAAAATTCAGGTGGTTGTGCATCCGCAAAGCACGATTCACTCAATGGTGTCTTATCGTGACGGTTCAGTTTTAGCCCAGATGGGACATCCTGATATGCGCACTCCTATTGCTTATTCGCTAGCGTGGCCGGAAAGAATCGAGTCGGGTGTTGCCACTTTAGATTTTTTAGAAGTAGGGCGTCTGGATTTTGAAGAGCCTGATTTTCAGCGCTTTCCTTGTTTACGACTAGCCTATGAAGCACATCAACAAGGTGGCTATGCAAGCATTGCGTTAAATGCCGCAAATGAAGTGGCGGTAGCTGCGTTTTTAGCAAGAGAAATCGCTTTTACTGATATTCCTCTATTAATTGAAGATGTATTAGAAAAAGCGCCATCCGGTACACCGTCTATCGTAAATGATATACTTGTTCAGGATTTAGCAAGCCGTGAGTATTCAATATCGTGGCTACAAAAATAACAACATACAACTATGTATCATAACTATTTATTGACGGATTCATTGCCAAATCAAAAGTTAGGTTACAAGTTAAAGGTGGATTGGTAAATATGAGTTTTCTTATCGCTTTAGGCGCGTTTATTATCACTATTGGTATTCTGGTAGCAATACATGAATACGGTCATTTCTGGGTGGCACGTAAGCTGGGTGTTAAAGTTTTACGTTATTCCGTTGGTTTTGGTAAACCGCTCTATACCTATATTTCTAAAGATGAAGATAAAATAGAATACGTGCTTGCCGCTATTCCCTTTGGTGGTTACGTCAAAATGCTGGATGAACGTGAAGGGGATGTACCCGAAGAACTTAAACATCGTGCTTTTAATCTGCAACCCGTATGGAAACGAATAGCCATTGTATTGGCAGGCCCCATGGCTAATTTCATCTTTGCAATATTTGCCTACGCGCTGACTTTTATCATCGGCGTAGAAGGCATGAGACCCTATGTGGGTGAAGTGGTTGAAAATTCGCCCGCTGCAGAAGCGGGTTTTGAATCGATGGATATCATCACCGGCATAAATGGTAATAGTGTAGAAACAATAAGAGATACTCGTTTACTGCTGCTCGATGAATATCTGGCCAACCCTGATCAAATTGATTTCTCCGTAACCAAGGAAAGTGGTAATGCAGCCGTTCTAAAGCTAGATTTGTCACAGATTAATTTACTAAAAAAAGAGGGTGATCATCTGAAGTTCGTTGGCATAAAAGCCTGGCGTCCTTATTTGCCCTATGTTCATCAAGTGTTGCCGGGTAAACCCGCTGAAAAGGCTGGCTTTAAAGCAGACGATAAATTGATATCGGTTGACGGTAAAACCTTTACTTCACCGAAAGACTTTTCAACCTATGTTGGTCAGAATATGGATAAAGACCTTGTCATACGTGTGAAACGTAACGATAACGAGTTGATAACTCTCCATGTAACGCCTGAGCTAATTGAAGACAAGGGCAAACAAAAGGGTATTATTGGTGTGGCGATGGGTGGTTACCTAAGCGACGAAGTCTATGATAAACTCCACATCGTTGTTAATTATTCACCTTTTGAAGCACTCAAGCGTGGCACTGCAGAAACCTGGAATATGTCGATTATGTCACTAAAAGTGATGGGACGTCTGGTTACAGGTCAAGCTTCACTTAAACATATCAGTGGCCCGGTGACGATAGCTACTTATGCGGGTGAAACCATACGACATGGTCTTGTTGTCTTTTTGGGGTTTTTGGCGATTATCAGTCTGAGTTTGGGAGTGATGAATCTTTTACCTATTCCCGTGTTGGATGGCGGGCATCTACTTTTTTACATCATTGAATTTATTAAAGGAAGCCCTGTATCAGAAGCTATTCAGGAGTTTGGTATGCGCATTGGCGTTGCTATGATTGGTGCTTTTATGGTGCTGGCCTTTTACAATGATATTCTAAGACTCATTCCGAAATTCTAATTTCGGGGCAATTTTATAAAGTTACAGTTTTCACCGAGTAGAACTAAAATAACATGAAAAAATCTTTTCTTTCGCTATCCATAGCCAGTTGTTTATTAGCTGTTTCTCAGTCCACATGGGCTGAAAGTTTCATAGTCCGTGATATACAAATTAAGGGTATTCAACGGGTCGATCCTGGAACGGTACTTGCTAATATTCCGATAAAAGCAGGTGAAACCTATAAAGATTTCATGACGGCTGATATCGTTCGTTCACTCTATAAAACGGGGCTTTTTGATGACGTTAGCTTACAGAGAAACGGCAGAATACTAGTTGTTAACGTGCATGAACGTATGGCAGTGGGCGAGATTAACATTACTGGCAATAAAGTTTTTGAAACCAAACAGTTGATTGATGCACTAAAGCAAGCGGGTATCCGTAAAGGTCAAACACTTAACCGCTCAGCGTTAGCTCGTATACAGCATCAAATTAAGCAACAGTATCTTGCCCGTGGAAAATATGGGGTTCAAGTTACCGCTGATACCGCTAATCTTGCTCGTAACCGTGTTGCAGTCAATATTAAGATCAATGAAGGTGCTGATGCGCGTATAAAAAAGGTAAGAATTACCGGAAATAAGGCTTTTCCAGATAAAGTTCTGTTGAAATTACTTGAGTCAGGAACCCGAAAATCCTATCAGTTCTTCAGCGATAAAGATAAATATTCACGGGAAAAATTAATTGGCGACATTGATAAGCTGACTTCTTTTTACCGTGATCAGGGATATTTGAAATTTGAAGTGACGGATACACAGGTTGCCTTGTCTCCTGACAAACAAAATATAACGGTTAATATCGCAATCAAAGAAGGTGATCGTTATCGTGTCGGTAATGTTGATGTCAATGCAACATCTGGACTAAGCGCACAGCAAGCTAGAGCTGTTTTGAAAATGCGTAAAGGGCAGATTTTTTCACAAAAACTATTAGAAGAATCAAGAAAAGCACTCCGCAACAAAGTTTCAGAAGGGGGGCATGCTTTTGCAAGGATAAGTATCGTTCCTCAAATTGATGAAGCTCGGAAAGTAGTCAATTTACGTTTTGAATCTAGTCCAGGTAAAAGAGTTTACGTCCGTAGAATTAATATCAGAGGCAATTATCGAACACGCGACGAAGTTTATCGTCGTGAAATGCGCCAGCTTGAGAGTTCCTGGTATTCCAGAGAAAAAGTAGATCGTTCTAAAGTGCGGTTACAACGCTTGCCTTATGTGCAAAGTGTTAAGGTTCAACAAGTCCCTGTAGCGGGCACTAAAGATCAAGTTGATTTGGAAGTGACAGTAGCTGAACAGTTGTCTAATCAGTTCACCGCTGGTGTGGGTTTCTCACAAAGTCAGGGTTTGCTCTTTAATCTAGGCTTAAAGCAACAAAACTTCCTAGGTTCAGGTAAGAGCGTAGGCATCAACCTTAATAACAGTAGTGCAACAAAACGTTTTAGTTTAAATTACTTTGATCCTTACCATACTGTAGATGGTATCGGCCGTGGTTTTGATGTGCATTACAACAAAACTGATACCGATGAAAATGATTTAATCTCAAGTTACATCAGTGATAGCTTTGGTGGGAATATGTCGTATTCCATACCCCTGAGTGAGGAGGATTCACTACGCTTTAGTGCGGGTTATGAACATCGTGAAATTACTCAAAGTGCCCCCACAACCACTACCACAACGACAACTGACCCGGTCACAAACGCTACCACGACGACCACCACCACCACCAGTAACACTCCTGCCTTCATCGAAGATTTCTTAGACAGGAATGGTAATAAATATGATCAGTTTCTTGGAACGGTTAGTTATGTTCATGACACCCGGAATCGCTCCATTTTTCCAACCAAAGGAAATCGGCAGAGTGTAGCCTTTGAAATAGGACTACCCGGTAGTGATCTTGAGTATTATAAAATTAGATACAAAGGATCAAATTACTGGCCTGTTACTGAAAAACTAACCTTTGCTCTAAAGGGTGGATTGTCATTCGGAGATGGTTTTGGTGGCAATGAAGAACTGCCCTTTTATGAACGTTTCTTTTCAGGGGGCATAGGTTCAGTTCGTGGTTTTGAGAAAAACACATTGGGTGCACTGGACGAATTTAACAATGCCATAGGTGGTGAGTTTGTCGTTAATGGAACTGCTGAGCTATCATTTCCAGCACCTTTTGCCGAAGACATAAAGGGCCTCAGGATGAGTGCTTTTGTTGATGTGGGTAATGTGTTCCAGGATTTCGATGCATTTGAGGCTGATGATATTAAATACTCTGTCGGTATTGGTGCCACCTGGTTATCACCACTAGGCCCATTGACTATTAGTTACGCTAAGCCCTTTAATGTTGATGACGGAGATGATGAGCAACAAATTCAGTTCTCCATAGGTGCTACTTTTTAGTCTATTTTCTTGGTTCTGCCGCATATCGGCTCCTGTTTTATCATCGAAAACTTTGTAAAGATTTCGTAAAGGTCTCAAATTACAGGAGTCGATTCAACTATTGAGTACGAAATTTTGCTATAGATTCGGTACTTCTTTAAAGGCTTCGTTTTCACTATCCATTTCGTCAATGCTTTCATATTCAACACGATCATTGTCACTTTTTTAAGGTATGATAGTGTAATGAAAACAGTTTATTCTTCTATGTCGTCGCGCCCAACTAAGCTTTCCATGCTGTTCAGGTTAAACAGGTTTTTTTTATTTGTTCTGTTATTCTTATCCTCATTTTATAATCCTGTAACGGCAGATAGCGTTGCTATTACCTCTGTGAGTGTTGCCGTTGTCAATGTGCGGCATTTGTTGCAACATGCTCCCCAATCTGAAGCTGCCAGTAAAGAACTTAAGAAAAGGTTTTTGAGCAAAGAGCAAGAACTTGATACCGAAGCAGAAGCGATTAGAGCGTTTGAAGAATCACTTAGGCAAGCAGAAGGGCGTATTACTCGTGAAGAAAAAATTGAAAAAAAACGGGAATTAAGAAGTCGAAAACGGACTCAAAATAGAGCCCTTGAGGACTATCGAGAAGATTTGAGACTTGCCAAAAGTGAGGCTTTGGATGATGTGCAAAAAACAGTGTTTGAAGCAATTGATGAAGTGCGTCAGCTGAAAAAAATTGATATTATTCTGCAAGATTTTGTTTCTGCTAGTGAACGTGTCGATATAACCAAAACGGTACTTGCCTATTTAGCTGATAAATTAAAAACAGATAATCTGAATATAAAAGAAGAGCAAGTCTTCCCCTGATCTGGAGCTTTCCATGTCTATATCCTTAAAAGAACTAGCGAATAAAACACAGGCGACAATCCATGGCGATGAAGCAATGGTTATTCAAGGTATTGCGCCACCGGATAAGGCTGGCATAGGCGATCTATGCTTTATTTCTGATCATAAATGGTTGCCCTTATTAGATAAATGCAAGGCATCGGTTGTTGTTCTAAAGCCAGAGCATAAGGATAGATTTGCGGGAACTGTGTTACTTCATGATAACCCTTATTATGTTTATGCTGTAGTCTCACGATATTTTTCACCCTATTTACTCGCGCCAAGAACTATTCATCCAACAGCTATTATCCATGAAACCGCAATTATAGGTGATCATGTCAGTATCGCTGCTAATGTCGTGATTGAACAAAATGTAGCTATAAACAATCATTGCATCATCGGTGCTGGAACGATAATTGCTAGTGACACCACATTGGGTGAATCGTGTCATCTACGTGCCAATGTGACTATTCATGCGCATACTAAAATCGGCCAACGTTGTATGGTGCATTCAGGTGTAGTCATCGGAGATGATGGCTTTGGCTTTGCTCCTCATCATGATCAATGGGAGCGCATAGAGCAGATGGGAAACGTTTGTATTGGTGATGATGTGGAAATTGGCGCAAACTCAACGATTGATCGTGCAGCTATTGATTCCACCGTTATCGCTAATGGTGTGAAGATAGATAACCTTGTACAAATTGGTCATAATGTAAAAATCGGTGAAAATTCGATTATTGTCGCTTGTTGCGGTATCGGTGGTAGCACAACGATCGGTAAAAACTGTAAAATAGGGGGTGCTGTTGGCATGGCAGGGCATCTTGAAATAGCGGATGGGGTAAGTGTTACTGGAATGAGTCAAATTACTAGTTCTCTTACCAAGCCGGGTGCTTCATACTCGTCGGGTACGGGTACGACAGAAACCGGATTATGGCGACGAAATATTGTGCGATTTAAACAATTAAATGAAATGGCACGAACAATAAAGAATCTGGAAAAAACAATTAAACAATTAAGTATGAATATAGATAAGAATCATGGGAGTGATAGTTAATATGTCAGGAGTTATGGAAGTAGAGGAGATTAAAAAATTTCTCGCTCATCGTTATCCTTTTTTACTAGTAGACCGCGTGTTGGAAGTCGAAGCTGGAAAAACTATCAGGTGTATTAAAAATGTCACTATCAATGAGCCTCACTTTAATGGCCATTTCCCGAATGCTCCCATTATGCCGGGTGTTTTAATCATTGAGGCACTTGCGCAAGCTACCGGTTTGTTAGGCTTTAAAACCATGGGTAAAGAGCCCCAAGATAACATGCTCTACATCTTAGCAGGTGTTGATAAAGTAAAGTTTCGCAAACAGGTTGTACCGGGGGATCAATTAGAACTACGTGCCGAGTTAGTAAAGCAAAAAGGGAAAATCTGGAAATTTTCTACCGAAGCGTCAGTGGACGGTAAAAGAGTGGCAAATGCTGATATAACCTGTGTGGTCACAGAGCAAGGCTAAAATTTGAAAGCAATACAAAGCAACTCAAGAGTATATAGGTTAATAAACTAAGTGATCCATCCAACTGCTGTTATTGATCCTTCTGCGGAACTGGCAGATGATGTGGAAATATCACCCTATGTGGTGATCGGTGCGAATGTTTCGATTGGCTCAGGCACATGGATAGGTCCGCATACAGTGATTCAAGGGCCAACAACTATTGGCTGTGATAATAAGATTTATCAGTTTTCCTCAATCGGAGAAGTCCCTCAAGATAAAAAATATAACAATGAGGATACTCGGCTGATTATAGGTGATCGTAATGTTATCAGAGAGTTTTGTACGTTTAACCGAGGCACGTCGCAAGATATTGGCAAAACAGTACTGGGTAATGATAACTGGATCATGGCTTATGTACATTTGGCGCATGATTGTATCGTAGGCGATCATACTATTTTTGCTAACGGTACTACCCTAGCAGGCCATGTAACGATTGAAGATCACGTTATTCTAGGTGGCTTTTCACTCATTCATCAATTTTGCAATATTGGTAAATATGCATTTACCGGTATGGGAACTTCCGTAGGTAAAGATATTCCTCCCTATGTTATGGCAATGGGCGCACCTGCTATTCCGCGTGGTATTAACAGAGAAGGTCTAAAACGGCATCAATTTTCAAAGGAAAATATTAGCCGTATTAAAGAAGCCTATCGTATTTTGTACCGCTCAGAACTGGCATTCAAAGACGCAGTAGCTAAACTCAAGCAAGAATATAGTGATTTTGATGAGATTAAAGAGTTAATAAATTTTTGCGATGAGAGCCAGCGTGGGATTATTCGGTGATCAAACACATTGCTATTATAGCGGGTGAAACATCCGGAGATATTTTGGGCAGTCGACTCATTGCTTCTCTTAAAAAACTGAATCCTGATATGAAGTTTGAGGGTATTGGTGGTAAGGAGATGGAAGCTCAGGGTTGCGACTGTTTATACCCTATGGAAAAGCTGGCGGTAATGGGTTTTACCGAAGTGATAAAACGTTTGCCTGAATTGTTAGGTATTCGGCGTAATCTGATAAAACGTTGGTTAAAGTCTAAACCCGATCTGGTTATCGGAATAGACGCTCCAGACTTTAATCTTAAGCTGGAAGCAAAGCTACACAAGGCCGGTATCAAGGTTGCACATTATGTAAGCCCTTCTGTCTGGGCGTGGCGATCAAAGCGTGTCAAAAAGATGCACGGCAATCTGGACTTGATGCTGACACTCTTTCCTTTTGAGGCAGATTTCTATCATCGCCATGACATCCCGGTAGCCTTTGTAGGGCATCCTTTAGCTGACGAAATTCCACTCATTAGTGATCAGCAACCCGCACGTAAAGCACTAGGACTACGTGCTCATAGCAAGATTCTTGCGGTTTTACCAGGTAGTCGTGCTTCAGAAATTAAGTACCTTGCCGGTGACTTTATCCAGACGGCACAGCAACTTCAGTTAGAAAATCCTGATTTAGTGTGTCTAGCTCCGATGGTGAATGAAAAGTTAGCATCCAAGTTTACCCAGCTTTGCAATGATGTAGCCCCTGACCTCGATATTACAATAGTTCGTGGAGAATCAAGGCAGGTAATGGCGGCGGCAGATGTTATCTTGTTGGCTTCAGGTACTGCTGTATTAGAAGGTATGTTTGTTGGCAGACCCATGGTGGCTGCCGGGAAGTTATCACCCGTTACGGTCTGGCTGATTCGTAAATTTGGCTCATTAAATGTTACCTACTATACTTTACCCAATAATCTGGCAAATGATGAACTTGTACCTGAGTTTATCCAGGAAGATGTCAGTGTTTATAATCTTGTGGTAGCGGTGAAGCAGATGCTCAATTTAGACACTGAGAAGCGGAAACACTTGTTACAGCAATTTAATACATTACATCGACAGCTACGTAAGAATGCCAGTGATACGGCTGCCAGAACTCTCGTAGAAAAATTCAATCTAAACTAGACAACTAGACCAGAACAAGTAGATCGTCCTAATAACGCAATAGAATAGAGTTTTTTATGAAAAAAATAGTATTGTTTATAACCATGTTGTTAGCTTTAACCTCATGTTCGAATGGTATAAAAGGTATTGCTGAGCCTCCACAAATCAGTGTTTATAGTGTGCGTATGGGACAGCTATCCTTTACTGAGGGTAATGTGATTATTGCGCTACGGGTAAAAAACCCAAACGCGTTCAGTATCCCATTACGCGGTTTAGACTATGGCTTATCCTTAAATAATGTAAAAGTAGCAGAAGGCACAGTACAAAAAAATCTAACCATCACCTCACGCGAAGATAGAATTGTAGAGATTCCTGTCACCTTTAAATTGGCAAATCTGCTGCAAGCGGTACCCGATTTAATTAGAACACGTAAATTCACTTATGACTTAAGTGGCAATACTCATTTCCCACTTTTAAATATTCCCTTCAAGCGTGTTGGCAGGGTAGGGACTTATTAATGAGCATTAAATCGGATGCATGGATCAGGCGCATGGCGGCACAACAGAACATGATAGAACCCTTTGAACCCGGTCAGGTTCGTCATAAGGACAATGAAAAAATCGTTTCATACGGCACATCAAGCTATGGTTATGACGTGCGCTGTGCAGATGAGTTTAAAATCTTCACCAACATCAATTCTGTTACTGTAGATCCAAAGGCTTTTGATGAAGATAGCTTTGTAGATATACAATCAGATGTGTGCATTATTCCTCCTAACTCTTTTGCTTTAGCGCGTACCGTGGAGTTTTTCAAAATACCCAGAAGTGTGTTAACGATATGTTTGGGTAAGTCTACCTATGCGCGTTGCGGTATTATTGTTAATGTAACGCCTTTGGAACCGGAGTGGGAAGGGCATGTCACTCTTGAGTTTTCAAACACGACTCCTTTACCCGCCAAAATTTATGCGAATGAAGGTGTGGCACAAATGTTGTTTTTTGAGTCAGATGAAGTGTGTGAAACCTCTTATCGTGATAGAGGTGGTAAATATCAGGGTCAACAGGGTGTTACACTACCTAAAGCCTGAGTGTATGCCCCTTATGTCCTTATTAAATAATTACTTGTTATCGAGACCTTTGCTGATTAGTCCGTCATATCTTCCATGCAAAGATCTCGTTATCATAAAATATCCAACCAGGAGTATTCTATGAATTCAGAAAAAGTCATATTCGCTTTTTTTATCGTTTTCGCCATGACCTTAAACTTCGGTTTTTTTATTGGTGGAATGGATGAAGTTTCTCATCATAGTGAATATGAATTATTTGCCGCTATTATCGTTAACCTGATAGCCACAGTGCTCAAGTTTGGCGATAGGACACATTTGGGTGCTGTGTTTCTGGCAACAAGTCTAGTTGCAGTCATTCAACTGTTAGCTGCCGCTATTATTTGGGGATTAAGTGAACATGTCTTCGATACAGTAGGTGGTGGAGATTGGTTACCTATTGTTGTTTCACTCTCTGGTGGTGCATTAATGGCGAATATCATTTCAATTATTTTATTAGTGGCTGAAACCTTAAGTGTAAGGCGCTAGTTTTGGGCGCTACCCGTTCAAGACTGAAATAATATGCCCAGTATTATATACATCCTGCTTAGGCGATTGCGTTCCCCCTTGATCGCACTTATCGCTGTATATGGTATTTTTATTGTGGGCTTTGTCATTATTCCCGGTAAAGATAGTAGTACGGGGATGTCTTTTTTTGACGCTTTCTACTTCGTCAGTTATACCGGCACAACGATTGGTTTTGGTGAACTGAATGGTGAGTTCAATGGCGCGCAACGAGCCTGGACATTACTTGCGATATACACCACCGTTATTACCTGGTTATACGGTATTGGTTCGTTATTTACCATACTACAAGACCCTGCATTCAAACGCCTGTTGAAACACAGTAAGTTTGCACGCAAAGTACACGAATTACGTGAACCCTATTATATTATTTGTGGCTATGGTGATACTGGCAGCCAGCTGGTGCAGGCATTGTCATCAGAGAACATTCGTTCGATTGTTATCGATAACGACGAGCAAATGATCAATGAGTTAGAAGTTGCAGATCTGCAAGTTCCAAGCTTGGGGGTGGCTGCGGATGCTTCTCGTTCAGAGGTGCTGCTTGATGCCGGTATAAAACGTGAATGGTGTAAAGGCGTAGTCGCTTTGGCGACAGATGAATCCACTAATTTATCGGTTGCTATTACCGTGCAGCTGTTAAATCCAAAAGCCCGATTTATCGCGCGTGCAGACAGTCTTGAGATGCAAAACAACATACTTTCTTTTGGTGCAAATGAGGTTATTAATCCATTTGAAACTTTTGCAGACTCGCTTGCATTACTGATTAAATCACCCTCATTGTATATCCTTTTCGAATGGCTTTCTGGTGTTCCTGGAGAGTCTCTGGTTGATCCGTTCTTTATCAAGAAAGGCCATTGGATTTTGTGTGGCTACGGTCGTTTTGGTAAAGCGGTATACAACCATCTTAGTGAAATAGGTGTACCTTTGCGCATTATCGAATCAGATAGCAGCAAAAGAGATGTACCATCAGGTACTATTCATGGTAGGCCTACTGAAGCCGTTAGCTTGAAGAAAGCTAATATTGAAGAAGCTGTGGGCATTATCGCGGGTACTGATAATGATCCTGATAACCTATCCACATTAATGACTGCCCTTGAGCTTAATCCCACCCTGTTTTCTGTTGCCAGGCAAAGTCAACATCAGAATGATGCGATCTTCAAGGCAGCAGAACTTGATCTCGTCATGCAGCGTGGTGAAGCCGTAGCGCATAAAATATTTGCATTGATTCGAACACCTTTATTAGGTGATTTTTTACGTATCGCCATTCGTTTTAAAGACCACAAAGCAAACATGCTGGTCAGTAGAATTATAGGGGTGGTCAACGATGAGATTCCCAAACTGTGGGAATTTGTTATTTGCGAAGAAACCACCCCTGCGCTACATGACAAAGTAGCAAACGGTCGAGTGATAATATCTGATTTATTGCTGGACCCCCGTAATCGAGAACGAAGTCTTGCAGCCTTACCCCTGTTTTTAAAACGGGGTAAGGGGAACGTCATGTTGCCTGAAGACGATCGCGTATTACAGGTAGGTGACAGAATATTAATGTGTGGATCAGAGAACTCTGAAGGTCTAATGCAATGGACTACAAAGAACGCTAATGTTCTTGGTTATGTATTAACAGGTCAAACAGAATCAAGTAGCTATGTATTACAATGGTTATATAGGTATTACACTAAATCAAAGACACGACTTCAGAAAAATAAAAAACTAAGAACAGACAAGGATGACGATGTTAATAAGGTTGATGCTGAGACTGAAGGTCAAATAGAGTCTGCCGATGATCTGGAAACAAACCTTTCTGAGCGCAGTGAGGAAAGGGTGGAACGAGAACCCACAGACAAACCCACAGACAAACCGACAGAATAAGCGGGATAAAATGATAAGAACACTGCTACTGACATTTTCACTCTTAGGACTTGTTTTTAGCGGCAAACAGCTTCTAGGCTACTGGGATTACGATTCTCAGTTGGCCAATGTCAAAGACTTGCTGTATTCACAAGTCTCACCTGAGCAGTTAAGTACGCTAGTTGGAAAGGCTATCAATGAAGACAGGCTTGAAGATGCTAAAACCTATTTAGCCGTTGGTAAGCGCTACCAATATCCATTGCATTATGATTATTACTATCAATATATTAACGAACGCGATACTCAATTGCGTAGAGTGAAAAAAAACATTAGTAATTTTTCCACTGGGTTTGTGACAGGTAAAGGGGTAGATGCCTCAGGTATTACAGGTGCAATGACGGCTGATTTTACAGTCATCGGAGATGTCCGCGATTTATATCAACAATATCAGCTTCATAACGAGGGAGAAGCAGTGAACCAGCTCATTGTTGGTCTGGCTGGAGTGGGAATAGGGCTCACTGCTGTTACTTACGGTTCAGCAGGCACTGCATCGGTAGCAAAAGTGGGCACATCCACATTAAAAATAGCGGCTAAAACAGGTAGATTGACAAAAAAATTCAGTTCAGAGTTAGTCAGAGTGTCTAGTAAAATTTTTGATTGGAAGTTGTTCAAGCAATCCATCAAACAATCCAGTCATTTCTCAGATATTCCCAGAATAGCCAAGAAATCATTCCATCCTTCAGCTCTTAGGCCGCTACAAAAAATGGCGAAGAATATTGATAACATCCGCATAAATACTTCTTTGCCAGATGCTTTGCACATGCTTCGTTATGTTGAGAACAGTCATGATCTTCGTCGATTGGAGAAATTTACTGTAAAGCACAAACATCTCTCAAAAGGCTTACTCAGCTTGTTGGGAAGAGGGGCTTTACGCAGCGTAAGGATATTAAGAAAAACGACCGGATTCCTGATGTCATTGATGGGGACGGTAGTATCAGCAATTTTCAGCTTTCTGTTTTTATTCTCTTACCGAAAACATTAAAAAAACAGCTAGATAGTTTTAATAACAAATTACATTGTTCCGTACCCTTCGACAAGCTCAGGGTGCTGCTATGCGTGCCCTGAGCTTGTCGAAGGGTAGGAAAATGGCACTTATAGTATTTGAACAAAGCAACATTCTTAATTCATCAGGGCTGTTCAATACTGGAAAGCTGTACATGAAATAGACAAAACCCCCTCTTACTTAAGCAGGGGGTTGTAAAAGGTGGCACATCCTCCAAAGGCGAGAGAGAGTTTATTTCTCTAGCCCTGTTAATTATACCTTTAGACTGATGGGTAATCAGGTGATCTTTTACTTGAATTTGGCGGCTTCGGCAGGGAAGTTTAACTGTAATACTCGCCGCGTCGCCGCAGCTAATTGTGGTTTACCCAGTGCGTTACTAGCTTTGATCTTCACTTTCAACGCATCAACAACAGCAGGTGAACCCTGATAGTGCTTGATGGTGTATTCAGCACGATTGAACGCGGCTACATAGGCATTTCTACGCATATAATATTTAGCTACATTGACTTCAGAGGTAGCCAGAGAGTTACGTAAATGCTGCAAACGCTGTTGTGCATCAGGTGTATATTTACTGGAAGGGTAGCGATTGATTAGCTGTGAGAAATCATGAAAAGATTCTTTTTGCCGAACATTATCCAAATCAGCAAAACTACGTGGGAATACTTTATCAACGATGCTCTTGCCTCGGTTGAAGTTGATTAGACCCCGTAGATAGAGTGCGTAATCCATAATAGGGCTACGTGGATACATACGCTTGAAACGATCAATAGTATCTAGAGCTGTATCCTCTTCTTCAGCTTTGTAGTAAGCGAAAGCCGTTTCCAACAAGCTTTGTTGAGCGAATCTGCCAAGAGGATATCGTGCTTCTAATGTTTCGTAATGCTTAATGGCATCTTCATAGTCCCCAGACTTTGTTGCGGAACGTGCTTTTGCTAATAACTGGCTGGCAGATTGTCCATCGGCTGATGTACCAGCCTCATCCGATTCTTGGGAGAAACGAGGCATAGAGCATGCGCTGGTTAACATGAGTGTAAAGAGCATGAGAAGCCACGATTTTACGTTTTTATTGTTTGTCATCATTTTATGTTGTGAATTATATAGTTCAGAATAGTGTTAGATTTTTTGTGTGAGTTAATAACTGCGGGTAAGTATAACTGATTATTAGAAGTTCCCAAACAAGCCAGACTGCGAAAAGTAGCAGGATTTCCCTACAGGTACCAAGCCAATAGCAAAACACCAAATATAATACGGTATATGCCAAATGTTACAAAGGTGAACTTTTCCAGAAACTTGATGAAAAACTTCATAGTGAAATAAGCTACAATGAAAGAGACAACAAAACCGATAGCAAGAGTGAGCAAGCCTTGCTGGCTGAATTCATCATAATGCTTGAGCAGATCGTAACCACTGGTAGCCAGCATTACTGGCACAGCGAGTAGGAATGAAAATTCAGCCGCTGCCTTGCGAGTAAGGCCAAGCATCAACGCACCAACAATAGTTGCCCCAGCACGTGAAGTACCCGGAATGAGTGCAAATACTTGTGCAATGCCAATCCAGCCCGCTTGTGCGTAGGTAATGGTTTCGACATCATCTATCTGTTGTCGCTCTTCTTTATAAAAATATTCCAGAACCAAAAAGGCAATGCCGCCGATGATAAACATATAGGCGACTACTGATGAGTTAAAAGATTCTTTGATAACATCTTTAAACAAATATCCAATGATTGCTAAAGGTAAAAAAGCGATCAAAACTTTGATCCACAGGTTGATTTTTGAAACCGAGAATTTATCTTTATAATTAAAAACAACAGCAAGAATGGCAGCTAATTGTATGATAACCATAAAAGCTTTGTTCTCAGTATTTTCATCTAGACCCATCCAGTCGGCAACAACGATCATATGTCCTGTAGAGGAAATGGGTAAAAACTCCGTAAAACCCTCTACGATTCCTAAAATAATGGCTTGAAGAATATCCATTGGTTTCCTTAAATTAAAATTTTAAAGCTTATGGCGGTAATCCATTGTTGAAAACCCAATGAGATCGTTATTAAATTTTTTGCATAAAGCAATGATTTTAAAGCGTTCACCCATTTCGGAGGGAAGACTTAATGTACGAACTTGTTGAGCGAGTTGATATTGCTGCTCAGGGTTTTTTGTTAATTCATCAACAAAGAGATCTTCCAGTCCACATCCCGTAAGGAAAGCCGCCTGTGAAGTGAATCCAGAAACACTAAGCCCATTATTATCTGCGGCTTCTGCAACGTGGGTGAAGTCTACATTTGCAGTGATATCTTGTAAACCGGGATTCCAGAAAAAATCTTGATGTACAAGATGTTGGTAGTGGCAAATCAATGTGCCAGAATTGCGCTCAGGATGATAATATTCCCGACGAGTATAACCATAATCTATGAGTAGGATGAGGCCTTGTTCTAGTGTGTTTTCGAGCTGCTGTATCCAGGCGTCTATATTGGGGTTGAACTCAGAGCTATATTCAGAACCATATTCGGAGTTATGTTTTGTCGGGTGTTTGGAATCTGTAGAAATGCTGAAATCAAGCTTGTTTATTCTTTGACTCACTTTCTGACTAAAGCTGCTGTGTTCTGGAGATTTTTTATGAACTAGCTTGAGATCACCCTCTTGTAGTCCAACATGCTGTTGGTAAACAGAACCCTTCTTGATGTGAAACAATTCAACTGGCATAGCATCGAGTACTTCATTCGCCAGGATGACACCAGAAAATGTTTCCGGCAATGGCAATGCAGATAACCATTGAACCCGGGGCAATAGGCGAGGGCATCTTTCTTCAAGCGTGTTCCGCTGTAACGCTTTTAACTCAGGACTTAAATCCAATATGTAATAGCGGTCAGGTAACCCATCTTTAGTTTCAAGGTGGAGCAAAATATCCGCAGCCATTTTGCCACTACCTGCGCCCAATTCGAGAATTTCTCCCCGATTCAATGACTCTAACACCTGCAAGCACTGGTTCGCTATACACTGTGAAAACAGTGGTGAGACTTCGGGTGCAGTCACAAAATCCCCCCCCTTACCGAACTTCCTTTTTCCGGCAACGTAATAACCTAAACCGGGTTCATAAAGTGCCATTTCCATATAACGTCGAAAGCTAATACTACCGTCTTGCTGATTGATTTCTCGAAGAATCCGCGCATATAATTTTTTGCTGTGCTGGCGTGCATCAGTAGAGGGAATGGGTAATGCTTTTGATATTTTCATGTATGACTGTGTAGAATGCTTTTAGGATTTCTATTAGCTCAAGATTAGATCAAGGATTATGTTATGGGTGCTTTACAAGGCAAAACGGTATTGCTAACAGGTGCCGCGAGACGCATCGGAGCTGTTGTCGCAAAAGTCCTACATCAAGAAGGCGCGAGCATTGTAATTCATTACCGCAACTCAAGCGAGGACGCGCAACTATTAATAGACGATTTAAATAAGCAGCGAGAGCATTCTGCATTTACGGTGCAAGCCGATTTATGTCAGATTGAAACCTTTGATGCCCTCATTGCAAAAGTAATCGCCTTTACAGGTCGATTGGATGTATTAATAAACAACGCCTCCAGTTTTTATCCAACTCCTATAGGCTCGGTGACAGAAGCACACTGGGATGATTTACATTGTTCAAATTTAAAAGCTCCCTTTTTTCTATCACAAGCAGTAACCCCCGAATTGCAAAAACGACAAGGTTGTATCGTTAATATGGTAGATATTCATGGTATAAGGCCTCTAAAGGGCTATCCTGTCTATAGCGCAATGAAAGCAGGATTGATTATGCTAACGAAATCTCTGGCGAAAGAATTAGGACCTGATATTCGTGTGAACGGGATCGCCCCGGGTGCTATTATGTGGCCAGAAGGTGATAATAACGATAGTGAAGTCGACAAAAAATTAAAAGTAGAGTTGTTAGCAAGAACAGCCCTAAATTGTCAAGGTAGTCCAGAAGATATAGCTAAAGCCATACTTTTTTTAATACGTGATGCGGATTATATAACAGGGCATGTGATCCCTGTTGACGGTGGGCGGCTATTGAATCAATAAATGATTAGGTGAACTTGATCTATACTAAGTAGTCTATAGATAGTCTATAGATAGTCTATAGATAGTCTATAGATAGTCTATAGATAGTCTATAGATAGTCTATAGGTGGTTCGATAGTAAAGCGGTTTGATAAAGATAGTTCACGAGAAGGTAAAACAGTCAAAGGAGAGGTAATATGAAACAACTAACAACATCATTCTTCAGTGCATTTAGCATTTTTTGCTTGGTTGCATTGCTAATGGTACCCATAGGTGCATCTGCGAAGGATGCAGACAATAAAGTTTCCGATACGTTTAGTTATGGTGGAAAAGCCATGCAGCTCAATGGTGCGGGATTGCGAAAGAAATTATTTATCAGTCTTTATGTCGGTAGTTTATATCTCACAGAAAAAAGTAAAGATGCTGACAAAATTATGGCAGATGACACGCCAATGGCTATTAGGTTATTCATAAAATCCTCTTTAATTAGCCCTGAAAAAATGAAAGACGCGACGTTGGATGGTTTTAAAAAAGCAACAAATGGAAATATCTCAGCTATCAAACCACAAATTGATGTGTTGCTTAAAACATTTGATAAAGGTGTTGGCCCCGGTGATACCTTTGAATTGATCAACATGCCTGGAAGCGGGATTCATGTGGTAAGAAATGGAGTCAGGGCTGCTACTATTCGTTCACCAGAGTTTAAGAAGGCTTTGTTTGGGATTTGGTTGTCTAAAAACCCGGTACAACAAAGTTTGAAGAGAAAAATGCTTGGGATGTAAGACTTGTTGGGATGTAGAGTAACGCAAGTACGCCAAAGCGATGGTTAATTATTGGACAGGTCAAAAAGTGACACCTTTACATTATAAAGCGGTATTTGCATGGATTATAACAAGTGGCATGCTATCAGCCTGTAATGCAGCCGATCTACCTACGGCTGTAGCACTCAACAGCAATGATAGTGCTGCCGTACGTTTAAATGTCAGCACTAGCTATAGCTCAGATTATCTCATGGGTAAGTTTAATCCGGCTAAAACAAAGTTGTTTGTCAAGATTCCAAAAAAATATGCGAATAGGTCGGGAATGTACTTAAGACAAGAAGCACTTAGCGCATTTATCGAAATGCAGACTGCGGCAAAGCAATCCGGTATCCGCTTAACGATTCATTCGGCAACACGTAATTTCAACGCTCAAAAACGTATTTGGGAACGCAAATGGTTAGGTAAACGAAGCCTGTCTGATGGCACTAATGTAGCAAGAGATATCCCCAACCCCATTAATAAAGCACTAAGAATATTGGAATATAGTGCGATGCCGGGTGCATCCCGACATCATTGGGGTACCGATATTGATTTGAATTCATTTAACAACAAATGGTTTGAATCAGGTAAAGGGCTAAAGCTGTTTAAATGGTTGGAAGCTAATGCTGAAAAATATGGCTTTTGCCGCCCTTATACCGCTAATAGACCCTCTGGATATAAAGAGGAAAAATGGCATTGGTCCTATGCGCCCTTATCCGCACCGATGCTGAGAGTTGCCCAGCATCATCTGCATGATGCAAAAATAACAGGATTTGTGGGAAGTGGAACAGCATCACAGATTGGTGTAGTTCAGCAATACATCTTGGGAGTGAGTGATAAATGTCGTTAGGTTTCTTCAAGTAGGCAGATATAATGACTACTTCTTATACCTTTTTTTTCTATGATCCTGTAAGCTCTCCCGCATGAATGATGAAATTGAAATCATACCAATACAAGATAGGTTTAGGGGTTTTTTACCTATCGTTGTTGATATGGAAACCGGTGGCTTTAATAAAGAAACAGATGCCCTACTAGAGATTGCAGCCGTCATATTAAGGATGGATGAAAAAGGTGAACTGACTCGCCATCGCACTTTTTCTTGGCACTTGGCGCCTTTTGAAGGCTCTAATCTGGATCCTAAGTCTATGGAAGTCAATGGTATTGATATCAATAGTCCATTTAGACTACAGATCGCCAAATCAGAACCGCAAGCCATGGCTGAATTTTTTAATACCGTTCGTAAAGAAGTGAAACTCAATAAGTGCTCACGCGCCGTATTAGTGGGACATAATGCACACTTTGATCTGGGCTTTCTTAATATAGCTGCCGAGCGTGTTGGTAATAAACGTAACCCCTTTCATCCTTTTAGTACGTTCGATACAGTGACACTGGGCGCAATGGCATATGGACAGACAGTATTGGCGCGCGTTGCTAAAAAAGCGAATATTTCTTGGGATACATCACAAGCGCATTCAGCGGCTTACGATGCTGAGAAAACCGCTGATATTTTTTGTAAGATATTAAATAATTGGCAAATTATGGATGCCAACATGAATACGTTTGGTGAGAGTATGCTTAATGGTGGCGCTAACTAACAGGTTGTTAGTTCGGTAGCCTGCGTTAGGAACAAAACGCGGGAAATTTAATCTCTTGGGATTTATTCGCCGCCGCTTGGGCGCAAAACAGTGTATGTTTTTAGGAAGTGAGCCTTTAGGCTCGCCAATAGGGTGAAAAATTGCATGCTAGGCGAGCCTAAAGCTACTTCCTCATATAGCGAATACCCTGTCCGCTTGCGGCGGGTAGTTAATTGCAGTTGGACAACCCGCGTTTCGTTCCTCAACGCAGGCTACACGGGTTACATGACTCAACAGATAAAACAGCACATGGCTTATTATGGCTAATACAAAAATATCCTACCCTTTCACACGTCCACGTCGTATGCGCAGAGATGATTTCTCACGCCGATTAATGCGTGAAACAAATCTCACTACAAACGACCTTATCTACCCCGTCTTTGTTATTGAAGGTAACAATAAACGTGAATCAATTACTTCTATGCCAGGCGTTGAACGCATGACCATAGATTTATTGGTTGAAGAGGCTAAAGAACTAGTTGCGTTAGGGATACCTGCTCTGGCGATTTTCCCTGTTACGCCTCAGGACGTGAAATCTGATGATGCTGAGGAAGCCTATAATGCCGATGGTTTGGCGCAACGTGCTGTCCGTGCAGTAAAAGCATCAACTCCAGAACTGGGAGTTATTACTGATGTTGCACTTGATCCATTCACTTCACATGGTCAAGACGGATTAATGGATGACAATGGTTATATAGAAAATGACAGAACGGTTGAAGCGCTAGTAAAACAAGCCTTATCACATGCTGAAGCTGGGGCAGATATTGTTGCTCCATCTGACATGATGGATGGACGTGTGGGGAGAATCCGGGAAATATTAGAAAAGAACGGCCATGTGAATACTCGAATACTGGCCTATTCAGCAAAATATGCTTCTAGTTTTTATGGTCCCTTTAGAGATGCTGTAGGCTCTGCTGCTAATCTGGCAGGAGGAAATAAATACAGTTATCAAATGGACCCGGCTAATAGTGATGAAGCACTAACCGAGGTGGCTTTGGATATCAGTGAAGGCGCGGATATGATCATGGTCAAACCGGGTTTGCCGTATCTGGATATCGTCAGGCGCATAAAAGATGAGTTCAAAGTGCCAACTTTTATTTATCAAGTCAGTGGTGAGTACGCGATGCTAAAAGCGGCCGGACAAAATGGCTGGATCGATGAAAAAGCCTGTGTGTTAGAAGCTTTGGTATCCATGAAGCGAGCAGGTGGTGATGCCATTCTGACGTATTATGCAAAAGAAGTGGCACAATGGTTAAAGAGTGATTAAAGAATACATGAAGGACTCGAAATAATATTATGACTGATCATTATGCCGTTGTTGGTAATCCTGTCGGACATAGTAAATCTCCACAAATCCACACGCTATTCGCGGAACAAACCCATCAGGATATTGAGTATTCAACGCTATTGTCTCCTTTAGATGCTTTTCGTGAAACGGTGATGAAATTCTTCAAGCAAGAGAAGGATAACGAGGGTAAAGGCTTGAATGTCACCGTGCCTTTTAAACAAGAAGCTTGGGAGTTATGTAATGAGCCATGTAATGAACTGAGTGATTACGCCAAACTTGCAGGTGCTGTCAATACCTTAGTTAGACGTGATGATGGCAGTATATATGGCACGAATACTGATGGTGTTGGCCTTGTTACAGATCTTGAGGAAAACAATCAAGTGATATTGTCGGGTAAAAAAATTCTAATCCTGGGGGCAGGTGGAGCCGTTCGTGGCGTGTTGCAACCCATCCTTGAAAAACAACCTGCCCAGCTGTTTATTGCCAATCGAACGGAATCGAAAGCTCATCAATTAGCAGCCCTATTTAAGCCATCAGACAAAATAGCCGCAGGTGGCTTTGGCTCAGTCAATGACATGAACTTTGATATCATTATCAATGCAACAGCAGCAAGCTTATCGGGTGATGTGCCACCGGTATCTAAAAAGTGCATTCAACACGCTAGTTGTTGCTATGACATGATGTACTCAAATAAGCCCACCGCTTTTGTACAATGGACAAAGGAACTCGGCGTTCCTAAATCATTGGATGGGTTAGGGATGTTAATTGAGCAAGCAGCTGAGTCATTTAATATTTGGCGAGGCGTAAGGCCTACAACGCAGAGTGTTTTTAGACACATGGGACGTTAGCTAAAAGTAGATAACTATCTTACAAGCTACTGATAAAAATAATAACAAGATGACCGAAGGTCGGTTACTACTCGCGATCAGGCTTTTTCAGGTTGAATTTTCAGAATCTCTTTACCATACTTATGCGCACTAACTAGAGGAACAAAACAGTGGATATAAAGAAGTTATTTGATAAAGAACCCAAATCACCATTGTATGTGGCGATTAACAGTGTGCTGGTAAAAAACGATCCTAATTTGATGAGCATGATGAAGCAAGCTAGTTCAAAAATGTGTCTGGCGACATCATTAACACCTGGTTTTAGTGGTTTCGACTTAATGAAACAGCGCGGCACTTGCCCGATGGGAATGCGCTGGGGAGCGAGTACAGATATGAGTGAAGAGCTTTCGCATATCTGGATTGACCAAATAACCTATTGGGATTCGGTGGAATCGCATGAAGATTTCCATGAAACTTTTGAAGATGTGGTGGTGGACACCTGTGCTAAATGTGGGGATGTGATGCTAGATGGCCCAGAAGAGCCGGTTTATCGTATTGTTCATGCAGATTTACCTAAGCTGGTTTCGTTGAATCAGTGGATGAAAAAGAACGCAGCAGGTAAGGGCGATAGCTACGCTGTGGATTCAGGACAAACGGTTACGGTGATGGCTGATCATATTATCCGTCCGGGTAAAGAAGCTGAATTTGAAGCGGCTGAAATCGAAGTCATGACCAAGTTGAAAGAAACCAATGGCATGGTTGGTTTTCAAATCCTCAAACGTATTGGTTTTTCTTGTCTGGGAAGTGGTCATGTCACGGTTGAATCCATGATGGAAGATATGAAAGATAGCTCTGGTAGCAAACTGAAACGTGCGGCTGAAGTCTGGGAGGGTTATACCATCCCGGCTCAATACTTAGTCATGGTTGAATGGGAAAGCATGAGTGCGGCTCAGGGCGGCATGCCGCATATCAATGTGAAGCCAGAACTGTTGTTTATTCACGGCCCCAAAGTACTGGATAACTGTTTACGAATGCCAAGTGTGCGTATTGTTGATTCTATGTTTAGGGAACAGAGTAATCGCGAAATTTTGAATAATTTGGTGTGAGACCACATTCTCTGTAGTCTGCGTTGGCAACTGGCAACTACGCGGATGATGTGTCTGGCGGCCTTAACGTATCAGACTAAAGACGAATCAAGCTGCGTTTTGGTGTTTGTTGGTCAGGTAAGAATCGACGTTTAATAAACAACCGATCCACGAGAACAGCTACTGAACGATAAACACACCTTCAATGTGATTGTTCGTATTGTCCTCAGTCAAACCAAAACTACCAATTACACCTTCAGCATTAGTGCCTACAAAATCACCATCGACGAAGCCACTGGCATCACGTGGATCACTGGGTGTGTTGATATCTGTATTGATTACACTTGCTCCATTGAGTTGCAGGCTTAAATCACCATTTTCAACTTGTCCATCGAACACACCGATCCAGGTGTCTGTTGATGTGTTGGCTAGTATTGAACCGTTGGTTACTGCTCCCGTATTAAAATCAACATCCATTTGTACATCAAGATTGCTTACTGAACCTTGGTTACCACTGGTAAGACTATCGACAACATTGTCATAGCGAACAGTTCCAGAGCGTGTTGAAATGGCATCTGGGCTAGTAGGATCATAAGCAGTCCAGATTAAGCCAGAGTCTGCGGTGTCACCATTTGTGAACTCATTAAATTTCCCCCAGCTAACGGGAAACCCCCCTACAAATTGCTCAAAGTCAGTGCCTGTATTGTTGCTACTGCTGATTTCACTTCCATTCACATCAAACGTTGGGTTCGCGCTATCCAGTCCTGAAGCGCTACCTTCTAGCTGAGTAGTTAGACTATTTTGATTAACGAGCATTCCTCTTAAAGGTGTAGGGCTTTGATCACGGGTGGTGAACTCTGGTAATACATCCTGCTGGCTGGATTGTTCAATAGCAATACTTTCCTGGCTATCACTCTCTTGATCATCCTGAGTGCTTGAATCGTCCTGACTCTCTTGGTCATCCTGATTGCTCCCGTCTTTCTTTTGATTCTTTTCACTTTTTTCTTGCTTTTCAGCCTTTTCGGTCTTGTTCTTTTTTTGTTCACTATTTCCACCGACAAAAACAGAAGGTATCTCCTTTAAGCCGATAATTTGCCCGGAAGGGCTTATTTTAGCAAATGAAAAAGTTTGAGATGGACCAAGTTGTATACTATTGCCACTTGGCGATAAAACCGTTATTTCGCCGTCCCAAACACCCACATAGGTATCCTTACCAATAATAATAACTTCATAGTTAGTTCCGCGAATCCCTATGGTTGCGAAGGGTGTTTTTAACTCATAGGCTTTTTTGTTATTTTTACCGACGGCTCCTGTTATGGTTCTTAAACCTCCTGATACCAGTTCTAATACGGCTGAGTTTTTTTGGGTCGTCCCTGGTTGATACTTATATTCGCTAATTCGCAGCACAGAGTTTTCCTTTAGGGAGATTAATGCTGAATCAATCATCCTAAATTGAGCACGACCATTACTGCCGACATGTATTTCATCATTTTCAAAGATGGCAGAGCGGCGTTTCAAGGGAGTCTTGCCGGATTCACGTGTAGTATAGACATCACCAACGGCTAACAACGTTTTTCCAGCTTTTGCACCATCACCAGGCGCGGCTCCAGCCGTGTTAATTGTCAAGCCCGCAAGGAATAACATTGTTACAAGGAATGATTTCATCAACTTACTTCCACGCATATTGCACTCCAATTTTCACTTCGTTTTGCTTTATATCAAACAGTTCTAAATTACTATTATTATCGGTATGTTTAGCTGTAAGCGTTATATTTAGTTTCTTACTCACTTTAACGGTATGACCAATTAAGACTGAATAACGATCATCCTTTCGTGCTTGGGGATAAAGAGGGTAAGGGCCTTGATGCTTAATATCTTTATAGTCAAGTTTTAAATAGGACTTGTGGGTGGCATTCCACGGACGACTGAGTTGATAACCAAGCCCCATAAAATCACGGCTAGAGGAATCAGCTACTGCCCCTTCGTTTTTAGGGTTTTCAATGCCTATAAATGCATTGACCTGATGTAACGACTGGTTAGTCTTTTTAGAGATACTGCCGGAGAGTAAACCTAGTCCCCGGTCACGTAGATTATTTCTTTTATCATCAAAATTCTCGAACGTCGCAGTGATATTTAGAAGAGTATTTGGAGCTATGTTCTTACTTAGTGCGGCATCAACACCGAGTGAGTCAGCAAATCGACTTCCTTTGAGTAAAACCGGACGGTAACGAAGACCTAATCGGTATTGAATTTTATTTTTGTTATAGCTGACACCTGTGCGTAAATCCAGATCGGAAATATTAAACGTATCAGTTTTAAAATATTCGCGATGATGTAAGGTAGCCGAACTATAACGCTTTAAATTCGACGAGACGGGCTTATCAAAGCCTACTCGCAATCGAGTTTCAGCAAAGCCGCTTTTTTGTTCAATTGAATTGGCATCCAGAAGGGTGAGACCAAAAATGGGTAATTGGATTTCATTATTATCATAACCGAAATTGATATTGTCACCATAACCTAAAGAAAAAGATAACAGGCTATTGATGAGTGCTTTACGAGAAGCTTTAGCTCTGTTTTTAATCTGGCTGATAAAGGTATTAACTTGCTGGCTTGCAACCGGCGAGGGTTTTAAAGTCAGGATGTATTCTAGTTCCCGAATCGCAGCGCTATCATTCTTTTGTTTTAAATAAGCTCGGGAGAGTTCAATTCTTGGACGTATCACCCTCGGTTCAGTATTTACGACCCGTTCCAGAACATACACCGCTTCACTGTTATGCCCCGACTCTAAGGCAGATATGCCGTATAAGAAATCAAACTTTGGATCCCCTTCATTATCTGCGCGTAGCTTGCTAGCTTGTAGGTAGGCCTGCGCATAATTCTTCGCTTTTATATGTTTTTGCAGCAACGGATAGGATGCTTTTGTCTCTGCATAGGCTGACGGATAGCTTACACATAGAGCGAGCATGAGAAATGCCTTGCTTACGAGGCTGATGGGCTTCAATTTAATCATGTTCATCCAGATTCTTAGTATTGATTGCTGCTGTTTGATCAGTTGTGTTGTTTTCAATTTATGGTCCTCCTGGTGGGATACCACCGCCACCGCCAAGATCATCAACCAGGATATTGATTGAAACTGGCACTGAGATCTCTCCTAAATTATCTGTAACAATTAGCGTAACTAATAATGAGCCACCAATACTAGGTGCAGTAAATGATGGGTTTTGAATGGATGAGTCTGTAAGGATTATTGTTGGGTCGTCTATGGTCCATTCAAAACCTATGATAGTGCCATCAAGGTCAAAAGAAGCATTACCATCCAAGAATACCGTTTCTCCAGGTGCCACTATTTGGTCTCCTCCTGCAATTAAGGCTACTGGGAGTTGATTAGCAGCTGGGTTAACGGTAATGGCGACACTGTCTATTGCTGAGGCAGCCCCGCTATTATCAGTAACGATCAGATCAAATGTAAATTCCTGGGTGAATTCCGTGACTGGCGCCGTAAAAGTAGGAGCTGCTGAGTTTGGATCACTTAAGGGAATACCATTGTCCGCCCAGACAAAAGCAACTATTGTTCCATCTGCATCAGTACCGCTTCCATTCAGGGTTACCACATCTCCAGGCGTAACTGTTTGATCTACTCCTGCATTCGCCACGGGTGGTAAATTAATAAAGGGATTAACCGTAATGGTCACGCTGTCTGCCACTGACTCTGCTCCCTGATTATCAGTGACGACTAATTCATAGATAAGAACTAAAGCTGTAACTAGTGGAGGTAAATCGGGAGGGGGTACCAAGGTGGGGTTTGCAACTGCCGTATCACTTAATGGGATGATAGTTGCACCACCTGTTTGAGTCCATGCAAACAAAACGACGCTACCATCTGAATCGGAACCTGAGCCATTGAGTATAATGGTTGGTTCTACTGCTCCTCCCACTTCAACGCTTTGATCAGGTCCGGCATTAGCTACTGGCGGTATATTAGAAGCTGGATTAACGGTAATGGTCACCGTGTCATCCATTAACGAGACAGCGCCACCATTATCAACAACACGAAGACCAAATGTTAAAACTTGGGTTGTGGTCGTAACTGGAGCTGTAAAAGTAGGCGCTGCGGAGTTTGTATCGCTTAAGGTGATACCATTCTCAATCCAGATAAGAACATCTACCGTGCCATCTAGATCAGTACCCGTTCCATTTAGGGTAACCAAATCCCCTGAGGTGACTGTTTGATCTAATCCTGCATTAGCCACAGGTCGTTGATTGGTCAGAGTGAAAGCAACTTGTACAGTGGTTGGCGAAGATACTAAACCAGAATCATCGGTTACGGTAAATTCAAAGCTTCCAGTTGCGTCTTCGAAATTATCCACAGGTATTGCCGATACGACAGGAAAACCAGAGAAATCAAACGTTATACCCGTATTGGCACCTGGAGTATTGTTAACTGCGCCTAGCTGGAAAGTGATGAGGTCACCATCAGGATCAGAACCCAATGAAGTGATGTCAAAAGTACCTGTATCCGTAAAAGTGCCTGGACTAGCTACAGGGGGGTTGTTAACGGCTACAGCAGGGTTTACTGTAATCGTGACTGTATCTGCCACAGACGTTGTTCCTCTATCATCAAAAACGATCAGTTCGAAAGTAAATGTCTGAATAGTCGTCGTTACTGGAGCCGTAAAAGTAGGAGCTGGTGAATTTGGATTACTTAAGGGAATACCATTGTCAGCCCAGACAAACTCAACTATTGCGCCATCTGTATCAGTACCGCTTCCATTTAAGGTAACCAGGTCTCCAGACGTGACTGTTTGATCTATTCCTGCATTGGCTACGGGCGGTAAATTAGGTGCTAGGCTAACGGTAATGGTCACACTGTCTGCCACAGACACTGCTCCCTCATTATCAGTAACGACTAATTCATAGGTAAAAACAAAATCTGGTATGCCATCATTATTTGAATCTGTATCTGGTGGAGGTAACTCGGGAGGGGGTAGCAAAGTAGGATTGGCGATCCCCGTGTTGCTTAATGGAATGGTAATGCCACTTGTTTGAGTCCATGCAAACAAAGCAACACTACCATCTATGTCTGAACCTGAACCATTGAGTATAACGGTGGGTTCTACTGCTCCTCCCACTTCAACGCTTTGATCTGCCCCAGCATTAGCCACAGGTCTGTCATTTACGGGATTGATGGTTATGTTAACGGTTGCAGGGGCTGAGGATTCTTTTCCGTCACTCACGGTAAAGTTGAAGCTGTCTGTTCCATTGAAATCCTGAGTGGGGATATAGGTCAGATTAGGGGGCGTTCCATCAAGCAATCCATTGGAAAGTAACAAGGGGGTTGCAAGAGGAAAATTTAATGGGTCTCCATCCTGATCACTTCCGGTCAGGAGAATGTTGATAGGCGTGTCTTCATCCGTGCTGATAAGCTGAGAATTGGCTACGGGTAGCGTATTATTGAATACCTCACTGACAATGACTTTAACAACACTCGTATCAATCAGACCATCGGCATCAGTAACTATCAGAGCAAACAGGAGTTCTGCTGCTTGATTGGGCAGGGTGACGCTTGGGCTAGCAATAAACCGATCACTAATGGGAGCATCAAAACCTTGTTGATCCACTCGAAACCAAGTGAAGCTAACGGGTTCTGCGCCTTGTCCATCATTACTAGCACTACCATCCAGTATGACAGTCGCACCGGTTCGCCCAAATATTAGAGTGGGCACGATCGCAGCCGGTCTTGATGCTAGAGCGATGAGTGACGGAAGCGTGTCGCCGGAAGGAGCAGTTACTCCAGATAGCTTGTTCAGCACTCTGGCATAACGGCTGGTATGGGCGTGTGGGTTATCCCGAATCACCGCTTGCATGCGAATTAACCAGTCTTTTCCTGGCCCTTCAAGGCGACCATGTTCTGCAAAGTCTACGGCTATCTGTTCGATTAAAATACTAGCATTGAGTTGATGCTGTCTCGCAACGTCCATTAATACCCCTGATATTAAAAGCAAGGAGGCGTTATCGGTGGTTAGGTGACTAGCCTGTGTTATATCTAGCTGGTTGGCGTGAAGGATACCCAATAGTTGGTTGAGTTCTTGTTCTGATTGTTTGAGTGCCTCTACTAAAGATGCGTTACCTTCCAATAGGTGCTTACTGCGTTCCGCTATCCAGTAGGTGAGAAGATTGACCGAAGTATGCGCCGAGTCAGTGCTAATAGCCGAAAGACTGATGGGCTGAGTGGATGATGCTTCTGCTGATTCATCGTAGAACGAACCTTCCACATGGATATTGATATAACTCCATTGATCTACGGAGTCGTAAAAGAAAGCTCCCGTATTACTTGAAACTGTTGTTTGTTTGGTTTTTCCCGTGGGATTTCCAGTAATATCCAGTTCGGATAGTTCTACTCGTGATTCAATGGCGAAGGGACCTTTTTGTGCAACGCCTTTGCGTTGGCCAGTCGGAGAGCTTGTAGTGGACTGGTCAGATGCTACTGTTTGTGTCGAGACCAAAGAAGTGCTATCACTACCGTCTCCACAGGAAGATAACAAGAACAACGAACAGACTACCAAGAATAATTTTCCGGCTGCTATTATACTTTTTCTAGACGTTATAGGTAGATGCACGAGTGTGTGGTTCACGATGTAAGCCCTATTTAATATATTTTATTTTATTTCTTAAATCCCCCATATTGTGCTGACAATGGAACACAATATGCGGAATATAGTAGCACTTCTAACACAAGAACTAAAAGAAGTTTTAGTATCACATATAAAAAAAACTAGGATATTTTATTAGAAAGGTTTATGGTCGTTCTATGAAATCTATAAGCCGAAGAGCTTATATGTGAGACATGATGAGTGGCTAGGGGAGGCTAAAAAGGCTGAATTATTCTCAAATAGAACTGTTACCTCATATGACAAATGTACGATTGCTACGGGCTCGCGGAAAGCATAATTCACCCATGTTCGGGCTCAAATAATATTAACAAATAAAATAATAAACTAACTAAATAAAATCAATAACGTAGGGGAGATACGGTATGGGCACACCGAGCAAGATAAAAGCACTGTTTGATGAAGGCATTATTCAAGTTGCTAAGCAGCCAAAAGACAATGACTTTAATTTAGATGATTTAAATCAATCCGATACCAATAAATCATTGTTTTTCCCGATTGATCATGACTATCCGGGTGGCTCAGCGGCAATGCATAATGCCGTGTTCATGCAGCATAAACTCCCTTATCGTAGTTGCTTTCTCGTTGCTAATCCTGAGAATGCGGAAACCTTGATGAATGCTTTTCGTGATGATCCTAGCTATATAGGCGGTGGCGCTGGTTCGGGTTTCAAAGATAAAGTAGGTGCTTTTCTGGATGAGTTAGATCAATCAGCGCAAGCCATTGGTAGTGTCAATGTCATTGCAAAAGAGAATGGCAAACTAGTGGGCTACAATACGGATGGCATCGGTTTTGTTAACGGCTTGTTAGATGAATACCCTGATTGCATCGAAGGCAATAAGATTGTGATATTGGGTGCTGGTGGAACCGCCCTACCCATCGCTTATGAATTAGCCCAAAAGTCGCCCAGCGAAATCATCATTTGTAACCGCACCGTTAGTAAAGCTGAAGACCTTGCCAGTTTAATTTCCCCCTTTGTTAAAGCTAGTGGTGTCGGTGAAGACTATATTGGCGAGGCTCTAAAAGATGCTGATATAGTGGTGAATACTTCGAATAAAGGCGCTCAACCTAATGAGAAGTTCTCTGCCTTTGCGCCCATGACGGGTGATGTAGAAGGCAATATGGTTACTGGCTTAGAAAATCTGGCACAGCTATCAACATCAGCCATTGTTGCGGATATTCTGCTCGAAGATTTGCCATTGACGCTTAAGATGGCACAAGAGCACGGGAACCGTACTCATAGCGGTCGCCATATGAATCTGCATCAAGCTGTTCCTGCCTTTAAGATTATGACAAAACTAGATAAGCCGGATGATGAACTGCTTGCTACCATGCAAGCGGCTTTATAGGCACTACTGCGCAAGTTGATGGGAAAGAAAAGACTTCTGCCCCACTGAAAATTAAGGATAGTCATTGTTGAAAATAAGGTTGATAGATGTATTTACCTCGAGATGTAATAGCTTTTAGAAAAGAATATCAACAGCTTCTAGTTAAGAAGGCTTTAACAACCGTCTTTCGTCCGGGCAATCGAATCTATCCATACCGACGGGGCTATAAACCAGGGGAAGTGGTCACAGCACGAATTATCGAAAAATGTGGCAGTGACAAGCTTGGAATCCCCCCCTTGTTTAATGAAGTCAAAATGCATGTCTGCATCAAAGACATCAGTGTCGTCAATATCGACACACTCAAGCAACAAGACTTCATGGGTAGCTCACCCGATGTTTTTGATATTCAAAGTTTAGAGCAGCATTTATATTATATATATGAGAAACCAATTGATGATTTTGATCGTCAAGTGACAACCATTACTCTGGATTACGAAGTAGAAGTTCGTAGCGAGCGTTTGGATTCTTCTTCACTAATTTATTAAGGTTATTAGAGGTATCTTTATAAGATTATTGCACCAATGGGCTGGGCGACCTGGCTACTAAATATAATTTCAACATTGAGGATCTAACACTGTTTCGCAAATATCGACAATCATTCATTCCGCTCATATCAGGTCTGGTACTTACCTTGCTTGCGAGTCTTCTTTACTTAAGTAACAACTCTATTACAAAAGAAGCACTGCATAAAATCGAGGTTATTCCTTATGACATTCGTCTTAAACAGAGCCTACCCATTAAAGAAAATGGTACGCCTCCCATTGTTGTCATAGATATTGATGAGGCAAGCTTGAAGCGCGATGGGCGATGGCCTTGGAGCCGGAAAAAAATATCGGACCTTATCGATAGACTGTTCGAAAAAGGTGTAGCGGTTGTGGCAATGGATATTGTCCATTCAGAAGCTGAAGTTAACCCGGCAACACAGATTAAAGAAACACTGGAGCAGTCGCCACGAGGTCTCCCAGATTGGTTTGATGAAGTTGAAAAGAGCATGGATGCGGATGCCTATTTTGCAAACGCCATGAAAGACAAAGAGCTTGTTCTAGGCTTTCCTTTCCATCACACCCTTGAAACCGAGGTTGGTAATTTACCTCCCAGCACGGTTGTTTATGAGGGTGAAAATATAAAGCAACTCACTGCTATTGATATGCAGGGATACACTGCCAACCTCATTCCATTAACGACCAATGCGGCTGCCAGTGGTTTTTTTAGTATCGCACCTGATCCAGATGGTAGCGTTCGTCGAGCCTCCCTTGTTGTCTCTTATAAAGACAAGCTTTACCCTTCGTTAGCTTTGGAGGCGGCACGAACTTACTTGATTGAAGACTCTGTTACGCTACATAGTAAAAAAATTGGTGATGCTGATACCATTAGTCATTTGACGCTTGGACAGTCCATTATTCGTACCGATGCTCATGGACAAATACTGATACCTTATTTGGGTACAGAAAGGCACTTCACTTATTTGTCTGCTAGTGAAATCCTCCATGATAATAAGCAATACAAGCAGCTAGAGAACGCTATCGTATTCATTGGCACATCAGCCGTGGGGTTGGTTGATCTAAGACCTACTCCCGTTCAGTCGAGTTACCCCGGTGTAGAAATTCAAGCAACAATTTTACATGCCATCCTTCACCCAGAGACGATTGTTTACAATCCAGACTGGACAGCAGGTGCCATCATTGCATGGCTTGTCTTATTAGGGATAATTATGACAATTATCTATCCCTTGCTGCAACCCATTAGCTTAGTTGTAGTGGGTGTCGTTTTGTTTATCTTGACTTACGTGCTCAATTACCAACTGTGGAGCACACAACAAATTAACCTACCTGTCGTCATGCCTCTATTGTTGATTCTGGCTGTCTCTGGCATTCATATTCTCTATGGCATGCTAAAAGAGAACAAAGAACGTAAACGTATCCATTCTATGTTTGGACAATATGTTCCCGTAGGACATATAGACCGCTTAATGGAGGATAACAGTGCCATCAGTATGGACGGTGATCGTCGAGAAATGAGCGTGTTGTTTTCGGATATTAGAAGTTTTACTGCTATTTCAGAACACCTTACCACCCAACAGCTCAAGGGATTTCTTAATCACTATCTAACACCTATTACGTCCATTATTTTCAATCAGCAAGGTACAATCGATAAGTACATAGGTGATTTGGTAATGGCCTTTTGGGGAGCGCCCCTACATGATCCTCAACATGCTGAAAATGCAGTGCTGGCCGCACTTAAAATGCGTAGTAAAACAGAGGACATGCAAGATGAATTTCGATCTTTGGGGCTAAAACAAGAAGTGCGGGCCGGAATTGGTGTGCATTCGGGGGAGATGAATGTCGGTGATATGGGATCAACCTATCGTCGTGCTTATACCGTGTTGGGTGATGCCGTAAACCTCGGTTCTCGACTGGAAAGTTTGACCAAACAATATGGCATTCTCATACTGGTCAGTGAAGAGACTATGAAGCAATGTCCTTCTGTCTATTTTCGCGCGGTTGATCATGTGCGCGTCAAAGGTCGCCAAGAACCAGTGCGGATTTTTGAACCTATCTGTTTGCGAGAAGCGTTGACTTCTACTCAGGAAAAGCTGGCAGAAGCGCATAGTGATGCACTAGATGATTATCTAACAGGTGATTGGCAAAGTGCACATGATAAATTCACCGCGCTTCTTGAACAAAATGATGATCCGCTTCATGGCACATATTTGAAACGCATGCAGCAATTTGACATAAAATCACCGAATGATTGGGATGGCGTTTTTACCCATACCAGTAAGTAAAATAAGAAAGTAGGTCGTATAAGCGATAGCGCCATACGACAAGAAACTGTTAATTCAGTAACTTGCCGGATGGCGTTCCTTATCCGACCTACAAATCATAGGCTTTTGCTTTCTGGATGCTAACTAATTAGTACTCGGACACATAAGTTGTTCTAAAATAACAATGAGAATAATACAATGGAACAAATTTTCACCTTATTGATAGCTTTTCAGATCAAACACTTTTTAGCTGATTATCCTTTTCAAACAACTTACATGCTTGAGAAGGTACGCGACAAAGCATGGTTTTTCCCTCTTTTAAGTCATGCTGCTGTCCACGCCTTTTTTACGCTCGTTATAGTTTGTATTGTTGATGTTAATTTATGGTGGCTTGCTCTTGTTGATTTAGTCATTCATTTTACGATGGATAGAATAAAAGCCTCTAAAAAAATGCTGAACCGATTCCCACCAGATAACAAGTTTTTCTGGTGGGCGCTCGGGTTTGACCAAATGGTGCATCACCTTACGCACTATTTCATCATTTGGGTATTAGTGCAGTAAACGGCACAAGAAGAGGTCGCTAAACCACCTCGGTATAGTGGCAAAGTGTAAAAGTGCTATTTCTCTATCTTCCACCATTCAGGGCAAATAAAAAGTCATGAATGGTTTTATAATATTAGTGAATATGCTATATTTTATACCAGAAATTTGAATGTGCTTTCAACTTCTTAATGCGCTTTTTGTTTTAAACCGCATCTAAAAAATTCAAAAAAATATTTACATATTGCTTTTACCCGTAAATTTGGTGAATTGTTTTATTAAACAAGTAGTAGTGTTTTTTTTGGCAGAATATTTAGGGTTGACTTCAGTCTCATATTTCCAGTGTTTCTATTTTAATTGTTGGCTGAAATTATATATTTTCAGTGTCAGGGCTAATAATGTTTAATTGGTGAAATAGGTTCTTATGCATCAGTCTTTTCTCACTTACAATAACTCTAAATATCTCAAGATTAGTATTGTATTAGTGCTCATTTCTATTGGTTTGTATTTTTTGGATACGCCATCAATAGCGCCTAATGGTGGTACATGGTTAGGATATGGTCTGGGCACGGTTGGTGCTCTGCTTATTTTTTGGTTGATGTGGCTGGGTGTGCGTAAGCGCAATTATGCATCAAGCCTTGGGACTGTTCGTGGTTGGTTGTCCGCACACATTTATTTGGGGCTAGGGCTATTAGTCATTGCAACCTTACACACAGGTTTCCAGTTTGGTTTAAATGTTCATACGCTGGCTTATCTATTAATGGTCATTGTTATTATTAGTGGTGCGTATGGTGTTTATGTTTATATTCGTTTTCCTCGTTTAGTTAGCTCTCCTAGGCAGGGACGTACACGAAAAGAAATGATACATCAGTTGGAAGAACTGGATCAAAAACTATTAATCAGCGCTAAAAACATAAGTGATGGGATACATCGACGTATGTTAAATATTGTTAATAAAACGATCTTGGGTGGTAGCGTAAAATCTCAGCTATCGGGCATGAATCATAAAAAGAAAGAGAATGAAATAGAGCTACTTAGAACAGAATTAATTGAAGAGAATAAGACGACTGAGCAAGATAGTAACGTAAAATACATTGTCGAGTTGTTAAATATAGTGAGCCGTCGCAGTAGTTTAATTGAAAAAATAAACCTTGATATTCAATATCATTCCCTTTTGAGTTTATGGTTGTATTTTCACGTACCCCTATCGTTTGCATTATTAGCAGCGTTAATGACTCATATCGTTACTGTATTCTTTTACTGGTAAAAGACTTTGAAATTTAATATCACAACTGTAAGAAAAGTAGGGGATAAGTTAGTTGCCATCAATGATAAGGCACTCGACTTAGATGTTCTTTCTATTGGTAGTGACGGTGATCGAAATCTTTTTCTAGATGATGTTTATGTGATAGCTAATCATGCAGAAATAGTTTTACGGAATAATACATTATTTATTATTGCTGTTGATGGGAAAAATAACTGCGATATTTCGGTTAATAATAGACTGGTACAAAAGAAAAAATTAAAGAAAGGTGATGTATTAAACTTTGGTAGTTTTGAAGTTACTGTGCTAGATATTAATTCAGATCTTTCAAAAGTAGACTTACAAGTTGAGAAAAAAACGGACGGTATTCCTGTAACACGTGCATTATCTTCAAGAAAGTCGTTGTCTTTAGAAAGCACCTGGCTTAAGAAAAGAAGTTGGTCAATTAAGGGCTTTAGCTTACTGTTGGTTTTCTTTTTACTCATCCCATTGTTTGGCTATTTCATGCCATCGTCTGTGTCTGAGACATTGCGTAATCTGCCCATTATTCCTAGTGATAATAGTTGGGAGTCAGGTGAATTAGCATACGCGCATCATATCGATAAAATTGGTAATGATTGTAATAGTTGTCACCAAAAACCATTTATTAGGGTTGAAGATACTAGTTGCGCCAATTCAACCTGTCATAAACAAATTAAGGAACATATTGATCCTGAACTATACGCGAAAAATAACTATAAACAGGAACGCTGTGGGTCATGCCATAAAGAGCATAATGGCACTGACAATAACCTCATTGATTCAAATGATAGACTCTGTTTTAGTTGTCATCATCCTGCTTCACACCCAGTAGGAGATGATAAAAAGGCACAGGACGATAAAAAGCTTGGTAGTCCAGCTATCATTGATTTAGATGTCTCGCACCCAGAGTTTCGAATAAGTATGCATAAACTTAATCGAGAGACCATGACATTCAATATTGAACGTGCCAGTCTTGAAAATCTAGCGTCACTCAAAGAAGAATCCAATTTAAAGTTTCCACATGACAAACATCTTGTTTATAAAGGTGTTGAAAACAAGACTACAGGGAAGACAGTCAAGATGACATGTGATAGTTGTCATACGCCTGCTTTAGCAGGGGACGGTTTTAAACCCGTTACCAGGAAAAAACATTGCCAAGATTGTCATTTATTAACGTTTGAGCCAGAGTTTCCTGATGATAGTGAAAAACAAGTACCTCATGGTAATGTCACTGATGTTATTGATTTTTTAACTGGCTACTACAGTGATCGAGCTTTAAAAGATGAAAGGGGAAAGGGCAAGATTGCAGAGACTATTGCAAAGAGTACTGCAAACGAAGCAGGAGACACATCGCCAGCACAGCGGTTTAGGCCAGGTTCGAGTACTAGTTTGAATGTAAGTGCCTTAAGTGATGAGCAAAGAATAAATATTCATAAATGGGTAGAAAAGAAAGTAGATATTGCTAGTAAGGAGGTGTTCAATTTTACGACTTGTACTTTATGTCATGAGGTCATTGAGAATCAGCACAATAAGCCAGCTTGGAGTATCGTACCGGTAAGAATTAATGAGCCGTGGCTGCCTAAAGCAAACTTGTTTAATCATAAAAAACATGCGGCTGAGAAATGTAATTCTTGCCATGATAAGGCTGTCAGAGAGGGTGGCGTTACTGATGCCAGCACTGATTCCAATATTGATGCCAGTACTGATAGCAATGCAAGTTTGGATAAAAGTGATGAAAACAAAATAATTTCTAAGGATGAAACACGCTTAACCTCATCAGACAGTTCAGATATTCTGATGCCTAAACTGAGTAAATGTAAGGAATGTCATACGAGTAAAACTATAGCAAATAAGAATAAAACATCTTGTGTAACGTGTCATGGATTCCACACGGACAAAAAGCACCTAATGAGTCAAGGGGAAAGTCAAGATGATTAAGGCGACCAAGGCGACCAAAATAACAGGTATTCGACTATTAAAACAATCAAGCATTCAAGTAGCTATCATCGCTTTCTCGTTTTTTTTAGTATCATGCGGTGGTGGATCATCAGACCGGACAAATACCACAGGCGTCAGTACCACTACCATTGAAATGGATAGCTGTACAGGTTTTTGTGCGGAACAAAATCCCAATGCCTTTTTAGCCAATACTAGTGTGGCTAGCAGTGTTGTAGGTGATGTGCAAAAAGTATTATCACAAGCCGTTTCAGAGGCACGCGCCCGAAGTGTTGATGCTACCATTGCTGTGACCGATCGTTCGGGTAATGTATTAGCAGTATTAAGGACTAACTTGTTTGGTGGTGCAAATAACACGCCACCTGATGCGGTGTTATTCGGCAATCCCAATCGTCGTGTGGTGACTATAGGCTCTGCCAGTGAAGGACGAAATGTCAGCGGTGGTTTAGAAAAGGTGGCTGTCATTCCTGATGAGTTGGCAGCTATTGCTAAATCAGTGACAGCATCTTACCTCTCTACGGAAGGTAACGCGTTTACCACCCGAACAGCGAGTTTTATTATACAAGAGCACTTTATACCTGGAGAGGCGGATGACAAAGAGAGTGGCCCGTTATTTGGCGTGCAATTTACTCAGCTAGCCTGTTCTGATTTAAATAACCGTTTTATTGATGGTGTACAAGATGGCTCCGGTCCGAGTGCAGTTGATGGTAGCTTTGGTCCGAAACGTTCACCCCTTGGGTTGTCAGCGGATCCAGGTGGCATGCCATTGTACAAATTTGGCACGCCTGTTGGAGGTGTGGGTGTTATCTCCGATGGCTTGTATAGCTTTGATAGAGATTCGCTTGATATTGATAGTGGTATTAAAATACAAGATGAAGTTATTGCACTCGCTGCAACTTTTGGTTTTGCCTCTCCCCCTGATCGACGTGCTAGTTTAATTTCTCTTGATGGACGTTTGGCGCGCTTTAGTGATGCGACTTTTAGTGATTTACTCAGTGATCCTACACAAGCTTCTCCACTTACTTTCCCTACTACTTGCGCTACAGGTATCCCTTGTCTTGTTCGTGATGCCAATAATGTGGTGATCGGTGAGCTGATTTCTGTACGTGGCTATTACAATTCTGCAACAGCCCCTGTCATTAAACAAGGTGTTAGGTTTAGCACTAATGCTTCTGGTTTTGTTGCGGCAACCACATCAAACGCTGGTGAATTAGCCGCTAACAACAACGATCTTGATGCTTTTGTGTTAGTTGATGATAATGGTATAAATCGTTTTCCCGCTATAGCCAGTGAGATAACCAATGGCTTAACACAGGATGACGTTGTTTCTGTTCTCCGTAATGTAATTGCCATCGCAAATAAATCACGCGCCCAAATACGCCGACCGCTAGGCACGCCCATGCGCGCAACTGCATCCATAGTCGATTCGAATGGTGTTGTTTTAGGTATACTTAGAACACGAGACGGCCCTGTATTTGGTATTGACACATCCTTGCAAAAAGCACGTACGTCGGCTTTTTTCTCTCATGCTAATGCAGCGGTAGATTTAGCTAATGCACCTGATCTTACCTATCCCAATGTTAATGGAACACCCGGAGCCACTACTATTAATATCAACGATAGCTACGTTGGTTCTGTAGCTAGTGGTAAAGGTATTCGTGGTTTTTTACAAGACGATACCGCACTCACTGGTTTACATGCTTTTGCTGATCGTTCTGGAGGTAATTTATCGCGCCCCTTTTTTCCTGATGGTATTGAAGGTATCCAATCGGGTGTACCCAATAAGGTCTTTGGTCCATTCAGTAAACCTTATGAGGGTGAATGGAGTATTTTTAATAACGGTTTACAGTTAGATTTATCCTTCACCAAGATTATTCGTCATATATTGTTTGCGGCAGGTGTTGATGTTGATGGTGATGGAGATAATTCATTTTCTGATGTGGGCGATGATGTAGATCGTAACTGTAGTAGTATTTCTCGTAGTGCTGCTGACAGTGGTGTTGGTGTTGCCAATGCAACTAAACCTCTCGCAAATGGCATCCAGATATTCCCAGGTAGTGTGCCTATTTATAAAAATGGTGTGTTAGTGGGGGGTATCGGTGTATCTGGAGATGGTGTTGATCAAGATGATATGGCTTCATTCCTTGGTTTGTATCATGCAAGCCTCGAATTAGGCGGATTAGGTATTGGAGCTTCAGGAACTTCTATTATTGGACATGCGCCTAAAGCGATTAGGGCGGACACGATTGATATCCCCAACCAAACAACAAGGCTTCGTTATATTCAATGCCCACAAACTCCTTTTATAAATAGTGCTGAACAGAACGTTTGTGGGGGGAAATAAATGAAAGCATCGGTATTTTACTTAGTGTTGCTACTTGGCTATGTAAACTTTAGCTTTGCTGATCAGACGATTCCTGTAAGAGATATACAGGAAGCACAAATGATGCGTGATTTTCCTGAAAGTATTTTAGATGTTAGTAATTTATTGGCCGATAATGGGTTGCGTCGTCGTCCTGGGCAAGGGAATAGGGTGGAAAGCGAAGATGATACTTTTGGCCCTGTAGTGCCTTATAAAGATCCGAATCGTAGAAGAATATCCAAAGAAATAGAAATAACTAATACAACCGAGACAGAAAGAACTGAAACGGAAACAACCAAAGTAGAAGCAGCCAAGATAGAAACAACTAAGATAGAAACAACTAAGATAGAAACAACAACTAAGATAGAAACAACTAAGATAGAAACAACTAAGATAGAAACATCTAAGATAGAAACATCTAAGACAGAAACATCTAAGATAGAAACATCTAAGACAGAAACAACTAAGACAGAAACATCTAAGACAGAAACATCTAAGACAGAAACAACCGGCACAGATAAAAAAACATCAGTCCCTAGAGTGACTTTCAAAGAATTGGCGCGTCCAGCTCATCCATTCGATCCTTCTGATGCAACACGTATTGCACCTGTACCCGATCGTTGGCGTTTAGCCTCACAACTGGGTTTGGTAAAAGAAAGTCTATTTGATCCTTATCATCGTAATGTAATTAAAGCCGATCGCCCTTTTTGCTGTGATGACTGGTTCTTCAGTGCCAGTGTTATTTCTGATACGGTGATTGAACCGCGTAGCTTTCCAGTACCGGTAGCCTCTGTTGGTACCAATGCAGGGCAACTTGACTTGCTGGGTTCGCAAGATTTTACCGTTGCAAGTCAAAGCTTGATTTTCCCTTTTGTTCTCTATAAAGGTGATACGGTTTTTCGTCCTCCGGATTATGAATTCCGTTTTACCCCCGTGTTAAATTACAACCGTGTGGAAGCAGACGAATCACGCCTTCTATTTATAGACCCCTCAGAGGGTGAAATACGTACCGACGAGTTTTTTGCGATTCAAGAGCTATTTGCTGATATTCACTTACGTAATGTTTCTGATCGCTACGACTTTGATAGTATTCGGGTGGGTATCCAACCCTTCTCAACGGATTTTCGTGGCTTTCTGTTTCAAGATTTACAGCTAGGAGCAAGGCTATTTGGTAATCGCAATAACAATATTTTTCAATACAACTTAGCGGCATTTAGGAGGGTGGAAAAAGATACAAACAGTGGCTTAAATGATATTGGACAATCACTAAGAAAGGATGATGTTTTTGTTGCTAACCTCTATATACAAGATATGCCAAGTAAAGGTTTTACCTCTCAGGTCACAGCGGTTCATAATCGAAACCGTGAAAGATCACAAGGGCAGCATGTTGATGATAATGGTTTTGTGGTACGCCCAGCACCTGTGGGTACGCAACGTCTAAGAGACTATGATGTCACTTATTTAGGTTATAACGGTGATGGTCATTTTGGTCGAATGAATCTAACCACATCGCTTTATTACGCCTTTGGTGATGAATCTACAGGGGCGTTTACCGATAAGCCGTCTAATATCAGCGCCTTTTTCGGTGCCGCAGAAGCGTCAATTGACTTTGATTGGATGCGTTTCCGTGGATCCTTCCTTTATGGTAGCGGCGATGAGGATCCTTTTGATGATGAGTCGAATGGTTTTGATGCCATTTTTGAGAACCCCATTTTTGCGGGTGCTGATACCAGTTACTGGACTCGTCAAACAGTACCGCTCATTGGCGGTGGTGGTGCACTGCTATCGGGACGTAATGGTATCTTAAATTCGTTACGCTCATCGAAAGAAGAAGGTCAATCGAATTTCACCAACCCAGGTATTACCTTATTGGGTCTGGGGGCTGATTTTGATGTGACGCCTGAACTTCGTATTTCAGCCAATGTTAATAAGCTGTACTTTAATGAGACAGAAGTACTCAAAGTATTAAGAAACCAAGGAAACATTGATCGTGATATTGGCCTAGATGTTTCTGTTTCCGCTATTTATCGGCCATTTACTAGTCAAAATGCAGTGCTTCGGCTTTCGGGGGCAGCCTTATATCCCGGACAAGGCTTTAAAGATTTATTTGGTGATAAAGTCTCTTATTCTATTCTCGCAAACATTACTTTAACTTATTGATAATATGAAAAAATACCGACAAAAAATGCGATTGAGTAGTCTTGTAATAACAGCAATGTTCTGTCTATTAGCTGTGGCTACCAATACGGTGTGGGCAAGTGGCGGGGAAAAGCCCCATAAACGTGTCTATAAGTACTCTCCTCCTGCTCCTGAGAGTCAAAGCAATGTCGATGTGAAAAAGAAAAGTGATGGGTGTGAGAGCTGTCATAGCTATAACGAGCAACCACCTTCAAATGCTTCGTTAGTGAACAAATTGGTCGCTGATCGACATACCATGCATATTACTGAAGGGGTTGTTTTAGGTTGTACTGATTGTCATGGCGGTGATGCTAACGTTTTTTTAAAGGATCGTAGCCTTAAAAAAGGTGATCATGGTTACTTGGATTTACAAAATAAAGCCCATGTATTGCCTTTATTTCCTGAGCGTTGGTCCAGTAAAGACAGTCATGGAGATGGTCATAAAAAAAGTCACTCTAAGGGAAAAATAAGTTCTGCTAACCCTAAGCAATCTTTTACTCTGCTTAATGAAGAAAGCCCTGAATATGTGCGTTTTATAAACCCAAGTGATTATCGCGTCGTGCGTGAATCTTGTGGTTCTTGCCATTTAAAAGAAATTCAAGCAACAGAACGTAGCTTAATGTCTACAGGCGCTATGTTATGGGGAGGAGCTTCTTATAATAATGGAATTTTACCTTTTAAGAAGTATCAGTTAGGTGAGTTTTATACCTGTAATTATGGCGATGGCAAACCCAGAACTAAAGCTCGTAAGAGTGATGTTATTGTTTCCAAAGATGGTTATTGCATTTCAAAAGAATTTTATCAGTGCGATGCCAATAAACAGAATTGTGTACGTGAAGCAGGAACCAAAAACGATAAATTAAAGATTATTGGTGGAAATTTACAAGCACTAGGTTCACCAAAAGATATAGAAGCCATTAAACGAAGTGAGGCAATGCAACGAAGAGGTATTTTGACCGGCTTATATGCCATGCCGACTTGGGAGGTCTTACCTCCCGGTGATGTGTTTCGTATTTTTGAACGCGGTGGTCGTAATATTACTAATTTGTTTCCAGAAACAGGTTTGCCGAATCCGCTGGGTTTGATTCAACGTCTAGAAGAACCGGGGAGACCTGATGTTAAACAATCAAATAGAGGTGCCGGTACGGGGGCACGTATTGCGGTTCCAGTTATTAATATTCATAAAACGCGTTTAAATGATCCTTTTACCTGGTTTTTGGGTTCGAATGACCAGCCGGGTGATTATCGTTCCTCAGGCTGTGCTTCGTGTCATGTTGTTTATGCCAATGATCGTGATCCGCGTCACTCCAGTATCTATGCCAAATATGGGCATGATGGTAAAAGTAGAACGACTGATCCAACTATTTCTAAACAAGAATCGGGTCATCCATTGACCCATACCTTTACCAAAGCGATTCCTAGTAGTTTGTGTATGAACTGCCATATGCATCAACCCAATGTGTTTGTGAATAGTTATTTGGGCTATACGATGTGGGATTATGAGTCTAATGCACCCTCTATGTGGCCAAAGAAGCAAAAATATGCGAGTTGGGATGAGGTGCGTCCTGGTGCTAAAGTTGATCCGTCTCAGGTACCGTGTAAAAAATTCAGTGATCAAAAAGAATGCCATAAACGTGTTAAAGAAATTAACGAAAGGAATCCCGAAGAGGCTGCCATACGTGGCAAATGGGGGGAAGTCGATTTTCTTAAAAAGGTTTGGGATGACAATAGTAAAGATACCAAAAACAAAGACACTCAGTTTGCTGACTATCATGGACATGGCTGGAACTTCCGCGCTATTTATAAGCGTGATCGGGACGGTACTTTATTAGATCAAGAAGGCAAGCCTGTTAGCGATAGCGATCCTAAGAAATTCCAAAAAGCGGTGCATATGTCCTCCATTCATTTAGATGTGGGTATGCAATGTACGGATTGCCACTATAGCGTGGATAGCCATGGTTCCGGGCATATCGTGGGTGAAGTTGCACAAGCCGTTGAAATTGATTGTGTTGATTGTCATGGTACGGCAGAGGATTACCCTAGTTTAAGAAGCTCTGGACCTGCTGCGCCACCCAAGGGAACGAACCTTAGAGAATTACGCAATCATGACGGGCGTAAGCGTTTTGAATGGAAAAAAGATACCTGTAATGGCACTGAGTTTTGGCGGCTTTACCAGCGTTCAATGCTTGATCCTTCGCTTGAATGGGAAATTGCCTTGAGTAAAAACAGTGCGAATGAGGCACTGGATGATGCTTCTTGTGTGCGTACTAACCATGATCGTAAACGTTATAAGGGTAATAAGAAAACCTTGCCGTTATATAACGCAAAATCTGCACGCGCAAAAACGATGCACAAAAACCCAAAAGTCGATAAATGGGGAACAGGTGTACCCCATGCTGATCGTGCGCATAAGAATGAAGAAATGACGTGTTTCAGTTGTCATAGCTCGTGGGCAACAAGCTGTGCAGGTTGTCATTTACCGATTCAAGCCAATTGGAAAACTAAAAAGAATCATTACGAAGGCAATGAAACAAGAAACTATGCAACCTATAATCCACAGGTTGTACGTGATCAAATGTTCCAGTTAGGTCGCCATGGCCCAGCAAAAGGAGGTCGCATTGCACCTATTCGTTCTTCATCTGCCTTGATTTTGTCTTCTAAAGATTCAAACAGGCAGAAAATTTATATACAGCAACCTCCTGTTTCGTCGGGTGGTTTTAGCTCACAAGCATTTGCTCCCCATTTCCCGCATACCACACGACGTGTTGAAACGAAAACCTGTACGGATTGCCACATTTCCGAAAAGAATGATAACAATGCCATTATGTCGCAGTTGTTGTTACAAGGGACTAACTTCGTTAACTTTGTCGGTCATAATACTTGGGTAGGCGCTGAGAAAGGCGTTCATGCAGTTACAGTGACAGAATGGGAAGAACCACAAGCAGTCATTGGTAGTTATCTGCATAAGTATGCTTATCCTGATTGGTATAACGACCATAAGAAGAATGGTAACAAATTAAAAACTGCCTATGACCATAAGGGTGGTTATACCGGTTGTTTGCAACTCAGAGGGGAATACCTTTATGCTGCTGAGGGCAAAAAAGGTATGCAAGCCTATGATGTAGCCAACATTGCTAATAAGGGTTTCTCACAGCGTTTTATCACGGCTCCTTATTCTAAGCTCGCACATAATACACATATACCCTCTAGCAATGCGACTTGCGTAGCATTGCCGACGAATCAGCCTATTCATCCTGATCGACAAATAAAACTGTCCGCTCATTTCAATTTAAGAGAAACGCAGGCTCCAGCACTTTCCACGGATGCTGATATCAAAAACCTAATACTCAATGTTAACCAAGAGCAACGTTTTTTCGATATTTATAATTACGCCTTTATCACTGATGCTAAAGAAGGTTTGATTTTAGTCGATGTGAATACTTTGTCAGACGGTGAACTGAGAAATAATGTGTTTAAGCGTAAAGTCTTCAGTAACGGTAAAACGGCATGGAATGAACACAATATTCTTAAAGGCGCAAGACACATCACTATTGGTGGTTATTATGTCTATATTGCTGCGGATGCAGGTTTAGTCATTCTTAATCTTAAAGATACCTCGTCACCTAAAGTGGTGAAGGTTATTGAAATGGATAACATGCGTGCTTCGGCAGTGCAGTTTAAGTACCTCTTTGTGACAGACGCTAAAGGCTTCCATGTGATAGATCTGGGTGATATGCGTAATCCTGTCAAAGTACCTAATGCGTTTGTTCCTATGCAAGATGCCCAGCGTCTTTATGTGGCACGTACTTATGCTTATGTAGCAGGTGGTAAGGAAGGTCTGGTCATTATTGATGTTGAAACAGCAACGGCTCCAAAACGCTATCAAACCTATACCGCAAAAGGGAAATTGAATGATGCACGCGATATTGTCGTCGCCTCAACCAATGCCAGCTTAATGGCTTATATTGCTGACGGTCGAAATGGTTTGAAGGTATTGCAGCTAACCTCACCTGACTCACAACCTAAATTTTATGGTTTTAGTCCCGCGCCTAAACCAGAATTAATTGCCACTTATGCAACGTCTTCCCCCGCATTGTCGCTATCAAAGGGACTTGATCGTGATCGTGCTGTGGATGAAACAGGAGGACAAATTGCCGTGTTTGGACGTCTTGGTTCGCGTCCTTTTACTTTAAAAGAAATGAATAAAATGTATTTAGACAAGAACGGTAAAACATGGACAGTGACAGATAAAGCCGACAAATCGAAACGAATCGCCAAATAAGGTGTATTGAAAGAGAGATGATTCAGCCATGCTAACGACAACCAACCTCAGAAATGATTCTCTAAAGTGTCTAAGGGGAGGGCTTTTGTAATGTTTTCCGTATCAAAATTACTCTCGCCACTCTCGTCATTAGTTGCTGTTTGTTTGCTTGTGTTCTTTAGCTTCTCGGTTTTGTTGCAAGTGGCTCAGGCTAACGATATTTCCTTACCTGCTTATGCTAAAGATAAACATTTAGGTGTAATGAGTTGTGCGGGGAGTACTTGCCATGAAGCATCAAAGCCATTGCCTGGGTCTCCCGTCAGACAAAATGAGTTTTCTACGTGGAAAGCTAAAGATGAGCATTCAAAAGCTTATCAGCATCTCAAAAATAAGCTTTCGGTGCAGATTGCCAAAAACTTAGGTTTAGCCAAACCTGCACATCAATCTAAAGTTTGTCTCGATTGTCATGCTGATAATGTATCAGCGGCGCAACGTGGTAAACGGTTTAGAATATCAGATGGTGTTTCTTGCGAAGCTTGTCATGGTGGATCACGACGTTGGTTAGGGTTGCATATTTCTGGTGAGGATGGACATAAGGCTAATCTTGATAATGGTTTATATCCCACAGAGAAACCTGTGGAGCGAGCTAAACTTTGTCTGTCTTGTCATTTTGGTGACGATAAGAAGTTTGTTACACACAAAATCATGGGAGCAGGGCATCCACGTCTTAGCTTTGAATTAGACAGGTTTACCAATGTTCAGCCCGCGCACTATAAACGAGATAAAGATTATGGAAGACGCAAAGGCTATGCTGATGGCACTCAAGTTTGGGCTATCGGTCAGGCTGTTGCAGTAGGCTTATTTCTAGATAAACTCAGCGTCGAATCGAATTTGGATAAAACGGGTTTGTTCCCTGAGTTATCATTATTTGATTGCCAATCCTGTCACCATGCGATGAAGAATAAGCGTTGGACAGGTCATACAGGCTTGAGTGCTGGGGTTATTCGGCTCAATGACGCTAATCTTATTCTCCTGCGTCATGCGGTCAAGGTGTTGCATCCTAATGCAGATAAATCTTTTAGTAACAGTATATTAGCGTTACATAGAGCAACAACAACAAATAAACAAGCCGTTTTAGTAGCAACAGAAAACTTGCGTAAAATGACCCGTCGTTTAGTCACCGAATTTGCCAATCATCGCTTTACTAAAATGGATAAACGTAAATTGTTAACATCCATTATCGAAGAAGGTAAAAAAGGGCGACATGCTGACTATGTAGTAGCAGAACAAAGTGTGATGGCATTAGATGCTATTAGTCAGTCTATATCGTTAAAACTTAATTTAAAACCTTTGTATGCTCTGTTAGGTGACAACCCGAAGACAGGTAATGAAGATAAAATATCATTCACACTGGAAAAAGGAAAAATGACAGCGTATCAAAATGGGCTGAAAGCTATTAAGTTTTAACTCGTTTTATCAGTTTTTAGTAACTTAGTATGATCTGTGTTAGAGGCAGCTACGGGTGTAGATGTCGGTATCATTTATAAAGTTGGGCAATAGAAGAATCAACCATGTTAATCATATATACCAGCAATTATGTATCCAAAGCCAAAGCGACAGGCACTGTCATGAAGTTTCCTATTTCCAAAATGCCTTTAATACCGATAGCAGCCATTTTTTCATCCTTACTCTTTTTTATATTGGTAATGTTTCAAACAGCACAAGCTAGTGATATAAAATTACCAGCTGATGGAGTAACTAAGCATTTGGGAGTGACAGATTGCTCAAGCAGCACCTGTCATGGCAGCACGAAGGCGGTAGCAAGTTCTGCTGTAGAGCAGAATGAATTTTTTATCTGGAATCGTAAAGATGAACATGCAAAAGCGTATGATCATCTAAAAAGTGATCTCTCCCAGCGTATTGCTAAAAATCTAGGTTTAAAGACACCTGCGCATGAGGCGAAAATCTGTCTTGATTGTCATGCCGATAACGTCCCTAAAAATAGGCGAGGTCTGCGTTTTCAAATTGCTGATGGAGTGAGTTGCGAAGCCTGTCATGGTGGCGCAGGGGGTTGGGTGAAAGACCATATCGTTGCTGGTAAGCGAGGGAAAGCAGGGCATCAACAGAGTATTGCCAATGGTCTATATCCAACAGAAAGACCCATAGAGCGAGCGAAACTATGTTTATCGTGTCATTTTGGTGGCAAGAATAAATTTGTGACTCATAAAATAATGGGCGCAGGACATCCTAGGCTGACGTTTGAACTGGATACGTATACAGTCACTCAGCCCATGCATTATAAGCTAGATAAAGATTATACTGTCCGTAAAGGTGCTGTTGTTGATAGCACACAAGTCTGGGCGATTGGACAAGCAGTGGCGGCAGGGTTGTTTTTAGAAAAGCTTAGATCGACAAAGGGCTTGCAGGGCTCAGGGCTATCTCCTGAGTTATCGTTATTCGACTGCCAGTCATGCCATCATGAAATGAAAAACAGACGTTGGACAGGACATACAGGATTAGCTCCGGGTATTGTACGTCTCAATGATAGCAATTTCGTTTTGTTACGACATGCTATTCAGGTTTTAGATCCTGCTCAAGGCAATCGTTTTAAGAATGCTGTTTTAAAATTGCATCAAGCAACCACAAAAGGCAAACAAGCGACAATAGATGCAGCAAAGAACCTGCAAGATATTATCAAGGGTATAGCGACAGAGTTTAACAATCGTCGTTTTACTCCAGCAGAGAAACGCACACTATTGAAGGCTATTATCAGCGATGGGGTTAATGGACGTTATGCTGATTATAGTGTGGCAGAACAAAGCATTATGGCCATTGAAGCGGTTAGTAACTCACTATCGCTTCGGCTTAATCTTGAGCGGTTGTATGCCTTGTTTGGTGATGGTGGGGAATCTGCTTCTAAGGATGAAGATTATCCAAAATACAATATTAATGCTTATCGAAATGGGTTGAGATCGATCAAGGTAAATTAGTTTCTATACATTAGTTTCCATACAGTAACAGTAAGAAAGGGGGAGGATATGTTTAAAGTAGCCATTATTGGTTCAGGGCCTGGTGGTTTAAGTGCGGCTGCGCGTGCTGCTGAAACTGGAGTTTCACATGTACTCCTTGAAGCTGAAGAGCATCTGTCGAATACAATTTTTTGCTATCAGAAAGGTAAGCACGTGATGGCAGAGCCAAGTGTTTTACCATTGAGGAGTCCCGTTTCGTTCGATATTGGCAAGCGTGAAGGCATTCTAGCCACGTGGGAACGCGAAGCAAAAGAGCTCAATATTAACGTCCGGTATTCTGCTGAGGTAAGTGGTGTTGAAGGTGAAAAAGGTGCTTTCAAAATCACCCTTAAAAACGGTGACATCGTTGATGCCGAGCATGTTGTTATGGGTATTGGTATGCAAGGCAATTTACGCAAAATAGGTCGCCCTGGGGAAGACTTACCTTTTGTACAATATCAACTTGCTGATCCTGATGAATACGTTGATGAAGCTATTATCGTTATTGGCGCGGGTGATGCGGCCATTGAAAATGCGATTGCTTTGTCATCCCATAACAAGGTAACCATTGTTAATCGACGTGCTGAATTTGCTCGTGCAAAACAAGGTAATCTTGATGCGATTGAGCAAGCGATTGAAAGCGGCACTATAGACTGTTGTTATGAATCTTCTGTTGATCTTGTAGAAGAAGAGATTGACGGAAAAACTGCGGGTGTGTTGGTATTAAACCAACCCGATCAAAAATTAAGAGTTCCGTGTGATCGTGTTATTGCGCGTTTAGGTGCCATTCCACCTCGCAGGTTTCTTGAGTCTTGCGGGATTGAATTTACTAGCGAAGACAGATCAGCCACACCGAAAATCTTTGATCAATATGAATCAAGTGTTTCTGGTCTGTACATTATTGGTGCATTAGCAGGAGCGCCGCTAATTAAACAAGCGATGAACCAAGGCTATGAAACTATAGAATATATTGTTGGTAATGATGTAGAGCCTGCTGATGAGGATTTATTGCGTGAGAAACTTAAAGGTTTGCCTTATCAGAGTGTCAGTGAATCTTTAAAAGTAATCAGTCAGAGCATCCCTTTACTATCGGGGTTGACGACATTAGAACTGCGTGATTTTTTGCTGGATAGTACCATTCATGTGCCAGATGAAGGGGTGCCACTGTGTACTAAAGGTGATTTTACTACCAGTTTCTTCTCTATAGTGAAAGGGTCAGCGGAAGTACTTATTACGCCCACATTTACGGTTACCTTAGAACAAGGCAATTTTTTTGGTGAAATGAGTCTTATCACCTCGGCAGCACGTGGTGCAACCGTTGTTGCTGGAACGGACTCTATTTTCATTGAGACCTCCAAACGCTCTATGTTGAAACTGATTAACTCAGTTCCTGCTGTGAAACGAGAAATTGATAAAGTCTTTATCGCACGCACTATTCAAACGGATATTGCATCTGGGGTAGATATGAGCGCATTACAAGAAGTCATTGATGCCTCTGTTATTAAAGCATACCCGATTGAAGAAACGCTATTTGATGTAGGTGATACCGATGACAGTATGCACTATATTCGTAGTGGTCAGGTCTCCCTATCATTGTTGAATAAACAGAATCAGGACGTTACTGTCGCCTACAGAAACGCAAAGGAATACGTGGGAGAAATGGGGTTATTTATGGAAAGCCCACGGATCGTAAAAGCATCGGCGGTAGGAGCGGTTGAGACTATTTGTATAGAAGGTGCTGCACTGAGGAAGTTGTTCGAAAGTTTCCCAAATATTAAAAAACCGTTTGAAGCTGCTTTTTACGAGAGTGCTACGAAAATTGCAAAATATGAAGAGGCTATTGAACATGGTGGTAGTCTTAGCTTCATGATGGAGCAAGGCCTTGGTGAAGCAACCAATGCTCTCATTATCGATGAAGCGTTATGTGTACGTTGTGATAACTGTGAAAGTGCTTGTGCTGATACCCATGATAATGTTTCTCGCTTAAAACGTGAACAAGGTGTTACCTATTCGACCATGCATATCCCTGTTGTTTGTCGGCATTGTGAACAGCCTCATTGTATGAAGGAATGTCCTCCGGATGCGATTCATCGTTCTAAAGAAGGGGATGTTTATATTGATGATACCTGTATCGGTTGTGGTAATTGTGAACGCAATTGCCCTTATAATGCGATTCAAATGGCTGTTAAACGACCCGTGAAAACATCCCTATTATCTTGGTTGTTATCCGGTAAAGGTTTTGCACCAGGCTTGGATAATTCAAAAGAAAAAATGCAGGGTGATGTCGTTAAAAAAGCGGTTAAATGTGATTTATGCCGCGATTTGAAATCAGGCCCCGCTTGTGTACGTGCATGCCCTACAGGGGCAGCGTTTCGGGGTGATCCTAAAAAGCTTGTTTCTACATCTGGATAAGTTCAGGCTCATTCCATGTCATCAGAATCAACGTAGTAAGTATAGCTGTTTATGCTGATAGCTGTTTCTATACGGCGTTACAGGTCTGATATTCTTGTCTTTAGTTTCGCCGAAAGTATTGATTATAAGCGCCGTATTGCGAGCCTGAAGAGACTGTGCAAGTATTTTTTTAGCCCCTCTTTATAAGAGGAGGTGGCTAAAAATAAATAATTCTGTAGGTTGATAAGGAACGCCATCCGGCAAGCTGTTGAATCAACTGTCTTTGTCGTATGGCGCTATCGCTTATACGACCTACAATTTAGCTTTTGCAACAACACCCTGCAAGGGAATACTTGCACAGTCTCTGAAGGCTCACCTCCAATACAAAAAAATGTTCAGAGGTTCCTTAAGCAAAGCTAATAAACTGAATGCTTATGCGATTCTGTATTAATGTCCACTACAGGAAGAACCACCATCATCATTGGCTGAATGTGCATGGATATGACCATGTGCCAGTTCATCTTCAGTCGCATCGCGGATTTCTAAAACTGTAACATCAAAATTCAGGTTTTTCCCCGCCATAGGGTGGTTGCCATCAATAGTGATAGTCTCATCATTGATCGCATTCACTGTAACAACTTGCATGCCCTGATTAGTTTCTGCATGAAACTGTGCGCCAACGAACATGTCTTTTTCATCAAGTTCACCAAACATTTCTTTGGATACTTCCTGAACTAACTGATCAGAGTAATCGCCATAAGCTTCAGAGGGTTCCAGATTGACTATTAGCTGATCATCAACTGCCTTGCCATCCAATGCTTTCTCAAGCCCAGGGATCACTCCACCGGAACCATGCAAATAGATAAAAGGTTCGTTTGCATCGGCTTTATCCAGTATATTACCTTCATCATCGGTTAGGGTGTAAGCCAAGCTTACTGCTTTTTTTGTTTCTACGTTCATATTCGGAGTCTCTAACAGCGCATCTGTTTTAATTCAAAGCGGCGCATTATATACGATTAAGTGATATTCGTCATTCTATGATAAACCTACGATTCATCTACACATTACTGCTTGGCTTGTTTATCCCGCTTATTGTGTTGCGCTTGCTATGGCGCAGTCATTCTAATCCTGTCTATAGACAACGTATCGCAGAGCGCTTTGCTGTGATTGCTGATCCTGAAACACCGATAAAGGTGTGGATTCATGCAGTGTCAGTAGGTGAAACGATGGCAGCCAAACCACTCATAGAAAAGTTATTGGCTGTTTACGGTGATAGGGCTGTGATGGTTTCTAGCACTACGCCGACTGGCTCGGATACGGTTCAGCGTTTATTTAAAAATCGAGTGGTTCATCACTATTTCCCTTACGATCTACCGTTGATAGTTAATAGATATTTGAGAATTCTAAAGCCTGATGTGCTGGTTTGTATGGAAACAGAAATCTGGCCTAATCTTTGGCATAGTTGCTATCAACGTAATATTCCTGTCATTCTAGCGAATGCCCGATTGTCTACTCGATCGAAGCGTCGCTATCAGCGTTTTCATAAATTTGTCTCCGGTGTTCTGAATAACGCCTCATTGATAGCTTGTCGAAATGAACAGGATGCTGAAAATTTTAAAGCGATTGGCGCACAACCCCACACGGTGGAAGTATTAGGGGATATAAAGTCGGATATACAGGTTACAGATTTGGATAAACAAAAGGCTCGAAGCTTTAAAAATCAATGGGGGTTGACGCGTCCAGTATGGGTTGCTGCGAGTACACATGAGGGTGAAGATAGCCTTGTTTTAGATATGTATACGAGCTTAAAGTCTAGTATCAATGATTTATTATTAGTCATTGTTCCTCGCCATCCAGAGAGGTTCTCGGAAGTAGGTAAGCTTATCCAGAGCCGCGAATTTCAGTGGCAATCCAGAAGTACTAATGAAGCTTTTTCAGAAGATGTTGAAATAGTATTGGGTGATAGTATGGGGGAAATGATGTCATGGTATGTGGCAGCGGATGTGGTTTTTATGGGCGGGAGTCTGGTTGCCACAGGAGGGCATAATCCTTTGGAGCCTTTGGCATGTGGCGTCCCTGTTATTAGTGGCCCTCATGTTTTTAATTTTAAAAATACCTTTGAGATATTGGAAGCAGAGGAAGCCGCTTTTGTTGCAGAGGATATTAATGAGCTTACTGATAGCGCTTTACGATTGCTAGAAAATGAAAACTTAAGAAGACAAGCGGGTGAGAAAGGCTTAGCGGTAATAGATAAAAACAAGGGTGCGACGCAGAGACTTGTTGATGAAATTCAGAGATTAATTTGAAAGTTGGTTTTCTCGTAGGATCGAATAAAACCCGACCCTATCGTTGTTTTGTTTTAACGATAAATCACGGTATGGATGACATGACTATTTTCAAAAATAACTGCTGATTTTCCATATTTCCACGTAGTGATTTTAGGATTGCTCTTGGTTACTTTTCCAGGTGCGACACTACGTGAAACAGGCTCACCAAATTTGGCAAGTACAGCATTCATGTTCATGCCCGCTTTGGGAGCATTTGATTTCATCAGTATGCTGGGTTTATTGCCTAAATTGAGTATGTCTGCTGATGAACTTAATGGTGTGATGATTGCCACACTAATTACGCTTGTAATGAATAGCTGTTTGAACATCATTTTTTACCTTTGAATATTTTTTGAACTTCCAATTGGGGTATACTCGCCAACATGTTTAAACCACTCGAATTATTCGTTGGATTACGTTACACACGTTCCAAACGAGATAATCATTCTATTTCATTTATATCGCTGGCTTCTATGCTGGGCATCACTCTGGGGGTTCTTGTTCTGATCACCGTTTTGTCTGTGATGAATGGGTTTCAGAAAGAACTAAGGAGTAGAATACTGGGAATGGTTTCACATGTCACGGTATCGGGGACAGATGGCGTGCTGGCTGATTGGCAAGGTGTCATGGATCAGTTTGATAATAATAACCAGACATTAGGGAACCAGTCATTAGGAGTTCTCGGAGCGGCTCCATTCATTGAAAAACAAGTGATGATAACCAGCGAATACGGTACTCCACAGGGTGTCTTGGTAAATGGAGTTGATCCACAACATCAACATGCTGTCAGTGATGTGAACTTACCTGAACATCGTGTACTGGGCGATTTACTGGCTTTAAAGTCGCGTAGCTATGGGATTGTCTTGGGTGTTGAGCTTGCCGCAAACCTGAATGTATCACTGGGTGATAAAGTGACGGTTATATCTCCCAAAGCCCGCGTTACACCAGCAGGTGTTATCCCGCGTATGAAGCGCTTTACCGTGGTGGGGATATTCAAAATGCGCATGCCAGACTATGATAGCTCTAGTGCTTTTATGCATCTGGATGATGCGAAACGTCTATTTAGTATGCGTCAGGGTATCAGCGGAATGCGGTTAAAGTTGCAGGATTTATTTCAGGCTGATGTGGTGACACAAACCCTGCAAAGCCAATTTGGAAAAAGTTACAAAGTGCAAAGCTGGTCAGAAGACAATGCCAGTTTGTTCCATGCCTTTAAAATGGAAAAAGTGATGATGTTTATTGTCCTGGGTCTGATTGTTTTTGTTGCGCTTTTTAATTTGGTGGCTTCTTTGGTCATGATGGTTAAGGATAAAACTGCGGATATTGCGATTCTACGCACCTTGGGTATGAGCCCTGCGAGCATTTCCAAGACATTTATTATTCAAGGCAGCATCATCGGTGTGTTTGGTACACTTTTGGGGGTGATTCTAGGGGTGCTTTTAGCGACGAATGTTGAGAGTATCGTGCCGGCGATTGAGTCATTGCTTGGTAGGAAAATATTCGATGAGCGCGTGTTCTACATTAGTGAGATTCCTTCCGATATGCATATTCCAGAAGTCGCCATGATTGCTTTGGTGTCATTGATAGCTTCTGTTTTAGCGACTATTTACCCAGCGCGTCGAGCTGCCGCGGTTCAGCCTGCCGAGTCTTTGCGATATGAATAATGCCCTTCTGATTCTATGCTCTATTTATATGTTCTCTATTTATATGTTCCCTGTTTCTATTAAGGATCTAACACATGTTTAAGCCATTAGAGACATTCATTGGTCTGCGTTATACACGTTCACGCAGAGGCACTTATGTTTCTTTTATTGCCTTGGCGTCGATGATTGGTTTGGCGATTAGTGTATTAGTCTTAATTACCGTTTTATCCATTATGAATGGTTTTGAACAAGCCTTGCGTGAGCGGATTCTAGGCATGTTGTCGCATGTAACAGTGTCTTCTGATACGGGTGAGATTGGCGACTGGCAGACATTACGCGACAGCACGTTGCAATTTCCGCATGTCACAGGAGTCGCGCCATTTATTCACAAGCAAGTGATGTTGAACGTTGATGGCGAAGTAAGAGGTGTGAGTTTACAGGGTGTGATGCCGGAATTGCAAAAGACTATTGGCACGATTGAAGAGCACATGACAGGTAGCTTTAATGACCTGCAAGAAGGTCAAAACGGTATTATCTTAGGGCAAACTCTGGCAAAGGATTTGGGTGTTCAGGTTGGCGAGGATGTTATCGCAATAAGTCTGCGTACATTATCCATAAATAGCGGTGAAGCACCCACCTTGCAGGAGTTCAAGGTGGTGGGTACGTTCAAGCTGGATATGAAAATTTATGACAGCACCATGGCTTTTATTCATATTAGTGATGCAGCCAGCATGCTGGAAATGGATAATAGAGTTTCAGGCGTGCGCCTACAACTGGATGATATGCTCGAAGCACCCGTGGTTAGTGATTTGGTCTATGAGATGTCAGAACCGGGAATCTGGGTGACCGACTGGACGCGACAAAACAAAAATTTCTTTAAAGCCATTAGTACCCAAAAGACTATGTTTTTCTTTATTTTGATTATGCTGGTAGCAGTGGCGGCGTTTAATTTGGTGTCTACCATGATTATGGTGGTCACTGATAAAAATGCTGATATCGCCATTTTAAGAACAATGGGATTAAGCCCTGGTGGTGTGATGCGAACCTTTCTCGTGCAAGGTAGCTTGATTGGTATTATCGGCACGGTAGTAGGTGTTATTTTAGGTGTGACTATTGCTTTGAATATCGAAATCATAGTGCCTTTTATTGAACGTATTTTAGGTGTGCCGCTGGTTTCAGAAGATGCTTACTTTATTAGTAAAATCAAAGGTGCATTAGAGATGGGGGATATTCTATTGATTGCAGGGAGCACCTTATTTTTATCCTTGGCAGCCACCTTGTATCCTGCCTGGAAGGCCTCAAAGGTACAGCCAGCGGAGGCGCTAAGATATGAGTAAGGGTGTCAGCAAGAGTAGCATTGATAATGATCATAAGATTATTCAGTGCAAAGGTGTTAGTAAACACTTTAATGATGGTTCGCTAAATGTGGATGTGTTGCATAGTGTTGATCTGAATGTATCTCGCGGTGAAAGAATTGCCATTCTGGGCGCATCGGGTAGCGGCAAAAGCACCTTGTTACATATTCTGGGCGGACTTGATTTACCTAGTGAAGGTAAGGTTTTCATTAATGGACAGGATATTGCCGCTTTGTCTGATCAAAAGCGCGGACTGATGCGTAATAAATCCCTCGGATTTATTTATCAGTTTCATCATTTGTTACCCGAATTTAGCGCGTTGGAAAACGTGGCTATGCCCCTGCTTATAGCCGATTTGTCGGTAGATGAAGCCAGAGAAAAAGCCACCACTATGCTCACGAAAGTAGGTTTAGAGCATCGTCTTGATCATAAACCCGGACAACTGTCTGGCGGTGAAAGACAACGTGCCGCTGTAGCGAGGGCATTAGTGACACATCCTCAGGCTATCTTGGCAGATGAACCTACGGGGAATCTGGATCAAGCTACGGCAGGTAAGATTTTCTCGTTGATGCAAGAATTAAATCAACAACTGGGAACTGCTTTTATCGTGGTGACCCACGATTTGGTATTGGCAGAAAAAATGGACAAAATTTATCAGTTAGTGGATGGTCGTTTGCAACGGGCTTAACAAGTCAAGGTACTATTGAATCTTTATATGATGGGTAGGTCGGATAAGGAACGCCATCCGACAAGTGTTGATTAAAGGTGTTTGTCGGATGGTGCAATCGCTTATCTGACTACCAAAAATGTAAAAAATATTAACGTGGATGGTGATTCTTTCGATTCTGCCAGCGCTGAATAATATGCAGTCGCCATAAAACACGCACAGCAATATAACCTAGCACAGAAGAAATAATGCCTAAAACCAGACTGCCTAGTAATATAGGTCGCCACGAGCTGCCTATCATATTGCTTATCCATTCTATACTGAGTGAAAAGCTCATGGGTTCAGGAATGCTGCCTAGCAAGATGGAGCCTAAACGATAGGCGAAATAAAACATGGCGGGCATGGTTAGCGGGTTGCTGATAAAAACTAATACGACCGACAAAGGTAGATTGGCACAGAACACAATTGCAAAAAAAGCAGCAACAACAGTTTGAAAGGGTATCGGTAGCCAAGTACAGAATAAACCTATTGCAAAAGCCTTGGCAACAGATCTACGGTTTAAGTGCCACAAACTAGGACGGTGTAAATGCTCGCCTAACACGCCCATAAAGCTACAGCGCTTATGGAGTTGGTGCGCATCGGGTATGTGGCGTTTTATAAACTTCCTGGGCATGCTTAAATAATAGTTGATAATTTTATGGTTTGTGAATAAATGCGCTTGTTATCCATTAGTTTTCTACTTGGTATTCTTTGTATTCAACAGTTTCCAAGTTTGCCTGTATTGAACTGGCACACCGAGTTATTGTCTGAATTTAATGTATTAAGCCCTTATTTTGTTGCGTTCGCAGCGGTGTTGTTAGTCCCAGCACTAGTCCTGACGATTAATCATTTATGGAAATATCGACTATTAACAGGGTTTGTCTGCGGTCTTTTTTATGCCTTTTGGGCAAGCACTTCCTTGCTGAACACTCGTCTTGCACCTGCGTTAGAGGGCGAGAGTCTGATCGTCAGTGGAACGATTTCAAGTATACCTGAACAGCGTAAAAATGGGTGGAGTTTTAGACTAAATATTGAAAAAGCAAGTAGGCTGGTTGATCCCGATAAGCAACTCCCTGTTAACGGTACCCTTCGTCTAGGCTGGTATAGAACTCAACAGGTTATTCATGCGGGCGAAACATGGAAAATGGTCGTTCGCCTTAAGCGTCCAGCCGGATTTATGAATTCAGGAGGCTTCGATTATGAAAAGTGGCTATTTCAGGAACGAATCATCGCAACGGGCTATGTACGCAAATCAACAGATAATAATATGCGCATTTCAGAGGCTCCTGTTTATTCAGTTAATGCTATTCGAGAGCGCATTTTACGAACCATTAATCAACGTATAGAAAACCCTCAATTAGCCGCTATTGTGAGTGCGCTGGCGGTAGCGGATCGTGCAGCAATAACCGATCAGCAATGGGAGGTTTTAAGACAAACAGGAACCAATCATTTAATTGCTATTTCTGGATTGCATATTGGTATGGTTGCAGGTTTTGGTTTCTTCCCTGTCATGTTGATCTGGTGGCTTCTCCCTAGTCTTTATCTAAAAATGCCTGTGAGGATTGCAGGTGGAATAGTAGGCGCAGGTCTAGCTATCCTTTATGCGTTGTTAGCAGGTTTTACCTTGCCTACGCAACGTGCACTGATCATGGTCTTAGTCGTGTTGTTTGGGCTGTTGGCGCGCAAACAATACTCAAGCTCCAGCATTCTGGCAACGGCACTCATAGCGGTATTGTTATACGATCCTCTGGCTGTACTATCACAGGGCTTCTGGCTCTCATTTGTAGCGGTTGGGGTGATCATGTTTACCGTAGCCAGACGTATTAGCCGACCCCGGCTGGTGGTTGACTTAATCACCATACAATTTGCACTATCACTTGGCATGTTGCCGTTGACGCTGGCTTTGTTTGGTATGGGTTCTCTTACGGCACCGTTGGCTAATTTAATCGCTATTCCGTGGGTTACATTGGTCGTTGTGCCACTGACTCTGTTAGGGGTTTTATTGATACCGTTTGTAGCAGTGTCTAAACTGCTACTTAATCTTGCTGCACTCAGTGTGGACAATATGATGCAGGTATTAAGTCTTTTATCATCTCCACAAGCGATGATCTCAATACCGGATATTCCAGCTTATTTATTAATAATCAGTTTTATAGGGTTTATATGGTTATGGTTGCCCAGTAAGTTTCCAGGTCGCTGGCTGGGGCTTCTATTGCTTTTACCATTAGTTACCAGCAAATCAGCACCGATTCAACAAGGCTCTTTTACCTTTGATTTGTTAGATGTGGGGCAGGGGCTTGCTTCGGTTGTGCAAACGGCAAATCATGTATTAGTTTATGACACAGGGCCACGTGCAAGTGCTAGTTTTGATACAGGGAAACTCGTTGTATTACCGTTTTTACGATCACAAAACATCAAACATATTGATACGATGATGGTATCGCATGAAGATTTAGATCATCGTGGTGGAGCAGGTATTATTTTAAAAACACTCCCTGTTGACAGACTATTAAGCAGTGACACCCGTATCTTTCCCAATGCAGAACACTGCGACAAAGGCATGAAATGGAACTGGGATGGAGTGAGTTTTGAAATACTACACCCAGAACAAAACTGGAGTGTCGAAAAAAACAGTGATAATAACCGCTCATGTGTCTTACGCATTAGCAATAACAACCATAGCTTATTACTCACCGGAGACATTCAGAAAATAGCAGAGCGGCACATACTGGAAACAGACCCAACATTGAAATCAGAAGTTATAGTGATTCCACATCACGGTAGTAAAACCTCATCTACTGCACACTTTATTAATGCAGTTCAACCAGAACTTGCTCTTGCAGCGGTTGGCTATCGTAATCGTTTCCATTTTCCCAATAAAGATGTAGTAAAGCGCTATGAGAAGCGTGGAGTTAGTATACTAACCACTGTAGAAAGCGGAGCAATCCGTATTGATTTCCCCGCTAATGATGAAGCTTTTCAGGTAGAAAGTTATCGTAAAAGTCATCAATATTATTGGAATAAATAGTTAGCTCATCACAACATGCAGGGCTGTTCAATGCTAATTTTTCTCATACAATGAATAGCCAATTTGCATTTTTGGTAGGTCGAATAAGCGATAGCGCCATCCGACAAACACATTAAATTCAATGTCTTGTCGGATGGCGTTCCTTATCAACCTACCCATCATATGAAGATTCAATAGTATTTTGTACAAAAGAGCTAGCATTGAACAGCCCTGTCACAACATGAGGGTAGATAACTTTTGAAATGAATAGAGTTAAAAGGACTCGTTATCCCTTGTTTTAAAAAAACACTTGTAAAGTATTCATTTTTCGGTAAATTTACAACAGGGTCAGAGCAACACCGCGGCGGTTCTTGGAACAATAATTCTCGCAACGTGCGGGCTGCTATTCGTAACAGGAATCATCCGAACAATCGAAACAACAACTGTGGTTTTCGTGTTGTTTATGGTGTTCTCCATAGCTTCGGGGGGTATGTCGATATAGGTTTACCTCCTAAAGATGATATCCAGAAAAATAGCAGATTTACGGATCACTATCGGCGATATCATCTCAAAGCCAGCTTGTTCTGCTCCTGATTGCGCAAAGCTAGAGTTAGTTCACTAACCCAGCACCAGCCAGTCAAATATTGAAACTGCCCCGCATCCTGTGTAAACACGGTGCGGGGCAAACTCACCACCAAGACTCATAGGGCATAGGTAGATCATGGCAAAGGGACAAGGCACGTTTGGACATCAACAGTTAGCCGAACAATTTACCAAACGTATAAAGACACACTTTAATCCTAAGAAAAGTATCAGTGATAGCTCTTTGGTGATCGGTGTTTTTGGCGAGTGGGGTAGCGGCAAGAGTAATATACTGGAATTAATCAAAACGGAGTTTCAGCAATCTAACCATGAATCAAACCCGAAAAACGAACAACCCCCGATAGTTGTTATTCCCTTTAATCCATGGCGTTATGAAAAAGAAGAATACTTAATCGTACCACTCATCAATACCATGCAACTGGAAGTTCATCACTATCTAAAAGCCCATGAAGGGAAAATCACAAAAGTAAAAAAAGAACTATCAAAGTTGACAAAATTTCTGGGTGCTTCAACCATCGCTTTTTCAAGAGGCTTTAAAGCTAAAGTAGGCATACCCGCCATTCTTGAACTTGAATATGATCAGGATATAGCCGTAAAAGCACAAGAAGATGAAGATAAGAAAATACGTCCTGATGAAGCCCCTCTACAACAATTACACAGCTACTATTATGAATTCGAACGCACTTTAAAAGAATTCACCCAAGGCAAAGACGGCATCAAGCTACTTCTCCTGATTGACGACCTAGACCGTTGCTTGCCAGAAAAGGCGGTTGAAATGCTCGAGTCCATCAAGCTCTTTCTGGATGTAGAAGGTTGCGCCTTTGTCCTTGCACTGGATGATGAAGTGGTAGAAAGGGGTATTATTCATCGCTACCGGGATTATCTTTTCCAGAATGATTACAATAAAAATAGCCATCACTCCCAACTACCCATCACGGGTATTGAGTATCTGGAAAAAATTATTCAATTGCCCTTTCGATTACCACAACCCTCTAAAAACGAAATTCGTTCTTTCCTTATAGAAAACTATAGTGACTTGTTTGACCCCTCAAAAGGAAGCAAAGATGGCAATGTATTAACCAGCGACCCCTCATCAAATAAAGACGATAAAGCATTTCGACAAGAAGCCTTGCAAAAAACAAACCCAGAAGCAGAAGAATTATTAGAACTTTTCATTGAACATATTCCAGCCGTTCCACGAAAACAAATACGAGCCGCTGAACTATTGCAGCTCCTACTGGATATGGCTAAAAGTCGACAGTGTGACGATGTGGTAAAACGCCTGCCACTGGCAAAACTAACGTTGTTACAAATTTTTGCACCTGATCTTTACCGTTTCGGACGAAGAAAGTATGCCGAGTTTATGATGTTACTGGAAGAATGGAGTGAACAAGACTACTGGCGTTATAGAGACCATTTTCATAATCTAATAAAAATCCGCTATGAAATAGAGGCCATTGAAAATAACAAAGACTTGGAAAATACCCAGCAACGATTACCGAGCATAGTTGCCAAGATTATTGAGACGAATAAAGAGGAAAGAGATAAGTCCGAGAAAGAATTCACTGCATCATTACAACGAACGCAAAACTTATATCACCGCTTCTATAGAGAATTGATAGAAACCTTTGAAAAAGCCTCACACAACCGCAGTGGTTTTGATTTATACCGTTTTGTGTCAGCTATGAAAATAGGAGGAACTACTCTTGAGCCTTACTTTACATTGTTCAATGATGGTCAGGCTATAACTGAATCCTCTGCACCAACTACAGCTCTACCTGAATTCGAAACAGTCGTCATCAATGATCAGGATGAATTTCTGGATTTGTTATTTAGTGAGTCTGAAAGTGGCTGGCAATCAGCCTTGTCGCGCTCTAAACTAAAAAATAAAGTGCTGGACGATGATCTCTTTGAACAGATCATGGAACAGTTAAACAATGGCCTCGATAGCTTCAAACAAAACCCATACTGGCTGGCTTATCTATGCCCACACCTGTCTCAGGAGCACTTTCAGACACTATTAGAAGATTCTAATCACTTCAAAGCAGTATTCGCGGATAAAGATGAAGCAAAAGACAACCAGAAAGCACATTTATTAAATGCACTACGTAAACAGCAGCGTGACTTATTGAGCGACCACGTTGATAGCATTGAAAAAGACTTGCTGAAAAAAATGCGGGATAACGCTAATGCGCTAAAAGATCGCGCAGAGGCAGGGCAATTACTTAATAAACTGGATCGCAGAAAAGGCGTTGCTGTGGGGACTAATGACTTACCAGATATTGACTGGGTAACTATTCCATCGGATTCATCAGGCAACTTCAAGATGGGTTCTGATGCAAAAGACGAGGAAGCCTACGATGATGAACAGCCAGCGCACCCAGTAACTATCAAAGAATTCAAAATCAGTCGGTATCCGATAACCAATGCTCAATACCGTTGTTTTGTGGACTCGGGATCTTATAAGGATGAAACACTGTGGAATAAGTTGCCAGAAGTTGCAAAGTGGTGGCTAGAAGGTGGTGAGAAGGATCAGAAGCTGCTTGATTCTATTAAAGATAAAGAGACTAGAGAAAGCTATAAAAGCTGGCTGGCAGACGATACAGCACGTCATGAGCCTCGTTTCTGGAATGATTCCAAGTGGAACCTTGATAATCACCCTGTTGTGGGTATCAGCTGGTTTGAGGCACTGGCTTTTACAACGTGGTTAAATGAACAAGAGGGAGTGCTGTCAAAAGGCTTAATCCTACCCAATAGCGAAATACGCTTGCCAACCGAAGAAGAATGGGAATATGCGGCACGAGGCTCAGACAACCTTAAATACTCATGGGGAAAAGAGCCCGACAAAAGTAAAGGCAATTATATTGATACGGGTTTGAACCAGACTTCTCCGGTCGGTATGTTCCCCGAAGGTAGTGCTTTTGGTTTACACGATATGTCTGGCAGTGTCTGGGAGTGGACTAGCAGTCGTTGGGGTAATAATGGTTCATCTCCAGACTTCAAATATAAAGACTGGAAACAACAAGAGGAGTTGGCTAAACGGAATGACCTGAATCCTGTTGAATTTAGAATTATCCGCGGCGGTTCTTGGGGCAATATTTCTCGCTACGTGCGGGCTGCTATTCGTAACGGGTATCCTCCGAACGATCGGAACGACCTCTGTGGTTTTCGTGTTGTTTATGGTGTTCTCCCTGGCTTGAATGCTGATACCTGATTTTCTGATTTCTGAAATGCTGACATTCTGATTTCTTAAAAGGCTGAATCTTCCACATTAGTTAACTATGCTAATGAGATTCATCTAGATTTTGCCGTGCTATCCGAGCGATAGCGAGGATTGATTTTTTTGCACGACAGTACGATAATTATACCCAGCAATCACCGATTTTTCTAATTTACATCTAGCTTGGCGTAAAGCAGCGAGGGGTAAGCGTAGTAAGGTAGCAGCTTCTAGTTTTGAAATGAAGCTGGAAGATAATCTAATCGGCTTACAACAAGAATTAGAAACAGGCACATGGCAACCCGGTGAGTACTATTCCTTCCGCATTCGTGACCCCAAAGAACGTTTGATTTCAGCGGCTCCCTTTCGGGATCGTGTGGTACATCATGCCTTGTGTAATTTGATTGACCCTGTTTTTGAACGTACGTTTATAGGCGACTCGTTTGCTAATCGTAAGGCAAAGGAACACATGCCGCACTAGATAAAGCACAGACCTTTATTCGTCGTTTTCCTTATGTGTTGCAATGCGATATTAAAGAGTTTTTTCCGAGTATTGATCATCAGGTCTTAAAGTCTATTTTGTGGCGTAAGGTAGCTGACAAGAAGGTACGTTGGTTAATGCATCAGATTGTGCAAAGCGGTAGCGGTATTTTACGTGATGAATATACCATGCATTATTTTCCGAGTGATGACCTGCTGGCAGAAATGAGACCAAGAGGTTTGCCCATTGGTAATCTGACCAGCCAATTCTGGGCAAATGTGTATATGAACGAGCTGGATCAGTTTGTTAAGCGTGATTTAGGGTGTAAGGCTTACCTTCGCTATGTTGATGATTTTTTGTTGTTTGCAGATTCCAAGTCACAATTATGGGAATGGAAAGCAGCGATTAAAGAAAAACTGGAATCATTGCGCTTACGCATGCATGAACGCTCTAGCACAGTGTATCCAACGAAAACAGGCATCCCCTTTCTTGGCTTTAGGCTGTATGCAGAACATCGCCGTTTAAAACGTAAGAATGGCGTGAATTTTTCTCGTCGCCTACGGCGAAACTATCGTGCTTTTTCCAGAGATGAGATTGATAGAGAAGATTTGAATGAAACAGTAAGAGGTTGGCAGGGCTGTTCAATGCTACTGACTAGCCCTCCCAAAATAGGGTTTTATCTATGTTTCTGGTAGGTCGGATGGCGCTATCGTTTAACCTACCAGAAACGTGTATTGGTTACACTTGTACGATAAAAAGCTAGCATTGAACAGCCCTGAAGAGGTTGGGTAGCCCATGTGAAACATGCAGACACTTGGGGTTTAAGGCGAAGTTTGTTTTCGACGGTAATTCCTGTAAAAAAGGTTTGCTGAACTACACTTGCTGTTCATCAAATAGCAAGGAAAAGCAATGAAAGAATCTCCCTTATTTTCGCGTAGTTATGATTTCGCCTGTTGGCTTATTCCGCAAACAACAAAGTTTCCAAGAGAACAACGTTTTGTTCTTGCAACTCGTCTTCAGGGGTCTATTTTAGATTTTATGAACAGTCTATATGCTGCAACTACTTATAGGGACGAAAATCGTAGAAAACATTTAAAACATGCAGATGTGCTATTGAAACAATGTCGTTTTTATCTAAGAATGAGCTACGATCTAAAGCTACTTTCAACTCGGCGTTATGAATATGCGAGTCGTAAAATAGAAGAAATGGGTAGGCTTCTCGGCGCATGGATACTAAAATGCGCCGTACCAGAAGGCAGCCCACATTAAACTGAAGGGCACAGCACAGCCTCACAGGACACGCGATTGAAGTCGCACGTCCAGTAGTATTTGTCATTATAATTTCGAAAGGTCTATTCATTTGTGCATATTACACACATCAATTATTATTGGAATAAATAGTCTACCTTTGTCGATGATGCCTAACTGAATACTTTAAGGTTCAATCTTGCATAGTACAGGGGGAGGGGTTACTCTTTTATAAGATTAATGCTAGGCGGAATGACTATGACTACTGCAAGTTCTATTTATGAGGAAGTAAAAACCGTACCTGACCTTTGGCTCAAGAGGTTTTGGATTTTGTGACTTTTATTAAAGGTCGTCGATTGTAGGAAGCTGATAATGACATAGAAACAATTAAGAAAAATAACTGTCGTATTTCAAATTAGAATCTTAGTCGGTGAAGGAAGTAGGTGGGCTGTTCTAAGAAATTCTTTTTTATCAGACTATCTACCCCTCCCTAACCCTCCTCCTGCTAGGTGGCAGGGCTGTTCAATGCTAATTTTTCTCATACAATGAATAACCAATTTGCATTTTTGGTAGGTCGAATAAGCGATAGCGCCATCCGACAAACACATTAAATTCAATATCTTGTCGGATGGCGTTCCTTATCCGACCTACCCATCATATGAAGATTCAATAGTATTTTGTACAAAAGAGCTAGCATTGAACAGCCCTGTGCTAGGTGGAGGGGGTTTTTGTCTAGATTTCTAGCATTCTCCATCGGTTTTATTTGCATCCTTTCTAAGGAGTGTGTAATTTAAGCTTCGAAATGATTCAACATTTGGCTTGCCGATTGATCGGATCACATCCACGAACCTAAAATAATAATAAAAACAAGAGGTCCCCACGATGGCTGAAATATTTATCGCTGTGCTGTCTGGTTTTCTATTTGGTATAGCTCTTTGTCTTTTTTTCTTGCCGTTTTTAATGAGCAGGATTATAAAAAAAGAACAATTCAATGCAAACCTTGATCTTTATCGTCAGTTATTGCAGAAAAAGAAAGATAGGCATTTTGAATATAGCCAAAACATTAGAAAAGTTATTAATTCAGTACATGTTGCGTTGCTAGTTGAACATCAGAACACGTTGAAAGATTCTAAAATCGAACCCAATATGGCACGTTGTGAGCCTAGTCTTTAGTAGCACACTTTACTCTGCCCAACTGAGGGTTTTAGGGTAAACTAAAATGAATGAGCAGTTCACACACCCCACATAGTGATAACGAAGACATTGATCATAAAGACATTGATCATAAAGACATTGATCATAACGGCTTTGATAGCAGTAGCTTTCTAAAAACTGTGCCACACAAGCCAGGTGTTTATCAAATGATGGACGCCAAAGAACACATTCTCTATGTCGGTAAAGCAAAAGATCTGAAAAGCCGAGTTTCCAGCTATTTCCGAAGCAACCTGGTCAACTCGCGCATTTGGTCGATGGTCAAGCAAATCGCTGATGTGCAAATAACTCTGACAGCGACAGAAGCTGAAGCCTTGCTGTTAGAAAGCAATCTCATTAAAAAACATCATCCTCGCTATAATGTTCTGTTGCGTGATGACAAAAGCTATCCTTATATCCATATCTCTACTCAGCAGGATTTTCCACGAGTTACGTTTTATCGCGGAGGCCGCAAGAAAAAAGGTGCGTTTTTTGGCCCATATCCAAGTGCAGGAGCTGTTCGAGAGTCTCTTGGTTTGTTACAAAAACTATTCAAGGTGCGCCAATGTGAGGATAGTTATTATGCCAATCGTTCTCGCCCATGTTTGCAATATCAAATTGAACGCTGTACTGCTCCATGCACCGGAGAAATAACCCAGTCAGAGTATCTAAAAAATGTTGATCGCACGATTAAGTTCCTAAAGGGTAAAAGCCAACAAGTGATTGACGAGTTGGTTACTAATATGGACACACATGCTGAAAACCTTCAATTTGAACAAGCAGCAGAGGCGCGAGATCAGATAGAGCGCTTACGACAAATATCGCAACAACAAGCAATCAGTGGTGGGCAAGCTAACGTTGATGTTATAGCTATTCAGTTTGCTTCTAAAACTGCGAGCATACAGGTACATTCTATTCGCAATGGCAATCATTTGGGGAATAAGAATTTTTTTCCAAAAGTGCCCAATACCGTCGATGATGAGGCGGTTATTCTGACTAGTTTTATGGCTCAGTATTACCTTAAACGGCAAATTCCTAATGAAATATTACTAACGCATCAACCTGACAATGAAAATGTATTGACTGAAATGTTAGTGGCAATAGCTGAACACAAAGTTGTGTTAACTCATAAAGTGCGTGGTGACAGAGCCAAGTGGATAGAAATGGCTGTACGCAATGCACAACATGCCTTGAATATTCATTTAGCATCAAAAGAGGGAATTGAAAAACGTTTATACGCCTTACAAGAAGAACTGGATTTAGGTTATATTCCAACGCGCATTGAGTGCTTTGATATTAGCCATACTCAGGGTGAAGCCACTGTTGCATCCTGTGTTGTGTTTGGTAGAGAAGGTGCGATTAAAGCAGAATACCGCCGATTTAATATCACTGAAATACAGCCCGGTGATGATTATGCAGCCATGCGTCAGGTATTACGCAGACGATTCAGGAAAATTGTAAAAACTGATGCTAAACTTCCCGATGTCTTGTTGATTGATGGCGGTAAAGGTCAGGTATCTCAAGCGGTTAAAGTTCTACACGAATTACAAATTAGTAGTATGGATATTATAGGCGTGGTCAAAGGTGAAGGTCGGCGTGCTGAAGCTGACAACCTGATTATTGATAACAGACGTGTCGTATTGCCAGCACATTCCAGCGCCATGCATCTGGTACAGCAAATTAGAGATGAAGCCCATCGTTTTGCCATAACAGGTCATCGCCAGCGTAGGCAAAAAGCGCGTACTTCTTCAGTATTGGAAGAGATAACAGGCTTGGGTCCCAAACGCAGACAAAGCTTATTAAAACAATTTGGTGGTATTCGTGCCATTTCACGTGCTAGTGTCGACGAGCTTGCTAAAGTTCATGGGATTAGTCAGCAACTTGCGGAAAAAGTTTACGAGCAATTTAATAGGGAATAGCATCAATAATGATAAACATTACTCTGCCAAATCTACCGATCTCATTAACATTACTCCGTATTTTTATGATCCCGCTAATGGTGATAGCTCACTATATGGGCTATCCGTTTACCGCAGCGACTATTTTCGGTTTGGCCGGGTTAACCGATTGGGCGGATGGTTATTACGCCAGAAAATTAAATCAGGAGTCACAATTGGGTGCTTTTCTTGATCCCGTAGCTGACAAATTGATGGTGGTAGTCGCCTTATTGTTAATCGTTGAACGGGAAGTCAGTTTTTGGATTACTCTGGCAGCAATAGCTATTATCGGTCGGGAAGTGGTTATATCCGCATTACGCGAGTGGATGGCAGAAGCAGGGCAGAGAAGTAAAGTTGCCGTGGCTTTTATTGGTAAAGTGAAAACAACGGCACAAATCATTGCCATGATATTTCTGTTATATAACTTGCCATTGTTTGGAGTGATCCCGATCCGTGAGTTAGGACTCATTTCATTGGCTATTGCCACCGCCTTAACCTTGATCTCAATGGTGCAGTATCTAATGAGTGCATTTCGCTCTGCTGAATAAGATTCCTACTGAGTCACACTGTCAAAATTACCAGAACTCATGTTGAAGAGTACACACACAGGTAGATTTGCACCTTCCCCAACAGGCCAATTGCATATGGGTTCCCTGGTCGCTGCTGTGGGTAGTTATCTTAGAGCTAAAAAGCAACAAGGTCGCTGGTTAGTACGCATGGAGGATTTAGATCCTTTACGCGAAGTACCCGGTGTCGCAGACGATATTTTACAAACTCTGGAAGCGCATGGCTTATGTTGGGATGGTGAAGTTGTTTATCAAAGCCAAAGACACGAACTCTATACTACTGCGCTTAATCAATTAATCGACGCTAGTCAGGTATATACCTGCACTTGTACACGTAAAGAACTGAGAAGAACTGCAAAGAGAGGGCAATACGGTATTATCTATCCGGCAACGTGTCGCAACTCAAAGCATTCATTTGAGTTGTCTAAAGCTATCCGTGTACGAACCAATAAAGACCTTATCTGCTTTAACGATAAATATCTGGGACAACAATGCCAAAACCTCGAAGACGAATTAGGTGATTTTATTATCAAACGATCCGACGGGTATTTCGCCTATCAATTAGCAGTGGTAGTTGATGATGAAGTTCAAGGGATCACTGAAGTGGTACGTGGCGAGGACTTGTTAAGTAATACACAGAGACAAATCTATTTACAAAGACTATTAGGATATGCAGAACCTGACTATTGCCATTTACCCATGGTTACAAACCAACAAGGTCAGAAGCTTAGCAAGCAGACCCATGCACCAGCCTTGCAGAAAAACACAGCCTCGGCTAACTTAATTCAGGCACTTGAGTTCTTGAGCGTCTATAATTCATCAGAGCAAAATGATTGTGAAAATGAGAGTAATGAAAAGAGTGAAGGTAAGAGTAAAAAATGGAATAGCTACCTTGCCGGACTAATCAATGAAACACCTGAAACTATTTTAGAATGGGCAGTTATCAATGACGATATGTAACTAGATCATCGGGAAAAAGACAATGAGTAAATGGATTTTATTAATGCTTCCCACGCTACTCTTGATAGCGTGTTCCAATAAAGATGAGCAGGGAATTGACGAGACAATCACTATTACTGACACCAGTGAGATAGAGGATTCGGCGGCTCCTGTCATGCTTGAAGTAGTCTTAAATACAGTCAATATGCGTAAATCTCCAAGTATGGATAGTGCGGTAGTAGTGAAACTGCAAGCAAATAGTAAAATTGAATGGATGGAGCAGATAAGCACCGTTATCGCACCGGTAAAACTACGAGGTGTGCGTTATAACGATCCTTGGCTCTATGTGAAGAATTCAGCAGAGCAGACAGGATGGGTTTATGCAGCAACGGTTGATGTCGACTCTAAAACAAAAGCAGCACAAGCATTGAAACATCAATTGCTTACCCGGCGTATTGATACTTTTTTCGGTAATGAGTTATCAGCTGCTGTGACGCATTATCGTCAAGCCTATGTTCAAGCAGAAAGTAGTGAACGGTTTGCGAATGTTTATAACTACGGTCAAGGATTAAGAGATCAATTAGTCGAAAAGTTGAAGAAAAAAGCTTCTGCTTCGGTAAAACCCTCTGCCAATATGTCGTGGTTGGATCATATACTTCCCGGTTATACACATAGCGTTATAGATAATGGCAAACATTATTATTTATCTGCGGATTATCACCAGTTGAGTAAAAAAGCACAGCAAACAGAAGGGACTGAAGACGACCAGTTTATTGCGTTTATGCTAACGGCGTTTTCTGATGCTAAAGAAAGACTCGCACTTGCTGATAAAGATAATCAGCTTTTATCTAAGCTGGATAAGTTAGCAAACGCTCTTCCTCTATTTAAAGATTCTTTAGGCGCACTGAAAGGCAGATTTGTTAAATAATACTGATTCCCTTGCTTGACTAAACCTCATATTAAATTCAAATAATTACAATAGGTTATGTATTTTTAATATGGTGCAAGAGTTTTGTACCCTTCGACAAGCTTAGGATGCTGCTACAGTAGCGCCCGTGACCATGGCTTAGTTAATATCTTCAGCAGCAATCCATTTTTCAATCAGTGATTTTCCTTTAAAGCGTATCAGTAACCAATCGGTAGATCTTTTGACAATGCTGACTTTATCCCCTTTGACTAGATACATCTTACTTTTGTCTTGCTTGTCAGGTTCATTATAAAGCCAACTTTTGGTGGCAGAAATAGTGGCTGTATCTGCTTGGTTATTGGTTTGGTCAGAGGTGCTAGTTGCATCAACAGTTTCTTCTGAAGCTTCCACAGCTGTCGTGGATGATTCAATATCTATCCATTGCCCCTTCTTACGTGCTTGAATGGAAGGTTTATACATAGCTTCTACTTGTATAGCCGGAAAATAGAAGTGACCTGTATAAGCGGGGTTGACGATGATACTGAAGTGTTTGGTTTCATCTTTTTTGAGCGAGAAATACGTATAGATTCGGTCATCTCTAACGTCTTGATGGTCGTACTTTGCATTAAGCTTATAGTTTGTATTGTGGATTTCCATGCCACTTGGAATGAGCTGGGTTAGTGCAAGGTTTTCAAGCTGCTGACCCGATGTATTATGGACAGAAACCTTAATGTGGATATCCTTGCCTTGCTCAATAGGTGCAGATATATCAACCTCTGTTGAGCTATTAGGTTTGCCATAGGTGACTTCCAGCTTCAAACCTGCGGCTGTGTCCGTTTCATTGCCAGCAGCAGGGATTCCTTTATTAATAACACTGATATAAAGTTTTGTGGCTGCATCGTTTTTTACTTTCAGTGTGAGCTTATCCCCAGATAGTTTCCCTAATGCTTGTGACAAGTAGGCTTTCTGGCTTTTAGTTTCTGAGAAGCCTTTTGCTGAGTTGCCTTGTTTGTTCAATGCGTACTTGACCATGATACCATTTTTTCCGCCACTGGATGAGGATTTACCCTGTTCACTGATATGACGTGATACCGCCATAAGCGCCCAAGCAATCCCATGTGTGTTATGGCTGTTATTGCCAAGTTCATCGGCTATGGCTTGCATGAAGTGATCAGCATCTTGAGTCTTCCCCAAGGTAGTCAGTGCATTTAATCGTAGTCCAAGGTCGCTTAAACGCGTACTGAAAGTATCCGAGTGCTGTTCCGTTGCGGTTTCTGGATTGGCGACCAATCCTTCAATTATGCTCTGTGCTGCGTCTTGTTGCCCTGCCAGTTTATAGGCTGAGGCGAGTAACCATTTAGCTTTGACTCCCTGGCTCTTGCTTAGAGTGCCCTCTCTAAAACGATTCATTGCACCTAGTTCAGGTTTGCCCGCGAGTGTCAGTACATATAACCGATAGGCTTGTACATAAGCATAGTTTTCTGCTCCTGCAAGCCAGCGTTGCGCTATTCCACTTTGGTAGCGCAACCAGTGCGAAAGCAATGTGGTTGGTACTTGATAACCTAGTCGTTGTGCTTCTATTAGAAAGTGTCCAGCATATAGACTTGACCACTTATTGTGGTTGTTACCACCTGGCCAGTAACTTAAACTCCCATCACTTTGCTGGAAGTTGCGAATACGATCAATAGCACGACTCACATGGTGTGATATCTTTTTCTCTTTTTCCTCTCCCATATCCAGTAACTGGCTGAGATATAGCTGTGGGAAGGCAGAAGATGTAGTCTGTTCTAAACAACCATGTGGATATTGCACAAGATAATCAATGTGCTTGTCCAGACCCAAAGGTGGTGTAGTGGAGGCTTCAAATACAGCTGAGTTGCTACCCTTAATCCCGTGAGGGATGAGTGTGAATGCATCTGTTTGACCTGCCTCTATCACATGATTAGCAACTCGACGTGTATCCTTATTTGGATTGCGTATATCCAGATAAACATCACTTTCACTACGATATAATGTCCCGTTAGTTGAACTGGTAGCGACAAAATGCAAATGAGCCTGTCCGGTCTTGCTACCCGCCTTAACACGTAAAAATCCGAGCTTATCTCCTGTTTTTTCAAAGTGAATGGTTGTTTGCTTGTCATCCACCACTTGCAATAGATCATCAACCGTAACGCTCAATTCAACGTCTTTAATATCTTCTTTCGTTGAAAACAAGGTGACTGGAATAATCGCTTCTTCATTGACACTAAGGACACGTGGCAAACTGGGCTGCATAATCAAGGGCTGTCGAATGAATATAGATTTATCGGCTTGCCCATAAGCGGCTTTTGATCCCGCGATAACCATCAATCGAACAGCGCCGATATACGCGGGAAGTTTTATTTCGTGTATCTGATTTTCACCTTTTTCGAGGTGGAAGGAACCTAAAAACTGTACCACCGGAGGAAAGCGTTTGGGACGGTTGGCCGCATCGTCAATTTGTACATCATCGCCGCCACCTAATGCCAATAAGCGTTCCAGTTTTCCACCATAAGCACCGACCACATCATCAAACAAATCCCAGCTCTTGATGCCCAAGGCTTCTTTACGATAGAAATATTTATGTAAATCAGGTGTTTTATAACGGGTTAGACCCAGTAGACCTTCATCAACCATTGCAAGGGTGTAATCCATTGCCTTGCCTGATGCTTCGGTTATTTGCAGAGTCTGCGTGGAGAGTGGTTTCCATTCGTCATCGGCACTGATCACCGGCTTAAGATGAGTAGTTGGATCAGATACGAGTAGGGGGATAATCCCAAGAAGACGAATAGGCCGATCATTTAGTTTATTTTGATGCGGTTGTAGGAGGGTTACATTGACATAAATATTGGGTGCCATTTGCTCAGTAATCAGTATTTCAACCTGTTGTCTTGCGCTATTGACTAGATCAGCATTGGCGGGTGCACTTGACCCATTACCAGATTCTTTGTCATCCTTCTTTGAGTCAAACTCGACCCATTGCTGACTCAGGATATCGCTACCATTTTCAACAGTAACCAAAGCTCGACCCTGGGAGGCTTTAGGAAGTTGAACAATAGCGGTTTCGCCTACTGTATAGGCTTTTTTATCTGAGAATAAACTCAGTGTACTAGCAGCGCTGTTACCTTGTTCTTGCGCACGTCCTGCCCACCCAGGCCAGTCGATATAAACAGTTTTACCCGTACAATGTTTACCATCAAGGTCACATGCTCGAACTAGATAGCGGCCCCAATCAGGATATTTTATGGAGAAATTCCATTGCCCACGACCCTGTCTAGTTTGCACAATACCTTGTTGTAACTTACGGCTATGGTTGGCATTGCTATAGGCAGCTAGTGATTCGTTTGATTTGTCCCACCACCATTTCCAGTCAATTTTATACAAGGTGACTTGTACCCGATCAAGTTCGGAAGGGTTTCCATGTGCATCTAGGCTGGCAAGTTCGATGGTATGCTGCTGGTCGGTTAACAGCATATTACGGGTTGCATCGCCCTTGGGAAGTTTCATACCGACATAGTCACGGTAAGGGTGATAGTCCATAAACTGTTTACTGGTACTAAATGCGCCACCTTCTTCAAATACACGAGTAGTGAACCAAGCACTTAACATGCCCGCTGATTTTGATTTGGGAATGAATTGTTTGTTAAAAGCGAGTTCGCCTGCCTCATTTAACCTACCTTCAAGAATTTTCTGGTCATCGCTATCTAGCGAGCGTGATGGATCATCAAATACATAATCCGTAAAACGCTCAAAACGGGTTTTCTTCTCTCTAAAGCGCACCGATACATCCGTTTTTAGACCACCTGCACTGGCTCCGTGTAACCATTGTGAAAACAGTTTTCCGGTTGCTAATGGCTCATAGCCATATAAAGTGTCGGTGTCGTCTGAATCATTGGTTTCGTTGGTAAAACTTAAGTCTATCTTTAGGCGATTAGGGCGTACTGTTTCGATAGTGAGTGTTTTTGAAAAAGTATTGCCACCTAATTTGGCTTTGACTAGCCATTTTCCGGTTTCAGCATCTTCATCTGTGTTGAACTTGAACGTATAGAAGTCTCCGATAGGTGATGTATTTGTTAGCGTTTGTACCACGCGGCCTTTGGGATTGATAAGTTGCATACTGACTGGGTGTTGTTCGGGAATCACTTGATCCTTATCCTGAAGCACGAAGGTCAGAAAAATATCGTCACCGGGTCTCCAAACACCACGCTCGCCATAAATAATTCCCTTTAAACCCTTCTTGAGTTTCTCTCCACCCACATCGAAATGGCTCACCGAAAGTGCTGTTTTCCCGTTGAGTTTTAAATAACCTTTTTCATTGCCATGTTGAGAACTATGCTGGGCTATTAATAAAAAGGGGGTTGCAGACAGCGTAACCTCAGCAATGCCATCAGTATTTGTTTTAGTAGTGGCAAGGGGTTGATGCTGGAAGTTATAGATTTGCAGGTTTACATTAGCCAGTGGATTGGATGTTTTTAAATCAGTGGCTATGATAAGTAGCTTGCCGTGCCCATCTTGCTTTGCCAGTAAACCGATATTGCTGGCAATGAAGTTTCTACTTGCTTTTACAGGATTATCTTCATATTGGAAATAAGCATCAGTACAGGGTTTATTACGATTTTCCCATTGCCAGTCATAATCCTGTCCCTCTACACCCTCTCCAGCATAGCCATATTGTTCAATACCATCCCAACCGCTGTTTTCAGTAACATTAATATCTTCATGATCAGTAAGTGGTTGATTAATAGTCTTGGAGGTTAAGGTATTAGCAGGGCATTTATAACTTGAGAAACGTCGGTCAATAGACAACTCTAAACGAAAAAGTCCGCCAGGGTAGGAACGCAACAATTCACTGGCATCAAAGGTGTAACGATTCCATTGGGCGGGGTTGGCTGCACTCAGTGGAATGGTTTTACGCCATAAATGACGACCTACACGCCCCAATTGATCGTCACCCGATAGTTTGTTGATTTGTAGAAACTGCCCTATATTGTCGGGGTTGATAACAAACGCGGTGACTTGCACGGCATTAACATTTGCGGCTTCAAAAGGGATCTCAAGCGTCTTGCTTTCCGGTAAAATACTTCCTTTGCCAACAAAACGAATTCCCGGTTTAAGAGAATCCAGGGTTATAGTTTTATTGGTTTTTTCACCCAGTGATGTACCTCTAGCGCCTTCTAAGGCGGCATTGACCGCGACATTAAATTGCCCTGTTGTGCCATCTTTTGGAAAGAGTTTGATGATATTGCCGGCGGAGCTAAGCGTAAAAGGAACGGCTTTAGGAGTAGGGTGTTTACTATCAGGGATAGGTTCTAGTTGGATTAGTCCTTTAAGATTCTGTGTTTCATTGCGACTATCTGACAAGGTTATCTGAATATAAGGTTTGTCCTGTGCTGGGGTAATACGGGCGATATCAATGACCTTAAACTCATTGATAGAGGGAATGGTGATTTCGCGACTACCTGAAGTTTTAATTCCAAGTGGTTTGCCATCCCAGTGCAATTGAAGATCAGTAGCAAACGTTTCCCGTTTTAGGTCTTTGATAATGAATCGGTAGCGTTTGTTTGATTCATCCGCCTGCCAAACAAGCTTCAGCGATTTGTTTTGTAAGGTCGCTGTCATCAATTGACTGACTTTATCAGCATCCACTCGGTCAGAAAATAACGCTTGCCCTCCCAGAATCATTTGCGATTGCTCGTCAGGATCGATCTGTAATGCACTTATTTCCAGCTCGTATTCCATCGGGAAAATGGAGAAGTCGAATTTATAAGAGGCATCTGTAGCTGATAGGCCTTTTAAACCATTAGGTTCAAGTGTTATTGAGTATTTCTGGCCAGAAACCAAAGGCTCATCAGGGAGAAAAACAATAGATTGTGTTGATTCAAAAACAGCTTTACCTTTCGTAGAAGGCTTAATGGAAAATATCCCATCAGCGCTATTGTCAATCTTGTCTGTTGAGGTGATGGGGTTCTTGAATTGAATGCGTATCTCAGAATCACGAGAAATTCTACCACTGGTATGTGATTGGATTAAATCGCGCCAAATTGTTTTAGCGGGTTCTTGAGTAGAAGTGGTGGTGGTTGTAGTAGTGCTAACTTCAGTAGGCGATTCTGATTCATTGCAAGCTGTTAGTAGAAATAATCCCAGTGATAGTATTAGTGCTGTATTGGATGCTGCACTATGCATAACAAGGCGCATCACAAAGCGTATAAAAAAGCGCATAAAAAATCTCCCGTATTTTTTATTATTGTCTACATTTTCAGATTGTGATTCTTAGTGTAGAGCCTAGTGTAGATATAAGTGTAGATGATTTTTACCGCAGTGTAATAACAATTCAATAATACCTAGCATAATTCATACAAAAAGAGCTTTAAGAACTGAGTCTATAAATTAAATCCCATACGCCATGTCCTAGTCGCAACCCGCGTTTTTCAAATTTTGTTATGGGTCGAAAGTCAGGTCGTTCGATAAAGGCTGTGTTTGCGATGCTGGAAAATTCTTTGGAGTCTTCCATGACTTCAGCCATTTGCTTCGCATAATCTTCCCAGTCCGTCGCCATATGAAAAACTCCATTGGGTTGAAGTTTTTGCGCTAAGAGATTTACAAAGTCGGCTTTTACGATTCTGCGTTTATGGTGTTTCTTTTTGTGCCAAGGGTCGGGAAAATATAGATGTACGCGCTCAAGTGAGTGATCCGATATCCGGTGTTTAATGATTTCTACAGCATCATCATCAAGCAGTCGTAAGTTTTTAATATGATGTTGTTGTATGAGTTTTAATAAGTTACCAATGCCGGGAGTGTGGACTTCTATTCCCACGAAATTACGTTGTGGGTCAGCCAGTGCCATTGTCGCCAGAGAATCACCCATTCCGTAGCCAACTTCAAGTGTAATAGGGGCGTTGTTTCCAAAAAGAGCAGGGAAGTCTAGAGAGGTTGAAACGCGATCAATTCCGAATGTGGACCATTGGGATTGGATCGCTTCTTTTTGTGATGTGGTCAAACGCCCTGTTCTTGTTACAAAACTACGGATGGTTCTAAGGTGTTTATCTATCAAGGCTATTACCTGGTTTTAAGGTCTATGGGTCGAGGTACAAAGATTCTAGGTTGAGTTCAGTTAGAACGGAGTGGTTTGTTGTTAACGCTGCTGTTTTTGTTAGAGAGAGAACGAATAATCTTTCTCATAGGGGTTTCAAATAATTTATAAGAAAGAATTGAAACCACAATCAGTATAACCAGATAGAGGTAGAAATGACCCGCTTCTGAGAGATCAATCCTGTTGCGGAAAATTTTATCATAAATACCATGAATAGGACGTTGCAGGATATATAACGAGAAGCTGGCTTCACCGAGCAGTACTAACCCTTTATTACTAAACACGTGGGCAATACAGCTCTTGTTTACTGACAAGAAGACAATAAATAATAAAAACAATGGTGCTAGTTGACCGTTGGTTAAGGCTATTTTGAAGCCCATAAAACGTGAAATATGATCTTCAAATGCAATGATGAGTGCTATCAAGCCGGTCGTGAGGACAATGCCAAGCGTACTGTGAGTTGTCAGTTTTTTGAGTGTTATAGGTTTGTCCTTAAAAAGCACACCGACAATAATTCCTAAAATAAAGGCATTAATATGCATAAGAGGGTTGTAATAAATGAAACTGTGTAACGCATTTTTAGCTTGATAGCCCTCACTGTTTAGCAGTGCTGTATGGATGATTTGGGTTAATAGCCATAGTGCTATCCCAATGATAGCCATCTTTTTAATGCCCGAACGATAGATGAGTGCCAATAAAAAAGGAAAACAGAGATAAAAGAAGGCCTCGACAGATAAAGACCAACCGGGAGAATTTAAAGACAATGCGTAGTTAGGTACCCATGACTGAAGCAAGCTGGTATTGAGTGCTAGAGCGGTACCAATATTGGGGTCTTTTAGTTTAGTCACTGCAATGAGTAGCAGTGCAAGTAGATAAACAGGGTATATCCGTGCAAAACGCGCCCACCAATACGATTTGGTATTAAATGCTTGCTTATCATTTGGTCGATAATAAGCAATCGCCATAATGAAGCCGGAAAGTAAATAGAAGTAGTTGACCGCGATAGGTCCAGCTTTCAGAACATGATCGAGCAGAGGGATGTTAAGAGGAAATACTTGGTTGCCGTAGTGAAAGAAGACTACTGTCAGTGCTGCGACAAAGCGTGTAAACGTTATTTGATCAAGTTGCAAATGAAGTCAACGCCTCTTTAAACGGGTAATGATATTATTGATGCGACTGGTTGTCGAACTAACAACGTGCTACGTTCAGCTATAATGAACTAGTATGCGTTTTTATCTGTAAAGCCTCGGAATATCGTATAAATAATAATTTTAATATCCAGCAGCAGCGTCCATTCTCTCATGTATTCCAGATCAAACTCTAGACGTTTGCGCATCTTATAAAGGTTATCTGTTTCACCGCGCCATCCATTAATTTGCGCCCAACCTGTAATCCCTGGTTTAACTAGATGTCTAAGCATATAACCCGGAATAAGCGCTCGATATTGTTCGTTATGAAGAACTGCGTGAGGCCGAGGGCCAACAATAGACATGTTGCCGTTCAATACATTGAAGAATTGTGGAAGTTCATCCAGTGATGTTTTGCGAAGAAAAGCACCAAAGGAGGTGATTCTACAGTCATTTTTAGTGGCTTGTCTAACCGTATCGTCATCTTCACATACCGTCATGGTGCGAAATTTCCACACCTTGATTTGTTCGCCTTTAAGCCCATATCGTTTCTGTTTGAAAAATATAGGCCCTTTAGAGGTTAGTTTTATAGCTATAGCTATAAACAGCATAACAGGTGTAATTAACGCAAGAATAACACTTCCAAAAATAAGGTCTTCAGCGCGTTTTATAAAGGCGTTGTTAGCAGAAAAGGGGGAGTCATAAACGGCTAATATGGGGGTGTTTACTATTTCAAGGTATTTACTTTTTAATAAGTTCGAGGTGAAATAGTCTGGCAGTATACGAATGGGCGTGGCTGTATCAGTGAGCCGATCTAGTAGATTAGAAATACGTTTTCTTGATTCAATCGGCAAGGCTAAATAAATTTGATCCCATTTCCCACTTCGAGCAACGTCTGTTAGTTCGTCATAACCACCAAGAATAGGGTAGTGTTGCATGATTTTTTTTGCGGCTATATTTTTATTATCGCCATAGAAACCGGCAACCTGATATCCGTAATCAGGATTGGCTTCTAATTCATGTGCAAAACGTAGTCCGTGTTCTGTCATGCCGACGATTACGATCGTTTTATTATTAAGACCCAGCATTTTCAAATAAGAAAATAGTCGGCGTAGTCCATAGCGAGCGAAAATCAATAAAACAGGTGTGAAAAATAACCAGGAGATTAACGCTACACGTGAGAAATGAGCACTAGTTTTGGTAATGAATGCTACAAAGATCAACGTAAAATAGGCCATTAACCATGTTGATACAATATGCAGTGTTTCCTGTTGAAAGGGACGAGCAGTCCATGAGGAGTAAATGTCAGTAAAACGTGCCGTAAGACTAAAGAGGATAACGCTGATCAAGCCAACGATCAGATAGCCTTCAGGGTAGTAATTGTCGGTATAAAGGAATGTAATAAACAAAGCGAGAAGTATGACTATACTATCTACTGCGCGGTAAATTAACTCTGAGCTGACATGTTTATCTTGCACGGTACTTTTCCTGTGTGTGTTGTTGGTATCCTTCCCTGGCACCAGAATATCCAATTTTTTGGAGTATTAAGGATATTTTTCTTATAAACATCAACATTAGTATGAAATATACAACATTTCTGGCTAATGGTAAATCTGTTGTGCTATTTGTTCTGATGTCTGTTGTATAAATAAGACGAATATTTGATGAGATGGGTTCATCTGGATGTTAAATCCTTCTCCCAAACATAAGTAGCAATTTGCTTAAATTGTCTTTTAGCTCTAAGTCTGATGATTAATGCGATAAAGATATAAACTACAGTTGGGATAAAATCTTTACTCAGCAGCTTTTCTTTCATTGAACTTGAATAATTCGCTTGTTTCGGTCGTGCGCATAACCTTGATGCTTCTAGTTGCATATTACCCAAGCGCGCGCGCGTTTTAATCTTAATCAATGAGAAAATCGTCTTGGGTGCCTTGATGTGAATGCTTGTTCCTTCGATATTTTCGCGTTCGTGGCTATCAAAACAGCACCTTACAAAACCATCGTCATTTATAATATTAGGAAACTTATCAAATCTTTTCCTGCCTTTTTCATTCATGATGAAGCTACACGTACCAATTACTCCATCTTTGATATACGGCAGGTTAATCCATATTTTATAATATTGCCGGACTAACCATGAGGAGTTTTCGGTATTGATACGGGGAGTTGGGGCTGCTAACAAGACATTATTTTGTATGAAGTAATCAGTGATAATTGAAACGGTATCTGGGCTGATAACCGTATCAGCATCAAGATAAAAAACAGGAAATGAGTCGATATGTTTTTCAGCTTCGTTAAGTGCATTTGTTTTTGAGGGTTTGTCAATATCCAGACAGATGACATCGGGATAATGTTGTCGAACAATGTCGGCAGTGTTGTCGTGGCAACCATTACAGGCAACGATAATCGTATCAACACCCTCTTGACTAACAATGCTATCCAAACATGCCTGAATCACACTTGCTTCATTATGTGCAGGGATGATAACCGTGGCCATTTATTTGCCCCAGCCTTTGAGCCATGAAGCATTGGCATGCATCACTTTTTGCCACTCTGTAGCTTGTTCTTGTTTATTGGGTTTGAATACAGATAACAGTTTTGAAGTTACTAGTTTATTAGTGACATAGAGTTTAAGAAGGGCTTTATGTAGTGGCTTCTCCCAGGTCTTGGAATGTCGATTGACCAGTTCTACCTTTCCTTTAAGTAATTTTATCATCTTGCCAGAAAAGCTAGGTTCGCTGGCGCCGCCGTGGTGTATTATTTTTGCGCTTGGTGTGATAGTAGGTTGATACCCTAGCTGGATAGCTTTCAGGCAATAATCTGATTCCTCTCCGTACATAAAAAAGGTTTCATCTAAGCCTCCTAACTTTTCCCACAGATTTCTACTTGTGAGAAAAAAACAGCCTTGAATCATATCCACTTCTTGCTCTGAATCACGTTTCCAGCAGCCATAATTTGCTTTGTTGAAAAAACAGCTGTTTGAAAACAGTTTACTAATGCCGAGTGCACTAAATAACAATGTTAACGTACCCGGCCTAGACCAGGCATTATGCGAGTTAATACTCAGATCATCATTGAGCGTGATGCCGCCCCAAATACCCTTTTCAGGTTTTTCGAGTGCAAATTGATAGAGTTTGTCGATAGCATTATCGAGAACTACTGTGTCGGGGTTAAGGAGCAGTATGTGTTCAGCACCACATTCTTTAGCTGCGATATTGTTGCCACCTGAGAAACCGGTATTCGTGGTCGATCGAATTAATGTGAGTTCAGGAAATTCTTTGGCGATCAGGTTGGCAGAATCGTCATGCGAGTCATTGTCCAATACGATTAGATTGAATGATGTTTGGGTGGTTTGTTGATAAACAGAGCGCAGCGCACGCAGCGTAAGTTCTGCTGTGTTATATGACACGACGATAATGTCTAGTTGGGGTTGGTTTTTTTTCACGGTACTGATTTTTTAGGGTTGTGGGTATATATTGGTCTGATATCAGTTTGCACTAATTTGCATCGCTAGTATCAATCATTCCATAAGCGATAGTTTTAATACCTTCTTTAATAACTCGTGCAGGGTTTCCGCCTACTGCACAATGTGAGGGGATATCCTTGGTAACAACACTTCCGGCTCCTACAATGACCTGATCACCAATGGTTACGTTGGGGAGTATGATGGCTCCAGCGCCGATAAAGCAATTTTTTCCGATAACAGTCTTGGCTGAATGTTTGCGGGTAGAAAAATCATGAGAGAGGATGATAGCGTCAAAGGCTATATAGGTTTTAGAGCCGATGAATAAGCCTTTTGGATTGGTCTTATCAATTCTTGCTTTAAATGAGATACGCACATCATCGGCAATATTCATACCGTAAACAGTTCTAAAGTACCAGTTCCTACTAGAGAGCATGGCGTTACGCACTTTAACTAGCATCATAAAAACATTTTGGTTGATGAATCGGGCTCTCATGGGTGAATCCGGGCTGTTTCGCTATGCTGCTGTTGGTTTAGCTTAGCTTTTAAGATGATGTTGTCGGTATTTGCTATTGTTTTATTCACAAAAGAAGCGGTTGCAGAAATGGGGTAGTGATCAGAGTTGGCATACTGCGCTAAACGTTGGTAGCGGTCAATCTTAAAGTTATGGGTGAACAATAGGTAATCTATTTTTATGAGAGGAATAGGGGATGGCACAATCCCTTTTTGGGTCGGATAGGTGAGACTAATTGGATTAATGGATTGTTGGTATGCGGGTTGCAATATAGTCATAAATAACGGGAGTATGTTGTTGTGGGGGGTGGAGTTAAAATCTCCACAGACTAGTTTGTATGGGGTTTTATCAGCGCTTATGTCTTCGTATAGTTTGTCGAAGTAATAATGCTGATAGTTAATTTTAGTCAATGATTTTGGCGAATGAATGTTCCAGATTCTTACCTGTTTGTTGTTTAATTTTACCGTGGCTTGTTGGTAGGGCATGGTCTTGTTAGGAGTAATGGGCTGTTTGGACAAGATCATCAATGAGCGCTTCTTTGAATAAACATGATGGTATTTAAGCCCTGCGTTGGCGAGCTGTGTTTTGAATTGCTCATACCGGGAGTAAGGTATTTCTTGTAAACAAACGATATCAGAAGGGTTGTTCTTGATGAGTTGAGCAACTTGATTATATTCTTTGTTTCTGGAATTAACACTAAATGACAAGAACCTAAGTTTTGGGGTATTAGTATTGCTGTGTAAAGCGGGTTGTGAATTTGCTGATGAAAGGGATATGAAGGGTAGCAAGTAACTTAAGCTGACGAATATAAATGCGGGGGTAAACCAAAACAATTTTTTTGATTTCGTTGCGGCTAGATAGATTAATAATAACAAGCTGCCTAAAAAAAGCGCCAAGTAACTAAAATGCAAATACCGAACAGCAATATGTTTATCGTCAAAGAATAATTCCATGATAATAATCGCATAGACAATACTGATCAGCAGGGCTGAAAACATCTGAATCCTTGTTGATCTCTTATAAACCCTAGCGGGAGAAAATGTTACGGGTTGTGTTTAAGCTTGTTTAGCCATACAAGCTTTTTCATATGTTGATTCAGATGAGGATACTTTAACCAGCCAATTGCTCCAAGTGTAAAAAAGAACATCGGTTGTAATTTACCGAAATAGTCTACAGTAAAACCAATTAATATCAGTGCGAGGAATGATAGAACCCAAGCATTTGCCATCCAGCGATACAGTTCGTGTTGTTTGTGCAGGTTATTCAACACGTGAAAAACGATGTAAAGCGAGCAGAACAATAAAATAAATCCTGCTGGAATACCATGTTGCATGGTGATTAAAAGCCAGAAGCTATCAATACTGTAGTTTAACCATTCAGGGCGCGACCACTGGCTTACACCAATGCCTAAAAGTGGATTGTCAAGCACATCATCCATTGCATATTTCCATTGAAACATACGGTAATAACCGGTTACCGGGTTAAATGTCACATGGGAAATAAGTAACGGGAAAAAGCCTCTATTGGAGATCATGTTTATCAAAAATGAAGCAGACAATCCCATAAATAATAAAGCAAGCCAGAAGCGTTTTGCGCCATTCCAGTAATACGAAAGAGTAGCAGCCATACCTTGGAACACGGTTGATAATAGAGGTGCTGATGAAAGCGTTAGTAGCATTGAAAGCAACAGAGCCGTTGTTGCAATCAGATAGCGCGGCTTAAAGACAAATAAGGTAAGAAGAATAGCAAAAGGGAAGAAGATGGCGGTGAGTGTGCCGTAGAGAATAGGGTGTACAAACAGGTTGGTAGCACGCAAGATGCCAAAGCGGATATAGTAATGAGTATATAAGCTGGGATCGAGGGATTGATGTCCGGTAATTCTACTCGCCCAGTCGTGTAATACACGATGGTGTGTAGTGCTTTCATAAATAGTAAATACCGTTAATACCGTTAATAAACCAATAAACGCCATATTCACCTGAAAGAATCGTTTAGGTGTAGTGATCAGTGTTCTCGCCAAATAGAATGCACCCAATACTTCGATGATAAAGATACCGGCTGATTCAATACCTTTTTGTAGTCCGTGGTTATAAATGAAACTCGTGGTTGCTAGTAGGGTAAAGGCTATTAAAAGAATATCTACGAGGTCAGCTTTATCAATCAGGTCTTTGATGTTGAACAAGCTATACACCAATACCAAGCCGAGAATGACACGATAAGCTTCCAGCCTTAAACCACCGGCTAAATAGTAAAACTCTACAGGGATAAAAATTGAGATGACAAACAATATGCCTAAGATTTTAATCATTTAAATTTTTATTTCCTTTGCTTTGCTTTTCAATAGTATCAAGAACATCAAGAGTATCCAGCAAGTAACTTCTGACGATAGAAGAGTAGTACAACAAAGCCTGCAAGGAAACCATTTGCTACTAATGTTGCAATGGCGGCACCTTGCATACCATGAGACTGGATAAGTATATAATTCACGACCAAGTTTATAATTAACGCGACAACTAAAATAATGTTTAAAAACTTAACCTTATCCTTGATGATAAACATGAATGAGAAGGTCAAACTAGTGGCTCGTAACCACTGCGCTATTAACAATATTAATAGTACGTTAGTGGCTTGCTGAAATTCTGGACCGAATAACGATAAGGCAGGTTTAGCCAATATAGACATAACGAAAGTAACGGCTAGCAACCCAATGATGACCAGAGCTGTCGCTTTCCAAAAGAAGGGTTTTAGCTGATCAGGTCTATTTTTACTCAATGAAAGCAGGCGAGGATAGATGGTTGCATCCAAAGCACCTAAAATAAACAGGCTTAAAAAAGAAATAGAGGCGGCTGTGGAATACAGACCTACTGCTTCGTTGCTGAGTAACGCGCCGACCATCAAAGTATCCGACCACAGCATTAAAAACGAGAAGACAGAAACAGGAGCCAATGGTAATGAACGTTTAACTAATGTTTTTATCGCGGGTGCTTGCGTCAGTGCTAAGTTTCTTTCTGCGTTCTTTTCTGAGTTTTGGGTTTTCAGCCAGGGAATAATGATTAACAGAGAAACGAGGCCGGCTAATATATTGGATGCGGTATACAGGTTGATATAAAGCTGATTAAACGCGAAATTGTTCCAGAAAACGAAAATAAGCAATAGAAAACTAAGGGCAGGCAATGCATTTTGAACTAAAGCTGTTACTGAAGGCTTATGTAATGCTTTCAAATAAAACGAATTAATTGTAAGCAGATTGAAAAAAAGTACTCCAATGCTGGCAATGATTAAGTTGTTTGTTGATATGTCGCCAAACAGTGTGCTTTTCAGGATAGGGCTAAACAGGATCCACAATAGGATAAAACAGACTGAGCTAATGAAAACAACGGCATAACTACGTTTTAAAAACTGGGTGCCAAAGATTATTTGCTGACTATTAGCTTTTTCAACACTTGCCACTTCTTTCACAATCAGTTGCTCAACACCAATTCGGCTTAGCAAAGCAACACCTGTGACCAGTGTAAGCAGCATACGCAAGTCGCCATAGTGACCCAGTGATAGAAGCCTGGCTATGAGTATTTGTAGTGCGAAATTAAGACCTACGCCTGTAAAACGGGCAAGTGTTGCGTACATACTTTGCAACAGCAGTCCTTTATTGGCAGCGTGATTAGTGGCAGCGCGATTGGCAGCAGGCATAAAATAATAATTCAAGTGGAGGGAAGTCTTGCATAAGTACTTTGATAAACTCCCTCCACCTAGCAGGGGGAGGGCTGGGGAGGGGGTGGAATGCAAGTAAGTACCTGATTTATCATACCCCTCTCCCTAACCCTCTTCCTACTTAGGGATGAGGGGGCTCTTTCTGGATGATAAGTCATTATGGGTTTGTCATGTGTCATTTAATAGACGGATTATATTACCCAAGATCAGTCATAGCAACAACATGAATGCTTTCTGTTTGGCTGTTTTATCCAGAAATTACGGGTGATTGGGAATGTATGATTGATAAAGATAAATATTAAAGATTGACATGGATGGATAGCATGCCAGAGATTTCAGAAGCAGAGATGATTAGATAGTTTGACAGTTACGGTAACTGGTAACGTAGCTGTTTACGTAACTATGGCTTGTGATGCTGTTATTTGTTAATTCGACACATGGAATGCATGAGCCTGAATATCAGGAGGCGCGTGGATTAGTGACTTTTTATATAGTTCTTAATGTCTTTAGGTGAAATATTACCAGACTGCATTGCTTTCAACTCACCATTAGGAGAAAAAATCAAATAAGTGGGTGCGCCAACCATTGGCTTTTTAGCAACTTTACGAACATAGGAATCGAACTCTGACCGGTTAGTTAAAAGCGTGGGGAAATTAACTTTAAAACGATCAATGAAACGTTGAGCTTTTGACTTGTTGCCATCCAGTGAAACACCAATTAACTTTGCGTTTGGAAATGTACCTTTAGATTTTACCAGTTCAGGCATCGTTTTTTTGCAAGTACCACATTCTGAGTGCCAAGCTTCAACTATTAACCATTGACCTTTGCCAACGTAGCGAGATACGTCCGAAGGATTTCCACTCATATCTGTCATTGCAGTAGCATGAGAGGTTAGAAATGAAAGGCTTAATAAAAGGATGCTAGACAGGATTGCTTTAACGTTTCGGGTCATTGATGGTATCCATTAATTGCGTTTTAATAAGTAAGAGTTTCTCTAGCGTTGAACTCATATATAAGTATATTAATCAACTCTTATTTATTTCTGTGGGAAATTTATCATTCGAGTTGACAAATATCAACTAAATTAATTTAACAACCCTATCAATTATTTTTATAGATATGTTTAAAAACAAGACAAATGGAGGGATAGATAAGAAATACTGCAAAAAAATCAATATCTCTTTTTATGTGTGCTATATATTAAGTCAGACTGTTGTAAATTTAGGACAGTTTATTCAGCATGCTAGTCAGTACATGTGTCCCCAATCTTATTTAGACTTACACTAGGGAAATTGCTAGGGATTTGAAGGTCTGGTGAGGTTGTTAACTAACTAATAAATCTATATATAGATAAAAAAGGAGCATCTATGAATAAATTACATACAAAAGAAGCGTTGGGCTCTCGTCCTCGGCGCCAGTTTTTGCTTGTTCCGTTGGCTTTTGTTGCGAGCCATTTACTTCCTACCTCAGTAATGGCTGCAGAACCTGATGCTATAACCACACGGAAAGTTGATGAAGGATGTCCTTTAAATAGTGGAGGCACGTCACTTCTTGATACCCAATGGCGTGTAGCTTCTGTTTACGGCAATAGGATTCCATCTGCTGTCGATATGGTTATGAAAGTGAATAAATACTCATTGACGGGTCTAGCGGGTTGTAACTCTTATTCCGCGTCTTTCCAACAAGTAGGGAATACCGGCTTTAGAGTAACAAAAGTCAGTAAAAGTACTAAAGGCTGTGAAATCGTACGACCTATTAAAGGTGGACGAACCATTAATATTGGTGATCTTGAAGGTGGATATTTGCGCACGCTACGTAGAATGGGGAGTGTTCAGCATATAAATAACACATTGGTTTTTTATAATCGAAGTGGTGCTAAAGGGATTATAATGACCCCCATATGAGGACTCCATACAAAACACCTATATAAAGACTGTGTGGGTGCTAACTACGCGTAATCAAACAGAAGAGGTCATATTTCCCCAGTAACTTTAAGCGTAAATGCATAGTTCTGTGCGACATCTGCTAAAGCAGCAAATCTACCTGTTGTACCAAAATGTCCAGATGTCATATTCGTTTTAAGCATAAGTATATTGTCATCTGTTTTTAGCTCGCGGAGCTTTGCTACCCATTTTGCGGGTTCCCAATAGGTCACACGTGGATCAGAGACTCCTGCGGTAATCAATAGGGCGGGATAGTCTTTGGCAGCAACATTGTCGTAGGGAGAATAAGAAGAAATCCACTGATAGGCTTCTTCACTTTCAATAGGATTGCCCCACTGCGACCATTCTCCAGGTGTTAATGGCAAGCTATCATCCAGAATGGTATTGAGCACATCAACGAAAGGCACATGGGCAATGGCTCCGGCAAACAAGTCAGGTCGCATATTAACAACCGCACCCACCAACAATCCACCCGCGGAACCTCCTTCACAGGTGATATAACCCTTCTGCGTATAGGATTCAGAAACAAGGTGGTCTGCTACCGCAATAAAATCTTTAAAAGTGTTAGGTTTCCCCGCTAATTTTGCTGATTCATACCAGGCACGACCTTTTTCTTGTCCGCCACGGACATGGGCAATTGCATAGACAAAGCCACGATCAACTAACGATAAACGATTTCCCGAGAATCCTGCGGGAATTGAATGCCCATAAGACCCATAACCATATAACAAGCAAGGAGCCGTACCATCTAAAACTGTAGACTTGTGGTATAAAACAGTTACAGGAACCTGTTCACCATCATGACTTTTCGCCATTAGTCGTTTGGTAATATAATCATCAGCATGATGTCCGGATGGAATAACGGTTTCTTTGCGCAATTCACGTTCACCTGTGAGCAGATCATAGTCATAGATACATGAAGGTGTGGTGGGTGAAGAGTAGCTGTAACGCAAATAATGGCTATCGTATTCAAGCGAGGGATCAAGTCCTATTGCATAAGCTTCTTCTGCAAACTTTATTTCTGTCACTGAGCCAGTTTTGTCCCGAATTTTGATACAGGGTAGGGCATTCTCACGTTCCATCCAGATTAGCCAATCTTGATAAGCTTCAATGCCGAGTATTATTCGCCCTGGCTGGTGAGCAACAACATCTTGCCAGTTATCCTTTTGTGGCGAGTCTATCGGCACTGAAACAATTTTAAAATCATCCGCCCCCTCTGCGTTAGTAACGATAATAAACTGATCACCTTGTTGTTCAACAGAGTATTCCAGACCTTCTTGTCTAGGCTCAATAACACGCGGCGATGTTGTCAATGCTCCTGTGGGGATTACCCAATGTTCATCTTGATCGTTCATACCGGTTGATAACACAACAAACTTACCCGACAGTAACCGGTCTACTCCCATAAAGAAGCGACTGTCTTTTTCTTCCATCACCAGTACATCATGGTGCGGATTTGTGCCCACTTGATGACGATAAATCTTGCTGGGACGGTGATCCTTATCGACGCGAGTATAAAATAGCGTATGCTCATCACCCCATGCCACTGACTCAACATCATCAATACAATAGTCAAGATCGTGGTAGGTTTTTTGGTTTTTCGACTTCCCTAACTCACGAATGGATAGGGTGAAATATTCCGAACCGTTGATATCACACGTCCAGGCGAGAAAATTATGATCAGGACTGATTTCAGTAGTGCCTAACTCGAAATAATCCTTTCCTTCAGCTTCAATATTGCCGTCTAATAGTATTTCTTCATCATCACCCAGTCGTGCCGTGCGTACCATCATTGGATGCTCAGAGCCTGTTTCATAACGTGTGTTATAAGCGTATTGGTCGCATTTGTCAGGAACGCCAGAAACATCTTCTTGTATACGCCCGCGCATCTCAGCGACAAGCTGCTCTTGTAAGGTTTCGGTATCCTGCATCGCTGCTTTTAAATAGGCATTTTCTGCATGAAGATAGTCTTTGATATCCTCTGGTAATTTCTCAGGTTCTCGCATAGCCTCTTGCCAGTTTTCAGCTCGCAACCAGAAATAATCATCCACTGTTGTAATTTCGTGAAAGGTTTGTAAGTGTGGGTGCTTACTGGCAACGGGCGAAGTCAGTGTTTTAAGTGCTTTGAAATGAGACATATAATAATCTTGGCTAGGATGACAGCACTGGATTATAATTCACTTTTTATTCACAGTTCTACTGTTGATTACGAATGTTGGATAAACCAGTTTACCCGACATATATAACCTCGATTAACTACTACTGCTTTAACTGTAAATATATGCCTCGCGAATTACCCAATGCACTTGTACCGAAACTACCCACTTTTCATACAGCGACTCATATACCGTCGCAATTTGAAGACAGTACGCATCAATTGTGGCGTCTGGAAGGAGTTGAGAATAAACATCAAGGAACGTGCAATAACTTTCTAAAAATATGTAGCAACACGACTTCTCCTTTTTGGCAAGTCATGCAACATTTATTCGGCATTAGCTTGTCAATAGAAATAAGTAAATTCAATGACTTGTACGGGTTCATTAAAGCTTCGACTCCACTTCAAGTGCCTACTTTAATTGCTGCGAAGTCCAACGCTCACCTAGCCTATATTCTAACCTCTGAATTAAGTGGTTCTGTCGTCGATGATGTGAACTTGAAAATGGTGGGTCAATTGGCTCAACACATAGCGGAGCTGCATCAAAAGAAATGTCCTCATTGGGGTGCTATAACTTCTTTAGGTTCTCAGCGTTCAAGCTCTCAAATGCTAAGTTCACAAACAAAGCTTGGATTCAGTGCTAGTGAATGGCCAAAAATGCTGGCACATACATTACGCCAATTTAGTGAATCACAACGGATTCCAGCTGAAATTGTCTCGCAGTCGTTACATGCTTGCCAGTACGCTGATATTGCTGAATTTGTACCCTTAATGCCTGATTTACGCTGGGATCAATTTCTGCAACATGACGGGGAGTTAATAGCTTTAGTAGATTTGGATGCTTTTGTACTCGCACCTCGTGAGCTTGATTTTGTCTTGTTAGAGTATATTTTGACAAAGGAACAATATGATTGTTTTACACAATCTTACAGCACTGTCTTCAATGAAATTTCAGATTCCAATACTAATACCAGCAGCAATTTTATTCCAGATATCACAAAAGTACGCCCTGCATACCGTTTGTTATTATTTTTAATGCAAGTTCTTGGCGAGCAAGATATTGATGCCTGGATGTCTGCTCCGCACTATTGTTAACTGGCCTTTTCTCGTCAAAATGTGAAGCACTAGCACTAGCACTAGCACTAGCACTAGCACTAGCTAGAAGCACTGGCTTTCCAGCTACGATAGCCATAAATAGAAAGTATGACATAGGCTACAAACAAGATAATGGTAACGTAGTATCCTGTTTGCCAATACAAACCAATCGCCACTATGTCTACAACAAACCAATAAATCCAGGTTTGTATAATCTTGTGGGCTAATAGCCATGTGGATATAACGGAAAACACCATGACAGGGGCATCAAGATAAGGCAAACGGGTTTCTGTATAGGTGGAGAGATAATAGCCAATTAACACGCTCAGCAGGATTCCAGGAGGGATCACTAGAAAATGTTTCTTCCATGGCCAACTTGAAACAATCAGGCTTTCCTCGCCTTCTTCACCGTTTTTGCTGCGTCTCCACAGCATAAAACCATATATGGCCATACCCATATAGTAAAAGTTAAGCAATGCCTGCATCGGCAGCTGCCCTTCCCAGAACAAAAAGGTATAAATAATCGTACTTGAAAAAGCAGCAGGCCAACACCAAACCGATTCTTTTGCAGCTAGAACAACATAAACAATACCCAGAGCAGTGGCCAAAACCTCCCATCCCGATAGTGCTGCGAAAGCATTTAGTACCGCTACCCCAATATCATCCATTGTCAGTCACCCCTAATCTATTTCTACCTACTATTTTTATGACAAAGACTGAGTCAGGAATAGCCTCCAGCACGGTCGATATTTCTTTATCCAATAACATCATAATAAGATGAAAGTCACCAAAAACCTGTGTACTTAAACTGTTTCGCACGACGACAATATCCTCTACTTTTTCAACAGCATCAATGAACGCAAGAATGGGTTTAACGTATTCATTTTGTAGGGGGTAAAGACTGATATCAATCGAGACTTCCATAGGTGTTCCTTTATTCATTGTTCTTGAAAACTTCTTCTAAGGTTACACATAACTATTATATGATAACTTATTAATATAAATCTATTAAAAATAGATAATATCAGTGAAAATTACTAACTACACTGATATCACATCAACAATTTGCGCAAGCAAAACTGTCGCATAAGAACCCGGTGGCAAGTTAAAACTAAGCTGTAGGCTGTGTTCGTCCAGCCACTTATGGTGTAAATCTGTAATTTGTACTCTTAATGCCCGCCTTTCTTGTTTTAAACCGTGTTTCTCCAGCCCCGCACATAACAGCGAGTGCTGGGCGGCTATTTCCTTTTCTAATACTAAGACCTCATTAGTCGATTCAGGCAGTCCTTTGCCCCATAAAGGCCCACTGGGGTGTATATCAAACTTCTTAATTCGACTATTCAGTTGCTCATCACCATCATCCGCAAACCATGAATGACTCAGACCGAGAATAAACAAATCACCTGCTAGGGGTTTACTCCAGCTACCTTCATCAATACGGGCAGAAAGAAGATGATTGAAAATCCATGAGCGCGCGGCAGAAAGATACATGCTACGTTGGTTTCTGCTTTTTGGCTTGTTAATTTCACCTTCGAACCATGCTCTGACACGTTCTATGTTTCCCCACTGCGTATTGCCATCTTTTTCTACACGATGACCAAACCGCTGTTCTCCAAAATAATTGGGGATACCGTTTTGCTTTATGTGTTGAATACGTTCATCAAGTTGTGATTTATCGCCTCTACAATCACGTATAGTGAGGATAAAACGGTTACCTTTTAGCGCACCTCTACGGAGTTTTTTCAAGTGACGCGTTTGTTTCAGGATATCAATATTGTCTGTTAATGATTCCGGGATCAGTCTGCTAACGTCAGGCGTTACTTTGCCAGGAAGATACACGCTAAACCATTGTGTGGTCATTGCATTGCGGTCTTTTAGGCCTGCAAACCCTACGTCCTGTCTCTTTACCTGCAACAACTTGGCAAGTTGTCCTGCAAGCCAATCGGTATTGGTTGCAGTTTTGCGAATTTTCAAAAACAGATGTTCGCCTTCACCGGCTGGAGTAAAGAGAGGAATTTCCTCGACAATGAAGTCTTCAGGCTGGGTGCGAATAGTGCCGGTTAGTATAGGCTGATAAACAGCAGTGAAATTCATCCTGCTTGAACCTTGTCTTTTAAACCACTGATACGTTCTACTTGATGACTCAATGCATAATCAAATACAGCTTGACTAGAAAAGACCTGTACGGTTTCTTTTGCTCTGGTCACTGCTGTATAAATCAATTCTTTACCAAGCACTGGATTCGGGTTTTCTGGGAGAATCATCAGGATATGATTAAACTCTGAACCTTGACTCTTGTGGATAGTGAGTGCATAAGCCGTTTCGTGTTGAGGTAATCGTGCGGGTAGTATTTTTTTAATGCGTCCATCGGCAAGTTGAAAATATACATAGAGATCAGTTTTATCTGTTCCTTTCTCATTATCTGCCTGCTTGTTCACATCATATAGGCAAATGCCAATATCTCCGTTAAATAACTCCGTGCCCGGATCGTTACGAGTAATAATGACCGGTTTGCCGCTATACCAAGGTTGTAAAGTATTAACTCCCTGTTGATGCAAGCTACGCTCAATGAGGCTATTAATGCCTTCGACACCTAGCTTACCTTTGCGATTGGAGCACAAGATTTGAAAATGCTTGTAAGCTTTAAATATGTTTTCTAAGGTGCTATTTTCATAGGTACTTTGGCTCGTATTTTTATCGGCAATGTGATTGATGCTATAAAAGTAGCTCTGCATATTTTTGAGAATATGAGGTAAAAGAGCGTTAGTAGCTAAAGAGGTTGAGGGGTGCTGTTCTGAAGTCAGTAGCTTCCACGCTAACTCTTGGTCTTGCTGATTAATCGCTAATGCCAGTTTTTTTATTTCACCCTTAAAGCGCCATGATTTCTTTAACTCTGAGGTATGTCCAACTAAACCTTGAGAAAGATCGCCCAGAATTGCACCTGATTCTACCGAGGCCAATTGGTCTTTGTCACCTAGCAGAATGAGCCTGGCATCGGGTTTAAGTGCATCGACGAGTTTGCTCATTAATGCCAAATCCACCATAGATGCTTCATCAATCACTACTAAATCATGCACTAGTGGATTTTCTGCATGATGTTTAAAGTAAGGTGAGGATGGTTTTGAGCCTAGCAAGCGGTGAATAGTGCTTACCGAATCAGTGATCGACTCTTTAATCTCATCACTACACGTTAGAGCTGTTTTCCCTTCTCCCAAACTTTCTTGCAAACGCATAGCGGCTTTTCCTGTGGGTGCTGCTAATGCAATCATAAGTGGTTTAGAGTTTGGCCCTGCTGTTAGTTGGATTTCTTGCAGTAAGGCAAGTATTTTTAGCACGGTGGTTGTTTTACCGGTACCCGGCCCGCCGGTAATAATGCTAAATGATTGTTGTGCTACCTTTTTCGCAGCCTCGCGTTGCCAATCTACTTCGTTATCAGCAACCTCTTGATTAGGAAAATACTTATCGAGGAATGTATCGATATCACCTATGTTATCAATGGCTAAAGGCCTATTATTAACCTTATATCTAAGTTGTTGTGCGAGTCGTGTTTCATAGTGCCAATAGCGTTGCAAATAGAGTCGGGATTGTTCCAGAACCAAGGGAGCATTTTGTTCTTGAGAAACCAAACCGGAGTCGATTAAAACCTGCTGACCTGCCGCTGAAACTGCTATACAACTATGCCCTTTTGCTAATGATGCAGATAATTCTTTAACGATAGTGTTGATCGTTTCTTTTTGTTTCTTTTTTTCCGCTTCATTCACAGTTTTGTCAAAAGCACACCGTTCTGATAGGAATGTTGCTATTGCGTAATCCAGTCGTGAATAATTAGTATCATTAGCATTCATGAACTAAATACCTCTGACAAGGCTTCGATGGTTTGCAGATCAGGTTGATCCTGAAATACACCACTCATAGGTTCATCCGGCTGCATACCTCGCACAAATAAATAACGCACCCCTCCAAAATGCTTTTCAAAAGAATAGTCTTCTAGGGTCTGTTGCAAATAACGATGCAATACCAACGAATAAATCCAGTATTGCAAGCCATAGTTATGCTCGCGCATGGACTCCGTCATGCTGGTAGTACTGTAATCCGAGAGTGAGTTTGTTTTATAATCCATTACATAATACTGTCCCTGATATTCACAAATCAGGTCAATAAAGCCTGTTAACTGTCCGTGCATTTGCTGCGCTGATAAGGGCAGATAACTAGCTGAATGAGCCAAGATAGTATTGATCTTAAGCGTATCCAACTGTTTAACTGCAAAATAGAAAGGCATTTCTTTGAGACATTGTGATTCTTGTAAATTCATCAGGGTGAAATTATTATCATGAGCGGATAAAGCGGTGGCTACCGTATTCATCAGCAATCTATCTAATACATCTGTGTTTTCGATATCAACCGCAAAACGCTTAATCATTTCGGTACGCTTGTTCGTATAATCAGTATTATTTTTTTGCTCTGTGAATTGTTTTGTAAGTAGCCCGGACAATATCGTAAACGAGGTATGTTCGAGCAGCTCATGCACCAGATTGCCCGTATGAGCACCTTTAGGAAGTGTTTGTATTGAATCCAAATCCATAGCGGTGTTAATAGAGCCGTCAGCCGCTCCGTCAGGGTTACCTTTTTCAAACATTCTTTCTTGTTCTTGAGATTTGTCTAAAGGGATTTCAGGAATATCACTGTCGTGCACACTGTAATAGGCCAAAGCACTGTAGCTACTCATCATCCAATCTGTTTTAATTTTTCGCTGTAATTGTCTATTAGTTAGCAATATTCCAGTTTGTGACTGGGTATACATTCCCTCTATTTCAGGATTCACCGCTAACAACTGATAATCAACCCCCTGTTGTTTGCTAACTAACGTAGCCATACGATCAGTCCAGCTTTCACCCTTTTGTTGTTTATATAAATAAGCCAGCGCAGAATGATTCTCCTCCTTGAGTGTACGTTGATCAGCCCAAGCCACGTAACACCGGTATTTGGCTCTAGTAATGGCGACATAGAGCAAGCGCATCTCTTCCGCCTGATCTTCTTGTTGGGAAAGTTCACGATGCAGTTGAAGTTGTTCACTGCCCAGATCACTAATCTGTCTTCCGTTTTTATGAAGAGCAACTACCTTTGAGTGATTAGTCACTCTTTTAGACCACAGGTCTGGACAAAACACGATGGGGTATTCAAGACCTTTTGAACTGTGAATCGTGACAATATTAATGGCGTTCTCATCACTTTCCAAACGCAGCTCTTGGCCGTCCTGAATGACTCTTTCTTGAATGGCATCTTCGAGCCACTCCAGAGTTTTTATCATGCTCAGTCGTTTTGAGACGGCAACTTCTTGTAACAACTCAAGAATATGATTGATATTGGCTAAGCTACGTTCAACGGATTTAACAGTAGCAAGATGTTGCACCACATCTTCTTCTTCCATGAGTTGTTGCATCATGGTAAGTAAGCCTTTATGTTCCCACAGTTCGTGGTACTGATGAAAACGGATCAACCAATCGTCAATTTGCTGTGGCTGTTCTAGCAGATCATAAAGATCGTTTCCACTTAATCCAAACCATGGTTGGCATAGCGCATAACGCACTAGTTGTTGGTTACCGGGGCGAGAAATAGCATGTAGTAAATGATAAATTTCTATGGCTTGTTGACTCGCAAACACGGACGTTTTGCTATTAAGCACGGAGGGTACACCATATTGCACTAATGCTTGTTGGTAAGCGGCAGCCTCAGGATTGCTTCTAACTAAAATAGCAATATCACTGGGGCATAATGCGCTACCCTCAAGTATTGTATTAGCCTGTTTGTTTACCTCTAACAGAGATAATATTTCCTTAACGACATGTGTCCGTATTTGATCCTTCGGTTTTCCTTTGCCAGTAACCCAGTAGCCGTCTTTTTGCTCAGGATTTTTATCTAGTTCCCACAACACAAGCTTTTCTAATGAATTATCGTCTTCAGTGAATACAGTCTCTTGCAGCGCAGCATCGACAGGGTGATAAGCAATTTGCTCAATCAAAAAAGGCTTATCAATAGCAAATAACGTATTGACGGCTTGCACCAATGGCTGTTGCGAACGCCAGTTTAGAGCGAGACTATAGTGCCTATGAGCTTGTTGGTGGGCAGCCAGATAGGAATAAATATCAGCACCACGAAATTTGTAAATGGCTTGTTTGGGGTCACCAATTAAATAAAGATAGTTGGTTTGTTTTTGTTGTGACTGTTGAGAATTTTGAGACCCTTTAGAGTTGGATTCAACTAATGATGAAAATATAGACCATTGAGCGTCATCAGTATCTTGAAATTCATCTATTAAGGCGACAGGAAACTTTTCTCGCAGAAGTTGTTTTAGATATGGGGTATTAAACTTGCTTGTGGTTTTTTCATTAGTGCTTTCTTCATTAGTGTTAGGTGCAATATCTTCTCTTTGCAAAGCTTCCGACAAACGCTTGATCATGCCATCAAATGAAAGTTGATTACTTTGGGTTAGACGATTTTCCAACTCAATGTGTAGATATCTATGCAGCCCTTGCTGGAAGGCGATTTTCATTGTTGATAGATGTTGCTCTAACACGTCAATATGTTGGGGATTAATTTCAAACTCGTTTAGGAAATCAGTTTTTCTTTGTTCACCGGTTAGTGTTTTTGTTTTACGAAATTTGACACCATTTAGAGCAACACTGCTTACTTGTTGAGTACTGAGTGATAATATCTCATCCAAAGGGAATAGGGTGTTTGAGTTTTGTTTTGATTCAATCCAGTTCTGGAGCACTTCTTTGATATCATGAAAACGGGTAACAAAAGCAGGTTTAAATTTATCAGCTTGTTCTGCTATGGCTGTATTGATTGATGCTAACACGGTTGCAACCGGCAACTTAAGGTCAGTTATAGTTCTTTCTGCCGCATCCAAACACGTATCCAGTGTTTCAGTTTCAGGAATCAAGTCACTCCCTTCACGAATACCTTCAATACTGTTTAATAATGAATAAGGTGTTGTGGCACACTTTCTTAATAGAATAACTTGTGGGATTGATCGACCGTAGGTTTGTAACCGCCAGTAGTCTTCGGCTATTTGTTGTTTGATTTGTGAAGTGCTTTGTAACAGCTCTGATCCAAATACCTGCCCCGTTTCTAGCGCATACTGGCTAAGTATGCGCTGACAAAAGCCATGAATAGTGAAAATATTTGCGTTATCAATATCAGCCAGTGCGGTTGCTAGGCAGTCTCGTGCCTGTTGTTCTGGCAAGTCTGCGACCCAATCATTAAATAGGCTGTCAGTTGTTGGTTTTCCTGAAAAGACGGATTTGACTTCAAGCAATCGAGAACGAATGCGGTCACGCAATTCCTGAGCCGCTGCATTGGTAAACGTTACGACTAATAGCTGATCTATGCTATAGCCGTTCTGCAAGATAAAACGCAATACCAGCATAACAATAGAAAACGTCTTACCCGTTCCCGCACTCGCTTCGATCAGGTTAATACCTTGCTCTAATGCTGAGTCATACGGATCAAACTTAATGAAATGGATGGGTTTAGTCACCGGCTGTAGAATCCGCTTCCAATCCAGAATTTTTGTTCTTTATCGAGGGGTTTTCCAGAACATCTTTTTTTACAAGAGATATTTGAGAGCGTATAGAAAAAAAATTCAGTTCCAACATCTTATTAAATAGGTAGAGAACATTCATGGGACTTATTGTAACGCATGTTTGGAATTATGTTCACTGAGTTCTTAAAGCTTAGATAAGTGTAATCAAGTTAACTTTTACTACATCTCATAAAAAAAGACTAAATCAATAGATTAAGCTCGTATTTGCTGTTTCGTTTAGGTTTTAGCAAGTTCCGCGGACGATGAAGATGGAGCTAGTTTACGTTTTTGACGTCTAGTTAAAATATGCATCACCCGTAAATCTCGTTTTGTGAGCTTCTTTGCAGTGTCCACCCAGAGTTCAATACTGTGTTTAAGTGTGTCGTAGCTGATGTTTTGCATGCGCTGTTTAATTTTTTGCAGTGCCCAGTGTGTATTTTCATTAGACATACGGGCATCAATGAAGTCTTGAATAGCCTGTTTGGCATCTCCTTCTTCGGTAAGTGTATAGATCGCTCCATGTTCATTTAGCTCCTGCGCACTATATCTCTTCCCTGTAGCAAACGCTCTATCTGCTTCATTGGCACCGGTAAATCGTTCTAGCAGGGCATAGCCACCCATACCAGGGAAGAAACCGAATAAAGCTTCAGGAAAAGCAAAGACAGCTTGCTTTTCAGCAAAGATATAATTACAAGACAAGGCAGCTTCAAAGCCACCTCCTAATGCACTGCCAGTAACGTAAGCGATAGTGGTGATTTCTCTTTTACCACCACTTAGACCCCAATAAACAAGATCAATACAGCCAATGCCATATTCCAATAAACGATCCCAATCCTGAAGGGATACAAGCTCAGAAAAATAGTCCAAATCTCCACCTGAATTGAATATTTCAGGGTTTTCTGATTTCAACACTAAATATTTAACATCGCCATATATACCGGGGTAGGGTGAACCGAATTCATCCAGGGTATCAAACAAAGTTAACATTTCAAGCAGCATAGTGAGTGTGAAACACTGTCTGCTTTTTGCTTTCATGCTTACCCAGATGACTGAGCTTCCGTCACTGTAATCAATTATTATTTCTTTGTGCTTTAACTCTGTAGAGCCCATTATCCTTATCCTTAGATTATTTAATTTGGGGGTAAAGTTCAGGCATCAATATGAAATTTCAAATCATTAATGATCATCAGTGACCAATCAATAGTTGACGATGCCGTTGAGCTACATAGTAAGAATATTTGTCGTTGGTTTAAGTGTTATCAGGTACAAGCGCTGGTTATCCCGATAAACAAACGTCGAAATATGGCTTGGTGTGTTTAGAAACGCCTGATTCCTTGTTATGACTATTTAGCTACATTTTTACCCAAATCTTTATTTTCCTTAATATAGTATAAAATGTAATGAATGATCAATATTTGATCAACATTAATTTGCGATTAATAATAGGTCAATTGACACATAAATGCTAATAAGGTGTTTCAATAGTGATCTTTTATGAGGATGTCGTAGGGCGCCGATTAGTATTAATTTTCCCAAAAGTATTTACATAGCAAATTAGTCACAGCATGTAGAGACAATTAATAGGTAGGTTCTTGAGCAAAGTAAGGTGCTGTTTAAGCGCCGTATTGCGAGCCTGAAGGCTCACCTCCAATATACCAGAGGTGCTTTAAGTAGATTGCTTGGGATCAACTTTTTCTTCAGTGGCTGTTTTATTAGCCTCTGTATCAAGATCTTTCGACCGGGAAGAATCAATGTGATAGCGCTCTAGTATTATCTTGCTTTCTTTTTCAGAAGCAATTTTGTCGATAATGACTTTGTAACCATCTTTGTCTTCAAGAGTTATAAATTCATCATCTGAAGAAGCCATGATTGCATAGAATGCATCAAAGTCTTCAAATGTATTACCATTGATTTTCTCAATCACCCAATCGTATAAATCATGGTAGCCCTTGTTGGTATCTGCGGCTAATACTTGTGCGACGACGACGGCTTCTTTCTTATCTTTTGTGGGCCATTCATTTAGTAATTCACCCAGTTCACCGCCCGCGCTGAAGAATGACATACCCGCATTGATATAGTTTTTGGTAACCGGGGTGAAAACAAAACCACCAAAAATGAAATAGCGTGGGAATGCATCATATTGTTCGCGTTGGACTAACCAAAAATCTTTACTAGTGGTTCGCAGGGTGATTTCTTTGGACATCGGCACCGAGTTACGAATAATATCAAGGCGCAGCTTGTCATCAATCTGGTGGTTATCAATATAGTAGCCAAATGAGGTGTATTCCTTGGGTCGGAATTCGACGGTACCATCATTGGCAATCACATGACCATCAATAGCAGTGATAATATCTCCAGGCTCAATAATGTTCTTTGCAGGGGAATTAAAAAGCACTTTATAAGCGAGAACTCCGGTATGCTCATCATCTAATTTGAATTTTTTCCGTGACGCTGGATTTTCCATTTCTTGAACAATAATGCCCAGATCGGGGAAACCATCGTAGTTACCATCTTTAATATCATCAAAGAAGTGTTTTACGGTAGGCGTGGGAACCATATAGCCAATATTATCAGCACCACGAAGCCCTTGCATGACGACACCCGCGATTTTACCGTTTAAAGAAATAACCGGGCCGCCACTGTTCCCTGGATTGATAGCCGCGTCAATTTGTACAGATAACATATATTCACTGCTATGTACGTATTGTTGATGTTCAATACGAGAGACTACACCTTTGGTGACACTCAATGTATCGCCACCGGTAGGAAACCCATAAACAACTACTTCTTCTTGGGTTGTGGGTAACGAACCCAGTTCTAGCGGAGTAACACCTTTAAAAAACTCAGGGTCTTTAACGGTGATTAAAGCAAGATCCGCATCATGAGATACATTTTCAACGGTTGCACTATATCGTTTAGTTTGTCCATAACGCTTTACCTCAAGGAAGGTACTGTCAGCGATAACATGAGCATTGGTAAGAATCTTATTGCCTACGATAATACTACCGGATCCGCTGAATTGTGCTGAAGAAGTATTCCATGGTTCTTGATAGTCAGGTTGATTGGCAACCGTATAAATCTTGACAATCGATTCCTTGATAATGGCCGAAGCTGCTTTTCTTCCTGTAGCTTGCTTTTCCATTGCAGTAATAGTCGTTATATTCTTCTTTTCTTTATTTTTCTTTTGTTTACTACCAGAACTGCTATCAGTAGTTGGTTTCACCAAGGATTCTGGTTTGGTTTTTGTCGCTGAAATGATTTCTGTTTCAGCTTGAGTAGTTGAAAGCAAAAACATCGATGAAATAGCTATTGTGACTGAGATGAAAAATGTTTTAGTCATAGGTTTTTTATAATGATTCATGTTTGGACTCTGTATTGTTACGCAACTGCTCTTTAGTTACCGCAGAAAGAGTACCTCCCCCCTGCTAGGTGGAGGGAGTTAGTGCTTTCTGGATATTAACTAATTAATATGAGGTACCCTTAAAGTTACGTTTAGCTGCGTTTTAGCAGTTAGTTAATTATTATCCACATTATAGCCTTGTTTTTTGAAAAAACATCAATGATTTCTATATTTATTAACTCATTACCATTAGTTGAATAAATAGTTAAGGTTTCTGAATCTATCAGGTGTCTTTAATCAGACGTAACATTTCGCCTGCGTTCATTTTCCCACTAATGTCACTACCTTCAAGCAGGTTGTCGGCTAAATCGCGTTTACGTTGGTGTAGCTTAACAATTTTTTCTTCAATAGTGTTTTCGGCGACTAGCCTGTAGATGGTGACAGGACGCTGTTGTCCAATGCGATGTGCCCGGTCAGAAGCCTGATCTTCCACCGCTGGATTCCACCAGGGATCCATATGAATAACGTAATCGGCTGCGGTAAGGTTTAGCCCGGAACCCCCCGCTTTTAGACTGATTAAGAAAACATCGCCTTCACCATCTTGAAAAGCATCAACGGCTTTTTTGCGTTTTGTTTGAGGAGTGCTACCGTCTAAATATTGATAGCTAATACCTTGTTCATCTAAATATTCTTTGAGAATGCTGAGATGTTTTACGAACTGACTAAATACCAATGCTTTGTGATTATTATCTAAAAGTTCTTCCAGGATTTCGCCAAAGGCTTGCAGTTTACTGCCAGGTAGTGGGCTATTTTCCATGACCAGTTTAGGATGACAGCTTGCTAGTCTTAATTTGGTTATTTCTGCCAAAATTTGGATAGGGTTCGTGCGCTTTTCATCTTGTGAATCATTGCTGACAAATTTCTTGATAGCTTTTTGTCGCACGGCTTCATATAAAGCCCGTTCCTCTTTACTTAAGGGCACAGAATGCGTTATTTCGGTACGTGGTGGTAGTTCTTGTAGCACATCTCTTTTTAGTCGGCGTAAGATAAAGGGTTGTATTAACTGTCGTAAGTTATAACTGGCATTCTTATCTTTGAAGCGCTCAATAGGCGCCATAAATAGCCGAGTAAAATGATCTTGTGTGCCTAATAATCCCGGATTCAGGTATCGGAACAAGCTCCATAATTCACCCAGATGATTTTCGATCGGTGTACCTGTGGTAATCAGTTTGAAGTCAGCGGAAATATTCCAGGCGGCCTTGGTGCGTTTTGTACCGATGTTTTTAATGGCTTGTGCCTCATCCAGTAAAGCAGTTGTCCAGTGAACATCCGCAATGAAATCGGCATCTTGAGGAAGTAGTCCATAGCTACAAATAAGCAGATCGTAGGGTTTTAATGTTTTCAGTAGTTCTCGTCGACTCTTGCCACGATAAAATATGGGTTTCAGTGTGGGGGCAAATTTCTCCGTCTCACTAAACCAGTTATTACAGACAGATACAGGTGCGACAACCAGAGTGGGCCCTTGGCTGGCACGGGTAAGTATCAATGCCAACGCTTGCAGTGTTTTACCTAGCCCCATATCATCCGCTAAACAGGCACCCACTCCCCAGTCGGCAAGGCGGGCAAGCCAGCGGAAACCTTCTATCTGATAATCACGCAATTCTGCTTGCAAAGTGGCGGGAACATCGTAGTGTTTATCCTGTAACTCTTTGAGCTTGTTGATGTGCTCTTTCCATTTACCATCGCCTTCCAATGCTTCCACTTCATCCAGAAAATCTTCTAGCGCGAGGCTGGCTAAACCACTGATACGGATAGTATCTTCTTGAGTATCCGCATAGGCACTGACAGCTTGGAGTTTTTTCTTAAGGTTGCGGGATAGGGCAACATATTGCCCATCGCTCATTTTTATAAAGCGGCTCTTATTTCCTTGGCTAAGTTCTAGTAATTGCCCCAAGCTTATGACCAAATCTTCATTGATGATTACTTCGCCGTCTAACTCAAACCATTCGCCTTTTTCATTGACACTCAAACGCATATTTTTGGCACCCAATGTTGAGTTCACTCGCATAAACTCACCTTCAGGCCATTCCAAAGAAACAGCATCACCGAGTTCATGTAAGCCTGTTAATGCTTCTAATGCCTCTTCAGCTTCCTCCAGAACAATCTCATCATCCAGATCTTCCCAATCGGCCAACATTTCAACATTGTCCTGAAGATTTTGAGCATGTTGATTCTCTAAATTGAGGTCACGTTGTACTTTAACTTTCTCTCCGTCAATTTCAATTAACAGGTTTTTACGCCCATGACCCGGTGGGTAGATCGGACCGTTGTTATTACCAAAAGGCTGCACTCGTAATGACAGTCGTAAACCATCTCCATAAGGCAGCAGATGCACATGAATCATTGGATCACTTTCGATTTCTTCGGCATTATCAACACCTGCGATATCTGATTGAATATTCATCATGGGTGCTAAGGTAGATAATGTTTCCCGCAATTGCGTTTCAGCATCTTTGGGGAGCAACAGCCCATCGCCAATAATATTAAGGATTTGTTCGTGTTGATCGCTGATCTTATACACCCGAAGTCGGGTAGGGGTCTCTTTAGCAATGATATAGACCAGTTCTACAAGCTGATATTTTTTGATTTCAGGATAGATGGTGACGCGGATTTCATCACCTTCTTCGGTAACCAGTAGTTCAATGTCACCGTTCATGATTTCAAGAGGTGTGGTTCGAGCTTTATCCCAGTAAACTCGCGGATGATTGATAAGAGTAGGCCAGGCACGGTCAATATCCAGTTCATATTCATTAGCATAGAAACCATAGTTTCTTGCTTCGATGATGGATGTGGCGCAGATTTGCAAATCTTCTTCACTTAGGAATGGCATTTCATCGTGTTCACGCAGCAAGCGAGTCAGTGAAACACTTCGACCTTTTGACCAACCGCCGCTCTTGGTTTGTTTTTGAACCTTTGGATGCAGACTCCATTCATCTACGCCTTCTTGCAGAATCCAGATAAGTCGTTCATTCGTTTTTGCTTTAACCTCAGTAGTCGCCAACATATTGAGTGCATTCAGTGAACGCTCCCAACCATGTTGTCGATTAACTAAGTTAAAGAGTGTTTTCGTGCCTATTTGCTGATGCAGCTCCTTGGCCTGCTCTGCATACTCTGCTTTGCGTTGATCTGTGTTAGGTAAATGACGTGCCAAGGCTTCGGCATATTCAGCAGCAAACCAGATATAGCCATTGTTACTGGCAAGGTGAACCTTTTCTACGGCTTTATCAAGCCATCCCGGATCTGTTTTCAGACCAGCCCAATAGCTGATAAGTAGAGTAAACAACAGAATGAAAGAATCATCTTGTTCTGATAGTAGGTTTATTTCTTCTTTTAGTTCCTTGTCGTCACCAGAGGTCAGTAAATCGGCATAGGCAATAAGGAGATAGTAAATAACAAAGGTTTCACTGAGTTCGTTGTGTGCCACAATAGTTTTGGACACACTATCCGGGGTTCCAGTACTTAACAAGTTAAGAAAGTGAAACGCCTCGAAAATATCACGTTGAAAAACAGAACTAGGTTCTTTGGTTGCTTTTCGGAGCAAGCGAATACCCTTTTCATAAGTCTCAATGGCAGCGGCGTTATCACCTTGCATCAACTGTTTACACGATAAGCTACCTTGCCATAATCCTGCATAAAACAAATGATCTGGTTTAGTCGGAAAATTGTTATTGTCGCCTCTTACCAGACATTGTTCGGCAATTAAGGTGTCGAGAATATAGGCTTGTGATTGATCCTTAACACGCTCCTTTCGGCGTAACATTTCCTCCCAGAACTCATCAATGTTATCGAGTCGGAAAGCAGCATATGAGGTGTAAAAAGGGGCTACAGAAGAAATAAATATTTCATCCGTTAGTATCTCTAGCTGGTCGCGTCTGGGCGTATTACCCAAAATAAAAGGTAGCGGATTATAGCCAGTCTTTTGTCTAATATATTGAAACTGCGTGGTTATATCAGCCAGCAAGGTTTTCAGAGTGAGATGGTCGCCCTGATATAAATACATTCGTGTATCGGCTACCGCTGCTTCCCATGAAGACCAGACACGTTTTCCGGAATAAGCTTGTTTTGGTGTAAATACAGACTGTATTGTTTCTGCTAACTTGTTAAAATTATTCTCGTTGAGCGCAAACAAGGTAATGGCTTCAATAATTCCGGCAGGAAGGCCAAACCGATTGCTATCAACAATAACCCAGCCCTGATTGGCGAGTTTCAGGAGTGCTATTTTAATGGAACGATTTGTCCAGGGTGCTGTTGTCTCTGGATCATGAATATTTGCTTTAGCTGCACATTGTGCAAGTGGTGTAGAGGCTATGGGAAGGTAGATAATCGCCAATAATTGCAGTATTTGCTGATTTTCAACCGCGAGCGCAGTGAATTCTTCCCTATTAAACATGATTTTAGGCACAATATTTTTCTGCTCAGGTATGATATTTTTTTGCACGATAGTCGATCACAGATTTGTAATTTCAAACGGTACAGGGTAGTTTCCCCACTCTATCCCGTCAACCTAAAGCTTACCTAGATTGGTAATTATTTCTATGATAACCCTGAATGTCCCTAATGAACTTAATAATCAACGTTTTGATGCGATTGTAGCTCAGTTGTGTCCTGAGTATTCTCGTAGCCAATTACAAAAGTGGATTCGTTCGGGAGATGTGACCGTCAATGGTAAGCAGCTTAAGCCTAAAATAAAGCTACGTGAGGGTGATGAAATTATTGTAACACCTCAAAGCATTGAACAAACTACCGATGAACCAGAAGATATCCCTCTGGATATTGTGTTTGAAGATGCGCATATTCTGGTAGTGAACAAACAAGCCGGTTTGGTGGTTCATCCTGCTGTAGGTAATCGTACGGGAACGTTAGTCAATGGTGTGTTATTTCATGATCTGAGTTTACAACAGGTTCCCAGAGCAGGGATCGTGCACCGTCTGGATAAGGATACCAGCGGATTAATGGTTGTAGCCAAGACGCTTCAGGCGCATAAGTCGCTTGTTAATCAGTTGCAGGAACGAACGGTTAAACGTGAATATTTAACGGTAGTGCAAGGTGAAGAAATATCCGGCGGTACTATTGAAGGCAATATAGGCCGTCATCCTGTGGATCGTAAGCGAATGGCGGTGGTTGACGGTGGCAAGCATGCGGTAACCCATTATCGTATTGAACAACGCTTCAGAGGTTACACTTTGCTGCGTGTGCAACTAGAAACTGGGCGCACCCACCAGATACGGGTACATATGAGTTGGCAACGTAAATCTATTATTGGTGATCATGTCTATGGCGGTCGACCTAGAACACCGGCGAAGATTACCGCAGAGCTACGTGAGTATCTTCTGCATTTCCCCAGACAGGCATTACATGCGACTCAACTGGGTCTGGATCATCCTGAAACAGGGGAATGGGTTCAGTGGCAGCGGCCGTTACCAGAAGATATGCAGCAATTGGTTGATACTTTAGCAGCTGCAAGTGCTGAGTAAGGTAGTTTCGATATGAACTGGATCAAACCTGACTGGCCAGCACCCAAACAGGTAAAGGCGATTTCTACTACACGTAGGGGGGGGTATAGCCAAGCACCCTTTGATAGTCTTAACTTGGGTACACATGTCGAAGATGATTTAGCAACGGTCTTGAATAATAGAGCAAAGCTCAAGCAAGCACTTAGCCTTCCTTCAGAACCCGTTTGGCTGGAACAAAGTCATAGCACACAAGTTGTCGATGCAGATAATAACGCATCACCACTAACTGCCGATGCTTCTGTGAGCCATCAATCTGGCAAAGTATGTATTGTGATGACTGCGGATTGTTTGCCTGTGCTATTGACCAATAATGCAGGAACAATGATTGCAGCAGCACATGCAGGATGGCGTGGTTTAAATGACGGCATTCTCGAATCCACCATCAATAGAATGCAATCACCACCCGAAGATATTATTGCCTGGTTAGGGCCTGCTATTGGCTCAGAACACTTTGAAGTCGGTGGAGAAGTCCGTGAGGCCTTTATGAAACAGCATAAGGAATCCGTACAAGCTTTCGTTGCTGGTGAAAATGAAGACAAATGGTTTGCAGATATTTATAAACTGGCTCGAATACGTTTAGCCGCAATGGGTGTTAGCCGTGTTTATGGAGGTGGATATTGCACTTATGCGGACAAAGAAAGGTTTTTCTCTTATCGGAGAGAAGCAATGACAGGGCGAATGGCTAGTCTTATCTGGTTAGATTAACGCATATTTTACTCACATATGATCTATATCTATAGTACCTACAAAAAGTAAATAAGAGGAAAATCTGATGATAAAAAACATCCTATATCGTGTTTTGGTAGCAAGCATCAGTTTGATGTTTGCTCTTTCTCCCAGCTTGTATGCTGATAATTATCGTATAGATACAGAAGGCGCTCATGCCTCGATCAATTTTAAAATTAAACATCTGGGATATAGTTGGCTAACAGGTCGGTTTAATGATTTCAAAGGTACTTTTAGTTATGACGCCAAAAAACCTGATCAGTCAAAAATAGAATTCACAGTAAAAACCGCTAGTGTTGATTCCAATCACGCAGAACGTGACAAGCATTTACGGGGTAAAAAGTTTCTTGATGTAAAGAAGTTTCCGCAAGCCAAATTCATTAGCACTGCTTATAAAAAGACAGGCGATAAGGCCGGAGTCTTGTCGGGTAATCTCACACTCCATGGGGTTACCCGCCCTGTATCCATGAAAGTCATCCAACTTGGAGCAGGTAGAGACCCTTGGGGTGGTTTTAGACGAGGCTTTGAAACTCAGCTTACTATTCGATTACATGATTATGATATTAAACATAACCTGGGATCAGCATCAGAAGAACTTGAGTTGGACATTTATATCGAAGGCATTATGGATGATAAATATATTTTTGAATGATAAAGCGCATAATTTGTTACGTAGCCATTGATTTTATAATGATTGAATGGAAACCTGCGGAAAAGCTATTCAGGACTATGCAGGAGACTAGTTTTTCTCTGAAATGATATTTAGCATCTGCACGGTTAAATCAGATCGTCGCGCTGATGGATAACTATTATACTCTGAAATATACGTTTGATGCATTGCGGATGCTATTGTTTCATTTAATAGCGTGTTATTTGCATGTCCCATTGTAGAAAATACAGGGGATGCAAAAAACGCTGAAGAAGCAAATAAAAGACACGATACTACGATAGTATTTGTTGTACGGTTTGACATGGGGACACTCTTTTTTTATTGTTATTGGGGTTGTGTTTAATAATCATACCAGACCCAATAGCATGTCGACAATAACCCCCCCTAAACGGTAACAACCGATCAGTGTTCTTGTTTTTAGAGATGTGTTTGATGTATCTGTTAGGCCTCCCTAGCTCAAACATGGTAGTACTTGCTAATATAATAAGCATGTTGCTACTTTTAAAGTGTCGTAGTAGTTTCGGGTTTTAGGGTGCCTTTGTTGGAAGGATTTATTATAATAACAAACTCTTATCTGTAATATAAAACTTTAGACGACAATAATGTTCTAAAAGAAAGTGACTTTTAGGGAACCTACTAAGCTGTTGGCTCATAAAATTCAAACATCGTAGCAGTAGCTAAAAAATCAGGCTTAGGTGATCACAATTAGAAATTATCTAGCCAAAGAATAAAAATTAGGTATATTTCTAATCAATAAATGTTATGTGGGAATTTTTGCCTACATAATGAGTTTTACGATAAATAGTTGCAGTCTAACCGGTGTAAAATGGTGCTTGCTTGACTTAACTAGGATTCCCGATAATATTGTTTTGTGGGACTCTGGTCCCATAAAACATGCTGTTAGTTGGTCGTAGTTAATAGGTTGAGTATTGGATGTTATCTACTTTCAGCAATCTTAAAAATAGCGTACCGTGTTTGAAGGGTCTTGCTTTTAAATTGCATGTTAAACAACAGTATTCTAGCGTTAAATGTTCTTTCATTAAAAGTTGCGCCTTAATAGCTTCATCACATATTTTAGTACGAAGATAAACGCAAAGAGTCAACGCTGAAAAGCCAGAAAATAACCTTGAAGTAGTTAAACCGAAAAGCGGGTAGGGCATAAGAAGCAGAAATATAATGCCCCTATTTTGTAGATTTAAGGCAAGGAGAAATAAAGGCTTCATCGTGGTGGAATCATTTTGGAGTTTCATAGCATCCCGTAGCAAAAAGAACGCAGGTAGATGTTTTACTCTCGCCAGCATTGGGTGGAGTAGTTTAGATTAAGACAACCCGTAGTCTACTGGGGCATAGTCATAGGCAAGTGGTAGCGTGTAAGGATAGAAAGGCAAGGCGCATCACTAACCAGAGCTTCGTGTTGACTGGCTGACTCAGCGGTTGTTTTGAGCGTCATACTTTCGGCTGGTATAGCGTTACATTATGGTAAAGCAGTTTCGAATCGCCAGCACCACAAGCAAGGCGTTAGCTTCCTCAGATTGGAGTAATTGATGAGATATGTAAGTACCATTGTTTTTGCCCTTATGATTAGTTCCTGCGCTTCAAATTCAATTAGCACGGGCAATGCGATAGTTAACGGATTTGATCGAGAGGCTGCTTTGGAAAGTTACAAGGATCAATGTTCGCTCAATTTTGTCCTCGCAATGGGGTTATCGGCACTGAAAGAGAAAGGTGAATCAAGAGAAAAACTGGATGCTGTTGCTGCTTCGTCGAAGAATCCTGAGCTAATGGCTCCAATGGTCTTTGAGCTTTTTGGCTTTCCGCAATTGCAGGGAAGAACATATACATTTTTTAAATACGATAATTGCTTAGTCTCAAAAGCTAAGTCCCAGCCGCTAGTTAATATTGATAATATTCGTTCTGCCCTATTGCTGTGTGAGTCTAAGTATCAGGGCATGGAGGGTTTAATTGGTTGTATTGATACTGCAATTATTAATGCAGATTCAGATCCAATTAAAGCATTTCAAGAAGATGCTGACCTACTTAGGTTAGAACATCTCGAGTATTGGACAGCTCTCTTAGACGAATACCATAAAATAAAAGGCCATTATCCGTTTCAAAATAAACTTAAATCTGATAAGGATATCGCTCTAGTCAAAATTGCTACTAAACAGCAAATACAATACTTATCTCCAGGGTCTTCTAACTACAATCCAAAACTAGATATTAACCAAACTGTTTTTTTCAAAGAGCAGAAAGTTAAAGATTTCGTTATAGAATTGGAAACTGTATTAAACAGAACCATTGAAGAAAGATATGATATCCAAAAGGTTCCTACTTCAAGCCCAGTAGGTTATCACTATTTCGCATCTAAAGATGGCTATCTTGTCTGGGTTACTTGTACTACGTGTGGTGTAACCCCAGTCTCAACATTATTAATGAATGGTTTTACACCCACAGTAAATATCGTTTCTAAGGGTATGGTTGGGCAAGTGACTAAAGCTCTCTTGAAAAAGAAAATGTTAGAGCACCCCATTTATAAGGGGTGGGTATCAAAGTCTTTTCACAAAGAAGAATATGTTCGTAACTTGGTAAAAGAGAATAATAGTGATTCAAAGTACCTGAGTTCCAACACCAAGTGCAACACTTAGACTAAATAAAGAAGACATCGCAAGAATCTGATAACTTTAAATTACCACAATTTAAAAGTCAGGAACCTACGATGTCTTACACCCATTTAAGCTCAAATGAACGCTATTGTATATATTACTTATCCCTTCGAAATCACACGATCAGAGACATAGCAGATTCAATAGATAGATCCGCCAGTACGGTCAGTAGAGAGATAAACAGGAACAAAGAAAGTAATGGAGTCTATTGGTATAAAAGCGCCAATAACTATGCCAAAGAACGGAAGTCAATTGTCCGAACAGCCAAGAGACTATCTCATAAACCCCTATTAGATGTTGTCATCAATAGTGTAGGAAAAGGACTCTCACCTGAGATTATTTCGGGTCGCTTAAAGCGTGAATACAGAAGTGAGAAAATGCGAGCGAGTCCAGAAACTATTTATCAGTGGCTGTATCTTGATGCACGACAGGGAGGGGTGCATTACAAGAATCTGGTGAGGCATCACAAAAAGCGACGTAAACAGCGTCGTAGTGGGAAGAAGAGCAAAATAAAAGACAGAGTGTCGATAGATAAAAGACCCAAAATAGTGGGTGATAAAAAGCGTTTTGGAGACTGGGAAAGTGACACAGTAGAAGGTGGAAAATCACTAGGTGGGCTTGCAACCCATGTAGAGAGAAAGAGCCGTTTTTTAGTGGTTGGAAAACTTGAAAACAAAGGTTCAGAGAACTTTATGAATAGCACTATTGATGCATTTAAAGGCATAGATCCAGAACTAATAAAAACATTTACGGTTGATAATGGTAGTGAGTTTGCCTATTTCAAACTGCTCGAAAAAGCGACCAAAAGTCGTGTCTATTTTGCTGATCCTTATTCACCTTGGCAAAGAGGATTGAATGAAAATACCAACGGATTATTGAGGAGATATTTCCCTAAAGGCTGCAACTTTCATGTGATAGATGATAGTCTTATTCAAGAGGCAGTTGATAAACTTAATCACCGCCCAAGGAAATGTTTAAAGTACAGAACACCTTACGAAGTCTTTTTCAAGACTAAGACTGTTGCACTTAGAAGTTGAATTCACCCAGAGAATGAAACCAGCACATAACAAGTGCATCCATCTGACCGCGAAACCTGTCACTTCTTTTGCAAAAGAGCCTGCAAAACAAGCGCCACGTTCCACGGCAGCTGATGCAAGCCGTTATGTGTAAAAAAATAAAATGGACACCGAAAAAATCTTATTAAGAAATCTTAGTAAATTAAAAAGTTTATTTAATGATTTTTCCAGAAACGCTGAGTCAAATGACTCTAAAGAAGCCTTTATATCTGCTGAAAAGCAATGTGATGATATTATTTCGAAAATTGAGAACCAGAATTTCCATGAAGCTTCTAGGCTCTGGAATGCATTAATGTATTTCAGTAATGATTCTATTGGTATTTCTGAAAATTTTCTTTCTAAGTTCGAGCCTTTAAAGCAACAAGTTATTAATTCAGGTCTGTAATAAATATTATGCAATTACACATAACAAACGCATGCACTTGACCGTAAAAAGCGTCACAAATTTTTGCTATCGCAAAATTTGCGCCCCTTTTTACGTCAAGTGATGCGGGCGTTATGTGTCTGCGACGCAAATGCATATTTCAGAAGTACTAAAAGAAGATTTTTTCCTCGTATAAAAGTGGCAAAAACAAGGGAGGCGTGTTATTTGTTATAAGGAAAACTTCATAGGTGAGGAATTCTAAATGAACGATATTGATTCATATATCCAATCAGTAAATGATAATTTGAAGCCTATAGTGAAGAAGCTTAGAGGTGTTATTAAAGATAGTTCTAAAGAATTTAAAGAAGAAATGAAATGGAATGTTCCCACTTATTCAATAAATAAAAACATCTGTTCAATCATGGCACATACTCATCATGTAAATTTCCAGATATTTCAGGGTTCAATACTTAAAGACTCAAAGTTATTATATGGAACAGGAAAAAATATGAGGCATTTGAGATTTGAAAATATAGAACAAATGGACATTACTATTCTTAAAAAAATAATCAAGCAAGCAATCAATGTAGATGAAGGAAAAAATGATGGCTGAGCAAAACCCGTTTGGATTACATACAGTCACACCTTACTTAATCGTTGAGGATGTGAAAGGTCTGATTTTATTTTTTCAAGAAGTATTCTCTGGCGATTTGAGAGGAGACATACACTACAGAGATGATGGCTCAATAAAACATGCTGAAATTGTCATTGGTGACTCTGTAATAATGATGGGTAGTCCAATGGAAAGTATTGGTTCAATGTCTACAACATTATATATCTACGTCCCTGACTGCGATCAAACTTATAAGCTTGCTTTAACAAAAGGGGCAACTTCAATTTTTCCCCCTGAGAATTTTCCACATGGAGATAGGTATGGTGGCATAAAAGACCCGACAGGAAATATTTTTTGGGTAGTAACTCATCAAGGTGATAAAAATAAAACATAACCAATGCTTCCAGTTGACCGTAAAAAGCGTCACAAATTTTGCAAAAAGACGCAAAATTTCTGCCCCTTTTTACGTCAACTGAAGCAGGCGTTATGTGAAATAGGAAATTATCGTGCAAATTAATAAGATTGAGATAGATGGATTTCGTTGCTTACTAGACTTCAAAATCTCATTTGAAAGAGACTTAACCGTTATTGTTGGTGAGAATGATAGCGGAAAAACATCTCTCATAGAATGTCTAAAGGTAATAACACAAAATAAGAAAGTAGAAGCAGATGACTTTAACCATAATAAGAATACTATTGTATTGAAAATAGAGATTGATGATTATATTTTTGAAAAGAGATACATAAAAGATGCTGGGCTTGTTACAGAGGAGTTATTTGTAGCGAAACCAACTTTATCTTACATTGATAAGATTCGAGATATTATTCAAGATGGTACAGATGAAGTAGAAATAAAAAATATTGCAAGAACATTTGGGCTGACAGTCCGAGCAAACTCTAGAATCGAAACATTGAAGGAATTAATACTACATCAAATAAATATTCCTGATGGAGAGCAAGTAGAAATTACAAATACAACATTTCCATCATTTAGCAATATTCAACTTGATGGAACACAGTTTGAGAACGTATCTGGGTTCTTTAAAGAAGTATTTCTTAAAGAGAAACAAGCTAATATATGGTCAGAAAAAATTGATGGGGAGCAAACAATTGAAGAGTTTGTTAAATCGAGAATAAGTGATTATACGACTGAGATAACAGAAAAAATCATAGATAAAGGCATCTTAGAAAAGATGCAGCTGTACCTTACGGATCTAACAGATATAAAAATTGAACCCTTGTATCAATCTAGGGATTTGAATATTGATGCTAAAGTTGTATTTTTAGAGAATGGAAAAGAAATTAACTTGGAAAAAAAGGGTGATGGCACAAAACGACGAGTAACAATGGCTCTATTAGAATTCAAAAAAGATGAATCTATACAAGAAGATGAGAATACATTGTACTTATTAGATGAACCAGATACTCACTTGCATGTAAAGGCACAATTAGAGTTACTATCAACAATGGAAAAATTTGCCAGTGATGGAAATCAAGTTATTCTATCAACTCATTCTCCATTTATTATCAATGCATTACATCCAAGGCAAATCAGGCTTCTTCAAAATAGCAATAATGTTACAAAAGTAAGGAGTCTAACTTGCAACATAAATAGTTCTAATTACTTGTTACGTTCCCTTGGGGTTGAGAATACATATCTATTCTTTTCTCGACATATAATAATTGTAGAAGGTGAAACAGAAGAAGCTTTTATACCTGCTTACTATATGAAAAATAAAGGTAAAATAATAACCTCTGATTTAATTAAAGTAATAAATACTAAAGGAATTAATAATGTCGTAGGGTTTTGTACCGCAATACTAGAGTTGCATGACTCTGAAAGAATTTATCTAGTTGTAGACAATGATGCTTCTCCTGAGCTTGAAATTCTCATCAATAATTTAAATATTCCTGATGAAAGAAAATTCGTAATAGGAGAAAAAGAATTTGAAGATGCTTTTGATAGCAAAGCTATTCACAGTTGTTGGGATAAACACCTAATAGAATGTGGAAAGGCATCACCAGAGAGCTGGAGCGAAGAAAATATTGAACAAATGAAACTGGCATGTTTAGCCAATGGTGATAAATTTTCTAGAGAAATAAAGTCATTAAATAACGCAAGTGGTAAGAAAATGACAAAACCTATATTAGGGCGTGTTCTTGGAGAGCACATAAGAGATACGGATGTACCAGCACAGTTACTTTCTCTTTTTAATGCTGTAGAATAATATATCAATATTTATGGGGCTTTAAAAAATGGAAAATTATAAAAATTTAGGTGGTAATTCAGGTATTTCTGCATATGAATTTAATTCAAACTCTATAACAGTACAATTTTCAACTGGAGCTATTTATATTTATACCTATGATAGTGCTGGTAGTGAAAACATCGAAGAAATGAAAAAGCTTGCTAATAATGGAGTAGGACTTAATAGTTTCATTATGAGACGTGTTAGAACTAAATTTCACAGCAAGCTATAGCTACACATAACAAGTAAATTCAAGAGGGACTTACTAACTCAGCGGTTTGCATAGTTTGGTGCATTCTATAAACGTCATCGGACTGTCGTCCTCAGCGTTTTTAATCCGCAAGCCCCTTAATTTGGCGTTAGGCATTCCCATAATTTTGGCGAACAATCAAATTTTAAAGAGAGGATTTAGTAGTGGGTAGAAAAGTATTTGTCTCATATAAACATAGTGATAGCAACGTAGAAAACTTGCGAGGTTTTGGTAGTACTGCCAGAGCGTATGTTGATTACCTTATTGAACATCGACTAGATGATGAAATATATAAAGGTGAAGGAAATGAAGATATAAGCGAGTTCCGAGATGATACGATTAAAACCCACCTAAAAAATAAGATACATGACAGTAGTATTACTTTAATTATAATATCCTCAGGCATGAAAGAACCTCATCAAATGGAATCGGAGCAATGGATACCTTGGGAGGTTTCGTACTCACTTAAAGAAATAACTAGAAGTGATAAGTTAAGCCACACCAACGGCATTCTTGCCATAGTTCTTCCTGATCAATTCGGTTCATATGAACACTATATTACTCAGTCTTGTGCTGTTTGTAAGTCTAGGCATTTAGGAACTAATAAATTATTCCAAATAATCCAAGACAATATGTTTAATTCAAAAACAAAAGATCAAACTAAAGAGCACTGTTCATCATGTAATAGCACATTTTACCGAGGTAGTACCTCCTACATAGAATCAGTAAAATGGGTAGATTTTTTGAGTAATAAAGACCACTATTTAGATAAAGCGGCAAGTATAAGAGATGATAGAAAATCATACGATATAGTTAAAGAGGTTAAAAATGGATGGTAAAGATAGAGTTATAAAACATTTAGAAATGATACAGGGTGTTATTAATCGCTTAGCTAATAATTCATTTTTAATTAAAGGCTGGAGTATGACGATTTTAGCTGCTGCAATTTTATTTATAACAAGAACCAATGGTACTTACTCTTCGTATTTAAGTCTTTCCTTTATTGTCCCTGTTGCGGGTTTCTGGATACTAGATGGATATTTCTTATGGCAAGAGCGACTTTTTAGAGGGATTTATAATGATGTTCGTAAACTAGATAATACAGATTTTGAAATGACCATCCCAGCTCAACTGAAAAAGCCAAACCATAAGTGGCATCATGCTACCTTCTCAATTACACTCAACATTTTTTATCTCACAGAATTGTTTTTTATAGGTCTTACATTTCTAATACTAAGATGTAACTAGAAGTACAATGTAGCAAATAAAAGCCTAACAAATAGCTCCAGCGGACAATTTAAAGCGTCACTTTTTTTGCTTTCGCAAAAACGTGCCACTTTAAATTGCCGCTGAGCAAGGCGTTAGGAAACTTCGGAGATAACTATTGAACGAACATGAACAATACTTTTCTATGGCTATGAGTTATATAGAAATAGGTAAAATAACTTCAAAGAGAAATTGGATTTCTGAAAAATTACCTCGTTGGTTCCCTATTGGTAAGGTGTCGGAATTATCACAGGTAGGAGATTATCAAAATGCAACTGCTTACCAACTATTTCATGCAGTAGAACTTTTTATAAAGTATGCGATATTGAGTAAAGGTGAAACTTGTTGGGGCCATGATATTGGAGTCTTGGACAAAAAATATAAGGAACTATACCCATTACCAGAGTTTCAATTTGAACATCCTTTTGATTTTTCAGAATATGAGAGCTCGCCAGAAAATCATAATGAAAAGACTTTAGCTGAGGAACATTTGGAAAAATTCAAAGTGGGTATCATGGATCAGCATTTACGTTACCCATGGGATAATAAAACTGGAGGTTATAGTTTTAGTTTGGAGAGTTCTTATTTTAGTATGGTTGAAAAATCGTTCTTAGATTTGCATGCAAAAATAAATAATTCCTAACAAGCGCTTTAATTTGACGGGCTAAAGCAGGGCTTCTCGTCGTTCTGTAGTTCCGTTTAACTTTATCGTATGATTGAGTGCAGTTATGTTAAACCGCCCGACAACTTAAGCGGGCGTTAGGCAACTTAGATTCACATAGTATAATTAAGGGTATATACATTGAATAAAAAAGATAATTATGGGTTTACTAAGTTATTCACAGGCTATTTTTGGCTAGGCCTTGTACTTGTACTTCTTGCCGTAGTATTAGAATTACAATTCCCTGAAATGCCTTTTTGGTCTGCCGCAGGAACTGGTCTTATAGAATCTATAGGCATTGCAATAGTAGTAGCTTCTATATTTACGTATGCATCTGGAACATCAGAGTTTGTTAATAAAATAAGATCTTTGCTTCAGGATATTGTTGTAAGTAGAAATTTTTTAGGAAATATCGATTCTGCAAGTAAACGGGATGCTTTGAGTGCACTTATTAAGCCTTCTGTAGAAGAGAAAAGGGTTTACTCAAATATTGAGGATTATTTAAATACATATATTTCTCAAACAATGGATGTTACAAATAAATGTGTTCGAAGTAATTACAGCATTAATGCACGAGCATATATAAATAAGGAAGATAATAAAGTTTGTGTGAACTCAAATATTTCATACCGTTTATATCCAACAAAAGACGGCTATAATGATATTAAAGTTGGTTTTCTAGCTAAAGAAGATTGCTCAACTTGTACACAAGTAATTGTGAATACACCACATGGTGATCGTGACGTGTACAAAGATGAAAAAATTGACTTTAAGAATGTAGAAGTTGATGTCGGAAAAGCAAGAATAGCTACAATTGATCTATCAAAACATGCTAAAACGTGCTCTCATTTAGATATTTCACTTGATATGGTTGAAGTTGGTGCGGATCATTGGATAATGCTTTCCTTTGGAGCAATGATGCCAACGGATGGGTTCAAGCACTCTTTGCTGTGTCATGATGGTCTAAAAATTAATAGCTACCATACTTTTATTCATGGCGCAAAATTTTACACTGATCAGCCATCTGAGACAGAAATGACAACTTCATGTAATGAATGGGTAAATGAGGGAACAGGCTTGTCTATTTTAATATCTCTACCGCATGAAGTATTGAGTAATGGGGACTATCTATCTACTGAAAAAGAGCCTACCTGAGTTCCAACACCAAGTGCAACACTTAGACTAAATAAAGAAGACATCGCAAGAATCTGATAACTTTAAATTACCACAATTTAAAAGTCAGGAACCTACGATGTCTTACACCCATTTAAGCTCAAATGAACGCTATTGTATATATTACTTATCCCTTCGAAATCACACGATCAGAGACATAGCAGATTCAATAGATAGATCCGCCAGTACGGTCAGTAGAGAGATAAACAGGAACAAAGAAAGTAATGGAGTCTATTGGTATAAAAGCGCCAATAACTATGCCAAAGAACGGAAGTCAATTGTCCGAACAGCCAAGAGACTATCTCATAAACCCCTATTAGATGTTGTCATCAATAGTGTAGGAAAAGGACTCTCACCTGAGATTATTTCGGGTCGCTTAAAGCGTGAATACAGAAGTGAGAAAATGCGAGCGAGTCCAGAAACTATTTATCAGTGGCTGTATCTTGATGCACGACAGGGAGGGGTGCATTACAAGAATCTGGTGAGGCATCACAAAAAGCGACGTAAACAGCGTCGTAGTGGGAAGAAGAGCAAAATAAAAGACAGAGTGTCGATAGATAAAAGACCCAAAATAGTGGGTGATAAAAAGCGTTTTGGAGACTGGGAAAGTGACACAGTAGAAGGTGGAAAATCACTAGGTGGGCTTGCAACCCATGTAGAGAGAAAGAGCCGTTTTTTAGTGGTTGGAAAACTTGAAAACAAAGGTTCAGAGAACTTTATGAATAGCACTATTGATGCATTTAAAGGCATAGATCCAGAACTAATAAAAACATTTACGGTTGATAATGGTAGTGAGTTTGCCTATTTCAAACTGCTCGAAAAAGCGACCAAAAGTCGTGTCTATTTTGCTGATCCTTATTCACCTTGGCAAAGAGGATTGAATGAAAATACCAACGGATTATTGAGGAGATATTTCCCTAAAGGCTGCAACTTTCATGTGATAGATGATAGTCTTATTCAAGAGGCAGTTGATAAACTTAATCACCGCCCAAGGAAATGTTTAAAGTACAGAACACCTTACGAAGTCTTTTTCAAGACTAAGACTGTTGCACTTAGAAGTTGAATTCACCCAGGTGTAAGCGCAAGACATAACAAGACGTTCGAAGGGACTTTTTTACTCAGCGGTTGATTTAAGTTTTGTTAGTTATATAAAGTATTTCATAGAGTTACGCTCATCGTTGTCGGTCCAAAAAGCCCCTCAACTGAGCGTTAGGTGTGTAAGCAAAACTCTCGTATTTACAATCTTTGCTGGAGTTCAACATCCAGTGTGCTAAAGCAGGTAGAAAGTGAAGATTTAATACTTCAAAGCATAAACAGTTATGATTTAAAGCCCCTGCCCCGCTGATGGCGGTTGAGTCAGTTGCAAGTTTCAAGCTACGAATGATACAAACCGTGATGGTTTCATCATCCCTACCGTGCTGTAGCAGTTAGTTGGTTGCAAGCATCAAATTATATAAATAATGATTAAACATTGCCCTTAAAATCATACTTATCCTAAGTGAGATGATAGAATATTAAATTTCACAAACATTCAATGGTAAAAGAGTGATTTATTGCGACTTCATTAATATAGAGATTACTGAACCAGACTTCATTATTAGTTTTGGCTATATGGGCGAAAATTATGATCAGGAGAATGATATTCTTATCATTAGAACCCCAATCTATGAAGGAATACTAGATAAAGAGGAAAGAGGTGCTCACTTATCTGTAGGTTACAATAGTGAGGCGATTAATGTTTTGCAATCAATTAACATTGATGAAAAAGAAAAAATAATATCTTTTGAAGGAGGATCAATAGTCGAAGTAAGAAACTGCTCTAAAATTAACGATGATACTTTTAAAAAAATGAAAGAGTTTTTTGAGAAGATTAATTTTGATAATTCATTTTTAGTTGTGACGAGCGGGAGCAGTAATAATAGTCAAAGTAGTTTACAGGTTTGAAGCTATTAAAAATAAATGGTGGTAATCTGTAAAGCTAGTAGAAGGCTTAAAATCTATTATGCTCTTGAAAAAAATAGAGGTACAAACTATGGCAGATCAACCCTCGTGCCAGTTCTCACCTAACAAGACGTTCGAAGGGAAAATGAACTTGCCCCGTTTAAGTGGACAAAAAAACCTAACTAACTTTAGGAGTCCACATGGCCCAATTTACACAACACAAGAAGACAGCAGCATATACCCAGCACTTCAAAGTCACCACCGTTCACCTTTCATTATTAGAGTCTGAGACAGTGAAGGGGCACTCTATATGTTGCACCTAACGGTATTCCCTCTATTAATGAAGTCCTTAGAAATTTAGCCATGCTGGGAGGCTTTCTCGCAAGAAAGTCAGATGGTGAACCGGGTGCTAAAAGCATCTGGAAAGGTTTTCAGCGAATACAAGACTGCATTTACGGAATACAGCTTGCTACGGAGCTTCAAGATTTTGTAACTTATGTATAAGGAGATGGGTTTGAAGCTATTAAAAATAAATGGTGGTAATCTGTAAAGCTAGTAGAAGGCTTAAAATCTATTATGCTCTTGAAAAAAATAGAGGTACAAACTATGGCAGATCAACCCTCGTGCCAGTTCTCACCTAACAAGACGTTCGAAGGGAAAATGAACTTGCCCCGTTTAAGTGGACAAAAAAACCTAACTAACTTTAGGAGTCCACATGGCCCAATTTACACAACACAAGAAGACAGCAGCATATACCCAGCACTTCAAAGTCACCACCGTTCACCTTTCATTATTAGAGTCTGAGACAGTGAAGGGGGTTGCATCATCACTAGATATTCATCCCTATATGCTGTCACGATGGCGAAAGGAATATAGAGAAGGAAAACTTATGGCTGATAAACGCCGAAAATCTATTCACCCCCCTAAAAGCACTTCAGATAACACACGCATTCAAGCACTAGAAAAAGAACTGCATCGCTTGACCATGGAGAATGAATTACTAAAAAAGTGGCAACGGTATCTGGCGGAAGTAAAGTCGACAAATTCACCTTTATCGACCGAGAAAAAGCCCGATACCGAATAACCTATCTATGCCAATTTCTAGAGGTATCACGCAGTGGCTATTATGCTTGGCTAGCGCGGCCAGAAAACCCAAGAATAGCCAGTGATCAGCATCTTTTGGATACAATAAAAACCATTTTTAAAGACAACTTGGGCACCTTTGGTAGTCCACGTATCTATCAGGCATTGCGTAAGCTAGGGATCTTCGTCAGTCGTAAACGCATAGCCCGCTTGATGCGAGACAATGCTTTAGTCGCACGAGCGAACCGTATCTATCGACACAAACCGGGGACCAAGCGCTACTTAGAAAGCATGGTAAATATCCGTAAAGATTTACCAAAGCCCACGAGGATCAATCAACAATGGGCGGCTGATCTTACGTACTTGAAGCTTAGCCAGAGATGGATTTATCTATCGGTAGTTATTGATTTATACTCAAGGCGAGTCATCGGTTGGGCGATGGGTCATAAGAAAGATGTGGCACTTACCCAAGAGTCAATACGTCGTGCCATAGCCAATCGCAAACCAGAACCTGGTTTGATATTCCATACAGACAGGGGCACAGAATATCGTGCCTATGCCATCGGGGAATTACTCAATAAACACCACATCATTGCCAGTGCTAACCGACCTGGGCGCTGTACGGATAACGCAGAGATGGAATCCTTTTTTCATACTCTGAAAAGTGATGTGATCCATGGATATCGCTTTGATGATTACTGGACCTTGCGCGATTTAATAGCTGGTTATATTCAGCACTTTTATAACCGAAAAAGAATACACTCTAGTTTAGATTTTTATTCGCCCGTTGAGTATGAAACAATGGCAAGGAAGTAGCATCATTTTGTCTACTTATTCGGGGCAAGATCAAAAACTACTAAGCGGCTGATTTAAGGTTGTTTTATTCGGGTAAGTAAGCCGTGACTCAGAGTTCAGTAGTTTTAACCCGTTTTCCCCTCAACTGGGCGTTAGGTGTCTGCGACGCAAAGTCATAAAGTACAAGTATTAAGTTATTCTCCTCCTCCTACAAAAGTGCATAAAAGTGGGGGGTGAGCGTTCATGGGTCAGCCAGCTTGATACTCATAAGCATGACATATCCAATTAAAACCGCTTTATTCCTTTAGCTAAAATAATCAAAAAAGACTTTCGGTCATCAGCTCCTGTGGCAATAATAAAATCAGCCAAAGAAACAAACTAGGATAGATCCGACACCATTTTTTTTGATACAATGTTCACCCCCCCCCTTAAAGGAGTTTAGCCGTTGCTCTTGCAGCCCAACCATCAAGAATACCCATTCCCTTTTTTTAAAGTAACGTCTGCATTCTCTGAAGAACAGTGTACTGCGCTTGAGAATCTATTTTCTCAAGCCGGTGAGTGGCAACATCGGGATGGTGCATTTTACCGATGCTCTCTTCGAGATATTACTGCAAGTATTCCGTCATCGTTTCAGAGTGAAGTACTCGATAGAATGCGAGATATTACGGGGTTACCACTCGACAATCATGTTGTAGTCACGGCTCAACGAATGCTGCCAGGACAAGCTATTGGTATACATAGCGACCGGCCGCTACTTGGCTATGAGAGTTTTCGTTTGGTAGTACAATTCAATAAGCAATGGCAGACTGAACATGGAGGGGTTCTGGAACTATTTTCATCGCCAGAGAGCGAAGCCGTAATGAGTGTCAATCCTGAATACAACGAAGCCTTTGGCTTTTTTCTGCATGAGGATTCATACCATAGCGTCACCGAAGTTACTCAACCGCGACAAACCATAGTATTCAATTTCTGGCACGCGGCGAATACACGCGAACTCGCAGCACATGTTCAATCCTTATTTTCAAACATTAACTTCTCAGAGTTACCTGCATCACTCGATCCTGTTGCCTCGACTGCAGAAATGAATCTGCCCGAGGATACGACATGTCGTGCAGGCACTACTGCCGTTGCACTACAGCGATGGGGCTATAGCGAGGCAACCATCATAGCCGGATACCAACACAGTGCCGGACTGGCACTCTGTGATGCTAGCGATATAGAAACCTATGCGGCAGTGCTATTAGCAGATTGGATTGCACACTTGTATCGGGATTCATTTGATCTAGCACGCTGGAAGACCTTACAAAGTAACCTTGACGGAATAGAAAATTTTACGCGCTTAAAGTCTTCATGGCAGCTATGTTTGCCAGCATGATAATTCATGGGTCAGCCTGTAAGTATCCCCTAAAATAGTCCCACCCGTAATTAGAATTTTCCATCATACTAAACCCCGTCAGATGGAGGCAGCAATGAAGAAAACACGCTATAGCGAAAGCCAGATAATCAAGATCCTAAAAGAAGTAGAGGCTGGACGTTCCGCCAAAGAAGTTTGCAGAGAATACGGTATCAGCCAAGGCACTTATTATAACTGGCGCAGTAAGTATGGAGGAATGGAAGCCTCTGATGTGAAACATCTAAAAGAGGTTCAGCAAGAAAACAAAAGACTCAAGCAGATGTTTGCCAATCTCAGCTTGGAGCACGAAGCCCTTAAGGATGTGCTCGGAAAAAAGCACTAACGGTGGCTGAGAAACGTTACTTTGTTGATCAGGTCAAAGAACAACGCTCGCTGAGTGAACGTGCCGCCTGCCGTGTAATGAACATCAGTCGGAGCGTTTATCATTATGAGCCTGATCACACAAAAGATGATGGCGTTATTGATACCTTGCACAAACTGGTTGAGCAGTATCCAAGATATGGTTTTAAGAAATATTTCATTCTCTTAAGGCAAGCTGGACAAACATGGAACCATAAGCGAGTGCACCGTATCTACTGTCAGTTAGGTTTAAATATGAAGCGCAAAGGAAAGCAGCGCCTACCTAATCGTTTTCCTCAGCCACTAGCGGTGCCTGATAAACCTAATAAGAGTTGGTCTATCGACTTTATGAGTGACTCATTGTACGACGGCAGATACTTTAGAACATTCAATGTGATTGATGATTACAACCGAGAAGCGCTTGCGATTGATGTCGACCTTAGTTTGCCCTCAAAGCGCGTCATACGAACGCTTGAACGATTATCCGAATGGAGAGGTTATCCAAGACAAATACGATGTGATAATGGCCCTGAGTTTATCTCATTAGCGTTGGCTGAATGGGCTAAGAAGCATCATGTCCATCTGGAGTTTATAAAACCAGGCACTCCCACACAGAATGCTTACATCGAACGCTTTAACGGTACATTTAGACGTGAAGTCTTAAACTACTATGTCTTTAAGTCACTCACTGAAGTAAGAGAAATTACTGAGTATTGGATGATGCAATACAACACAGAACGACCTCATGAGTCTTTGAATAACCTAACACCCTTGTCGTATCTCAAAGAGAATTTTAAACTGGAATATTCTAATTTGTCTTGGCACTAATCATGGGAGCTTTACACTACGACATTCTGAAAATAGAAAAATGCTTATTATACAAGCAAGTACTACCATGTTTGAACTAGGGGTTCTTAATGTTGACATCCTCTTCTCCGCTTTTTCCATACACTTTAATGTTATTTTCTTTAATGCCATGGTTAGCTAGATAAGTGCGGATATTTTTGGCACGAATAAGGGCTAGTGGTGTGTCTTTTGCGGTGACTGTAATTTCAATGTTGTTGTTGGTTTTTTTGTAATGAGCCACCCATCGATCAAGCTCTGTGTTGGATTCTGGGAGTATTTCACCACTGTCTTTTTTAAACTGTATGTTTGTTGCTTTTAAACGCTTATGGTTTCTGCCTTTTTGCGCTTGATATGCATTCATGGCGGCAAGCATAGTTTCGTAGTTAACTGCTTTTCTTTTAGGTGGCTTGCGTGTTGCTTGTTTAGTGGTGAGTTCTTCATCGTTAATTTCGGTCGGTGGGTTGTCAGGTTTCCTGGTAGGTTTAAGACTTGGTTTGTTCTTTTGAGGCTTGTGGGTCGAAATTTTGGTAGGTGCTCTGCTAGATAATAAAGCCAGATTTTCTTCCTTCTCGGTTAATAATTGATTATCAACAAAACGAATTTCGCAGACCTTTTCGGTTATGACTTTGGCTTTTTGTTTAGTTTTAATATCACTAACGGTTCCATTCAAAGTGACATCTCTTCCAGACAAGGTTATTTTTGCAGGAATTAACTGTTCACTCAGCTGTTCTTGGATTTGTTTGGCGAGATCATTTTGAATATTCGGGGTAAGGATGAAAACAGAGGTAGTTAATAGCACAATGATTACTAAAAAAAGTAGTGCTATCGGCAATAGATACTGTTTATTGTAAAAAGAAGACATGTTAAGCCGCTATTTTGGGGTGTTGTTACAACATGCTTAGCATCTGTTTAACGGTATCTTTCTGTTCTGTGGTACCATCTTTTAAGACTTCTTCCAGTGATTCTTTGGCGGCATCTATATACCCCATGTCCATATAGGCACGAGCCATATTAATTTTTATTTCTGAATCTTGTTCGCTTGCTTCAGTAGATATTGCTACGGCAGTTTGATTCGATGATGTCTCTTGATTCGATGATGTCTCTCTTTTTATAACAGGGTTTAGCAGGTTATCCTGACTTGGTATATCTATTGCTGTGTCAGTAGCGATAGTGGCTGGTGTTGTGTCAAAAGAGGGGGTAGTTGGAAGGGTTTGCTGCTGTGTCTTTCGACCTAAAAAGAAATAACCAAGCGCAAATAAACCGAGCACGAATGCCGAAAGCAGAGCTATTTGTTTTGGGTTTTCGAAATTACTGAATAATGATGAATTCGTGGGTTCTGAAACGTCAGTATTTTTATTTTGGGAGATAACAGTAGTGTTAGTCACTTCTTGTACTGTTTCCCTAGTACTAGATGTGGTTGCAGCAGTTTCTTTAATTTCAGTTTCAGTAGCTGGCTTGGACTTTGTTTCCTTTTCTAACGCCTTCTTCTGCCCTGACAGTAACGACGTTAAAGACGAAATTGCATTTTCAGCAGTTTCGTCTTCATCGTTTGTTGTTCCTGTTTGTTCTATGGCAGGTTCTACGGCTGTTGCCTGATCGATTGAAGACTTCTTTTTATTCTCGCTGTCGTATTTCAGTTGCTCTTCAAGGATGCGGATTTGTTCATCAAGTGAATGTAGTGTTCTATTTTGTTGATTACTGATATTTTCCAATGATTCAACATGTTTTGTTTTGTTTTCTTGTACTTGTTTTTGTTTACGAGTCTCAATCTTGATTTTTGTGGGGACAGCAGATGATGTGGGGGGGACGGATGATACTGATGACGAAGAGGATTCAGCGGTGTCTTCAGTAGCAGCGGCGCCTTCAGAGGCTTGGTCTGAATCGACTTGAGAAGCATTTGAGATTAGTGCTTCATGAACAAAGTTCCCTGTTTTTCCTTGCTTGAAGAGTGCTAAATGTGTGGCGATCAAAGCAGAAGCTTCAGCACGAGGTACCGTTGATATAGCGTCTTCATCAGGGAGACTTAGCGTGACTGCTTGTTTAAGAAAATGAATATTCCCCCCCCTAAATGCTTCGGGGTTTGTACGCAAGATAGCCACCATAATCTGATCTCTTGTTAAGGCGCTATCTGGGTAGCTTTTCTTAACAATTTTAATCAAAAAGTCTTTGGCCTTAACAGGTCCATAGTTTCTATTAGCCAGGCTATTAGAGATTACAAATAGTGTTAATAACAGTGTAATGAATACTTTTACTGTTATCTGTTTAAGGGCTAAGGTATTAGGGTGGTGATGTGCGCTCATAATCTTATCCTGATATAAACTAATGATTAAATGAAATATATCAAAGTAATTTAGTGATATTAGCAGCCGCTCGTTTAACATCAAGAAAGATCAGACCAAGGCGCGCATTTGGCTTGGCGAGAACAGTAAGTACAGATTCATTACCGGCATGAGTCATTAAAATATAGCCCGTATCACCTTTGATTAGAACCTGTTCAAGAGATCCCCTTTCAAGTTCTTCTGCGGTTCTGTCACCTAATGAAAGTAAGGCCGCACTCATTGCAGCTACTCTATCTTCATCCATAGCCGCAGGTAACAGCGACGCCATAATAAGTCCATCTGTTGAGATGATGGCTGACGCTTCGATTTCTGTACTTGAGCCGTTTAAGTCGCTCAATATTGAGCTAAGCATTTCTGATAGCATAAAATTCTCCTAAGCATTTTGTGCAAGTTGCGAGTTGTTTATCGCATAGTGTTAGTGTCTACAGTGTAAGAATATTGTTTTACCTGTAGACAAGATTGAACCCAATCATAGTTAGTTACACGGAATTCGTGAACGGTTATTTTTAGGTTAAAAAATGTTGTTATTTAACAATGTATCTAACGTGCTTATTAAATAACTTAACGTACTTTAGCCAAGCCCCTAGTCCTCACTACATCAAAAGATACGATTATCGTAGCGAATAGAAAGCGCCCAGATTAGCTGTCTAAAGGCTGGTTGGTTAAATTGAGGCATGCCTTCAGCAATGAGTGTGAATACTTCGTCACCAATAAATAAAGGCCAAAAACCAATTTCAGAGCTTCCTGTCCCGTCAATGAGACCCCATCCTCTTTGTTTGAGGCGTAGGTTTCCGCTTAGTAAAGGCTTATGGCGATCATAGGTCTTTATTAACTCCGTACTCATTGCCGCTAACTCCTCTGCGGCTTCATGGGTAAACCCGGCTGCTCCAAGGTACAATCCCTGGGATTCAGCGATGACTACCTTTTGGCTATCAGCTATGGGTCGTAACAGATTTGGAAGAATATCTTCGAGCCTTTCTTGTGGTGCTTCCTCAATGGTTTCTGTGCCGTAGACAAGCCCTGCATTTTGCAACCAATGAATAAACTCTAATGAACTACCTTCGTCTAATCCACTATATTCACTGGCTATCTGTGTATTGAGTAATAGAGTTTCTGGGTTTTGCAATAAACGTCTTAAAAAGCGTCTACCTGCTTCATCGGTATTATCTTGCACAGCATAATAACTGCCAGCAGGGGTTATACCTAGATAAAGGTTGTCTTGTAAGATGTATTCGCTCATTCGACTACTCCCGGATCAAGCGATAATAAAAGTCCTTGCAATAGTAGCGATATATCGTCACGGGAACGGGCATCTACTTCAAATATAGGCGCTTCAAAATTCAGCTCTGATAACCATTCGCGGTATTGAGAAATAGCGGGTGTTTTTTGTCTGTCTGTTTGAGTGATTCCTATAACCATTTGATTCTCTTTTATAAAATCTTTAAAAGACTGGGTGTAGAACTTCATGTCACGGAAGGGATCTTTGCGGGTATTGTCTAACAATAAAACCAGACCAATACCTCCTTTGGTCAGAATGCTCCACATAAAATCAAACCGTTCTTGTCCTGGGGTGCCATAAAGATGTACTTTCTCATCATTCCCCAATTTAATAACACCGTAGTCCATGGCAACCGTGGTATCTTTTTTTCTTTTTTGTGTCATATCAGATGCACTCTGATTCGTAGACACCATTTCAATATCACTGATCGAATTGATAGCAGTAGTTTTGCCTGATCCAACAGGGCCTGTGAATATTATTTTTCGGTTAGTATGACTCATTAGCTGGGTGACTCGCTTTGTGTAAGGCGACCAAATAGTCTTGCAATCAAACCATTACTTTTCTTGGGTTTGATGTTGGACTTCTGTTGGACTTTTGACATGTCAGTTTCAAAGAGAGAAAGTCCGATCGTACCATTGTAAAACGCAATGATATATCGTAACGGAATATCCATTTCTCTAGCTATTTCAGTGATCTTGTATGGTTTCTTTTGCCATCTAGCCGCAATTTTCATGGCAAAAGGAAAGTTCTCAATGCGGGTAAAATTAGGCCACTGTTTAAGGAGGTACTTGTCTTCGCAATTGAGAGAAGAGGGTACACGTCCTTGAGAGGTTAATAAACAACTAGTCCAGATAAAATTCTCCAAATCGTAGGTAAAGTTGGCATCAGAGTGAATTCTTTCGCGTATATCTGCGGATTCGGGGCTTGTCAATATGTGTAGATTCACTTGTCCTGGTTTTACTTTTGTCTTACAGAGCGCGGTATAGTCATCGGAGTCAGGAGCAAGTGGGCTGAAGACTAGATATTCATCATGACAAACGTAAAATTGGTGAGGTTCATACTTGATTTGCACCACTTGTCCCGTTTGCTTCGCTAGGCGTAAACCTGCAATGAGTGTGCCTTGAAAAAAGTTCTCACAATTATAGACATAGGTTTCATTACTTTTTAGCGCATTAGGCGAGATATTACTGTGTTCTCCGCAGAGTAAATCCCAACGTTTTTGTGCTTGCTCGGCTTGGGTAATACTGGCTTTCTTGGCAGCTTTCTTCTCCCTTTCAGATACTTTCTGCGTTTTTGTTTCGATAGGTGTTTTGAGTGTGTTTTTTTGTTCGGGTTTAGCGGTTGTGTGCTGTTTTTTCTTAATTTTTTCGCGCTTGCCTTCTTTCTGAGTTTGATTTTCCGCTGCATCCTGTTTGACTTCTTGTTGTTGTTTGGTAGATGCGGTACGTGTTTCAGAAACGATGCTTGTTGTGGTTTCTTTTTTAGTCTTAATAGCGACTGAAGTGTCACCATCATGCTCATCTATGTGAGTATCCGTGTTATGGGCACCGAATAAAGGCGCTGTATTGTTTGTTTGTTGAAAGTCAGGAGCACGGGTATGTATAGCAGGAGTATTCGGTGCAATTGTTCTCCTGAAAGGCGATTGTGTAGTGGCTATTTTAGGTAACGGGGGTGGTGTATGGGTAATAGATTGGGTGGTTTTAGATGATGCTTCACTTGTAGTGGCTACATCCTTTCCTTTTCTATCAGCTATAGCCTTCGCCGCGGAGATAAGTGCTTGTGCCGTGATAGGTTTTGCTACCCATTCTACATATTGATTTTGTGGGTCTTCTATGGAGAGGACGATACAGGGTTTTGCTGAAACTGCATGCTCTGTTTCCCAGTGCTCTCTGGAGCCTGGATAGTCAAAATCGGTCATGTAGATTTCTGCATCGGCAGGGGTAGGGACGAGAGTAAAGGATTTTCCTCCCGTGCTTCCTATAAAAAACTCAAGTATCGCCTGACTATGTGGACTGATATCCGAAAGGTAAACTTTGAGTGGTTGTTGTTTAATTTCAATGCCCATATTTTATTATAGTTACCAGGATTTCGCTTCTTCCAGACACTGTTTCCATTCTGTGGAAAGCTCTGTGCCAAGTTCTTGTAGTTTGTTTGCCATTGTTTCAAGATGGCTACGGTGTCGAGTTGATTTATATAAATAAAGCAGCTCTTCTTCTACGCCAGTAGCGGCGGGGTTGGTCAGTAGCTCATCTTCAAGTAGCTGACGTGCTTCATCAATTTGTCCGTATTCAATATAAGCACGTGCTTCATCAAGGACATTAGCAAATCCTGACACCTCCTGGCTTCCATCAAATATTACAACGGGTTTTCCATCACAAACACCGTTTGCCAGCATCGATCCTTTTTGCCAGCATTGATCTTGGCTGCTGCTATCAAAGGTATCTAGAAATTGTTGATAATCCTGTTCAGATAGCGCCGGTTTTGCTTGTTCCAATAGGCTTGTGAAGAAGGGTTTACCTTTTCCGGATAGCGCAATGGCTAAATCTTGTAATGCTCCGGGCAAATGCTCAGTCAGTTTATCTTCAATAGCGAGTATTATTCTTTGTGCGTGTACTCGTAAGTCATGTGGATAGCGAGAAATATAACGAGATAACAATCGCCATGCAGTTACTGACTCATATTCACCAGAAAAACGCAGACGTGTTTCTTGGGGAAGCGTTAAATCGATATTAAAGTTCGCGGTGACGTCTTTTTCCATCGTGTTTTGCATTGTGTTCTGCATAGGTACCATTAAGCCATGTCAAGCCAGTGAGTTGTGTTGTTGCTTTTTTGTTATGGGGAATATGATACAGAATACCAGATAAACTGTCCAAAAAGTGGTATCAATGGTATTTTATACCTTTTTGCAATACATTAGAGAAAGATATCAAGAGTGATTGAGAAAATTGTTCGTGGTGTTTCTTGAATGTAGCCTGAATATAACAAGTGGCAATGTAACATAAGGAGAGTCCTGATTATCCCAATATCTGGATTCGCTGAAATGAGACACCACTTTGAATTATTTAAAAATATTACACAGATTCTTATCTTTTTCTTTCCTTAAACAGGAAATCATAGCTTAAACTGTGACTAAAATGAGACACATATTCGAAAGGGAGTGGTTGTGATGGGAGTGGCTGTCTTATGGCCATTGTGCAGCTTTTAATATTGATTGTGTCAGTAAAAGGTTTGCATCTATTAAGGGTTTTAGATGATTAGAATTTTCGTTTGAGTACAAGGCGGATGGATTTTGAGAACCACAGTGTGTACAAGGGTACATGAGGATCAGAAAAATTCATCCAACGCCGTAATCGAGCGAAAAGGCAATTAATAAAGATACCCTAAAAACACCCGCCATGCTATCAACATAGCATTCCCCAATAACCTTGAAGTTGAATGATATGAAAAAAAATAATGACCCAGTATCAAATAAAGAAGTGTCCGATTTACTGCAAGATGTCGAGTTGCTTGGTGATTTGTCGTTTTCCAAAGAACTACACATTAAAGGTAGAGTTAATGGTAACGTGGTGTCATCTATGGATACCGAGGGTAAGCTTGTTTTACACGAAAGTTGTGCTGTAACTGGAGAAGTACGTGCACCTTATGTCATTGTGGCGGGGCAAGTAACGGGAAACCTTTTTGCTTTTAAAAGGCTTTCTTTGGCCAATACTTCAGTCATTCATGGTGATGTGCATTATAGTGAGCTTGAGATGCAGCAGGGAGCAACCGTTAATGGCATGTTAATAGCGATGGGTAAGGCACCTGATTAAGCAAAGGGATTATAGAGATTTGAGTGCAGTGAATTCTAGAAGTTTATCCTAATATCCATCTTCAGTTTTGTCTGGGCAAAAAGTCCCTTAATTTGGCGTTAGCTGTTGGTGTACCCCACAAAGGGCTGATAGTTCATTGTTAGAGATAACTTGGTCGTGAGTGACGGCGCAAACCTGAATCCCCTCTTTTGCTAAATCAACACTAAATCAACACCAATAATGATACTGTCATAACGAACTACTTTTTTTGACTGGTGTGGTAACGATTCAAGATTAGCTCACCTGACGGTAATATGTAGGCTTAACAAGGCAATTTCATTCGGATGCCAAAAGCTACGTTGCGCTCCACTTTTTGTCGTTGCTGAATTGCGACATTAGGCTAGGTTTCGATAACTGAATCGCCATAACCAAAGGAAAATTTATGAAACGGATTCGTAATACTTTTTTTGCACTCACTCTTTTTTCGTTATCATTAGCTGGATTCTTAGCTGCAACCTCTACGACAGCATTCGCAAATGACATTTATAAAGTAACTCGTGTGGGGCAAGGCAGTAGCTTGAACTTGCGTGCCTATCCCAGTAGCAAAAGCAGAATTAAGGTTGCTATCCCTCATAATGCTTCATGGGTTGTGAAAAGAAATCGTTCAAAAAAGGTAGGGAACTCTGTCTGGAATAAAGTGGTATGGAATAAAGAAGAAGGCTGGGTTAACAGTAACTTTCTAAGTTTCGACCCGGCTTCCACTAGAATCACAAAACAGCGTCTGCAATGCCTGAAAGATCCTCAAGAAAAAAATAAACTCTGTTGTGGTTATCCAGCCAGTGTGCGCAATCGTCCCTTTAAACATATAGATATCCTTACAGTGAGGGGCATTGCGATAGGTAAAACATTGCCTTTGCGTACTCAACCTGGTCAGTGGAAAGGCAGAGTGACAGTCGCTATCCCTCATAACGCTACTTGGGTCGCCCGTTTGGGACAGGTGAAAAAACTGACTAATGGACAAGTGTGGGAATATGTTCGTTGGAATGGTCAAAATGGCTGGGTTAACAATTCCCATGCGATATTTGATAGAGCCGTCACCCAATTAGGGGATCAAAAACGTAGAATGTGTTCGTTATAAAAAGTGTTCGTTATAAAAGTATTAATAAGTGAAAGATGATATGTGTAAAGTTAAAGCAGCATTAAGCATGTTTGGTCTGGCGTTGGTAATCGCGAGTACCCGTGTTTATGCTGTACAAAGTTCCGATCCGCGGATGGGCATTAATGTAGAAGGGATTCATAAACTCAATTCCTCTTTACCTTTTACTGATCTTTTCAAAGTTTCAACAGGCTGGTTCACCTCTTGTCAATTCGATTGGCAACACAAAAGTGCGATTGACCCAGGCTGTACTCAAAAGAACTCCTTTAATACTCAAGAACAAGCCAGTTTAAATCTGGATAAGAATGGCTGGGTACGTTCTTTACCCGCCAGAAATGAATCTGAGATTTACACCAGCGTAGTGAGTGGATTGAACCTTGATGATGATTTCCCGCTAGGTCGTTATGTACTACTTTATTCAGGCAAAGGTGATATTGAAGTACTCGGTGCGCTCAACATAGTGGATGAGAAACCGGGAAGAATCGTTTTTAATCTGATCGCAACTCAGCGTGGCATCAAGATCAAGATTAATAAAACCCATAGCAGAGATTACATTCGTGATATCCATCTGGTTTCTGTAGCTAATGAAAACCGTTTTCAAAAACAACCATTTGATCCGAATTATATAGCGCGCTTACGTCCTTTTGATTCCATTCGCTTTATGCCCTGGACCAATCCAAGGTCAACCGAACTGGTGCATTGGAATCAGCATCCTACCTCCCGATATGCACATTATACAGGTACCGCTGGCGTACCCATTGAAACCATGCTCGACCTTGCTAATAGTATTGACGCAGTGCCCTGGTTGAATATGCCACACAAAGCGAGTGATGAATTCATGCGTAGCTATGCACGACTCGCCAAAAAACGCGTTCGGGGTAATAAGAAAATCTATGTAGAATTTTCCAACGAGATGTGGAACGTGATTTTCCCCGCCACCTCTTATGCGATAAGAGAAGCTCTGAAACTGTGGCCAAATGCCTATACCGACAAGACCAATGCTGACAAGAATAGCTACGAGCGTAGAGTGAAGTTGGCAAACAATTGGTATGGCAAACGCTCGGTAGAAATGTGTAATATCTGGAAACAGGTATTTGGTAAGAAAAAACATCGGATAGTGTGTGTTATTGCCTCACAATCTAATGTCGATTGGGTCGGTAAAGAAGCGCTGGATTGCCCGTTATGGTCAGGTGGTCCTTGTGGTTCGAAAGTTGATGCGTATGCAGTAGGGCCTTATTTCGGCGACTATATCGCCAAGATTGCTCATCGTAGCACAGTGAATAACTGGGCAAGTAGAGCGGATGGAATGAACTTGTTATTCAAGGAAATAGAGCAGGGTGGTGTATTGCCCAAAGGTCCAAAAGGTGGAGCCATCCAGCATTTTGTCAATAGCAACATGAAAGTCAGCATGAAACTGGCTGATGATTATGCTTTACCGTTACTTGCCTATGAAGCTGGACAGCATTTGATACGCTATGATCGTCCCCATAAAATCACTGATCCCAAGTTGCTCGACTTTTTTATGCGTGCCAATCAAGATCAACGTATGCAACATGCTTATAAACGTTATCTAAAAGCATGGGAAGAAAATGGTGGCAAAACACTGATGCATTTTTACGGCATTGGAAAGCCATCGCCCAATGATTTTTTTGGTATGCTGCCTTCCTCCAAAGCACAAAGCTCAGCCAAATATAGTGGCATGCTTGCTCATTTGCGCACGCGTTATCCGGATAGATATCAACATTCACGTGCGCTCACATATCAAGAATTACAAGAACGTAGAGACGCAGTACAAAAAGTGTTAACAAAAGCACAGCTGAAACGGCATCCATCAGGTAGACCAATGAGTCAGAAATGAAAAACTCGGTATCAGTTTGACAGACTCTCAAGTAGCTTCTAGGTACCATCAATAGTCAACATCAGGAAAGATTAAATGATCGAATACTTATTCTTCAATAAAGAAATCAGTTTGAAATTTCTTGAAATTCTCAAGCAGAAAGAGGTTGAGTGGGAAGAGGAGTTAGAAGCCGTTCAGGATGCGATTAGTATCAAAGTGTCCGAAGATATTGGTGATGATCTTTGGGATGAGTTGGATGATATTTTTGATACTCTGACGGTAGAAGATCAAATGATGCTGGAGTCCCTTGTTGATGACGATGGTCTGGTGAGTACAGCGGGTATATATTTACAATTAGCGGGTGGTAAACAAACTGTTGCGAAAATAAACCCTGACACTATGAATAAAATGTTAGAGGTGATCACCATGGAAGAGTTTAATGAATTTATTGAGGTCATTGTCAGTAGTGTTGAGGAACCTGATGATTCACCTATTTGTAAGCCACCAGTTTCTTAGGGAGGGGGAGCCTGAACAATCATGTCTTCCAATACAAAAGGACTTGATCAGAGTTTCCATAGATAAATAATCTCTTACCGGTTCAAAGGTTTTCTATCAAATAATGGAAGCAGAGTGAATTGACAAAAGTCATAAAACAGTATATCTTGATGTACTAATATAGTAGAGCTTATTCATCCCAGCCATTATTTTATCTATGCAAAAAACATTATCTTTGCTACTAACGTCCTTGTGCTTTCTTGCCGCGTGTAGCTATACACCAACGCCTGTAGATACTGATAGAGGCATGACCTGTATCGCGCCTAATATCTTTGTTGATCCTGCAATGTCTGCAAGGCAGCAGCAACAGTTTTTACAAACAGTTCAGCAATCTAAGGATGAAATCTCCATTTTTTTCGGTGGAATGAAGTCCTCGCCTAAGATTTATGCTTGTTCGACCAAGACATGTTTCAGCAAATTCGGAGGTGTGTCTGCAAAAGCGAAATCCTTTGATGACAATAGAGTTCTTCTTTCGATGCGAGGCCTAGACAAAATTACGCTGACTCATGAGCTGTCACATGTGGAATTACACAAACGTTTAGGCAGTTCGCAGGTCTGGAACAAAGTACCCATGTGGTTTGATGAAGGACTAGCTGTGATGGCCTGTAAAGACCCCCGTTACTCAACTGCCGTTCCTATTCCCGTGATGTCATTGAATAAGCTAGTGAGTCAGCATCAATGGATTGACGCGGTACGTAGCGATAAACCCGCTTATCATGTGGCAAAAAAGGCGGTGGAGGCATGGTATCAGAAGTTTGGAAGGCAAGGTTTGCAAGCAATGGTAACTCGTATGCAACAAGGTGAAGATTTTTCCTTGGTTGGTTTTGAGCATCAGGTTACTCAACTATAGTTATCTGTTGTAGCATACGCAGAACACTCATTTTTACGTGTATGACGAATGCTTTAAAGGGCTTATTCATAGCTTTGATCATGCCATTTGTAGAAAAAGATGAATAACAACACTCTGTCAGGTTCTCATAAATAACTCATCAATTTGGTATGACTTCTCCTATACTCATTTAAAGGAGGGTATTTTTGCCAAAACACTCACACTCTATTCAACCATTAGCTGAACCACGACAAACACTGGGTTTTTTAGGGTTGTGGCAACGCTTAAGTAGTTTCCCAGTTGTACCTGTAGGGCCAGCTATTGGGCGTAACATTTTTAATTTCATGATAGGTATCAAGGTTCCCTATACAGGAACAGTAAGGCCACAGGTAACACATTTAGAATCTGGTTTTGTCAGAGTTGAAATGAAGGATAGGCGAGGCGTACGCAATCATCTGAATTCTGTTCATGCTATTGCACTGGCAAACCTCGGTGAATTTGCAAGCGGCATGGCGATGTTGACGGCTCTACCCGATACTGTAAAAGCTATTGTCACTCATCTGGAAATCGAATATAAGAAAAAGGCACGTGGAAGGCTGACTGCGGAGGGCAGGGCGAATCCTCCTGATTCGATTACAGAAGATGTTGAATCTATTGTACATGCAGTTATTCGAGATGCAGACAATGATGTTGTGGCAGAAATTGCAGTAACCTGGAGGCTTAGGCCTAAAGAAACAAAAGCTGATTTGTCTGAGGTTAATAAATGACCAGTTTTAGTGAGCATTCACAGGCACGGTTACCATTGATTTGCGGGCCAATGTATCCATGCTCAAATATTGAATTGGTAGCCGCGGTTTCAGGCGCAGGAGGCATGGGAATAGTGCAGCCGGTTTCCATGACCTTTGTTCATAAGCAGGATTTTCGAGCAGGACTGCAAGCCATTAAAGCAATGACATCAGCACCTATTGGTATGAATGCGCTGATTGAAAAATCATCCAAACGCTACCATGAAAAAATGGTTGAATGGGTTGATATCGCATTAGAAGAGGGCGTACGTTTTTTTATTACCTCTTTAGGCAATCCAGCTTGGGTAGTAAAAAAAGCAGATGAGGTCGGTGGTATCGTTTACCACGATGTAACTGAACGAAAATGGGCCTTAAAAGGTATAGATGGTGGCGCTCAAGGTCTTATAGCCGTAAATAATCGAGCGGGAGGTCATGCAGGTGGTCATTCTAAAGAACAACTTTTTGAAGACCTTGTGGATTTGAATGTGCCCCTTGTTTGTGCTGGAGGTGTCGGCACAGAAAGTGAATTTATCGAAGCCTTGTCACTGGGGTATTCCGCTTGCCAGTTAGGAACACGTTTTATCGCCACAACGGAATGTGCATCGGCAGAGATTTATAAAAAGGCAATCGTAAAAGCTGGCGAAAGTGATATTGTATTAAGTGAGAAAATCACAGGTGTACCGGTCTCAATCATCCAAACTCCCTATATCAAACGTATAGGAATAAAAGCAGGACCGTTCGCTCGATGGATGCTGCAAGGCAGTAAAACGAAACACTGGATGCGCATGTTTTATACGATACGTTCGGCTTTTCAACTGCGAAGTGCATCTCTTGGCAATGAGCTATCTGATAAAGCGGATCAAACCAACAAAGAAAAGAATTCACAGGAGTTCTGGCAAGCAGGAAAAAGTGTAGAAAATATCAAAGCAATAGAACCCGTTGCAAATATTGTGCAACGTTTTGAAGATACGCTAAAAAACCTGAAAATAAAGATTTAAAAATAGTCTTAGGAGGCAATCATGGAAAAAATCTGGCTTGATTCATATGAAAAGGGAGTTCCAAAAGAAATTGATGTCAATGAATTCACATCATTAAATGATGTGTTTCGGCAAGGGGTTGAAACGTATGCTTCTCAAGTTGCCTATGTCAATCTAGGGAAGACGTTGACCTTCGAAGAACTGGATCAAATGAGCAGGAATTTTGCGGCTTATTTAACGACAGAAGTTGGTTTAAAGAAAGGTGACAGGCTGGCTATTATGATGCCCAATCTGTTGCAGTATCCTATCGCATTGTTTGGTGCTATTCGTGCGGGGCTGATTATCGTCAATACGAATCCTTTGTATACAGAACGTGAGTTACAGCATCAACTCTCGGACTCCGGTGCAACCGCAATAATAATTCTGGAAAATTTTGCGCACACTTTGGCTGGGGTAATTGATGATACGCCGATAAAAAGTGTCATTACTACACGTATTGGTGATTGTTTCTCCTTTCCGAAGTCAATGGTGATAAATCTTGTTGTTAAGTATGTCAAAAAAATGGTACCTGCATTTAGCTTGCCGGATGCGGTTGCCTTTAAAACAGCACTGGATAAAGGTGCACAACTAGATTTTCAGGATGCAGATGTAAACCTGGATGATATTGCCTTTTTGCAATATACCGGTGGCACAACAGGCGTAGCAAAAGGCGCCATGCTCACGCATCGCAATATGGTCGCTAATCTTCTACAGGCTTCATCCTGGACGGCAGGTGAGTTTGATGATGGTAAAGAAATCTTCGTAACGGCTCTTCCGCTCTATCATATCTTTTCACTCACCGCGAATGCCATGTTTGCTATGAAGATTGGTGCAAAAACATTGCTAATCACCAATCCTCGTGATCTCCCCACCTTTATAAAAGAATTAGCTACAGAAAAATTCTCCTTTATCTCAGGTGTGAATACTTTATTCAATGCGTTGCTAAATACCCCAGGATTTGATCAGCTCGACTTCTCTCACTTAAAACTGGGATTTGGCGGCGGCATGGCTGTTACACAAGCAGTTGCTAAAGAATGGAAAGAGGTTACGGGTAAAACACTGGTTGAAGCTTATGGATTAACTGAAACCTCTCCAGCTGCGGTTATTAATCCCACAAATCTTGCAGAATATAATGGCATGATAGGTTTGCCTATAGCATCAACTGAGATATCCATTCGAGATGAAGATTTGAATGAAGTCCCCATCGGTGAACGGGGCGAACTATGGATTCGTGGCCCCCAGGTTATGAAAGGTTACTGGGAGCGGCCTAAAGAGACAGCTAACGTCTTTGATGATGAGGGTTTCTTGAGAACAGGCGATGTTGCTACTATCAATGAAAAAGGCTTTGTTAAAATCGTAGATCGCTTGAAGGATATGATTTTGGTATCCGGTTTTAATGTCTATCCTAATGAAGTCGAAGATGTCATTTCGACAAATCCGAAAATTCTCGAAGTAGGTTGTATTGGTATTCCACATGAAATATCCGGTGAAGTCGTCAAAATCTACGTAGTAAAAAAAGATCAGTCGTTGACAGAAGAAGAAGTGCGCGAATGCTGTCGTGATAGTTTGACTGGCTACAAACGCCCTAAAGTAATTGAATTTATTGATGAGTTACCGAAAAGCAATGTAGGTAAAATATTGCGTCGTGAATTGCGGGAATTGCATGAGGCTAATAGTTAATACATTATTTGTGCAAGACTTTCGTACCCTTCGACAGGCTCAGGGTACTGTCGCAGCTCCCTGTCGAAGGGTCGTGGCAAGCTGGCCTTAGGTTGCTATTGATTCTTGGCTTAGACTGATGATAATCAGCTCGGCTTATATGTCTTATGTTCTGACTTACTCTCTTCTGTACTGATAAACGGACAATGCTATACTAATGCCCAATTCAAACGGGGTGCATAGTTAATGTTCAATTTGTCAGGTATCAGTATAAAATTACTGATTAACACTGTTGTTGTTTTCGCGCTGTTTTCACAAAGCCAATGGGTTGTGGCTGATGTTATAGTAGATACTCAAGAAACGGGCTCCATAAAAGAAAACGTTGAAACAAAAGCAAGTTTAGAGCCTTCAGCAGATAAAAAGCCCTTAGCGAGTAAAAAACCCTCAGTGGATAAGAGTCTCTCGGCAGATAAAGAGCCATCAGCAAATAAAGAACTTTCAGCAAATAAAAAACCTTCAGCAAATAAGAATCCCTCAGCAGATAAAACCCGCTCAACAACAGATGATAAACAAGATGTAAAAGATGCTGTTGTGAAAATTATTGTTGTATCTCATGTGATTGATAAAAAAGAACCCTGGAATTCGTCGATACAAAGAAGTTCGGGTTCTGGTTTTATTATTGACGGTGAGCGTATTCTTACTAATGCACATGTTGTTACTAATGCAACGTTCATTGAAGTGCAAAAACAAGCTGAAACAAAACGATATGAGGCTGAAACCATAGCTATCTCTCATGAAGCTGATTTAGCCATTCTCTCTTTAAAGAAGGAAACTACCGCCTTTTTTAAGACACAGAAACTTGAATTCGGGACTTTGCCGGAGCTTCAAAAAGAGGTCTCGGCTTATGGTTACCCAACAGGTGGTTCGGGGCTGAGCATTACCAAAGGCGTTGTTTCTCGTATCGAACGTAGTGTCTATGTTCACAAAGGTAAGCGTTTTATTTCTGTACAAATTGACGCAGCGATTAACCCCGGAAACAGTGGTGGCCCGGTACTTTCCAAAGGTAAAGTGGTCGGGGTTGTTATGCAATCCAGAACTTTCTCACAAAGTATTGGTTATATGATCCCAGTACCGGTTGTTAAACACTTTTTGGTTGATATTGAAGATGGAAAGTACGACGGCTATCCTTCTTTGGGTGTGGATATAGAGAAGATAGAAAGCCCGGTTATGCGTAACCTATACGGTATTAAAGATCATCAATCAGGTGTGTTGGTTACGTTGGTGTATCCAGGAGCCTCATCGACTACAGTATTAAAGAAAAATGACATTATTACCCAAATTGATGGTCATAGCATCACTAACAATGCAAAAACTGAATTGCGTACAAAAGAGTTGATTAATTTTAATCATTTTGTAGATATGCATCAGCTGGGTGATGAAATTAAACTTAGTATCATCAGGGAAGGTAAGTCACAGGAAGTGACCGTTAAATTGAGCAAAACGGAGGATGCTTTTAAATTAGTAGGGGCGAAACAATTTGAACGCCCACCCAGTTATTTTGTATATGGCGGTTTTGTCTTTATGCCGTTGACCGCGGATTACATTGCAGCAAGCAAAGGACGCTATTCAAACGGTCTTAGCGACAACATCACCGTATTAAAACAGTTTTGGCCTACTGAAGAAAGAACTCAAGCCGTTATCCTGACACATGTGTTGCCGGATGATAGTAATAAAGGCTTTCATAATATCAGTAATTTGCTGGTTGATAGACTCAATGGTAAGAAGTTTAAAGACTTTGAATCTTTTCATGTCATGTTGATGGGTATCAAGTCAGAATTTATAGTTCTGGAAGACCAGTTTGGGTTTCAGGTGGCTATTGATCGCAAGCTGGCACTAGATAAGCAGGAAGATATATTGAAACGCTACAATATTGCTGCGGGAGAGTCTGAAGATTTAAAAGCCGAGCAAGAGGTAGAGATAAAAAATATAGAGCTAAAAGATAAAAAAGAAACAGTAGTACCTGCCGTGTTAAAAGATCTTGAGGATGAGAAGAATAAAAAAGAGAATAATATATAACAAGCTTGGCACTAGGTGCTATGTACCTATGGGAAGCCAGACTAAGTTCTAAGATATTGCTTCCTGTTAGCATGATTAGAAGCTGGGAGTTCTGATAAATCAGATTTTAAAATTCTCTCCCAGATAAACTTCACGTACTTTTTTATCGGCCAAGATAACTTCAGGTACTCCAGCGATAAGGATTTTGCCATCACTCAGGATGTAAGCCCGGTCACAGATGTCTAGAGTTTCACGAACATTATGATCAGTGATGAGAACTCCAATTCCGCGTTCTTTTAGATGTGTAACAATTTTCTGAATCTCGATGACTGAGATAGGGTCGACACCCGCAAAGGGTTCGTCTAAAAGGATAAATTTAGGTTCGGTAGCCAGCGCTCTGGCGATTTCAACACGCCGGCGTTCACCACCGGACAAACTGATTCCCAGGCTATCCCGAATATGTGTAATCTGAAATTCTTCAAGTAGGCTTTCCAGTTTTTGCAAGCGTTGCTGTTTACTTAGCTCTTTACGGAGTTCAAGAATTGAGAAGATATTTTGCGTAACAGTCAGTTTCCGAAAAATACTCGCTTCTTGTGCTAAATAGCCTAAACCTTTTCTGGCTCTGAGGTGGATAGGCAAGGGTGTCAGGTCTTCATCATCTATATGTACTTGACCTTTATCGATGGGCACTAATCCAACTACCATATAGAAACACGTTGTTTTACCTGCACCATTGGGACCCAGCAATCCAACCACTTCTGAGCTTTTCACGTCGAGTGAAATTCCTCTCAGAATTGTTTTTTTACCATAACTTTTATGTAGATCAGTCGCCGATAATATGGCCATGCCGTATTGCCCTCGTAAACACAATGTTTTTAATTTTAATCAGAGGCTTAAGTTGACTCTGCTAAGCCGAAGACATAAGGAAACAAGCTCATTGAGCTGGATAGAAAATGGCTCTGACACGGTCATTCGGTTTTTTACTGGCTTTCTTTGACTTGCCAGCTTTGAGTTCTCCTGTCCGGGTCGAATATTGTATATGTTGGCTACTAAAAGTATCTTTGTCTTGAGACAGTGTTGCGTTCCCTGCAAGGATTAGCTTTTTTTCTTTAACCAGAAAACGCACGGTATTGGCTTTACCTTTAGCCCATTTCCCGTCATCCATTTTTTGTTCAAAGGACACCGGTGAACCGGTTGCTTCAATTCGCTGAATAGCGTTATTAGGTGCAAATATCTCTATTTTTGAAGCTTGTATTTTCAATGTGCCCTGAACAATGGAAACACCTCCTTCATAGATGGCGTAGCCTTTTGTCTTATTAAAAGTAACAGAGCTGGCATCAATTTTAACAGGTTGTCTCGTATCGCTCGTTAATGCCAGTAATTTAGGGCTCAATAAAAATAGACTGAGTAGAGTAACGAGAATGAAAAAATTACTTTTATTCATTTGTCGTTGAAGTTGCTGGCGTATATTCCGCATGTACATTGGATTTTAACCTTGTGGTTTGAGTAGTGAGGTCTTCGCTCATGCCTGTGGCTGTTATTATACTGCCATCTGTGGTTTTTAATATGACTTTAGCATCAGTATAAACCTGTTGCTTTGAGGGTGAATAATGTAAATCTGAAGTTTCCATCATAAAGCCAGTAGTCGCTTTACTTTCCGGTTTGTCGATAGTCACCTTGCCGTTAAAATCCAGATCACCTGCGGCATTTCGTTCAGCTTTGCTTGCTTTTATAGTCAGCGTCTCTGCTTCATTATTGATGATAATCGTAGGCTTGAATATTTCACTTTTTTTAGTATTACGTTGATGGACGAAATGTTCACCTGATAAGTTAAAGCGGTTATTACCTGCTGCATCCGTTATGTATAGCGAGAAACCACTTAGGTAATAATCAATCTTGCTGGTATCCAGCTTCTCTGTAAATACTTGTTGGGTGCGCCATAAATTATGCAACCAAGTAGACGCACCTGCGACAAGCACGGCTAATACAAGAAAAACAATACCACTGTAGCGCATGTTAAGTTGCTCTACTTAAGATAAGAATCTAACATCATATCAAGCTTTCCCTGTGCATCAAGGATCATTTCAGAGACTTCCCGAACCGCGCCACGGCCTCCTGCTGCTTGCGTAACCCAGTCCGCATGTTTGATAACAAAATGGTGTGCATCATGGACGGCTATAGCCAAGCCCACCTTGGACATAATAGGCAGATCAATGACATCATCACCGACATAGGCAATATTTTTTGCAGATAGTCCGGTTTTCTCCAGTAAATCATTAAAAGCAGGACGCTTATCGCGATAGCCCTGGTAAATTAAACTGGGTGATATTTTCAGGTTTTTGGCACGATGCAGGACTAATTCTGATTTTCGACCGGTGATCAGTGCAATCTCAATATCCCCCTCTTGCAGCATGCGAATGCCATGACCGTCTTTAGAATTAAACGCTTTGTATTCTTGTCCGCTGTTATCAAAAAATAAACTGCCATCGGTGAGAACTCCATCCACATCAAGGATAACCAGTTTTATGTCTCGTGCTAACGTTATTGCTCTTTTCATTGTGTTGTCCTGATTGTTATTATTATGAATATCTTGCGCCTTGTTATCCGCCGCATTGATGTCGTGGATTCAGGCTAAACAATTCCGGCCTTTAGTAAATCATGCATATGAATGATACCTTCAACTTGTTGTTTCTCGTTAACAACGGGAAGAATGGTAATTTCATTCTCTTGCATAACATTCAAAGCATCGACAGCAAGATCATTTGTCTGGGTGAAGTATTTACACGGATGAATAACATCTCCAATATTCTCATCTATCGTATCTTGTTCAAATGCACGCCGTAAATCACCATCGGTAAAGATACCTTGCAAGGTTTGTTGTTGATCACAAATAAGTGTTGCGCCCAGTTTCTTGGAAGTCATTTCAAGAATGGCTTCTTTAATGGTAGTGTCTGGTGATACGACAGGAAGCTGATCACCTGTATGCATAATATCGCGGACATGGACTAACAAGCGTTTCCCCAGTCTGCCAGCAGGATGAGAGCGCGCAAAATCTTCAGGTGTAAAACCTCTGGCTTCTAGCAAGGCAACAGCTAATGCATCACCAAGTACCAAGGTAACGGTTGTACTTGAGGTGGGCGCAAGTCCCAATGGACAGGCTTCTTCTTCGACACCAATATCCAGATGGATGTCACTAAGTTCAGCCAAAGCAGACTGTTTATTGCCGGTCATGGCGATTATTGTGGTGCCGTGACGCTTAGTCGCTGAAGCCAGTACTAACAACTCCTCGGTGCTACCCGAATTAGAAATGGCAATGACTACATCATCCGCCAAGATCATACCGAGATCGCCATGCAAAGCTTCGCCTGGGTGAACGAAATAAGCGGGGGTTCCGGTGCTAGCGAGCGTAGCCGCCATTTTGTTGCTGATATGCCCAGATTTCCCCATGCCGGTTATAATCAAACGGCCTTTGCTTTCAAGAATGGTATTGCAGGCTAAGGAGAATGAGTCATCAAGCTTTGCTGATAAGTCATCTATTGCTTTTTGCTCGATGGCAATAACATTTCTGGCAATATCAATAAAAGGTTTTGAGGTGTTGTTGGCAGTAGACATTTAATTATTATTTGACTGACTGTTTAAAAACAGAAAAAGGTACGGCAAGTAATATCATTAGTACTGTGATAGAACAGTAGAAACTGATAACCGATAAACAATGTTAAAAGAATAGCACCTTTCCAGAAATTGATAATTCTTTTGTTCCAACATCCCCAGGCAAACAGCAACAATACTGCCGACATAAGAATGGCAATCGGCATATCACGAAAGATAGCATTACTATCCGGGATATGCGGGCTGATAATAGCGGGTAGGGCGAGTACGCCTAATGTGTTAAAGAAGTTAGAGCCAACAATGTTACCAATGGCAAGATCGGTTTCGCCTTTCTTGGCACTCACTAGGGTAGCTGCCAGTTCAGGCAAACTTGTGCCAATCGCTACAATAGTCAGGCCAATGACCAAATCACTGATTCCCAAGGTGACGGCAATACTGCTGGCACCCCATACCAACATTTGGGAACTGATGAGTAATAATAAGAGTCCACCGATTGTCCATAGCATAGCTGTTTTACGATGTGGAGTAGGCGGGAAGTGATCTTTTATATCTTCTAATAAAGGGTCGTGTGGAGGGGGTGATGTCTCTCTGTCGCGTGTGGCTGCATAGATCATCCATGTTAAAACAAAACCAAGTGTTACTAAGAGTATCAAGCCATCTAGAGGGCCAAACTCACCGAAATAGAGTACGATCATAGCGATAAAGCTGATAACCAACAGCAGAGGTAATTCTTTTTCAACGATTCTTGACTCTACCGGTAAGACATAGAAAAGCGCTGTGATGCCAAGGACGAGGGTGATATTAGTAATATTTGAACCAATACCATTGCCAATTCCCATATCAGGATTACCATTAAATGCGGCGACGCCAGAAACCAGCATTTCCGGTGCAGAGGTACCAAAGCCAATGACCAACATGCCAACCAGTATGGGGGAGATGCCAAAATGACGTGCTAAATCAGCTGCACCGTCAACAAACACGTCAGAACTCCAGATGAGTAGAGCAAATCCTGCCAGGATGGACAGGACGGGGAGTAAATATAATTCCATATATGGGGCGCTATAGAGTAAAACTTGGAAAGCCGCGAATTATACTAGAGATTAGAGGTGTCCTAAAGAGTATTCTGAAATAACTGTCGAAGTATCTGATCAAGTATGAAATTGTTCGAAAAATACGACAGGTAAAAACTAGCGCGTTATACTCATAGCTAATACCCTTTAATTTGATTATTTAATGAGATTTGCCATGGACTTAATTTCTCCCATCCGAGGTTTACGCCCTGCAACGGGTCGAGCGGATGATGTTATCGCTCCACCCTATGATGTTCTTAATACTGCCGAAGCACGTGTAAGAGCGGAGGGAAAACCTTGGAGTTTTCTGCATATATCCAAACCAGAGATTGATCTTCCTGAGGGAACCGACCCCTATAGTCCAGAAGTCTATGCAAAAGCGGCTGAAAATTTGCAAAAAATGATAACTGAGGGAGTTTTGAAGCAAGACGAGAAACCTTGTTATTATGCCTATCGTCTTATTATGGGTGATATTATCCAGACAGGACTTGTTGCGGGTGCATCCGTGGATGATTATGATAGTAATCGTATCCGTAAGCATGAATATACCCGACCTGTAAAAGAAGATGACAGAGTACGACAGATAGATACGGTGAATGCACAGACAGGTCCCGTTCTACTAGCCTACCCCGATGCTCCTGTTGTTGATGAAATCATTGCAAAAGTCAGTACTGAAGAGGCTGCTATGGATGCAACGGCTGATGATGGTATTCAACATACGTTATGGGTGATTGATGATGGAGTTCTCATTCAACAACTTACTGATGCCTTCAATTCGATGGATGCCATTTACATTGCGGATGGACATCATCGTTCTGCCTCAGCTTCACGAATCGCTGCTACTCGACGTGCTGATTCAGATATTGCAGCAGGTAAAGCGCCATGGGATTATTTTTTAACGGTCATTTTCCCTCATCATCAAATGAAAATATTCGATTACAATCGCGTGATAAAAGACCTCAATGGGCTTTCTCCTGATGAGTTTATGGGTAAAATCCGTGAGAGCTTTGAAGTGGAAAAAAGTGATGCACCGGTAAAACCAGCGCAAACATCCGAATTTGGAATGTATTTGAAAGACCAATGGTATCGGCTAAACCTAAAAGCAGATTTGATAAAGGATGATGATCCGGTTGCGCGATTAGATGTTAGCCGATTAGCTAAGCATCTTATTGATCCGATCTTGGGCATCAGTGATCCGCGTACGGATGAACGTATCGACTTCGTCGGCGGAATTCGTGGATTGGAGGGTCTGGAAAAACGTGTAGACAGTGGCGAAATGACGATAGCTTTTTCTCTGTTTGCGACTAGAATGGAAGACTTGATGAGCGTTGCTGATAATAATGATGTGATGCCTCCCAAATCAACCTGGTTTGAGCCGAAGCTTGCTGATGGCATCGTTTCACATATGCTTATTAGTTCGTAACTTATTAGTTCGTAAATAGTGTAGATAGTTAATTGAGAGACTAAATGAGAATATTACACACCATGCTCAGGGTCGGAAACCTTGATCGTTCTATTCATTTCTATACTCAGATTTTGGGTATGCATGAGCTAAGACGCAAAGAATACCCAGATGGAAAATTTACCCTGGCCTTTTTGGGTTATGGTGAAGAGTCAGAGAACACCGTGCTGGAACTCACCTACAACTGGGGAGTAGACCACTATGAGATTGGCACAGCCTTTGGACACATTGCTATTGAAGTGGATGATGTCTACAAAGCCTGTGACCGAATGCGAGAAATGGGAGGTAAAATTATTCGTGACGCGGGCAAGATGAATGCCGGTTTGACGATTATCGCGTTTCTTGAAGACCCTGATGGTTATCAAATAGAGCTGATTGGTAAACGATGAATTTATTCCCATCCTTATTTCAATACCGTATTGGAAGTGAGCCTTCAGAGACTGTGCAAGTATTCCTTATGTAGGGTGCGCCTCGTACCTCGGCACACCCTACAAATGAGATTTTTCTTAATACTTGCACAACCTCTTCAGGCTCGCCGGGTGTCTGTTATCAAGCATTAGGCGAGCCTAAAGGCTCACTTCCAAACATATGTACTCTTCAGTGTTATTAATAAGCATGATTGATGCTCATATTTCGCATTACTAGCACTAACTCAACTAGTCCTATCATGCTTAACTTAGCTAAACTATAATATGGCGTAATTTATTTACTTGAGTAAGCTTGTGAAATCACTATTGCGTCGTATTTTTTCCCCTTTACTAAACATCTTTGAATCGGGTGCCGAGCCTTTCAGCTATAAACCATCGTATCGCACTATATTATTGTTCATGGGCGTTTTATTTTCTGGTTTAGCAACACTGGTCTTCTGGTTTGCATGGGGGCAAGATCCTGGCTATTTACTACCTGTAGTTATATTTGGTGGTATAGGTTTCATCAGTTTACTGATTGGCTTGCTTGGGGATGATCGGGCGGTAGCGAAAATCTGGGGTTTTGGAAAGTGACTACTTCAACGTATCTAACCACTTAACAACTTCGCTAACTATGGCATTGCCTTTGTCGGTAAAATAATGGTTGGCATCTGGCACAATGATCTGCTTTGATTTTTTGTTCCCTGCTTTTTCCATTGCGGTCTTTCGATCGGGTGCCATGCGGATAACCGCGGGATATTCATCTGCACCGTAAATATCAAGAACAGGCACTTTCATATCAGCAAGAGGGAACGGTTGTTTCATGGATTGCTTGTAGTCAGTAGCTCCCATGCCAACACCTATATAGGCATTGATCATGCCGTCTCCTTTAGTACTAATCCAGTCCATAGCCATATGCGCACCACAACTATGAGCGAGTAATATGATATTTTTCGTGCCTTGGTCGTTTAAGTATTGGATACCAGCTTCAATACGAGGGCCAGCCAATGGAAAAAGTGGCACATAATCATAATATTTGGCAGCTTTTTCCAGAACAGGCATTTGAAGTGAGAGTGTACGCCAGCCGTGTTCAGCCAGTTGGATACGTAAGGGTTGAATGGCATCTTCCCAGTCAGGATGAAAACCACGTCCATGGAGAATGACCACAGCACCTTTTATTAGTTTTTCATCACCATCAGGTTTAGTGTCTATCGCCATAAATTCATGATCGCTATTTTCATTAGCGTTCTCATCGGTCTTTAGAAAAACAACATCACCATCAAGTATTGAGTCTTCTACCTCTGCCGCCATACGTTTTTCACGCTCAAGATCAGGCTTCTGCATGTCGGTTTTTGCAGATGCTGAGTGCATGAGAATTATTAACAAAAGGAGGAATGCGGTAATGGTTTTTCTATAGCTGTTCATTTGATTCTCAAGATGATGGTTATATATTTTTTATATGGTTTTATATATCTGATAGCGAGTATACCAGCAAACAGCGGTACAGATTAAAGGATGAGAAATAGTATTTACGATTCGAAGACTGTGATTGATAAATATAACTTATAAATGCATAAATAAATCCAGTGCTACAAAAGCTATTTCAGCTAAAAATTATAGTAGATTAATGGAACTAAAGCGTGTAGATTTTGACTTATCTTATAAGGGTATCTCTATTAATTGCCTTTTCGCTTGATTACGGCGTTGGATGAATTTTTCCGATCCTCATGTACCCTTGTACACTGTGGTTCTCAAAATCCATCCGCCTTGTACTCAAACGAAAATTCTAATTACTAGAGGTACCCGTAAACCTATACTGGATTAATTATATGAAGAACCAAGTTTTAACCCTCCTGCTAGCAAGTATCTTGGGGTTGTCCTTTTCTGCTTGTGCCGATGATCAAAAAGCTTCAATGGCCGAAAAGACAGTTGAGAAAGCAAAAGAAGTGGTTGCTGAAACTACAGATTCAACAGCTAACGTCTCTGCTTCTGAAGAAAAAGCAGATGGCAATACAGCAGCAAAAACGGATGAGAAAGCGTCAGAAGACAAAGCCCCTGAAAGTACAGAAACGGCCGGAAAAGCTGGAGATGGGGAAAAGAAAGATAGTGGTAAAGCTAAAGAAGACGAAGAGCCAGATTGCGATTAACTACTTATATTCTGGCTATTGAATTAAAAACGGGTTATAAATCTAATTAGTGAGTATCCAGAAAGAGTACCCTCTCCCCTTGCTAGGTGGAGGGAGTTTATGTTGCTTTATGGATAAAGCAACTAATTAGGGTCTGGTAGAAGTCAATGAGCATACAGTTCTGCTATGTTTCAAAAACTTAGATTGCAGTTGTAGCATGATGATGTTGTAGCACGATAATAGTAGTACAACAAAAAAACAGCCTATTAGCATGTGCTCAACTAAAAACCAGAAAATAAAATAATTTAATTAGCACTGACAGATAGCAATTCCGTGTCAGTGCATTTTGTGTCAAACCTTAGGAGAGAAAGATGAAAGTAACAAATGTACTTGCAATATCGTTAATTGCAACTGGGCTATTATTGACTACTGGCGTACAAGCCAAAGATGGCAAAGCTAAGCCAGTAGGTATCACGCCTGACTTAATGAGTATTACTGTTAAGCACAATGGTAAAGATGTAAAGATTGAGCGTAATCAAGATAACGCTGCAACTGTTAATCCTGCGTTTGCTAAAACTTCTCGCCCATGTCCTCCATTTTGTATCCAGCCTATGTCGCTTGCAGAAGGTGTAGAGACAATCGGTGAAGTTGAAGTTATTCATTATGCAAAGAAAATGAGCGATGGCGACAGTAGCATTTTGCTTGTTGACTCACGTACTCCTGATTGGGTAGCGAAAGGAACTATTCCTAGTGCGGTTAACGTATCTTGGGTAGAACTTACTCCTAAGAAAGGTGCAACTACCGAAGGAATCATCAAAGTAATGAGTGGCCAGTTTGGTGTTAAATTGGCTGAAGGTAAAGATGACGTTGATGTAGACGAAGCTATTGCTGCTGGCGACACTTCAAAAGTATTCGATTACTCTGACGCTAAGACACTTGTTATGTTCTGTAATGGAATGTGGTGTGGTCAATCTCCAGCTAGTATCAAAGCCTTGCTTAAGTTTGGTTACCCTGCTGGCAAGATCAAATACTATCGTGATGGTATGCAGTCTTGGGAAATCCTTGGATTATCTACAGCTAAGTAAGTTGTAATGATCTAATAAATCATTTTTTGATTTGAAGAGAGCCGACTATGTCGGCTCTTTTTTTGTCTGCTCAATACTCTCTGCACAATTACTCTCTGCTCAATATGTCTAGAATGACGAGCTAGAATGATATTTCCATCTAAATCTATTTCCCTCACGTAGAAACTCAGCATGCGGTTAATTCAGTAGTGACTATACTCAAATAGTTACATTGTTATATCACATAAGGAATAGGTTTATGGATGCAGCGCAAAGCTTTATCGCCACCTCTATAGAGTTCATGGTTGCACTCTTTATCTTTGCCGTTGGTCTGGCGCTTTTGGTGGTTTTGATCGTCTACATCATGGATGTAACTCAGACCAAGACTGCTTTATTGAGAAACTATCCTGTTATTGGGCATTTCCGTTATTTGTTTGAACATCTTGGCGAATTCTTTCGTCAGTATTTTTTTGCGATGGATCGTGAAGAGTTGCCCTTCAATCGTGCTCAACGAACTTGGGCATATCGTGCTTCCAAGGATGAAAGCAACACAGTGGCTTTTGGTTCAACAAAGGATTTACGTAGGACTGGAGCTGTTTTGTTCATCAATTCACCTTTTCCAACGCTTGATGAAGATGCCGTACATAGTAATCCCATGACTATTGGTGAAGGTTGTCGTCATCCCTACACAACGACCGCTTTGATTGGTATTTCCGCGATGAGTTTTGGTGCCATCTCTAAACCTGCGGTGCAAGCTCTATCAATGGGAGCCAAACAAGCGGGAATCTGGCTCAATACAGGTGAGGGTGGTTTAGCACCTTATCACCTTGAAGGGGGTTGCGATATTGTCATGCAGATTGGTACGGCTAAAAATGGCGTGAGTGATCATGACGGTAATCTTGATGATGATCTGCTCAGAGCAGTGGCCAATCACGAAACCGTGCGCATGTTTGAACTCAAACTAAGTCAGGGAGCTAAACCTGGAAAAGGCGGTATTTTACCCGGTGGAAAAGTGACCGCTGAGATAGCCAGAATACGTAATATTCCAGAAGGTAAAGATGCGATTAGCCCGAATAGGCATTTAGATGTTAATTCAAATAGTGATTTGATTGAGCTGATTAACCGTATTCGTGATGTGACGGGTAAGCCAGCTGGCTTTAAGGCCGTGATCAGCGATGGGGGTTGGTTAGATGATCTGTTTAATGTGATTAACCAACGGGGTCAAGAATCTGCGCCTGACTTTATTACTATCGATAGCGCTGATGGTGGTACGGGGGCTGCACCATTGGCACTGATTGATGATATGGGATTACCGCTTCGTGAAAGTCTGCCATTGTTGGTTGATAAACTGACAGAACACAACTTGAGAGGGCGCATTCGTGTGATTGCATCAGGCAAGCTGATTACCCCTGCTGATGTTGCTTGGGCGCTTTGTTTGGGTGCTGATTTTTGTGTTTCTGCGCGTGGCTTTATGTTTTCTCTGGGTTGTATACAAGCCTTGCAATGTAACAAAAATAGTTGTCCAACGGGAATAACAACACATGATGCGGACTTACAAAAAGGCTTGGTTCCAGAAGCCAAAAAAGACCGGGTCGCAGCTTATGCTAAAAATCTGGTGTATGAAGTAGGTATGATTGCCCACTCTTGCGGGGTTGCAGAACCGCGTGGTTTACGACGTCATCATGCCAGAATTGTGATGGATAACAGTTTGTCGGTACGACTGGATCAGTTGCATCCGTTGCCTTTAGTTACCTCAGTCGCCTCAGCGACGTCAGCCAGACCAACCACATCGGGGGAACATTAAGTGGAGATAAGCCAGCTTTTGCTAACGTTTTCAGGATTGTTACTGATTGCATTAATGGTATGGCCTATTGCAAACAAGTTCCTGTTTCCTTATCCCACGTTATTAGTCATTATTGGCTTTGTGGGTTCTGAATGGTTAGTCAGTAGAGGTGTTGATACTGGATTGCGTTGGGATGGATTCCGTGATTTGGTGTATTACATCTTATTACCTGTCCTTATCTTTGAAGTAGCCTTTTCTTTAAATGCAGAAAAACTCTTCAAAAACCTGTTTAGCATATTAATGCTCGGTATTCCTTTTATGTTGCTCGGTGTAATAATAACCGCAGTATTTATTTATCTGGGGATCGCAGATGAAGCTGGTTTTCCGTTTATTGCGGCGATTATTACGGCTGTTTTGCTTTCAGCTACAGCGCCATCAGCTATTACGACGATATTGGAACGCTTGCATGTTTCCTCAAGACTAACGAGTGTTTTGGAAGGTGAAGCCATATTTAATAGTGTGGTTGCTATTATCCTGTTTACATTGATACTTCAGTTTGTTGTTTTCGCAGAGAGTCAATTATCATTTGCTGATGGTTTTATCCTCTTTGTTCGTATGTTTACGGGTGGCTTGTTTCTTGGCTTGATAGTGGGTGGGTTGGGGTTAGTTGCAAGCTATTGGATCAAACTGCCTTTATTGAAAGGCGCTATTAGTTTGCTTGCCGCATTTGGCGTTTACTTGCTCGCTGAAAAATACTTTCAGGTCTCCGGTTTGCTTGCGGTGTTAGTAACGGGTTTATTACTGAATGCTGCTACTCAAAATACAAAGAAAACAGATAAAGTCTCACAGGATTTTCTATACAGCATGTGGAGATATTATGCCTTTGTTGCTAAATCTATGTTATTTATTTTATTAGGTATCTCGATTCGTCCTTCCTTACTGGCAGATCAATGGTTGGCCATAGTGGTTGGAATTGTGGCGGTACTGATAGCCAGAGCCGCGATCATTTTCATGGGCTTGTGGTTGATTGGTCATCTACATAAAAGCGATCAGTTTGCATGGCAAGATAAAGGCATTCTCTATTGGGGGAATATCAAGGGATCCGTCACTATCGCATTGGTTTTGTCATTGCCCACTACCTTGCCTTACAGCTATACCATACAAGGCATTACCTATGGTGTAGTACTGTTTAGTTTATTGTTACAAGCACCTACTTTACGGTTTCTTGTGCCGCATTTAACAACCACACATTCACTTAAAAAAGCTACCAGGGAATAACTATGACTACTGCTGCAGAATTGTTCATCCGATGTTTGGAAAATGAAGGTGTAGAAACCATATTCGGTATCCCCGGAGAAGAAAATTTAGATGTAATGGATGCTCTTCGTAATAGTTCGATTGAATTTATAACGGTCAGGCATGAACAGGGAGCTGCGTTTATGGCGGATGTTTATGGTCGCCTTACCGGAAAAGCAGGTGTCTGTTTAGCAACGCTGGGGCCTGGTGCCACCAATTTGATCACCGGTTTTGCTGATGCGAATATGGATCGTGCGCCTATCGTTGCTATTGCTGGTCAGGGTGCCACAACACGTATGCATAAAGAGAGCCATCAGGTGCTGGATTTGGTGAATCTATTTGAGCCGATTTCTAAATATAGCATTGAAATTCGTGAACCAGAAATTATCCCGGAACTGATTCGTAAAGCATTCAAAGATGCTCAAGCAGAAAAACCCGGTGGTGCTTTCATTAGCTTTCCTGAAAATATAGCTGCAATGGATGTGAGCGATGCTGAGTCGTTGTTACCCTTGAGGGTACAATCTCCTGCTGCGCCATCAGCGGCTGAAGATAAGGTCGCACAAGCTGCGCAGATTATCGACAAAGCGAAATTCCCTATCATTATGGCGGGTAATGGTGTGGTGAGATCGCATGCGAGCAATGCATTGATTGAGTTTGCAGAACATTTGAATATACCGGTGGCACAAACTTTTATGGCTAAAGGCTCAATCCCTTTTTCACATTCGCTATCGCTCGGAAGTGTTGGGTTACAAGCACATGATTATGTCGCTTGTGGCTTTGATCGTGCTGATGTAGTGATATGTATAGGCTTTGACATGGTGGAATATCACCCTAAATCATGGCATCCCGATAAAGAAAAGAAAATCATTCATATCGACCAGACCTATGCAGAAGTGGATGCGCACTATATTCTCGAAACAGGTGTGTTGGGAGATATCAGTACTTCGTTAAAACGCATCATGGAACACACCACTAAAACGCACAGCGGTAAAAATGAGAATCTGAAAGGCATTATCGTTAATGAGTTGGATGATTTTGCTGAGGATGTAAGTTTCCCAATAAAGCCCCAGAAAATCCTCTATGACACCCGCAAAGCCATGGCGGATGCAGACATTCTAATCTCTGATGTGGGTGCTCATAAAATGTGGATAGCTCGCCTGTTCCGCTGTGAACAACCCAATACGTGTATTATCTCCAATGGTTTTGCTTCAATGGGGATTGGGGTGCCTGGGGCGATAGCCGCAAAGATGACTTACCCGGATAAGAACGTGCTAACAATCACTGGCGATGCAGGTTTTATGATGAATTCGCAAGAAATAGAAACGGCACTACGCTATAACGTAGCTATCGTTATTATGATTTGGAATGACAGCGAATATGGATTAATTAAATGGCATCAGCAACGACGTTTTGGGCGTACAGGGAATATCAGTTTTAACAATCCAGATTTTGTGAAATATGCGGAGTCATTTGGAGCCAAAGGTTATCGAATAGAAAAAGCAGAAGACTTATTGCCTACTTTGCAACAGGCTTTCGCGGATAACACAGTGGTAGTGGTGGATGTGCCTGTAGATTATTCTGAGAATATGAAGCTGACGGAAAAGCTTGGGAAGTTGATTTGTCCTATCTAAGCATAAACCAAGGCACAAACTAGGCACAAGATCATATACGTATTAAAAACGGAGATACTATGGATTATCCATTGCAAGTCCAGCATGCAAAAGCTACAGGTCAATTAACAGTTACCTCTCCCTATGATGGAAGTAGCATAGGCTCTGTTCCGACCATTAATAAAGAAGGTGTCGATCAGGCACTAAAAAATGCTGCTGCTTTGTTTGCTGATAAAAGTCTATGGTTGCCAGGGGAGCAGCGCATCCAGATATTACGCAACATGACAGTATTGATGGAACAGCATTATGAAAGACTTGTAGATCAAGCCGTCGCCGAAGGGGGGAAACCTTTATTAGATACTCGAATAGAAATGGATAGAGCCATCGACGGTATTCTGAATTGTATTGAGTGTATACGAAATAATAAAGGTACAGAGATACCGATGCGAGTAAATCCAGCCTCGGCTAATCGCATAGCGTTCACTCATAAAGAACCAATAGGTGTTGTCGTGGCGGTGAGTGCCTTTAATCACCCTATCAATCTAATTGTGCATCAAATTGGCCCAGCAATAGCCTGTGGTTGCCCGGTTATTATTAAACCCGCTGGGGATACTCCGTTATCAGCATTTGCATTAGCTGAGTTGTTTGCCGAAGCAGGTCTTCCTGAAGGCTGGTGTCAGGCGGTCATGACTGCGGATAATGAAACAGCTCAAGCGCTGGTAACTGATAAGCGGGTGAGCTTTTTTAGTTTTATAGGGAGTGCCAAAGTAGGCTGGATGTTGAAAAGTAAATTGGCCGCAGGTACACGGTGCGCTTTAGAACATGGCGGTGCTGCTCCGGTGATTATCGAACCAGATGCTGATCTTGACGACATGCTTCCGCTGTTGGCAAAAGGTGGTTTTTATCATGCAGGTCAGGTATGTGTCTCTGTACAACGTGTGTTTGCGCATCAATCAATAGCCAGAGAAGTCGCAGAACGATTAGCTGTCTTGGGTAATGATATGAAAGTAGGGGATCCTGCCTTGCAAGAGACAGCTATAGGCCCTCTGATACGCCATCACGAAACAAACAGGATTGAGCAATGGGTTGAGGAAGCGATTGAAGAGGGTGCTGAGCTTATTTCTGGTGGCGAGCGGATTTCAGATGCGTTATATAAACCTACGGTATTGTTCTCGCCCAATGAAACCAGTAAAGTAAATCGGTTTGAAATCTTTGGTCCGGTGATTTGTGTGACGGGTTATGATGATATAGATAAAGCGATAGTCAGTGCTAATGCTGTACCTTATTCTTTTCAGGCTGCGGTAGCGACGAAAAATATTGATACTGCGATGTACGCGTTTCAACAGCTTTCCGCATCGGCTGTTATGATAAACGATCATACTGCGTTTAGAGTGGACTGGATGCCTTTTGCAGGTCTAAAAGAATCCGGATATGGTATCGGTGGAATACCTTATACCTTTGAAGATATGCAAATTGAGAAACTAGCCGTTTTACGTTCAGCTTCTTTACGATGAAATATTCGATAACAATAGGTATGTTACGGAATTCCCCTAATGAATAAATTAGCCAGTAAATCATGTAAGGCCTGTAGTAAAGACAGCCACCCTAGCTCGGCACAAGAGCAATCAAATTATATGAATAGTCTTGTCGATTGGGAGATAATGACTATTGATAATGTGCGACGATTGACAAGAACCTTTACCTTTAAAAACTTTGTTGAAGCGTTGGCATTTACCAATGGTGTAGGGGATTTAGCGGAGGCGGAAGATCATCATCCGGTTTTGTTAACAGAATGGGGCAAAGTTACTGTAACTTGGTGGACACACAGTATAGGGGGATTGCATGATAATGATTTCATCCTCGCCGCAAGAACTGAGAAACTATTTGACATAAAGTGATTATATTGAACATTCGGATATTGGATACATGGCTTTATGAGTACTCATATGATTAAAAGAAAAATATCCATTATATTAATAGGCCTATGCAACCTATTTCTACTAACTTCTTGCTCATCATCTTTTTCTGAAACATTCCCTTATGATTTAGCCCCTAAACATAGCTATTTTGCAAAACCTGCAAGGCTGAATATATTAAGTAGCACAGGCTTAAAGCTGACCGCTCCGAATGGTAATAGAGTCACTGAAATATCAGGAATTAGTTGGGATGTTGATGAAAACATACTTTATGGGGTGGGCGATGAAGGATTTCTATACCATCTTAAATTGATAGAAAATAACAATGAAATTGTAGGTGTGAAAGTATTGGCAGAATATCCTTTTTTGAAAAAAAATAAAAAACGATTAAAAAGAAAATGGCGAGATTCTGAGGGTATATCCAGTAAATTTCATAATAATGGCGTCAAGGGAGATACCGAGCTAATAATCGCTTTTGAAGGAAAACCCCGTATTGTTCGGTATACACCTAAAGGGGTTTATCTGGGAGAAGTTAAATTACCCACAAAGTTATGGAAAAAAAGCAGCTATAGAGATAAGAATAAATCGTTAGAAAGTGTAACGGTTCATCCAGAAGAAGGGATTATCACCGCTGCTGAGTTTCCATTAAAAGTTAAATCAAAGACTTCTCACACGCTATACGCAGCGTCTGGAAAAGAATGGAACTTTCCTGCATCTAAAGCAAAAAATAGTGCTGTCACCGGATTAGAAGTTTTAGCTAATGGCAATATTCTCGTGCTGGAAAGAGCATGGGCTGGCATTCAAAACCCGATTGTTGTTAGTTTGTCTGAAGTTGCAATAGGGGATTGCAAGGCACAAGAAACCGATTGTGTAGTAAAAAAATTAGCGACCTTATCAACCACTGAAGGATGGTTGTTAGATAATTTTGAAGGACTGGCTCATTATAAAGACAACCAATATCTAATGGTTAGTGATGATAATGAGAAAGACTTCCAGACAACGGTATTGGTTTTATTTGAAATTAAAAAAACAAAGGAAGCAATTAAGAAGTTTTAACTATATTTCTTGTGTTTTGTATAATATTTTTAATATTAGTTTTCTTTTTAAGCGACAAAGAATAATGAAGGTTGTTTAGCAAACCTAAGTGCCAACTTGTCGAAGGATACGGAAGTCGTGCACAGTGCTAGTAGGGCCAGGGCTGTTCAATGCTAATTTTTCTCATACAATGAATAGCCAAAATTTTTCTCATACAATGAATAGCCAATTTGCATTTTTGGTAGGTCGAATAAGCGATAGCGCCATCCGACAAACACATTAAATTCAATATCTTGTCGGATGGCGTTCCTTATCCGACCTACCCATCATATGAAGATTCAATAGTATTTTGTTCAATGCTAAATGAAATAAACTCCCTCTACCTTTTGGGGGGAGGGCTGGAGATGTTCTAAGATCATCTTTTTTATCAGACTATCTATCCCCTCCCTAACCCTCCCCCTGCTAGGTGGAGGGAACTTTTGTCTATTTCATGAACAAATTTCTAGCATTGAATAGCCCTGGATAATCAGGTATCCCTTTATAACATTGGCTAAATATCACTTCTAATAGCTACTTTTTTATAGCTAGGCTAGTCAGTTTCTTGCCTGTGTTAAGATGCGCCTCAACCCATTTAGGTTTTCTACCGCGCCCAGTCCACGTCTGCTCAGCATTCTTGGGGTTTCTGTATTTTGGAGCAACTTTAACAGTGGGTTTTGCATTTGCTTTTAACGCTGGAAAAATATCAGCAGGTGTGTAGCCATTGTCTTTTATAAGTATTTTCACTTGCTTTCGAATCGTTTTAAGTTCAGTCTTTTTACGCGATTCAATTTGTTTTCCAGCTTCTTCAAGAACTGCACTCAGTTCTTTTATGCTTAGCTTGTCTAAGTTTACTTTTTTAGCTTTCGCTTTTACTTTTGCCATTTTCGTGTTCCGCTCATTAAAAAATCGAAGTATAATATATAATAATTATCACAAGTCAAGATCAAGTATAGGAAATTTATTTTATTTTGTATTATCTGAAATAAATTTCAGATAAGCGGTTCTATTTATTATTAACCACTCTTGTCGTTATTTTTAGCAAACATTATTAGTAGACTCACCTTAATAGATGATGAATATAGAAAATGACTCGTTTGTCTAACCTATATACATAACTCGATATATAAAACTGAAAAAAGTTAAGTAATAACTATGATAACAAAATCCCCTTATTTGATAGATCCAGATAGCCATTTTGATCTTGCTGAATCACTAACCACTCCAGATAGAGAAAATGTATCCAATGGCTTTTTAAAAACCGAATTAAAGCAGTACAGAAAATTGTTAGGAGATCTTCAACACAAGCTTTATGCAGAAGATAAAAGATCAGTATTATTGGTGTTCCAAGCGATGGATGCAGCGGGTAAAGATAGCACAATCAGGTCAGTGATGAAGGGAGTTAATCCCACTGGATGTGAAGTTTATTCTTTTAAAAAGCCCAGTTCTAAAGAACTGGATCATGACTTCTTATGGCGCACTACAAAATCTATGCCAGAGAGAGGGCGCATTGGGATATTCAACCGTAGTTACTATGAAGAAACATTAGTCGTTCGAGTACATCCTGAATATTTAAACTATCAACGCTTACCCGACTTACCAAATGATCTAAATGACTTTTGGGAACAGCGCTTTGAATCCATTAATGCCCTTGAAAAACATATGACTCTTAATGGAACTATCATTTTAAAATTTTGGTTAAATGTATCTAAAGCAGAGCAAAAACGTAGATTCTTATCTCGCTTGGATGAACCGCATAAACATTGGAAGTTTTCTTCGGCAGATATTACAGAAAGAGGGCATTGGAATGAGTACATGCATGCCTATGAGGAAACCATTCGTGCGACATCAACATCACATGCTCCGTGGTATGCAATACCGGCTGATAATAAAAAATATATGCGTATGATTGTTGCTAAAATCATCGTAGAAACATTGCAATCGCTTGATCCTAAGTATCCGGAAGTTAGCGAAAAAGAACGCAGTCAGTTTGATCAAATGAGAGCCAAATTGGAATCCGAGTAGTGTATTCCTATTTTACGTGTTTGCCTTTCTGTATCCATTTAGAATATTAATTATGACTTACCTACCTTGTTTAGAAATAGAGCCTAAAAATAAAGCGACGGCTAGTGTTATTTGGCTTCATGGCTTAGGTGCAGATGGCAATGATTTCGCACCTATTATTCCAGATTTGAAGTTACCAGAAGACTTGTCAGTGCGATTTATCTTTCCTCATGCTCCTAGTATGCCAGTCACTATTAATAATGGTTATGTGATGCCAGCTTGGTACGACATCCTTGAAATGTCTATTGATCGTGAAGTAGATGTAAAGCAGTTGATGGTGTCTTCCAATGCGATTGCCATGCTGATTGATAGAGAGATAGAACGGGGTGTTGAAAGCAAGAGGATTATCGTTGCTGGTTTTTCACAAGGAGGTGCGGTGGCCTATCAATGTGCATTAACGTATGCAAAACCGCTGGCAGGGCTACTTGCATTATCTACGTATTTTGCGACACAAAAGATCATACAACCCACCGCTGAAAACAGTAAGGTTCCCGTATTTATAGGACATGGTACAGCTGACCCGGTAGTTCCTGAGCTGTTGGGGCGAATGGCAAATACAAAACTAATAGAGCTTGGCTATGCCGTTGATTATAAAACGTATGCGATGGAGCATAGTGTCTGTATGGAAGAAATAACCGATATTGGGAAATGGATTCAGGCTGTTTTTTCTACTTAGTAGAGATACTCTTTACCCTTTTACCCTTAAGCTAAATGCTATGCGCAATTCTTTACCCACATTTTTACTGTTTATCCTTCTGCTGATATCTAAGAGTGCCTGTGCGGTTGGTGATGAGATAAAAAGCGAGAAACAAGTGATTCATTTCTCAGGAGGACACATGAAGGTTTACTTTGAATCACCTTTCTCTCCGGCAGAAAAAAATAAATTATTGAAATGGTTACAGGTTGCCTCAGACACGATCACCACACTCTATGGTGAGTTTCCTGTTACACCAGTAGAGACTCATCTTTATGCTTTGCAGGGTGCAAATGAACCCGTGCCGTGGGGCGAGGTATGGAAAAAGGGTAGCTATAGAGTAAACTTTCAGGTTAACCCTGCCTTTCCAATAGATAAATTCATAGCAGACTGGACAGCGGTCCACGAATTCAGCCATTTATTTCATCCTTATCCTGGTAGTGGCAATGCCTGGTTTGGTGAAGGTTTAGCTAGTTATTATCAGAATGTTTTACGTGTTCGGAATCAAACATTAAGTGAATCCCAGGCTTGGGGGAAGTTACTTGCGGGTTTTCAACGGGGTGAAAAACAGTCAGAAAAAAACAACATGACTTTGCTACAAGCTAGTCAAAAAATGCATTCTATTGGCAATTATCAACATGTCTACTGGGGTGGTGCTGCTTATTTCCTTGCTGTGGATATACGCCTGCGAAAACTGACAAAAGGTCAGGAATCCTTAGATACCGCATGGTATCAATTTAAAGAATGTTGTTTATCAGCTAAGCAAAACTGGTCTACTGAAAGCCTCATCCATAAACTTGATCAATTAACAGGCACATCAGTTTTCCATCAAGAGTATGTTCAGAAGCTAAAAAGCACCCATTTCCCTAATTATCGCAATAGTTTTCAAGAACTAGGTATCGTTATTGCTGGGAGTAAGGGGGGCAAGGGGAATTCGATACAGATTATAGACAAGGGTGCATCAGCCTCATTGCGTGCTGAGATTATTTCAGCAAATGATTAAAGTAATGAATCTAGAGAACGAATTAGTATGTAGTCTGTGTTGAGCGATAGAGAACTGGGAATCAATAAGTAAAAACCTTAAGCGAGTGCTCTATAATAAAGATCAAGAGAAGATCAAAAAAGAAGAAGAGACTTATTTATGAATAAACGATCACATCAATATTTCGCTGGTAAATTTACTGCTAAAAAGGCTTATAAAAAAGTATATGTATTGACTGCTGTTCTATTGTTTCAGGTAGCTTGTGCACATTCACCAGAGAGTCAGCTTGAAGATACAAGTGTCAATGATCCTTTTGAGCCGGCTAATAGAGCGGTTCAAGGCTTTAACGATAGAGTAGACTCATTGGGTCTTAAACCCTCGGCCAAGGGTTATGCCACCATCGTTCCAGAACCAATGGAGCGAGCAGTTGGCAATTTCTTCTCGAATGTTGCTGAACCTGTTGTAGCGGTGAATCAGTTTTTACAAGGAAAGGTAACCCTCGGCATCCAAGATTCGGCACGTTTTATTTTTAATACTACTTTTGGCATAGTCGGTCTGATTGATATATCCAGCCCAATGGGTTTAGAGAAGCATAATGAAGATTTTGGTCAGACCTTTGCTGTTTGGGGGCTAGGTTCAGGCCCACATCTCAATCTTCCTTTATGGGGGCCTACTAATTTGCGAGAGGGTGCGGGCAGTATCGTAAATGCCTATGCCTATCCACTGGGTTACCTAAATGACACCCCGACACGAAACCGCTTGGCGGCATTGTTAGCGGTTAATAATCGCGCCGAACTGTTGAGCGCCGAGGCCATGATAACCGGCGATAGATATATATTTATACGCGATGTCTACAACCAACGCCGTGAGTACCTGATCAAAGATGGTGAAGTTGAAGACGCCTTTCTGGATGGTGAGCTAGATGGTGAATTGGACGGTGTTGAGGAATAGCTATTCATGAGGCCTAGTCTATCCGCGCTTTTCACCGTTTATCAACGGCTGTTAAAGCATCCTTCAATCGTACTAGCTGTTATTGCTTTAATGGTTGTGATGGCGACTTATTCTGCGCGTCATTTCTCATTTGACGCCTCTAGCGATACTTTGGTAGCCGAAAATGATCCGGCCTTAAAATACTATCAAGAGGTGCGCGAGCGTTTTACTCAGGGCGGTGAAGATTTCTTGTTCATGACTTACACGCCAAAAAGTGGAGAGCTGATAGCCGCTGAGAATTTATCCAAAATATCAGCCATGCAAAAGCAATTGGAGAAAATTCAAGGAGTCGCTTCGGTCTATTCAATTCTGGACGCCCCCTTGTTAAAAAGCCCTACCATCTCCCTGCGTGATCTTAAGGACGGCTATAGAACATTAAAATCACCCAATATTGATTTTGCATTGGCAAAAAAAGAATTGTCGAATAGTCCTATTTTTAAAGATTTGATTATTTCAACAGATGGGCTGACTACTGCATTACGCATTGCTTTAAGCCTCGATAACACACTTGAACAACTAAGAAAAATCAGAGACCAAGACCGCATAGCTTTTAAAAAAGGCAAACTTGACAAGCAACAACTCAAGCACAGCACTCAAGCACATGCTGTAGCCAGAAAAAGCTATTTACTACAGCGTGATGAATTATTGGATGCAGTGAAGCAAATTCGTGATCAGGCTCGTCAGGACGCAGATGTCTTTTTAGGCGGAGTACCTATGGTAGCGGCTGATATGATCAGCTATGTAAAACAGGATATCGTGGTCTTTAGCGCTATTATATTTCTTATGGCGATTGCCATGCTGTACCTGTTTTTCCGAAGCTGGCGCTGGGTTGTGCTACCACTAGCGACCAGTATGGTGACTATTATATTGGTGATTGGTTGGTTGGGTGCAATAGACAAACCAGCAACTATCATCTCCTCGAACTTCATCTCCCTGTTGGCTATTTTGACCATCTCTTTTACGGTACACCTTATTGTGCGTTATCGTGAATTGTTGACTATAGACGCGCAGATGGATCACAAAGCACGAGTGCTGCAAACCATGCGAGACAAGTTTGCGCCTTCTTTATATACCGGGCTGACAACCACTGTTGCTTTCGGCTCGCTGATGTTTACAGACATTGTGCCTGTGCAGGACTTTGGTTTGTTGATGTTAGTAGGAGTATTGGTTTCGTTGGTTATGGCCTATTTCTTTTTCCCAAGCTTATTGCTACTGATGGGCAAGGAAGAAAGAGAACAACAGGTAGCGAATAGCCATCTATTACAGCAGACACCACGTATTACGACCTTCTTTTCACAGCTAGTCACACGCTTTAATCAACACATTCTGATTATCGCGGTTATCTTGATGATGGTGGCAGGGTATGGTGTTTCCAGATTGAGTCTTGATAATCGCTTTATTGATTATTTCAAGACGGATACTGATATTTACCAAGGTATGTTAGACATTGATCAGCGCCTGGGAGGGACGATACCCTTTGATGTCGTGGTCAAATTTCAGCCATACGAAGTTGATCAGATTGATGAAGAGGATGATTTCTTTAGTGAAGATGAGTACTATCCGGAAAGATACTGGGTAACGCCCTTCAAGCTTGAAGCTTTGCGCAAGCTACAGGGGTTTATTCAGTCATTGGAGCAGACTGGAAAAGTCATGTCATTAGCCAATCTTGAACAAGTGGCGATGGAATTTACCGGTGGAGAACCTCTGGGAGCACTTGAAATAGTTGGCATACTGGGTGTGATTCCGGAGACAGTCCGGAAAGAGTTAGTCGATCCGTATATGTCCCCTTATTCCGGTGAAATGCTTATTTCTGTACGGGTAAAAGAAAGTGGGGCGTCTTTTTCACGAGACGAGTACCTGAATAAGATAATGCACTATGCAAAGGAAGAACTTGGCTTGCAAGCCGAGGCAGTGCAAACAACAGGTATGCTAGTACTGTTTAATAATATGCTAACCCATCTTTTTGACTCACAACTGAAAACTTTTTTGTATGTAGTGGGTCTAATTTTCTTAATGATCTGGATTTTGTTACGTTCTATTCGATTAGGTATCATTGGTTTATTGCCGAATATGTTAGCGGCAGTGAGTGTTTTAGCCGTTATGGGCTTTTTGAATATACCCCTCGATCTAATGACGATCACCATAGCCGCTATTGTTATAGGGATAGGCGTTGATAACGCAATCCATTATTTACATCGATTTAAATTGGAGTATAAAGCAACAGGAGAAGTGAAAGAGGCCGTAAGACGAAGTCATAGCAGTATAGGTTCAGCCATCTATTTCACCTCGATTACCATTATTGCAGGGTTTACTATTTTGGCTTTTTCCAATTTTATGCCAACCGTTTATTTTGGATTGTTCACCTCATTGGCAATGCTACTGGCACTAATTGCTAATCTATTGATATTGCCTAGTTTATTAGTAAAGTTTTATAGGTAGTTTAAGGTGATATAAAAGGTGATGTATAGGTAGATTGTTATAGGCACAAAATGGGTGATTTTATCATCTTATATCTATACTTCTGCGTAATGCATCAGGTGGCTGTCAAGAAAGAAAATGTAGCCTGTGTTGAGCGATAGCGAAACACGGGGAGTATAAATAAAGCTCAACTCCTACATGTGGGTATTAATGAATAACAAAATAGTAAGTTCACTTACAAGGTAAATAAAAATGAAAACATGGATTTGGTCTAATCTGCTAGTCGTACTGGTTAGCTTGTCTTTTGTACCCGCTGCGATAGCGTTACAAACAGACCCAGACGGAATTATTGATGATGCTTCGAAACAATTGTTGGTTACACTCAAGCAGGAAAGTGCTCGATTTAACAGCAATCCACAGGGGTTATACAATAAAATACGCACCCAGATGCGTCCGATTACAGATATCGCAGCCATCGCAAAAGGGATTATGGGTTCTTATTACAAAGTGGCTACTGCTAGTCAACAGCAGCGTTTTAAGGTGGCTTTTGAACAAAGCCTTGTAAAGGTGTATAGCGATTCTTTAATGAAAGTACGAGTCAAAGGATTTAAGGTTAGAGCTGCGCCAGCCCTCAGCTCGAATGCACGAAAAAGAAAAGTGGTTGTCGAGGTTTCGACCCATAAGGGTAATACTTTTCTAGTCAGCTATAGCCTATTGCGCAATCGCCAAAATAAATGGTTGATACGCAATATTGTGGCTGATGGTGTTAATTTTGGTCTTACCTACCGCAACCAGTTCAAAAGTGAAATGGCGCGTAGTGGCAACAATATGGATCAGGTGATTGATAATTGGGCTAAAGTTATTAAGAAATAACCCTTGATCCCACGCAGCGCGTGGGAACAAGGACTAAACTAGCTATGGCTTTCATCCTAATGCAAATCATAAAGAAGTGGCAATATGATGCTGTACACCAGCCACATAATCACTGTGAGTGGTATTCCAACTCGCATGAAATCAGCAAATTTATAACTACCTGCGCTCATAATCAATAGATTGGTTTTGTAAGCCATGGGTGTGGCGTAGCTCATATTGGCACCGAACAGTACAGCAAGCACAAACGGCTCGGCGGGTTGTCCCAAAGATTGTGCGATATTGATAGCGATAGGCGTTCCAATCACTGCCGCCGCATTGTTCGATACGATGTTAGTGAATACAGCCATCAGCAAAATAAGCGCACTGATAATCACGGCTGCGGGTGCGCCATGAGTTAGATGCACAAAGCCATTGGCGATGAATTCACTTCCTCCGGTGATCTGCATGGCTAATCCTAAAGCCAGACTGGCAACTACAATCATAATAATGGGCACACTTAAAGCACGAGTAGCCTGTCGCCAGTTTAAACATCCAGTGAGCAACATCAGCAAAGAGCCTGCCACTGCACTGACCGCGATGGATAGTAGACCAAAAGCAGCGGGCAAGATAATCATCAACATTATTACGAGTGCGAGTGGTGCTTTTTTTGAATGCATAACATCCATTTTGCGGTCTAGCACCAAAAACTCATTGCGAGCTTTTAGTGCATCAATACGTTCGCGTTTGCCCTGTACAAGGAGCACGTCACCTTCGCGTAAGCGTAAATTACCAAACCCTTGTGGCATACTCGTTATGTTTTTTCCTCCTCGATGAACAGCCACTGCAACCAAATGATAGGTTTCAATAAAGTGTGCAGATTTAAGCGTTCGGTGGAGCAAAGGAGAACGTCCATGAACAATAATCTCAATGAGTTGTTGATCCTTGCTTTGTAAAGGATGCTTGTCATCGACTTGTTTACTACCTGAATAGAGAGTCGCGCTAATGGCTTTTTCAAAGGCTTTCAGATTTTCAGGACTATCGTGAACCAGTAAACGATCGCCTGCCTGAATAACTACATCAGGGATAGGCATAACAAAAGTACTTTCAGAGCGCCGAATTTTATCAACCTTCATGTCACCTCCTGTCTTCTTTATTACTTCAGACAGTCGCTTATCCACAGCAAAGCTATTTTCAGGAATAACCAGATGTGCAGTAAATACACGCGGGTTGGCAACATCGATTAACTGCTTACGTTCTGGTAGTAAGCGTGGAGCGACTAACCACAGAAACACCACACCAAAACCCCCAGCTAACAATGCTGGTAGGGCAAAATCAAACATATCAAAACGTTTCAAACCCAGATCAGCAGCTACACTAACTACCAGCAAATTAGTTGAAGTCCCGATGGTTGTTCCCATCCCTCCTAGCAAGGTAGCAAATCCCATTGGCATTAATATAGAAGAAGGATTATTACCTGTGCGTAGCCCCACACTGACCAAGATGGGGATCAATAAAACGACAATGGGAGTGTTGTTGATAAAAGCACTGAGAATGGCCGACAGAATCAACGTCATTAATAATGATAGAGCAGGGCGCTTGGCCCAGCTTTTAGCGAGCCAATGACCCACTGGCTCTAGGGCGCCAGTACTGACCAGTGCAGAACCAGCAACCATTAACGCGGATACGGCTACTAGAGCCTCATGCCCAAAACCATGGAAAAAATCTACGGCATGAAATTGCCCTGTACTTGTTTGATAAGGAAACACCTCAAAGATAACGGCTAATAAACAGAGTATTAAGAGTGCGGAGGTCTCTACCGGTATTTTTTCACGAGTAAATAAAAACAGTGCTAACAAAGTGAGTGTTAAAACAAAAATAGCGTGAGCGTCAGGCATATTCTAGTGAGTTATCTATGTTAGATGGAAAAATAAAATGGATGCTCTAAGAATAGTTCATAACCGAAAAAATGGTTGTTGAAATAACGAGGAAGTCATACACAATGTAATTATTATTAAAAACTAATAACATATTGCTTTTACAAAGTTTATAATAATAGGGTCAGACACGTGGGGAAATCAGGAAACCAAGTCATCTATGGCAAAATTTAATAGCATTCTTTTTAAAACTTAGGCGCCATCGGTTATATCGTTTTAGTCGCCAACCTGCTGCTATTGGTATTTGCCAATCAGCTGGTAAAAAGCGGCTTTATCATGAAACCGAAACCAACTCATCGGTAATAAGAAAAAACGCGTATTATCCGTGCATTAAGTTTACTGGTTGTCTTCGCCTATATTTATTTCCACGCGCAAGAACTCAAAGATCAAGGCATCCCGCTAAAGATATTAGGGGTGATAGGTATCATCTATTTTTCCTATCTGATCAATCAACTGGTTTCTTACTTCATTCTTAGAAATTATGGTCGTGAACGTGAAGTTAACGGTAAGAAACAGTTTGTATCGACCTATAATGCAAGACTTTTAAGTATCTTTAGCGGCGTTTTTATCGCCATAATGGCGTTGATTAGCATTATCCAGATGCTTGGATATACTTCGTTATTACAAGCGGGTGGCGTCATTGGCTTTATAGGTGTTTTTCTCGCGTTAACCAATGCAGTATGGGCGCCTGATATTTTCAGTGGTTTGATTATTCTCAATAGTGATATGCTAGAAGAGGGTGATATTATCCAGATTTATGATCAGGAACCTATTTATGCATTAGTATATAAAACTAAAGTATTTCATAGCGGTTATTCTTAATTTGATCGACAATCATCGCCATTATGATCCGCCAATCAAAATTACGTGATTTCACGTTCACAACTTGTCTAAATTTGCCTCTGCCAAGGCTTGCGTGAGTCCCTTGTATTAACATTGGTTACGATGTCTCTCCTGCCAAAGTTAGAGCTATGTTTGCTGCCGCTTATGAAGAGGTAAGAAAGCAAGGATCTATGGGAGTTGAAAAGCGGTAGGGATATTGAAATTGGAATACAAGATGTGGGTGATCATGCCGTGCAGTGGTGTGTTTATTACTACACCAAAGAGATTGAACGATTACCTCGAATACGACAACAATTGCTAGAGATTTTTCTAAAGACTGCTAACGAACATAATATTTCGCTTTCTACTCCTTTGACGCATGTTGTTACACAGGCATCCGACACTTTTTCTATTCATGAAAATAAAACGCATTCTGGCTGAATAAATGGTACTCATGGCTAGAAGCATGATTTTCCGTTTAGCACGACCTGATGCATTGCTTCATCTATCCTTTTTTGGCTTGATTACTGGTTTTTTGGCCGGCGGTGTCATTGTTTTAATTCCGTTTGCTGTGGAACACACTCAGGATTATTTTCTCCCTGGAACCGGTTCAGAAAACTATGAGCAGATGTCCCCGCTTTACCATTTCTTGTTTCCCGTTATTGCCAGTGTTTTATTAGCCATACTCTTTTACAAATGGTCAAAAGGCTTACGGGTTCTAGGTGTTGCCAGAATAATGGAACGCGGTAGCTTATCATCAGGGCTATTTAACATTACGCGGTTTTATTCTACAGTTTGTTGGGGCAGCAATAGCCATTGTCGGTGGCATTCAGTTGGCAGAGAAGGGCCTCATGCCCATTTGGGTGCAAGTATTTCCAGCTTGTTTGGCCAGCTTCTCAAATTGCCCAATAATAGTATTCGTACTTTGGTCGCCAGCGGGCAGCGGCTGGTATCGCGGCATCATTTAATACTCCGTTGGCAGGTGTGATCTTCGCATTAGAAGTGATCATGATGGAATATGCGCTAAATAGCTTTTATTCCTGTGATGTTGGCGGCGGTAGTGGCTACTGCATTATCCAATGCCGTATTGGGCGGGGCGCCTGCTTTTATTATGCCAGAACTATCGGTTATTCCGCTGTCACAATTACCTATTGTGTTGTTGTTGGGTGTCATTGTCGGTGCTTGTGCGGCGTTATTTAATCATCTGCTCATGTTGATCTCATCGAAAACACAATCCTTTGATATCTGGTGGCGAATTCTTGCAGCTGGAATCATCGTGGGTTTATTAGCGATGATTACTCCCGAAGTGCTGGGCATTGGTTATGATACGGTTAATGCAGGTCTGGCAGGAAAGCTGGCAATAACCAGTTTGCTAGTACTGGCTTTTATGAAAATATTGGCAACGAGTGTCAGCGTCGGTTTGGGTGTGCGGGTGGCATGATAGGGCCCGCTTTTTTTATCGGAACAAGTTTAGTGGAGCGGTTGGCATCATCTCTATGCACTTACTGGGAGATGCCAATTCAGAGGTCAGTTATGTGAGTTCCTATGCCTTGCTAGGTATGGGAGCCATGATGGGCGCGAGTTTGCAAGCTCCTCTTGCGGCACTCATTGCGATTGTTGAATTGAGTTATAGCCCCGGCATTATTCTTTCAGGCATGTTAGTCATCGTTGTCGCACAACTAACGGCTAGTGAAGTCTTTAATTAAAAAAATCTCTATTTGTAACCATACTTCGTTCAAATGGACTGGATTATTCCTTGAATCCAGTGGTACAGGTTCTTCGTGCTGTGGGTGTGGCAAGTGTATTGGATAAAAGCTTTGAGCGGCATGCCTCAGTGATTTCGCGTGAACAAGCTGAAAAGTTAATTCATACTCGAAGTAACTGGCTTATTGTAAATAATGAAGCCGGTGAGATAGTTCATTTGATGCCGGTCTCCGAATTAGCGAAGTACCTTTCCATGGAAAGAGATGAAAAATGGATGAGGTGAGTGAAGAGGTTAACCTCATGGAAATACCCGCAAAACGACACTCATTGTCTGCTATATCTCTACAAGCCAACTTAATGCAAGCTCATGAAAAAATTCTCAAATGGAGCAGAGTCGTTGTATGTTGTATTTAGGGAACGAGAGGCAAGCTCAAGTTCTCGTATTTACGGAATATTGACCAAAAAAGCAGTTGAACGTGCTTATATTCCAGAGTCCAAGTCTAATACTTAGGTCTATTTCTAAGACGGTTCAATACTACTGGAAGTGAGTATTTCAGACTTGTCTAGATAACCAAGTGTTTTGGCGAGCCAGAAGTATCCTTTTAATATATACGTGTCTGCTGATATGTTATCTTGTTGAAAGTTCGTATATTTTTTTAAATAAGATACAAAAGAAGAAGACGTTACACAACGATTGATTCGTTTTTTAATCGACAGGAAAATATAAATACAGGCAAAGGAATCAGATGTTTTTATTCATGATTAGTAATCTTTATAGCTACTTGGTGGGTCTTACTCATGGTTTGCTGTAGAATACCTTGCTTTTTGTTCCGACAAAACATATCCATGGTTAAATCTACTATCTTCAAGTTCTCTGGCTGATCGTCTACCCGTGATGATTATTCTCTCGTTCTCGTTAATCGATTTTATCGTTTTTTTTAAAGTCCAACATATTGGGATGCTGTTATTTTATTGGTTATTAATGATTGTCCCCAAAGGTGTTATTTCTGCCTGGAATCATCATCATCAACACCGTAATGTCTTCACAAAAAACTATCTAAATCGGGTGCTTGAATTCTTTTATGCATTGCACACCGGAGTGACAACAAACCTTTGGCTGCTGCACCATAATATTGGTCATCACAAGAATTTTATGGATCAGGAAAAAGATCAGAGTCGTTGGAAAGAAAAGATGGATCGACAATGGGAAAGCTTGAATACACCCTTGTTGTTGCTTTCACTTCATATACACGGGGCTATGCGGTAGGAAAAAAAGTACCTAAACAACAAAAACGTTTTTTGATCTACTCGGCTGTGACTTTTGCGATATTGTTTGTTTTAACTCTATATTCCCTATTAATGCATTGTTTATATTTATTCTGCCAATGATAGGAAGTCTGATTTTTACCGCGTGGACAACTTATGGTCATCACGTAGGACTGGATAGCCAGGATGTTTTGCCGCCTCCTACAATAAAACCAGCGATCTGTATAATTTTTTCACAGGCAACATTGGCTACCATACTGCACACCACTATAGGCAGGGGATACATTGGTCAAAGTTGCCAGAGTTGCATGAGCAAATAAACATAGAATCCCGGCTGAGTGTTTTGTGAAACCTAAATTTAGGTCCTGTTAAATTGATATGGCTTGATCAATTGCTTCTACGCATACTTTATCTCAAGAGGCGTCACTAAAAAACGAGGCATCACCAGAAAGGATAAACCATGAATCACCTATTAGAACCCATCCCCGACACATGTATTTCGACTAGTTTGTCAGATAATCAGGCATACCCCGAAGTATGTATTCAGGCGAGCAATAGTTATCATGTCTTCAATGAATTCAGAAACAACCCCAATTATACTCAAATTCTGGAACATGTTTCAGAAGAGCAAGGGAGTGAATATCTTCAAATCATATCTAATGATTCAGATATCTTGGCGTCTATAAATAACTTCAAAGCTAATGATAATTATGGCAACCCAAGAATGTATGAATATCCGGGGATAGGAACGGTTTCCCCATCTACCCTTCGGTATATTTAAGGTTCTTTCGGATATAAAACAGCACTTTCAAACAGCAGATGATCTGGATATTTGTGAAATCGGTGTTGGATACGGCGGGCAGTGCCGAATTATCAATACTTACTATAAGCCTACCCACTATAACTTGATCGACATAAAGCCAGCCTTGACATTAGCCCAAACGATACCTGGACCACTATATCCTTCATTCCACACTAACTTATAAGACGATGAATGAGTTGATTCAGAAAGATTATGATTTAGTGATAAGCAATTACGCCTTTACAGAACTTCCCCGTCCTGTACAGGATATATACTTGCAAAAAGTAATTTTAAATTCAAAGAGGGGATATATAACCTATAACGAAATAACCCCAATCGAATTTAAGTCTTATACGTCAGACGAACTAGTTGCAATGATTCCTGGTTCGAAAGTGTTTAAAGAAGTACCCCTTACTCATCCAAAAAATTGCATAATCGTGTGGGGATAAAACATCTAAAATTTTTATTAATCAACCTCAGGAAAGCGACTGATGACTTTGTCCATAGTTTCCTTAAATAGATTAGTTAATTCATGAATTCTATGGATAATCAGGAATAAATATTAATAATATAATGGGGTAAATTACTTTGACAACGCTATCTTGTTTCAAGGCCTATGATATTCGCGGCAAGCTCGGTGATGAGTTAAATGAGGATATTGCTTATCGGATTGGACGAGCCTACGGCGAATATTTACAACCACAACAAGTGGTTGTAGGTGGGGATATTCGTTTAACCTCTGAGACGCTTAAAACCTCTCTGTCTGAAGGGCTGATGGATGCGGGTGTTAATGTCATTGATCTCGGAATGACGGGTACAGAAGAGATTTATTTTGCTACTTCTTATCTGCAAGTAGATGGTGGTATCGAAGTCACCGCAAGCCATAATCCAATGAACTTCAACGGCATGAAGCTGATACGTGAAGAATCAAAACCCATTAGTGGGGATACGGGTTTACTTGATATACAACGTATAGCTGAGGCTAATCATTTCCAGACGACTACTAAGCGTGGCACGTTGGTGAAAAAGTCGTGTATGCCAGCTTATATTGAACACTTGTTGAGTTATATTGATATCCAGTCGTTAAAACCAATGAAGCTGGTGGTAAACGCGGGTAATGGCTGTGCTGGCCCAATCATTGATGTGATTGAAAGCGAATTCAAGCAACGTGGTATTCCGATAGAGTTTATAAAAATTCATCATCAACCGGATGGTAATTTCCCGAATGGGATTCCTAACCCGTTGTTGCCTGAAAATCGTGGCGATACAAAAGATGCAGTGATCAAACATAAAGCTGATATGGGGATTGCCTGGGATGGTGATTTTGATCGTTGTTTTTTGTTTGATGAAAAAGGTAATTTTATTGAAGGTTATTACATCGTCGGTTTGTTGGCGGCTGCATTTCTTGCTAAAGAACCCGGTGCAAAAATTATTCATGATCCCCGATTGACCTGGAATACCATTGATGTGGTTAAATCTAAAGGTGGAGTTCCGGTGTTATGCAAAACAGGTCATGCGTTCATTAAGGAACGTATGCGTAAGGAAGATGCTGTTTATGGCGGAGAAATGAGTGCACATCATTACTTCAAAGAGTTTTTCTATTGTGATAGTGGGATGATTCCCTGGATGTTGGTCGCGGAACTGTTGTCTACTAACGCATTAAAGTTATCTGAGATGCTTGAAGACAGAATATCGCTCTATCCTTCCTCTGGTGAAATAAATAGAATAGTTGATGATCCTGAGAAAGTGATCGACGAAATACATCAACATTATTTACAAGATGCTGTATTAGTAGATAAAACAGATGGTCTTAGTATGGAATTTCAACAATGGCGGTTTAATTTACGTAGTTCTAATACGGAGCCTGTTATACGATTGAATGTTGAATCCAGGGGGAATAAAGCCTTGATGAAAGATAAGACTGAGCAATTGTTGAGTATGATGAAGGATTTGACACAACTATAGGCTAACGCAGGGCTGTTCAATGCTAGAGAAATAATGTGCAACCGGAATCTTGGTAACACTTTCCTATTTCTTAGTGCCGTTTGCGCCATCCTCCCACGGGGTTGAGGAATTAACTCCAAGAGATTTAATAGTAATGAAACTCGTGTTTCCTTTGTCAACACAGACTACTGTTTTGTTATTTATCAAGCACTTTCCAGCTACAGATTTCGCCTGCTCGAAAAGGGATAATCTTCTCAGTCCCATGCCCTGTAGAATAAGGAAGGTCTTTGGGTATTTCCCAGTGCTCTTTTTGTATAATAAGGGTGTCGCCATTTTGGGGTAGATTATAAAATGCAGCACCAAAGCTACTGGAGAAATCTTCCAGTTTGTCCAGAGCATCTGCGTCATCAAAGACTTCTGCGTAAAGCTCCATAGCGTTATAAGCAGTATACATTCCGGCACATCCACAAGCAGATTCCTTGGCATGTTGAGAGTGGGGTGCACTGTCTGTACCAAGAAAAAACTTGGGATTGCCGCTAGTGGCCGCTGCTACCAGTGCCAGACGATGCTTTTCTCTTTTCAACACCGGTAGACAATAATGATGAGGGCGAATGCCGCCCGTGAAGATGGCATTTCGATTGATTAATAAATGGTGGGCAGTAATGGTGGCTACCAGATGATCTGCTGCTAAACTAACAAACTCAACGGCATCTTTTGTGGTGATGTGTTCCAGCACGATTTTTAAATCGGGGAAGTGTTCAAGCAGAGGTTTTAAAACAGATTCTATAAAAACACTTTCTCTATCAAAGATATCAACCGCTGGATCAGTGACTTCACCATGTATCAAAAGAGGCATTCCAACTTCTTGCATAGCCTCAAGTGCTGGATAGGTATGGGTGATGTCAGTTACCCCCGCATCCGAGTGGGTGGTTGCTCCTGCCGGATACAGTTTAAGGGCGTGGATAATGCCTGATTCTTTAGCTTTATAAATGGTTTCAGGTGTTGTGTTGTCCGTTAAGTAAAGCGTCATTAGTGGTTGAAAGTCAGTATGGTAGGTTTCATCCTGACACAGGGCATCCATGATCTCTCGTCGATAGGACTCAGCTTGTTCTACCTGAGTGACGGGTGTTGCCAGATTTGGCATGATAATCGCACGACCAAACTGTCTGGCAGTATCGTGGATGACGCTTTTTAGTGCGGCTCCATCACGAACATGTAAGTGTAAATCATCGGGCTTGGTTATTTCTATTTGGGTAACTTTGGTCATGGGTTTTTAATAGGTCTTATCATTATAAAAATAGCGAAGGAAAATCATTAAACAACGCTTCTAGTCCACCACCTGTTATCTTGATAGCACCGTCGTCTTTAATATTCACGCGGTGTTTAAGTTGCTCTTGTGGTGTATGTGGAGTAGCTGGTTTAACTACTATATGCTCAATGTTCTTAGGTGAAGATCGCACATACTGAATGGCAGCGGCGAGTTCTTGTTTATCAAACCAGATACCATGCGCCGTGCATTCATCAACAATAATACCGGATTTTTTAGCAAAATTTCTTCTGTGCATAAGCTGTGCGCATTCAGGGCAGGGTAGATAAGATACTTTATGCCGCTTTAGGTTGGCTATTTTGAAGGGCGTTTTCCCTAATACAGCCTGTGCGGATTTTTGTTGGTTACCTTGCGCCAATAATTTATCTAAAATAGTGTGATCTAGCCAAACACCGCTACATTTTAGGCAGCTGTCGATGGTGTGCTCACCGACCTGCTTTCTTTCCAGATTAGTATCTTTACAACGTGGACAAGGAAAGCTTTTATTGGCTTCGTTGGCGCTTTTAGCGGGTTGATTGAGCGAATCTCCACATTCTGCACAGAATTTTGCACCCTGATAGGGAGCAATGCTAAAACAACGCGGACAGCGAGCAAAAGAAAGATACACTCCGCAATACCCACACTGGTTTTGGTCAGGGCTGGCAGCTCCTCCACAGTTCGGGCAATTACTTGATTTTGCCAATTTAGGAAGTTTGGGTGTATAAAACGATTGTCCACAACGGCAGGTGATTTGTGATCCTGACTTGTTTACAGTTGAGTCATAACGTGATTGACAACGTGGGCATTCTACAATCATGATTAACTAAACACTCTTTTAACAGGGGCGCTTCTAACATGGAAGGCACCACAAGGAAGTTGGCTTTCTTTTAAGATGGCGTGTGAGGTTGAATCCATAATAGTGTGTAATGCCGGATGGATGATGCTATTTAAGGGCATCTCGATTAATAGAGGTACCCTTACCTTAAGAGATATTTGTATGAAAATATATTATATCTTAAACAGGATTCAGAATAACTCAAAAAAAATAGATGAGAGTAGTCACTAATGATCAAGTTAGGCATTGACTTAGGCGGTACAAAAATTGCAATCATTGCTATGAACGAGCAGGGTGATGAATTGCTGCGTAAGCGTGTAGCAACACCTCAAGACGACTATCAGCGCATTATTGATACGATTGCTCAGTTGGTTTTCACCGCAGAGAAGCTAATAGACAAGCAAGTCGGGGAAAAAGCGGGGATGGATAATCGGGAATGTTCCTGCGTCGGGATCGGAACACCTGGAGCTATTTCACCCGCCACAGGATTGATGAAAAACTCTAATTCTACTTGTTTGAATGGGATGCCCTTTTTAGCAGACCTTGAAAAGAAATTAAAGAAACGAGTAGTGATAGAGAACGACGCCAACTGTTTCGCACTATCAGAAGCCATGGATGGTGCAGCAAAAGACGCAGCCAGTGTTTTTGGCGTCATTATAGGAACCGGAACAGGCGCTGGGGTTGTTATTAATCAGCAGGTATTAAAAGGCGCTAATGCCTTATCAGGAGAATGGGGGCATAATCCTTTACCCTGGCCTAAGCAAACCGAGCTTCCCGGTTTGGATTGCTATTGTGGTAAGCAGGGATGTATCGAAACATGGTTATCAGGTAAAGGCTTTGCACAGCATTATCTCAAGACCTATGGAAAACATGAGGGACATGAATTGACTTCACAAAACATAGTCTCTCTGGCGGAAGTGGGAAATGAGCAATGCGAACAGGCTTTAGGTGAGTATGAAGATCAAATGGCACGCGGCTTGGCTCATGTAATTAACATACTGGATCCTCATGTTATTGTGTTGGGTGGCGGGATGTCTAATATTGCCAGGCTTTATCAAAACGTACCGACACTGTGGGGAAAATACGTATTTTCGGATAGTGTGACGACACAACTTGTAGCCCCCAGATTTGGAGATTCCAGTGGAGTGAGAGGAGCGGCATGGCTCTGTTGATTTAGGATTATATATCTCTTAAAAGTGTTTATTTTTAATTAATTGCATCCAGAAGCTCATTTAGACGTAAATAAAGACAGTATTTTTCCACATGATTTAGTGGCTGTTTCTCTCTTCCGCTTCTACACGATGAAGGTGAGGAATAAGGGCATAAAATTGATGGCTACTTTAAAAGAATTTCTTAAGGGATTTCTGAACAAGCATGAAAATCGGAGGCGATGCTTTAGCTTCGCTTAAGGTGTGATTTTACACACCTATGCGAGCCTGAATGCTCACTTTCTAAACAATAGTGTTTTAGAGGATTCTCAAAGAATACGAGCTTAAGCGTCAGTTTTTGCTAGACTCACAATGACTGAATTATTCGAAGAATAAAATCATATGGAAGATAACTATAACGAGCTGTTGATTCGTTGTGCTAGTCCACATCGTGACCAAAAAGCGTTTAAGCGGCTTTATGAGGTAACCTCGCCCAGATTATATAGTTTGGTACTTGGGCTGTTAAAGCACAAAGGTATGGCTGAAGAAATTCTGCAAGAGTCTTACTTTAAAATCTGGAATAGTGCCGATAGTTACCAACAGGGAAAAGGTAAAGCTATCACCTGGATGGCGACAGTGACCAGAAATAAAGCGCTAGACAAACTGAGATCGCTCAAGGCGAGGCCGAAAGAGACCGAAACAGTTTATGAGGGTGTTGAGTTTGCGGCAACAGATTTGCAACCCGACAACCTGACAACAGTAGATGAAGAGTTACAGCAATTAATGGATTGCCTGGATGATTTACAAGCTGAGCAGAAAGAATGCATTTTACTATCGTATTATCATGGCTATACACACCATGAGTTAGCAGAAAGAATGCAAAAACCATTAGGAACAGTTAAAGCCTGGATCAGACGAGGGCTGGAAAAAGTAAGAGCATGTTTAGAATGAATCGTTATCAAAAGCCAGAAGTATATGAGCAACTAGCCATGGAGTATTCTTTAGGCACATTGCATGGGCGCGCGCGGAAACGGTTCGAAAAATTGATGCAACAACATCCTTATTTGGAAACTATTGTTGAAGACAATAACCGTAAGTTTTCCGGACTAGTAGAATTCTTACCGGAAGCTAAACCGGACGATAGGGTTTGGGCAAACATAAATAACCGTATCATTGAATCAGAGCGTGCAGTATTACTGAGAGAAAAATCACTAAGCGAAAATCAGGCTACAAGGTCTTGGTGGCAGTTCCTTACTAATAAAGGGCTTGCCTCCGCTTTGGTCTTGCTTCTTGTTTCCGCTCTATTTTTACTACAATCTGGTGTCAGAAATGACAACGAAAAAATGGCTTATTCCGCGGTCTTGATTTCGGAAGCTTCTAAAAAACCGATGATTGATGTGATGGTGAAAAGAAGTGATTTGATGTTAACCATTAAAATTAAAGAACCCATGCCCGTACCAGCAGATATGAAAGTTGTTTTTTGGTGTATTGCTAAAGACAAGTCAACACCTATTATGAACATGGGAATCGTCGCCCCACAAGGGATGACGACCAAGAAATTAGGATTAGAGGGTTGGCAGGGGATTGTAGATGCGGAGGAATTCGCGGTAAGTATTGAACCTGCTGCGGCTGCGAGTAACTCTAGTCCCTCGGGTGAGTTAATTTTTGTAGGCAAACTTCAGGCTTTGACAAAAACCTGAATCCTTGTTTCACTGATTATATTCTCTGTTGGTGTTGAGAGACAGTAAATGTCTTAAGCATTAACTCATCAAGATCTTTATCTACCTTTAGGTAAGCAGCTCCTTCCTCTGGTGCGATAGCAACTTCCTTAATACCCGTAATTTGCATTAGCGTTGAGGCAGTCTGTGCAGGGTCTTTCAAATATTCATCGCGTATGTGGACTGTTCTTGCTTTATAGAAATTAGGGGTGGGTAATGTCATGGCGATTAAAAACCAGATTAAAGCTATAGCGACTCCCATATAGATGACTTCGCTTATTCCCCAACCCGGTTGCGATGCAATATAACCACCTGCCAACCCTCCGACAGAAATACCTGCAAACTGTGCAGTAGTGAAGATTCCCATGGCGGTACCCTTGGTATTTACACTTGAATATTTAGCGACAAGAGAGGGCAATACAGCCTCCATGAAATTGAAGCCAATAAAAAACAGCAAGAGGGCGAATAACATGGGATAAAAAGCGGTATGGTTATAGCCAAGAATCAGTTGTGCAATGCCAACCATTACGATAGAGAAAAGTAGTAAGGGTTTAATTTTGCGATATTTTTCAGCAATAATGATTTGAGGTACTGTTAATAAAAAGGAAATGGCCAAAACGGGTAAATAGACTTTCCATTGATCAACTTTGGCAGATGTAAGCACAATGGGTATGACAGTAAAATTAGCGGTTAGAATTAAGTGTAGTAAAAACACACTGATATTAATGCGCAGTAAAGACCCATTTTTAAGCGCAGGTTTTAGATATCCACCAATAATCCCGGCATCTCGGTGTGCAATGGTTCTGACCGGAGTAGGAACAGCGAAAAGGATTAAAAGTATGCCAATAAGAGCTAAGCCGGTGGTAATCCAAAAAATAGCAGAAAGACCAAAATATTGATTTAATACTGGGCCAATCACCATGGCAGCACCGAAGGCGACACCAATCGACATACCAATGACGGCCATGATTTTGGCACGATGTTCTTCCCGAGTGAGATCAGCGGCTAATGCCATCGTTGCGGCTGCAATAGCGCCGGTTCCTTGTATTGCACGCCCGACGATAATCTGCTGGAAATCATCACCAGCCAGCGCGGCAACGATACTGCCTAGAGCAAATACTAATAAGCCTCCAATAATGACGGGTTTGCGACCAATTTTATCGGATAACAAACCCAATGGAATTTGGAAAAATGCTTGAGTCATTGCATAGATGCTAATGGCAGTGCCGACTAATAAAGGGGTAATGTACTCTGTAGTACCGGTATAAAGTGGCAGTACCGGAAGAATCATAAACAAACCGAGCATCCTGACGGAATAGACTGCTGCTAGGGTAATAGCGGTTCGTTGTTCCAGTTTGTTCATTAATTGAAAGTGCTTTTATGGATTAGGTCAAAGTCAGATGCCGCGAATCTTACCATGTTGGAGTAATGCCTTCTACTGGCATGAAAGGTGATATGTCAGAGGTTCATTAATTTAAAAAAACTTCTTTTAGTGGTAGCGGTGAATATAAAATGATCTGATATAACCTTTAATTGCGTAACCATTCAAAAGAGGCATTGATAGTAGCAACCCTAATAGCAGCACCCTGAGCTTGTCGAAGGGTGCGGAGCTCTTACACAATGTAATAATACTTTTAGAGAAGAGGTTTTCAATGAAAGATGTTTCATCTATTTCTACAAACGAAATAACAAAGAAGCTTGTGGTTACGTTCAAGTTATTCCTAATGGCCTTTATGTTGTCATCTTGTGCACAGTCAGGTGTCGCATTACTCAATTCGACTGCTAAAACAAATGATTATATAAAAATAACAGATCGGGTTTACGGTACACAAGCACGCAATACGCTGGATGTATACCATCCCAAAGGCATCACTGCTACTAAAAAACCCGTTATCGTTTTCTTTTATGGCGGCTGTTGGGGGGAGTGCAATCCATTACAAAAAAAGGATTATTTGTTTGTAGCGCAGAGTCTCGCATCTCGTGGCTATATCACGGTGATACCGGATTATCGCGAATATCCAGAGGTTAATTTCAGCACACTAATGTCTGATGCGTCAAATGCAATGCACTGGGTATCTCAACAAATATCAGAATATGGGGGCGACCCCACTAGAGTTTTTGTAGCAGGTCATTCATCGGGAGCGCATATTGCTGCGATGTTAGCGATGAATCCGAACTATCTAAATGCCAGCATCCGTAAAAATATTCGTGGCTTTATTGGCTTGGCGGGGCCTTATGATTTTCTGCCACTGGACGAAGCGTATCAGCATAAACTCTTTGCGCCACAGGAACAGTATGCCGCATCCCAGCCTATTAATTTCGTGTCATCTCAATCGCCGCCTTTATTGTTACTTCATGGTGAAAGAGATACGACAGTCAAACCTAACAACTCAAGATCACTTGCTCGTAAGGCACAAAGCCTTGGGGACAATCATAGGCTTGTTCTCTATCCCAAATTGGATCATGTAGGAATTTTGCTCGCACTTTCTCGACCTCTACAGGCTCGTTCTTCGGTATTAAAAGATATGCTTGGTTTTCTGAAACAGCACCAATAGACCATAATGAATCCAATTTTCGATATGATTGCGCAACCTTAGTACACTTTAGTGCATACATTAACCTATCTAATAAACTTCAAGGAAATCGGCCAGGTGTGGCAAGGGCTATATGTGGCGGATACCTTGTATATGTGGGAAAGGTATTTTGAAACTTTATGAAATAACTAAAAGAGCATCGTGCATTAGCAGAACACACCATGAAGTTACTTGTGACTGAAAAAATAGCGACTTCACGATTAACTGAAGCAGGAATCTTGTTGGCTATGTGTGAATATAATCAGTTGTAGTGAAAAAAGTAGGCGAATCAGTGTTGGGTTCCCAAATTCCTAATTGGGAACCCAAGTATGGAAACTCCTGTTTCCAGTACGAGAATTATCTACTGAGACCTACTGCGACAACCTTCTTTCCGTCGTTGTTTATGCCTTTCTTTGTTTGCGGCAAACTTTTCTTGTTGAGCAGCAGTCAGGACTGAATTTAAACGGTTGTCAGTTTCTGTACGATGTTTTTTTATTCCAGCTACACGACTCTTACGTTGCTCTTTCAAAATAACTTTGAATTGTAATTTTTGTGCATGAGTTAATTCAAGCTGTTTGGATAACCGTTGTAGCAAGCCTTTTCTATGTTGTTGGCTTGTATGCTGTTGATTTGGTTTTCCATAAGGATGTGCCAACACTACACTAGTGAACAGAAAAAGAACCACAGTTAGTGCTATTACTTTGTTGATCATGATAGAGCTCCTTCTTGATGTAAGTTTATGATGGTTGATAAGGTTTACTATGGGGATCAATAGTGAGGTGATGATGAACACAATATGAAGATATTGTGAATATTCTGGTATGAGTGATGTAGTTCATATATCTTTGGAAGTGAGCCTTCAGGGGTTGTGCAAGTATTAAGAAAAATCTCATTTGTAGGGTGTGCCAAGGTACGAGGCGCACCATAAGTTGTTGATTCATGGTGCGACTTCTTCGTCGGCACACCCTACATAAGGAATACTTGCACAGTCTCTGAAGGCTCACTTCCAAAGGGAATATATCGGTTAGGTAATTCTGGCTTGTTTGGCTAGGCCTGACTTAGATGGTTTAGTTGTCATCATAAAACGGTGGTTTTTCTGAGAACCTAACATCATCAATATATGAAAACTCATCTTTTTGAGGAGCCCAGTCAGGCCCGTAACCGCCATAGAAGGACACAAATTGAAAGCGATTGATTTTTAGACCTTTGACATCTCTAAATCGCATGCCATTTTTTTCTAACACTTTTTTGCCGTCAAGCCAGGTCACGATTCTGCCATTTTTCTTCCCGGGTGTGTTCAAGACAACCAGTGTTTGGATGGTATGCCATAGCCCACGTTCGATAGGCTTTTTGTTATCATCGAAGAACATCACATCACCATATTTTCCCGGTTGATCGGGATGATAGACATATTGAACCAAGCGACCTTCATCATTCCACATCATCCGAACGCTCCAGCCATCTTTGCCGCTAGGAACACGTCCACCCGCATTGGCTTTACCTCCGGAAATTCCGGGCAGTTTGCCACCTTTGATAAAGTCAAAATCTTTATCTAGCTTAAACCGATATCCATAATAAAGTTTTTCTAACTTTACTCCTAAATTAACAGGCCAGAAGATACAACGCTTTCTGCCCTTACAACTGGAAATACCTTTTGGGTATCTAAGTTTTAACGATTTTCCTGAATAGGCCTCATCACCTTCCACAACAGAGACCAAGTTTCGACCCATCTGCCATTTAGGACCAGACCAGTCTAAATAATGTTGAAACCAGCTATATTTACCTGCGCTATGATCATCAAAATTAATTAACCAGGTTTTATCGGTTGTGAGAGGTGTCTCATCAAGGTTGAATAAATTCGCATAAGTGTTTGATGGTAATTGAAAAATTGCCATCAACAACAGAAGGGAACAGAAACGTGAAATATTCATAAGGCTATAGTATTGAAAAAATGATGAATATGCATTGATTAATGTTAGATATTATTTTCCGACCCTATTAAAACGAGTAAGTTCGAATGGTTTACATTTAATGAAAGCTTGACCATTGTAAAATATGCGATGGACACGTTGCTTAATTCTCCTCTTCTTCAAACATCTCGTTTTCTTTAAGTTGGTTTTCAACTGTTCTGACAACAGCAGCGGCGAGAAAGTTTTTACCAAAAGATTTCCAACCTAGTTTCATAAAGAAGATGATGGAGCGTTTCTTGAAATAACGCCATAGCTTTTGCAGAGCATTTAGTTTTCTGTTGTCTGTTTCATTGTTTAGACCGGCATGTGTATCGAAAAGCATAATGCCTATTTTATCAAAACGTTCTGCAAACAATGTATTTAATTTATCGGAGTCTGTGGTATTAAATCGCGTCCATTTTTCTTTTGTGGGTTCATAATATTTATTTTTTTCTTCTTCGCTACAGTTGAATATTTCTAATGAAGAGGTTTCGTTATTTTCATTTTCATTTTCATTTTCAATATAAGTCGGAATGATGGGTAAACAATCTATTTCTTTGCCATGTTCTCCGGCATTAATCAGCCATTTTTCCTTATCTTTCCATTTGGAAAATAATAAGTCATTAGCAGGTAGTACAAAATGGTATCGTAAAAAACGACGCATGTTGAGACTACCGAGTTTAAAATCATGATCCATAAACTCTGGTTTTAGAAACCCGGCAAAGCCGCCCAAAGCGGCACTTTGAATGGGCGTTTCTTTATTAGGAGAATTGGGGTTGCTGGGATAAACAAGACCAACCCGAGAGCGTAGGTTTGAAGTGGTCAACAGATCTTCGGAAAACCGCGATTGATCAACTAACGTATTGAGCAAGGTTAGCAAGCTTTTATCCAGGCGAAGGTCTGATTCTTTGATGTCGTTATCCACTTGATTGGGAAAAGGGTCAATGAATAATACTTTGCCCTGTTTTTTCTGATCGAGCCAGTCCATCGGCTCATCACCTAATAAAATTTTAAAGGCTTCCATTAAAGGCTCATTATCTGTTGCCCCTCCATCAACTGAAAAAAACTCATTGGGTGTGCCAAAAGAGTCATTCCATGTTGGTTCAATTAAATGTGTTATAAAAGATACATCCAGCTTATCACCGTCATTGATAGCTGACTGTCCATTGAGCCACTTTTTAACATCGTAAATATTTTCATCATCATCACCGTCGCAAGTTGTGCGTGTGGTCTTTACGGGTGCGAAGGCAACAGGAAAGGCACTGCTTGCTAGTGCGCCATTCATAAGGTTATGTAGTGCTTCTTTACCTGACTTCTGCTGATTCGGTGTCTCCTGATAGCTGAAGGTATAGGTAAGTGCTTCACGATGATTGTTCATTCCAAAGGCTACAGGGTGACCCTCAGGAAGTCTTACGTCATAAGGTATACCTCGCAAGTTAGTAACCGACAACCTGACCGGTAAGGGGTCACTTAGCCATGTTGGCCATGAAGTAGACCATTCGAACTGGTTGACAACATTTGTTGCGGTTTTACGGAGTTCTTCAGAATTTAATAAGGATTTAAGATTTCCATCATCCAAATCCTTATTATTGAGTAGCATTTCAAGTGTGATTTGTTTCCATGTTGCCAAGCTCAAGTTCTGATTCTGGTCATCTGACAGGGCTTCTAGAATACTCAATACCGATTGGATGGAGCCTGCGGAAGCACCAGAAAACCCAGCAATTTTAACGGAATGCGAAGGAGCGGCGGGTAATGACCTACCGGAGTGCCATAATCGTAATGCTCTGAAGAGTTCATGCATAGCTCCGGCAGTGTAAGAACCTGCGGAGACCGCGCCTGCCATACACAGAGTGATGCGGTAAGGTTCGTTATGATTAGAGTCTGACATAGTTAGTTACCGTCCAAAAAGAGTTCCCTCCCCTAAGAACACTGCCATTAAGTTAAGAGAAAAATCCCCTCCACCTAGCAGGGGGAGGGTTAGGGAGAGGGAGTTTAACTACTTGTGTTTCGTATATTACCCGTGTTTCTCTATATTAATAATACCTACGATCCCAAAACCAGTTTCTTGGCAGTGCCAAAATCCGTCTTTCCGCTACCTAACTTAGGTATTGCTTCTACTTGAATATAGTCCGCCGGGATCATCAGTGCATTGGTATTAATAGCTAGAAGCTTTTGTTTGATTTCTTTGCCCGTTATTTCAGCGGCTTCTGAAGCAAACAGGAGGGTGACTTTTTCACCTTTTTTTGCGTCGGGTGTATTCACCGCGATACATTCAAGTTCTGGATCATCAAGCGCCTTGCGAACCTGTTCTTCAACAGCTGTCAGGCTAACCATTTCCCCGCCTAGTTTGGCGAAGCGAGAGTAGCGATCCACAATGATCAGAAAACCGTCTTCGTTTAGATGGCCTTTGTCACCTGTCTTATACCAGCGCTGGCCATCCATTTCCGTAATCGCTGCTGCTGTTTTTTCAGGAGCGTCGAGATAGCCTTTCATGACTTGTGGGCCACTGATTAATATGAGCCCATCTTCGCCTGTAGGTAATTCTTCCATGATTACGGGGTCAACAATTCTGAAGCTGGTTCCAGGTACTGGCAAGCCTACACTACCTGGTAGATTGCCTTGTTGAACTTTCCAGTAGGATGTGTCCAGTTCATCGGGCACATTGACTGAAGCTACGGGAGAGGTTTCGGTCGCTCCATAACCTTCTAGTATGGTTTTCCCGAATTTAATTTTGAAGGCTTCGCGAATATCCGGGTTTAGTTTTTCCGCTCCGGCAACAATCAGCCGTAAAGATTTCAGCATGAGAGGATGCACACGCCTATTGCGAATATATAAGCGGAAGAAAGTCGATGTGCCGAACGTCACTGTGCCTTCATATTTGGCTATACCCTTAGCGATATTCACGACATCGGTAGGATCGGGGTGGCACACAATGGGGATGCCTTCACTCAATGGCATCAGCGTAGAGGCGAGTAAACCAAAGGCGTGAAAAGTGGGTAGTATAGACATGAGAACATCATTTTCACGGGTGTTTAACGTGTCAGCAACTTGTCGAGAGTTGGCTGCCAGGTTTTGATGGGTCAACTCAATACCTTTGGGTGCGCCTTCACTGCCGCTTGAAAACAGAATAGTAGCAGTGCTTTGCATGTCGATATGTTTGATATACATCGCCTGTAATAAACGAGTTGGGAGAGCCATCACCATCAGCAAGGTGGCTAACATGCTCGCTTTAGAAATGCCTTCTTTGAGTTCTTCAAGGTAATACATCTGTGTATCAGAAAAGGTTTCTTCAATATCAATCCCACGGTCTTTTAGTTTTTTAATAAATCGGGTAGAGGTGTAAATGGTTTGTATACCCGCTTGCTTTACCGCTGCGCGCATCGCATCCTGACTGGCGGTGTAATTGAGGTTGACTACGGTTTTTCCAAGTGTAAGTACGGCCATATTAGTAATGGCTCCACCGGTTGCCGTCGGCAATAGTAAACCGACATTTTGTTCAGGACTCAGTTTGCCAATAATCTTTGAGAAGCGAAACACAGCGGTAATGAATTTGTGATTACTTAACGGCTCACCAACCACGTCAGTACTCGCCATTCGAAATCCCATGCGTTTAGCGACTTGTAGCCATTGCACGGGAATAGGGGGTAAGTCTTCTGTATAGCTTTGCCATGAGGTGACGGCAAGATCGAATACACGTCGTTTGAGTGTGTCAACTTCAGTGTCTTCGGGTAGGGTTTCACCAAAGGCGACGATAATGTCGCGTTTAAAACCGGATTGACGATTTTCTTTTAGGAAGCCACTAGAGCGTGAAAAACGACTGCCCCACAAACCGTGTAAATAGAAAGGAATAATTAATGCGCCTGTATCTTCAATGGCTTTTTCATAACCGCGTTTAAAGGTGGAAAGTTGACCAGTACGGCTAATGGTACCTTCAGGGAAAAGACAGACAGCTTTGCCATCTTTGAGTAAGTCACTAATGGTTTTAATGGAGGATTTGCTATTACCCGACGAGATCGGAACCACGCCAAACATCTTTAGAAACCACTTCAAATACCAGCGTTCGTAATAACCGCGTTCGATAACAAAATGAATAGAACGTGGCGCAGCTATTTGCACTAAAGCCCAATCGACCCAACTGATATGGTTGCCAAGTAACAGCACGCCACCCGATGCGGGGATATTTTCAAAGCCAATGACATGGATGTTATAACGCGCTCGAAATAGCCGACTAATCACAAAACGCAGCAACGATTGAGGCAACATAGTGATGGTATAGATAGCACCGACGACAACGACCAAGGTGAGTAGCAGGAATAGGTTTGTGCTATTTAATCCGTGATAAGCAAGGAATGCAGTAAAAGCAAGGAAAACGAGCATGACACCGTTGTGGATGAAATTATAGGCTGCGATAACACGCCCTAATTCATTGCCATTAGCGTGATATTGCATATAGGCATTGAGTGGAACAATGAAGAAGCCACCCATAATGCCGAGGAACAAAAAGTTAGCGGCTTGCATGATGTTAGAATCAAATACGGTCACTAAGGTAATAGATACCGCAATTCCCACTGCACCCACAGGGATGAGTCCGCTTTCAATATGATTGCGAGATACCCGTCCAGCCCACAAAGACCCGATCATAATGCCGATACCGGTACAAGCCAATAAGCCTTGCAAGAGGTCTACACGTTGAATGCCTAAATGCTCTTTAGCATAAGCAGGGTAGGCGGCAAGAATGACTTGAGCGACAGCCCAGAAAACAGATAAACCAATAATCGACAACCAGATAAAGCGATTATTTTTTACCACAGAAAGAATTTCGCGCTGGGTTTTACCGGTGCGATATTTCTTCCAGTCATAGAGCATGCTTTCATTGGTATCGGATTTTTGTGGTAAGCGATAAGCAAAAAACAGTTCGGCGAGAGTGAGCGCTACCAGCATCCAGCCTAAAGGTGCAATCAATTGCAACAATTGATCTTTATCGGTGATTTCAATGTTATTCAAGAACTTTTCAAACAAGATAGAAAAGAAGAAGGTGCTAGACAAAATGGAAACCATGGTAATGGCTTGCACTAAACCGTTGCCTTCAGCTAAATGCTTTTCACCGACTATTTCCCGTATAAACCCATACTTGGCTGGAGAATACATTGCACTTTGGATCGCCAGCAAAAAAGTTAATGCAAAGCTCATCCAGAACCAGCCTTGATAGTAGCTCATGGTAATCATCAAAGTGATTAGCAGTGCTGCCCAGGCACTAATTCGCATGACTTTGTTTTTTGGAAATTTATCCGAGACATAGCCAGAGGGTGTAAAGAGCAAAATAAAAGGAAGCAGGATCAATGCATTAACAATAGCGGTGAGGATGATCTGATCACTGCCGTCATACGTCTTGAAGACCGTATTTTGAATAATGATCTTATGGCCTAAATCGACAAAAGCATTGAGGAAAAGAACACTAAGGAAGACGGCAAAGCCGGTTATTTTAAAAAGGCTATGTTGCATAGAGTGGTAGGCTCACTTCCATAAAAATGACTTAATCAAGTTTCATTAAGGATGAAGTTATAGTCAAGCTATAGTATAGAAGTATAGGAAATTTAATTTAAGACATTTGCTATAAGCGATAAATAATAAACACAATCAATAAAACATTATGCAAAGCCTATGAAAAGCGAAAATCCCACTTATATTTTTTCACATACTACCCTACTGGAAGCACTAGAAGAATGGGAACTAGAACAAGTTAAACACTTTCCTCAGCAAGCTGAAAGAATTCAGATTACAGTGCTTGCCATGCAACACTTTTTACGTTCTAAACAGATAAAAAAACACAAGATGTTAATGAGCGGCGAACCCGCTAATTTCATCCTTAAAAAACCAGTTAGTTTGAAGAAAAAGTTATAATGCTTAGCTAGCATCCTGAAAGACCAAACATATACAATTTGTAGGTCGGATAAGCGCTAGCGCAATCCGACAAAAGCATTAAATACAGTATCTTGCCGGATGGCGTTCCTTATCCGACCTACAAGCAACAACTAAACAGATAAAAAAACACAAGATGTTAATGAGCGGCGAACCCGTCAATTTCATCATTAAAAAACCAGTTAGTTGGAAGAAAAAGTTATAAAAATTGTGATGTTAACGGAATTATAGCCTGTGTTGCGCTGATAAGTGAAACAGGGCAATTGAATGAGATTGAAAACCTACAGCATGATTACCGACGGTCGTAACTCTCTTTATTCTCAAAGATTCCACGTAGCAATTCATGATTCAAGCGGTGCGCTGTACTAAAAGCTGTAATTTTGCCGTGAATATGACCGCCTGATAACATCAAATCTCCTACTAAATCCAAAACCCGATGACGAATATATTCATCTGGCATACGTAGACCACCTTTGTTAATGGCTTTATCTCCCACAATAACGACCGCGCTTTTAGTGTTCGCACCAAGACAAATAGGATCTTTCTGAAAGCGCGACAATTGTGCCAGTAAACCATTTTTTAAACGCCCGAAAGTTCTTGCGGCCGCCATTTCTTGCTTGAATAATTCAGGAGTAACCACGCCGTTCCAGTTCAGACGGCCAATCTTGGCAAGGGATATTGTGATATCAATCGACAGGGTGTCAGCAGGTTCAATACGAATAAAACGATTATCCTCTCTAAACTCAATAGCCTGTGTAACCTCATACACAGCACGCGGTTGACTTTGCTGAACAATACCTACCGCGTCAATCTTCTTAATAAAAGATTGAGCACTACCATCCAGCACAGGAATCTCATCGCCTTCAACTTCAACAACCACATTGTCGATACCACACGCATAAAAAGCTGCCATAAGATGTTCGATAGTGCGCACATGAAGACCATTGTCAGCAACGATACAGGTACACAAGGGCAGGGGTTTGGTGTTGCGCCAACTAGCGAGAATATCAGTATGTTTCCCTTGTTTACCCATCCTGCGAAAGATAATGCCGGTGTTCTCGGCAGCAGGTAACAAGGTGATGGTATGTCGGCCTGCGGTGTGCAGCCCTGGGCCATTAAAGCTTATAGAATCAGCGAGTGTTCCTTGGTGCTTGGACATAGGAATTAGCAACCTATCGAGATTGCTCTAAAAGAGTGTGAATATCCCATAGGAGTTCATTTAGCTCTGGATAGTTCTGGCGATTGATTGTTTCCATTGCATACTCTCGGTTACTGAATCGAAGCAGGACTTAATATCAATTATAACTGGTTTTATAGCGATATCCTAAAGTGGGTCTTGATTGTCACTTGGCTACTCAAGGAAGATGAAAGAGATATAATGTACAAAAAGCAGATCATTCGTTAGTATGCATAGCTAGATCAGTCGCTCTTCGGACTCAATGAATAATTATCTGGAAAATATGAAATTAATCCCCCTTGTGTTGACGCTAAGCCTTATTAGTATCTTTTCAGTTCCGTTGTTAAATGCAGCAGAAAACCCCAACACCAAAGTCTTTGATGAAGGTTTGCCCGTAGCTAACCCAATAAACGCCAATGTTCTACCCTATGGCGCGAACCTGTTTAAGGGCAAGTTTCAAGCACAGCGAGATGATGGATTGAATCCTGATTATGTGATTGCACCCGGCGATAAAATAAAGATGCATATATGGGGCTTAATGCAAGCGAATGAAGTGGTTACTGTTGATGCCGCTGGCAAAATGTATGTGCCTGAAATAGGTGCTGTCAAAGTAGCAGGTGTTCGTGCTAGAGATTTGTTAGGTGTTGTTAAAGGCAAAATAAGCACAGTCTACGATGATGGTATTGATGTCTACGTCAGCATACTCACAGCAACACCCGTCAGTGTCTTTGTCACAGGGCCAGTCAATAAACCTGGGCAATATTCCGGTTTGCCAACAGATAGCGTACTGGCTTACCTTTCACAAGCGGGTGGTATCAACCATAAACGCGGTAGCTTTCGCAAAATTCGTATTATGCGTGGCAATAGATCTGTCGCTCAGGCTGATTTGTATCAATTCTTGCGTTATGGAAAGTTACCCCGCTTCAATTTCAAGGATGGCGATACTATTTTGGTAGAACCACAAGGTGCAACGGTTACCGTACAAGGCGATGCCAGAAATCCAGCTAGATTTGAATTCAGAAGCAAAACGTCGAATGGACAGGAGCTGATCAAATATGCTCGTCCCAATGAAAGTGTAACCAATGTAGCTGTGTCGGGCACTCGCAACAACCAGCCTTGGTCTGTCTATCAACCCAAACAGCGTTTTAAAGGTACAAGACTTCATGACGGTGATATCGTCCGTTTTATCAGTGATGCACAAGCCAAAGACATAGACATCACCATAGAAGGAAGCCATCTGGGTAACTCTTATTACGCGGTCAAGAAAGGCTCAAGACTACAAGAGCTACTAGACTATGTGGCAGTAGACCCTAAAGATGCAGATATTAAAAATATCTACATTAAGCGTAAGAAAATCGCCATACAACAACGTAAAAATTTAGAAAAAGCTCTACATAGACTAGAAAGGACGGTACTTACAGCACCGGCGCAATCAGATGGAGAAGCCAGCATCAGAGCTAAAGAAGCCAGCTTGGTACTGCAATTTATTAAAAATGCCAGACGCGTAAAACCCGAAGGTAAAATCGTCGTCAGCGACGGTAAAAAAGTCAGTAATATCAGGTTGGAAGATGGCGATGTTATTGTTATTCCACAGCAAAGCGATGTAGTCACTATAGACGGCGAAGTACAAATCCCACAGGCTGTAGTCTATGCCAGCAACGCCAATGTCCTTGACTATATAGCCAATGCGGGCGGCTTTACTGATCGTGCCGACCATGAGCGTATCGTGCTAGTCAGACCCAACGGTCAAGTGAAAATAGGTGGAAACCTCAAAGTAAAAGCAGGGGATCAAGTACTGGTCTTCCCGAAAGTTGATACCAAAAACTTGCAAACTATCAAAGACTGGACGCAAGTTATTTATCAGATAGCTCTGGGGGCAACAGTTTTTAACTGATTGAAAAATCAATCAAGCTATATTTTTTCTAGACAATAACAGGATTTAGGTAATTACATTCGTTATGGACTCTTCTTTGAAACAAGGAAATAGGGCATTACAAAAAGGAGATTACGTTGCCGCTATTCAGTGTTACCTAGAGATACTGCAAAAGCGACCAGAGCTTGCCAGAATTCACACTGGCAATATTGAATTAGCGAGCTTGAAATACAAGCACAGCAGAATGAACGATAATAAACAATCACTTGCTGTTTGTGGCTGGAACTTATCAAAAAAAGGATCACAACGAATCCTGACATTATCTAAAAATTACAACAGTACCAATGGAATAGATGTTGAGATAATAAATGCTAGCACTGTAGAAACGAGCAACAAAAATATAGAATACCCTTTTCCTGATCGATTATTCTATGTCAAAGAGAATAATAGTTTTATTGAAAAAACCCTAGAGTTTGTAGTAAAAACTCCCTATGACATAGTGCATCTCTATAAACCATGTATGCCTAATATATTTTTGGGAATCATTTACAAACTTGTTTGGGGTTCTAGGGTTGTGTTGGATATAGACGAGGAAGAACTTAGGTGCAGCAATGCTGACAGCCCAATTCAGCTACATAATTATATTTTTGAAAACAATGCTTCACCGTCAACAAACAATCTGTTTAGTAAAGTTTGGACACAAGTTGCAGTTAGCTTGGCAACAGAATTCGATGCTGTAACCGTTGCCGATTCTAATCTTATGATCCAATATGGTGGAATTCTAGTTAAGAAAACAGCAAGAAATCTTCCCTATCTACAAAAAAACTATACATCATCGGGGATAACTCAAAGCCTTAGGTTCTTATTATCTTCACTTAATGAATGTGAACAACTTAAAAAATTAGATGTTTATTCAACCGATGAGTATTATGACGGTATTACACGAACAACGATTTATTCTGAGCAAAAAAAAATGATTAAAGAAAATTATCATGCTTTAAAATCTAAATTGCGTTCTAAGTTGGATAAATATATAGCTAAACCTCCATTAATTCTGCAGCAAAAGAAACAGCCAGTAGTACCCCCGATAGATATTAATAAACTCACCCTGTGCAAAGATAAACCACTACTAAAACTGGGCGGTCAAGTACTAGGCTTTATTAACAATACAGATCACAACCCGCTTAGTACATTACTAGCAAACACCCCTGGCTTGCAGTCGTTGTTGGTATTTAGACAACTGCATGTCTCCGACTTTAACTCATCTTTAAGCAAGGATATTGAATTACAATCATCAATAGCAACAGCGCCTTGTTCAGAGCATGAGCTGGCATCTATTGATTACCCCTGCAATAGCAGTTTTACTCCCTTCAGCCAATCTGACTTTATGCTTTCGGATATTTGGTTTTCGAATGACTTCAAGCTTAAGGTACGTATAGAAAGAGAAGACTCAGTACAAGCAGCCGTCTGTGTAATGAGATGTTACCAATTTAACCAACGGCAGAATGCACTACACATCTGCTCTGAGTCACAGGTGGAGCAGGATGGGATTACGTTCCTGGATATCGATCTCATCAACCCTTACTATCCACTATTATTTATATCGACCTCGGAACAAGGCGAGCTATTCGGGATAACATTTTTACCCTTCCCATCCCTCTGTCGTGGCGGTATGCATTTTGGTGAATTATCATCAGTAGGACAGCGCCCAGAATACTTGGCGAATCTGAAGTATATTTCAAATTTTTTAGTTTCAGAATTGATAGGTAGTAAAGACAATAAAAGCAAAGTAAAACAAACCTTTGCTATCTCACGTCTGACAATAGATTTACGAGGGGCAATGGGGTCAGAGAAAATATTCTCATCGCCAGTAAAAGACTGGCTTGTCAATATAATGAAAATTTCAGCTCAACCTCATGACACAGGAGTTGAACTTGATGAGACCCAAACATATCTTGCATCCGCTCTCACAGAGAAAACAACATTTAAAGAACGTCAATCGGAAGAAGCACTAACATTAACGATAGCGGCTAATTCACTCCCAACCGTCAGTGCATTAGTCACCAAAAAACGGATAATTGATGGGGGTAAGACTCAACAAAATGGTTCGTATATCGTTGCTGATTTTGTAACAGGTGCGCCAAAATCTATAATAACAATGCCTTCGAAGGGTGATGACTTGTTAGTGTTACAATCAAAGCACCATCCTTTAAGTTATCCAACTATTCGTAGAGAGAGTTTAGTAGATAACGCCAGTACTGTAGAACTACAACCACAACCACCGTTAGCAGTGAGTTTCCCATTAGCGGAGAAAAACAATGAAGCCTCTTTATTACAGCCCACAGCACCAGACTATTCTGAACCACTGCTACAAGTTAGCTTAAGTGATGAAGAGAAGAATGAACTTAGTCTTTCCGTATTGCTATGTCTTGAAAAGCCAGTAGATAAAACATATGGTTTTTTTCAATCTCTTAGCCATCAAACGATCGCATCTGTTGTTCATTTGGTTGTTGTAGTAACACAATGGAACAACGATGAGCTAAAAGAGCTCGAAGCTGCATTAAATCAATTGTTTGAAAATCGCTATAGCGTGATAAACAGCTCTGCTGTGAATCGAAGTACACAACTGAATCTGGCTGCAAAAGAAGCAAAAGGCTCACATTACTTGATTGTGGATGAAACGGCTTTACTTCATGACCCACGAACGCTGGAAACACTTTACCTGGTTGCATCTAAGGGTGACGACAAAGAAGAGATCGCCAGTGTTGCTTGTGTACTTTTACGAGAAATCAGTCTCAAAAAAGGTAGCGAAGTCCGGTTTCATTCGGGTGGTATTTACATCAGCCATTTGTCCTTTCAAAGCACTCCTAATGTGGTATTTAACGAGCCTTACACACTCACAGCTTTTCCCCATGCAACTTACCCCGTCATTGCGAATTCATTTCGTCTAATACTGGTGAATGCAAAAGCCTGGAACAAAGTAGGGGGGCTGGATACTGAACACCTTCTTGAGCACCGCTATGACCTTGATTTCTGCCTACAGACATTTAATCAAGGTTATAAGCACTTATGTACCTCACTAGTCACCGCATCAAGTTTGTCTGATGGTCGCATTGATGAATACCTTGATAGTTATGGGCTTGATTTTATGAAGCCAGAAAACTGGCAAAAAGTAATTTCCTCCGTAGCTAATATTAAAGAATGTTAGTTATGGATATTTGTATTGTTGTACCTTCAGAAGAATATCTAGGTTTAGCCGGAGTGCGTATTCGTTATAGACGTATCGAAAAGCACCTAAATAATCTGGGTGCAAAGCTTCATATCAGACCCATCCAAACCTTAGATTCGAAAGCAAAATTCAAATACGACATCTATCTGTTTAGCAAGTGCTACGATGCACGTACTGTTTTAATTGCACAACTTATAGCACAGACAGACAAGCTGGTAGGTATTGATTTTTTTGATGATTATTTTAGCCAAATTACTGACAGTCGTTTTGTTAAGCAACGCAAATGGTTACGTAGCCTAAGCGAATTTACTAATTTTTATTTATGCTCAACTGATCAAATGCGGAAAGTTATTTCTCGATATTTGCCCGAGATACCGAGCCATGTTCTATATGATCCCTTTGAAGCACTCAGTTTAGAAACAGTATCAAACACGACTGAGCAAAACCTTAATCAAACAATAGCTTCCCGACAAATAAATGTTGCCTGGTTTGGAACAGGAGATAACCCCTATTTTTCAGTAGGGCTACATGATTTATCTGCCTATAGCTATGCATTAAAAGATTTGTCAGCAAGGGGCTATACAGTAAGCTTGAATCTCTTGACCAATAAGCGTGCGTTAAATACAGAAGGTTTGGAAATGCTTAGCAGGCTTCCCGTTTCGTATAGGATTGATGAATGGTCAGTAGAAAAAGAAAAAGACCTTTTGAGCAAAAGCTTAGTTGCATTCATCCCCGTTAACGCACAAAATTTTAGTATTGCAAAATCATCCAACAGAGCAGTCACCGCATTAACAGCAGGGACACAGGTTCTTTCAATTGGATACCCCCTATATGAAAGATACCACGAATTTATTTATCGTTCGGTTGACCCGTTACTCCAAGATATTGAAGCAAGACAACTCAAGTTGAGAAAAGCCACGGCTCCTGGGTTGAAAACACTTTTTGCAGATTGTGCTCACCCAGAAAGCGAAGCTAAAAAATACCATCAGTTTTTAACGGAACAATGGCGTAATAAAAAAAATAGAACAAATCCGTCAAGTCAAAAATCAAGAGAAAAGAATAATTTATTTGGCATAATCCACGGAGTAAGTAGCCAGGTAGCCTGTCACAAACTAAGTCAAAAACTAGGTTGTCTATCTATATCTAGCCCGTTCAGTAATACAAAACTCAACTATGATGTACGTTTTGTAGCGATCAATAAAGAAGATGCTCAACAACTTGAAGTGCAGCTAGATAAGCGTGCGTTAGAAAAAATACAACCCCAACTAATTAAACACTTAAAACAAAAAAAGTCTCTTACCGGAAAGAACATAAAAAGCTTAGAGATTACCACTTTATTTCCAAAGGAATCCGCTAGAATAGTGAATGCCTTCAATAGCCGTTATAAAATTGAAAGAGTAGCTCGTTATAAACAGGTAATGACATCAATTTACTTGATTCTTGAAACAGTGCTTCCAGAGATCAAGCTGTCAGTCTCTGAGGCAAATATACTCTATGGATATGAATCGAAAGAGGGCTAATGATTAACCGTATAGCCTTACACACTGCTTTCTTGAACTGAAAATTAATATTTTATATTGGAATTAATCTTTAAATAAATGCACACAAAACACCTTATTTTCCTTATTAACCTAATGCAAGATGTGAACGTGCTTCGCCCTTTAATCTACCTGGCTAAAAGGGAACTGGATGCTCCGATAGTGCTGCTCGTGTCCCATCTTTTGTATAAACGGGATAAACAAGGGATTTGGAAAAAAGAATTAAAAGAAATTTGTGCTGAAACAGGATCGACAGAACATATTTATACCGATGAATTTACTGCTTATCGAATATTGGAAGGGAAAGAGGGAATGATCATCGCAGGTAGTGAATCCGATTTATCGGCTCATTACCCAACTCATAATGTATTTCGTATTGCACCTAGTGGTTATATAAAGGTTACCCTTCAGCATGGTCTTGAATGTGTAGGTTTTTCACAAAATAAAGATCATAAAAGGGTCTATGGATATAACGTCAAGTTTGGTGCTGATATCGTCTGTGGCTGGGGAGATATTTCAGCTATGCACTCATTATTTCCTTCTGAGAGATCGAAATATTACCAAACTGGCTCGACCTTGTTGTTAAAAGACTATGAGCAACTAAACCAACAACCTGATCAGCAGATTTCAGGTGGCATTGTTTGTGAGAATCTTCACTCAGTACGTATGGGGGCTAATGGTGAATTAACCGCCCCCTTTATGGATAATTTTTTTGCCTTCGCAAAACACCTTAAACAAAAAAATAAAAAACTCACATTAAGACCACACCCCGGCGGTCAATACATTATAAAAAAGAAAGTAGTCCTACCAAGCTATGTGAGACTTAATAATTTACCGATGTACAAAGTAAATCTAGCGGCTTATGATTTTGGAATATCAGCACCTTCCTCAGTACTTGTTGACATGGTGTTGGCAGGCATTCCCACCGCAGTATGGCAAGATGAAGGCGAAACAATGGATGCCAGTAGTTATGAAGGCATAACCGTAATACGAGGGTTTAATGATTGGCTTGCTTTTGAAAGAGATGTGATAGAACGCCCAGAAATGTTGATCGCAAAGCAAGAACGCTTTCTACAACGCAGCCGAATGTTATTAGATGCAAAAGAAGTAAAAAAGCGTTTTACGCAACTATTTAATTCGGGTATTGGTTATCAATTATCCACTAAGAGTGGGGGACAAAAAGATAAGGTAAAACAAAGAGTCCTTTTTATAGCGAATGGCCTTATTCCAACATTACAAATATCTTTTCTAAACCCTTTAGTAACGGATGCTTCTGGTGATACTACCGAATGTGAAACTATTTTTGGGGAGGATCTTAAGAAAAAATATGCTGATGAGTTCGGTGAATATTTAGGACAGGCAAAGATTGATGCTGAAAAGTGGTTGGAGGATAAACTCCATCAATTTGCGCCAACCTTAATCGTTTTCTCACGTTATAGCGATCCGTTATATGACTACATCGTTGGCTTCGCTAATATCAAAGGTATTCCTATTATTTATCATATTGATGATGATTTACTGAATGTGCCAATCGAAATCGGAAAGTCAAAATATAGATCGCATAATCGACCTAATAGATTAAAAGCGGTTCGCTATTTATTAGACCGTTCTGATCTGGTTTATTGCTCCACTAATATGCTGTTACAGCGTTTTAGAGAGCAAGGAATTAGAACGCCAATGATAGCAGGGAATATTTATTGTACGGGTAAGGTTCTGTGTGAGCCTGTTAAACGCCCTTTACAAAAAATTGGTTATATGGGCTTTGACCATGCACATGATTTGAATACTATCGTACCCGTGCTAGTTAATATTTTAAGAAGATATCCGAAAATCACATTCGAACTTTTTGGCTCCATACCAAAGCCAGTCGAGCTTGATGAGTTTGAAAATCGAGTATCTGTCATTCCTCCTGTTCGTGGCTATGCAGAGTTCATGAAGAAATTTGCAAGTCTCGATTGGGATTTAGGACTCTGCCCCTTAGCTAATTTACCCTTCAATATAGTGAAGGCAAATACGAAATGGGTAGAGTATACCTCAGTGGGTCTTGCTGTTATTGCAACTAAAGGGGTGGCTTATGATGATTGCTGTGCTGATAACTGTGGAATATTAGTTAATACACCAAAGGAGTGGGAACAAGCTGTAGAAAAATTAATCCAAGATGATGAGTACAGATACCAAATGATAAAAAATGCGCAGAATAGGTTAAGGACTGAATATTCCGTATCGCAATTAAGAAAACAAATACACCGCATATTTGATTCAGCCAAAGAACTACGAGATTCATCATATGATGGGGCAGCTAGGGTAGCTAAATAGTTATGATGAATATAAATCGCATACTTGTTCTTTCAGAAAACATTAGCGCAACTCAACATATCGGTTTCTCAAGGCCACTGAAAAACTTAGTAATTGACAGTAGTTTAGTCGTTGGGATGGGCTCAATTCACAAAGTAAGAAACTTTAAAGCTAAAAGCAAAAAACTTTGGGAGCAACATAACCCAGATGTACTGATCTTATCCCGATTCACAAATGCACGTGCGCTACACTTCATTGAAGTAGCAAAAAAAACAGGCATACCCGTGATTTTTCATATAGATGATGATCTTCTTAATGTTCCACTTAGTCTTGGCAAGGAAAAGTATGATGCATACCACCAGCCCAAAAGGATGCGAGCGCTAGTAAAGAACATGAATGCTAGTGATCTAATCTATGTCTCAACAAAACCACTTGCTATTGCATTTGAAAAACACGGTATTACACGACCAATAGTAGCAGGAGATCTCTATTGCTCCATTGACGCTGATTTAATAACAACCCCTCTTCCTTCGACGGTTCCCGTTATTGGCTATATGGGTACAGGAGGCCACTCAGCAGACCTAGCCATGATGATGCCTGCCATAGTAAAGCTAATGAACGAAAACCCACTATTGCGCTTTGAAACCTTTGGCACCATAAAGCCACCCAAAGAACTCAGCATATTTGGCAATCGTTACGCGCATCACAAAGGAGTCTCTGATTACGAATTATTCTTGGAAAGATTAAAAGAGCTCGGTTGGTGGGTAGGCATAGCACCACTAGAAGATAACCCTTTCAATCGCTGTAAAGCAGACACCAAGTGGGTGGAATACAGCTTTGCAGGTATGCCTGTAGTCGCATCTGATTTGCCTGTTTACCACAAAGCATGTGCCGACGAATCAGGAATACTAGCCAAGAATAATACAGAGTGGTTTTACGCACTAAAGGCTTTAGTTCGTGATGCGGCATTAAGACAAAAATTCGTAACCAACGCACAAACAAAACTCAGCCAGCAATACACACACAACATTCTCGAAAAACAAATCATGGGCGTGATACAGCAAGTACAAAGCACGCAACGAAACAAAGCAGAAAATGTTAGCTAGAAGAAAAGGATTCAGTTCATGTCAGTAACATTTACCGTCATCATTCCAGCACGCTATGCATCAACTCGACTACCGGGAAAACCACTACTGGATATAGCCGGTAAACCCATGATTCAACACGTCTATGAGAAGGCATGTGCCAGCGACGCAACAAACGTTTATATCGCCACCGATGACAAACGAATACAACAAGTCGCAGAAAGCTTCGGTGCAGACGTACTAATGACCTCATCAAACCATACATCAGGCACAGATAGGCTAGCTGAGGCCGCATTACAACTAAATCTGGCGGACGATATGCCAGTAGTAAATTTACAAGGTGACGAGCCATTAATGCGCCCAGCCTTAATACGACAAGTAGCAGAAGCTTTAATAGAACACCCAGAAGCACCCGTATCTACCTTGTGTGAACCCGTAGAAGAACCCGAATTTAGCGACCCAAGCGTGATCAAAGTAATACACGACTCAAAAGGATTTGCCCTCTACTTTAGTCGTGCGGCACTACCTTACCTGCGTGACAAAGAAAACGGCTATCAGAGTCAACCCATGCGTCATGTCGGTTTGTATGCTTATCGTGCAGCCTATCTACAAACGTATACCCAATTGCCAGCTGCTACTATTGAAGAAGATGAAGCACTAGAACAATTAAGAATACTTTATTCTGGCGACAAAATTTATTCAGCAGTGGCTTGTGAATGTCCAGAAGCGGGGAGTGTAGATACACCTGCTGATTTAGAACAGGTAAGACGTATACTAGAAGTTAGCTAATTTAGTTATTGAGCATCCAGGAATAGTGCTAATTTTGGTCGGTTTTGTAAATTGCCCAGACTCTTGACAACCCTATGGTACTTGAATATTGGTTATCTAGATTTTAATGATTTAAAGAATGGTTTTATTGAATGAACTTAATTGATTTGGTTAGAAGGAAAGATAAAGTGCTAGAGTCTGGTAATGATTTACAAGTGACTTTTGTCAATTGGCTAGGAGAGTCTTGGCGTTCTCTTCGCGTCGAAGCTAATAAATCTCCACAAATAGTTATCACTGGTATTTCTAGGGTAACATCACTTAAAGGCAGACCATTCGCATCCGGATGGTATGTCTCTTGTGAAAAGGCATCATCATTTTTGAAGATCATTCTTGAGACAGATGGTGAAGTGATATCAAAGAACATAGAGTTGGGAAGTATCCCTGTGCCAGTAACGATACCTTGGCCGTTTGATGATAGATTACTGAATAAAAATACCAAGCTAAAATTACATTTTGACTTACCTACAGGAAGTAATGCTAGCTTGCTAGTTCATCGTAAATTAGATCGTAAACACCTCATTGCTTTTGCACAAGGACATGGTGTTGAATTAGGTCCCGGTTCTAATCCACAAATACTCAATAGTGATATAACCAAAGTGAGTTATATCGAAGAAACATCCCAAGAAGAGTGGATAAAACTTTATGATGGCACAGGAAAGCGCAAAGCAAAAGAAGCAGACTTTTCGGATTATATTATTGGAAATGCGTGGGATATCCCATGTGAAGATGATTCATTGGACTTTATTTTCAGCAGCCATGTCTTTGAACACTTGGCCAATCCTTTGGGACACCTCGTTAGATGGCATAAAAAACTAAAAGCTGGAGGTACCATACTAGCAGTAGTACCTGAACTCCACTCAACGAAGGATCGAGAAGCCAACCCATCCACCCTTGATGAAATTAAGAATGAATTTAAGGAAGGAATACAATCTCCAACGGTAGAACACTATTCATGTTGGGTGGGACTAAGAGGTTCTAATTACAATGTAGAAGATTTAATGCACTCTAAAACCTCTATTCATGTGCATTACTATGATCCGGTCAACCTTTCGATGCTCCTCCAAGAGTGTGTAAAAGAATACGGGTTCTCTTCATACTCAATCATTCATTCCCAAAACCATAAAGATTTCCATTATTGTTTGAGAAAATAACTGCATATTTAGATTAGAAATAAACTTACTAACAAGGAGAATCCATGAAAGGAGAACGCGTTTTCATCACAGGTGGGGCAGGCTTCATTGGCTCACGACTTGCAAGTGCCTTAATGAAAGAAGGCGCAGAAGTGGTTGCTTATGACATCCTCCATCCTCAAGTACATGGCAATAACCCATCCACCGATTTCCCCATGACCTTAATAAGGGGAGATGTCAGTGATCGTGAGCTATTAAGCAAAAGCATTAATGATTTCCTTCCAACTATTGTTATTCATTTAGCGGCTGAAACAGGGACAGGCCAATCGGCAGATGAGCCTTGTCGTTATACCCAAGTCAATATAGTGGGTACTGCCAACCTGATCGAAGTGATGAGAGCAGCATCAAAGCCGCCCAAGCGGGTTGTCTTGGCCGCAACCCGTGCGGTGTATGGAGAAGGTGCATATGAAGATGCGAATGGACAACTAGTCGTACCAGAACCACGCACGACAGAAGCAATGGCAAACGGGGTTTTCGATGTATTAGATGATGATGGCAACCCTCTGAAACTAATAGCCACTCCTGAAAATATCAAACTGGTTCCGGGGTCTGTTTACGGTTCAACCAAGCTGATGCAAGAGTATCTCTTACAACAATGCCCTGCACCTTGGGACAGTGTGATGCTTCGTCTACAAAATGTGTATGGTCCAGGGCAATCTTTAAGAAACCCTTATACAGGAGTTTTATCTATTTTTTGCCAACAAGCTCTACGAGGTGAGACACTCAACATCTTTGAAGATGGAGTGATTTATCGTGATTTCGTTTATATAGATGATGTGGTAAATGCCTTTGTGGTGGCGTGTCAGGTTGCCGAAGCAGGAGGCCAAATTATCAATATTGGCACTGGAAAATTTGTTTCCATTCAAGATACAGCAGAGATCATTCTTCAGAACTTAGGATTCCCGAAAGATAAATACAATGTCACAGGAGATTATAGAGCAGGGGATATACGCCACGCGATTGCAGATATATCTATTGCTACTAATTTGCTAGGCTGGTCAGCTCAAACCACCATTGAAGAAGGAATTAAAGCATTGGCTTCCTGGGCGGCTAATTCGCCAGAAGAGGCTCGTGTTACACAAGTATAATTTTTATGTTTTCTTCTCTAGTCAATGCACGAAATAAAAGAAAATTACTTATGAAGTTAGATATTAAACCCTCTAATAAAAAAATATTGGTTGTTGGTAATAGTCATACTGGTGCAATAGTGGCTGCACTTGATGAGGAGACCAAGCCGCTTATAGACGTGATTAACCTAGCCTCTTTTTTTGACCCTGAAAATAGACGGAATAAGATTTTATATCCAGAGATTGCTGATTTATTTAACCCTGAATATATCTTTTGTAGTTTCGGTGGATCTGAGCATAGTGTATTTGGACTACTTGATGCTCCTGTTAAATTTGATTTTATGACCCCAACTTCTAATGATGTTGAACCTGAACGAAGAATTGTTTCCTATCAAATGATCCACGCTACACTGCGCAAGGCGATGACTAATGGTCTAACACGAATGGAAGAGTTAAATAGTTTTTTTGATTGTCCGGTTGCTCATATTTGTACGCCTTTACCGTTTTTCGAATTAAGTAGCAACGCAAAGTTACCAAGAGTTTTTCATGAGAATTTACATTTGGGCATTAGCCCCGCATCTATAAGGAAAAAGTTGCATGATATTCACAGTGGCATAACACGCAAACATAGCTCATCTTTGGATGTAGGCTATCTTGAGGTTCCGCCAGAAAGCAGTGACGATAATGGTTTTTTACTTGAGAAGTTTTGTAGCAAAGATCCTACACATGCCAACAGAGATTACGGTAAATTAGTTATTCAGCAAATTCGGGAGGTAGCAAATGTCTAAGAAACATCCTTACGTTGGTATGCCTGATCATCAATTCTGGAAGTACGAACGGGCAATAAAAAAGCCCGAACTTTTTGATCCTGTCACACATACATCGTTTAAAATCAGCAAAGCCAGTCCAGTCGTTACCGCTGGTAGTTGTTTTGCGCAGCATGTCGCTAGGTATCTTTCCTCCAGTGGTTTCTCATTCCTAGTTACTGAGAAAGCTCACCCGATTGTTCCCGTACAAATAGCAGAAAAAAATAACTATGGTGTTTTTACAGCTCGGTATGGAAATATATATACAGCGCGTCAACTTAAGCAGCTATTACAAAGAGCCTATGGATTATTTGAGCCAGTTGAAACAGTATGGAAAGGTAAAAAAGGGTATGTAGACCCATTTCGTCCACGAATTCAGGATGGGGGGTTTGTCTCCGAAGAAGAATTGCTAATAGACAGAAAGGTACATTTCGAGGCACTTCGTGAAGCGATAGAGTCCATGTCAGTATTTGTGTTTACGCTAGGATTAACAGAGAGTTGGATAGATAATCGTGATGGCGCAGTATTCCCCCTTGCACCAGGTGTATCAGGTGGAGAGTACAATGATGAACAGTTTTCGTTTAAGAATTTTGATGTGGTTGAAATTGTAGAGGATATGCAATGGAGCATTGATTTTATTCGAGCACATAACCCGGATGTAAAAATAATTATTACGGTCTCTCCTGTAGCACTCAATGCAACTGTATTAGACCGCCATGTTTATGTATCAACGACCTATTCTAAGGCAGTACTAAGAGTCGCTGCTGAACAGGTTTGTAACGCAAATGAACTATGTGATTACTTCCCGTCGTTTGAAATTATTACAAGTCCTTATCTTCGTGGCCGATATTTCGCTCCGGATTGCCGTGAAGTTACAGAAGCGGGTGTAAGTCATGTAATGTCCATCTTTTTGAAACACTATGGCGATATTGAGCAGGATGAACCATTAAAATTAATTAATAATGATGAAGATAATGCGGTAAGAAAGCATATCGAGAATATGGAAAAAGTGGTTGAAGTGTTATGTGATGAAGAAGAAATCAATAATCAGTAGACTCTCCTAGATGATTTTACTTAATCTAATCCATAAACTTAAAGTCTTGCTTGGCTTTTGTTCAAGCCAAGTATAATCAATAATGAAACCATGCTAAAGAAACTTGCTAAATAAGTTATTTGCTTAAAATAATGAGAGGTTAAACCATGATTCGTGTTTTTGTCGGTTACGACACAAAACTACCCGTACTCTATAACGTACTACAACACAGTATACAGACACGCGCTTCACAGCCTGTATCTATTACGCCTATTATGTTGTCTCAATTAAAAGGGCTCTATACCCGTGAGCAGCATCCTCTGGCATCTACAGAGTTTTCATTCTCTCGTTTTTTAGTGCCCTATTTATCAAACTACGAAGGTTGGTCTTTGTTTATTGATAATGACATGCTGTTTTTGGATGATATTGCCAAGCTTTGGGAACTACGTGATGATGATTATGCGGTAATGTGTACCAAGCATGAGCATAATCCCAACGCAGAAACAAAGTTTTTAGGCACAGTTCAAACTAAATATGAAAAAAAGAACTGGTCTAGCACGATGTTGTTTAATAATAAGATGTGTAAACAATTGACACCTGAGTACGTTAATACTGCAACGGGTTTACAATTGCATCAATTCAAGTGGCTTGAAAATGACACTTTGATTGGTGATATCCCCTTGGGTTGGAACTGTCTCGCTGACTGTGGTTCACCACAAGATGACATCCGCGCGATACATTACACGTTGGGTGGGCCTTTTTATGATGAATATAAGAATTGTGAGTTTTCTGAAGAGTGGTTCAAAGAACGGGATGATATGTTGAAATGCGCACAATTAGCAGAAGTTAAAGCAAATAAAAAGGTGGCGGCTTAGTTTCAGTGAGAAGGAAACTGTAAGATTTACTATTTTTAATAATGTAAGACACTATCATTTATGGATGCAATCAAGCTAGGAAAGCAAGTAATTTCAATGGAAATAGATGAGTTACAACAGATGTTAGCTCGTCTTGATGAAAGTTTCACCGCCGCCATTGAGCTTATTCAATCAGGACAAGGGCGTTTGGTTTTGGTGGGTATGGGAAAGTCAGGAATCATTGGAAATAAAATTGCAGCAACGATGGCATCAACAGGAACCCCTGCATTTTCTGTTCACCCCGGAGAGGCATTTCATGGGGATCTTGGAATGATCCAGCCTGACGATATTGCATTAATGATTTCAAATAGTGGTGAAACTGAAGAGCTAATCAGACTATTACCATTTATGGAATATCAAGGCAATAAAGTTATTTCCTTGACAGGAAAGCCTAATTCAACACTTGCTGAGTACTCAGATGTGGTGCTGGATGTTTCTGTATCCCGCGAAGCTTGTAACAACAATCTTGCTCCAACCAGTTCTACAACTACAGCACTGGTAATGGGTGATGCCTTGGCGGTTGCGTTATCCACCTTAAATAATTTCCAAGCAACAGATTTTGCGAGATTTCACCCGGGTGGTAAGTTGGGGCGTACCCTGTTGACTCATGTAAAAGATGTCATGCATAAAAAAGACTTGCCAGTTTGTCAGCGAGATACTTCTTTTAAAGATATTGTTACTTGTATTACCCAAGGTCTTCAAGGGTTGGCATTAGTTACCGAGGATGGTTCTGTTTGTGGAATTATCACTGATGGTGATTTACGCCGTTCTTTTGAGCAATTTTCTGACCCGTTATCGGTAAAAGCGAAGGATATTATGACGAGTCAACCTATTACTATTTCACAAGATGAGCGCTTAGTGGTGGCAGAAGAAATGATGCAGAAATATAAGAAGCGGGTACTGGTGGTAACAGATAATGCTAAAAAAGTTGTTGGTGTGCTACAGATATTTGATGCTAATGTAGAATCATTCTCAGCTATCCCCAGTTTATAGCTATTATGGCAAAACGAACCAGAAAAATTAACAAAGCTACAAAGCCCATAAAAGCTAAAGAAAACAAGCGCAGCAAAAAAAGCGCTGTTGCGAAAAAGTGTATTGTAGTTCTGGGTATGCATCGAAGTGGCACTTCTGCCATGACAGGGTTATTGAGTAAGTTGGGAGCTTCACCAGGTAGTGATCTGTTGCCTGCAAACCCTTCTAATCCTAAGGGATTCTTTGAAAATAAAAAATTGTAGCGTTTAATAATCAGTTTTTCGAAGTAGCGGGTTCCTCATGGGATGACATGAATCACTTGCCTCCGGACTGGATAAAGTTACCCGAAGTAAAAGAGATAAAGTCTAGGGTGGTCGATTTTTTTCGCGCTGAGTTAAATGTCGACTTACCTATTATTAAAGATCCAAGACTGTGCCGTTTATTGCCTGTTTGGTTTGAAATATTTGAGGAGTTAAATATTTCTCCTCAATTTGTCTTCATTTTACGTGATCCCAATGAGGTCGCCGCTTCCAGTAGAAAAATGAAAAACTTCAAAGTGATGAAAACATTGGTTCTGTATATGCATTACCTTATTTCGGCTGAAACTTTAAGCCGAAATTACCCACGAGCTATAGTAACGTATGCTGAGCTTTGTAACGACTGGAAAGCAGTGATATCAAGGATCAAAAAAGAGGCAGATATCGTATTTCCTGATAGGGACGTAGCAGAATCCACTGTCGGATCATTTATTTCCAAGGATTTGAATCATTATTCACCTTCTGATTCACAGGATGAGTTTATAAGTGAATCATTAAGCAATTTTTCATCTCAGTTGTATGAGTTGTTAGCGATTTTTTCTGCACAAAACATTGCACAGATTGACACTTTTTATCAATCATACTGGAATCATTTTAATATAATTAAGGATTGGTTTGTCTATGACAAACAGGTCTTGGATTTAGAACAGGAGCTGGTTTGGCCAGCGGAGCGTGCTAAACAGGCTCACCATCAGGGGGCAAAAAGTATCTTGTACTGGACGAGTGAAACTGTAGATGACTGGCGTGATAACAAAATTGTTTGTAATAGTAATTTTGATGATGAAGAACAGGTTTTAAAATTTATATTTCCGGAGGAGATTGCCTCAGTTAAGAGTCTTCGTTACCGAGTTATTGATAGGCCAGCACTTGTAACCATGAAGTCTTTTCTGTTGCTTGATAACAAGGGATATTCCGTATGGAAATGGGATGGTAAGTCACAAATTATAACGGAGATGTCAGCGTATGGTTTCGCACTACCCAATTTTTCAAACGATGACCATTTGTGTTTTTATACTATGCAGCGTGGTTTTAATGCGAACATAGAGTTGCCGATAGAAGCCCTTTCCCAAATTAAAGAAGGATGGAGCTTAGTCATTTCAATTAGTTATCAAGAGGCGAATGAATCGTTGCCTCTGGTGTTTAGCTATCTGTCTAAGAATAAATTAAATAAGCAGATAACAGAAATGAAGCAGCAAAAACAAAGGGATTATGAAAATAGTATTCGCTTGGAGGCTCAACTTGAGTTACTTAAAGAACTCCTTCTTAATGAGATCGATGATGTACTCTAATTTTGTTCGGGTAAGGTAATTGTAGTTTAAGTTCAGTATTTTTAATCCGTTTGACCCCATAACCTCTCTTAAAGTTTCTATTCATTATTAAATGAACTTCTCTAAACACTTAGCACATCAAGTATACATGGTGATAGAGGTAATCCATGATTTCTTCCACAATAATAGGAAAGCTTATTTGACTTATGTATGATCTCTCACCGATGAAATAATAAGTACCCCAATCGCCCAAATCAAAAAGCTACCTAGTATTACTGAAGTCATTTGTTTTAGTACATAAGGCTTCTCAGCTTCACTAGGTTGATAAGGGGCGGTAATTACTTCCAGATATTGTTGCTGTTGCATGGCATTGAGCCTTGCTGTTTCCAAAGAGCTTAGAGAAGATTCATAGAGCTTTTCTGCAACCATTTTTTTGGTAAGGAGTCGTTCATAACTTGCAATGCGTGTACTGAGTGTATTCTGGTTGTCTTTTGTACTTCCCCAGCGTTTGCGTTCTGCATATATTTGCTTTTTTAATGTTGTAACTTTATTTTTTAGGATGCGTATTTTAAAGGTATCGGGCTTCATAAAAGCGGCTAGGTTGCTAAGCTCGGCTTGTGCTTCGGTGAGCTTAATTTCTAGCTCGGTTACTATGCCCAGCTTGGCTTCTGTAGTTTTCTCTGGATCAATATCTTTTTGGGTATTTCTAAAGGTGGTAATATTTTCCCGTGCTTGTAAGAGTGCATTTTCAGCATCGGTGAGTTCGCCTTTTGCAAAGTTAAGTGAGTCTGTCTTTGAGCGTTCATATAGCTTGTTGACATGACTCTCTGCTTCTTTGATGAGTTCAGTGGTTATTATGTAGGCTTTTACTGCGGTAAAAGCAGTGACTTCTACAGTGGTAATGCTGGAAGTGGCATCGTATTCGATGTCCACCATGTCTTGCCAGTATTCTTGATAATCACTAAAGATGGCATCTTTCGGGAGCCTTGCCCACCAATCATGTTGTGTGTCAGTGTAATGCTCTTTTATGTTTATTTCTTTATCAAGCTTATCAAGTAGCTCTGCTGACCAGATATACTCTTGTGCTATGTAAGAATCCTTGGCTGAGGGTGATGCCGATGCGCCTGTTAAGCCTGCGAATGCACCGAGTACAGCACTTTGTGCTGGTTTATGCCCCTGAATAATATACTTTGTGGTGACTACATATTGCCCGGATGCGAAGAAGGTGTAATAGATAGCTGCTATGAGAATCGGTAGTATTACAGCCAAAATAAAAGATATAGAGGGTTTACTTTTCATATTGTTATTTGCTTTTACTGTTTAGTATATAGGGCTATGGCTTCTTCTACGTCCTTGTAGACTTTAAGCTCTTCATTATGAAGGAGTATCGCGATATTGCAAAAACTCCGTATGGTGTTCATGTTGTGAGAAACCATGATGATATTTGAGGTTTCCGCCTTTTCTTCTACTTTTTCTCTGCATTTTGTTTGAAACTGTTGGTCTCCTACGCCTAGTATTTCATCAATCAGCACGACATCAAAGTGAATAGCCATGCTCAAGCCGAATGATAGACGGGATTTCATTCCACTGGAATAATTTTTAATCGGTTCATAGAAAAAGTCACCCAGTTCGGAAAAGTCTTTAACGAATTCTGTAACTTCTTCGATATTTGCTCCATAAATACGACAGATAAAGCGTAAATTTTCTTCGGCAGTTAAACTAGGGCTGAATCCGCCAGAAAAACCTAATGGCCATGAGAATTTTCCTTTTCGGGATATGAGTCCAGCATCGGGGAATTCAGATCCTGATATAAGTCGCATGATCGTGGACTTCCCCACTCCATTTCTGCCAAGAATGCCGATGTTTTTATTGTCCGGGAACTTGAACGAGAAATTTTGCAGGATATGCTTTCGCCCATGTTTCATGGGGTAGCTTTTAGAGACGTTTTGGAATTCTATCATGCTGTTGATGTTCTCATATTTGCCGCGCGTATTTTCTTGATATACGTTCAGCTGATAAGCCGATGGCAAGAAATAGAATAACAAAAGTGAGCAGGTAGGGTATGTCTACATGTTTACTTTCGTAATTCGTAAATACGGCACTTCGAAACCATTCGATAGCATGAAGAATAGGGTTGTAGAGGGCTATTTTCTGTAATCCAATGGGTAAGCTGTCAACGGTAAAAAACACTCCTGATATGAAAAAAAAGGGACGTTGTATAGCATTATAGGTTTGTCCATACGAGGGCAAATATAGTTTTATACTTGAATTCATAAAGCCTATCCCTATCGCAAATAGCCATAGCGTAATAAAACAAAGTATCATTTCTCTGAATGAATCCAGGGGTGAATGATATCCAAGGTACCAAAAGCCTAGATATACTAGAGTGAATACCACAGACATTGTGGCGAACTCAAGCAATGCTCTTGATGTAAGTACGTCAAAAGGTGTTACTTGGGGATATGCGAGTAGGGTTTTGTTTGATGTGATGCCTTGCATGGTTTTATTCACTGTATGTGAAAAAAGCAACCACGGTACGATTCCGGTAAGAAAGAACATGGGTAATGAATTGTCACCACCGATGGGTGAGTTGCGTCCCATTACTGAAAATATACTGATCAATGCGATGATATAGGTAACGGGTTCGAACAAAGCCCATAAATATCCGAGTTTATTTCTGTCAAAACGAGTTCGGGTCTCTCTGAGGATTAAGGCGTGAATAACCCGTAATTGAATTTTGAATCCTTTTAAAAATAATAGCATTGAAAGTTTCTCTTTTGGCTTAAGCTAGGCCGAGGCTTTAGATGTGTTTTTTTGAGCTTTTAAATACCAGTGTTCGAGCTCTTTTTGCGTTTCATGCAAGTGTAATAACAATAATTCATTTTCTTGTTCTAAAGCTTGTTGTTTGTTGTTCGAGCTGTAGTCTATTCGGATGCTAGATTTCGATGTTGTAACGATTTCATTGTTGATGGCTTTACTGTTTGTAATAATACTTTCGACTGGAAATACTTGTCTACCTTCTTTTTTTCCGTAATTTAAATAATGAACCGACGCGTTCATTTTAGATTTTTTAACATCTGGGTGTTTCTTATAGTATTTTTCTACCGAAAAAGCAGGAGAGGGGTCACGATCCAGATAAATGCCATAGACCATATAGTGTTCTAGTGCGGATATTCTTAGCGCTCGCACTTCTGGATATTGTTTAGAATACCATTGAGTATCAAAGATACTGTTTGGATTGCGGTTTTCTTTTGCACCATAGTTGACATAGTGATGGAATGGATCCATTTTGGCTTTTTTCACATCAGGGTATTTTTCTAAATACCATTTTGCATCAAATAACTTTAAGTCTATAGCCAGTTTTTTGTATTTATTAAGTGATTGTGTGTAAGACATCTCTTTTTTATTACCCACCCTGCAATGGGGGCCATGAGTAATATGTAACTGAGACTTTGGGTTTAGTAGTTTAATAAAGGGATTGAGAATTCTAGATGATTTAATTTTTTCTATAGAGGTCGTCAGCAAAATCAATTCTTTAGAACAAGAGCTTAGATGTTTTACATATTGTTTATTTTGATTTTTGAGTTCAGTGTTCTTTTGTTCAAGGGACTTTAGTGTCTCCTGAAGTTGTGTAAACTGTTGTCTTAATATTTGCAGGTGTTGACGGGTATCTGCCATATTGATTCTCTTTGATAGCTTAATTCTGAGAAGAGAGAAGAGATTTTTTCATAAAAGGGTACTTCAAAATTGATGCAAAGATGAACCTTTGATATTAGGCTATTTTTTGTCTATCTTTTTTCGAACCCAAATACTCTTAATCAATTCTACTTGAGCCTCAGCTCTAATGAGTTGTTCATACAATCCTTGTTGTTGTGCTTCATGTTCCTGTTTGTTTTTCTCTAGTTCAATGATTTTTTTCTGAGCAATATGAAATTTTTTGGAGTTTTCAGCAAACTGTTTCTTTTCTTTATTTAAGGCATCAATGTTTTTCTTGTTGTCATGGAACAATGTTTCTAATTGTTTCTTGAGGGAGGTGATTTCCGTTTGTTTTTTTTCATTTAATAGCTCGTAATTAGCCTTGAGTTTAGCATTCTCATTCTTAAGTTGATCTATTTTTTGCTGTTTTTTGTTGGACATAGCAGTTAATGACTCGAATTGAGCATCAATGCTGTCGATGGATGATAATATGCTAGTCATTGACTTCATTTTGAATTTTATAAACTCGGTGTTGTGTTAGCGTTTCTTCGATAATGCTACTCAACATAATGGAATATAGTAGGGAGCGGATAAATATATGCACAGAATTATGACAGACAATATTATCATGTCTATATTTTTATCTAGATATAAGTAATTCTACATTCTATTGACTCAATATTTATCATGAATGAAAGTCTAGATTTGACTTGCTTTTTTGCTTGATAAATATTACACATAATACGTGGATACGGAGTATGTGTATGAATATCACCTTATCTATTGATGACGAAATGGTTGAAGAAGCTCGTAAGGTCGCTGAATCTATGGGTAAAAGTTTAAACCAGTTAGTTCGTGAAGAACTTGAGAAGTTAACAAGAAAACATCACCTAGATGAAGATCTTAATGAATTAAGGTCTTTAGATGGCATGGGGAATTCTAGTGGTTGGAAGTTTAATCGTGAGGAGCTTCATGAAAGGTCGTAGTTTTTTCGATACCAACATCATTCTCTATCGGGATGCTGCTGCTGATCCAGTAAAGAAACGAATGGTTCAAAAGACAGCCTGTCGAACTTTGTTTTCTGAAGATATGCAACACGGTCAAAAAATATGGGATGTGACTATTATTAATCCATTTGTTCAAAGTTAGGAATGGTTACGTCAGATATCCGCATCTCTGTTTCTGTGATACATGTACTTGTTTGTACTTATCAAGGGGAGCGGTTTATTTCGGATCAACTTGATTCTATTCTGGCGCAAACGTACTCGGTTATAGAAATTCATGTTTTTGATGATTGCTCGACTGACAAAACACGAGATATTGTTCAGGAGTATTGCGATAAGAACAGTAATATTTACTTGCATATTAATGAGTCCAACCTTGGGTTCTTAAAGAATTTTGAACACGCAATCAATAGTACTTCAAGTAATTACGTAGCGCTGTGCGATCAAGATGACGTTTGGCATGTTGATAAGTTAAAGCTTTCCATGCAGGCCTTGAAAGCTCTTGAGGAGCAATATCCGGATACTCCCGCTTTGATTCATACTGACTTATCCCTTATTAATGATTTAGGTGACATTATCCATCCTTCTTTTTTTGAAAAAAAGAGTATAAATATATCCAAAGCGAAGTCTCTGAGTCGAGTAATGGGGCATTGCGGAGTGATGGGTAATACTATATTGATGAATCGCTTATTGGCAGAAAAGGCTTTGCCCTTTCCGAAGGGCTTAAAATATCATGATTATTGGTTAGCTTTAATCAATGAATTGTACGGTGTTAGGAAAACTATCATTGAATCATTAGTCCAGTATCGAATACATCAAGAAAATACTAGCAGTAATAAAAAGCTTATTCAGCATGAAAAGAAGGGCTTTGATTGGGAAAAACGAGACTATCATTTACCCTTTATGGATGATGAAAGAGAGTTAGCCATTAGCTACTTGCTTGAAGAGTATAAGTTGTCACCTGATGATAGGGTGCTTGTTAAACGGTTTAATAAATACCTATTATTTAGAGGTGGCCGTTGGGCTCAATTTATATTTTTACTGAGAAATGACTTCTTAAAGGATGATTTGTTATACCGTGTGAATGTATTTCTTCGTATTATGTTTACAGCACGTTATGACACAAAGCAAAATCATGAATAAGAAAAAGAGAGTTGCTGTTTTCTCTAAAGGGATCGCTAGGAAAAAAGAACTTAAGGTATTGCTTGGCATAGATGAAATGCTATTTAAACCTAAAAATAATGCGTGTGTAGATTATGTTGTAGGTTGGGGGCGTAAGCCAAATACGGAAAAAGCGAGAGCATATGCTAAGAGGAATCATTTAAAATACTATTCCCTGGAAGATGGTTTTTTACATTCAATGGGGCAGGGGGTTCTTGGGGCTACTAGTTGTTCTTTGATTAAAGATAGTCTAGGGACTTATTATGATGCTACACAAGCCTCAGATATTGAAGTGTTACTTTCCTCGGAAGATGAACACTATTTCAGCTCGGATAATATCACCCGTGCTAAACATGCGATTCAACGAATTAACCTAAATCATATCTCGAAATATAATAATGGCTCACTCCAGTTGGATGATTCAACATTTTATGGCGATGAGGTTGTTTTGGTAATAGATCAAACTGCAGGGGATATGTCTCTCAAGTACGGTTATGTAGGTAAGAATACTTTTTATGAGATGCTTCAGGCTGCACTGAATGATTATCCCTATGCTCAAATCATTATTAAGACACACCCCGATGTTATTGTTGGTAAGAAAAAAGGTAACTTCAATTTAAAGAAGTTAGATTCAAGAGTAACAGTGCTTTCAGATGCCATAAACCCTATTGTACTGCTAAAAAAAGTTGATGTTGTCTATGTTGCTACTTCGCAAATGGGGTTCGAAGCGCTTATGCTGGAGAAGCGAGTAGTCTGTTTCGGAGTGCCTTTCTATGCTGGTTGGGGGCTGACTGATGATAGGGCCGATAAGAGCTTAGTAGTTTGGAGTAGGCGTAAGAAAAAAAGAACAATAGAAGAGTTATTCGTAGCTGCCTATATCCATTATCCCCTTTATAAATCCCCTGATTCACAAACTCGTTGTGAATTTGAAGATGTTCTTACCTATTTTGAAAGTCAGAATGCAAACAAATTAACATCAGATCGGTCTGAATTTAAAAAATCAGCTGATTGTAAATCGTGGAATCTGGTGCTTATGTTTAAAGGTTGTTGCAAGGGTATTTTTAAGAGCTAATAAATTGTTAGTGTTGAGAATTTAGTCTATGTGACTCTTACTACTGGATTTGATATTCTGTGCTAATAAATAATAGCTGAATATATTTACTGAGTTCACATATGCTTTTCATTATTTCAGTTTTCTTTAATTATTAGAGTTATTTCACTGGATGAAATACCCAACATGTAACTTCCCATTGATGAGTGCTACAGCGCTCTCTGATTTAATCTCCCATAAGCTTGAATACAAAGAGCCATTTAGCCTGATAAGGTTGGGTGATGGTGAGGGTGTATTGCTTTCGGTAAACAAGCAATCACCAGTGGTAGATTTGGATTACCTTCGTGAACACCTTGGTTCCGAAAAATCTACACTAGAGAAATTAGTAGATATAAAAAAGGACATGATCAAAACTATTTTGGGAGCGGATGTTGTTGGAGTGCGTGATGATATTGTTGGGGTGGAGTTTGACCCTGAATACTTTGAATTATCTGCTAATCAATTTGTTGGTAAATTCCAAAAGCATTTTAAGTTAAGAGATTGTGATAAAAAACTGAATGTCTCAGGTTCTAGAAGAATTGCTCTTCTCCATGCTAGCCTCAGCCACTTAAATCTGGACGAGCAAGTTCAATATTGCAGTTCTTGGGCTCACTATGACCTACACTTGTCCGGCAGTATTTTTAGGAATTTGATGCAACAAAGAAAAATTGGCCTAATTTCATCACGTTCAGAACTTTGTCGTAAGCTGGAAGATATCTTTGGTATTGAGGTTGATTACTGGGGTATTCCTGATATGTATCGTGATATAGATAATAATCAGATTCCTGAAAACTACATTGGACAGCTCGAAGCACTATTGCAGGAGCAACTTGTTGAATTTCCCGGTATGCTATTTCTGGTTGGGGGAGGTTTCTATGGAAAACTCTATTGTGATTTAATCAAGTCTCAAGGTGGTGTCGCGTTGGATGTTGGTTCTTTGTTAGATGCGTGGAATGGAATTCATAGTAGGGGAGCTGTTTATAGAACAATTTTTCCGACTAATTACGATGGTTGTTCTACACCTAAAGAGCTTCTTTTGTCTGTTGACAATGTAAAACGAATAACAGGTTTGTTATGAGTATAAAAGATATTAAAACAAACCTTCTTAGTTACTTTAGTTATCGTAGATTTGGACATGAGCTTTTAAAGCATTTTGATGGAATTTATTGTATTAATCTAGATAGTCGCCCAGATCGTTGGCGTTATGTGAGTGAACATTTTTCTAAATTCGGTCTTAACAATAAAGTAAAGCGTTTTTCTGCTGTAGATGTTAGAGATGACCCAGAATTACAAGGACACGAGAAATTATTGCAAGATAACTTCTCTCTGTTAGCGATGTGTGGATGTATGTTATCTCACCGAACAATAATTGAAAATGCTAAATCTACAGGGTTAAAGAACATTCTCGTTTTTGAAGATGATATAAGAATACTTCCGGAAAACATTTCAGGCTTGAGAAAATCACTTAAAGATTTAGAAAACTCAGACTGGGATGTATTTTACCTTGGCGCTACCTATCGTTGGTCGTTGGAAAGGGTTGGCTCTTATCTTGTCAGAGTACCAAACGGTGCTTATGCAACTCATGCTATTGCTTATAATCATACGGTGTATGACCAAGTATTGGATTTATTACCAAGCAATTCGATGGAATATATAGAATCAAGTGATCTTGAGATAAATGCTTTGGATAAATGGTTACAGTCTGACTTCTTTAATCATGCTAAATTCTTCGGTACAAACCCTATTATGGTAGTTCAAGGGCTTCAGGAAAGTGATATCGCCTTTAAACAGAAAGGTGGTATTGATCAACGTCAGATAAGCTTATTTGAAGAAAATATTGATTAGTGATGGTGTCCTGAAAGGAAGCTCAACCATTAAAAAACGTACACACAATGGCTAGAATTTGAACATAAAATACTTAATTGAGAAAATACCTCGATAAACTATTTTGTAGCTCATTAACTATTAGGGTTTTATTCCGATATGACAAATTCAGGTTGTACTATTTTATTTACTGGTTTATCCGGTTCAGGAAAGTCAACATTATCACAATTAGTTGCAACACATTTACGTGATCACTGCAATCGCTCAGTTACATTGTTAGATGGCGATATTGTCCGTCGAAAACTATCATCAGAGTTGGGGTTTTCTAAGCAACACCGAGAGATGAATCTTCAACGCATAGGATATATAGCTAGTGAAATTACAAAACATGGTGGAATAACGGTTTGTGCGGTTATCGCACCCTATAAGAACAGCCGAAGGGATTTTCGTAGGCTTATTGAAGTTGATGGAGTATTTATTGAGATTTATGTTTCAACACCTATTGATGTATGCGAAAACCGTGATAGTAAAGGTATGTATGCGAAGGCGAGGAAAGGGATTATTACAGAATTCACAGGGATAAGTGATCCTTACGAACTACCCGAAAACCCGGAACTGACAATTGACACTTCAACCTTAATGCCCGATGAAGCCGCTAATATAGTGATTTCATATCTATGTGACAAGTTGTTAGATCGTCATGACTAGAATCTGTCATGTTTTAAGTTGGTAATATTTAGAGTTAGATGTTAAATTAATAGGCAACCTTTGTGCGTGGGATTCTGACTTAAATTTTTCTAATGCTAATGTCTTTGTCTCCTAACAATCTGGCTGAAAGATAAACCACTCGGCTTAGTTTGACAGTTTATGTGCATATAGAGGTATGTTTACTTAAGGAGTATAGGAATGTTTAAGTCATTTTTTTCTAAGGTTATAGTGATAACACTTTTATCGTTCACTGTTAATACGGCATCAGCCGAAGCAGGGTTAGATTCACGCATAATTAAAAGTATTATAACGTATTCGAGTGGTGTCTTACTTGAGTTTACAGTATCTGTCGCAAATGCTGAGAATTGTGATGGGAATCTTGCCGAGAATTATGTTTTTTTACTGACCGATACTTCTGGCGGCAAACAAATGTTGGCAACAGTGCTTGCTGCTCGTGTTTCAGATAAGCCTGTGGCTTTAGGGATCAACGGTTGTTTAAATTGGAGTCCAGGTTTTCAGGTGCCCTTGGTCTATAAAGTCATTTTCTAGTTTCCTGTCAGGGCTGAATCACTTAGAATTAAAGTTCTTTTTGTCCATCATTATGCTTAAAAAAAACTGGATAATATTATTAGGATCGCTTCTTTGTTTAGGAGTGTTTTTAGTATATTTAGTTTTTCATGATAGTGCGCCTTTTCTTGGAAAAGTCGTAGAATTAGGAAAAATAGAGCAAAGTCACCGTCCTTCTGTATCTTCCGTTAAAAGTATTTCGACTAATCCAAAAGCTCCTTTTATAAATAAATCTATATCTATAAAAACAGAAACCAACAAAGTTAATCATTTTGATTCAGAGATTAGAGAAAACAAGATTAATACTGATAAAGATTTCACTGATTCTGTAATAGAAAATGCACCTTTTGTGTTACGAAGTGCTGAGGTGGACGTCTCAACCTCTGATTTGCATCTTTTTGCTGGAGATACACCTGATTCGCTTGTCGGTCAGATCGGTTATTCTAATATCCGTAAAGGCGCTCAACTTGCGGAAAAAAATCTTGTGAAGCTTAAAGAGCAATTAGAAAAGAATGAACCGGCTGAATTTCTTAATCCAAAAGCCTCTGAAGATATTGATTTGCAGGAGCTTCTTGGCGAGTCTCCAGGTTTCTTGTTAAATAAAGATGCGTTTACTGAATCGGCTAATGAAAAAATTGAAGCCACATCTCAAGATAGTAAGCACTTACGGGATATTTTGTTTGCAAATGAACCTAAATATTTGACTGATACCGTTGTAGAGATAAATAATTAAACCTTGCCTGTTGTCGTGAATATCTCTTTAGCTACTGTACTGAATTGGGCCCCTGTAGTTTCATATCTCAGTGGCATTTGAGACATTAGTCTTCAAACAATAATAAATTAAGAATAGGAATAAGCGCTGCTGCTGGTGGAGTGCCCGAAACATCTGCAACATTCGGGTTCGTTCCATTCAGGTATTCTTGTAAATTGTTTATACCATCGCCATCTGAGTCAATGCTTGCATCCTGTGCATTTAATGGGTTTAAGCCAAACTGAATTTCCCAGCTGTCGGGCATGCCGTCGCTATCAAGATCACCATCTTCGAAGGTTGTATCGCATGAAATGGTGCTGTAGTTGATAGACCAGTTGTTTAGAGTGCCTGTGTCGAGGTTGAAGTTATCGATGGCTTTTAGTGTCCAAGTACCATTGAGATTTTCTCCATTAAACGCAGACAGGCTATTGACGGGTGTGAAAGTAGTTGGAAAGTTTCCAATAATATTATCATTGGAATCGTCACCATCCGTTGCTTTGAGTTGTACTATTGTGCCTTGAGGAGATGTCAGTGACATTGATATATCTCCTCGATAGGTATGTGAGATATCAATGTCAATAGTAATGGTGGGATTTGCTATCACCCCAACGCCGGATATACTTATTGTTGAGGTTATTCCACTGTTATTATTATCAGGTATTGCCTGGGCAGTAGTATTACTAAGTTTAGTGTTTTGGCTCGTACCTGTTGGGATAGTGAGAGCGAATGGTTTATTTGTGTTGGCTCCCTGCGTGAAGAATGATGTATTTAGGCTAATCGGGAAATCAGCACCACAAGTAAAGCCTGTTGGTATCTTAAGCAGGTATGGCGATGAGTTGTTAGCTTGGTTGCCTGGCTGAAGATTTGGATATGTACTATTCGCTACAGAAACGATAGTGCCTTGAATACTACTTGAGAGTACGCCACTGAGTGTTGTAATTGCAGACGTTGTCTGATTGGAAAGTGGGATATTGAGTTGAATGGTTTCCCCGGGGTCTGCGGCATTGTTATTCCCCGTATTTGATAAGATGGGTGACAATGCCTGAAAAGTGGGTTGTATATTGAGGGTTAAATCCGCGTCTGATATATCAAAGAAGACGTTGTTTGCACACTGAACTTTAAATCTTGCGTTGGAACTGGTGGTTATGTTTGCAGGAATAAGAATATTCTCTGTGCCATCATTCGCAGTCCCGCCTCCTGAGACATCGGTAAAAGTGTTGCCACCATCCGTGGATAAAGCGATTAAAACTTGGCTACAGTTTACGGGTGCAGAGGTTGTATTGGCGGTATCCCATGTGACTACTGTGTTGGGTGTAGTCAATGTTTGAGAGGCGTTATGTGAGGTCACTTTAAAGCCAGTGGAATTACTAACATTGACGATCATTGTATCTCTGGCAACTCCGCCTTTATTGTCACGTACTGCAAAAGAGAAATTCATTGTGCGTGCGGCGGTTGGTAATGTTTCACCTAATGTCGTGCTGTTGGCAATAATGTCAGTAATAGCGGGGAAAAAGCGATGAGTGTTTGTTGTGGGTAAGAAGCTACGAAAAATTGCGTTATTGGTTGTACTAACGGTAGCGTCTGTGGCATCCCCTGCATCAATTTGTTCCCACGAATAGGTGAGTGAGTCTGCATTTGCATCAGTAGCAGTGCCTGTTAATACGAAGGGTGTGTTTGCGGGTATATTGTAATTAGTACCTGCATTAGCGGTGGGTTGTTGGTTGTTTAAAGAAGAATTTGTACCACATGTATTGCCTGTATCTTGGTCGATATAATTACCCATTTGCTCAATGCTCTGGATGTGGAACATAGCGTCTGAATTATTTTGAACGTTATTGTTACCACAAATACCTGCATAGGCCATAATGGTCGTTCCACCACCAGGTTCATAAGCTGTTGCTGCTGTACGGTTGCCGCCAGCACAACTACCCGTTGTGCTATTAAACGTATGTGTGCCACCGAATTGATGACCAATTTCATGAGCCACGAAGTCTATGTCAAATGAATCTCCCACTGGTTGAGAGCTTCCGGTTTCACCTTGTGCCTTACGTGAGTTATTACAAACAACACCTAATCCAGCAAGACCACCACCACCTGTACCAACCACATGTCCAATATCATAGTTGCCTGATCCAATCGTATTGTCAGTTAGTGTTTGGTTATCATCCAGCAGGGAATCTGGATCACTAGGCGTGAAAGGATCGGTTGATGCATTTGTGAATATCAGTGAATTGGTATTGCCCACTAGCTGTAGCTTGACTGCTAAATCACGTTCATAGATAACATTTACCCGGTTGATAGTAGTCGTAATGGCACTGAGCGCTTGAGCAACTGTACCCCCATGAAAAGCGGTGTATTCACCGGTTGCAGACATGGCTAATCTATAAGTTCTCAGTGTTGTTCCGCTACGTTGTTGTGTTGAGCTTTTGAGGAATTTTTTAAGTTTGCCTTGTTGGTGTTCTGGGTTATTACAGATGTGTGGTTGCTTTTCTGTTGGATGGTAATCCGTATCGAAATAGCTGATATAAAATTTTTCATTGGCTGAGCTACGCGGGTCAATAAATAATCGCTTTCCATCTTTAGTGAAGAGCATGGCGTGGAAGCCTTGCTCTGTCATGTCGATGGCTCCATAGATGCCGTTGTTTAAACCACTATCTACGCGATAAGTTTTTATTGAAGGATATTTGGCAGCAAGCTCAGGAGCCATTGTATTACTTTGGCTGATGTTTAGTGACAACATTGAACCATCGGGTAGGGGTAGTTCAATTTGTTGTGTAGGTTGAGAGGATGTTTTGCCAGTAGTAGCCGTTTTACTTGCGTTGGATAAGTCGTTTTTAATTGCATCTTCATTGAGTTGCAACAAGCGATAGCTATCAGGCATGAGGAACAGTGAAGTCGAATTCCTTTGTTGATTATTTGATTTTACATCTGTCCAGATGGTATTCGCGTGGACAAGTGCGGAATTAAACGTAATAAAAAGTGCCAGTAAAGATATTCTTATTCTCATGGGAAATCCAAATCAAATGTGGTTGAATGTTTAGTTCTATGCAACAGAATAGAATTATAGTGAGAGCCCTTTTTTATCAAGTATTTATCTATTAGTTACTTATGGAAGCTCCGATCAAGTCATGTCGTCTGGAAGTGAGCCCTTCAGGCTTCACTACGGTGCTTGAAATTAACACACTAGGGCGAGCTGAAGCATCGTTTCCAGAGAATTTGCACTTATTCAGAGGTCCCTTATGCTTACTATTGTAACATTTTTTAGTTAGAAAAATCATTTAAAGAATGTATTCTCACACTGCGCGGAGCAATCTATGAAGTGAGAGACTTCGTTCCAAAACCCCTGTTTTGTGTAAGCTACTGCAAATGGGAGTTTACGATAAGCAGCTATTAGATAGTCAGCTAGACAGTCACTAATTATTAATGCAACACTACGCATTTTTACATTTCAATAAAATCATACAATGAATATTATCACTTGGAACGTCAATGGGATTCGAGCCGTAGAGCGAAAGGGCGAGTTACAAAACCTTATCGAACGTGAAGCGCCTGATTTTTTGTTATTGCAGGAAATAAAGGGAAACAAGGAACAGTTCAGTGAGTTTTTGACTGAAAATTCTGATTACGATCAGTTTTATCATAGTGCCGAAAAGAAAGGCTATGCCGGAACGGGGTTGTGGGTGAATAGGCAGTTTCAGGAAACGATAACGGGTTTTAAGTTTTTAACAGCAATACCTGATTCACCTAATGCTGATGAAGGACGTGTTGCACATGCTCAATTTAGCATCAATGATGAGCCTTTTGATCTGTTTTCTATCTATTTTCCTAACGGGGGTAAAAACCCGGAAGCATGGATTGAGAAGCTGGATTTCTATGAGCGAACACTGGATTACATGAATGCACTTCGTGTCGCGGGGCGTACGGTTATCGTCGGTGGTGATATGAATGTCGCTCATAATGAAGTGGATATCGCCAGACCCAAAGCCAATGATGGCAAGATTGGTTTTCATCCCAAGGAAAGAAACTGGATGGATCGCGTAATGCAGGCAGATTGGGGCGATGCGTGGCGTGCAAAGAATCCTGATAGCATGGATGTGTATTCCTGGTGGGCTATGCGTGGTGGTGCAAGGTCAAGGAATGTTGGTTGGAGGATTGATTATTTCTTGCTTGAACAGCGTTTTATTGATCGTGTTAGCACTATAGAATATCAGCATGAGCAATTAGGCTCTGATCATTGTCCGTTGAAATTAGTGTTTAAATAACGCGTCAAATTTTTTCTATATCTAGTATCTATATTCCTATTTGTATGTCTAGTAAGGAAACTCCCGTTTCAACACTCAACTCGAAACGAGAGTTTCGTTACTGCGTTCCAAAATAGGATCTTGGAACGAGGATTATTTCGTGACTCAATCCGTAATTTATATTTATTAATAACCTATTTTCCCAGTTAATTGTCTATTTGTTTACTATAAGTTAGACAGGGTATTGAAATCCTGACTATTCACTACTAAAAACAATGGAGAAGTTCATGCATGCACGACATCAAGAATTTGTAGATACTGCCAAAAAACATATTGATAGCGTCGATGAAAATGTTATCGCTGGGTTGATTAAGCATTTGGGTATAGCTATCGGTAATAAAGATGCCGAGCTGGTTTCTTGCTCAGATAAATCAGAACTCGATCGGGTTCGCGACAGCTTTATGAAAAAGAAACTAGGACTCAACAGCACCAGTGATGAGGATTTGGAAAAATCTATTATGGATGTCTGTGAAAAGATGGGAAAAAGTAACCCAAATAAATCCCGTATCACTTTCTATTATTTACTGGCTATAAAATATGGAAGAACCAGTAAGCTTGAGTAACCTGAAATAACCCACCACAGGTACTAACATTCCAAGGATGGAACCACCTTCCAAAATAGAACTTTGGAGGTGGTTTCTCTCTTAAGCCATTACTCGTTGCACAAGCCATACTGACGCTAACGTGGAAACGAGTAAGGAGCCACCTTTTAAGATGTAAAAACGATACAAGAAGGTTTTTCTGAGGATATACGCCGCTGGAAATAGTAACAACAAAATAAATCCTTGACCCAATTCTACCCCCAAATTAAACCCCAGTAATGATAACGCCAGCGAACCACTATCCAGATTCAAATCCCCTAACACGCTGGCAAATCCAAAGCCATGTAACAACCCAAATATGAAGGCAATACTCCATCGTGCGCGAGTGAATATGGGTTTGATATTGTTGATGGCTACCAGAATGACCGATAAGGCAATAGCAGATTCTACCCATCGGGAAGGCAGAGAAACCATGTCGAGTGTGGCTAACGACAAGGTAATAGAATGCGCGATGGTAAAGGCTGTAACTACCTTGAACAGGTTACTAATCGCTGGTTTTAAATCCGTAACCGCGTCCCACTTTTTGTCTTTGTAGACTAACACCGCAGGGAGCATAAGGATGATGATAAACAGGATATGGTCAAAACCGATCAATATATGCCAGATGCCTTGTTGAATAAAACTAACGAAGCTGCGAAAAGCACCTTTTCCTTTTACAAAATCTATATGATTATTCTCAGGGCTTAGAATATAAGGATTATCGGAATAGCCCATGCGTTGATCAATCACAACGCCTCTATGATCGGGATCATCAGCAAACAACAAAGAGTAATTTGCGCTCCATATTCCTTTGTTTACATCACATTGTGGTTGGATGTGTAGCACAACATAAGCACCATCGGTGTGGTTGTCTATCTGCATACCGTTGTCTGCTAATGGACAAGACTGCTGATCGTTTTGTAGCTCTAAATGAGTGAAGGCATAAGTGGTGATTTTAGCTCGCTTTGCTTTCACTTCTTGCCAGGTAATTTTCTGATCAAGATTACTGTCTAAACCGATTACAAACTCAAGATCACGTAAGGCTATATCCCATTGCAGTTGTATGGAGCCGCGTTGTTCGCTGTCATTGAGAAACAAATAACTGCTACTAGGGCTGTGTGCGGCAGCTGTGAGTGGCAGTATTAGTAGAAGCAATAATGAAAGAAAATATTTCAGTGACTGGGATACCATCACGCTGCTCTCTGGTAATGATTCAACAGTTTTTCAAGTCGAATGTCCTGTAGTTTGTGTTGATCAATCCAGTCCCTGATTTTTGCTATAGAAGAATCCGATTTATTAATCATAGCTGCACGTAGCAAGATCAAGGCATCATCGGGTTCTCTCTGGATGTTCCAATTATCCTCAGCGAGCTTTAATGCTTTTTTGGGGTTGCCTCCAAACTCAAGCAGATAGAGCGCTTTATCACGGTCATGCAGCTTGCTACCCAGCAAATATGCTGTTTTATAGCGTGTTTGAAGTAATGCTTGATAATCTTCGGCCAATTCATCTTCATTGGCTTGTTTCGCAGCAATAGCTAAACGTAATAATAAGGCATCATCTTTAGTCTCATTTTCTAACAGAATAAGGACTTCTGCGGGTCTGTTTTCTGCAATAAGGAAGTCACTATAGCTGCGTAGCAAGTAGGCATCACGCAGAGGTAAGGCAAGTGCGGTTTTATAATGATTTTCGGCTTGTTCCAAGTTGCCGATCCGAGTTGCAGTTTCTGCACTCAGTCCTAAAGTCCATTGCATTAATTCGTGTTGTTTTGCATTAACTTGTAGTGTCAAAACTTGTTGTAGTTGATAAGCACGTTCAGCTGAACCGGTATAACTCAGTACCTGACTATGACAAAGGCTTGATAACCAGGTTGATAGGCTTGAGGATGTTCTAGCCAATGCGGAACAACTAGCTCTGGCTGAGCTATATTTGCCCTGTAATTGCTGAATAGTCGCCAACGTTAACCAGCCTTGAGTATGTTTTGGTTGGCGTTTTAGCAACTGTTTTAAGTCTTGGGTTGCTTGAGTATATTTATGTTTGTGCTGTCTTAACGTAGCACGTAGGAAGAGTACTTCTGTTGGTGCGTCTTGCTGTTTCCACCAAGGTTTTAGTACTGCTTTGGCATAGCCATAATAGCGACTATCTGAGTTGATACGTGCTATGCGAATATAGCGGGTCGCTAGTTGACTAGCTAAAGTAATATTATTGGGTGCAAGATTAAGTTGTTTTCTTAGCTTTTTTACTTGTGAATTTCCTTGTGAGGAATTGTTGTTTGCTTGGTTTGATGACTTTGCTGGATTTGATAATGTAGATGTAGATAGTCGCTCTAACACTTCATCATCATGAGTTGGAGTGCGTGGTGCACTAAAAGCTGTGTTTAATGCAGCACAGATGATGAGTAACAGGGCAAAACCATTGAGATTACTATTGCAATACCAACGGCTCCACCCCGTGACTTTCCTAATAGTCCAGGAATGTGGGGACATCTTAGGAACCACCAGCCCTGTTTAGAACATCCTGAACGCTATCACCCGTTTCCACTTCGATGGGATCGGTATCTGCGCCGTTAAAAAGTGCATTGATATCACTTCTCAATGTTGCAGCATCACCTAACGCAGTGGGCTCGCTGTCAGCAGTTTGCGAGGCTAAATCCCTCAGCTGATTGTCTGCGATGATGGGGCCGCCACTGCCACCTGCATCATTGTTACTAGAATGACAACCCACAACAGCCATGATTGATAAGGTTAAAACGATTAATGTTTTCATGACAGTTTCTCCTATTGCACAGTATTGGATGAACCAGAGACAGGTGTAGTCAAGTAAGGAAAAACCTCATCAAACTGCGCTGCATTCTGGATAGCACCATCGGTGTATGGTAAATTACCACTAGGGGCTTGTTCGGCTGTACACAACCCCAGATTAAGGTGACACAAAACACCCATCACCACACGTAGTGATACATCAACCACATCATCACCGGGACGACGACCATTTGGGAAACCTGCGTTGTCACCTGCGGCAACTCCTAGGTTGTTCTGGTCGATCTTGGCAGTTGGAGTAATACCGGTATTTAGACGCTGCATTTCTGCAACGGAGCCATTGGCGTTTACTCCAGTGAGGCCGGTTAGGAAGGTGGCAACCAAATCAGGGCGATCGGCAACGGTGGGTGCAATCACGTTAAATAACACATTCAAAATATGCGGTAATGTCGGGTTGGTTACGTAAGATGCGAATTGTCCATCATCTTTCGGTTCGCTTGCATTAAAACGGTTTTTGTCAGGCAAACCGATCACCACTTCATTGACTAAAGGCATGCCGAGACGTGAAACCTGAGTCCATGCGCCACCACTAACAGAAGGTTGTTTGAAGGTGGGAGTCGGGTCAAGAATGCGTACTTGTGGCAAACTAGCGGTAGTCCAGCCACCAATAATACCGTTGGCGTTGTCACCAGTTAAACAGGTGATGGGCACTTCTAAAGCAAATGTAGTAATGTTTTTATCATCAAGAATATTGGCTTCACCATCGACAGGACCAAGAGGATTGGTATTAACCAAGTCAAATACTTCCCCTAGATTGACCGCAAAGGATTCTTTTCTTTGTCCAACAAACACTCGGCCATCTTGAGATCCCGTAGGGCATGCAGACAAGGTAACATCATGAATAAAGCTATTAGCATAATCCGCATAAGTTTGGGTGCTGAATGTCTTATCACCGACGTTATCGTAAGGCTTGCCAAATGATGTGCCACCACCACTTGTATGGGTTGCACTGGATTTTGTACCCGTACGACGATCACCATCGACCATGGTTAATGTATAAGACTCCATAAAATTCAGAGCTGAACTGCCTGAGGTGCTCACAGGGCCAATATTTTTCTGTGGAACGGCAACGCCATTGATGGCTATTCCGGCTCCACCATTACCTAGTTCCTTGGTAAAACGGAACTGGAAGCTGACATCCTCAATGCCATCACCTGAGTTATCTACATGTATTTCATACAGAGCATCAGCTGACATGCTGAAATAGTTAGGGCCACCATAGGCATCTTGCAGAGGACTATAATTCGCAATTAACGTGACATAACCTTCTCTATTGGTTTCATAGCTGCGAAACATATAGAAATCTGTGCCGTCCACTTTCGGGTGTTCGGTGATAAAAGGGGCTTCACGATGGCTGGATGCTGTCGCCGTATTTAATAGCGTTGAAAATGTCGCGGTACAGGAAGTGGCAATTAGGGTTGCCAGTAATGTTTTATGGGTTATTACTTTTGATAAAAATCGCATGGTTTCCTCCTATGCGTGATTGGTTACATGAAGGACTACGCAGCTTAGGAAAAAACCGGATTCATTTTTTATTGTTAAATATTTAGAAGATATTGATTCATTGATATTAATTGTCTCTACGAGCTTGTGACTAATTTGCTATGTAAATACGTTTGGAAAAGTTAATAATTTAAGGGTGAAGCGAAAAGATGGATAGAGTAGGGTTTGTACTAAACGTTCTGTTTTGCGTAAAGCACTGGAAACGGGAGTTTCCTTGCTGAGTTGGATGCAAACTACACGGGCAATGCCCCACGAATAAAGGCCAGACACCCCTTTTGGCTACTCACATGACCGTGTGTTGAACCTGCTACTGCAAAGTGAAAATCTCCTTTATTCAGGGTCGTATCACCCAAGGTCAGGTCGCCTTCAAGCATTAAGCATTCTTCATCAAAAGGATGATCATGACCTTTCATTTCAAAGCCAGGCTCTAGTTTGATCAGATAACTCAACAAGCCATCGAGACCGTTGCCATCATCATGCAACAGCCGAAATTGCGCACCAGGCATGGCTTCAATCCATTCACCGTCAGCTGCTCGGAGTGTGGCCAAGTGGGTAGCTTTTGGTGTGGTTTTGTGTGTGCTCGTTTGTATGGGTTTAGGTTTTTGGCTGATTTTTTCCAGCACATTCTTACGCATTCGCGCAGCAAGCTCCATAGGAATAGGCGCAGACTCTTGTGCTTCAGCAAGCATCTCGATAATGTCGTCATCCAATGCAGATTGATTAGTTTTTATTTGATTAAGCTTTTCCATATAGCCCTCCTGTCCCCATATGTGCACCCAGATGATCTTTATCTAATACGTTTCTTAATACATCTTGTGCTCTTCGAATATTTGATTTCACAGTGCCTAATGGCTGTCCTGTGTAATTGGAAATTTGTTGGTGACTCATACCGCGATAAAAGGCTAAAGCGACGAATTGACGCTGATTATCGTTTAATACCAGTAATGCGGATGAAACCTGATTTGAGATTTCGCCTTTCATTATGTCATCTAATGGAGCGACGATATTCTCATCTTTAAAATCACGTTGTTCATGCTCTTGATACTGGTTCATGGTAGCTGATTTTTCACGGCGTAATTTGTCTAGAGCACGACTCCGACAAATCATTAACAACCAGCCAATGGGTGCAGCACGTGATTCATTGAAGTGATTGGCTTTTCTCCACACTTGAAGATAAACATCGCTCACTACTTCTTCTGCCAGTTCAGGGTGTATAACGATTTTCATCGCCATACCATAAATACGATTGACTGTGGCATCGTAAAGATTTGCCATAGCGGTTTCATCGCCGGCGCCGATTTTTGTTATCAGTGCTACTAAATCACCTTGCTCGGTAATCCTCATCAGGCTCTCCCTGCCCACATTATATAATGGTAAAGAGTATAGTACACCCCAACCTGTATCAACGGGTAAGCGTTCTTCCTCCAGTGTGAAAGTCATTTTGAACATACCTTATTTAAAACGTGATATTTAATCATTTAAACGTGTATTTAATCGTATGTAAGGGCTACGCAGACCATAATGAACTAGATTCCTTATTTTAAATAATTCTAGGGAAGCGCAGCAATAGCCATGCAATGGAGTACTAGTTTCCAAGCCTGAGTTCCCAAATAGGAATTTGGGAACTCGTGTCTTAGTGTCGTTATACTATTATTAAGTCGTAAGTTATATCTAAGGCGAAAAGGAGATGCACATGTTCAAGCAATCAATTAAATGGCGACCCGTTTTTTTTCTTTACCTCTGTTTCGCTGTTCCGCTACAAGCTGCGGAAACAACGAACTCGCTAGGAATGCGTTTAACATCTATTCCTGCTGGCACATTTATCATGGGAACCCGTGATGTGAGTTCAGCCATGATGGAAGTTCCAGAGTCTGATGCAGCAAACTTTGCAGATGAGACCCCTGCGCATCCTGTGACCATTAGTCACTCTTTTTACATCGGCACAACAGAAATAACCCAAGCACAGTGGTTCGCAGTGATGGAAAACAAACCGGGGCCAGAGAAGTACTGGCAACAAAAAAACTGGCGTGATTTACCTGTCGTATCCATTTCATGGGGGATGGCAAATCGCTTTGTTGATGAACTTAATAAAAAGGACAAGAAGTTTAAGTACCGCTTGCCTAGTGAAGCTGAATGGGAATACGCAGCACGTGCTGGATCGACCGAATCACGTCCATGGTCTGAAGGTCAGCTTGAAGATTATGCTTGGTTTATTAATAATTCGGGTGATAAGCCGCAACCAGTGGCCACAAAAAAGCCTAATGCGTTTGGTTTATACGACATGATTGGAAATGCTTGGGAATGGACAGCCGATTGGTATGCTTCTGATGCCTATACTAAACAAGGCAAAACCAAGCAAGGCAGAGTAGACCCTCAAAGCCCGAAAAAAGGTAGCAAGCGCGTTAGACGGGGTGGTTCTTATCATTGCCCATTACATATGACAAGAGTGGCTTACCGAGCTGCCGATAACCCGGGAAGTTCTTATTCAGTGCTGGGGTTTCGGGTGCTTGCAGAGCTGCGTTAGAGTTGGGTTAGAGCTGGCTTAGATCATCAAGCCAGCTTTCTATACTGTCAACTTCCCTGATAATAATACTCGGATTATTATAAATATGAGATAGCACACTCATTCCTTGAGTGCGTATTAGCATTTGTTCAGTAAGATCTTCGGCGCTTAGCTCTAAAGCTTTTTCGGTTATCAACTGCGTAAACTGTTCTAGCAGCCAATGTTTGAAAACATCCATCTGTTGCTTTGCTAATATTTTTAGTGGCTCTTGCGATTTCCCCAACTCTGAGTTTAAGGTCCCCATCGGACAACCGTATTCAATCACTCGTTGTTTTTCATTAATGGGGATTTGTGCGTAGCGTTTTAGCCGTTGTAGTGGTGTTTTATAACGTTCATTCCACTCATCAAGCATCTGCTTCATGCCATTAATCCTGTGTTCTATCACTGCTTCGAGTACTTCGTCTTTGGTTTTGAAATAGTAATAAATATTGCCACGAGGAACGCTAGCTGCTGTGGCAATATCGGTGAACGACATGCGGTTGAAACCTTTTTTGTAGAGCAAATCATCCGTACTCTGGATGATTTGCTCACGGATTTGAGCTGTTTTTTCGCGTGTAGCCATATCTGAACCATACCCTGAAACACCCCGTTAAAACAACATCCAAAATTCTCAGATTTTTAAAAACATTCCTTGAACTCATTTTGAACAGTACAGACTTGCAAAAGTCTCTCTCTGAGCTAGAATTACCTTGTTTCCTTCATTGATACAAGAGGTATTAAACATGAAAAAGAGAGTGTTTTTAACTATTTCTCATTTACTATTTGCGGCAGCTGGCTTTGCCTTAGGTCTCTATGTTTTACCTATTCTTACTGCACCCAAAGCGCCCTCAATTGAAGCAATGTCAAAAGCATCTGAAAATGTACGCTACACCGCAGAGTTTGTGAAAAACCTAAAAAGCAGCGATTTTTTGCATTGGGGAGAAGGTAAAGTATCAATCAGTGATAGATTCATTTCGCTAAATGGAAAAATTGCACCAGGTCCTGACTATAAGTTGTATCTGTCTCCCACTTTTGTAGAAGATGAAGAAACTTTTCTCTCCAATAAATCCACCATGTTGCAAATTGCTGATGTGAAAACGTTCAATAACTTCATCGTTGCTATTCCGGCTTCTGTTAATCTCGATAACTACTCAACCATCATTATTTGGTGTGAATCGTTTGGAAAATTTATTACCGCCGGGCAATATCGTCGATAGGGCACAACTACTTCCTTGTATCTTTAATCAAGCTAAGAATAGATCAAGGGTACCTCTTAATTGCCTTTTCACCCGATTACTGCGTTGGATAAATTTCTTGGCAAATTACTCCTGTATTGCCCTACCTCCTGCATAATCCACATGGATGTGGTGAATGCAGATATTGCAGGAGCAATATATCTGTCCATGCAGTCGCGCGATCCTCATGTACCCTTGTACACTGCGGTTCTCAAAATTCATCCGCCTCGTACTTGAACGAAAATTCTAATTAATAGAGGTACCCTCAATACTGAAATCGGAGTTTCCAATGCCGTTAGCAAGCATCAACCAATACTCGGTAATTAATCCTTTGTTCAGTCGGTGTCATTTATATTCGATAGCTGTTTGTCGCTATAACAACAATAAACGCGCTAAGGGTTTTAAAAAATTATAATATTTCTCCTATGAAACACAAAATGTGAACGGAGTATTCATGCAATATCTTGGGCTGTCTGGTGTTATCGCGCGCGCGTTTCTTTTTTCTCTTGTCATGGGTTTGTTATCGGCATGTGGTGATTCTGCTTTACCTACGTCACCCGATACGCCGACAACTCCTGATACTCCCACCCCTGAAGAAAATAAATTCTCTGTTTCTCCTACTGGCGTTGATGGGCCAATGCTCAATGCGGATGTGTCTGTTTACAAGGTAGATATTAGTCAGCCAGGGTTTAAAGGCGGAGCAGCCATTGATACGGGAACGACTAATGCAGCAACGGGTGTAACTGAAGGGATTTCGATTACCGCTCCCGCCGATAATGATTATTTTCTTTTTGAATTCACCAGTAATGCTAATACGAAGGATATGACAACAGGTCAAGCACCTGTTCTCAGTGCTTTGAGAACCATTATTTCCGGTAAAATCATTAAGGCGGGCACTCCTTTTTATGCGACTTCATTAACCACGGTAGCGGTTCAGGTAGCTGAAACAGAAACGGCTACTGATATTGCAATAAGACTGGAAAATGCCGCTAATAAGGTCATTTCTACGGTTGGTTTTGGTGTGGGTAGTGATATTGATATCTTTAGCACTTCTCCGGTTATTAATAATGAAACAACCAGTCAGGCAGACATTGAAAAAACGGCAACCTATCGAGCCGCCGCTGAGGCATTAGTAGCTGTTGTCCACCTCGCTAAGGAACAAAGTACAGATACTACAGATACTGCCGATGATGCTTTGGCTGCCCTCGGTTCTGACCTTGCTGATGATGGCGAGATTGATGTCGCAACAGGTAGTCCAACAGAAGTAAGCTTATCGACGGAAATTAAGCAAATTATTGAAACGATTGATCCTGAGCAATTGATTATTCCAAATACCACCAAGACGGTAAAGGAAGTGGGAGCTGTGCTTAAAGACGAGACTAGTCAAACAGGCACAACAACGGATGCTAGTTCTTTAGATGATCAATTAGACGTGGAGCCTGCACAAACAAATCCTGATTTAGATGCTGATGGTGTTATTAATGCGTTGGATGCTTTTCCAAATGATGCCAGTGAAACAGTTGACTTTGATGGTGATGGTATTGGTGATAATGCAGATACCGATGATGATAATGATGGTGTTGAAGATAGTGTCGATGCGTTTCCTAAAGATGCCGCAGAGTGGTTAGATACTGACAACGATGGCACTGGCAACAATGCAGATACGGATGATGATAATGACGGTGTTGCTGATAGTAGTGATGATTTTCCACTAGATTCAACGATTTCAAATGCTAATGATCAGGATGCTGATGGTTGGCCTGCTGGTCAGGATGCTGATGACAATGATAATACTGTCCCGGGAACACCTTTTGTTGATACGGATGGTGATGGTAATGGCGATCAAATCGATGACGATGATGACAATGATGGCGTAAATGATAGCGTTGATGCGTTTCCAACGGATCCTAATGAAAATGCGGATAACGACAATGATGGCATCGGTGATCGCCAAGACCTTGATGATGACAATGACTCTATATCAGACATTGCCGAACTTAGAAATGGAACCAATCCGTTACTAGCTGATTCTGATTCAGATAGCCTTCTTGATCCTGCTGATAATTGTCCCATTCATGCCAATACCGACCAGTTGGATACCGATACGGATGGCAAAGGTGATGCTTGCGATATTGATGATGACAATGATTCTATTCGTGACATCAGTGATAACTGTCCCATTGCTGCGAATACCGATCAGGCGAATGCCGATGGCGATGATAATGGAAACGTCTGTGACGATGATGATGATAACGACAATGTTCTAGATGCGCAGGATGCGTTTCCGCTAGATGCAACAGAATCTGTGGATACTGACAATGACGGCACTGGAAACAATGCTGACACCGATGATGATAACGACGGTGTGGTTGATGCATCTGATGCGTTTCCGTTAGATGCAACAGAATCAGCTGATACTGACAATGATGGCACTGGAAACAATGCCGATACGGATGACGATAATGACGGTGTTGCTGATACATCCGATGCGTTCCCATTAGATGCGTCAGAATCGGTCGATACTGATAATGACGGTACGGGAAATAATGCTGATACCGATGATGATAATGACGGCGTAGCTGATGTAACTGATGCCTTCCCGTTAGATGCAACAGAATCAGTTGATACCGACAATGACGGCACGGGAAACAATGCCGATGCGGATGACGATAATGATGGTGTAGATGATGTAACTGATGCCTTTCCATTAGATGCCGCAGAATCAGTGGATACCGATAATGACGGCACGGGAAACAATGCCGATGCGGATGACGATAATGATGGTGTAGATGATGTAACTGATGCCTTTCCATTAGATGCCGCAGAATCAGTGGATACCGATAATGACGGTACAGGAAACAACGCTGACACCGATGATGATAATGACGGCGTAGCTGATGTAACTGATGCCTTTCCGTTAGATGCATCAGAATCAGTTGATACCGACAATGATGGCACTGGAAACAATGCCGATACGGATGACGATAATGACGGCGTAGATGATGCAACCGATTTATTTCCACTAGATGCGTCAGAATCAGTTGATACTGATAATGACGGTACGGGAAATAATGCCGACACCGATGATGATAATGACGGTGTTGCCGATACATCCGATGCTTTCCCGTTAGATGCGTCAGAATCGGTGGATACTGATAATGATGGTACGGGTAATAACGCTGACACCGATGACGATAATGATGGTGTAGATGATGCAACTGATGCCTTCCCATTAGATGCGACAGAATCAGTCGATACTGATAATGATGGGACTGGAAACAACGCTGATACGGATGATGATAATGACGGTGTTGCCGATACATCCGATGCGTTCCCATTAGATGCAACAGAATCGGTTGATACTGATAATGACGGTACGGGAAATAACGCTGACACCGATGACGATAATGATAGTGTTGCCGACAATGATGACGCGTTCCCGTTAGATGCGTCAGAATCAGTCGATACCGACAATGACGGTACGGGTAACAATGCTGATACGGATGACGATAACGACACTATCAGTGATAGCGACGAGCAAACAAATGGTACGAATCCACTACTAGCGGATACAGATTCAGATGGTAGCGATGACAATGTTGATAACTGTCCCATTATTGCGAACTCAGATCAAAGCGATGTAGATAGCAATGATGTGGGTGATGCTTGTGACGTGATGGATCTAGCCGGTGTGTGGAAGCTTAATGTGAGTATTGATGCTGAAACAGGTGAGGATTGTTCTGAAGATGTGGGTAAAACCTTCAGTGTGTATGGAGCAATGTCTCAATCTGAAGAGGGTCTAATATTAGACTTAATCGATGAAAGTAATGCGGTATTTACTGGAAATGTCAGCGAAGACAGATTAATCCAGTTGAGTGCTGAAACTCTTCGTCCGAATCCGTTTGATGGCACACTCCAATACACTTTATTTGAAACTACTGGAAGTGGCGGAAGCTATAGCAACAATGGTACCGCTGATTTATTAGACGACACGCTTGATATTTCATTTACAGTGACAGAAAGTAGTGGTGAACTCATGACTTGTGAGCAAGAGGTCTCTGTACACGCGACACGAACTTACAGACACGAAGAAGAGAGTGATTTCACGGCCTACAATGGCAGCTATCATGTTGAGGAAAAGGACTCATCGCAGGATAGACACCGCGAGAATACAGAGAGTGAGTGGGATGGGGTTTATCACCGCGAGAGTCAATCTGTCTCACAAGTTGAAATAGAATTCACAGAAATTGGACCTGTTTTCCATACTGCTGAAGAATCTTTCTCTGCTACAAGCTTTGATCCGGTAACAGGTTTATTCATCATAGAATTCAATGACGAAGAAACAGATTTCCATGATGAAATACCAACGCTTGAAGTCTCGAAAGAACGCATAAAAGGTTTGCTGGTTCGCGCAGCTGATGATTCATCAGGACTCCCTGTCTTTGTAATAAGTGGCGGCGAGATAGATTACCGTTATGAAGGCACCTCAGTAGATCCTGAAAATATTCTTGCGGCTACGGACGTTCGTGTTAGCCAGTTCAATGCATATGGAAAACGCGTAACATCTTCAGCCTATGCTGTTCAGCAAAGACGCACAGGTGAGCAAGTAAAACTGCTGGTTGGCCTTAAGAATCCTTCCCTCAAACGCACCAGCCCTGATGCTGAATTGAAAGTCAGAGTGAGTGTCGAAGGAAATCTTCTATGTGAGAAGCCATTCAACGTAGCAGAAGAGGTTTCACCAGGATCACAGGGTTCAGCAGCTTATAAGCAACGTAACAAACTGCCTCATCCTGACTTTGCAGCAGAGGCTTTCCGAAATACGGCTCCTGCGCAAGCTGGGTGTAGTTTCTCATTGCTCAATGAAAGCCTGGGAGAGAATATAACTTCCGGTGACACAGTGACTATTCAAGTTATTTCATAGCATCTAGTGAATCGGAGCTTGAAATAGCGGCAATTTCTGAAGGTCTGGAAACGGTTATATCTTCTGTTGACCATGTCGTTCAACTCATGGAACTTCCAGAAGCGGACTTGACGTCAGTTTCGGTCAATGGTTTACCGTTATCTGAGTTTCCTTATCCGGGGGCAGATGTATCCATGCCTGGGTTTATTGCCAGCTTCGGTGATATAGAAGTAGATTGGGCAGCTATTGAGCCTGCGCCTGTGAGTTATCAAGCGCGCGTGAAACAAAATGACAGTATTTGGTGGAGATCAGTAGACAATGAAAGTACCCATGTATCCATCGACGAAAGTGAAGTGTCATTGCGTGAAGACGGTAGTGTGAGTTTCGATGTTCGAGCTAGATACGAAGACGAAGACGGAGCCATCGCGTATGTTGCTTCGCCCTCGTGGCGTTTCACACCGGGAGTAAACGGAGTCTTTAATGTCACTTTAAATGATTTGGGTGAAACCTTTAAACTTGTGTTGTCAGGTAATGCCAGAGAGCTGTTTGGTTGTGCAGTGATAGACAGTTCAATATTTACTACGTGTAGTCCTCAATATATCAATTTGAGCAATGGCAAGGTTGGATTTGTACTTGGTTCGTCATCTATAGATTTAGGTACAGGTTTAGGAGGAGAAAGTCTAGGGGAAGGAGGCTTAATAGAAGGATCGTTCTTTGAGATTCAATTTCAGTCACCCATCTCAGGTAGCTTGATCACCGGTGACGAAGAGGTCATTGGCACAGTAGCCCTAGATATCACACCCCCTGAACCTATTACTCCTTTCACTGAGACTGACATAGCCGGTAAGACTTTTGTTAAGAAAGCTATTAATGACACGGGTGATGTCGCGGGAGTAGATGTTGCAATTATCAGTTTCTCGGCAGATGGTTCGGTGAGCATAGAAGAATCGAGTTCTTTTGAAAGACCTTCTCTTAAACTAACAGGAATCTGGCAAATATCTATAGATGGCTTACTCAACCTTTCTTTGGAACCCTCTGGAGAAATTGGTTTAGCTAAAGAAGGTGAACTGGACGAACTGAGTCCGGAATTTATTAGTCTCCAGAAAGTTGCTATTGAGGATGAGGGGTTGATTGTTAGAAGTCCTGATGGTCAAACAGAGCGCTGGATAAATCTAATCCCTCTGTCTAGTAATGATTTAGCCGGTAAAACGTTGGGGATGCAGCAGTTGTTTTATGGTGAACCTGTTAGTTCAATTTTAAGTTTTACCGCTGAAGGTGGAGTAACTATTCTGGACGTAGGTGGTCTCGAAGAAACTGAGATTGGGAGAGTAGGAACTTGGACAGTTAATAATGACGGTAGTCTTTCGTTAAATTTTGGAGAAGATGAAGAAGACATAACAACGACGATCTATCAATATTCGGGTATTCCTGGATTTGGAGAGATAGTCATTAGTGAAGGGGAGCTAAGAGAAGGCAGGCTGATCGGTGTTGGAACACCTGTAACCGATGTGTCGAGTTTGCTTGGTCAACGTCTAACGTGGTTAGAAGCAGACAACGATTTTGAAGAAGCCGCGGTTAGATTCTCTTTTGGCTCTATATTGTTTGATATCGTAACAGGTGGTATGGCTGTCGAAACAGAAACAGACTTTCAGCAATATGTTTGGACGGGTACAGAATGGCAAGCATTTACAGAGACAAGTGTCGTGCTAGCCAATGGTGCATGGATTTCAGACGCCGAAGCATATGAGGTGGTTGATCTCGAAGAAGGTTCTGAACTAGTCGTGGCGAATCCTTTCGATAATGAAGGCTTGGTCGATTATTATGGACACAGACGACTCTCTTTCATTGAAGCGGATATTTCCGGTCAGCCTATTTCACAAGTGACGCCTCATGAATGGGGGCCTTTTACAGGAGGAGATGTCACTTTTGCAACAGGTTCTAAACGCTATTTTGCTAAAATTACTACTTTGAACGATGAGTATCGTCTTGACTGTGATGCTGATGGAAGCTGTAAGACGGTAAGTCTTTGGGATGAATCTGCAGGTGAATTAGTGGAACAAACGGACTTGGTGAATTTACTTAGTTCTGAAGAAGATAAACTCATTGGTTTTGCGCAGAAAGATGGTTATCACTACTCTGTTAAATTAGTGGTAGGTGATGATGCAAGCCAAGGTCAAATAACGATTTATCGTCAGGAACCGGATGCTGCACCGGAAGTAGTTGTGTTTGATGAGTTTTCTTTTCACTTGGACTTTCCTGGCTGGACGCTTGACACTGTTGACGGAATTCCTATTATAAAAATCACCGGCTTACAACAGTGGTTGGATGAAGATGATGGAGAACTTATCTTTAGCCTTTATAACGGCTTAGTAACACGTGGTGAGAGAACCCGGGCAGGACAACAAGAATTGCTGACGTTTATAAACGATACGGCTAGAGATACGGTTAATACTGTACTTACTGACAATGGCTTGGCGCCTTTGCCAGAGGCTGATTTAGTAGTCGATTAGCTTATCTGATGCCTCTTCATCACTGGTACTATTATTGCAACTAATGAGTTGCTGTCCAGAAACACTTATCGCTCCCCTTAGGTGGGTGAAAGCTAAATTGTAGGTCGTATGAGCGATAGCGCCATACGACAAAGAACCGTAAATGCAGCACCGTTGCCGGATGGCGTACCGTATCCGGCCTACAAAAAATACTGTTGCGATACCCTCTTTTATGAATACTTGCACAGTCTCAGGAGTTTGGGAACGAGGTATTATAAAACTAAGTCGTATGTGACGGCTTGCTGATTATTAAGGCTATCCTGACTGAATCAGAGCTTTTTTAAGCCCCTATCTTTGCTACACTAAACGAATCCATAAAGAGCCCGTTCTATGAGTTTCGTTCATCTCCGTTTACATTCCGAATACTCCCTGTCTGATAGCACTATCCGTCTTAAGCCTTTGATGCAGGCTGTTGAAGAAGGTGGAATGTCTGCTGTTGCTTTGACGGATCTTAACAATGTGTTTGCGTTGGTGAAATTCTATCGCATGGCGATGGGGGCTGGCATCAAGGCAGTGTTTGGTGTGGATATCTTGCTGGATAATGAGGATGACGATAACGCACCGTTTCACATGATCCTGCTTTGTCAGAATGACGAGGGTTACAGAAACCTTTCCAAGTTAATTTCTAAAGCGTATACCGATGGGCAGCACAAAGGTCTGGCGCGCGTTACGCAAGAGTGGCTCACAGAGTTTTCGGCGGGTTTGATTGCATTATCGGGTGGTAAAAGCGGCGATGTGGGTAAAGCACTGATTGATGGTAACACCGAGAAAGCTGAAGAGTTGGCTGCTCAGTGGTCAGCCATTTTCCCTGATAGATATTATGTTGAATTACAGCGTACTGGCCGCACCAGTGATGAGGATTATCTGCATGCGGCGGTAGCTTTGGCAACTAAACTTGAACTCCCTGTAGTCGCCACAAATGACACCCGCTTTCTCAAGCCCGATGATTTTTATTCTCATGAAGCAAGGGTGTGTATTTCTGAGGGTTATGTGCTGGATGATAAGAATCGTCCCAAAAACTATACGGATCAACAATACTTGCGTAGCGCAGAGGAAATGCAGGAGCTGTTTGCAGATATTCCCGAAGCATTGCAGAACACAGTCGAGATTGCCAAGCGTTGTAATTTATCA
>CBDCZP010000013.1:0-11109 GCA_965224605.1 Thiotrichaceae bacterium
AAAGAAGTACTACGTTTTGCCACGATCGAAGGAGCTTTTGATCGTTGGGAGTTGGTGTTACTGGTGGTTGCTAAAATGGGTCTAACAGCGATATGTATTGGTTTTGGCTTTGCAGGAGGTGTATTCAGTCCCGCATTGTTAATCGGTATATTGTTCGGTGCTTTAAGCTGGTCGCTTCTGGATTTTACGGGTCTGCCCAACTCGGGTGTTGTCGTTTATGCGATTTGCGGGATGATGGCTTTAACCAGCCCCATTATCGGTGCGCCCTTAACCACTATTTTGATCGTTTTTGAGCTCACTCATAATTACGATTTAACCATAGCTGCAATGGTTGGTGTTGTCTTCGCTAATCTGCTTGCGTTTAGATTACATGGGCGCTCTATATTTGATGTGGGATTGGCTAATGCGGGTATTGACTTGTCATTAGGGCGGGACCGTGCATTACTGGAATACACCAAAGTAAACACGCTACCTTTCAGTGATTATGTCAATATTAATCATAAGGTAAGTCCACATGATGCCATTGCATTGTTGAAGCAAGGGAGTCGTTCAGCGGGAGTGGTAACAGAGAGTGACGGAACTTATATTGGTGTGGTGCGAACAGTTGATTTGGTCGATGAAGAAGAACAACCTATTCGTCATTTAATTCGCAAAGATATGCCTGTGTTAAATGAAAGTACAACTCTTTGGCAAGGGATGTCTGCACTGGAAGGATTTAGAGGTGAAGCAGTTCCTATTGTTCAATCAACGGATGGTGTGTTGATTGGAATGATAGCTGAAAGCGCGTTGATTACGGCTTATCAAAAAATTGCCAATGATAATAGGAGTGAAGAAAATGAGGCGGTTTAAGGCAGTTTCTTACCTAAATAGTCCTATTAACTGGCTTCGCCCATTTTGTTTGTCGTATCTGTTTTTAGTAGTTCTAATTTTTTTCATAGTGCCTCTTACAGAAGCAGAAATTACACAAGAGCTAACGATAGCGACCTGGGGTGGGAGCTATGAACAGGCTCAACAAGTAGCGCTATTTGAACCCTTTGAAAACAAGACAGGTGCTTTCATTAATACCCAGTATTATGGCGGTGAGATTGCGATACTTCAAAGCGATATTTTGCCAGATATTGTTGATATGACAATGGATGATGCATTGATTGCATGTGATCAAAAGCTCATTAAAAAATTGGATTATTCTTTGATACTAGAAACTAGAAACCAAACTAGAAACGGAACTATAAACAGAACTATAAATGAGAATGGAAGTGAAAGTATAAATGAGGCTATAGAAGCAAAGAATGACTTTTCTAAAGGTTCTCTATTGCCCTGTGGAATAGCACACCTTTCTTATTCAACGCTTTTCGCTTATGACGACAACGCATTCTCGGGAGAGAAGCCGCAAAACATAGCTGACTTTTTTGATATAAAACGTTTTCCTGGTAAGCGAGCGATACAAAAACAACCCTCAGAAATCCTCGAATGGGCATTAATAGCAGAAGGCGCTCCCATTGACCAAGTGTATGATTTACTGAGTACTGAGCGTGGAATGCGTCTTGCGTTTAGTCGACTCGACAGCATAAAAGATCATCTTATTTGGTGGGATAACCCTAAAGAGCCAGCAGCGTTGTTAATGTCAGGAAAAGCAGTGATGGCTTCCGGCTATAACGGTCGTTTTTTTGATGCTCAGTTACAGGGAGCTGCCATTAGCATGGTATGGGATGCACATATAGTGGATTGGAATGTTTGGGTTATTCCCCAAAGTAAAGAAAAGAGCAAAGAAAGCGATAGTGACAAAAACGATAGCGACAGAAAAAGTAACCATAAATTAATCCATGAGTTTCTGCGGTTTGTAACTCTACCCGAAAGCATGGCACGCCTCGCAGAACAGATACCCTATGGTCCAAGCCGAAAAAGTGCGTTAAAACATATAGGACTACACCCAGATAAAGGTTTCTCCATGCGGGATCACTTACCTACAGCACCGCATCATTTAAAGCGTGCATTGTTTCGAGATGCAAAATGGTATGCACGTACCTTATCATTAAGAAAATCTCGTTTTTGGGATTGGCTTAATGCAGAGCCTATTACGTCGTTATCAACAAGGTGACTACACATGTTTTTAGGTGATTTGACGTAAAGAACTTACCAAGGTTGCGCCGAATTTTTGCTTCTGATCGAATGATCTCATGAGGCGCTTAGTCATTCTAAGCAACGACTTGAGATCATTTGAGCAGAAGCAAAAAGACAAACAGGATTGGTAAGTTTTTTTCGTCAAAGCACCTTAGGTTAAATACCTCTATTAACGATATGAAAGCGATTGAGGAGACTATGCAAGATCGGCCAGATAAGAATGCTGCTGATTAATGGTAACCAGTATGTCCAGTTGCTGGGTTTGTTCTGTGAAATTCCAAGAATCCAGAGATTAACTAGCAGATAAGTTCCGAGAACAATAAATACAAGAAAGAACTGCTGTAGAAAAGTTTTAGGCGTTATGCGTTCGCTCATTTTCATCGTAAGAAAGAGCACGATAGTATAGCCCAGTGCATGTTGTCCCAGTAGGTTGCCCAGCAAGGTGTCCACCAGCAAACCCACTATCCATACGCTAAGAAACCCAATCTTTTTCGGAAATAACATACCCCAGTGAATAATGATTAGAGCAAGCCACTCAGGTCTCCAAAACTGAAAGGATTCAGGTAAGTGGACAATAGTTAATATAAGCATGACTAGCATCGAAAGAAGGATGGCGCCAGGAAAGCGTAATGTTAATGACTCCATAAGTGCTTCTATTTCTCTGCTTGTGCTTTGATGTCTTTAGCTTGCCAAATGAGTAATAGTTCTCTGGCGCGAATGAAGTCAGTTACTGTTTTTGCAGTAACGGTAGTCAACGAATCAGCGGGGTTATATTCCTTTTTCTGGACGACAGCAACAGGAAAATCAGGGGGGAAGAGTAACCCTAGTCCTGAACTAACATAAAGATCGTTGGATTTAATATTCTCAACATTTTTTATATGTTCCAGCCTAACACTATTTTTTTCACCCGTGCCTACCGCTAATGCATGTTCGTTAGTACGTGCGTTACGAACAGGAATGGTGTGCTTAGGATCTGACAACTGCATGACAATCGAGCTGTAAGGCGATGCATGAATTACCTGACCATAAATGCTATTACCCGATAAGGCAATTTGCCCTTCAAATGCACCATCCTTTGTGCCTTTATTGATAGTAGCCGAGCGCTCGAATCGGTCGGTGTCAACACTCAGTATGTTGGTTAACAGGTAGGATTCGCTGAAAGCTTCAGCGGTTTGGAGGAGTTCACGAAACCGCTGGTTCTGTCCAGCAATTGAGCGATACTTTTGATCTCTAGCCGAATAGATAGTGACTAATCGACGCAGCTCTTTATTCTCTGCACTTAATTTTTTATGGGATCTGAAGAACAGGCTTATATTTTTTGTGGTGGTATAGGGTAGATCAACTAAAACCTGAAGGGGATAGATGACGATACTAAGTCCTGTTCTAGCAACAGGAATTAGGCTGCGATAGTCTGCGACCAACAGAGATATAGAGACAATAACAAAAGCAATAAACTGTAGAGATTTAGTATGTGTAAATTCTTTTGAATACATTTGTGATTATTTATTAGAATTGCGGCTATCAATCTCAGGTGATTTGACGTAAAGAACCTCAGTCAGTAGCTAAAAATTCAAACCCGCCTGTATCAATCATCTCAAGTATACGACCTCCACCACGAGCAACACACGTTAAAGGATTGTCAGCAATGATCACAGGAATACCCGTTTCTTCCATCAATAATCTATCAAGGTCTCTGATGAGTGCGCCGCCACCTGTCAAAACAATACCTCGGTCAGCAACGTCAGCACCCAGTTCGGGAGGTGTTTGCTCAAGCGCCATTTTCACGGCACTAACAATACCAAACAGAGGTTCTTGCAAAGATTCAAGAATTTCATTGCTGGTGAGACTGAAACTACGGGGAACACCTTCCGAAAGATTGCGACCTTTGACTTCCATCTCCAACAAATCTTTGCCTGGATAGGCAGTACCAATTTCCCATTTGATACGTTCAGCCGTTGCTTCACCAATTAGCATACCGTAATTCCGGCGCACATAATTGATAATCGCTTCATCCATTTTGTCACCGCCGATACGCACTGATGCAGAATAGACAATGCCGCGTAAAGACATAATGGCGACCTCTGAGGTTCCACCACCAATATCTAGCACCATTGAACCCGTTGCTTCCTCAATGGGAATATCAGCACCAATAGCAGCAGCCATAGGCTCTTCGATTAAAAACACTTTGCGTGCACCTGCACTCATCGCAGAATCTTTAATTGCACGGCGTTCAACTTGCGTAGCGCCACAGGGGACACAAATGACTACACGTGGGCTAGGACGAAAGATACGTCCGGTATCCACTTTGCGCATAAAGTGCTGAAGCATTTTTTCGGTATAAGTGAAGTCTGCGATAACACCATCTTTCATAGGGCGAATAGCAGTAATATTATCGGGCGTTCTACCCAGCATTTTTTTGGCTTCTACACCCACGGCTTCAATAGATTTATTAGTCCCTGTGCCTCGATCATGGCGGATAGCAACAACTGATGGTTCGTTAAGAACAATGCCTTTGCCGCGCATATAAATTAGTGTATTAGCAGTTCCCAAGTCGATGGAAATATCGTTGGAGAATAAGCCGGAAATCATTTTGAACATTCTTGTTAATCCAGTGTATAACTTTCAGTAAGTTGTAAGCTATTATACATCTTTATACTTATAAAGCCCTTCTAAGTAAGATATGTATAAAATTTATCATGCGTAATGTAACAATCTATCACGCAATGAGCAAGACTCAATAGCATAACTATGGTAAGTTGTGCGCCTATTTTTTTGCAGATACTATTTAATATTATTATAAAATAAGGGAGCATATTACTCATGTCATTGACCGCAGAAGAAGTCAAAAATATTGCGCATTTGGCTCGATTATCTATAAAAGAAGAAAACATTCAAACGTATGCGGATAAACTATCGGGCATATTAGATTTAGTGGCACAAATGGATGCGATTAACACCGACTCCGTTCAACCGATGGCACATCCACAAGATGTATCGCAGCGATTGCGTGAGGATGTCGTCACTGAATCGGATCAACGTGAGCAGTTTCAGAAGAATTCCCCAGTTATTGAAGATGGTCTTTTTCTAGTCCCACAGGTTATTGAATAGCGTTATTTGTAAAACAATTAGTACAGTCATAAATAAGTAAAATATTATGCATAATAAATCATTAACAGAATTGTCTGTAGCACTAAAATCCGGAACCATTTCCAGTGTTGAGCTGACTCAGCATTATCTGGATCGAATTAAACAACACGATGACAAGCTTAATTGTTTTGTGACCGTGACAGAAGAGCAAGCACTTGCTTCAGCAAAAGCAGCAGATCAGCAAATAGCTGATGGCACGGCAGGTGTGCTTACCGGTATCCCGATTGCCCAGAAAGATATTTTCTGCACAGAAGGCGTACGTACGGCATGTGGCTCTAAAATGTTGGATAACTTCATTTCACCGTATAACGCGACCGTTGTTGAAAAACTAGATACGGCTGGTATGCCTATGCTAGGCAAACTAAATATGGATGAGTTTGCTATGGGTTCGTCCAACGAAACCAGTTTCTATGGTCCTGTTAAAAATCCGTGGGATTTAGAACGAGTACCTGGAGGATCATCGGGAGGCAGCGCAGCATCAGTAGCAGCAAGGATTGCACCAGTTGCAACCGCAACAGATACGGGCGGCTCCATTCGTCAACCCGCCTCTCTATGTGGACTGACGGGCATCAAACCTACTTACGGCCGGGTGTCTCGTTGGGGCATGATTGCTTTTGCTTCTAGCTTGGATCAAGCCGGAGTCATGGGACGATCTGCAGAAGATTGTGCGTTGGTATTGAAAGCCATGTCAGGCTTTGATGAAAAAGATTCAACCAGTGTGGATCGAGACGTACCTGATTATTCAGCCACTCTTGATAAGCCGTTGAATGGACTAAAAGTAGGTTTACCGAAAGAGTTTTTTGCAGAAGGACTTGATGCAGGAATAGCTAAGGTTGTTGAGGACGCTATTGAAGAATATAAAAAACTAGGTGCTGAGTTTGTAGAAATTTCTTTACCCAATTCTCACCTATCTGTTCCTGCTTATTATGTGATTGCTCCAGCAGAATGTTCATCAAATTTATCACGCTTCGATGGCGTACGTTATGGTTATCGTTGTGAAGATCCAAAAGACCTTGAGGATATGTATAAACGTTCGCGCGGTGAAGCCTTTGGTTCAGAAGTAAAAAACAGGATCATGATTGGTGCTTATGCGCTATCTGCTGGTTACTACGATGCTTACTATCTGAAAGCCCAGAAGATTCGTCGTTTGATTTCGGAAGATTTTAAACAGGCTTTTGAAAAAGTCGATGTGATTATGGGACCTACCGCGCCTTCTACAGCGTTCAAGCTGGGCGAACAGATGGATGATCCTATTACTATGTATCTTAACGATATTTATACGATTGCTGTGAACTTGGCAGGTTTGCCGGGGCTATCCATCCCTGCTGGTTTAGTTGATGGGTTGCCAACAGGTTTACAAATTATCGGCAATTATTTTGAAGAAGGTCGCTTACTTAACGTAGCGCATCAATATCAGCAAGTGACAGATTGGCATAAGCAATCACCCGCTGGTTATTAATAGCTTATTAATAGGAGACGAATATCATGGTATGGGAAACAGTGATTGGTCTTGAGATTCACGCTCAATTATCAACAAAATCAAAAATATTCTCTGGAGCTTCGACCCAGTATGGTGCTGAGCCAAATACACAAGCGTGTGCAGTAGACTTGGCCTTGCCAGGTGTTTTGCCCGTTTTGAATACCGAAGCAGTACGCATGGCGGTTAAGTTTGGATTGGCTATTGGTGCAGAAGTACCTGAGTATTCTGTGTTTGCACGAAAGAATTATTTCTATCCCGATTTGCCGCAGGGTTATCAAATCAGTCAGTTTGATAAGCCAATTGTTGGCGTAGGGTATCTGGATATTCCACTAGAAAATGGTGAAACCAAACGTGTAGGTGTAACACGGGCGCATCTGGAGCAAGATGCAGGCAAATCATTGCATGAAGATTATCAGGGAATGACAGGAGTTGATCTCAATCGTGCAGGTACTCCTTTATTAGAGATCGTTTCTGAGCCTGATATTAGTAATGCAAAAGAAGCAGTAGCTTACATGAAGAAAATTCATGCGCTGGTGCAATATCTCAATATATGTGATGGCAATATGGCAGAAGGTTCTTTCCGTTGTGATGCCAATGTGTCGGTGCGTCAGGTAGGCGATGAATTAGGTACGCGTGCTGAAGTCAAGAACCTGAATTCATTCCGTTTTGTGGAACGTGCCATTAACTATGAGGTAGAACGCCAGATAGATTTGATTGAATCGGGTGGAACAATAGCTCAGGAAACACGTTTGTATGATCCTGATAAGCATGAAACTCGATCAATGCGTAGTAAAGAAGAAGCCAATGACTACCGCTATTTCCCCTGTCCTGATTTATTGCCTGTGGAAATCAGTGAAGAGCTTCGTGAATCAGTCCGAAAAACATTACCTGAACTACCTGACGCAAAAAAACAGCGGTTCGCAGATGAATATGCTTTATCTGATAAAGATGCGAGCGAGTTAAGTGCAGATCGTCATGTAGCTGATTATTTTGAAGTCGTAGCCAAAGGTTGTGGTGAAGCGAAACTAGCTGCTAACTGGGTGATGGGCGAACTATCGGCGCACTTAAATAAAGAAGAAAAATCTATACAAGAGTCGCCTGTATCAGCTGATATGTTAACGCTACTTATTAAGCGAATAAATGATAAAACGATCTCTGGAAAAATTGCTAAAGACATCTTTGTGGCGATGTGGGCTGGAGAAGGTGATGCTGACGCACTTATTGAAAGCAAAGGTTTAAAACAAATCACGGATACGGGAGCCATTGAAATCATGATTGCTGAGGTTCTTGAGAATAATTCTGGTCAAGTGGAAGAGTTCCGTGCAGGGAAAGAAAAACTCATGGGATTCTTTGTTGGACAGGTTATGCAAGCTTCAAAAGGCAAAGCTAATCCTGGTCAGGTAAACCAGATTCTTACTAAGTTACTTAAAGGTTAGGAGTAGGGTGAAAATGGTCAGGTCTAGGGACGAGGTTAGTGCAAAAAAGCCATGAACGTATTAATTGTATACGCCCATCCAAATCCGGCTAGTTTTAATCACGCGATGTTAGAGTCCCTGATTTCAGGTTTGAAACAGGCTGGACATGATATTCATGTTAAAGATTTATATGCTGAAAAATTTGATCCCGTATTAAAAGTTGAGGATCTTGAAGCCTTACAAGCAGGTCAGATTCCTTCCCACATTGAAGCAGAACAAAAAATATTGTGCTGGGCAGATAGTTTGATGTTCCTTTATCCGCTCTGGTGGTTTGATCGCCCTGCGATTTTGAAAGGCTGGTTTGATGTGGTATTTACCAACCAGGTAGCTTTTACGTTTGACAGTGAAGGCGTACAAGGGTTACTAAAGCATAAAAAAGCATTGGTAATGATTACAGCAGGTGGCGCTGAAGATTATTTTAAAGATACCGACGCAATGCACTTAATTCATCGACCTGTCACAGATGGCACGCTAGGTTTTTGTGGTATCAGTGATGTGCAGCACAAAATATACTTTGATGTGCTTGGCTTGAGCGCAGACGAGCGAGAAGATATTCTTAATGAGCTGGTTGTTGTGGGTAAAAACTTCTAATCACTGATCCTAAGAATTTCAAGTGAAGCTGTGCGAGTGCTTTCCAGTAGCTTTTTAGTAAAAGTCTTATCGTTCAACGTACGCCAAATAGCAATTCCTCCTATCATCATAGCGGTAGCGGCAAGAATGTGTCGCCTCTAAATGTGCCCAGAACCCATTACGACTCATCACTAATACAATATTTTTACGTGCATTACGTAAAGCTTCACTTGGATTGTTCTTGTAAGCCACTGACATCTATTTGAGCATAATTTACTTTTATGATTTATTATTGTTGACAAAACACATATTTAATTCTACTTTTAAGTATAATAAAGCATTAAAAGTTAAATATTGTCAACAATAATGGTTAGTATGTTAGATGCCGTCCTTGAAAATCACCAAGAAAAAGAGCACACCCTTTCTGATAAAACGTGTCTTCTATTAACAGAGGCGATTATTTCAGGTGACCTGGCTCAGGGTGAAAAGCTGAGCGAGGCTGATCTTGCGACTCGTTATGGCATCAGTCGTGGACCTTTACGAGAGGCTATTCGTAAATTAGAGGGAATGCGTCTTGTTACGCGTATTCCTCATGCAGGTGCGCGTGTTGTGCAGCTTAATCTGGATACGATGGCTGATTTGTATCAGGTGCGTGAGGCTTTGGAGGGCATGGCTTGTCGTGTCGCTGCAGAGACGATGAGTGACCAGGAAATTGAAGGTCTGTTTGATTTGCTGGATCAGCATGAGAAACAGATCAATGCGGCAGATGGTCAACAATATAGCCAAAACGAAAGCAATTTTGATTTCCATTATTTGATTGCACAAGGCAGTCAAAACCATCTATTGATTGATTTACTTTCCGGTGAGCTATACCACTTATTGCGACTGTGTCGTTATCGAACTTCTCGTTTGGCTGAGCGTACTCACCTAGCTTTAAAACAACATCGACAGATTGTTGAGGCTATTGAAGCTCGTGATCCTGAGTTGGCGGAGTTGTTGATGCGTCGTCATATCAGCGGTGCTTGGAATACTATTCGACAATTGATGGATGAAACGGTTGATAAGCACTGAAGACAGGAAGCGAGGAACTGAGGAAGAAAAGTCATGACAAAAAAACATACGGCAGGACAGAAGTTACGTGAAGCCGTTGAAGAGAATCACCCGCTACAAGTTGTTGGTGCAATCACCGCTTATTGTGGAATCCTTGCCGAAAAAGTAGGGCACAAAGCGCTTTATTTATCGGGTGGTGGTGTGGCGGCGTCTTCCTTGGGCATCCCTGATTTGGGTATTACAACACTGCATGATGTGGTTGAAGATATTAAGCGGCTTACTGCGGTGACTTCTGCTCCTTTGCTAGTTGATATTGATACGGGCTGGGGTGGGACTTTTAACATCACTAGAGCTACTCGTGAGGTGTGTCAGGCAGGTGCAGCAGGATTTCACATTGAAGATCAGGTGATGCAGAAACGCTGTGGACATCGTCCGAATAAAGCGATTGTCTCTCAGCAGGAAATGATTGATCGTGTTAAGTCGGCTGTTGATGCACGTACGGATGACAGCTTTGTCATTATGGCGCGTACAGATGCACTGGCAGTTGAGGGCATGTCATCAGCGATTGACCGCGCGATGGCTTGCGTTGAAGCGGGTGCGGATATGATTTTTCCTGAAGCGATGACGAAACTGAATCAGTATCAGGAGTTTACCAAAGTAGTTGATGTGCCTGTATTAGCTAATATTACCGAGTTTGGTGCTACGCCGCTTTATACCACTGAAGAGTTGGCAGGAGTGGGAGTAAAGCTGGTGCTCTATCCGTTGAGTGCTTATCGCGCTATGAGTAAGGCTGCGATTAATGTTTATGAGCATATTTTGAGTGATGGTACTCAAAAGAAGGTGCTGGATAGTATGCAAACTCGCATGGAGTTGTATGAGTATCTTGGCTATCATGAATTTGAAGAAAAATTAGACAACTTGTTTGCAGAGAAGGACGCTGATTCCTAAGAGCAGATGGAAGGAGAAAGTAAGGAGAAAAAAATGACAGAACAAAATCTACCAAAACCCAAAAAATCCGTTGCACTTTCTGGTACAGCAGCAGGGAACACAGCGGTATGCACCGTCGGCAGAACAGGAAACGATCTGCATTATCGGGGTTATGATATTTTAGATTTGCAGAAACCACTGAGTTTGAAGAAATCGCCTATTTGATTATTCATGGAACATTACCGAATGCTTCTGAGTTAGCGGCCTATAAAAGCAAGCTAAAATCTCTCCGTGGAATTCCTCAAGCGGTCAAACAGGTTTTAGAAGCGCTGCCTGCGT
>CBDCZP010000014.1:0-35133 GCA_965224605.1 Thiotrichaceae bacterium
CATTTAGCTTGACAACCACATCTGGATATTTGTGTGCTAACAGCGTGCCGATCAACACACTGCCATCATTCATAGCTTCCACTTCAGCAACAGTAGGTGTTTGCACCTTCAAGATCACATCCGCTTGTTTGAATAACTCAGCAGCCGTATTAACAACAGTTGCATCGGCATAGACATCATCAGGAAAAAAAGCAGACTTCCCTGCATCTTTCTCAACTAAAATTTCAACGCCCATTTTTTTAAATTTGGCGACAACGGCTGGCTCAATGGCGACACGACGTTCACCTTCGGCAGTTTCACGTGGTATTCCCACTTTTAATGTCATGAAGAGAAGCTCCTGCGAAGTGGAATAGAAGTCCACTTCTTATTATTCAGCAAGTCAAACCTTGCAGGGTAGTGCAAGATTAATAAATGAACGCGCATTCTAACGGAAATGCACGCAAAAATGCACCCCAAAGATACTTATTAAACTGCGTAGGTTGGCTAAGGCACGAAGCCCAGCAAAATGGCCCCAATGGTATTAACCTGATTTTGAGATATTAGGGCTGGTTCCAAATGACAGTATCAAGGCTATCGAGTGCTTGATAAATGTTTATCGCTTGTCGGGCATCTTTCACCGGTGTTTTCCTAGTCGCCTTTAAGAAAGCGTGAATGATGATGACATCACCGCCTTTTGATTTAGCAAAAAGCACCCTTGCGGACTCATGACCATTATCGACTCTGAGCTTGTAAATAGTACCTTTATATTTCCAAATTTTAGAATTTAACGTTTTAAGGTGCTTAGAATGATAAACACCATCATGCTGAATATAAGATTGAAACTTAGTGTGTATCTTAATACGAAGTCCTTCGGAGATGCCCTCAAAAAATAAAGCTAAAGGGCGGGACATTTTATTTTTTTCAATTAAAAGTATGTTCATAAAATCGACTCAGAAAAGAACAGCAGGAATTAGTATGAAAACAGGTCTGTAGTTGGGCTTCCTCGCTGACCTCAGCTGCGCCAATTAACTCATGAGAAGCGTTTCCGTATCTCCAACATACCTTCAGCAGTCATTCTATTGATTTTCTCTCTAGATTCAACATCGATAAAAGAGTTATTTTCCCTATCGCTATAAGGCGTTAGCGCGGCATCCAGCTGATTTAAAAGCGGCACGATTTTCTCTTTCTCTTTAGCGGATAATGGCAAACGATTAAGTACTCGATATAGCTCCGCAGTAACCGAATTCATACAATTATTTTTACGCGGTGTGGGATTATCATGGGGTGTCTCTAAGCCCAGTCGTTGAATCACTGTTGCTACCGTATCCATTTGACAATCAAATACCATTACTGACTCTTTACCAAACAGATAATCACATTCATCAACAAAGCCGATATAGTCTAAATGCTGACTAAACCATGGGTCATCTAAAACCTCTGCAAAGGATAAGTCTCTGCCGTAGCAGTTGATATGATCGACCTGAGGGTTACGCATACACTGTTTATAAAAGCTTTCAGCGAATGCCAGCGGGTCACGAAACCAGGCCCAAACTTCAACATCAAATAAGCGATTTAACTCAAATAATAAAGCTTTCGACTCTTCAGGGAAATCCCACCAATGATTGTAAATGCCCTCTGATGACAGCAGGATAGTATGCGTATGTTCCTCAAGGTGATTCAGAATATCTTTAAAGTTATCCAGCAAGCTTTCGACATTACCGCTGACTAAGTTCCTCTCAAACCACTGGTGTTTAGGCGCATTAGGATTATGAAAACGAGTGGGATAGAGAACCCCTTTTGAGCGAAGCTTACGTTGTTTTTTATCTAAATAGACCTGCACACTTGTCGTTCCCGTTTTTGGCGTGCCGACATGTAAAATGAGCTTTAAACGGCGGTGCTTTTTTTCATAGGGCGTTTTATGAGGCGCTTTATCAAATGCTCTGTTAACTGATGCAAGATGTTGCTCAATCTCAGTCGCAAAGTTTTCAGAGGATGGAGTGCGTTTAATGAGGGCAGTAGTGGCGATAGCTGTGTCTGTCATAAACCGATGATACAGGATAGCTAAAAGTAAACTTTCTCTTTATTCTATTAAAGAAGATACGCTGGTGAGCTTTTAATTAACTTTCTCGCACAGGTTCTTTTTCCATGTATCGACCATCAGCAAACTTATGCAAGATACTTGCGATAAATGTTTGATAGGGGATGCCTTCAGACAAAGCAAGTTTTTGGATCATGGTTAAGTCTCGACTGGTAAGGCGGATATTAATCCTTTTGTCTTTTTTGAAGGTTGCTGCTGCATAGTGTTTATGCTTCGCAATTTCATCCAACGCATTCCGAGTAGGCTGTATTTCTTCAGACTCGAACGCATCCAGGATTTCCTGCTCCTCTTGATCTAGTTTGTATTTAGGCACTTTCATTCTCCTATTTTCCTATGTATTTCTTAGTGGCTTTTCGACTAGGTATGATCGTTTTTAGAAATATTTCATCATCCGATTCCACATAGGGAACCAGATAAACATACTCATTAACCGCTACAACAGAAATCATTTGATTTGGATATCTTGCTTGATTGGGATGAGGATATACATCCATTTCATCACCTCTACTAATATGGAAAATAACTTCTTCAAAAGAGATGCTTCTTTCTACCTTCAAAGTTTCATTCTTATGATGATTCCAATTGTAAGATTTCATTAGTATATTGTAGCACAACGTGTGCCTTTTGTGTTCTATATGGATAGCTAACATTCCATGTATGGTGATGTGTTAAAACCAAGCAAAGAGTTTGATCGGGCGGGAAGCCAGCTTGATTGAGTTCTGATGCATAGATAGAAGTATCAACATAGTATATACTTGTCGTCTCAGTTAGGTCGATAGTCGAGGTAAGAAGATGGGTGAGATAGTACATAGCAAAATTCAGAAATGGGGGAACGGTCTAGCACTGCGTGTTGCTGGTCTGATTCGAGACATTCCTAAGTTTGAAAAAGATACAGATGTAGTGGTTGAGGTGTTCGCTGATGGTTTTACCGTAAAAAAAGTTAGCCCTAAGACATCCCTATTTCCTTATAGTGAAGCAGAACTCCTCGATGGACTAACAGCCGAGTCAGCACATGCTGATGAACTGGCTGAATGTTTACCAGAGGAATATGAGGTATGAGTAGCGGCTATACCCCATCACGCAATGATATTGTGTGGTTGGACTTTGAGCCTACCAAGGGTAAAGAAATAGGGAAATACCGTCCCGCTTTGGTGCTAAGTTCTCAAGCATACAATCAAAAGACAGGGCTTCTGATTTGCTGTCCTATTAGTACGAGTGTTCGGGGCAATCCTACGGAAGTAGCTATAAACAATCTGGAAAAACCTAGTGTGGTAGCAGCCAGTTTGATTCAAACACTGTCATGGAAAACGCGAAAAGCCAAACTGATTACGGTTGCAGAGAAGGGTGTGATGAGAAATGTTCACTTGCGCTTGATTCCTTTGATAGGTGCAGAGAGCTTGTTTAGTCAAGTTGGCTGACCCCTTGGTTCACCTTTGTCGGATGGCGTTCCTTATCCGACCTACGTTGATTTCCTGCCTTTATGTAATCGTTATCCGGCATACGCTTTATGTATCAGTAGGTCGGATAAGTTTACGCCATCCGACTAAATGTCACTGCTACTCGTAAACGGCTCAAAAAGTCGCTAATATATTAGGTGCTTGCTTCATGGTGCTTCCGCACTCTCTAACTTTGGGTTAATCACAATCAATGGATAAACTATTCGATGTTATAAAGCCATTTCTTGATGGCGTTCCAGTTTGGCTGAGTGTCGCTGTTGGCGTGGGGTTTATACTAATTCCATGGTGGTTGATGCGAGAGTGGAAGCTTTTAGGCTCACCGGGTAATCCATCCATAGAAATACGCATCGAATGGTTGGAAAACGACACTATTCCTGCCAGCTATCAACAGGGGCTAAATAAGTTACTGGATTTGATCGAACAATGGTTTGGTAAAGCGACACCCACTAAATCATCAGGCTGGATGAATAAAGGGTTTGGCATTCAACCGTGGACAAGTTTAGCCTTTGAGCGTTTGATGTTGCTAGCTGTGATCTACCCCATGCTCTTTCTTATCTTGGGCTGGCTGTTTGGCAATGTGGGGCAGATGGGGGAGTGGGTGGTGCTTGAGCCAACATCAAGCGGATCAAGGGTTCTGACAGTATTTCTATTGGGCTTTATGATTTTTTCTTTTTATAAGTTCAATCAAACCTCTGGTTTGCGTTCTTTGTTGTGGTTAGCTGTCGCTGTCGCTGGCGCTGTCGCTTTCGCTGGCGCTTTCGCTGGCGCTGTCGCTTTCGCTGTCGCTTTCGCTGGCGCTGTCGCTTTCGCTGTCGCTTTCGCTGTCGCTTTCGCTGGCGCTGGCGCTGGCGCTGTCGCTGGCGCTGTCGCTGTCGCTGGCGCTGTCGCTGTCGCTGGCGCTTCGCTGTCGCTGTCGCTGGCGCTGTCGCTTTCGCTGTCGCTGGCGCTGTCGCTTTCGCTGTCGCTGTCGCTTTCGCTGGCGCTGTCGCTTTCGAGTATTTTCGGGATCGGTTTAATACTTCATCACGCCTTGCGCTCTTTTGGATGATGGGCTGGGCTTTCTTGTTACTTTATTTGGCTGCTGCCAGTTTTGCTATCGTGAATTGGGGAAACCCAGAAAAAATTCAAGTGGGATTTTCACTGTTATTATTCATGGGTTTTTTGCCTTTATTTAATGCACCACTGGATTGGTTGTCTTTTGGATTTACAAGAGGGTTGTTACATTCCATAGCTACGCAAAAGCACGGTTGGGGGCGAATACTGATCACTAGCATGATTGATGTTGTTATCGCTCTGTTTTTCTTGTTATTGGTGGCAGCCAGCAGTTTGTTGGCTTTAATCTTGGTGAACTGGTTGGTATCTATAGCAGGGGCCGATCCCGTGATTGATTTGCCAAGCCTCTGGAAGCAGTTGCATGAGGGCGACTGGCAACAAAACCTATGGATTTGGCTGATGTTAGGTTCAACACTCATTCCTACAGCGATTCATTTTCTGGTTGCATTGTTTGCGTTGGCAGTAGTTCTTCCCCATGTCCCCGCTAAAGCAGCGGCGGTTAAGCTGAGAGGGGCTAGAGAAGATTTTTTAAAACGTGATAAAAAGAACAGTGGCTATACTTCAATTACTATCCAGATTGGAGAGGATGAGCGACGTATTGCCTTTATTTATGTAGTGATACGCCAGTTAGTGGTGGTTGTATTTTGGTGTGGCTTAATGTGGTTATCGTGGTTTTTGATATTTTCCAATTTACCGAATTGGCTAGAATCTTCGGTTGCTCTTTTTGGTCAGTGGATGAATTAAGCTCGATAGGTTGGATATGGAACGCCATCAGTATGATGTAGAGTTTGGGGTATTGTCGGATGGCGCTATCGCTTATCCGACCTACACTGGGCTTTGAGTCTAACTATTGGGAAGAAAAGCATGTGCTATTTGTCGGATGGCGGTATCGCTTATCCGACCTACACTGGGCTTTGAGTCTAACTATTGGGAAGAAAAGCATGTGCTATTTGTCGGATGGCGGTATCGCTTATCCGACCTACACTGGGCTTTGAGTCTAACTATTGGGAAGAAAAGCATGTGCTATTTGTCGGATGGCGCTATCGCTTATCCGACCTACACTGGACTTTGAGTCTAACTATTGGGGAGAAAAGCATGCGCTATTTGTCGGATGGCGGTATCGCTTATCCGACCTACACTGGACTTTGAGTCTAACTATTGGGAAGAAAAGCATGTGCTATTTGTCGGATGGCGCTATCGCTTATCCGACCTACACTGGGCTTTGAGTCTAACTATTGGGAAGAAAAGCATGTGCTATTTGTCGGATGGCGGTATCGCTTATCCGACCTACACTGGGCTTTGAGTCAACTATTGGGGAGAAAACACAGTAGGTCGGATAACGACTGCATGGATGCAGGAGGTAGGGCGACGCAGGAAGCTCAAGCCGAGGAACGCCATCCGACAGCAGACGTAATACACTACGAAAATGTCAAACTATCGTCGTAATCGTTTATCAGGAGGAACTTACTTCTTTACCGTCAATATTCTGGAGCGCAAAAAAACGCTCTTAGTGGATCATATAGAAGAACTCCGCCAAGCTATTCGTCATACAAAAAGAAAGAAACCGTTTCATATTGATGCTTGGGTAGTCTTGCCTGATCATATGATTCGACATTCCATCATTTAGTGGAGCACGGCGTGTATCCTAAGCAGTGGGGTTGTGATGTTGTTTTAAATGTGGGTGAACGGCGGTGAGGTTGTCTTTTGCATTCATGCAGTACGTTATCGACCCGCCGTTAAGAATCTTGCCAGCCTTAATAGTTTCTGTTCAAGATGTATATGAATGCAATTCCTGATATATTTTTTCAGATAGATATATTTTTAGCAAAGACTGATAAGGAACATCACGTTTGTTCGCAATAACTTTAGTTCTTCAATCATGCTTTCGGTAACCGAAGAGATATTTTTTTAGTTGAAGGATTTAAGTTGGGTAAGACAACATTCTTTGACTTGCTCCAATCTAAGTATTCTGTTGAATCAGCCTTAGCCCAGAAGGCTTGCTCTTCATGCTCTGAAGTAAATGGTGGTATTTTTTTCATTTAGCACACCTTTCTCTCTTTTTTACTCATGTCTCTAGCAGAGTTAACACCATACTAGTGTACACTAGCATGGTGTTAACCATTTACAATTTACTACTATGAGAAATATTACCCTAAGTGCTGATGAGCATCTCATTGAGGTTGCTCGCCTCAAAGCACAACAAAAAAAGACTACGTTGAATGCAGAGTTTCGTAAGTGGCTAGCTAATTATATTCATAGTGATGCTAATACGAAACACAGGATATCTAACTATCGAGAAATAATGTCTGAGCTTTCAGGTGTTTCAACAAAAGGTAGAACCTTTAGCCGAGATGAGATGAATGAGCGCTAAGAAATTCTTTCTTGATACGAATATCTTGATCTACACGTTTGATAAAACCGCCCCAGAAAAGCAAGATATTTCTAAACAACTTATTGAATCTGCTTTAAATAATAAAGGTGTTATCAGCTATCAGGTTGTTCAGGAGTTTATGAATATAGCCTTGAGGAAGTTCACTCCTCCTATGACAAATACACAGGCTCAACGCTATCTTGCAGATGTATTAATGCCTATTTGCAGCTATTATCCCATCGACAACTTCTACAAACATGGCCTAGATATCCAAAACCGATGGAGATTTAGCTGGTATGACTCTTTGATTATCACCGCTGCATTGGAATCCGAGTGCGATGTGCTTTATAGCGAGGATTTACAACATGGTCAAAAGATCGAAACACTGACCATTTATAACCCATTTATGGAAGATAAAAAGGCTTAGAGAGTCGAATGAGGCTCCTTATCAACCTACCGTGCTTTTATATTGATATAATTCATAACAAAAAATAATGATGAAAAAACTATGAAACTAACATCCGAAGAATTCCTCAACTGGGAACATAAATCAATCACTTTGCTAGGTATGTCAGGAGTGGGTAAAACCTTCCTCTCTACCTTGTTACGCAATCACGACTGGTTTCATTATTCGGGGGATTATCGAATCGGCACGCGCTATTTAAACGAAGCGATACTCGATAATATTAAACTGCAAGCGATGCAAGTGCCGTTTTTGCGGGATTTATTGCGTTCGGATTCTATCTTTATAGAGAACAATATTACTGTGGATCACCTTAAACCCGTGTCTACCTTTATGGGCAAGCTCGGTAGTGTTGAGGCAGGTGGCTTGCCTTTGAAAGAATATAAACGTCGTCAAGCACTACACCGTGAAGCTGAAATCCAAGCGATGAAAGATGTGCCAGAGTTTATGCGCAAGGCGCAAAGCATTTATGGTTTTAATCATTTTATTAATGATGCGGGCGGTAGTGTGTGTGAGTTAGATGAGCCGGAAGTCTTGGAAATGCTCGCAGAGAACTCGCTTATTTTATATATCAAAGCCTCTGAAGAAAATGAGCAGATGTTGATTGATAGAGCGAAGTCAGCACCTAAGCCGATGTATTACCGTGCGGAATTCTTGGATGAGTTGCTAGATGAATACATGCAGGAAAATAATATTTCCTACACTTCTATGATTGATCCTGATGAGTTTGTACTTTGGTCGTTCCCAAAGCTTTTTTACTCTCGTATTCCTCGTTATGATGCAATAGCTGAAGAATATGGATATACCATTACCACGCAAGAGTTGTTTAAAGTAAAAACGGAAAAGGATTTTGTTGAATTGGTTGCTAAGGCGATAGAACGCAAATAAGTTACAGAACTAGAAAGAGGTTGAATATTATACTGTAATAATATTTCACCCCCTCCCCTTGCGAGTTGGAGGGGTTTAGTGTTTTTTGGACAGTAACTAACTAGATAACAGACTGAGTAGACTGAACAGGATTAAGGAAAACCCATGCCATTAGTTGCACATAATAAACTGCCCACATTTGACCGTCTTGATGAAGAAGGTCAGGCCATCTTGCAGCCTGAGCGTGCGCATCAGCAAGATATTCGAGAACAGCATATTGGTTTGCTAAACATGATGCCGGATGCTGCACTGGAAGCGACTGAAAGACAGTTCTATCGTTTAATAGGTGAGAGCAACCCGATTATACAAATCTATATCCATCCTTTTACTCTTCCTATATTAAAGCGAGGAGAGAAAGCTCAAAAGCATATAGACGCCTATTATGAAACAATTGAAAGTCTCAAAAAGGAAGGTCTTGATGCGCTGATTATTACGGGCGCTAATGTTACGGAGCCGAACCTATCCGATGAATCTTTTTGGGAGCCACTAACAGAAGTGGTGGACTGGGCGGTTAATAATGTTGTTTCCACTTTGTGTTCTTGTTTAGCAACTCATGCTGTCATGGAGTTCAGGCATGGTCAGAAACGCAGACATTTGGACGATAAGCGTTGGGGTGTTTATTCACACCGCGTAACTCATCCGCATCCTTTAGTAAGAGGCATTAATACCAAGTTTGATGTGCCGCATTCTCGCTTTAACCAAATAGATAGAGAGCAGTTTGAAGAAGCTGGGGCTATCGTGCTGGCTGAAAGTAAAAAAGCAGGGGTTCAATTAGCGGTAAGTAAAGATGGTTTGCGGTTGGTCTATTTCCAAGGACATCCAGAATATGATGCTATTAGCTTATTAAAGGAATACAAGCGTGAAGTGATTCGCTTTTTTCAAAAGCATATTGACAATTACCCCCCATTTCCTGCTAATTATTTGGATGTTTATACACAGTCTGTTTTTGATGAGTATCAGGAGCGGATTATTTTGGCGATGAAAGAAGGAGGGAGTTTTCCTGAATTTCCTGAGCATTTAATCACCAATCGAGTCCATAATACTTGGCATGATACGGGTGAAGCTATCGTTGGAAAGTGGTTAGGGTTGGTTTATCAATACACAAACCCCGATAGACGGTTACACCTCATGGAGGGGGTCGATGCCGATAATCCACTAAAATTAACCATTTAGCTTATTCTGACTTGATATATTTAAAAAACTTATAAAAAACCTTTGACAGATTATAATATTCGAATATACTTATATTCGAATTTAAGAAAACACCTCTGTAGGTCACAACAACATTATTAATATCTATTTCGTTAGGAGAAATAACATGAAAATTCAAACAATCGCATTCGCAGCACTAGTAGCACTTTCTGGAACAGCTTCAGCAGAATGGTTCGACGGTATGAACAACGGTGCTGGAAATGGTCAAGCAGCTGGTAACGGTCAAGCTTGGACTACTGGAAACACTAAAGGTGACGGAAACGGCGCTGGAAAAGTAAACGGTTGGGGAGCTGGTAAAGGCGACGCAGACGGTGAAGTAGACTTCGCTATCTCTTTCAAAGGAAAGGGTCGTACAAACATGGACACTAAAATGGCTGCTGACGGTCAAGGTAATGCTACTGGAAACGGTCTAGCTGATTGGACTGGCGCTGGAAACGGTACTGGTAACACAACTGCTAATGCTACTGGTTCTAACCAGACTAACGGTGCTGGTACTTTCCCAGGAAGCAACACTAACGCTCCTGTTTATATGACTGCTCCTCAGATGCAACGTCCAGTTGCTGCTCCTGCTGTAAAAGCTGAAGTAAAAGCTGAGAAGAAGTAAGTTTAAGACAGATTAAGACTTAGCTCTTAACTACACAGCTTTTTCAATAAAGCGAAAAAAAAGGCCAGCTTTCATGCTGGCCTTTTTGTGTCTGTCACTTGTTCGAGAATAATGACCCTATGTGGAAAAGCTGAATAATAGTGATCTAATACAACTCCTAGCTCCCAAGCTCCGGCATGGGGCTTTGTTCACACTTGAAAAGATTACTATCAGCATTAAATAATAAGAATTATAATTGCTATCGAGCAATGTAAAATGCAAATAGGATTTTGCAAAAATAACAGGAAGAACACATGGTAATGAATGCAGAACAACATTCTGATACAGCAAGCACAACAACCCATCATTCCTTTTTTTTAGAGGTTCGCGAACATTTACAACAGCGGATTATTGGTCAGGGAATTTTGGTTGACCGGTTATTAATAGCCTTGCTTGCTGATGGGCACTTATTAGTAGAAGGCGCACCAGGCCTTGCAAAAACCACGGCTATCAAGGAGCTGGCGGCAGTTTTGGAAGGCGACTTTCATCGTTTGCAATTTACTCCTGATTTATTACCGGGTGATTTAACCGGTACGGATGTGTACCGTCCTGAGACCGGAGATTTTGTTTTTCAGCAAGGGCCTTTATTTCATAACCTGATTCTTGCCGATGAGATTAATCGTGCACCCGCTAAAGTACAATCTGCTTTGCTTGAGGCGATGGGCGAGCATCAAATCACAGTGGGTCGCACAACCTACATCTTACCTCGTCCTTTTCTAGTGATGGCAACGCAAAACCCAATAGAGCAGGAAGGTACATATCCTCTACCTGAGGCGCAGCTTGATCGTTTTTTAATGCATGTCACCATTGGCTATCCGTCAGCTGAAAACGAAAATGCAATTTTGGAATTAGCGCGTCAACAAGCGGCTGAACAATATGCACCGGCAACGTCACCGATACAGTTGAGTAATGATCAAGTCAAGCAAGCGCAACAAGAAGTGTTGGCGATTCACATGGCGGCTCCCGTGCAGGAATACCTAGTGCAATTAGTGTTAGCGAGTCGCGACCCGTCTCCCTATAGCGAACAATTAGCACGCTGGATAAGCTATGGCGGCAGCCCACGTGCAACTATTGCATTAGATCGTTGTTCGCGAGCGCATGCCTGGTTACAAGGACGTGATTATGTCTCCCCTGAAGATGTACAAGCCGTAGCGCATGAAGTATTGCGACATCGTATTTTACTTTCTTACGAGGCAGAAGCTGATGGTGTGACCACCGATAGGATTATAGACGAATTGATTCAGAATACTCCTGTGGGTTAAGGGATTTAGACGTATGAGCGGAATGTTTAGTTGGAGTTGGTTTAAAAGGCGACGTGAAGATATTGATAAGCAGTCTTCAGTGATGCCGACTTATTCCGCTGATCAATCGCTGTTGAACCAAGGGGTTTACAATACGGTCGACGATTTAATCGCTTTGCAACGTCATGTTCGACAATTAGATTTATCCAAGCGTTCCCCCGCGCTGGCATCAACTGCTGGCAACCATCACTCGCGCTTTCGTGGTCGGGGTATGGATTATCAGGAATCGCGCATTTATCAGCCAGGAGATGATATTCGCAATATGGATTGGCGCGTCACTGCTCGTGCTGGAAAACCTCATACCAAGTTGTATCAAGAAGAAAGAGAACGTCCGGTTGTGTTGCTTGTCGATTTCAGCCCCAGTATGTTTTTTGGTTCGGTTAAGGCGTTGAAATCAGTGGTTGCCACTCAAGTAGCAGCATTACTCGGATGGGCAACTGCTAAAAAAGGTGATCGTGTGGGTGCTTTACTTGTTAATGGTGAGCATAAAGAAATACCTCCCAAAATGGGTAAACGCGGTGCTCTGAATTTAATCCGTGAGTTGGTGATTTTTAGCAATCCAGAAAAAGGTTTAGCGTCAAGAGTTGACAGCCACCACCTCAATGAAGAATTGCAACGATTACGTCGTATTGCACGACCGGGTTCTTTGGTTTTCTTGATTAGTGATTTTTACAGTATCAATGAAGAGACACAACGTCATTTGTTACGTCTGCGCCAGCATAACGATCTAGTAGCCATTCAAGTAGTTGATCCATTGGAGCTGTCTGCACCCCCTGCGGGCAAATATAGCGTTACCAATGGTGAACAAGATGGCATTTTGGATACACGATCTAGCCAAGGTAAAAGCCAATATAACGTCTTTTTTAGTCAGCATCATGAGAGGGTGAAGAGTATGATGCGAAAAAATAAAATCCCTTTATTAATCATCTCAACAATCGATGATGTACCAACACGTTTACAAAGTTATTTTAGTGTGGCTAAACGTTCGGCTATTACAGAAAAGCAGGTGACGTAATGAAAAACCAGCAGCCTGCCTCTGCCCCCGCTTCATCATCAGTCCCGCAATCGGCTTTAGGGCCACGAAAAAATGTAGTGCAACAGCCGCAAATAAAAGCAGCAGAGCAAACACTAGAACTAGCCGATATTCATATTCCAGCAAAGCCATCAGCATGGCCGCCAGCACTAGGCTGGTGGATTTTGCTGGCACTGTTAATTACGTTGTTAACCGTGTTGGTTATTAAATTTATCCGTTATAAAAAACTCAAAAAACAGCAACAACGAATTTTGCAGGCATTGGCAAAACTGGAAGGTAAGCTCAGAAAAGATAGAAACACAGTAGCATTAGCTGAAATAAATATTCTCTTGCGTAGGCTTGCACTGATGCGCTATCCACGCAAACAAATAGCCTCTTTAACGGGAAAAAACTGGATAGACTTTTTAGATAATAGTGGTAACACACAAGACTTCAGCAAAGGTGCGGGGCGTGTTCTGGCAGATGTTCCTTATTTGGCACAGATGCCTGAGAAGATAGATATCAAAGAGCTGAGTAGAGTAGTCAAGAAATGGGTAAAACATATCTCTGCAAAAGAGCATAAAGCAGAGGTCATGACATGAATATAGAGTTCGCTTTGTTCTGGGTTTTTTGGTTGCTGCCCTTGCCTCTATTGGCTTTGTTGCTACCTCGCGTGCCCGTTGCTGCATCTTCAGCATTGCGTGTGCCTTTTTTTGAAGCTATGTCAGGAAATCTCACAAAACAACAAAACCGTCGTTCACGCTTTTGGTTAATGCTCGCAGTGGTGGCCTGGATCGCATTAGTCATTGCAGCAGCAAGACCGCAGTTAATTGGAGAAACCATTCACATGCCAGTGACTGGGCGTAGCTTAATGATGGCGGTGGATATCTCTGGCTCTATGCAGAATCAGGACATGGTTCTAAAAGGTCGGCCTGTTTCTCGTTTAACAGCGGTAAAGGCGGTAGCGGGTGATTTTATTAGACAGCGTGAAGGCGACAGAATTGGCTTGATCTTGTTTGGCACAAAAGCTTATTTACAAGTGCCTTTAACACGGGATAGGAAAACAGTAGCTATTTTGCTGGACGAAGCCGCATTAGGATTAGCAGGTAGACGAACCGCGATAGGTGATGCTATCGGTCTAGCGGTAAAGCGGTTACGTGATCAGCCCGAAGAAAACAGGGTCTTAATCCTGCTGACAGATGGTGCGAATACCGATGGCAGTATTGAGCCTCTCAAAGCAGCAGATTTGGCAGCACAAGAAAAAGTCAGAATCTATACGATTGGTGTCGGTTCAGATGGTGGGGTGATTAGAACGCCATTTGGCATACAGCGCATGGGCAGGAGTGATCTGGATGAGGCTACATTAAAAGATATAGCCAGCAAAACATCGGGAGAATATTTTCGCGCGCGGGATGTACAAAGTTTGCAAAAAATCTATGCGATTCTCGATAAAATGGAACCGGTTTCCAAGGATGATCTGACCTACAGACCTGTGGATGAATTGTATTACTGGCCATTAGCGATAGCCTTGTTATTGAGTGTGCTAGTGGTGTTGGGAATCAACGGTTCACTGCACTTAAATAAAATCAAGAATAGCGTTACGAACGCCATAAGCAAGGTGAAAAGCCATGTCTAATATGCTTGAGCAGTTAGCGCAGTTTCATTTTTCACATCCTCTTTGGTTGCTGGCACTCATCCCCTTGACGTTCATTTATTGGCTCATGGTTCACAAAAAAGCATCGGGTAGTGAGTGGAATAAAGTGATAGACGCGCATTTATTACCGGTACTGTTAAAAGTTAATTCCAACCCACTAGGTAAGTCGTTCTCTGTCTTGCTAATGATAGCCTGGTTGATTAGCGTTTTAGCGCTTGCCAACCCCGTTTGGGAAAAACGAGCGGTACCTGTTTTCCAGACCACTATGGCGCGAGTTATTGTGCTGGATCTTTCGCGTTCAATGAATATTGCTGATGTGAAGCCTTCTCGACTGGCACGAGCAAAGTTTAAAATCGAAGATATTCTTGCCAAGAATGAAGAAGGGCAAATGGGTCTAGTGGTCTTTGCAGGCGACGCATTTACCGTTACTCCTTTAACCAGAGATGCGGATACTATTAGCTCATTACTGTCTTCGCTCACGCCCAGCATGATGCCAGTTCAGGGTAGTCGTGCTGATTTGGGTTTATTAAAAGCTCAGGAATTATTACAGCAAGCAGGTATGCAGCAGGGGCAAGTGTTATTAATCGCCGATGGTGGCGAAGAAGATTCTGCGTTAGCTGCGACAGCAGAACTGAGTAAACGAGGCTATGTGGTTTCTGTATTGAGTGTAGGAACAGCTCAAGGAGGGGCAATACCCAACGTAACGGGACAAGATCGAAAACCTATTGTAATTCCCTTGCAAGAGAAAATTTTAAAAAAGATGGCTAAAAAAGGGGGTGGTCGCTATAGCCCGTTGCGTAGTAATAATGCAGATATTGATTATCTATTGACGGCATCAACCAAGATGAATGCTAATAAAACAGAACGAGCTGATGATGTAAATAATCAGGACTGGAAATCTCAAGGTCCCATGTTGATATTGCTATTATTACCTTTAGCGGCATTAGCTTTTCGTCGAGGCTGGTTATTGAGTGTGGGGCTTGTTGTTATGGTGGTTGGACAACCTCAACCAGTGATGGCGGCATCTATTTGGGATAACTTGTGGACACGTCAGGATCAGCAAGCAGATCAGGCACTACAAAAAGGCGATTTCGAACAAGCGCATCAGTTAGCGAAAAACCCGTTAAGACGTGGCAGTGCAGCTTTTAAAAAAGGAGATTATGAGCAGGCATTAAATGACTTTTCAACCGCAGCTTCAGCAGAAAATAGTGCGGATGCAGCCTATAACAAGGGTAATACACTGGCGCAACTAAAGCGCTATGAAGATGCGATCAAAGCATATGATGAAGCCTTAAAGCAGCAAGCAGGTATGCAGGATGCTATTGATAATAAGGCGAAGATAGAAGAATTATTGAAGCAGCAAAAACAACAAGAAAAGCAAAATGAGCAACAGAAAGATCAGCAGCAAAAGCAAAATGAACAGCAGAAAAATCAGGATCAACAAGAAGACTCAAAATCAGCTCAAGGTGGGGAGAAAGACACTGAGCAAGAGCAACAAAAAGAAGGTGAGAAACAGGACAAGGACGAGGGCTCAGACAAAGACAAGAATAATAAAGAACAGCAAGAAAAAGAAAATCAGTTCGCAAAAGCAAATAAAGAAAAAGAGCAAAACGACGATGAAACACTTGAACAACAGGAAGCGAACACAGCACAAGCAGAGGAAGAAAAAGTAGAAGAGGAAAAAGCCGAGCAAGAAAAAGCTGCAAAAGATCAGAATAAAAAAGAAAAATCTCAAGCTCAGATCGAAGCCGAAGCACTTAGCAAAGAAGAGAAAATAGCCGCTGAACAATGGCTAAGACGCATACCTGACAATCCAGGCGAGCTGTTAAAACGTAAATTTAAGTATCAATATAAACAACGTAGGCATTCCTCTAATTCAGCAAACGGTGTGCCTTGGTGATGAATATGTGGATCAAATCACTGATACTGCTTTAACGCTTACTGGAATAACCTTAGTGTCTCGACTAATAAACGTCTTCAGTACGAAGACCAACCCTATTTTTTTTCAAGATGTTTCAGTTAAGTGTATCCAGTAGTAAAAAAATATTGTATCCAGCTTTATTTTTGTTCTGGGCTGCTTTTTCAAACATTTCATATTCCTCCACATACCTTGTAGGAGAAAACTGTCTTTCAGCCCGATGCTTGTGGGGCATTCTTGGGGAGCTTCAGGCTGACCCCATGATCTGTTTCGAGTATCAACATATTAGAAACAGAGATAGCACGATGAGAGAATCGTACATAGCAAGACACTTGGATAATATCATTAGGATTCTTCGCTTAGTAACAAGAAATTAGGACACAACTCACAACTCACAACTCACAACTCACAACTCACAACTCACAACTGATTCTAGTATTATTTAGTTCGTTGGTTTTTCTTAGTGCTTGTGGAGGAAAAGAAAATACCAGCAAAACCCTTACAGCAGAGTTAAAAAACCTCGGACATTCAGATGCACAGCTACATACTCTCTCAAATTCAACGGCTGAACTCGATACAATAGTCGTTACAGGAGCAATACAAGAGCAGAAAAGAGGAGATTTTGTCAATTGTATTCAATCTCTTTCAATCCCAAGCAAACAAGAAGTAGCATGTATCGTCGATCCAAACGACCCATTGGTAGCCAACAAGCAAGAGTTTGATTCTCTTGTTACGATCAAGACAAACAATGGAGTGCCAGACACTCCCTACACCATAGTTGTCCCTCAGCAAGCTACTCCTGCACTTACTGCCCAAGCAATAAACCAAAGGGTAAATAATCAGTCAGCGGCACATACACTCGATACAGGGAATGGGTTTACTGGTAAAAAAGAATTTACCATTACAGGAGATGCTGATTTTGATAAATCCTGTACAGATTACACCCTTCAACTGAAAGATGTACTGACTGGAAACGTAACCGCAGCGGTAGCAACCACAGCCCCTGATGGTGGATGTAACTATCCAGCAACCGTTGCAGCAAAAACCTATGACTTCATCCTTCAAGATGCTGAAGGCAAAGAAACACCAGCATTTGCAACGATTACCTTTACCAGCCCTGAAAACTCAGAAATTCTGAAAGGGAATATCGATATAACCTATACAGCAGGAGAAACACAATACACATCTGCACTCTTTAAAGACAACCTCTTCTGTGGAGAAATAGCTGACTGCTCAACCCTCATACTTGCCCATGCAAACGGAAGTATTACCCTGCGGGAAGGACAGGACTATGCCATAGACCAACAAAACGGAAGAAAAATCGTATTTACTAGCGATCAACTCGGAGCAATAAATCCAATTGACCTAGAATCAGGATTTTCAATTGCATTGGGAGACCCGGCTAACGGAGGTATAAGCGAAACTTTTGCTGCAAACACGATAGAAGTAAACCCAGTTGTAAATATCCAAAGCATAGGAAACCAAACTATTACCCAAGGTGATAGCATATCCATCACCGTAAAATCTGCCGACTATGGAAAAGATGATAGTGCCTCTCTGGTAGTCAAAGACAGCAACGGTGCAATAGTATCAGCGCAAGCAATTGCCAATGGAGACAACACTACCCTCACTTTTAGTTTTCCTACTGCGGGAGTATTTACTATAGTAAAAAAGGTGGATGATACGCAAAACGGAGAAGTAGAAATAACCCAGACTACCATTAGTCAAATCACCGTAGAAACCGCCAACATCGCCCCAGAAACAAACCCAGACTCTGCGACTGTTACCTAAGGAGAATCAGTAACCGTCGATGTTCTCGCCAACGATACCGACGCAAATGAAGATACCCTTTCTCTCAGTCCCACGCTCTTAGTTAGTCCTTCCAATGCAGGAACTGCCCAAGTAGTAAATAATCAAATAGAATTTACGGCAGATCCTAATTTTACTGGGCAAGCGAGTATTGTATATACGGCAAGAGATGGAAATGGAGGGGAGGATGAAGGGACGTTGACGGTGGATATTGAAGCGCCTGTTAATAGTCCATCTAGACTTGAAAATATAGAATTTTCAGAACCTTTTGGTCGTCATGGAAGAAATGTTACTTTTAATCTTCGTGATGCGGATAACTTAAAATCAGCTACTCTTGTGTATTCAGATGGTATTACTTCACCAGAGCATTTTCCCTTTTCAGGAAATACAACTGTTGAGAGTATTACGAGCTCTCTTGTAGCAGATGGAGGTTCTATTACAGTAATAGCTGTAGATGGGAATAATGTTTCTAGGAATGTAGGAGTTATTGATTTTTAAGCATAGGAAAATAAATTTTTTAAGGAGAGAAGCGCGGTAGGTCGGATAAGGAACGCCATCCGGCATGATGTAAAACATGAGATATTGTCGGATGGCGCTATCGCTTATCCGTATATGGTCTCCTCCAATATTGCAAGATACTAATCAACAATTTAACAGGGATAGATTTGCTTCCGTATATCCGGCTTCTCTGTAAAGGTATGTATAAACCTTTGAGCCTTGATGAAGTCTGCACATACCGTCCTTATCGACCTATCGAACTTTTATGTTCTTCGGATTAGTCAGGTTTTCAGCGCGGTAGGTCGGATGGCGCTATCGCTTATCCGACCTACCCCTAGACTTTGAGCTACACTCCTTGGAAAGAAAAACACAGTAGGTCGGATAAGGAACGCCATCCGGCATGATGTAAACATGGGATATTGTCGGATGGCGCTATCGCTTATCCGACCTACCCCTAGACTTTGAGCTACACTCCTTGGAGAGAAAAACACAGTAGGTCGGATAAGGAACGCCATCCGGCATGATGTAAAACATGGGATATTGTCGGATGGTGCTATCGCTTATCTGACCTACCCCTAGACTTTGAGCTACACTCCTTGGAGAGAAAAACACAGTAGGTCGGATAAGGAACGCCATCCGGCATGATGTAAAACATGAGATATTGTCGGATGGCGCTATCGCTTATCCGACCTACCCCTAGACTTTGAGCTACACTCCTTGGAAAGAAAAACACAGTAGGTCGGATAAGGAACGCCATCCGGCATGATGTAAACATGGGATATTGTCGGATGGCGCTATCGCTTATCCGACCTACCCCTAGACTTTGAGCTACACTCCTTGGAGAGAAAAACACAGTAGGTCGGATAAGGAACGCCATCCGGCATGATGTAAACATGGGATATTGTCGGATGGCGCTATCGCTTATCCGACCTACCCCTAGACTTTGAGCTACACTCCTTGGAGAGAAAAACACAGTAGGTCGGATAAGGAACGCCATCCGACACAAGAAGTAATACACTACGAAAATGTCAAACTATCGTCGTAACCGTGTTTCAGGTGGAACCTACTTCTTCACTGTCAATATTTTGGAGCGCAAGAAAACGCTATTAGTTGATCATATAGAAGAGCTGCGTCAAGCCATTCGTCATACAAGAAGAATGAAACCCTTCCATATAGATGCTTGGGTAGTCCTACCTGATCATATGCATTGTATGTGGACATTACCCAATGATGACAACGATTATTCAAGTCGTTGGCGAGAAATCAAAAAAGCTTTTTCGAAGTCCATTCCAAAGACAGAATATCGATCTAAAACAAGGCTGCGTCGACAGGAGCGTGGTATTTGGCAACATCGCTTTTGGGAGCATACAATAAGAGATGAATTAGATTATCAGCGTCATATGGATTATCTGCATTATAACCCAGTGAAACATGGTTTGGTTGATACGGTGCAACAATGGCCTTATTCGACATTCCATCATTTAGTGGAGCGAGGTGTGTATCCTGAGCAGTGGGGTTGTGATGTTGTTTTAAATGTAGGTGAACAGCGGTGATGTTGTAATTCCCTCCCCCCCCCCCCCAATTTTGTCGGATGGCGTTCCTTATCCGACCTACAAAAGAGTTCTGGGAGGACAATGCTTAATTATACTAATACTGGGTCTCAATCACAGTCAACTCAAATGGACTAATATGTTCGCTGAATCAAGAAATAGAAATCTTCGAAATCCCACTGTGGTAGCATAAAATTCATGCCTATGAACCTATCAAAACTTCTTCTATGGTCAAAGTGGTGCATCTCATTATGGAGAAAGTCAGGGCACTTTACCGGATGACTAAGATCAATGTTAGACCCAATAGTTCAGATGGTCGTCCAACAGTTGGAAATACAAGATGGTAAAATTAAAATTCGCTATGGAAAATAAAAGATGTAGGCATTCCTCTAGTTCGGCAACCGGTGTGCCTTGGTGATGGATATGAGAAAATTTAACTTAATTTTGATGATGCTACTCATGCTAGTCACAGCAAATAGCTGGGCGGGTGTTAAAGCATATCTCAATCAAACCACCGTATACGAGGGCGATTTGGTTACGTTAACCATTGAGAGTGATAGCAGCAGTACGATCGATCCTGATCTTTCGGTATTAAATAAAGACTTTCAAATTCAGGGAACAAGTCAAGGTTCCAGTGCCCGCTTTAGTTTCGGTAATAATCAGTCCAATGCGTCTCATAAAAAGACCTGGACTATTCAGTTAGCCCCCAAGCGCAAAGGTCAAATAGAGATACCCGTCATCCGGCTAGGCAATGAATCCACCATGCCTTTGATATTAACCGTTGCGGATTTAACTACCGATATAATCTCAAAAAATAGTCAGCATGTAACACTAGAAGCCAGCGTCGGAATAGGTCAATCATTGCCGTATGTACAACAACAAATTCCTTATGTCATCAAGCTATATACCGATGAGACGATTACATCAGGAGAGCTTTTCGCGCCCAATATTGAACATGCGGTGGTGGAGAAGCTATCGAAAGATAAGCAAAAAACCATTGTTCGTAATGGTAAAAAGTTGAATGTGCTAGAACGACATTATGTTATTTCTCCCGAAAAAAGTGGCAAGTTAATTATTCCTCCCGCTATCTTCAAGGGTAAACAAGTATTGCCTAATGTTAATAGCAAGCAAAGATCACCTGGAAATAGTTTTGCCGATGATTTTTTTAATGATCCGTTGTTCAATGGTTCTTTTTTTGGTAGTGCTTTTGATAATCCTTTTAGACCATCGGGAACAGCAATAACGACACGCAGCGACTCCATAGAAATAGAGGTACAACCCATTCCCGCTGAGTATAAGGGTGCGAATTGGTTGCCTGCGGAGGATTTGGTTGTTATTGATAATTGGGATGACAGTAGGGGAAAAAGCAACCCAGTCTTTAAGGTCGGGGAACCTGTGGTGCGAACGTTAACACTACAAACCAAGGGGTTGGCTGGCCCGCAGATACCGGAATTCTCGGTAGCGACTCCACAGAAAATACGAGTTTACCCTGATAAGGCATCCTCAGAAACAAAGACAGATGGTAATACGGTCTTTGGGTCTCGTCAGCAGTCAATGAGTTACATCCCGAATGCAGCTGGGAAAGTCATTATACCGGCGGTTAAAATTGATTGGTGGAATGTGGTTACCAAAACGCAAGAGTCGTTTACTTTGCCAGAGCAGGAAATCCAGATATTGCCGGGAGTTGGGGGTAGTGAACAACAAGCCAATGTTGTTGATACTGGCAATGCAGTTAAAGAAGAGCAATCGCAGCAAGGAGATACCCTATCAGAAGATCGGCATGATAATTTGCGTGATGAGGAAACCCAGTCTCCAGCAGTGGAGCCATCAAGTAGTAATAAATGGTTATGGGGTTTGTTACTATTGGGGGCTATCAGTGTGTTTATTTTTTTGCAGCGTCGCAAGAAACAGCTAGATCTGTTGCCAGCATCGTCAGACCCTACGAAGCAGAGACTCAACCGAAGTCATTTATTCAATGAATTGCAACAAGCTTGTAATGATAATAATAGGACTTTAACAGCAAAATTACTGCTTGAAATATCTGAACTAGAATGGCCGAATAGTCCCCCTAAAAACTTAGGGACGTTGGCGGATCGTGTGGAAAATAAAAATGGATCAGAGTTGATTAGGGCTTTAGACAAAAGCCTTTATGCTGATCGGCGTACTAATGATGGTGAAGCCTGGGAAGGTTGCGATTTGTGGGAAGTAGTTAAAGTAGGATTACGATCAACAAGCAGCAAAAAGTCTTCTGCTAATGAGGCAGTCGCGGCGAGTTTGTATCCTGATAGAAGCGCTTGATGTGATGTCAGATGTCGGGGTTAAGGAACGCCACCGACAAATGATTGATTCACTGCATCTTGTCGGAAGACGCTAGCGCTTTTCCGACCTACCCGTCTTATAATACGGTATTTCTGGACGCTAATTCATTAAGGATTTCCCGCAATCGCAGTATTATTGTTCACATAAACAACGGTTCCTGCGGCTGAATCACATTCTGTATGAGTTGGGCGAGTGCCGAACTTGCGAGATGCGAGTTGATAACTATAAACCTTATAACAGAATCGTGTTGCAGATTGATCTACCCTATCAAGGGTTGCGATATCTACGGTTCCATTATGGTCAACATCACTAATTTTATACAGTTTGTTTGAGTAATGCTTTAGATATTCTAGCTTAATACTTTTCAAGACCGTTGTTGTTGCACCAGTGGATTGAACCATGACTCTGGATTTGTCTATATAAATATTGGCAGAAATTCCGCTTATAGGTTGAAAAACACTAAATTCTGTCACTTGGTTTGCATATGAAAACGGTAAAAAGAACAGTGCTGTAACACTTAAAAGCATAGATAAAAGTGTTTTCATCATATACCTCCATGTATATAATTTACTTTGAGTGCACGGAGTATAGTCAAAAAAAACAATTAGTGGAGTAATGTGCGTAATTATTTCTGCTAATATCGCTAATTGTTGATTAACGGTTTTCTGGGATGCCTTCTAATTCTTATAAAGAAATTAAAATAATATGAACTATTCAATAATAAATGATGCAACTCCTACTAGTACAAGCTTGCAAACTGATTGTGTGATCGTTGCCGTTTTTAACGATGGCGAATTATCAAGTGCTGCAAAAGCTATAGATGAACAATCCTCCGGAGCTATTTCTGCACTAATAGCCATGGGTGATTTCACCGGTAGCAAAAATTCAGTTGAAGTGCTGTACCCTCTTTCTGGCATTGAAGCTAAACGAGTTATGTTGGTAGGTTGTGGCAACAAGGCTAAATTTGATCTTGAAGCGTTACGCTCAGTTGTGATGAAAGTTGGAAAAAACCTAAAAGGCTTGAAACTCAGGCACGCTGTCATCTGGCTTGCAGAGTCTATGGATGAACAACAACTCGCTGTGCAACAGATTATTACTACACTCTCATCCTGTTCTTATTCATTGGATGACTATAAGTCAGACAAGAAGCAAGACGAAGAGTCGATTGAACTGAATGAAATAGTGATTGCTGGTGTGGTCTCGACTCAAGGTGCAAGTCAGGGTATGAACCAAGGCATAGGCATTGCTCAAGGAGTCGAGCTTGCCAAGAATATGGCGAACCACCCAGGCAATGTGTGCACCCCGACTTATTTGGCAGAGAATGCAATGAAGCTTGGTGAGCAACATGACAAAATGACTGTCGAGGTGCTGGAAGAGTCTGATATGGAAGCACTTGGAATGGGCGCTTTTTTGTCGGTTAGTGCAGGTAGTCGGGAAGATGGCAAGTTCATCATCATGAATTACAGTGGCGGTGACACTGCTGATAAACCAGTCGTATTGGTAGGCAAGGGAATTACCTTTGATACCGGTGGCATCTCACTAAAGCCGGGTGGCAAAATGGATGAGATGAAGTTTGATATGGGGGGTGCTGCGAGCGTATTGGGCACAATGCATGCGATAGCTGCCATGCAATTATCCATGAATGTGATTGGCGTGATTGCTTCTGCCGAAAATATGCCTAGTGGACATGCTACAAAGCCTGGAGATATTGTCACGTCCATGTCGGGAAAAACGATTGAAGTGTTGAATACGGATGCAGAAGGTCGGATGGTTTTATGTGATGCTTTGACCTATGTGAAGAGATTTGATCCTGAGGTCATCATTGATATAGCCACTTTGACTGGAGCGTGTATTGTTGCTTTGGGTCATCATATTTGTGGTTTGATCAGTAATAATGATGAGTTGTCCAAAGACCTAATGGACGCCGGAGAAGATGCTCTGGATCAGGCCTGGAGACTTCCTCATAATAAAAAATACACCAAGCAGTTAAAGAGTGAGTTTGCTGATTTGGGTAATATTGGTGGGCCGTCTGCGGGTACTATCACAGCTGGGTGTTTTCTGGCTGAGTTTGTAGATGAAGACTGTCCTTGGGCGCATCTGGATGTGGCAGGAACAGCATGGGCTGGGAAGGCTTCAACCGGCAGACCTGTTCCATTATTAACCCAGTACTTGATCAACCGCCTTAAATAATTCAACTATAACTGGGATGCTCTGACTGAGATATTATGACTGAGATAAAGTTTTATGTAGGCCGGAATGACAATCTGAAATCTCGGTTGCTGTTAACTTGTCAGTTAACGCAAAAAGCACTAGATCATAGTCTACACATCTATATACATGCAGATTCTCCGGAAACGCTGGAGCAACTGGATAAGATATTATGGACATGGAATGAAGAGAGTTTCATTCCGCATGGCCTAGCGCCAGATAAGGATGTGCAGGTTGAAATGGGCTATGATTATGAACCTGTAGAGCGATGTGATTATTTAATTAATCTGTCTAATGAACGCCCGACCTTCTTTGGTCGCTTTGAACGTATGGCGGAAATTCTAGATCAAGATCAAGAAATATTAACGAAAGGACGCGACCGTTATCGGTTTTATCAAGACAGGGGCTATAAATTGGACTACCATAAACTTTGAGATTCGACATAAGTATTTTGTAAGTACAGGAAGTTTACATGTCATATACAAATAAAGAGAGTAACGATTCCATTCCGCTAGTCACCGATGTTGTGGTGCTCGGAAACCCGGAGATGAAACGATTGGCTCTGGAAAAGCAAGCTACCACAGCCGACCATGCCGCTGTTAACCTGCAACGCCGTATTGATGATGTGGAAAGCGCAATAGGGCAAGATGAATCAAAAGCACCTTCGCGCGCGCATGCCATTCGAGCTGAACTAACCACCATATAAGCCATATGAATATATTTGCTAGAAAATAATAAGAATAAGAATGAAAAAAATAAATATCCTTAACCTTACGACCTCCTTTGTTGTGGGTGGTGCTGAAAAAGTTATTCTGGATTTAATGCTAAATCTTGATAAAGAGCGGTTTAATACTTCAGTCGTCGCGTTAGCTAAAAACCCCGATATGTTGGAGGAGTATCTAAGCCATGGCATCAAAGCGAAAAAGCTGGATATGGGTCGGGGCAGTGGGGGAGTCGGCGAATTTTTTCGTGTCTTAAAAGATTTAGATCATTATATTACTGAAAATAAAATAGATATCATTCACGCGCATCTGTTTCATCCTTTGCCTTTCGCGGCACTTCTCAAACTCAAGCATCCAAAACTAAAAATTGTATTTACCTCCCATAATACCGATATCGGCGGCAAAATTCGTGAAGTCATTACGCGTTTGACAAAACCCATAAGAAACAAAGATATCGTTTTTTCTGAAGACATGATTACGCCCATGTATAAAAACAATACGGCAGTGATTGCTAACGGTGTCGATATTGATAAATTTCAAACTCCAGCGACAAAAAGCACTCCTTTTACCTTTCTGTCAGTGGGTACGATACGCGCTCAGAAGAATCAGGTTTTCCTAGTTGGATGCGCGAAGGCACTCAAAGATAAAGGCTATGATTTTGTGATTGACGTTGCAGGTGGTGGAGCTGAGAACAGTGAGCTGATTGAAACTATCCAGCAAGAAATTATTAAACAGGATGTTACCGATTGCATGCGTATGTTGGGTGCAAGAAGTGACATACCTGACTTGTTGAAGACCGCTCATTGTATGGTTCTACCCTCTCACTATGAAGGTCTACCCATTGTGTTGCTGGAATCAGGCGCCGCTAAATTGCCTGTAATAACAACACCCGTTGGGGCAATCCCAACTTTGATAGATGCGAACAATGGTTATTTAGCGAGTCTGGAAGAGTTTTGTGACACCATGGAGCATGTGCTCACTAACCCAGAAGAAGCCGCACAAAAAGCCGATCGGTTAGCAGATAAAATTGATCAACTCTATTCAATAAAAAGCATGGCGAAAGCCCATAGCGAGTTGTATCAATCTCTTATGAAATAAGGCTTCAACCTAAAAAACTCAGTTGAAACGTAGCGAGGATGACTAGGGTGCTGAAGGTAAAGGAATTTCTGTAAAATTTTGGCTTTATTCGTAGTCATTCTACGGGTGAAGTCAAAATTTTCCAGAAAACCTTTAGATTCAGTGCTATAGGCATTCGCAGTAGTTTCAACTGAGTTTTTTAGGTTCAATCAAGGTATAATCCTGCGCTTTCTGACATTCAACAAGAAAGCTAACAATGGAAAAGACCTACAATCCAGCTGACATAGAGCAGCGCTGGTACAAAACTTGGGAAGACAACGGCTACTTTGCTCCCCAGCAGACTGACAAAGACCAGCAAGCCTATTGCATTATGCTACCCCCGCCCAATGTCACGGGCACGCTGCATATGGGTCATGCCTTTCAGCACACCATTATTGATATTCTCACCCGCTATCACCGCATGAAAGGTGACAATACCTTGTGGCAGCCGGGTACTGATCACGCGGGTATCGCCACCCAAATGGTAGTCGAGAGGCAGTTAGACGCAGAAGGTAAAACACGTCATGACCTTGGGCGAGAAAAGTTTGTCGAACGTGTATGGGATTGGAAAGAGCAATCTGGTGATCGTATTACTGAACAAATGCGTCATTTGGGTACCTCTCCGGACTGGTCGCGGCAACGCTTCACCATGGATGATGGGTTGTCTGAGTCGGTTACAGAAGTGTTTGAAAAGCTGTATGACGAGGATCTAATTTACCGAGGCAATCGGCTAGTCAACTGGGATCCTGTTCTGCATACCGCACTCTCTGATCTCGAAGTAATTTCCGAAGAAGAACAGGGTCACATGTGGTATATCCGCTATTTTATTGCGGATGACTCGGGCGAAGCCACGGATGAATCTTTAGTTGTGGCGACCACACGACCTGAAACCATGTTAGGCGATAGCGGTGTGGCGGTTCATCCTGAAGATGAACGTTTCAAACACTTGATCGGCAAACAACTGGTATTGCCACTTGCAGATCGTTTGATCCCCATTGTAGGCGATGAGCATGCAGACCCTGAAAAAGGTACGGGTTGCGTAAAGATAACACCCGCTCATGATTTTAATGATTATGAAGTAGGTCAGCGTCATCAATTACCGATGATCAATATCCTCACTGAAGATGCCCGTATCAATGATGAAGCACCCGAAGCTTATCGTGGTTTAGATCGTTACGAAGCGCGTAAAATAATCGTTGTGGATTTGGAAAAGCTAGGTGTGTTAATTGAAGTAAAAGATCATACCTTAATGGTTCCACGTGGCGATCGCTCCGGTACAGTTATTGAACCCTATCTAACGAATCAATGGTATGTAAGCATTGAGTCACTCGCCAAGCCTGCTCTTGAAGCTGTTGAAACAGGCAAAATCCGTTTTGTTCCTGACAACTATAAAAACATGTATTACAGCTGGATGCGTGATATTCAGGATTGGTGTATCTCACGTCAACTGTGGTGGGGGCATCGAATACCTGCCTGGTATGACGAATCTGGGAAAATCTACGTTGCTAAGGATGAAGCAACGGTTCGAGAGAAATATTCACTGGATAGCTCACTCACGTTAACTCAAGATGAAGATGTATTGGATACGTGGTTTAGTTCTGCACTGTGGCCTTTTTCTACCTTGGGCTGGCCTGATAAAACAGCAGAGTTAAAGACCTGGTATCCCACCAATGTATTGGTCACAGGTTTCGATATTATCTTTTTCTGGGTCGCCAGAATGATCATGATGGGCATGAAATTCATGGACGATGTGCCGTTTCATGAGGTGTATGTACATGGTTTAGTGCGTGATGGTGACGGTCAGAAAATGTCTAAATCTAAAGGTAACGTACTTGATCCACTAGATATTATCTATGGTATTTCACTGGAAGATTTACTAAAAAAACGTACTAGTAATATGATGCAAGCGCACCTTGCAGAGAAAGTTGCCAAACAAACCAAAAAGCAATTCCCTGATGGAATCCCTGCTTTTGGAACGGATGCCATGCGCTTTACTTTTGCTGCAATGGCGGCAACAGGGCGTGATGTACGTTTTGATTTAAACCGTATCGAGGGTTATCGAAACTTCTGTAATAAAGTATGGAATGCATCACGTTACGTCATTATGCAGACGGAAGATCAGGATGTCGGTTTACAGGATTCAACGATGCAACTGTCTTTGGCGGACAAATGGATATTGGCATTACTCCAGCAAACGATCAAAGAAACAACAGAACACATAGACAGCTATCGTTTTGATCTGGCGGCTAAAACGCTTTACGAGTTCACTTGGAATCAGTATTGCGATTGGTATCTGGAACTAAGCAAGCCTGTTCTAAACGCTGATAGCTCTACTGATGAAGAGAAAAGAGGCACACGTCATACTTTAATTCAGGTGTTAGAGACACTATTGCGCTTAATGCACCCCATTATGCCCTACCTAACCGAAGAGATTTGGCAAACCATAAAACCATTAAGTGGCAAACAAGGTGCAACGGTGATGCTGGAGCAATATCCTGAAGTTGATCCAGCCATGAAAGATGATCAAGCCATGATGGAAATTGGTTGGGTCAAAAACTTTGTGTTGGGTGTTCGTCGTATTCGATCCGAAATGGATATTAAGCCCAGTTTAAAGTTAAATGTATTGTTGCAAGATGCGTCGGGTGAAGATAAGCAACGTTATACAGCCAGCCAGTTATTTATACAGTCACTAGCAAAACTGGAGGACGTAACCTGGTTGTCAGCAAGTGAACAAGCTCCAGAATCCGCAACGGCTTTAGTAGGTGATATGAAAATCTTGATACCGTTGGCAGGTTTAATCGATAAAGACGTGGAAAGTGCCCGGTTAAATAAAGAGATCGAAAAAGTAGAGAAAAATTTACAAGGCTTGAAAGGTCGCTTAAGTAATCCGAGTTTTACAGAAAAAGCCCCAACAAAGGTAGTAGAGCAAGTAAAGACTCAGTTCGAGGAACAAACAAAACTCTTACAACAATTACAAGAACAGTTAGATAAGATTGCCGCTTTATAATAAATCCTACCTGATTACCCACTTGTCTAAGCCTGATATTAAATTCAAGTAATAACATCAGATTTAAGCTTAGACAGATGGGTAATCAGGTAAATCTATAATGGCTGCTTACTGCCAACTGTCGGAGAGGCGTATTGGTTTGACGTTATTTCATGCTATAAAGTGCAGGGTCTTTTGTTTATTATATATACTATAAATTATCAAAGCTTAGATGAAAAAGACTTCTTCATTAATCAGCCTTTTTGATCAAATCAATAGAATATATCTAAAAATTATAAAAAAACTAGGAAGCTTGTTTTGTCTCTTTTTGAGTCTATAAAGAAAATCGGATCCAGTGGGAATTCTGAGCAGTTCACACTGTGCATGCAAAAATCACTCAGTGTGGTGCGTGATGCTGTGGTATTGGTGGATGAAAGAGGCTCCATCCAGTTTCTTAATCAAAATGCCGAATACCTGTTAAATTGTAAACAGCGCAGTGTTCTTGGTAAAAGTTTTTGGGTGCTTTATCCGTTACTGGATAGCAAAACACAACGCCCTATCGAAAATATTCTTCAAGATGTTCAATCTCCTGTTGCAGATGATTACTTATTAGTGATTTCTGAACATCAAGAACTCTCCACCAATATTCTTATCTCGCCCATTAGCTTTCTGGATGACAACCCGGGAAAACTCAGTTATGCATTAGTTATTCAGGATACCAGCGAAAAGAAGATTCTTGAATCTAAGCTTAATTATCTTGATAACTATGACGCATTGACACGATTACCAAATCGGAAATCTATAGAGGTAACCCTCAAACATGCGCTTGCGGATGTGCGCAAGCACGCTGCCACTCATGTGCTTTGTTATATATCATTAGATAAGATTAAGAATGTAACGGATACTGCCGGACATAGTGCAGGTGATGCCTTGATTAATCAGATATCCGAAGTATTAAGAACATTTGTCAAATCCAAGCGAGATATTTTAGCACGTGTGAGTAATGATGATTTTGCTATTTTGTATCGTGAAAAAGAGCCAGGGCCGGCACTTGACCTGGTTAAAAGCATTCGCCAAGGTATCGAAGAATTTGAGTTTCTTTGGCAAGGTAACAAGTTCAAAATAACTGGCAGCATTGGATTTTTGCTGGTTCATAAGAAAAATAGTACAAGCCCTTCACAGGTCTTATCTGATGCGGATATTGCTAGTCGGATTGCGCGTGATAAAGGTGGAAATCGTGCCTTTATTTTCCATCCTAATGACGAAGATGTGTTGGCGCGAAAAGGTGATATAACCTGGGTTAGACGTATTCATGAAGCTATTAAGAATAATATGTTTAAGCTTTACTCGCAGCCTATTCATCCCTTGGCTGTTGATCATGACTCTATACCCTTCTACCATTATGAAACATTGATTCGTTTGTTTGATCATGAAGGCAACCAGATTCCTCCTGATGATTTTTTACCATCGGCTGAGCAACAGGGGCTGATGATGGAAATCGACAAATGGGTGGTGAGTGAGGCCTTTCGGCATTTAAAAAGAATCACACAAACAGAACCCTTGCCTATTTTTTCTATCAATTTGTCGGGACAGAGCATCAATGAGCCACAGTTTTTGGACTTTGTCGTTCGTGAAATTAAATCTGCGGGTATTAATCCGCATATGATTTGTTTTGAGATTACAGAGTCTGTTGCGGTAAATGATATGGGCTTGGCGATGAAATTCATCGGAAGTCTTAAAGAATTGGGTTGCAGTTTTTCTTTGGATGATTTTGGAACGGGTGTCAGCTCCTATGGTTATTTAAGAGATATGCCAGTCGATTATTTGAAGATTGATGGTATCTTCGTAAAAGATATGGAAAATGATCCGGTATCACAAGAAATGGTTCGATCTATCAACCAGGTCGGTCATGTGATGGGCTTGGAGGTGATCGCTGAGTACGTTGAAAATGATGAGATTATTCGAATTTTGAATGAGATTGGCGTTGATTATGGACAAGGCTATGGTATTTCGCGTCCCATCCCGATGGAAGATGCAGTGCGTAATCACTGCTGATAAAGACCTATGTCTTAGGTAGAACTAATACCATCGTATCGGTGTTCTTGCTAAAATAATTTCCCAAGCTGGTAACTAAAGGATAAAAATGACAACGCATATTCTGGGTATATGTGGCACGTTTATGGGTGGAATCGCCCTGCTTGCCCGCGAATCAGGAATAGAAATCACGGGTTCTGATGACAATGTTTATCCTCCCATGAGTACTATGCTGGAAGAGCAAGGTGTAGAAATCCAACACGGCTTGTTAGCTGAAAACATACCTGAAGACACAGATACGATAGTGGTGGGAAATGTCATGTCACGTGGCATGGGTGTTGTTGAACATGTGCTAAACAAACCCTTTTTCTATACCTCTGGGCCGCAGTGGTTATACGAACATATCTTGCGGGATAAGTGGGTATTAGCAGTGGCAGGTACTCATGGCAAAACCACTACCGCCAGTATGCTCGCGTGGATTCTTGAATATGCAGGATTGAAACCTGGTTTTCTTATTGGTGGAGTGCCTGAGAATTTTGGGGTTTCAGCACGTTTGGGCGACTCTCCCTTCTTCGTCGTTGAAGCGGATGAATACGATACCGCTTTCTTTGATAAACGCTCCAAGTTTGTTCATTACCATCCCAGAACCGTTGTGCTGAATAACCTTGAGTACGATCATGCAGATATATTTCCTGACTTAGAAGCCATAAAGACACAGTTCCATCATCTTGTTCGGATGATCCCCGGTGAAGGTTTAGTGATTGCTAACCGTGAAGAAACCGCTCTAAAAGAAGTATTGGATAAAGGTCTTTGGACACCTGTGGAGAACTTTTCTTCGATCAATTCCCGCGAACATGAACAGTCTGATACGCAGCTTGATACTCAACAAGGTTGGTCAGTAGAATACCTTACTGAAGACGGTAGTGAATTTAAGGTTTTGCTAGAGGGTGATGATCAAGGTGTTGTTAAATGGGACAGTATGGGACAGCATAATGTGGCAAATGCTTTAGCGGCAATAGCGGCAGCACGGCATGCTGGCGTGCCAGTTAAACATGCTATAGCGGCTTTGGCTGAATTCAAAGGTGTTAAACGCCGTATGCAGCTTCGCGGTGTAGTAGAAAGGAAGGGGATAACAAATACCATCAAAGTATATGATGACTTTGCTCACCATCCAACTGCAATTACTACGACTCTTGATGGTTTGAGGAAAAATGTAGGCACCCAAAAAATAACTGCAATACTAGAACCACGTTCTAATACAATGCGCTTGGGGGTGCATAAAGACAAATTAGCTGCATCATTAGCTGAAGCCGATGAGGTCTTGTTGTACCAACCTGCGGATGTAGATTGGAATATGGATGCTGTGATTACAGCCTTGGGCAACAAGGCAACTTTGTATGATGATGTTGATCACATCATTCAGCAAGTGAGTGAGGATCAGCATGCTGAAAATATACTCATTATGAGTAATGGTGGTTTTGCTGGAATCCATGAGAAAATGTTATCAGCATTGGAAAACCGACAATGAAAACCGTCACTTTAATTATGACTGGCGCGTCGGGCGCAGATTATGGATTACGATTGCTGGAGGAATTAATTAAAGCAAAAGTGGTCGTCTATTTACTGATTTCGCGTCCTGCACAAATCGTCATTAATATGGAAACGGATCTTAAACTGCCTTCCAGAGCCAGTGATATCCAACAGTTTTTCACCGAGAAATATCAAGCTTCAGAAAACCAACTCAGTGTTTTTGAAAGAGAACAATGGATGGCTCCTATTGCCAGTGGTTCGGGTGTGGCTGATGCAACAGTAGTATGCCCTTGCACCACAGGGACATTATCTGCCATTGCTGTCGGGAGTAGTAAAAACTTGCTAGAGCGAGCTGCCGATGTGGCTTTAAAAGAAAGAAAAAGATTAATTCTGGTGGTGCGTGAAACACCGTTCTCAGAGATTCATTTGCAAAATATGCTTAGCCTAACTCGTATGGGGGCAATCATCATGCCAGCGAACCCTGGTTTCTATCATCAACCGGAGTCTGTTGGTGATTTGGTGGACTTTATGGTGGCTAGAATCTTAGATCATTTATCTATTCCTCATCAGCTGTTACCTGTCTGGGGAAAATCCTAAGCAAATAGCTGAAATAAGGTGCATGAACAGAGATGCGTTTCATTACACTTACTTTTTTAGTTTCTTCTTGTCATTGCAGAATAAACACCTTATATTTTGTGGATATATCATAATTAAGGAGAGCTTGTGGCAACCGTAGACATTACAGAAGATACTTTTGAAGGTACTATAAATAATAACGATATCGTCATTGTCGATTTTTGGGCTGAATGGTGTGGCCCTTGTAAATCTTTCTCGCCAATTTACGAAGAAGTATCAGAAAAGCATGAAGATATTGTTTTCGGTAAAATTGATACTGAAGCTGAGCAAGCATTGGGTGCACATTTCCAGATTCGTTCCATACCTACATTAATGATTTTTCGCGAGCAAGTTGTTTTGTTTTCACAAGCGGGAATGCTAAGTGGTCCACAACTAGAAGATGTGATCAGCAAAGTAAAAGGTATTGATATGAAAAAAGTTCATGAAGAAGTTACCAAACAGAGCCAAGCATAAAGGCTTACTATCTTTACTCTGAATAAATAAAGGGAATTTCTGTTAGTGCTTCGAAACGTGGGGATTCCTAACTTATTGATTTTATGTGTTTGACTGTCGCTCAACACAGGCTAAATACGGGTAAAGCTATCCCCCTTAATATAAAACCAACCGAGGCTCTCTTCTCGGTTGGCTCTCAAAACCTTATAAGAACTGTTTGAAGCTCAATGCAGGTTGTATAGCTTCGGAGGAACCTAACAGGTTGTTAACGTGATGTAGCTCACGTGTTGTCAAATTTAACCCTCGATTTGAGTGCCTAAGCTTACGTTCGTATTGCTGTACGTACCATGCTCGTGTCCGTATTGTTGGGTTCTTAGCCTTAGCGATTGTGCGCTTTGGTGTTGCAGAAAGCTTCCGATAAGCATTCAGAACTCTGCGCACATAAACCCGAGTTTCTTTATAAGGCGGAACGCCGTTATATTTGTCAACAGCGCCTTCACCGGCATTGTAAGCTGCTGCGGCTAGTAGCACGTTACCGTTGAACCTTTTTAACAGAAAGCTTAAGTATTTAGTGCCTGCTTTAATATTGTGTTTGATGTTATAACGATTTGAAGTTCCAAAACGTCTTGCTGTAGCGGGCATTAATTGCATAAGGCCAGCTGCACCGCTTGATGAGCGCGCTTTGTGTCTGAAACATGATTCGACAGTAATGACCGCGGTAATAAGGGAGGGTGATACTTTGTAGTCTTGTGCTGCTTTAGTGATATGCTTTTGGTATTTATTAGCTTTTTTTAGAAGTGTGCTTCTAGAATAGCTATCACAGCTGATGAAGCGTTTTTTATGTTTCTTGTGTTTTTTGACATAAGAAGACTTGCCTTTTGTTGCTGCTTCAGCTGTCTGAATAGCTATAGATAATGGCAAAAAAGTAAATAGAAGAGTGCTCACTAATTTACTAACGGTGATGTTCATATAAAGCTCATAATTAGCAGTCGCTAATATAATTATGGAGCGCGAAATTTACAGGAGTTGTTGCCATTGAGCAACTCTTTCTTATCTATGGGGATATAGATAAGGTAAATGATTGATAATAGAGAATTAAACGTGATTTAAAATAGATATCATATGTCGTTTACCTACCACTTATCGGTACCGCCTCAGTATATTGCTGCGGATTTGTGGTTTTTTCTGGGTGTTATTATTTGTTG
>CBDCZP010000015.1:0-81338 GCA_965224605.1 Thiotrichaceae bacterium
GTACGCGGGATTACCCAAACCAACAGGTTGCGTATAATTTATTAGCCGTCCAGCTCAGCCCCTTATTTGTCCAATTTCTGCGTTGAAAGTGCTCATGTGGCAGATTTTTGCTCCTGCAAAATCTGCACTTCCTGCATCCATGTAGGTCGTACACATTCCGCGCTTTCGCCTTGAGCTTGAACAAACGGGGCTAATCTGAACAGCTAATGCGCTAAGAAGTTCCGGCTTTTGCCGGGCTTCTTGTAAAACTAAATTGCAAATCTGGAAACAGTGATTGATTTGGCTTTACAAGAAGTTATCGAAAGATTTCAGGAGTTATAAGTGAACGCATTAGGTATTATTTTCGGTCTGCTATTTTGGGTGGCTACTATTGTAATAATAGTGGGTATCATCTATAAAGTACGTATCTACTGGAAAACACCAGCCCCTTTAAAAATCCCTACGATGCCAGCACCCAGAACGACGGGTGGTGTTGTGTTGCGTATGTTCCGCGAAGTTGTGTTCTTTCAGAGCTTGTTTCGTTCGGATAAGCTCTTGTGGGTTTTCGCGATTATGTTTCACTACGGACTTGCATTAGTACTACTAAGGCACACGCGTTACTTCATGGAAACAGTTAATGCTGTTATTCAGTTCATGTCACCGTTTGGAAAATATGGCGCATTCATCATGGTTATTGGTCTAGCAGCTTTGCTTGCGAGACGTTTCATTATTGATCGTGTTAGATATATTTCAGCACCTTCAGATTTTTTGATGCTTGTTCTACTTTTAGTAATAGGTATGAGTGGTCTTATGATGACGTTTGTATCTCATACTGATGTTACAGCGGTTAAGTCGTTCTTTATTAGTTTACGAACTTTTAACATGGATGGCTGGAACTTACCTGCTGATCCTATTTTATTAATACATTTATCATCTGTTGCTTTTCTAATGCTTATCTTCCCGATCAGTAAATTGATGCATGCGCCAGGTGTATTCTTTAGTCCTACCCGAAACCAGGTAGATAACTCTCGTGAGAAACGACATATAGCCCCTTGGGCTGCCGAGCTTGATAAGCAAGGTGTTGACTATCTTCATGAGTTGAAGAAATAATCTTACCTGACTAAGTAGACATATAAAGAGGTTAAACCAGTGGCAGATTACGAAATACCAGAAATTACAGGCGAAGATGGCATCACGGATGTACCTAAGCTAGTAAATGATACTATGAAGGGTGATGGCCCCTGGATTTCTGCGCCTAAGTTTCAGGAGCCAATGCACTTTGCTACTGAAATTGAACAAGATGAAAATGACAAATGGTCACTCATTCCAAACTGGAAAGAAGCTGCATTAGAGAAAATGGATGATTTGCGTGGCCGCTATCGTTCACTCCAATTGTTTTTAGATATTTGTGTGAAGTGTGGGGCGTGTACTGACAAGTGCCACTACTATCTAGGGACTAGTGACCCTAAGAATATGCCGGTAGCTCGTCAAGATTTATTGCGCAAGGTTTATAGACGTTACTTCACCTTTGCAGGGGAAATATTTTCCTAAATTGGTCGGTGCAACAGATTTAACTGAAGAAGTCATTGATGATTGGTATAACTATTATCATCAGTGTTCTCAATGTAGACGTTGTTCTGTGTTCTGCCCCTATGGTATTGATACCGCTGAAATCTCAATGGCAGCTAGAGAAATCCTTAACCATATCGGTCGTGGACAGAAATACTGTACACAGATTATGGAAAAGGTTTACAAGATTGGTAACAACCTTGGACTTCCTGAGCGAGCCTTAGAAGATACATTAGAAGGTCTTGAAGAAGACGTTTTTGACGAAACAGGTGTAGAAGTCAAATTCCCATTAGATAAAGTGGGTTCAGATATTTTATTGATAACACCTTCTGCTGACTTTTTTGCAGAACCTCATGTTGATGGCTTAATGGGTTATGCAAAAATATTCCATGAGCTAGGGCTTGATTTCACATTAAGTTCATATGCTTCAGAAGGCGCTAACTTTGGCATGTTCATTGGTAGTTATGAGAATATGCGCAAGATTTCAATGCGTATTCGAAAAGCGGCAATTGATTTAAAAGTAAAGCGTATTGTATTTGGTGAGTGTGGACACGCATGGCGTGTTGCCTATAGCTTCCTGAACACGCTAGCAGGACCTTTCGATTTTCTGGATCCGAATTATCCTGTACCACAACATATTCTTGAAATCACTTGGCCTGCGCTTAGAGATGGCAAGCTAACTATAGATAAGTCATTGAATGATGATATGACTTTGACATTCCACGACTCTTGTAACGTAGCGCGTGGAACCAATATGGGTGATAAGCCTGGTGGTCAGTTTGATATTCCACGCAATGTGATTAAAGCAGTTTGTAATAACTACGTAGATATGCCGGCTGACACAACACATGACGCTACCTTTTGTTGTGGCGGCGGTGGTGGTATCTTGACGGATGACCTGATGGAAATCCGTGTTAAAGGTGCTCAACCCAGAATGGAAGCACTGAAACATGTTTCGGATAAACATGGTGTTACCCATATGGCTGCTATTTGTGCCATTTGTAAGTCACAATTTACCAAAGTTATTCCTTACTATGGATTTACGATGGATCAAATTGTGAGTGTGCATCAGTTAGTAAGTAGCGCTTTAGTGTTAACAGGGCAATTGACTGAAGAAGAAATTGAAGCTAGAGATGCCGCTGAAGAAGCAGAGCGTGTAGCTGCAATGGAAGCTCGTAAAAAAGCTGAAGAAGAAAAGAAAGCCACAGAAGAAGCAGCAAAGGGAAAAGATTAGTAGCCGATTCAATGAATCAGCAAATACTAAGCAACTAGGCTAGACAAAATAGAAATGTAAACGCACTTATCTCTTAAGATAAGTGTTGGGTAGAATAAATTAAAACTTAACTTAATAGTCCATTAGGATTGTGTAAGGAGATTAGAATGGCAACAGCACCAGATGATAAGACAATGACACATACGTTTCGACGTTATGAAGAAGGTGATGATACGTGGGCTAATATGGGAGAACTTATCTTCCAGGAAGATACCTCTTATCAATGTCCTACTTACATACAAAAAACACCTCCTTGTCAGGGTGGTTGTCCAGCGGGTGAAGATATCCGTGGTTGGTTGCAAATTGTCCGTGGCATAGAGAAGCCGATCGGATTTGAAGCACCTGCTAAAGACTTAAGTAAAGAAGAGAAAGCAGAAATCGAATTAGCACAGATGCAGGAATATGCATTCCGTCGCTCGACCGATTCAAACCCTTTCCCTGCCATGATGGGTCGTGTTTGTCCGGCGCCTTGTCAAGATACCTGTAACCGAAATGATGTTGATGACTTCGTTGGAATCAACGCGGTTGAGCAATACATTGGCGATACAGCGATTGAGAACGGTTATGCTTTTGATTGCCCAAGTGAGTTATCAGGAAAGAAAATAGCCATTATCGGTGGTGGCCCTGCTGGAATGGCTGCGGCCTATCAGTTACGTCGTATGGGACATGCTTCTACCGTTTTTGACGATCACGCAGAGCTTGGCGGCATGATGCGTTACGGAATCCCGAACTATCGTACACCACGCGCACAGTTAAATGCTGAGTGTGATCGTATCCTTGATATGGGTGATATTGAATTCAAAGCCAACACGCGTGTTGGTAAAGATGTTGCCGTTGCCGATCTTGAAAAAGAATACGATGCTGTACTTTGGGCGTTAGGTTGTAAGAAAGGTCGTGGCCTATTCCTTGATAACTGGAATGATGTTCCTAACTGTGTAACAGCGGTAGATTATCTGGAGCAATTCAATAAAGGCGAAATGAAATACACAGCTTCTAAAATAGTCTGTGTGGGTGGTGGTGATACCTCTATCGACGTGGTTTCAGTGTCTCGTCGTATTGGCACACTGAGCAACTATAACGAAAAACCTGAAGATGTAGCTGAAGGCCGTATCACACATGGTGATGTTGCAGACGCAGACAGAATTCCTTGTGAGAGTGTTGTGTTAACAGCTTTATTTGCTGAAGAAGACATGACCGCGACTGATCACGAAGTGGAAGATTCTAAGCGTGAAGGCGTTAGACTAATGAATGAAGTGATGCCTATCGAAATCATCACTGATGCTGACGGCAGGGCAACAGCACTTAAAGTGGTTGAGTGTAAGTTTGAAGGTAACATGCCAGTTGCTATAGAAGGCGGCAAAGAAACTATTATCGAAGCAGATCTAATCGTATCGGCTATCGGTCAGTTTGGTGATCTTGAGGGTGTAGAAGACTACGGAAATGATCGTAACCTTATGGATTCTGATAACTTCTATCAGGTACCTGGTAAAGAAGGTCACTTCGTTGCTGGTGATATCATTCGTCCGCATCTACTGACCACCGCTATTGGTCAGGGTTCAATCGCGGCCGAGACTATTCATCTTTATATGTCTCAAGCCAAGATGAGCAAGCGTCCTAAAGTGGATAAGCATCACTTTGATATACTGGACAATCTTGAGTCTATTGGTCGTTCACCAAAGTCGTATGACGAAAGCAAAGCAGAAGATTTACGGGGTACAGACTCAGACGATTACGCAGTCCATAACTTTGATGACCGTTCTGAGCACGAAATTGTAGAATCATCTGAGCTATATCTTGGTCATTTCGAGAAAGTAGAGCGTAATCTACGTGCTGAAGATGCTCCAAATTCAGAAGAAGTTCTGGGTCATTTCCATGAGCGTATGTTAGGCATGGAAGATCAGGTAGCTAAAGACGAAGCAGAACGTTGTATGAGCTGTGGTATGTGTTTTGAGTGTGATAACTGTGTTATCTACTGTCCACAAGACGCAGTATTCAAAGTTCCACCCGTTACATCATCAACAGGACGTTATGTAGCGACTGATTATGATAAGTGTATAGGTTGTCATATCTGTGCTGATGTATGTCCAACAGGCTACATTGAAATGGGTCTTGGTGGTTAATAGTCGGTGGTTAATAGTAGTCAAGTAGGAGTTGCAATGTTTGGCAAAGCCCAAAATATTTTAGCCGCAATGATATTGCTGGCTCTAACTTTAGGTATGGCAGGTTGTGGTGACACAGCCCCAGAGCCGCAGTTAGAAACAGCAAGAGCAAAGGCTGAATCTTGTGTTGAACCCACGGATGTGATGCGTACGAATCACATGGATTTCATACTGCATCAACGTGATGAGACAATGCACAAGGGTATTCGCACCAAAAAGCACAGCTTTAAAGAATGTATCAACTGTCACGTTCCTGCTGAGCAAAATGGTAAACCAGTGAATTATTTAACAGATGATCATGATTTGAATCCTGATCATTTCTGTGCAACTTGTCATGCCTATGTGGGCGTGAAGCTGGATTGTTTCGAATGTCACTCGGATAATCCTGCTGGTGCTGCACCTGCTGATAGCCTTCATGCTACAGCTAAAGATTTTCAATCCGCTGATGGCTCTCATGCAGTTCTAAAGGGTCAGAGCCAGAGTACACAGAACGGAGGCGCTGCTCATGAGTAATCATATAGATACTTATCGTCGTAAGTTTTTAGTGGGAGCGGGTGTAACTGCCGCAGCTGTAACGGTTGCTCCTGGGTTGTTATTGCGCCAGGCACAAGCCAAACCTGCTGCTGAAGCGGTAACAGACGCAAAACGTTGGGGCATGTTGATAGATATTGATAGGTTGCCAAACGGCGGTCAAGGCGTTGTTGATGCCTGTAAAAAAGAGCACGGTTGGGGTAATGAGCCACTATCCAATGAAAAACAAAAGACACATTGGGTACGCACGGTTAAAGTTACTGAAAAATTAACCAGAAATACCTTTGAACTCCCTGTGATGTGCCAGCATTGTGAAACAGCTCCCTGTGCGGATGTCTGTCCAACAGGTGCATCTTTCAAACGCGCGGATGGCATTGTTCTGGTTGATAAACATATTTGTATTGGTTGTCGCTATTGCATGATGGCTTGTCCTTATAAGGCTCGTAGCCTTGTACATGAATCAATATTCGATCAGAAGCCGGATTCACCACGCGGTAAAGGTACGGTAGAAGCATGCACACTGTGTGTTCATCGCGTTGATGCTGGTAAACAACCTGCCTGTGTTGAGTCATCAGGTGGCGCTATCGTCTTTGGCGATTTAAACGATGAAAATAGTCAAATCAGTCAGGCATTAAAAGAGAAGGGCGGTAAGCAAATCCGTGCGGATCTTGGTTTGAACACTGGCGTACGTTATCAAGGTATCTGATTATGAGTAGTAATAGTAAAGTTATCTATAGCGAAGTTGAAAACAATGGTATGGGCTACTACGGTCTTTTAGGGCTAATGGGTCTATTCCTGCTTGCTGGCATCATCGCGTTTTTTACCATGGAACATCATGGCCACTATATCAGTGGAATGAATAACGAAATTGTTTGGGGCTTACCTCATATTTTTGCCATATTTTTGATAGTAGCGGCATCAGGTGCGCTGAATATAGGCTCTATCGGAACTGTTTTTGGAAAACACGCATATCAACCTCTCGGTCGCTTATCAGCACTGTTAGCTATTGCGTTACTGGTAGGTGGTTTACTAATTTTACTACTTGATCTTGCACGTTTAGATCATGTGATAAAGATGATTGATGGTCTTCATCTTAACTTCAAATCCATATTTGCCTGGAATATGATTCTCTATACTGGGTTTTTGGTACTGGTTGGACTCTACATTTGGGCCATGATGGATCGTAGTAAACTGGCAAAGAAATTCTATAAAACAATAGGTGTTAGCGCATTTACCTGGCGTTTGATTCTTACTACGGGTACGGGTTCAATCTTCGGGTTTTTAGTGGCAAGGCAAGCATTTGATGCCGCCATATTAGCTCCTCTGTTTATCGTGCTTTCTTTTTCAGTGGGTATGGCCATTTTCGTTCTTGTATTGATGGCGTCTTATAAATGGACAAATCGTGAGTTAGGTGATTTCGTTTTAAATAAGCTGCGTTATATGCTCGCTGTTTTCATTCTTGGTGCATTGTTACTGGAAGTCACTCGTCACGTAACTAACCTGTATGCTACTGAGCATCATGGGGTTGAATCATTTATTCTTGGCGGCGGTAATATTTACTCTTCATTATTCTGGTACGGATTTATCTTGCTCGGAACCTTGACTCCATTAGCATTGATCTTCTGTAAAAAGTTAAAAAACAATAGAGCCGCTCTTTTTGTTGCAGCAGCGCTGACCACGATAGGTGGTTTCTGTTTAATCTATGTCATCGTTATTGGCGGTCAGGCATATCCTTTAGAATTATTTCCTAATGCCGTAACCAGCAGTGTTTATTCTGACGGGATTATTAATCCCTATTCGCCCAGTATTTGGGAAATCCTGCTAGGTCTATTTGGAGTGGCTTTGACACTTGCTATAGTAACGGTTGGAGTAAAGGTATTACGCTTTTTGCCAGCATCTTTAGCTGATTCAGTCGTTGATGCTCACGCTAAGTAAATAACTTTTAACGCTTATATCTAAAGCCGGCTCCAATGCCGGCTTTTTTATTGTTGCTATTTTACTATGACCCTACCGCGTATTTACATTTCTGCTGCTCATAAATCATCTGGTAAAACTACGTTGTCATTAGGTTTGTGTGCGGCGCTGACGCGTTTAGGTCATAGCATTCAACCCTTGAAAAAAGGCCCAGATTATATAGACCCCTTGTGGTTGGGCGCAGCAAGCCAAGCTATTTGTTATAACCTTGATTTCAACACCATGTCTAATGATGAAATCCTGCATATGCTGGAAAGCAAAAGTACAGGAAAGAACATGACATTGATTGAAGGCAATATGGGGTTATATGACGGAACGGATTTAAAAGGTACTAACAGCAATGCCAGCATGGCAAAGCTGACCCATACTCCGGTCATACTCGTTATTGATGCACAAGGGGTCACCAGAGGCGTTGCGCCTCTCTTGTTAGGCTATGCCTCTTTCGACCCTGATATTCATATTGCGGGTGTTATATTTAATAAAGTGGCAGGCGATAGACATGAGCAAAAACTCATTGCTGTGACTGAGCATTATTCTGATATTCCTGTGTTGGGTTGTGTTCGACGATCAAGTGACTTGATCTTGGTGGAACGTCATCTGGGCTTAATGCCTTATAACGAAAGCAATAAAGCATCAGCAAAAATAGAATTGATTGCTGATAGAGTAGAAAACCAAGTAGATATTGAGAAGATATTATTGATATCCAAGCAAGCCCCCGAATTACCAAAATATCAATCATCTCCTACACTAAATTCTACAACATCGGCTACTAAAACAGCCACACAATCAGATACTAAAACAGCTACACCATCTGATCGAATAACAATAGGTATATGCAGGGATGAATCTTTTGGGTTCTATTATGCTGATGACCTTGAAGCACTAACGTCAGCAGGCGCTGAGCTAATCACCATAAATACATTGCGTGATAATGAATTGCCTATGATAGATGCTTTGTTTATTGGGGGAGGATTTCCTGAGACGCAAATGCATGCCTTAAGCAAAAACACTTCAATGCGTAAATCTATTTATAATGCGATTGAGTCCGGTATGCCAGTGTACGCTGAGTGTGGAGGGTTAATGTATCTAAGTGAGTCGATAAGCTGGGGCGAGGATAGCTGTGAAATGGTAGGGATCATTCCTGCAACAACAATGATGGCAGATACACCCAAAGGCCGTGGCTACGTCGAATTGCGTGAGACTGATAACATGAAGTGGCCTAATGACTCCTCAGCAAGACATATTGCCGCTCATGAGTTTCACTACTCAAGACTAGAAGATAAACAGGGTCAATTGACCCAGAAAGGTACTTTCGCTTATGCTGTAGAGCGCGGTTACGGTATTGATGGAGAGCATGATGGCTGGTTGTATAAAAATCTTTTGGCCTCATATTCACATATGCGTGACACTAGTAAATACCATTGGGCGAAACGCTTTGTAAGATTTATAAAAAACACTAAGGAAACGAAACAACATGATCACAGTTACTGATGCTGCTAAAGACCAAATCGAGAAGTCACGCGCAGAAACCAATACTCCCGATTTACCACTCAGAATAGCGATACAAGTACAACAAGAGGGTGGATTTCATTATCAAATGGGCTTTGACGATAATATTACTGCTGAAGATACCAAAGTAGAGGGTACCAACATTATTCTTGACGAAGGTACTCAGCCAGTAGCTGATGGAATGACGCTTGATTTTGTAGACATTGAGGGTAAAAAAGAATTCATCTTTTTAAACCCCAATGATCCTACTTATAAGGCTCCTACTGAATAGAGCCAGAACAGAGAGACATCCAACCCTATGGATACCAATGATGCCATCCCCATAGTCAAAGCCTATACACCTGAAGAGGTTTCTCCTATTCAGGTAACTTCGAATCAGATAACTTCGAACCCAATACAAGGTGCTATCAAGCCGCGCTCGGCGATTATGTTCCCATGGCAGGCTCGGGTAAGCATGTTTGTTTTATTCTTCCTGTTTGTGACTATTGGTGCGACCTATTTTTGGGTCGAAGGGACACCCAATAAGCCGAGTTGGGTTCCCTGGGTGATGACGCTCTTATGGATAGTTTCAGGTGTTGGTACCGGGCTTTTAATGTTTTGGGTGTGGCGCGAGTTTTGTCGTTTCGGCAATGATTTGGCGCATTGGGTTGAGTCTTTACGTAGTGGGTATTTATCTGAACGCATGCCCGTCAACAATGCATTTTGTCCCTCCTATCATCTCCGTAAACATATCAACTCAATTTCCATTGATTACCAACAGATAGCTGGAAAACTAGAAAGACGCTTGCAAGAGCAAGAACGATACATCAAACAAAAAAAACACTATCTAAGTGTTTTATACGATGTGGCATCCTGCATTAATCAATCACATAGTCTGGATGGCTTGCTTAATCGTTTTTTGCTGACGCTAAAAAAGGTAGTGAATGCAGAATCAGTGACAGTGAAGCTCTTAGATGAGGATGGAAGAACTCATAAAATCGTCACGGTAGGCATTGAAAACGACGATGAGAAAGAGCAGGTTGTCATTCCTATTCAATACCGCAACAAAATGTTGGGGGTCTACAATATTTCTGTCGAGAAAAAACATAACCCGCAATTTGATGACGAGCATGAGCTGCTGTTAAGTATCGGTCAGCACTTGGGAATGGCGATAGAAAAAGCGAATGTAGATAATGAAGCAAGAACCCTCTCTATTATGGAAGAGCGTACCCGTATGGCCCATGAGCTACATGATTCATTAGCACAAACACTCGCTAGTATGCGTTATAAAGTACGTTTGCTGGATGATACCATTAACACGGATGATGGCGAGAAGATATGGGCTGAGCTTGAAGGTCTAGAAGGGATTATAGATGAGGCAAACACTGAATTGCGTAGTTTAATTACAGACTTTCGTGCACCTATTGATGGTCGTGGTTTGGTGCGTTCGATCGAACATTTATCCAAACGCTTTCAGATAGAGACCTCACTGGAAGTATTCTTTTATCAGAATTGGCACCTTGAAGAGCTATCAAGAGATATTGAACTGGAAGCGGTGCGTATTGTACAAGAAGCATTGGCGAACATTCGTAAACACAGTAAAGCCGAAACAGTACGAATTCTTATGCATAGCACCGAAGAAGGCGAATGCAGGATTTTGGTTGAAGATGATGGTGTGGGTTTTGATGATACGCTACTGGAAGTGTCCAGTGAGTCGGGCAATCACATTGGTTTAACGATTATGCAAGAAAGAGCGGCAAGAATTAATGGTGAGATACAGTTTGAAAGTGAAGTAGGAGAGGGTACACTGATTCAACTTAGTTTTATGTCGGCTGCTGAAGAAAAACATGCGCTGTCAGAAGGTAAGCCACACATCCCACGAAACCCAAATGAATCAATGGTAGCGACTTCATGAATGCACGAATCTTATTAATAGATGACCATACTCTGTTCCGCGCAGGTCTCAAAGACTTATTAACCAGAAGAGGGATAGAGGTAGTAGCCGCTGTTGGTAGCGGCGAAGAAGGCATACCATTGGTAAAAGAACACAAACCAGATATCGTATTGCTGGATATGCGCATGCCTGAAATGGACGGTCATGCTGTTCTTAAACAAATAAAAAAACTCCATCCCAAACAACGTGTTGTTATGTTGACCACCAGTGCAGCCGACAAAGATTTAATAGAATCATTGAGAAACGGCGCGCAGGGCTACTTATTGAAAGATATGGAGCCCGATGATCTGGTGGCCGCCATTCGTGACATCATCTCCGGTAAAACCATTGTCGCGGGCGACTTGTCACATGTGTTAGCCAGAGTCGTGCAAGGCGATACTATTATAGCGGAAGAAGAAGATGACCCCTTCTCAGAGCTTACTCCGCGTGAATATGAAATTTTGGGGTTATTGGCAGAAGGGCAAACCAATAAAGTCATCGCCAGAAACTTAGGGATTTCGGATGGCACGGTTAAGTTACATGTGAAAGCCATCTTGAGAAAACTTAAAATTAACTCCCGCATTACCGCAGCTGTGATGGCAGTGGAACATGGCCTGAAAGGCAGAATAAAAAAACGCTAACGTTAGCATCCAGAAACCGGTGTTTGTAGGCCGGATAAGGAACGCCATCCGGCAAACGCAGTTGTTTATTAATATTTCCTGCTTAGACAGATGGTTTCGCACCTCGAAACCGCCCAGCTAATCCTTTGTTGACGGAAAATAAAATGGCAAAAACCTTCAAAGACTTAATTGCGGAAATACTTCCCGACATTACAGAAGTGTTTCCATGGGATGTGGAAGAAATACTAGAATCGAATCCATCTGCAATATTGGTTGATACTCGTGAACAAGACGAATTTGATGCCCTGCATATAAAGGGATCCCTATTTGTACCCAGAGGAATTCTGGAAGCCTGTTGTGATTGGGGTTATGCAGAAACGATTCCCGAATTAGCAGCTGCTCGCAATAAACAAGTGATTGTTATTTGCCGATCAGGCAATCGAAGCGCATTAGCCGCAATGGTAATGCAGATTATGGGCTATGAGAATGTGACCTCAATGAAAACCGGAATTAAAGGCTGGAATGATTCGGATTATCCTCTCCATGATAAAGAGGGTAATACAGTAGATCCGGACTGGGCAGATGGGTTTCTTAATCCGCTTATTAGAAAAGAGCAACAAGCTGAAGAACAAGTAGAGTAAGTAATGTTCATAAATCATTCAACACATGTGTCTTTAATGTAAAATATAACTATTATTATCCTACTTGCTGAAAAATATATGTAAAAAAATAAAAAATAGACTATTATAATCCTAGCTACTAACTAGTTAGCATCCAGAAAGCACCGAACTCCCCTCCACCTAGCAGGGGGAGGGTTGGGGAGGGGTAGATTATCAAGCAAAGTGCCTGATTATCATACCCCTCTCCCTATTGTGTTGAGCGATAGCGAAACACGGGAAATCAATGTGTTACATAATCCCGCGTTTCGTTCCTCAACGTAGGTTACACGATTACTGTCTTTCTGGACGAGAACTAACGAGACACCCCTATCGTTGAAAGAGTCAGGATTATTCAATGAGAAAATTGTTAATTTTATTATTAGCGCTGTTAGCCATCGCAGCTATAGCGTATTTCTGTGTCTACAAAACGCATGTTCCCGCCATTCAGGCAGATATTGCCGCGAGGGCAAAAGCAGCGCTCTCTGATAATGGTATTTCCTCTATTGATGTCAATGTCGACGGACGGGATATTACTCTCATCGGTAATGCGATATCACCACAAATCAAACAAGCAGCAGAACGAATTGCCCAAGTGAAGGGTTATAATTTTATTGATAACCAGATCAAAGTTGCGGGAAACATAGCGGATGGAACATCAAAAACGCATTCTTTAACCATAAGGCTTGATGAGTCTGGCAAGATCACACTGAATGGCATTCTTGATGTAGACTCTCACAAAAAACTGCATGAAGTTGCTATTGAGCGCTATGGTAAGACCAATGTAGAAGATCGAATATTAGAACTAGATGTCCCAATAGCCAGTGGAATGCCGGATGTAGCTATCTTAATGATGCAAAAACTGAGTGCACTGACATCAGGCGAAGCCAAACTTATTGGAAAGGTAATAGAGATTAGTGGAACAAGCCCATCACCGGTAATGATTTCTCAGATAGAACATCAGTTAAAAAACCAAATCCCAAAAAGCTACACACTGGCATTAGCTTTAGCCGTTTCACAGGGTGATGAATTAGCCGAAAAACCAGCGAATCGCGCAAAGAGGAAGCTATGTCAAAAACAGTTTAACAGCATCCTTAGAAGTAGAAAGGTACGCTTTAATTCATCGAGTGCCGTGTTAAAAAACTCTAGTTATAAAGTGCTGAATAAAATTGCTGCCCGGGCAAAAAAATGTACGGGTATGAATATCAAGATACACGGACATACTGATTCTACAGGGCGTAATAGTCTAAATCGAAAACTAAGTAAGAAGCGGGCTAGAGCCGTTGCTAACTATCTCGCCGACAAAGGAATACTGAAAACCAAATTGCTATCCATTGGACATGGTTCCAGCAAGCCGATTGCCAGCAACAATACCAATAAGGGACGGGCGCGCAACCGTCGAATAGAATTAACAGTAGAAAGTATTAAATAAGAGTATTAAATAAAGAGTATTACAGATGAGTTATTTACTATCACAAATATGGATATGTTTACTTCTAACTGCTTTAGTAGCGGGTTTAGCAGGATGGATGCTAGGTAGAGGAAGTAAAGGAAAGGTTAAACAACTCGAAGAAAAATGGCACACCAAATTGGCAAGAGCCGAAAATGAACGTGACTATTATTCCGGTGAGGTGAAAAACCTCAGTGCTATCGCAGAAGAAAGAGAAGAAATGGAAGAACGCTTTGTTTTGGAAAAACAATCTTTAGAAAATGAATTGGATGCGCTTCAAAAAGGTATGAAGTTCAAAGTCGATAGCTCAAAAGAACAACAAGAACAGTTCTACTTGAAAACTCAAGCCTTAGAAGAACAAAACACCTCCTTAAATGCCAAAGTCGAAGAAGAACAACAAGTTTTCACACAGCGTGTAGCAGAGCTTGAAGCTTCAGCTGAGCTTGCCAAAACCCAAGTTGAAGACCATGAAGAAAAGGTCATTTCATTACAATCTGAGTTGGATGAAGCTCACATCAGTCTAACCGATACTACGAATAGATTGACCGAAGCAGAGGCACAGCTGGGTTTGGGTTTGAGTATAGCCGAGAATGATTTATCTACTAACTCGTCATACTCAAATGAGAAGGAAGCAGAGAGTCTTTCTGGCTTGACAAAAGCAGCAACAGCAGGATCAGCGGTATTGGCTGGAATAGTGGCTGCAACTGGGTTTGCCGATAGTGACAGTCTTGTCGATCCAAGCGCGGATGAATATCCGATAGATGTAATTGAAGCCATCTCAGATGAAGATAGTAGACGGCTTTACAAACTTGGCATCAAGACGACAACGGGTTTATTACAAAAAGCATCTAACAAAGAAACAATCTCATTGCTCGCAAAGAGTTTGGGCAAAGAAAGCTGGGTTGTTCGTTCATGGGCGAGTGTTGCTGATCTACTAAGAGTTGAAAGTGTTGATACGGTCAACGCAGAGTTATTAGAACTTGCTGGTGTGGCTACAGTGCAAAGTCTGGCGCGTTCAAATGCCGACAAACTAAAAGACAGCATTAAAGTGATTCATCGCCATGTGGGTAAAACAACCGATGCACCGGGCAATGAAGCTATTGCTCTCTGGGTTCAAAATGCCAAGCTTTTGGAACCCTTGCTAGAAAGGAATGTGGATAAGCTTTGAGCTGTCAGCTAGTTAAAGAATGGCTGGTATAGGGTTTATTGGCCTGAAAACCGCTGCATAAAACCACCAATACGCTTAGTTAATATCTCCGATCTATCAGAGTTTCTAAGTCCCGCCAATAACACGTCACGCATATCAGGAATCGGTAGTAGCTCCATTAAAATAACATCAAATGGTTGTTGCTCTTGTTGGGCTAGAGCCTCTAGGTAGGATTTAAGAAGAGTTGGGTTTTTAAGAGTTGTCCAGGCTCTACTGGCAATGAGAGCTAGAATCTCAATATCTGTTTGTAAAGAGCTGTCCAATAGTCGAGCGATGGCAACTTCACTAGAATGCGTGCTTGAAGATAGACCGCGCGCTAATGAGGCGATCAAGGGTGTATTGGGTGGGTCAGTTTGAAGTTCTGTATTCATTCGCTCAAGTAACGCAGCACTCAGCTCGGTATTAGGCTGCGCATGTTCTAGAAGTTGACTTAGCATATTCAAAGGTTGTTCTGGCATTTCAGGAATAGCTTTGGCAACTTTCTGCATATTTCCTTCAATATCAAGATTTGCAGCTACATCAGCAAGCCCCTGAAAACCCAAGAATGACCACTGATCATAGCCCAGTTTACCCTCTAAGTATTCTTGCGTATGAGCATAATATTTAGAGGGGTTTTGCTTTAGGGCGCGAGTAGCTAAGGCATTGAAAATAGCCATTTTATCTTGCTGTGGTTTAAAGGAAAACTGGCTTTCTTCTTGTGCAGTCGTTGTTTTCCCGCCGTTGCTACCGTTAAGCTTTTCCTGATTTTGGCTGCCGTCCTCTTCATCGCTTTCTGTCGCGTTCTCTTTCTTAATGCGATCTCCAACTTGCTGAAGCATTTCCTGAATAAAACTATCTCGCGCCTCTAGTTTCAAAAAACCAAGTTCATCAATAGGAAACTTCAGAAACCAGATGGCAGGTTCATTAACACTATCGGGATGCCAAAACAAAATCCCCAGCCAGGCATGCTGTTGAAACGGGGTGGGGTAGTGTGTTTTTTGTGTTTCTATCTTTTTAAATTCAGCATTGCTAATGGGGCGAACCGTTCGGCTCATATCAAATACACGGTATTCAAATTTACTTAATTCAAAAAAGGTACTGATGTTGTCAATCGTTACGGGGTCAGTCATAATTCAGCTATGTCCTATGATAAGTCCAACAAAAAATCCAACGAAAACTCACACTATAAGTATCATGTTTTTTTCTGCACCAATCAACGTGATGATGGGTCGCAATGTTGCGAGCAGTATAAATCAAAAGAAATGCGAGACTATGCCAAAAAACGGACTAAAGAAAAAGGATTAGTTCATTCTAGGAAAGTGCGGATCAACACAGCGGGATGTTTAAACCGTTGTGAACATGGTCCAATCATGGTCGTGTACCCAGCGGCGACGTGGTATACATGGGTTGATAAAGAAGATATTGATGAGATTATTGAGGAGCACTTAATCAATGATAAGCCCGTCGAACGCTTGATGATAAAAGATGATTAATTGTTTCTGGGGTGCTGGCTTTTGTCTTGGAGATATATTGTCGGTTATGTTGGCGGTGGTTATGTTGGCGGGTATAAGCCATGCTCGATAAACTCAAGCTCTATGCACAATTGATGCGTTTAGATCGGCCCATCGGTATCTATTTGTTGCTGTGGCCTACCTTGTGGGCGTTATGGATAGCAGCGCGAGGCTTCCCCGACCTGAAAGTATTAATTATCTTTGTACTCGGTGTCGTTATTATGCGTTCCGCTGGCTGCGCGGTGAATGACTACGCTGATCGTCATATTGATCCCCATGTTGAACGCACCAAAAACCGACCGTTAGCAGCGGGTAAATTGTCCGAGAGAGAAGTCCTCATATTATTTGTTGTGCTTGGTTTGGCGGCTTTTATATTAGTGGTGCAACTCAATCTCACGACTATATTGTTATCCGTAGGCGCTATTGCATTAGCCATTTCCTATCCTTTTATGAAACGTTTCCATTCCCTTCCTCAAGTACATCTGGGAATTGCTTTTGCCTGGTCAGTGCCGATGGCTTATAGCGCGGTTACCGGACACCTGCCAACTTTAACAGGTTGGTTAATATTTGTAGCTACTGTATTGTGGACAGTGGCTTATGACACTATGTATGCGTTGACCGATAAGCCAGATGATTTAAAAATAGGGGTGAAATCCACAGCCATATTGTTTGGTGAAAACAACCGTCTCATCATCGGCATTTTTCAATTGCTAATGGTGGTTACTTTACTATCCATAGGTTTGTTGAGTCAGTTAGGCGTTATTTTTTATCTGTCCTTACTGATGGCATCCGTATTTATGATTTATCAACAATATCTGCTGTCTCAATCTGAAACAGTGAATGGTTTACCCGCATTTTTGAATAATAATTGGGTTGGAATGGTGATGTTTATAGGAATCGTCTGTGATTACGCCTATCAGTAGTGCTGGAGTAAGCGTACAATACGGCAAATTTTAACAGGGCAGTGCGCCCAATAATCAACCAAAATTAAGTAAACAATATTATGACAAAACAAAGCTCATTTACGCGAGAAGAACTACTGCAATGTGGTTACGGAGAGATGTTTGGCGAGGGTAATGCAAGGCTTCCTGTTGGCAATATGCTAATGATGGATCGAATTACTCATATCAACGATGAAGATGGGCTTCATGAAAAAGGCAGTATTATCGCTGAACTGGATATCAACCCAGACCTGTGGTTTTTTGATTGCCACTTTCCATCAGACCCCGTCATGCCGGGTTGTTTAGGTTTGGATGCTATGTGGCAGTTAGTCGGTTTTTATCTAGGCTGGATAGGCGGAAAAGGCAAAGGTCGTGCATTGGGCGCAGGCGAAGTAAAGTTTACCGGGCAAGTATTGCCTACTGCAAAAAAAGTGACTTACCGCATTGATTTGAAACGTGTTATCAATCGCCGTTTGGTCATGGGTGTAGCAGATGCCAGAATGGAAGTGGACGGAAAAGAAATTTATGTCGCAAAAGATTTGAAAGTAGGATTATTTGTAAGCACTGATGATTTTTAACATGTATCCGAAAGTGAAAACCACAATCGGGGGTGTCTTTGCTCTTTTACTAGCAATGACAGTGGCAATAGGTCTGGTTGCATGTGGAGAGAAGACAGCTTCTGACTCCACTTCGATTGCTGTTACTAACACGACCATGACCGCATCTGAGGTTGTTCACGCTAAAAATGCTTACATTAGAGCAATGCCTCCGGGGCAACAAGTCACCGCACTATTTGTCACGTTGGATAATACGTCAAACCAAGATCATTACTTGTTAAAGGTAGAAAGCTATATCAGTGATGCCGTTGAGCTACATGAACACAAACATGAAAATGGCATAATGAAAATGGGTCAGGTCAAGCGTATTGCGATACCTAAAAATGGCTCAGTTGCATTAGCTCCTGGTGGTTATCACGTGATGTTAATTGGGTTGAAAGAAGACCTTAAGCTGGGTGATAAAGTGATCATGAAAATGATTTTCGAAGATGGCTCCACTCAGGATGTTCTGCCGGAAGTGAAGGCTATCAATACAGAACAATGAACGCTACAAGTTTTGCTGTGTTTGTGTAAGGATGGCTTAGACATATGGGTTATCAGGAAAAACTATATGGAAATCTTTGGTGGATAGTAGCGGCATTGGCTCTAGTTGTTGTCGCGCTATGGGGCAACAAATACAAAAATAGTCTTATCGAAGTTAAGGTCATTGAAACTGCTATTTTGCAACCAGCCTGTGATTTAAGGCAAGCCCCTTGCACAGCTCGTTTCGCAGATGGTGATAGTATTACTCTTGAAATTGATCCTAAATATATTCCTCTGCTGGAGCCGCTCAAATTAATAGTAACATTGAGGAATAATTCTTATCCTGAGACTGTTAAGATTGATGTACAGTTCGAAGGGACTAATATGGAAATGCCTTTTATTAGGTCTACTTTGCATCCTCTACCACCACAAGCTCAAGACCAAAAAAATATCCAAAAAGACCAAAAAGTATATAGTGGGAAAGCTATACTCCCCGTATGCACCCTTCAACGGATGGAATGGGAAGCACGATTGTCCATTCAGACCCCAATGGGCATAAAAGTTGCCATTTTCCCGTTTTACACACTCAAGAATTGACCAAAGAATAATTGTTATGAATAAAATTTTAATCCCCGTCGCAATCATTGCTCTGTTATTGGGCTTGATAGTAGGAAACTACTTTTGGAAACCTGCACCTGCTAAATCAGGTGTTTATGTTGATCCCCCCGGAGGGAACTTCACCCTGCAAAGTCATGCAGGGCCTATTAGTCTTGATGACTATAAAGGCAAAGTAGTACTCATGTATTTTGGCTATACTTTTTGCCCTGATGTGTGTCCTACCTCATTAGCCAGAATAAGTGGCGCATTCAAGAAACTAACCCCCGCGGAACTGGAGCAAGTAAAAGGTATACTAATCAGTGTCGATCCCGACAGAGATACACCAGAAAAACTAGCCGAATATACAAAATTCTTTCACCCCAATATCGTCGGCGTGACAGGAACGAAAGCACAGATTGACGAAGTCACCGAACGCTATGACGTGATCTATCGCAAAGCAGAAGGGAATACCGCAGCAGGCTATCTGGTTGACCATACCTCGTTTATCTATGTGCTGGATAAAAAGGGTAAGATCAGTGAATTCTTGCCGCATGCTGTGCCAGTGGATGGGGCTTTGGCGGTGATTCGAAAGTTATTACAGGAATAAGCGTACAAAAATAGCGCTGGGAAAAGCCATGAATACCTAAGGCATAGCCTCCGATTAGAAGGTATTGCTTAATCATGGAAATTATATTTGAGTAATAAGCGTATCAGCTTAAAGCATCTCATCTATCTGATAATATGTTAGCAGTAGACTGCTATATACTTATATCCATGTCTATTTACCAATTAAAAACCGCTTTCCAGAACCGACTTCGGCCACTTTGCAAAAGTATGGCTGACAAAGGCATAACAGCCAATCAAGTCACCATTGCAGCCATCATCCTCTCTGCTGTTGCGGGTTTGTTTATCGCTCTAAATCCAACCTCACGCTGGCCTTTACTGATTCTTCCACTTGTATTGTTTATCCGTATGGGGCTAAACGCCATAGATGGTATGTTGGCGCGAGAACACAATATGAAATCCTCATTAGGCGCAATCCTTAACGAACTAGGGGATGTGGTATCCGACACAATCCTCTACTTGCCGCTAGCCTTTGTACCCTTGATAAACCCGTATTTGATGATAGCAATTGTTATTGTTGCGTTGCTGACCGAGATGATGGGTGTCATCGGCATCCAGATCGGAGCGAGTCGTCGCTACGATGGGCCCATGGGGAAAAGTGATCGAGCGTTTGCTCTTGGTGCTGTCGGTTTCTTTATTGGCCTGGGATGGCTCACTTCCGCCATGTTCATTAATGGACTGTTAGCTATTGTGTTAATTTTGACGATAGCAACGGTTATAAATCGTGCTCGCAAAGCACTAGATGAGATCAGCCATGTTCAATAATATCAGCCAACAAACATTCTATTTACTAATAGGTGTTTTTTCCGTTTTGCTGATTTCCTCAGCAGTGAGTTATTTCCTTTCACAAAGCCACCCAGATAAAAACTATAGCGAACTGATTGCACGCATAAAAAGCTGGTGGGTGATGATAGGCACAGTCAGTGTGTGTATTCTCCTTGGAAAAACAGCATTGATCGTCTTTTTTGCATTTGTCAGTTTTCTGGCACTCAAAGAATACCTGTCGCTCATACCCACAAGACGAGCCGATAGGCGTTTGCTCTTTTATGCGTACTTGTCGATTCCATTGCAATACTATTGGGTAAGCATTGAATGGTATGGCTTGTTTATTATCTTTATCCCCGTGTACATGTTCCTTTTTATACCCTTGCGCATGGTGACACTAGGTGAAACTGAAGGCTTTCTAAAAGCCGTAGGAACCCTCCATTGGGGTTTGATGATGACGGTGTTTAGCTTAAGCCATATCGCCTATTTACTAGCCCTGCCGGAGAATGTAAATCCAGCAGGAAGCATTGCATTGATGCTATTTTTATTAGTATTAACACAGTTCAATGATGTGGCTCAGTACCTATGGGGGAAACTATTGGGCAAACATAAAGTTATTCCCAAGATAAGCCCGAACAAAACCAGCGCAGGTTTATTGGGTGGTTTGTTCACTATCACACTACTGGCGATATTTTTAGGACCTTGGCTAACACCCATGACATGGATTCAATCCTTGGGAGCAGGGCTGATTATTTCTTTGGGTGGTTTTTTTGGAGATGTAACGCTGTCAGCCGTAAAACGGGATATTGGTATCAAAGATACAGGAAACTTGTTACCAGGACATGGTGGTATTCTTGATAGAGTAGATAGCCTCACATTTAGTGCGCCACTCTTTTTCCACTATATTTATTATCTCTACTACTAACAGGCTAAAACCTAATGCCATACAAGAAACTCTTTTTCCTGTTGATAGTTAAGCCGCTAGTGTTTGTTATTATGGGATTGCATATTCGGTATCGTGAACGTCTACCCATCAATGGTCCCGCTATCATCGTTGCTAATCACAACAGCCATCTGGATACGTTGGTTTTGATGTCATTGTACTCATCTAATGAGCTATCCAAAGTTCGCCCAGTTGCCGCCAGTGATTACTTTATGCGAAATGCCTGGAGCCGTTGGTTAGCGTGCAATCTCATTGATATTATTCCACTGGAAAGAGGCGGCAGGAAATCTGCCCGAGAGCGTTTACAGCCCATTCATGATGCATTGGATAATAACGAAATAGTTATCCTGTTCCCGGAAGGCAGTCGCGGAGAAGCTGAACTTATAACTCATTTCAAAAGAGGCATTGCTTTATTAGCCGAGCAACATCCTGAAACACCCATTACACCCGTATTCCTTCATGGTTTAGGTAAATGCTTACCAAGGGGCGAAGGGATGTTTGTGCCTTTTATTTGTGATGTCATTATTGGAGAGCCGCTATATTGGCAAGGCGAGACAGATAGCGCCGATGCTTTTGTTAATTTACTTGAAGCTAACGTGCTAGAACTAGGCAAAGATATTACTTCATCACCTTGGGTTTAGTGAAAGGTGGGTGAAACCATCTTTCAGATGTTGAATAACATATAGGGTGGAATTCTTCCACCCTACGGATAAAAGTTACGGGGGCTCAACCAAAACTTTAAGCGATTGCAAACCTTTCTGGTACGCTTCACCCACCATGCTATCCATCAGCAGACCAAACCAACGTTTCATAGGGTTCATGCCGGCATCGGTATCAAATCCCCACGTTACTTGAGTTTTTCCATCTTTGGGTTGCAAGCGGAAAAACGAAGTGGCTGTTCCCTGGTCTCCAAAATCCAACGCTGTTACAAGTGATTCGTTTTCAACCGTTTTAATAATTTTCCAGCTACCGTTTCCAACATCCGATTGGTTGCTTTGCCAGCTCATCCCTGCACCGATACCTGACTCCGGTCCGGTAAACTGCACTTTCATATCAGGATCAAGCTTTGACCAGGGAGACCATTCATTAAATAACTTTGGGTTGATGAGATAGGGATAAATTTTTTCAGCAGATGCAGAAATCTCGACGTTGCGTTCTACATGTTGCTTTTGAGGTAGGAAAAAACTTACCAAGGTTAAAACAACGAATAAGAAAAGTAAGCTTAGTATTACTTTTTTTAAGAACTTCATGAGTTTTTCTCCTCTCAGGGTTTGTTTTTTAATATGGAAGAAAAGTATAGCACTTCCCAAGTGTGTTCATTTCCTAAGAAGACATTTTGAAAGGCATCAAATTGATGTTCTTAGCTATATTTACCTCGAAATATCACTTAAACTCGGCTCTCGCTAAAGAGGACGAAAAAAGTGTCAATAAATACAGCCGATATAGATAACGATATCACCCAGAAGCCCGCTCCCGTTTCATTCGCTGAAGCTTTTATCTATTGGCTGAAGCTAGGATTCATTAGCTTTGGTGGGCCAGCTGGTCAGATCAGTATGATGCATCAAGAGCTGGTTGAAAGACGAAGATGGATTTCCGAGAAGCGCTTTCTTCATGCACTCAATTACACCATGGTATTACCAGGGCCTGAAGCTCAACAACTGGCGACTTATATTGGTTGGTTAATGCATGGAGTCTGGGGTGGAATCATGGCGGGTGTGCTCTTTGTGCTGCCTTCATTATTCATCCTGGGGGGGCTTACTTGGGCTTACCTTGTGTTTGGAGATGTGCCCGCGGTCGCAGGTATCTTATATGGGATTAAGCCAGCGGTTACTGCCATCGTTCTTTTTGCGGCGTATCGTATTGGCTCAAAAGCATTACCTAACAATGTACTGCGTGCCTTGGCTCTACTAGCGTTTCTGGCTATTTTTGTATTGCATATTCCGTTCCCCTATATTGTTTTGGGAGCTGGAATCATTGGCTATATCGGTTCTCGTTTTGCTCCTGAGAAGTTCAAGGCGGGCGGGCATCACGGTAGTTCTAAAGACACTTATGGTCCAGCCATTATTGATGATGATACTCCGACTCCCCAATATGCTGAATTCAAATGGACTCGTGTATTTTCCTATCTCTCGGTGGGTGTGATTATTTGGGCGATCGCCATGATTGCGCTTTTTCAAACTTATGGCTGGGACAACACTTTAACAAAAATGGGTGTATTTTTTACTAAAGCCGCTTTAGTAACCTTTGGTGGTGCTTATGCCGTTTTACCCTATGTGAATGAAAGTGGTGTCGCACATGGCTGGATAACCGAAACACAAATGCTGGATGGTTTAGCCTTAGGCGAAACCACACCGGGTCCGTTAATTATGGTCATCGCTTTTGTGGGTTTTGTGGGCGCTTGGACAAAAGAAATATTTGGCCCAGATATGTTGCCATTAGCGGGTGTGGTCGGAGCCGCGGTGGCTACGCTGTTTACCTTCTTACCTTCGTTTATCTTTATTTTGGTAGGTGGGCCAGCTGTTGAAAGTACCCGGGAAGATGCAAAATTCACAGGGCCACTTACTGCAATAACCGCTGCGGTAGTGGGTGTGATACTTAACTTGGCTGTCTTTTTTGCACTTAAAGTACTCTGGCCTGAAGGTCTAGGGGGGGCGTTTGAATGGATTGCCGCATTAATCGGTATTGTTGCATTTATCGCATTGGTTCGATTTAAGGTGGGGATTGTTACCGTGATTGCGGCAAGTGCTGCCGCTGGTCTGGTCTATTCATTCATATGAGTTTAGTAGACTGAATTAATTCACTGGCAATTTTGTCGTAATTTGTTGATAAATCAGTAGTCAATAATTTGGCTGTATACCTTTGAAAAAATAATAGATAAATCATTCGGAGATTCATTCTTGATAAAGGTCATGTTTTATATAATGACGCGCTTCCAGGGCTTGCTAATAAAAATGAATAAATGAAGTCGCTGAGTAAAAAACTTTAAGTCTAAAATTAGAGTTCTGGATTCCAGCCAAAAATAACAATAGCTTTAATAGCGGGGAACAGGAATGATATTATACGATCAAATAAAACAACAACATAAGGAAATAAAAGAACTTACCTTTATTCTTAAATTGCTAATAGAAGATCAGTCGTTTGCTCAAATGGAGACAACATGCAATCTCTTCTTTAGTTATTCCAACAAAGTAGATAACTATTTTAAAACAATAGAAACCAGTGTTTACAAACATATGCTGGTGCATAGTGACCAGAATGTTAAAAAGACGGCCTATCGTTTCATGGCCGGGTCGTGTGGCATAAAACGAATATTTAATCAGTATAAAAGAACCTGGTGCCACAATAAAAAGCTCAGAGTGAAAAACTATGCACGTTTTGTCCAAGAGTCTGAAGATATATTTAAACTCATCATGCAACGTATCAATGATGAAGCTATACACTTGTATCCAGTGATAAAAGAAATATCAAATAAGAAAAAAATGGCGGTTGCTTAAACTCTTTGTCGATTCGTGTACATGTACCCCCGGAGCCGTTCAATGCTATTTGGAAGTGAGCCTTTAGGCTCGCCTAAGTGCCAATATCACGCTTTTGGCGAAGCTAAAGAGACTGTGCAAGTATTGTATTTGTAGGGTGTGCCGAGGCACGAGGCGCACCGTAAGTGCTGTAGCATTGAACAGTACTGCATGTACATCTTATAGAAGTTATTCTTCAAAATTGAAAAGTAATGCACTATGATAGCGTTTTTTATCTAGTTGGATTGTAAAATGAGTATGCGAACCCCCATTGATTTATCGGTAGAACGCTGTCCGGATGGCTATTTAAAAAATAGAGATGACTGGGACGAGGATTTAGCCTGGAAAATGGCCTCTGAGTGGAACGGCTTGAATTTTACCGCTGAACATTTTTCTGTCTTGCATTTTATTCGTGACCATCATGAAGAGCATCAAATAACTCCAGATGTGCGCGAAGCGACTCATTTTCTAATTGAAAATGGTGCCGATAAAAAAGATGCAAAGAAACAACTGTTCAAGCTTTTTCCAAACGGTTATATGCAACAAGGTATTCAACTAGCTGGAATGCGTAGACCCACTGCATGGTGTGTTGGCTAGAGAATCTAATTCAGCGTAGGATACGCACGCGTTGCTTTGCACATCCTACAAATATTGATGCTCCTACTGCATCAGTAATATTTCCTATTTCTCTTAATTTACACTTTTGGTAGGACTTTGGAGGTTCGGGCTGAGTCATTTCAATCCAGTTCTGCTAAAGCTACTTGCCGGTAATTTTTCGGAACGTAGGGCGATGCTTTAAATTAAGTAAGCTCATTAATTCACTAGCTGTTTGCTCAATAGAAAGTATCATTCCCCATCCGGTTACTTATGTAGATGATGATGCGTTGGCTGATTTTATTAAGTTGTTTCTTATTTCGAAATAGATAGCTCTTGATTGAAAGCATTGGCCATATATTCCAATGATTATTGTCGATAACGCAAAAATAATTTGATTTCCGGGTGGTGGTTCGTATACTTATTGCATGAGCGACAATAAAGTAAAAAAACTAACCGATATTTCCTCTGTTTTAGTAGGCTATCCTTTTCGCGGAGTAATGTCTGAAGTAGAAGGAGCGGGAGTATTTGTTATCCAGTTAAAAGATGTGGCGCCAAATCAAGATATAGATTGGTCTTCATGTTTTGAAACAGAGCTAACAGGAAAACGAAAGCCTGACTGGATAGGAGTGGGGGATATTCTGTTTTCTTCGAGAGGGCGCAATAATCACGCTGTCCTTGTTGATTGCTTGCCGGAAGAAAAGAAGGTAGTTGCTGCACCCCATTTCTTTATCATTCGTGATTTGAATGGAAATGTACTACCAGCGTACCTAGCTTGGTTATTAAATCAGTCACCTTGTCAACGACACTTCAAAAGAGAAGCCGAAGGCTCACATACCAAAAATATCAGACGTGGTGTGATTGAAGATACTCCCATTGTAATTCCCTCAATACAAAAACAAAAAAGCATCATCAACCTTGCTAAAACCCTAAAGCAAGAACAACAAATTCTTAAACAACTCATTCATAATGGCGAGATAACCATGAACGCCATTGCCAATGATTTATTTGCATCAGACATCACTAATAAGCAGATAACAGAGAAAAACTAAAATGACCGATACCATCAGCCAAGACACGATCAACAAAGCCCTGTGGGATGCTTGCGATACCTTTAGAGGTACGATTAGTCCTGATTTATACAAAGACTTTGTCTTAACTATGCTGTTTCTTAAATACATCAGTGATGTTTGGCAAGATCATTATGATAAATACCAAGAAGAATACGGTGATGAGCCTGAGCTAATTGCAGAAATGATGAAGAACGAACGTTTTGTTATTCCTGAAATCAAGATTAAAAATGATGCAGGTGAAGTCATTGATACCTTTATGGCGACTTTTTACAGCTTGTATGATCGTCGGCACGAACCAGGTAACGGTGAACGTATTGATATTTGCCTGCATGAAATTGAAGAAGCTAACGGCACTAAACTACGCGATGGCAATAAAAGCGTATTTCAAGATATATCATTTAACACCGATAATCTGGGTGAAGAAAAAGATAAAAACATCACCCTGCGCCACCTCTTAGAAGACTTTGCAAAAGATGAATTGAATCTGCGAGCTTCACGAGTAGGAACACTCGATATTATTGGCAATGCCTATGAATACTTAATCAGTAAATTCGCATCAGGTAGTGGCAAGCAAGCAGGTGAGTTTTATACACCACCAGCCGTATCGGATTTAATTGCAGAATTAGTAGAGCCAGAAGAAGGCATGGAAGTTTGTGACCCTGCCTGTGGTTCAGGCTCGTTATTAATGAAAGTTGGGCGCAAAGTTCGTGAGAATACAGGCAGTAAAAAATACGCACTGTACGGGCAAGAGGCTATTGGTTCAACGTGGTCACTGGCAAAAATGAATATGTTCTTGCACGGTGAAGACAACCATAAAATAGAATGGGGTGATACCATTCGCAATCCCAAGCTGCTAGACAAAGACGGTAACTTAAAACTGTTTGATATTGTGGTTGCTAACCCACCGTTCTCGCTAGACAAATGGGGGCATGAAGGCGCGGCAGATGATAAGTTTGATCGCTTTCGTCGTGGCGTGCCACCCAGAACTAAAGGCGACTATGCCTTTATCCTGCACATGATAGAAACCCTAAAACCAAAAGTAGGCAGAATGGGCGTAGTTGTACCGCACGGTGTTTTATTTAGAGGTGCAGCAGAAGGTAAAATCCGCACCAAACTGATTGAAGAAAACCTGCTGGATACGGTGATTGGCTTGCCTGAAAAACTCTTTTATGGCACAGGCATACCCGCAGCAGTTTTGATCTTTAAAAAGCAAAAATCAGATAAGAAGGTATTGTTTATAGATGCCAGTCGAGAGTTTAAAGCAGGTAAAAATCAGAACCTATTGACGCCAGAAAATATAGACAAAATTGTTACGGTTTATCGCAAGTTCCACAACCCCACCCTAACCCTCCCCTTGCCAGGGGAGGGGACTTTTACTTCTCATGCTGATGAAAATAAGGGGCAGTTAGCTCCTCCCCCTGCCAAGGGGGAGGCTGGGAGGGGGTTCACACTGGTCGAAAAATACGCTTATGTAGCCACCTTTGATGAAATTAAAGAGAATGACTTTAACCTCAATATTCCGCGTTATGTGGATACCTTTGAAGAGGAAGAAGAGATCGATTTAGTGGTGGTAAGACAAGAGCGAGAAGCGCTTAAAAGTAAACTGGCTGATCTTGAAGTTGAAATGGATGGGTATTTGAAGGAGCTGGGTTATGCTTCCTGAAGGGTGGAATAAAAAACTTGTAGGAAAATTGTGTCAATCTATTGTTCCTGGGCGAAACAAACCAAAATCTTTTACAGGGACAATTCCTTGGGTTACAACCCCAGAAATACAAGGGCGTTATATTCCATCAGCTTTACAAGTTAACTATGTGAGCGACACTGAAATTCAAGAAGCTGGGGCAAAGGTTATACCGATAGGAAGTATTGTTATTGTAGCAGTAGGAGATTTGGGGTTGGTAACGATTGCTAATGAGCGTGTAGTTTTAAATCAGCAATTACATGCTTTTGTATGCCCTGACGGTTTTGATAACGAATATTTAGCATATTACTTGGAAACACAAAAACCATATATGGAAAGTGTGGCATCTAAAACCACAATTATGTACATGAATAAAAGTAATTGTGAAAGTATTCCTATCGCTTATCCATTGTACCCAGAACAAAAGAAAATCGCTAAAATCCTCTCCACATGGGATAAGGCAATCACCACCACCGAACAACTGATAGCCAATAGCCAACAACAGAAAAAAGCCCTCATGCAACAACTGCTTACGGGTAAGAAACGCTTAGCAGGGTTTAGTGGGGAGTGGGAGGAGGTAGCAGTAAGTGAATTTGGTAAAGTGGTTACGGGAAATACGCCACCTAAAGCTGACAAGTCAAACTATGGGAGTTCTGTTTGTTGGGCGACTGCACCAGACTTCAAAGGTAAGTACATTAAAGATACAGGAGTTAAATTTTCTAAAGAAGGAGCGAAAAAAGCGCGAGTTCTTCCAACGGGTAGTGTTTTAGTAACCTGTATAGCGTCAATAGGAAAAAATGCGATTGCTTCTGTAGAGATGGCTACAAATCAGCAAATTAATTCCGTTATTGTTGGTGATAATCACTCAAATGAATTCTTTTTCTATATTGTTGGCTACTACACTAGAAAATTAATTGCATGGGCAGGTACTACAGCTGTTCCTATACTAAATAAGTCTAGCTTTGAGAAAATTAAATTTCTAGCTCCTTCCAAGCAAGAGCAACAAAAAATAGCCCAAGTCCTAAGCAGTGCAGATCAAGAGATAGAAACCCTGCAACAAAAACTCAACCTCCTGAAAGAAGAGAAAAAAGCCCTGATGCAACAGCTCTTAACAGGAAAACGACGGGTGAAGTTAGATGATTAATACTATTAAAAAGTACACCCCCCCTGTTTTTGCCACTTTTGTACGATATGGGAGAATATTTAAACAGGAGGTTATCTGTGGATAAGAAAATATCGATCACTTTAAAAGATAAAGTGGGAAGGTCATTTGATTTTGAAACGCTTAAACAGTTAAGGCAGTTTATTAAGAGAGAGCTTTCATATTGGCAAAAGAAACAGGATAAATTTACTGACCCTAAAGGACAATTAACTACTTATCTAAGTGCAGTAACTTATTTTCAACAGATTGAAAATACAATTGATAGTTGGGAAAATAGTCTTGATAAATGGAATGAGCAGCAATTACAACAGCAAGTAAACCATAATAATATTCGACAGGCTGTTTCACAACTTGCTAACCGCTGGTTGTGGCAAGGTCATCCATTTATTGAGCCTTGGTTAGGTATTGGTGAGAAGTACGGTTCAGTCACGGGTGATATATTTATTAATTCCTTTGCTAATAATGGGCAACTTGGTGGTATCTCTACAAAAGACCAACTAAAAGGTGCTGTATTAGCTTATGAATTTGACCTTCAAGATGAGAATGATCTTACTCGTCGTCGTAATGCAGAGAAAAAATCAATCTCTAAAGTTCGATCTGATTTAATAAGCGCAAAAGATGAGTTGTATAAGGATGTTGCAGAGTTTCAAGATGATTTTCATCAATGGGATGAAATCAACCGATTTGATGCTGAAAAGCTCTATCGTGTTAGAAAAAAACTAGGTGAGAGACAGATTCGACAACAAGGTGTAAGTTATGATTCGCATCTAGGTAGTTGGACAGAAAGTTTTAATGGTCAGTATGACGAGTGGATTGATAAAATCAGTGACTTGGAAGAAACCTATCGAGAGAAACTACGCTTAGAGCAACCTGCAACTTATTGGAAAAAAAAGGCAGTAGAGTATTCTAAAGGTGGTTCTTTTTGGATATTGATGCTTGTGATAGTAGTGACTTTTGGAATACTAGGGTTTGGTTTTCTTTTCTGGGAGTGGTTGCAATCGCAAGAGATACCTATCAAGTTAAATAGTTTGCAAGGTGTTGTGCTTTTCGTGACGATAGTCTCATCGTATGCATTTATTATAAAAGTATTTTCTCGTTTAGCATTTAGTTCATTTCACTTACAGCGTGATGTAGAGGAGCGAGAACAGCTCACTCATGTATATCTAGCTCTTACCCATGAAAACGATAGTATGGATGAGGCTGCTAGAAATATAATTTTACAGGCATTATTTAGTAGAGCTGATACTGGGCTATTACGTGGCGATTCAAGCCCAACGATGCCAAGTGTGTCTGACACGCTAAGAGCTGCTACTAGCAGGCAGTCCTAATGATAGTAATATATTCAAAGACCACCCCCCCTGTTTTTGCCATTTTTGTATGGGTTGCTCGGTTATGTGAGGGTGTAAATAACAGCCTTTTATCAGTTCCCCCCTTGAAATCAACCATCAGTTGCCCCTATAATAGATGTAACACAGCTGCCACGCCTCTTAACAATGCGCAACCTTGGCGGCTTTTTTATGCCTGTGGTTTGTGCAAATACACAGGAGGCTACTATGCCTGAACAATATCAAAAGCCAGCATTATCCTTTGTTGATCAGTTAGAACAACTTAAGAGTCGAGGTTTAGTGGTTGATGATGAGTCTCATGCTTTACTCCAGTTAAGTTCGATAAGTTACTACCGCTTAAGTGCCTACTGGTATCCCTACCGTGAGAGAGATGATCAGGGCGTTGTAGGTGATAACTTTATAGCTGGTACAAGCTTTGATGATGTTGTTACCCTGTATGAATTTGATAGGCACCTACGGTTACTAGTTATAGATGCACTAGAGCGAATAGAAGTTTATATACGAACTCTAATTAGCTTTCATATAGCACATACTCATGGTGCATTTGGGCATAATGATCCTGCTAATTTCCATCCAAATTTTCAACACGCTAAATGGCTAGCGAAGCTAAGTCGTGAGGCTGAACGTTCTAGTGATGCTTTTATTACTCATTATAAAATCAAGTATTCCGGGTTTCCTCGGCTTCCTATTTGGATGATTACCGAGGTAATGTCGTTAGGTAGCTTATCCTTTTGTTTTAAAGGCTTGAAGCCTACAGATAAAAGAGCTATTTCAAGTCAGCTTAATTTACATCATAGGGGCTTAGCTGATTGGCTACATAAGCTAACTTATATACGTAATGTGTGTGCTCATCATAGTAGGCTATGGAATAGAGAGCTTTCTCTTCGGCCATCAAGACCTAGAGACGCTGCTTGGAATATACCGATCACACCTCAAAATGACAGAATATTTTTTGTTCTGCTTGTGCTTCGATATTTATTAAAAACAACCAGTAACGGCGATCATTGGCATCAAAAATGCAATGATTTATTAGAGCCTATTGCACAAAATGAACAATGGCGTATTGCTATGGGAATACCTGAAAACTGGCAGGAGCATCCACTATGGAAATAAATATGTTTACTAAAATAGATGTACTTCAAAAAAAGCTAAATAGCTTTCGTCCATTGCCCAAGAACACAGTTAAAAGCTTGCATGAGCAGTTTGTTTTGGAGTGGACGTATAACTCCAATGCTATTGAAGGCAATACGCTCACCTTAAAAGAAACGAAGGTAGTCTTAGAAGGTATCACCATTGGTGGTAAGTCGATGCGAGAGCACTTTGAGGCGATTCATCACAAAGAAGCGATTGATTATGTTGAGGCAATCGTTAGCAATGATGAGCCTTTTACCGAACATGTAATTAAGTCGATTCACCAGCTGATTTTAAAAGAGATTGATAATGACAATGCGGGTGTGTACCGCAAAGAAAATGTGTTAATTGCGGGTGCTGAGCATACGCCACCTGATCATATTTTGGTTGCAGAGCAAATGACAGCATTGCTTAAAGAATATAATGAGTTTAAGGGTCATCCATTAGAACGTGCAGCAAGATTGCATATCGACTTTGTTAAAATTCATCCTTTTGTTGACGGTAATGGACGAACAGCACGTTTGTTAATGAACCTTGATTTAATGAAAGCAGGTTTACAACCTGTAGTGATTAAAGCAGCTGACCGTTTGCGCTATTACGAGGCGTTGGAAAAAGCGCATACCTTAGATCAGATTGATGGTTTTTTCATTGCTTGTCAGTAATGTAGAAGAAGAAGCTTTGAATAAGGTTCTAGCATTAGTGGATGGCGTATAAGCATTATGAAGAACACGCCTAAATTCCAAGAAGAGTACAGCTCAAAACTTCCTGCCTTAGCCTTGCTTAGTAGTTTAGGCTGGACGTTTTTATCACCTGAACAAGCATTAGCAGAGCTCGATCTAAGTAAAACCTCTGAAGTAGTCTTGCGTGATGTGCTACGCAAAGAGCTACAAAAACGTCGTTTTGTTTATGCAGGTAAGTCACACCCACTCTCTGCATCTGCTATCGACAATATTATTATGACGGTGTGTAGCCCAGCCTTAAATGAAGGTTTGGCTGTTGCCAATGAGAAGCTTTACAACCACCTGCTTTACGGTATCTCTGTTACTGAATTTGTTGATGGTAAAAAAGCAAACCCAACGATTGCGTTAGTTGATTGGCAAGATACTTCTAATAACAGCTTTCTATTTACCGAAGAATTTACCGTTACGCGTAGTAATGGAGTAGAAGCACGTCGCCCTGATATTGTGTGTTTTGTAAATGGCATCCCTCTGGTGGTGATTGAGGCTAAACGCCCAGATGGTCATGCCAATAAAGGGCCGACGGTTGGGGAGGGCATATCACAGAGTTTGCGTAACCAGCGTGTTGATGAAATTCCTAGTTTATTTGTGTATAGCCAGTTGTTGTTATCCATTAGTGGCACGGATGGTCGTTATGGTACGCAAGGTACGCCTGCTAAGTTTTGGGCTACTTGGCGTGAAGAGGATATGACGGATGTTGAACTTTATGCCATTAAGAATAAAAAGTTAAATGATGAACAAAAGAATGCTTTATTTGATTACCGGCCTGCTAAAGACCGTGATTGGTATGAAGGATTAATTTCTGGCGGTGAGTTGGCCGTAACTGAGCAAGATAAATTATTAATATGTTTGCTGTCTCCTGATCGTCTATTAGATATGACACGTCTGTTTACTTTTTTGATAATAAGATTGGCAAGGTTGTTGCTCGTTATCATCAAGTCTTTAGCATCAAGCGCTTACTGGAGAGAATTAACACAAAGAATGATAGGGGAGGTCGTGAGGGTGGTGTGATTTGGCATACAACGGGTTCTGGTAAGTCGTTTACGATGGTTCTACTGTCTAAGGCACTTGTACTGCATGAGTCGCTTAAACAGTGTCGTGTGGTGATTATTACGGATCGAGTGGATTTAGAAAACCAGCTTAGTGGTACGTTTACTTCAGGTGGTGAGTTAGCAGGTAAAAAAGATAAAGAATCTGCGATGGCTACATCGGGTAAGCGATTAGCGGAACAGATTGGTAAAGGGACAGAACGTATCGTTTTCTCCTTGATTCAAAAGTTTAATACGGCAACAAAGTTGCCAGAATGTCGTAATGAAAGCCCAGATATTATCGTATTGATTGATGAAGGGCATCGTAGTCAAGGCGGTGAAGCTCATACCCGAATGCGCTTGGCTTTACCTAATGCATCCTTTGTTGCTTTCACGGGTACACCGTTTACTTAAAGATGATAAAACGACCAATAAATTTGGTTCAATTGTTCATGCTTATACGATGCAACGTGCTGTGGAAGATAGAACGGTTACACCATTATTGTATGAAGAGCGTATACCTGATTTGGATGTAAATGAACGGGCTATCGATAGCTGGTTTGATCGAATCACCGAAGGTTTAACCGAAGAACAACAATCAGATTTAAAACGAAAGTTTGCGAAGAAAGGACAAGTGTATCAAGCAGAGGATCGCATCCATTTAATTGCTTTGGATATTGCTAATCATTTTGTAAAGAATATCGATGATGGTCTAAAAGGGCAGATAGCTTGTGATAGTAAACCAACTGCTATTTTGTATAAGAAGTATTTAGATGAAGCTGGCTTATTTGAATCTGCTGTGATTATGTCACCACCTGATACGCGTGAAGGCAATACAGACGTTGACGAAGATAAGTCACCTGAAGTTTCTAAGTGGTGGAAGGAAAACGTAGGCTCACAAGATGATCAGGCTTACACAAAAGACTTAATCAGTCGTTTTGAAAAAGACGATGATCTTAAAATTTTAATCGTGGTGGATAAATTATTGACGGGTTTTGATGAACCAAGAAACACAGTGTTATACATTGATAAACCCTTAAAAGCACATAATTTGATTCAAGCCATCGCTCGTGTGAATCGTTTGCACCCTGATAAAAAGTTTGGTTACTTAATTGATTATCGAGGCATTCTTGCAGAGCTGGATACCACCATTGAAAAGTATCAAGATTTGGCTGCACGAACTCAAAGCGGTTATGACATTAATGATATTGCAGGTTTGTATAATCAAATGAGTACCGAGTACAAGCGTTTGCCTCGTTTGTATGATCAGGTTTGGGATATTTTTAAAGAGGCTAAAAACAAGAATGATATTGAGCAGTTGCGCCAAGTTTTAGTGCCTAAAATGGAAGAGCGTAACGGTGAAATGGTTGATACGCATTTAAAAGTTCGTGATGATTTTTATGAAGCGCTGACAGAGTTTTCTAATTGCTTAAAAGTTGCATTGCAATCCGCTACTTTCTTTGAAGATAAAAGCTTTTCAGAAGATGATAGGCGACACTATAAGGAAATGGTTAAGCAGTTTTCAAGCCTGCGCCAATTAGCCAAACAAGATGCGGGTGAGACTATTCAATATGATGAGTATTCTGAACAGATAAAGAAGCTCATGGATAAGCATGTGGTAGGTGTTGGTGTAAGAGAGCCTGAAGGTGTGTATGAAGTTGGCAAAATGGGTCAGCAGAAGCCTGAAGAATGGAATGAGGACAAGACTCGCAATGAAACAGATATTATCAAGACTCGTATCACCAAAACAATAGAACAGAATTTATTGGATGACCCTTATGCACAAGAGGCTTTTTCAAAACTATTGCGTAAAGCCATCCAAGAGGCTGAAGAGCTATTTGATCATCCGTTAAAGCAGTACATGATATTCCATGAATTAGAGGGACAAGTACAAGAACGAAGCTTGCCAGAGTTACCTGATAGTTTTAATGGCAACTTTCATGCGCAAGCTTATTTTGGTGTGTTTAAAAAGACCTTTCCTGAACCTGTATTTGCTAGTAGTTCAGATGAAAAATGGGTAGAGCTTGCGTTTAGTGTTGATAAGTTGGTTGAAACGTCAGTGGCAGAGAATTCGATTAGCCCACAAAATATTGAAGCTGATATTCGCCAGAAGCTATTACCTATCCTTTTTAAAGAGTGTAAAGAACTTGGGGCGGGAATGGATCAAGCAAAGTCTATTGTTGAGACAGTTATAAAAATTACTCGTGTTGGCACGGCTGGTTTATGAGTGTCGATATTGTCTACCCAGCTCGTGCTTTAAATAAAAAAAGCAGTGCTGATATTCAAAGTATTTTGTACGGTGATGAGCTTATCGAATATGAGCTAAAAGAACGGAAAAGTGATATTAATCGCCTGTTGATTAAGGTACACCCTGATTGTCATGTAGTAGTGCTCGCACCTAAAAGTGCTTGTAATTATGAAATACAGCAGGCTGTAAAGAAGCGTAGCCGTTGGATTTACACACAGCTAAAACAGTTCAAATCACAACTGGAGAATGTGACGCCACGTAACTACATAGGGGGCGAAAGTCATTATTATCTAGGCAAAAAATACCAACTAAAAGTTATCACGTCTGAAGAAAAGCCGAAGATTAAGCTATTTAGAGGGAAGCTTGAAATCACCGTATCAGGTGAGAATAAACATCACCAAAATGACAAAGTGAAAATGCTTATTAATCATTGGTACAAAGTGCGAGCTAGAGAAGTTTTTTCTCGTCGTTTAAAAACAGTGTTAGAGCAGGCTCTTTGGGTTTCTGAATGTCCTCCTATTCGCTTGTTAGCAATGCAAAACCAATGGGGAAGCTGCTCACCCAATGGCCGACTAACGCTAAATACACATTTGATTAAAGCCCCAAATGAATGTATAGATTATGTGCTTTTGCATGAGCTTTGCCATATAGCAGAACACAATCATAGCCCTCGATTTTATCGCTTGATGAATCAAGTCATGCCTGATTGGGAAGAAGTGAAGGAACGGCTGGATGGGATGGCAGAGGTTTTGTTGAATGGCAGTAATAGTTAGAGAATGTGGAATAATCTAAAAGGTTTTTATAAGGTGGTTGATAATTCATGATGATGAGTGTTGAAAGTAGTATTCCTACTATACCAATATTCATTTTCAGTCTCTGGTTCTCATATTCTCGACTATTTATAGGTTACCAAGCTACATATAGGTTATTTAAATAAGCTTAAATTGCTCTCTGTATCCTGCAAGCCTCATACCCTATAATCAAGATAATGCATGGCTATAAACCGGAATGACTTATGACATCCCTACTAAAATTCATTGTTATCTCAATCGTTGTTATTTTCAACGCAACAGCAGCACCCTTGGCTAAAAAAGATGTACCAGAACCATTAAAACCTTGGGTTGACTGGGTCTTGTATGAACAAGATCAGCAGATGTGTCCACATGCTTATAATGGTAAACAACGTTTTTGTGCATGGCCGTCGAGTTTAAAATTAGAGTTAAACAACCAGCAAGGTGAGTTTAGCCAACATTGGCAAGTGCAAAGTGAAACTTGGGTACGTTTGCCAGGAAATGCCCAGCAATGGCCGCATGATGTGGAGGTTGATAGCATTGCAGCGGTGGTGGTTAATCGACAAGGTTTTCCTACGGTCAAGCTATTTCCGGGGGAGCATGAAGTCAGTGGTGGGTTTCAGTGGGACAGCATTCCTGAATCGTTGACTATTCCACCCGCAACGGGTTTGTTCGAGATTAGTCGCAATGGTGAAGCCATCGAATTCCCTCGTATCAATCAGCAAGGGCAGTTATGGCTGGATAAATCCATTCAACAAAAAGATGTTCAAGATGCCATGGATGTTCAGGTTTATCGCAAGATAGTCGATGGTCATCCCATGCAAATTGAAACCCGCTTTATTCTCAATGTATCGGGGCGATCACGTGATGTGGTGTTTTCTGATGTGCAACTGGATAGATTTATTGCACTAAACCTAATAAGTAAGCTACCCGCCAGAATTAATCAGCAAGGCGATTTGCAAGTACAGGTGCGCCCGGGAAATTGGCAGATTGATCTTGTTTCCTATAACCCTAACATAGTGGAATCGTTGACTCTGCCGGCAAGAGATGCCGTTGACGGTTTACCAGAGCAAGAAGTTTGGGTGTTTCAGGCTAAACCATCACTCAGATTGACAGAAATATCGGGTGTCCCTTCAATAGATTCCCGGCAGACTCGTTTGCCGAATAAATGGCAGCAGTATCCTGCTTATTTACTCTCGTCCAACTTAGAGCCGCCCAAGCAGACCTTAAAACTAAAAACACTACAGCGTGGCAGTGCATCACCAGAGCCTAATCGACTTACCTTGAACCGTACGATGTGGATGGACTTCTCAGGTGATGGCTTCACCATTGACGATAAAATCAGCGGCATAATGACCAGAGGCTGGCGTTTAGTAACAGCCTCTGAACTGGATTTGGGTTCAGTGCGTATTGATGATGAACCGCAATTCATTACTACCCTCAAAGGTAGCGTAGATGGAGTAGGAGGTACGGATAAAGGCGTAGAGGTCAGACGAGGTGAGATTGATTTACAAGCTGCCAGTCGTTATACAGAATCAGTATCGTCGATTCCTGTAACAGGATGGAAGCACGACTTCCAGCGTGTTTCGACCCGTTTGTTTTTACCACCGGGCTGGAAGCTTTTTTCAGCACATGGCGCAGATAACTTACCTAACACATGGTTACAACGCTGGACCTTGCTAGACTTGTTTATGGTGCTGGTTATTGCCGTAGCTATAGGGCGCTTATGGGATTGGAAGTGGGGGGTATTTGCTTTACTCACCATGACCTTGATCTGGCACGAAGTTGGAGCGCCCAAGTATATCTGGCTCAATCTAATAGCCGCGATTGCCTTGCTGCGGGTATTGCCAGAAGGGTTGGCTAAAAAGCTGGTGTGGATGTATAGAAATGCTGTTTTCTTGGGGTTATTGCTGATTGTTATACCGTTTATAGTGAGCGAAGTGAGGCAAGGTCTTTATCCGCAGTTGGGCATTTATGCGGATTATGACAGAGCCGTATATTCCTCTGGTTTTGAGAACGAAATAGCCAGTAGGGTAGCTGAAGATGCGACTATGGAATACGACAAGCTTGAGAAAAAAATGAATAGCCGAGTTTCTGAGATGATGCAATCCAGCAGCCCAGCCCCTGCACCTAGATCAAAAGGAAAGGGAGGTTATAATTCAAAGTTTAATCAGGGGGCTAATCAAAGTGCAACTCAAATGGCTAACCAAATAGTTGACCCTAACGCGAATATTCAAACAGGCCCGGGATTGCCCACTTGGAATTGGCAAGAAGTACTTTTTCAATGGAATAGCCCAGTGAATGAGGCACAAACGTTACGTCTGAATTTGATCGGCCCAAAGACTAATCTGGTATTGAATTTTCTTAGGGTGATTTTGTTATTGCTGTTAATGAGTCGATTAATACGCGTCTTTATTAAAGATAATAATAAAGATGGAAACTCCAAAAAACCTTTGCACCGATTCTCCAAAAGCTTAAAGGGGTTATCAGCTATCGCCTTACCGCTATTGTTAATAACACTGTTAATGCCCGATGCGCATGCAGAAAAGTTAGTAAAACCCATTGCTAAAACAGCCAACATCAGCAATGCCACAAGCAAAAATGGCTTTCCAGATGAGGCGATGTTGCAAGCACTAAAAAGCCGTCTACTGGCTGCGGATAAATGCTTACCTGATTGCGCTCAAATCGAAGCCATGCGCATAGAGCTAAACGAAGAACAACTGACTCTTTATGTAAAAATACACAGTGCAGCGGTAGATAATCAAGCAGTGGCTGTACCTTTGCCGGGCAATAGCGAACAATGGCGCGCAGAAACCGTCTTGTTAGCTAACCAGCCTGCCAAGTCACTGTCCAGAGATCAGCAAGGTGTGCTGTGGATAGGGCTCAACAAAGGTATTCACAATGTCGTTATGCAAGGCCGTTTGCCAAAGCAGCCACAAGTACAATTGTCGTTACCACTTTTACCGAAGTACGTTGAATGGAATGGAGAAGGCTGGACAGTCGAAGGTGTTCGCGACAACCACATGCCCGCACAACAGCTTCAGCTGATTCGGAAGCAGAGTGCTGAATTGGCTACTTTGGATAAGAACAACTTGGCGGCGGAAAATAATATTTTACCACCACTGCTACACGTGCAAAGAACGCTGCATCTTGGGCTGGACTGGATGGTGGAAACTCGTGTTTCCCGATTATCTCCAACAGGTAGCCCTGTAAGTATGAAAATTCCGTTGCTAAAAAATGAGTCGGTGCTGAGTAATAAGTATCCAGTAAAAAAGGCTCATGTGATGATTAATATGTCATCCATGCAGCGCAGTATTAGCTGGAATTCACACATTCCCGTGGCGGATAAATTATTGCTAGAAGCTACCCATACATCAGGTTTGGTGGAATCCTGGAAGCTGGATATCAGCCCCATCTGGCATGTGGAAATTACAGGTATTCCAGAAATCCATCATGGTAATCAGGCCGATGCCTGGTTACCAGAATGGCAACCTTGGCCGGGCGAAAAAGTTTCACTGGCGATTAGCCGACCTGAAGGCGTGGCGGGTCGTACGCTAACGATTGATCGGAGTATTCTGAGTATTAAAGTCGGTAAAAGAATAAGAGAATCAAAGCTGTCTTTAAATTTGCGTAGTAGCAGAGGCGGGCAACATGTGATTACCTTGCCGGAAAATTCCGAGTTGGTATCAGTCAATATCAACGACAGTCTACAGCCTATTCGTCAACAAGGCCGCAAGGTTAGTCTGCCTATTGTCCCCGGAGAACAGCGAATTGTCGCAAAATGGCGTGTGGATACACCTATCCATACGCGTTTAACAGTCCTGCCCGTAGATGTGGGCGTGGATAATGTGAATAACAGTATTCATCTTGGTATGGGTAGGGATCGTTGGGTGCTCTTTACGAATGGTCCACAAATGGGGCCTGCCGTACTGTTCTGGGGAGTTTTGCTGGTGGTGTTGATCGCCTCGGTGATCCTTGGGCGAATTAAAGAAAGCCCGTTAAAAACATGGCAATGGTTCTTGTTAGGCACAGGGTTGATTCTGGCAACCCCCATTATGATACTGGTAGTCGCAGGTTGGCTATTGGCGATGAATTATCGCCCCAAACTTCAGTCGGTGGAGAGCCGTTTACTGTTTAATGGTGGACAAGTGTTATTAGTCATTCTAACTATAGTTGCTTTCGGGACATTAATGATTACATTACGACAAGGGTTGCTGGGGTGGCCTGATATGCAAATCTCAGGTAACTCATCTACTGCTTGGCAACTAAGATGGTTTCAAGATAGGTCTTCAGCTCAATTACCTCAACCCTGGGTGATTTCAGTACCGCTTTTAGTGTATAGAATACTTATGTTGCTGTGGGCGCTATGGTTGGCGTTCTCCTTGATTAGTTGGTTGCGTGATGGTTGGCATAACTTCACAGTGGGTGGGTTATGGCGATCTGCTCCGGAGGAAACCAAGAAAGAAACCAAGAAAGAAATCAAGAAACAAAAGACTGACATCAAATCTGCTGAGAATGAGAGCTAGAAAATAACATGGCAACCCACCACGAAATCATCGGCGAAGAATGGAAAGAACGCTCGCGTGAACTGGCAGAATGGACAATGCAGCGGATGGTTAATCGTAAAGATGTGTGGGGACAATATTCTGTTTTGTCGCCTGATGAAAGACGCAGGTTAGGGCAGAAATACAAAGCGATGACGTTACCGCGTAAATCCATGCGCGGTGATGACATGGTGACATTGGATAAGCTCACCAGGCACTTCGCTAGTCGTTATCATCACAAACCACAAATTATTGGTCTGCATGAAAAAAGCAAAGAAGATACTAGTTTATGGTTAGGCATTGATATCGACTGTCATGATTACAACTCGCCATCAGGTGAAGATCACGGGCGACGAAATCTGGCTACAGCCATTAAATGGTGGAAAGAAATGCAATCGATGGGCTACGATCCTTTGTTGATTGATTCCAGTGGCAAAGGTGGCTATCACCTGTGGTTGCACTTTGCCGAACCTGCACCCACGCAAGATGTGTTTGCGTTGGCGCAACATTTTGTCAGCACATGGGAAGAGAACAATCTTGATGAAGAACCAGAAACTTTCCCCAAACAATTAAAGCCCGGTAGCCTGGGTGCATGGTTTCGACTGCCCGGCTTACATCATTATCTAAAGCATTATGGACGTGTCTGGAGTGGTGATGATTGGTTAGAAAACCCCTGGCTAGAGGGTCACGCCGCTATTGATGCCATCCTGCAATGCGTTCCAGGGCGGCCACCCCCTGCAGCAAAAACCAGTCAGGAAAAACACGTTCGCACCACGAGTCGTAGGAAAAAGACCTCAGCGACGACGGCAACAACGGCAAAGACGAAGAAAACAGCCCAGCAACGAAAACAACGATTTAAACGTAGCAAACGACCTGTAGTGTGCGTCGATGTCGATGGAGTGTTGGCAAGCAGGGAGTACTCAAAAGGGGCAGCCGAAATAGGTGAGCCGATAGACGGCGCAGTAGATTTCACGCGTGAACTTCATGAAACAGCCGATATTATTATCCTTACTGCACGCATATCAGGTGGTGATGCCAAGTCTAAGAGCAAGAAAAAATCAGCGGAGGTAGGCGAACAGGCAAAAGTTCAAGTTAAAGACTGGCTCGATCAACATGGATTTGCCTACACCAGCATTTGGACAGAGTCAGGCAAACCGATTGCTAGTGTCTATGTGGATGATCGTGCCGTTGCCTGTCGTCCCGAAGAGGATGGCGTGAAGGCATTCAAGCTGGCGCATGAGGGGATTGATAAGCTTCTGTAAGTGGTTAATTCCCAGGTACAGCAGCTCGTGCCGCTTTTGAACCTACGGATTTTCCGATGCGTTTGCCAATGTTTCCGCCAACCACACCACCGACAGTACCACCCACCACGCCACCCGCCGCGCCCGCAGCCGCGCCCGCCGCTTTAACAGGAAGTTTAGCAACTGAAACGGCACTGCTAACAACTTGTTGCTGTGAACATGCCTGAATATTGATTAGTAAAATAAGGGATAATGTGATGCGAATAACGATATTGATTTTTTTCATGAGGGTTCTATTCTAATTTTTAATCATATAATGAATTGAGCGGAATATAACATAGTCTCAATAGTTATTGTCTATAAGTTCTGTTGCGCACGCTCACGCTTTGCACAACCTACTAAGGACACAGGAGCTAAAATGAGTACCCATTTTAAAGATCATTTCTCCTCAAAATCAGCGGATTACAGTCAATATCGCCCCGATTATCCCGCGGCCTTATTTGAATACTTGGCTAAAATAACACCTGGACATCAGCGTGTTTGGGATTGCGCTACGGGCTCAGGGCAAGCAGCGACAGTACTTTCATCTCATTTTCGAGAGGTGCTTGCTACTGATGCAAGCAAGCAGCAGATTACTAATGCACTAAAGAAACCCAATATTCATTATGCAGTAGCTCCGGCTGAACAATCTGGCTTAAATGATAACTCCGTCGACCTGATTGTAGTTGCTCAGGCATTGCATTGGTTTGACCTTAATGCTTTTACCGTTGAAGTTAAGAGAGTTTTAAAAGCGGATGGGCTTTTGGCTGTATGGACTTACAACTTATTAGAAATCAATCCCCGCATTGATCAATGCGTCAATCGGTTGTACGCAGAAGTATTAAATGATTATTGGCCTCGTGAACGCGCCTTGATTGAATCTGGCTATAGTGAAATAAACTTTCCCTTTGATGAAATTGAAACGCCTTCTTTCAAGATGGAAAAAGAGTGGAGTTTAGAACAATTGGCAGGTTATTTGCGAACCTGGTCTGCGGTAAAAAACTACCTCAAAGAGCATGATAACGACCCTGTAGACGTTGTTGAAGAAGAGCTGGCAGAAATATGGCAAGGTGAAAGTATGGAGGTGGAATGGCCGTTAACTTTGCGTGTTTGGAGATTGAGTAAAACTTCTTAAGCGGCTTCTGTGTTCGACATAATATGCATATCCACATGTATATCACTAAAAGGGCAATGCAAAGTACCTTTGTCATTACGGTCTAGTAACCCCAGTTCGACAAGAACCTTTGCATCTTCATGTACTCGTTTGACATCGCGTTTAACGTATCGAGCTAATTCCCTAACACCCATTGTGTCTTTGGTTTGTAGAGCGTTAATGATGTCCCAGCGACGCTTTGTTAGACGGGAGAAAAATATGCCTGGAGATTGAAAGTTTAAAGTTTCACCTTGATAGGTCTTTTTCTGTGCAGCCTTTCCAGCGTGCCGAAGAGCTGTTTTCCAATCAGGCTGTAGAGTAATGATTAATTTTCGTTTTTCCATTTTTCTACCTCGGATAAAAAATCTTCAATAAGTGAATCTATACCGGTAAATTTATAACTATGTTCTTGTTCTTCATAATGCCAGTGATCACCTTTACCTCGCTCATTATCAAAGCCAATTATTCGCTTCCCATTAACGATATAAACCAAACGGTACTTGAATCCATGCGAGGTAGGCGGTATGGGTTCAGGCACACGCCAAATCACCATTTCTATGATATCACCAAGAGGTGATACGTCCTTGTAGCGTGCAATCAAGGTAGCATCCATGTTGGCAATAATGCCTACACAAAGCTGGTTTTGCAAGTTACCCTAAGAAAGATATGTGCTACAAAAACTTCTGCACTCCTCTATATTTAGGTGCTTTTGATGCGGGCTGGTTGATATGTTCTTTTATACCCCAGCTACCATACGCTTGATAGGTTCGAGGTGAGGAGAAGATAGCGAATAAGCTTCCGTTGGTGACTTGATTCCAGCTGTGCAGGAATTCGGTATACATCTGTTCCATTGGCCAAGCGCGGTTTGCCCCTACATAATATTTGGTGGGGATGTCTTTGGTGGAACGGTTGCCAGGTGCGTAGAGGTGTTGTCCACCTTCATAGGCGATAAGTTTTAAGCCATGTTTACTGACTTCGGCTTGCTGTTTCTGGATCATTTTCCTGACGTTATTTAACGAGTAAGGATTGGTATCGTCTTTGAGCAACTTGAAGACACTAGGTACGCTCATCACTCCAGCTTGTACTTTTTGATGAACGAAGAAGTAAGGTGCGATAGCGACGGCATCGAAGTTTTTCGGTGTATTGTTATATTCCATTAACATCTTTGTCAGCTTGGGGTTGGCGCTCCAAGCGCCCATCACTCGGATCAAACGGTTTGAGTTGCCAAACACTTGTTTCCAAATGCGCATCACTTGTGAGGCACGAGTAACATAGTATTTGTGCCCTGCATTATGATCGTTTCCTAAGCCTTGTTGAATGCCTTTGGTGCGTACATATCGTGCCGCTGTGAAGGTTGGGTTCCAGGCTTCGTTGGTGTATTCGATGTAGACTTTCAGATGGGGTCTGAGGTTTTGCTTTACGTATTGGGCATAGCGTCGTACCAGATCATCATTAGCGCGTTCCGGAATATTAAACCAGGCATTACGATTGAGTTTATTGGCTAAGGCAACCATGACTTGCAAGGGCGCTCCGCGACGGCCTTCTTTGCCAGCCCAGGTAGCTTCTTGCATATGGGGTAGCTGATTCCATGAAGTTAAAGGGTTACGCGTGATACCGGACATATTCATAAAGCGAATGGTGTCGAAATCTTTCATAAAGCGCAGGTAATCCGGATTAAACAGAATCTGTTGGTGATGGGTTTCAAAAGCCTGATAGTTGCCGGAGCATTGACCGGCATTGTCTACTCTGTGAAAAGGGTTATTAGCACAGATACCGCCTGGAATGAGAACTCGTATATTTCTGATGTAGTCCTGCGGTTGACTCTGCTTGATAATAAGCGTGACCTTGAAGAAATTATCTCGTCCAGCGGCTATGTGAACAATATCTTTACCCGGCTGCCTTGAGATGACTTTAGCATCATCGGTGTAGTCGATTTTCCCTTGGCCATCATAAAGAACCGTATAGTTGCCATTGGGTAACGTGCCAGCAGGTAGCCAGTGCAATAGATTAGTACCTGCGTGTCCACCATTCAGATTTTTTGGCCAGCCATTGTGATCATAGCTAATATTGCCACGGGTGAGTTTTGCATTGGCTTCATCGAAGGGCAGTGACATTTTGAATAGGTTTACAAAAGGTACGCTGGAGTCTATTTGCATGACTTCATTGGTGTTCATGCCGATAGGAAATTTAGCGGCTTGTGTTGAGCCGATGAATACCAGTGTTAGAAATATTAAAATAATGCGTGATAACATGGTCAATCCTTTGATTTGGTTTTTTAGCAAGCAGTGTTTCTATTTACTAGTCCCAAGCCCCAACTTGGGAACCAGTCGAGGGAGTCGCAAAAGCAATGTTTTTGTAGGTCGGATAAGGTACGCCATCCGGCAAGGTGCTGAATTAACTGTTTTTGTCGTATGACGCTCGGCAATTGCTCCTGCTTTGCCCTACTACGGTACATCCATGTACCTATATCGTTTATACGACCTACAATTTAGCTTTTACAACACCTTCCAGTAAAGAGTGGGTTCCACCTATTCTGCAAGCATAAGTATTTAATTAGATAATGAATTTGTGCTGATATAGTTACATTGGATTGTACTATCATTCATTAGTTCATCAAGTTTGTTATTTCTGGTAAGAAAAATTCACTAATTAAAATAGGTTTGGCTGCGCCATAGAACAAAGAACGTCTTCCAAAAATGTGCTTGGGTATGGAACCCACATTTTCCATAGCGTGCAGGAAAAGAGGATGATCTGCGGTTAACTGGCTCCATTCGATGGGGCTTCTGCTGAGTTGGGGGTCGGAGAATATTTTTTCTCCCAGTGGTCTTTCCCCCATGGAATCCAGATCATCAAAACGGTCGCTGACGGCTTTGACAGGGATAAGGCTGCGGGCATATACGACTGGATATGTGTCGCAATAGAGTTGTACTTCACGATCGATAAGCTGATCGTCTTCGGCTAATTCAAGCAAGGTAATTTCGTGGAGTTTTGCGGTTCTTTGAGTTTGTTTTATCAGATGTACCGAAAACGCATGGCACGCGTTGCGTAATTTTGCAGTGAGTGAACCTGTATCAATCAGCCAACTGCGGAGTTCCGGTGGGATGGTGTGCCGGTTTTTGTCAGTGAGTGGCATCCAACAGATGTTACGACTCACTGATAGGCTGCTCTGTTTCTGGTTGCGGCTGTGGGTCATCCACGTGAGGTTCTGTTCCAGCTTCTGGATGTTTCTCAAAATCTAGTTCGGGGTAGAGTTTGTCGATGTCCTGAATATCAGCCAGTGGGGGCATGTCATCCAGTGTCCTTAAGTTGAAATAATCCAGCAGTTGTCGAGTGGTACCTAGCATGGCAGGACGACCGGGGACTTCTTTATGGCCAACTATTCTGATCCACTCGCGCTCTTGCAGGGTTTTTACAATATTGGAGCTGACGGCAACGCCGCGGATTTCCTCGATCTCGGCACGAGTAATGGGTTGTCGGTAAATAATAAGTGCCAAGGTTTCGAGCAGGGCGCGTGAATAGGTTTTAGGTTTTTCTTCCCAATGTCGAGAAACCCATTTTTTATAAGCTTCGCGAGTGGTGTAACGATAGCCGGATGCGGTTTTCTTGAGTTCAAATCCACGCTGGTTGGTTTCTGCGTCCAGTGTATCAAGCGCTGTTTTTATATCGTTGCGATTGACCACTTCTTCAGGCTGAAAAAAGAGCACTAGCTTGTCTAGAGGCAACGGTGCTTCAGCCGTGAGTAAAATGGCATCCAAGGTGTTTTTTAGTTGTTCGGCTTCCATAGGTGTTCCTGTTTGAGCTGTTCCTGTCGGTTGCTATTTGTTTTACTCAGTAGCTTGCTGTGCGGCTTGTAGATAAATCGGGGCATAGGGTTCAGATTGTACTATATCAGCCAGTTTTTCTTTTAATAATTCCAGAATAGCGACCAGTGTGACCACCACACCCATACGACCTTCTTCGGGTGTAAACAGGCTGCTGAACTCTGTGAAAGAGTCGGCTTTTAATACGGCCAGTACATTACTCATACGTTCCCGAACAGAGAGCGATTCGCGTTGAATCTCATGACTAATGCTCATGTCAGCGCGTTTTAGTATGTCTTTGAAAGCCAGCAGGATTTCATGCAATTCGATATCAGGTTGGGGCGTTTCTTTTTGCTCACGTGTCGCTGCTACATTACTGATCCAGTGGTCGCGTTTTTCGCGAGGTATTTCATCAATGCTTGCTGCGGTTTGTTTGAAGCGTTCATATTCTTGTAGTCTGCGTACTAGCTCTGCACGGGGGTCATCTTCATCTTCGATCTCATCATGGCGGGGTAATAGCATGCGTGATTTTATTTCCGCCAGTAACGCGGCCATGACAAGATATTCTGCGGCTAGATCCAGTTTGATGGTGCGCATCATTTCGACATATTCCATGTATTGCCGAGTCACTTCCGCAATGGGGATATCCAAAATTTCCAGATTCTGGCGTTTGATCAGATAGAGCAACAAATCCAGCGGCCCTTCAAAAGTATCAAGAAAGACTTCTAAGGCTTGTGGTGGAATATATAAGTCTTCTGGTGGATTAGTGAGTGGTTCACCCTCAACAATCGCAAAGGGGAGTTCACCTTGCGAGTGCATAGTTTGCATAGGTCGCATAGATGAAGAAGGGGAGGATGGAGGATTGTTCGTCGCCATGAGTTGATTGTAGACTAGATTATTAGTCCGATAGTATCTTTTACCTTGGTCAGTTGTGCCTGTGCACGAATTGAAGCTTTTTCTGCACCTTGCTTTAAGATAGCTTGCATCGCCGATTGATCGTCACGAATTTCACGATAGCGTTGTTGGATAGGTTCTACCAGAGCGACAATAGCCTCGCCTGTGTCCACTTTCAGTTTGCCGTAACCTTCAACACCAGCATAGTCTTTAAGGACTTCTTCAACGGTTCTATTGGTGACGCCGCCCATGAGTTCTAGCAGATTGCTCACACCAGGTTTGTTTTCACGATCATAACGAATTTCAGTTTCTGAATCGGTGACGGCACTTTTTAGTTTTTTGATAATTTTCTTGGGATCATCCAATAACGAAACATAGTTTTTCTCAAGGCTATCGGATTTCGACATTTTCGCAGTAGGGTCTTGCAAACTCATAATGCGTGCGCCTTGTTTGGGTATAAAAGGCTCAGGAACAGTAAACACGTCGACGTTGTATTGATTATTAAAACGAGCAGCGATATCACGTGCCAGCTCTAAATGTTGTTTTTGGTCTTGTCCTACAGGCACTTTATCGGTGCCGTAGAGTAAAATGTCTGCGGCCATTAATACCGGATAATCAAACAGTCCTACATTAATGTTTTTGCCTTGCTTGCCAGACTTGTCTTTGAACTGCGTCATCCGGTTTAGCTCGCCCATATAGGCATAGCAGTTTAAAATCCAGCCGAGTTCTGCATGTTCATGAACGTGAGATTGAATGAAAACAGTACTCTTGTTCGGATCAATACCACAAGCGAGATAAAGTGCCATAAAGTCATAACAGCGTTCCCGCAAATCTTTAGGGTCTTGTCTAACCGTAATCGCGTGTAAATCGACTAATGAAAAAAGGGTGTCGTGGTCTTCCTGCATGCTCACCCAGTTCCGCATAGCGCCAATATAATTGCCGATAGTCATGTGTCCTGAAGGCTGAATTCCACTGAGTACGATGGGTTTCATAGAGTTTCCGTTTTAATCGTTTTTTAAACTGCACTGGTTGGTTTACTGCACTGGTTGGTTTAAGGAAGAGTAATGGGATCAATGTCCCTTTAGCCAGTGGGTATCACCTCTGCCTTCTCTTAAGACTTCAGGAGGAGATTGCATCAAATCTATAACCGTAGTTGCTTCGTGTCCACTATACCCACCATCAATAATCAAATCGACTTGATTCTCTAAAAACAACTGGATTTGGTAAGGATCTGCCATGGGGAATTCTTCGTCTGGCAAAATGAGCGTGCTAGAAATTAAGGGTTGATCCAGCTCTTCGAGTAAGGCAAGCGCGATATTATTATCTGGGATGCGTATACCAATTGTTTTTCGCTTGGGATGCTTAAGCCGACGGGGTATCTCGCGATTCGCTTCAAGGATAAAAGTATACGAGCCGGGTGTATGTGCTTTGAGCAGACGGTAGTTAATATTATCCACCATCGCGTATTTGGAAATCTCAGAGAGATCACGGCACATAAGGGTAAAGTGATGGTGTTTGTCAACTTGCCGAATACGACGAATTTTGTCCACAGCATCTTTGTCATCCAGATGGCAACCAATGGCATAACTGGAGTCGGTGGGATAGATAGCAATACCACCACGCCTGATAATGTCGACTGATTGTTGGATCAGGCGAACTTGCGGGTTGTCGGGGTGGATGTAAAAGTAATCGCTCATGCTTTGTTGTTTCTGGTTTGCTGCGGGGGGCTAGATTCTATCTATGTTTCCCGTACAAAAACGGGGTATTCTATAGTTCCGTTAGTTTGGGTTTGCTGTCCCAGCTAGTTGCCATTATAAAAGGAGGCAAGCATATTTCCTGTTATTTCTAATAATCAACTATAAAGTCGACAAAAAAGCCGATGAAAAATTAACATAGGTTTGTTTTTACGATTTAAGCTTCTGGTAGCATTTTATTCATCACGTGGTTTGTTGTATGTGAGATTGCGTTCGCAGTCGCATATTTTCCGAATGGTAATTAAATTAAGACTCTTTTTTAGCATTCCTTTAGAGAGCAGAAATTAATATGAGTAAAGAAAAAATGATTCTAAAATCAGTTGTCTATTCGTTCACTTCTTTATTTTTTCTCTATTTATCAGCTATGCCTCGATTAAATGCAGCAGAAATAGTGCCAGTTGAAAGCATGGTCTCTAGTGCACAAACTATACTGGGAAGCACGGTTATACCCTATAAAGAAGTGTCCTTGTCGGCTCAAATGCCGGGACGTATCATATCAATACAAGGTGACGTGGGAACGATGTTATCTCAAGGCGATCTTATAGTGAAGATAGACGATGATGGCTTACAGGCGAAACGCAGATCAGTTTTAGCGGGTTTGGAGTCATCTCAAGCGGCTTTAAAAAATGCCCAGACGCAATACAATCGTGAACTAACCTCACCTAAAAGTAAAAACATTGGAGGTATGCCAGGTATGGGTCTGCCGGCTATGTTCGATATCTTTATGACCCAGCCCATGTATGAAATGATGGGAGACTATGATCAGGATGCAAATCGTCATGCTGACTTGATGAATAGCTCAACGGCTGTTTCTCAGGCGAAAAGCCAATGGATGCAGGCACAATCCCAGTTAAATGAAATTGATGCGAAGCTAAAAGATAGCTATTCAATCGCCCCTTTTAGGGGAATGATTCTCGAAAAAATGGTGGAAGTGGGCGATACCGTGCAACCGGGTCAACCGCTGATAAAATTTGCTGATATCAAATACAAGAGACTTCAAGCAGCAGTACCTTCCATGATGGTGGGTAATCTGAAAAAGGGCATGGTAGTACCGGTGACTATCAATGGAAATATCAGAACAGAGGCCAAGGTTGCACAAATATATCCCATAGCGGATCCTAGGCGCCATACCGTCACCGTTAAATTTGATCTACGTAAAAACATCAATGCCGCACCCGGTATGTATGCGGAGATATCTATCCCGAATGGCTCTCAAAGTAGAAAAAGTGTAGTGGTCATTCCGAATTCAGCTTTATTGAAAGGCAGAAGCTTACCTAGTGTCTTGAGAATAGGTTCTGGTGGCAAGTCAGAATTACGTTTGGTTAGATTGGGCGCCAAACAACGTGATGGAAAAGTTTCAATAGAATCAGGGTTACAAGCGGGCGACAAGGTAATCAATCACCCCCCTACCAGTGCTACTTCTGGATGGATGCCTTCTCAATAAATATTCCAAGTATTGAATTTGCTGCTATTTGCTTATTAGTGATGCATAAGGAAGCTCTAGACAAGTCCTTTTGTATTGGGGGGCTCGCACCTTGGGCGAAGCTGGGTAAAAAAGAGCTTGTTTTTGGACTTAACTAGATAAAATCATTATGAATGATCAGTCGCAAGATACATCACATGGCAATACAAAAAAACACCCCTTAGGTATTGCTGGAGGGCTTGCTAAAGCCTTTATCACATCACCTATCTCTCTCTTGCTTATCATTGCCTTTTTGGCTATCGGTATATTGGGTTTGCAGATTACACCTCGGCAGGAAGATCCACAGGTTTCCGTACCGATGGTGGATATTTTCGTTGCTTATCCGGGGGCGTCCGCTAAAGAAGTGGAAAGTCAGATAGCGCGTCCTCTTGAGGCCATTATGTCCGAAATTACCGGTGTGGAGCATGTTTACTCTGCTTCCTCTCGTGGACAGGCTTTGGTAACAGTACAATTTACAGTCGGTGAAGATTACAACGAATCTATCGTTAAGTTGCACGACAAGCTTGAAGCGAATAAGGGTAATGTTCCAGCAGGAGCTAGAGGGTTTTTGGTCAAACCTAAAGGGGTGGATGATGTACCCACTGTTACGTTGACGCTATGGTCAAATGAAGTAGATGACGCCTCTTTACGGCTGGTGGCACTTGATGTACTACAGAGTCTTCGCGAAGTTGCCAACACCAGTCAAAGTTTTATTGTCGATGGACGAGTTGATCAGTTAATTGTAGAGATTCTTCCTGAAAGATTGGCAACTTATGGGGTTTCACTGGGGCAGGTTGCGCAGACCATTCGGATGGCTAACTCGGAACGAAGTGCAGGTGACATTGAACCCGGTGGCAAGACAGTCACTATTGTTACTGGCTCGTTTTTAAAATCTGAAGATGATGTGAATCGTTTGATGGTAGCTGTTATCGGTGGACATCCTGTTTACGTGCGCGATGTTGCCACCGTGAAAAGTGAGCCCAGCGAAGCCAGTAAAATGGTTGCCTATTACACAGGATCCGCGGCCGCAGAAGGTCTTGAGAAGGCATCGGGTGCACCTGCCGTGACGATAGCTATTGCTAAAAAACAAGGGTCAAACGGTGTTGAAGTTTCTCAGTCGATTCTAGCTAAGGTTGATTCCTTAAAAGGACGGACGATTCCAGATAACGTACACGTAGCTGTCACCCGTGATTATGGTGCATCGGCAAAAGAAAAAGTGGACCATCTTCTTTTCAAATTAGTGATAGCAACCGGGATTGTTACTATTCTGGTTTGGATGTTTCTTGGCTGGCGAGCAGCAGCGGTAGTGTTGGTGGTTATCCCTATTGTTTTAACGACCACCGTATTCTCTGCCTGGGCATTGGGTTTAACGATTGACCGAGTTAGCTTGTTTGCACTTATATTTTCTATCGGCATACTCGTTGATGATGCAATAGTGGTGGTGGAGAATATTTATCGTCGTTGGTTGATGGCAGATAGTCTGGATGTGGATACCGCCGTCGATGCCGTCCGAGAGGTGGGTAATCCAACGATTATTGCTACCTTTACTGTCATTGCGGCACTATTACCGATGGGCTTTGTCAGTGGCATGATGGGTCCCTATATGTCTCCGATTCCTGTGTTGGGATCAGTGGCGATGTTAATTTCATTATTTGCAGCTTTCGCTTTTACACCGTGGTTGACTTATAAACTAAAGCCGGGTGTTGATCAGTTAGCCGTCGCAGCTGAAAAAGAGCATAAACAGGCTGCCATGATGGATCGGTTTTTTAGAGCCATCATTATTCCGCTTGTAAAGAAACCTAAGAAAGGTAAATTTTTCTTATTCGTTATTATTATTCTGTTTTTCTTGTCGCTGATTTTCTTTTATACCAAAGCGGTACGCGTAAAAATGCTGCCCCTTGATAACAAGCCTGAATTTAATATAGTGGTCAATTTTCCGGAAGGAACAGCATTACCCATAACGGCAAATCTCATTAATAGTTTGTCTATGGAGTTGCAGAAATTTGAAGAGGTAACCGCTCTGCAAACTTATGCGGGTACGGCATCGCCTTACAACTTTAATGGTCTGGTACGGCATTATTATTTACGTAATCAACAATGGCAGGGTGATATTCAGGTACAGCTAGTTGATAAACATGACCGTGACAGAACCAGCCATGAGATAGCGGATGCGGCGCGTAAGATACTGACACCGATAGCAAAGCAGGTGGGAGCGCGTATTCAGGTGGTGGAGATGCCGCCAGGCCCACCTGTACTTCAGACTATCGTTGCAGAAATTTATGGACCGAGTGCAGAGGGTCGTCGTCAGTTTGCAAGAGATATGACGAAAAGCTTTGAAGAGGCGAAGAATATCGCTGATGTTGATAACTTCCTAGAAGCCCCTCATCAGATTTTGCGTTTTAATGTGGACGCTGATAAAGCACAGCGAAATGGCATCTCAGTTGAGGACATCAATCGCACCATAGAAATGGCAATGGGTGGCTTTGTATTGGGTGATATCAAAAGGAATGCACTGATAGAGCCTACCCATATTATTATGCAGGTGCCACTGAATGTACGCTCGGATATCTATCGGTTGGTTCAACTCCCTGTCACCAATAAAGCAGGTGTGGCGATCCCCTTGGCAGAACTAGGTTCATTTTCGCCAGAGATACAGGATCAACCCATTTATCATAAGGATCTTCGACCGGTAGAATTCGTCACAGGAGAGGGGGTTGGGCTATATGCCGCACCTGTTTATGCGCAATTTGAAGTGGAAGATTTGTTAGCCGCAAAGAATGATGGCAATGGATATAAAGCCCCGGATGGAACCGTTATTGATGGTGGACATTGGTTAGGTACTCCGAAAGATTCCAATAAAATGGCGTTTGAATGGGGTGGCGAATGGACGGTTACCTTTGAGACTTTCAGAGATATGGGTATCGCTTTTATGGCAGCGCTAGTGCTTATCTATATGTTGATTGTGGCTCAATTTGGGAACTTTATTTTGCCAGCGATTGTTATGGCGCCCATTCCTTTAACACTGATAGGTATTGTTCCGGGGCATTGGATCATGAATGCAGAATTTTCTGCAACTTCCATGATCGGCTTTATCGCATTGGCAGGGATCATTGTGCGGAACTCCATTTTGCTGGTGGACTTCTCGCGGGAAGCCGTCATGGAAAAAGGAATGTCCGTTATTGATGCCGTTATTCATTCTTGTGAAGCAAGAACCCGACCTATAGCTATCACTGCGTTGGCATTAATGGGTGGTTCATCGGTGATTGTCTCTGATCCGATTTTCCAGGGCATGGGTGTGTCGCTTATATTTGGTGGTCTGGTCTCTACATTATTGACACTGTTAGTCATTCCATTAGGCTGTATTAGTGCAGGTAAGGCGTTGGGTACAGATGATCCTGAAGCAGGTACATCACGTGATGTGAATACAGGGGTAAAAGCAAATGAGACAGAAGAGTCTGTTATGAATATGGCCAAAGCAACACCTAAGGACACGCAATGAAACTTATCATCAGCATCATACTATTCAGCATAAGTTCTTATACCCTTGCCTATGATAAGTCCAAGCTAACCAAAGAATGGCAACACACACCGTTTGAGCTTTATCTTGATGCCAAGGAAGCCTATGACATGAAGGCAGCAAACCCTGAAACAGTGTTACTGTTGGATGTACGTAATCAGGCTGAAATTCATTACACTGGAATCCCTGACGCTGTCGATGCCAATATTCCTTATCGCTTTGATTCCTTAGAATGGAAAATGAAGAAAAATGGAAAATTCGGTACTTTTAAAAAGCCTAAGAACCCTGATTATGTGGCGGCCGTTGAGAATGTGCTAAAGGCGAAAAAACTGACTAAAGACAGCCCCATTATCATCATGTGTGCAGCGGGTTCGCGTGCGCCTTTCGCAGCTACTCTCCTGCATGAATCCGGTTTTAGTAAAGTATATACACAAGTAGAAGGCTTTGAAGGGATAAGAGCTAAAGAGGGGGAACACAAGGGTCAGCGTGTTGTTAGCGGCTGGAAGGTCAGTGGCTTGCCGTGGAGTTATGATTTGCTACCTGAAAAAATGTATTTTAATTTCGCACCTAAACCTAAACCTAAACCAAACCCTAAACTTGATCCTAAAAAAGAAAACAGTACAGAATCGAAAGAAGTATCAAAATAATTCTCTCACCATTCTTTCATGCAAAGAACTCAATTAAAATAACTAATAATAAAAAAACTAATCTAGGTTAAGTTGAGCCATTTTTGTGGTTGTTACTATCACAGGTTGCAGGTTCAAGAATTAGAACCTTATAACGGTATCTCAGTTAGAGGTATCCCCAATCAATTAGTGATGAGAGCGATACCATGTCTAGATTTCTTACCATCCTTATTTCATTTATTCTCGGTGCTGTTGTTGCCACGGTCGTTGGAATGAACGTGCTTCCGGGTTTAATGATAAAAGAAATACCCAGCCCTTTGGGGTTTGAAGAAACGGTTGAGAAAATTCAGGCTAACGCTAAAGAAATGGGATGGAAAGGATCCAGTAAATGGAATGTGGATTTTCAAAAGAATTTACTGAAAGTAGTAAACATTGATGTTGGGCCGAATATGGTCATCAAAAAGTGCGAGCCTAAAGCGGCTGCGGATATTCTTATACACGATGAATTAAAACAATTATCTGTGATGATGCCGTGCACCATTGCCGTCTATGATAAAAGTGATGGCAAGACCTACGTTGCTATCATGAATATGTCGATACTGGGTTCTTTATTTGGTGATGTCGTCAAAGGACTAACAGACAAACTGGCTCCACAAATGGAAAAAATGGCCACTATAAAAGTTCCTTAGTCTCGCATGGCAAGCCTTTTCAACAAATAGGCTGAATTGCTTAAATTATATATAAGCTATACTTATTCTAGCCAAAGCTAGATAACTGTTTAGTGGACTTCTCTGGAGGGAGTGTCTTGTGCTTAATAGTTTCGTATGAAATCACATACACAGCATTTACCTAAATGTAAAAACTGCGCCATTCGATCCACTGCTTTATTTGGTGAGTTAGAAACAAAGCATTTGGATAAAGCGCGTGCGCTGCGTTCTGCACAAGTGACCTACACAGCAGGCGAATACTTGTATCATGAAGGGGATATTCCGAGCAAAGCTTATACGCTCTACAACGGCTGGATCATCTTATTTAAGAACTTGCGTAGCGGTGATAGGCAGATACTTAGATTTGCACTCCCAGGGGATTTCTTGTGCTACAAAGTAGGTAAGCATAATGTCATGGATCATTCCGCCATTGCTGTTTCTGATGTGACTTTATGTGCATTTCCACTTGATCGTTTTCGGGGTGTTATCTCTCAATTACCCGAGTTGGCCTTCGCTATTAGCTCAGTCACCGAAACCACTACGCAGCGTTGTCATTCTTCATTAACAACCATCGCCAGCTATCCTGCTGAAGCGAAAGTTGCATTTTTGTTACTCAGTCTTTTTATCAGAGAGATGGTGTTAAGAAAAGATGAAGCATGCATACCCTTTCCGATTACTCAGGAAGATATAGCGGACGCGCTGGGGTTGACCTCGATCCACGTTAATCGTGTTTTTCAGTCATTAAGAAAACAAGGTTTAATTGAGTGTAAAAATCGTTGTTTGTGGATACCTGACAAGATTGCTTTAGCAAAGGTTGCGAGAATCAGCATGCCTGAGCTAGAACAAATTATGACGAGTAATTAGAGACTCATTTAGTTGATTTAAATAGTGCGTGACCTGAGCGTTGAACTGAAAAACACAAGCAGAAGCTATGAGTGTATTGTGTGTGTTCTAGTTTCTGGTGATGCACCCGCGTTGTAGCAGGTTACTCGCTATACCACGTGCTAAATAGTTCCTGTCTGTACAGCAATGAAGCTATTGATCCTTATTTTCAGTAGCTGATTTCTCTTTTGTCTTGTTACTACTTTCTGAAGTACCCGTCGACGTGTTTGATTGAGAGAATGACTGTTGCTGCTTTTGCATCTGATCCTGCAACTGTTTTTGCATGGCTTGTTGTCTTTTCACTACTTCTTGATAACTGGGTGCTTGAGGCGGCACTGGCATAGCAGGTCTATATCCAGACATTGGATAACCGTAGGGCGTACCTTGTTGTTGCGGTGGCATGTATGATTGCTTGGGACGTGGTATGGGTATAGCAGCTTGTGGAGACGTGTACGACATCGGGGGTATAGATTGCATAGGTGACATAGACAGCATCTGTCTAGGTACGCCATAGCTATATTGGTTATAGCCACTGTTATTCCAGGGGGTTCCTCGGTAGCCAGAGTTATTGGAGTTGGTGCCGCTACTAATAAAATTTCCCGTAGTATTGCCAAACGCGGTTGTATCGCCGATGGCATTGCCGGCAAAATCAGTCGCTCCATTAGCGGATATCTTGGTATCCATATTGCTACGACCTTTGCCTTTGAAGGTTAGTGAAAAATCAATTTCTCCATCAGCATCGCCTTTGCCAGTACTCCAGCCGGAGACTTTGCCTTGCCCTGAAGTAGAGCTATTTCCGGACCCTGTCCCCAAGCCGGCAGCATTACCTGTTTCTGAGCCTTGGGTATTGGCGTTGTTCCAGCCATTAAACCAGTCTGCCGAAGCATTAGTTGATAAAGAAACGAGTATTGAAAGGGATAATATTTTAAGTTTCATGACGATCTCCTGAATTTTTTAAAATCCTGATTAGATCGCAGAGCATCAAGGGCTTAAATGTATCTGAGGTATTCGCCGTAGCTTATTTTAGTGATGATAGTTGGATTATAATTCCAGGGCGTTTACTCTAGGATATGACTTGAAAACACACTCTGAAATAAATAGCAGTGTAGGAAAAATCAGCTTCTTCAGAAGTGCATAGCACTCGTACAATGGATTTATTAATCAGGTATGCAATAAATATAGTCTAAAAAGGAAAATTATTTCTTAATCTAGATCAATATGATGTTACAAAAATGTGTAGTGTTTTTTTGTAACAATACACATTACTCCTTTTCGAATGCCCGTTATTCTCGCGTAGCGGGGAATAACGGGGGATTCAATGAAGTGTCTTACCATCGTTATTTAGCAGGAGCCGCAGCAGGTTTTGCAGCTGGAGCGGTTGGCTGCTGTTGAGCTGGAGCCTGTTGTACTGGCATAGCAGGTCGTTGCATCTGCATGGGCATAGGAGCATATCCATAAGAAGAAGGAGCATAGCCATAGGAAGGGGCGTATCCATAAGGGACGTAGCCGAAGGGTGCCGCATTATTTCCTGCAAAGGGCATTGTAGGCATTGACCAGCCATTATTGTTACCCCACGGCATGTTTCCACCGCTATTACTCCACGGCATGCTGTTTCCACCGCTATTACTCCACGGCATGCTGTTTCCACCGCTATTACTCCACGGCATGTTGTTTCCACCGCTATTACTCCACGGCATGCTGTTTCCGCCGCTATTACTCCACGGCATGTTGTTTCCACCGCTATTATTCCAAGGCATGTTTCCACCACTATTACTCCACGGCATGTTGTTTCCACCGCTATTATTCCAAGGCATGTTTCCGCCGCTATTGCTCCATGGCATTGAGTTGCCTGAGGCTGAATTGTTATTACCACCGGAGCCACCAGCGTTAGTATTTCCCGCAGTATTGCCACTGCCCGTCATGTTAGATGAGCCTTTTCCAGCGCCTTCTCCTTGGCCGTCAGCAGAGCCTTTCGCATCCATATCGGTGCGTCCCTTGCCTTTAAATTGAACTGCAAAATCGACTTCGCCATCAGCATCGCCTTTACCCGTGCCCCAGCCTTTAGCATTTCCAGCCGTATTGCCAGCTCCCTGACCTTGACCTGTGGACCAGCCCGAAGCATTACCTGCTCCCGTGCCTTGACCTGCTCCAGTGTTTGATTGATTAGCCGAATCCGCTGAAACGGTTCCGACAAGTGCGAAAGAAAGCGCAGTAAGCGCTGCAAAGGTTTTAGTTTGAATATTCATTGTTTATCTCCATTAGATTGCAAGCCAAATAGTGAACTTATATCGCAAGATCCATGTAAACCAAGAGTCTACTCCTGGATAGATTCCACAAAATCACAATACAAACCCCTCCTAGAAACTCAGTGGTTCTAGTGTTCTTAAGTAAATAGTATAGTAGAGACTTAATCAATAGATATTAACTTAGATTAATAACAAAATTGGGGAGTTGTATTACAGCCGATCTCGACATTAAATAATAAGAAACTAACATGTGTTAAGACGTTTCTGATTTTATTGCATTACTGTTAGGGAGAGGCGTTTTTCTCATGTCTCGCTCCCAAGGTGGTAGTGTTCTCTATATTGAGAACGCTACCTTTTTATGTGAATCCCTTTTCATAACATACTAACTAATATCTTAGTAGTCACAGGTTACTTGCAGGGCTGTTCAATGCTAGCTCTTTTGTACAAAATACTATTGAATCTTCATATGATGGGTAGGTCGGATAAGGAACGCCATCCGACAAGATATTGAATTTAATGTGTTTGTCGGATGGCGCTATCGCTTATTCGACCTACCAAAAATGCAAATTGGCTATTCATTGTATGAGAAAAATTAGCATTGAACAGCCCTGGGTTACTGGTACCCACTTTTCAGATGATTAGAGATGAATAAAAATAGAACAGTTAATAGTGTACTTCATTATATTGAGCAAGTAGGGCTTCTGCTTATAGTGATAGCCACTATCATTGCAGTCGGCCAAGAGCTTTTTGTGATGATCGATAAAATGAAAGTTGACTTAAAAGACCTTCTACTGTTATTTATTTATCTTGAAATTATTGCAATGGTTAAGATTTACTATGAGCAGCATCACCTGCCCATCAGGTTTCCAATTTATATCGCAATAGTTGCTCTAGCCCGATACATTATTCTAGATTCAAAATCCTTTGATAACTGGCAACTGTTTGAAACGGCTCTCACTATTGTATTGTTAACACTTGCGGTGCTGATTGTCCGGTTTGGTCATACTAGACTGCCCTATGAAGACATTGACAGTAACACGCACGAGAATAAACAATAGCCGATTAAGCAATGGATGATCTAGACTCTACAGCTAAAAAAAACGATAAAAAGAGTGTTCAAGCACTCAATAACCTAGCATCAAAAAAGAAAACCAACTCAACGGGTAAGCCCAAAAAAAACACCGCCAAGAAAAAGAAAAACAATGCTTCCGCTAAAAGCGTAGAGACCATGTTTCGTAATGCTTATCGGGCGCAACTGGATATGCTTGCGTTAGCTGCCACCAAAGCTAATATCATGATTTCTCTAAACGGTATTATCGTTTCGATCTTGATGGTTACTAGTGGTTTTATTTATACAAATACCCCCATCTTTTTATTGCCCGCTATTCTGTTTTTAGTCACTTCCGCTATTTCTATCTACTTTGCCCTCTCTGCGGCTTCGCCATCGCCTGCTCCTGCACATACCCGTGTTTTTTGTTGCGTCAGAGATGTCATCAAACGCAAGGCCAGTTTTCGGGATTTCAAAGAGTACGTCAAACTACCTGAAAAACGTTTTGATGAGAAAACATCGAATATATTGATCTTTGATGATTTCGCGCAGCTATCAAAAGAAACCTACCTTAAATATATGGCTGAATTAGTAAATAATCCCGAAAAGACCTATGAAAAAATGAGTGATCAGCTCTATTGGTTAGGCAAGATGGCCGATAACAAGTTTACCAATCTACGCTATTCCTACTCGGTATTTCGTTGGGGTTTGATTCTATCCATATCAATATTTTTAGGCTTAAAAGCTGTACAGTTTTATTACCCTTATGATCATGAATCTTTGAGAAAAGGTATTGTTACTAATACCAGTATTTTGAAATTCAATCATATTTACGAGCCATCCGGTGTGCAGCAATTGGCAGATGGGCGCATTTTGATTATTGAAGATGAACCTGAGCAGCCATTACATATCCTAAAGCTAACAGCCGATGGCAAGATGTTAGAAAACAAGTCTCTGAATATGTTATTGCGCATTGCGTTTAGTAGAAGACTGGATGATCTGGAAGCGATTACAACAGACCCCAATGGCTACCTTTATGCGATTACTTCTCATAAACGGAACAGCCGGGGAAAACGTAAAAAAGCAAGAGAGCTTCTGATTCGTTTTAAGATACAAGGGAATAAGGTTGTTGATACTGGGATTGTTGAGAATCTTTATGAGGCTATTGAGGGTTCTGGCATTCTCGGTAAAGTCGATAAAAAAGGTGCGGGTGGGATATATAATCTTAATATCGAGGCGTTAAGTTTTGATCAAGACAATAGATTAATGATTTCGCTTCGAAGTCCTCAGCTTGATAATAAATCAATGATTCTCTTGCTTGAAAACCCGACAGGGATTTTTGAAAATAATGAAATTCCTAAAATAGCCTCCACTCCCATCCTGTTAGATTTAGAAGGTGGTGGTATACGCGCCATGAGCTATGATCCAAAACTCAAAGGTTATTTACTTACCAATGAAATCTATATCAATGAGAGCAATAATGTAAAGCATTCTCAAATTTCATTTTGGAAAGGTAGTCAAAGCCACAAGCCTGAACCGATCAAGCTACCAGGTTTAATTAATATGAATAATGTTGAAGGTATTGCTCCGGTGACCATAAAGGGTGAACCACGGGTATTGCTCATTAGTGATAATGGTGATTTAAAACGGAATAGACCCGCTAATTATATGCTACTTGAGTATCATCAATTGACAGAGCAGTAGTTATAAAGCGACCTCAAGCAAAGGTCTCATAAAAATAATGCCTTTAAACTAATCTGTATCAAGGTATGTCCTGACGATTTTTTTTATTATTGTTTTGAGGCTTTTCATCATGGTCTCTTCCTCCAGGCGGCGTTCTTTCTATAGGGAAGAACGTCAACTGCTATTAGTCATTACTAGCATTTTAATTCCACTTGATGTAAAACTCAGCCCCCTTTTGTGTCTTCGCTATCGCTCATTTTCACACAAAAAACGTTCTAAACTTTACACAAGTGAATAGGGTGTTAGTTGTGCTGGCATAGACATGGCGTCAGAGATAAAAATTCCCCAAAGTGCATTTTTAAACGTTGTGTATCAAAAGACATGTTTATTCTTCGATGCACCTTGTAGTTTCGTTGAGAATTTTGCCTCAATGTTTAGGTCAGTGAGTTCTATGAGAATCTCATATTTATAGCTCGGTAATGCCAGAATATTTAACACCCGAAAGCAATGCCATTTCTCGATGCCATGTTGCCAAGTCCTTTTTAGTAAACTGGCTAAAATCATTGTGACCACAGGCTCGTGCCATTACCTGCATTAATTCTACCGAAGCATCAAAAAAGTTATGTAGCTGCCTTGATGACTTTTCAATATCTAATCGCTGACGTAGTTCTTCTTTTTGAGTAGCTATACCCGTCGGGCAGTTGTTGGTGTTACACATCCTCGCAGCAACACAGCCTATCGCTTGCATAGCGCTATTTGAGATGGCTACACCATCTGCACCAAGAGCAAGGGCTTTTACAAAATCAATAGGGACACGCAACCCGCCCGTAATAATGAGCGTTACACGACCGCTCGCAGCTTGCTTATCAAGGTAGGCACGTGCACGGGCTAAAGCTGGAATAGTCGGTACGCTGATATGGTCTCTAAACATTTCAGGTGCGGCTCCTGTGCCACCGCCGCGACCATCCAATATGATGTAGTCAGCACTTGCGTCTAGTGCAAATTGAATGTCTTCCTCAATATGGTTTGCGCTCAACTTAAAGCCAATAGGAATCCCGCCTGTAATTTCCCTCACACGGTCTGCAAAATCTTTAAAATCAGAAGCAGATGAAAGATTTTTAAAGGTAGGCGGAGAGATGGCAGCCATGCCTTCAGGAATATTCCGTACTTGTGATATTTTTCCTTTATTTTTATTTCCCGGTAAGTGTCCTCCTGTACCTGTTTTTGCGCCCTGCCCACCCTTAAAGTGGAAAGCCTGCACTTTAGTTAATAACTCTTCTTTGTAACCAAAACCTGCACTAGCATATTCATAAAAATATCGAGAATTAGCTTCCTGTTCTTCGGGCAGCATTCCACCCTCTCCAGAGCAAATACCTGTTCCCGAAAGATCAGCTCCTTTGGCTAAAGCGATTTTTGCCTCCTCTGATAATGCGCCGAAACTCATATCAGAAACAAATAAAGGTATTTTTAACCTTAGAGGCTTCTTGGCCTCTGGCCCAATGACTAACTCTGTTTCAACATTGATATTTTCTAGCAATGGTTTGGTTGCCATTTGAGCTGCCATAACTTGTAAATCGTCCCAATGTGGCAGTTCATTTCGAGGCACTCCCATAGAAGTCATTGGACCGTGATGCCCAAGTTTTGATAGTCCTTCTTTGGCTAATTGATGAATAAAGGCAACTGTTGGTTCTTCTGGTGTAGCAACCGCGACGGGCAAATCAGAGCCTGAGGGTTTTAAATCTAATTCTACCGCTGAGCCAACTTGACCCACTTGATCATCACTAAATCTTTTATGTGTACCATCACAAAAGGGTAAGTTGCCACTCTGCTTACACATACATAGATAAGCATCACCATCCTCTTCTGCTGTAAATACCTTTGGCGTGATCGTTGTTCCTGCATGTGATCCATCACAAAAGGGTTGGTTTTTTGAACGCCCACAGGCACAGAAATAATACTCTTCACCTTTTGTAAGTTCGACTTTAGCGGGCTTGTTATCAGCGACAATAGGTTGAGTCATAATTATGATATTCCGTGGGGTTTAGGGTTGTAACGATGGAGACAGACTTGTGTGCCTTAATCTCAAGGTAAGTAGCACAACGAGCAATAGTGTTAAAGCGGGCAATTGAAATAGTGGCAATAAGGGCGTTAAAGCAATAAGTACTGCAAATAGCACTAATTGAAAAGCCTGTGATGGTTTTAAAATATGCCTATCTCGAATAAGCCAGACGGTAAAGACATATAAGGCAACTGCCAAACTAATTGCCCAGCGAGCAGAGTCGGCGCTGCCATGCCCGTGATCACCCGATGCATCCACTAATGCGGCAAAGCCAGAACCTAGCGCCGCAGCAGAGGCAAAAATAAAGAAGTGAAGATACCCCCAAAAGAAAACATGACCTGTCTCTTCTGAAGTCAGGTTTTCATCTTCATTAAAGTACAACCACCACAACATAAAGGGAACAATAGTAGCTGATATGGCAACAAAGGTGAGTTCTAACGACCAATGCCCACCCTTTTGCATAGCTTGAATAGCCAATGCAGCGCTTAATAAAACTTCTCCCAAAACGATGATATTCAAAAGCCCAAAACGCTCAATAATATGATGCTTATGGAAAGGCATGCTTTTAGCTTTGTTAGCATAAACCGGTATAAAAAGTTCAGCGATTGAACCGATACCAAACAGTATGAAGAATAGTAATTCACCAAATGGTACGAAAAATGCCAGTATCACCCAAAAGCACTGTACTATTATTAGTCCCCAAAAATAGCGTTGAGCCGTAACCTTATACTCAGGATTATCGTTACCGGCACGAAACCATAAGAAGATATAGGGAATCCTCAAGGTAATATAACCAATCGCCATAAGGCGAATATCTAGCGAATCAAAAAAGGCGGGTAAACTTCCTGCGATTAAAATAACCCCAAACATCATCACCATAATGGATAAACGATAACCTGTGTCATCATTATCAAAACCAGAAGCAAACCAAGTCAGGTGCATCCAAGGCCACCACAAAGCAAAGAAAGCAAGCAGGAATTTCACAATGCCATCGGCGTAATGAGCTTCTGCAATAGCATGATGTAAACCAACAGCGGCTAATGCGATGGCGATAACAAACACCAAGTCAAAAAGTAGTTCAAGCTCTGTTGCCGCTCGATGACACTCTTCACGATTACGAGCCAGCATGGGTCTGATAATTCTATTCACTTTATTCCTTTAGTTTTATTTTCGAGACCTATGCATTGTATATCATGAACAGATTACCAATCTCCAGGTCGACCATCAGGATAGCGAATACCGGAAGTTTCTGAAGGTGCTACAAAGCCCCATTGTTGATACTTACTCCCGCCTTTTACACATTGCTCTAAAGAGAGTGGTCGCACCAAATGTCGCACGGGATGGTTGCGCGTACCTATAGACACCTCAGATGGTTCTGCATTTACTTCAATACAAAGCTCTGAGCTACCCTTTAAACGCAACTGACCAGCGATCAACTCCCATCCTTGGTGGATGTCATCAGCATCACATTCTTCCAATATTAATGGTGCGCCTTGTTCCATTTTTTCAGCAGTCACACAGCGTTTAAATTTTGGCATCATCAATCGGTTAGATTTTTCGAGTAATGCAGGGAGAAACCGCTCATCAAAATTCCAAAACCCGTCTTTACAGGTGTGCACGACCAATGGAGCATCGACATCTGTACCGGTCAAATGACCAGGAATATCAATACATAGCCCACGATTTGGATCATCCAGACGATCATTCAACTTGATAAATTCACCCGCTTCTTTATCTGGTGCACCAGGAAACTTCTCTTGAGCAAATACGAGTTGTGAACAAGCAATCAGGACAAGCCCATAAATAGCTAATTTTTCCATGATATTTGTAGCTCCGATTAGGATAGTTTTAACAAAGTTAGTTTTGCGTGAGCAAGGCGTTCTGGCTGTAGAGAAAAGGATGAGCATTGTTCAAAGTTAAGGGTTAGGAAAGTAGTTTTACAAAATCCTCTATCTCTTGTTCAATCTCTTTAAATGAAGTAACCCCTCTTTTAAATCCTCAGGGATTTCATCATTAGCCGCGCCAGCGAGCATTCTAATAAAATTCCTCTATGTACATTATCCCCACATAAAAATGCCCCAAAGTGCATTTTTTAAACGTTGTGACTCAAAAGGCATCATTTGACTTTCGAACAGCCACAGCAGTGAAGATAACGGCAAAAATCCACAAAACGGGCCCAATAATGCCTGGAATCATTGGGAAATGTCCTGGCATGAGTATATGAATAATGAAGCCTATATCCGTGACAGTTGCGATACCTAGGTTAAGCCAGAATCCAAGACGGCTGTTTCGCCAGTTTAATAATATGGCGATGACGGAAACCGAAATAGCAAAGAAAACAAGATTCCATGCGTCTTGGTAAACCCGTCCTTGTACAATGCCGGGTTCTAATGTTGCTCCAAGCTGATAGGTGGCAATCGCAGCTTTAATGTGCAAAAGCCCCCATAACAAATAAAGTACTGCTCCGATTTTATGTAACATAATTATTTCCTCAATCTACACGAATGGCCATGATGACCTTATAACAATGATCTTTAGTCCAGATGTCTACACCACCCAATTTATCGATCCACTTGGGTTCAGTGAGCTTGGCACAGGCTTGAGATACTTCACCTAAATAGGTTTCAAACAAAAGGGAGGTATTCGCATAGCCCACTTTTCCGGCAATGGCGTAAAAGTCCACCGTCTGTAGTGCTTTACCCGCGTTAGTTTGAATATCTTGCATGTAGTGTTTTTGTGTTTCTACGTCTTTGCGGGTGGCAAGACGACCCCAATGGCCAGAGACCAGTTTGTCAAAGTCATAGGATAAGATGACATCATGAGCCTTGAGAAAACCTACTGTGTCTTCTGCAATCGCAAGTCCCTTAAAAGGTGTCCAACCGGGGAATATAATATCTGTTTTCATTAACACTTTTTGTTTTGCGGCATAGATATAAATATTGCCTGGTTCGTGATCATCACCTTTGTATTCAAGTATCAATTCTTGATTACCCACCTTTAAAGTATAACTGTCTTCAAACGTAATGGTCGGTAACGGCACAGGTTTCCCGCCCACAAACATGCCATACGGAAACGCTCTACTGGGATCGTTCATCCGTTGTAAACGCTTTTTGGTTTCAACGTGAGCAATCGTTTTTACTGTTTTGGGAAATAGATAGGCACCACCAATATGATCAGCATGTGCATGACTGTAAACAACGTGGGTAATCGGTTCTTTGGTCACTTCAGCAATGGCTTTCAACATCTTATCGCCGAACGAAGGCGGCGCATCAACCACAATCACGCCTTTTCCTGTGGTAAGGAACATGGCGGTGTATGCGCCTTCCGTTACCCAATAGAGACCCTCTTTGATTTCTTCGACAACGTAACCTTTGTCTTTCGGTATCGGTACGCCCTTAGCTGATTCGGGTACGGGTGCCGCAGCGAATGTTAGGGAGGCACTAAACAAACATGCCAGACCCAAACTGATTAGTCTTAATCTCATTATTACTCTCCTAGATGTTTAAGTTGGTTTTACGATTTATTTACCAAACCACATACGTGATAACAGGCTGTCTTTACGAACAAACTGGTGGTACAAAGCACCCAGCACGTGTAAGAAAATCATTGCAAACAATACTTTTGATATCACACCATGAAAAAGCCGTGGAAGAATGTCATTAAAGTTTTCAGGTAAAGCGACACCACTATTATTAAAGACAATGTCAGGTAAGCCAGCAATAAGGGCTGTTGCCATACCGCTACCCACCATTCCAAAAACAAGAAGATAAAGAAGGTAGTGTGCAATAACACCTGCTTTATTTAATACCGCATTGCCGGCATCTGCAGGAAGAGGTTTCTTAGTAGTCTTTCTTACAATGACTCTAACAATCATCAATACCAAAATAATAAAACCAAAAATCATATGCATCTTTAAAGCAAATAACTTCTCAGGGTTGTCGTTAGGAATTTGGCTCAGAATGTTGCTGCCCATAAGTAAGGAAACTATTATTAAAATAGTGAGTAGCCAATGCAGACTGACTAAGGCGGGGTGATAGCGTTTCATGGTGAACTCCTTTTATTCGAACTTGGATATGAACTTATTACTATCATATTGAATCCTTTTGTTATTTAATATAGCTTTTCATTCACATGATTGTTTCCTGTAAAGCCCTAATGCGAACGTTCTAATATGAGTATTTTAAACTACATGGAAGCGTTTACCGCTACCGTAAAAACAGGGAGTTTCACGGCTGCTGCCGAGCAACTCGAGCTTTCAAAATCGTATATCAGTAAGCAGGTGTCTCAACTTGAGAGCGATCTAGGTACGCGTTTATTGTATCGAACGACACGCAAACTCAGCTTGTCTCATGACGGTGAGCAGTTTTATAAACATTGTAAGTTGATTATGGCGGAAGCCGATAAAGCTAAAGCCGAAGTAATGGATAGTCATGACTGCCCTACAGGATTAATTAAACTTACGATTCCGCAAAGTTTTGTCTTGTCAGAGATGGGAACGGTACTGATCAAATTTCAGAAAGAATTCCCCGATATTGAACTAGACATTATTACCAGCGGCAGCAATGTAGACTTAATCGAAGAGAGCATTGATTTAGCCTTGAGAATTGGTGAGTTAGAAGATTCAACCATGATGTGCCGCAAGCTGATAGATTGTGAGTTTCAAGTAGTAGCATCGCCGAAATATAGTGAACAACATGGCATACCCAGTCAGCCTAAAGAGCTTACACAACATAATTGTTTAATTTACACGGCTTCACAACTCAGTAGGCAGTGGCCTTTTCGTTTACCCAGCGGTGAAGCAATCACTGTCAATGTACAAGGGTGTTTAAGCTGTAATGATGGCCAGTATATTCTCAATGCCGCGCTTAATGGGCTGGGTATATGCTTTGGCCCTAGCATTATGTTCAAACACCACATTGATAAAAACGAGCTTTGTTTATTGCTTGAAGATTACACTCTTCCCGCCGTTTCTATATCTGCTATCTACCCACTCAATCGAAATTTAACACGAAGAGTTAGGGTGTTGATAGATTTTCTTGCTGAAGAATTGTCAGCAAAACCGAAGTTGCCAATAAGAATTTAAATTTATCTCTCCTACGAAACCACAGTAACTAGGTATAGGAGTTGGCTTATAGTGAATTCTGGTTGGTGGGTTCTAATCTTCATAAGTTAAGAGGGCGTAAGGGGTTCGTTGTGTATTTTTTGCCTCTTAATAGAGCATTAGTCTCCCTAGCCCAAACATGGTAGTGCTTGCTGGTATAATGAGCATGGTGCTATTTTCAAAGTGCCGTAAAGGTTTTGGTTTTAGGGGGTATTTGTAGGAAGGATTCATTGTAATAACAAATTCTTATCTGTAATATAAAATTATAGGCGACACTAATGTCCTAAAGTAAAGGAACTATTAGGTCGTCTACTAAGCTGTTATGCCTTAAAAATTCAAACATCGTAGCTCTATTCAAAGACAGGCTGGCAGTTTCTTTTCGCCCCTGAGAAATAAACTATGCCTCCAAATCTCGCACGTTTCAGTAATCATCATAAAATCTATATAGTTATTAATTACAGCTCGTAAGTTAGTATTGTCCAGGCTAATATTGATCAATTAAATCTTAATGTTAATGGGGGAAATGAGATGTCAGATAGCTGGGTAGGCTTTTTTACAGCAGCATTAACTGGTGGTGTAGTAGTCAAATTAATGGAGTTCATTTTTCAATCTTTCCAATCGGAATTTCACAGAGCACGTACAGCAAAAGAAATAGTTGATATTCATTTTGACCCTTTAATGAAAGCAGCAGATGAAATAGTAGGAAAAACGAGATCATTGGCAGAGAGAGATTTTCAAGAATTAATATTAGCTACAACAGATAATGTAAATACAAGTAATAGAGTGCCAACGGAAATATTAGCATTATTATATTTGTATGCTCAATTTTGGGGGCGTATAGAGATTTTGCGTCAAGAAAGCGTAGGAGTGTCATTAAGTAAAGATAAACGCGGAGCAAAACTAAAAGATTTTATTGCATGTTTGGAATCTCAGCGAATTAGGTTGGTTAACAGGGTGCATCAAAAGGCAATAGGTGAGCTTTCTATTATATTAAAAGCCAACGGGAAATTTCAATCTATAGGGATAGTGAATTTTTCACGTAGTCTTTCTGAAGACGAAGAAATGAAATATTGGATTGAGCCTTTAATAAGTAAATTAGGGAGCGTGAAGGCAAAGAAAACTCGACAAAGAGTGCTTGTTTACGGTGTTGTTACTCATGCTCTAATAGATACATTAGACCCAAAACACACATCAACAAACTGGCGACCTTCATATCCTAATAAACTCTCAAAGAATTCAAAAAGAGATGTGAAATATAGAGTGTTTGGGAAGTATTTGAAATATGTGAAAAACACGAAGAAGTATGTAGGTTATGAGTAAATAGGGTGCTCCGCAAAACACAGATGGATCGTTGGAGCCCCTTTACGCTGTTGGTGCAATATGCACTCGTGGTAAGAAAGTAGCATCAACAAGTAGTTCATGTCAATTAATCTGTTGATTAGTTGTTATTAAATGGAGTAATCAGCTTATAATTAGCAACTTAGCATAACAAGACGTTCGAAGGGACTTTTTTACTCAGCGGTTGATTTAAGTTTCGTGAATTATATAAAGTATTTCATAGAGTTACGTTCATCGTTGTCTGTCCAAAAAGCCCCTCAACTGGGCGTTAGGCTCCCAAAGCTCAAACATCGGTTCCATAAGCATGGGAAAATGATTGTATTCTTTTCTGTCCAGAGTAGTCCCTGATAAAATCATTAGGCAATAAAGTATCAGTATTATTCTTTACCTAAAGTAATGTTTGAATATTGCTCATTACTTTCATGAATTAATTCTATTTCTTGACTATGCTTAACCTATCAAACTAGGGAGTCTCATGATGTATATCAAGAAAATAGTAGTAATATCTATAAATCTAATTACCGGAATTTTCTTATCAGCATTGAACATGCCTGTAATGGCGGCATTGTCACAATGTAGTTCGTATCATATTCAAATATTTGCAACTTCAGCACCCAACAAAGCTAATAGTATGAAAGATACACTTATAGGGAGTGGTTTTGGAGCAAAGATTACAACGACACAAAGTAAAGGAAAAACACTTTATCGTTTAAGAGTTGGGCCGTATAAAAACAAAGCTTCGGCTAGTGCCTCTCAGAAAAAACTAAAGGTAGAGTATGTAGGCTACCCAAGTGTACAAAGCAGCATGATTGTTAAAAGATACATCTCCTTGTAAAAATTCAACGACACAAAGCAACGGAGGCGAGATTAAATTTAAGCCAGGAAGTTCCTCAGAAACCCTTTCAGGTGCAGTAATTAGAGGAGAGCGTCATGAATACACTTTGATGGCTGGAGCGGGTCAATGGATGGAAGTTAAAATTAGCTCTGTGGAGGAAAATGCTGTATTTCAACTTTCCATTTATCAGTATGGTACAGGTAAAAACATACAGCTTAAAGGAGCTAAAGATGGTGATGATGCTGTGTATTGGCATAGTCAATTACCAAACCCGGGCTATTCAAAAGATGGTAAACAAAATGTAGCAACTATCATTGTAGGAGGGACACGAGGTAATGCTTCATATGACCTGACAGTAACTATTAAGAACCGATCACAACTAACTCAGTGCTATAAAAAAATTGAAGGCAGTGATGTAACTGCCATACAGTTAGTTAAAAAGAATAATAGAGTGTCAGGTTATTATGCATGGACTCCTAAAGATAGAGATGGAGCATATGGATCATTCACAGGAAAAATTTCCGGTAATAAAGTCAGCGCCCATAATACTTATCTTATTGAAGGTTCAACACAAACTGAAGAAGTCGCCTTCAAACTAGAAAATAACGCACTTATTCAGGGGTCTGGTGAACTAATAGATAAAAGAGAAGGGCAGATTTTTAAAAATCCAGACGCATTATCTTGGACAGATAGATTTACAAAAGTAGATTGTGGTTCAATAAAAGAAGCTGTTAATACTGCTAAACAAGTAGCAAAAGACATACAAGCTAATTCCTCAACTAAAACGGAAGTAGAGACAAAGAAATCTAGTGAAAATGATATTTATAAAGTTACGTATAACAAACATGGTGCGGTCTTAGAGTCTAAAAAAGATAAAAAGATATACGTAGGTAAAAACTGTGACGCTTCTTCTAGTAAATATGGGAAAGGAACTTGGGGCTTTGCCAATGGCGGTTTTAACATTGATTTTAAAAATAGACATATTGGGTTTCCAAGACAAGAATTAAATATTCCTGATATTGGTAAGTGTAGATTTTAGTAAGCGCTATAAAGTGATTCAATTCAATCACTTAGCCTAACAAGACGTTCGAGGGGACTAACTAGCTAAGCGGTTGATTTAACTCCGTTTTGTTCGGTAAGTAAGTCGTAGGTTAAAGTTCAGTAGTTTCAATCCGTTAGCCCCTCAACTGGGCGTTAGCTGCCCAAAATCCCACCATTTCCTTGTTTTATTCTTGGTATTGAATATAATACCAATATGGATATTGTTACTATAGATACGAATGTTGTTATAAGTGCTTTAAAGTCTAAGAAAGGTGCTTCGTACAAACTGCTGATGCTTCTACCAGAAGACCTGTTTATACCTAATATTTCAGTACCACTTTTTATAGAATATAAGTCAGTAGCAAAGAGAGAAGGATTAGTTGCTAATCTTACACAACAGGAAGTCGAGGCAATCCTTGACTACTATCTAAGTAAATCAAGAATACACAAAATATACTATTTGTGGCGACCTCTATTAAAAGATCCAAAAGATGATCTAGTACTAGAAGTAGCAGTAACATCAGAAAGTAGATACATTATAACATTCAATAAAAAGGACTTTAAAGGATGTGAAAAATTCGGAATATCAGCAGTTACTCCCTTTGAGTACATGACTGAAAGAGGTTTATTATGAGCACACTAAGTTTAAGGTTGGCAAACTCACTTCACGATGAAGTGAAGTTTCTAGCAAAAAAAGAAGGTATATCTATCAATCAATTTATTGCAACAGCCGTTGCTGAAAAAATGTCAGCATTGATGACCGAAGATTATCTAGTGAAAAGAGCAAAAAAAGGTAACAAAGATACATTCTTAAAAGCAATGTCAAAAGTACCTGATGTTGAACCTGAAGCATACGATAGACTAGAATAATGTATGAAAATAGTTATTCCAGCTACAGTCATACTTCTTCAAATAGTTAGCTTTATCCACCTTTATTATATTACAAATAATAATGAACATGCTCACTTACCTGTAACATTCATAGAGCTGGTTGCGCTATCCATAGTTAACTTACTATTTTTGTTTTTAGTCTTTGTTTTCACGTATAGAGAAGTAGTGAAAGTTACAAGTATATGGAAATTAGCAATAATGCTTTCATTTGTAACATTTGGAGTCTCAATGTGTTTTTATGTTCTTTAAATATAGTGGATACTTCAGATACAAATAAAAAACCAATAATTCAATACCTTGTGGATACACCACAGCTAACAAGTAAATTCAAGAGGGACTTACTACCTCAGCGGTTTGCATAGTTCAGTGCATTCTATAAACGCCATCGGACTGTCGTCCTCAGCGTTCTTTAATCCGTAAGCCCCTTAATTTGGCGTTAGCTCCCCAACTTACCAACATAGGTGGTAGCGCCTATGAGTATCCAGTTAACACAGGTTCATCTGGTATATTGGGACTCGTGTAATCTTGTGCGCTTTTGGTAACACGCTTATGTTGGTCTGCAATTCCAATTTTCAATAAAGCCTGTGTTAACCGGATAGGCATGGGTGGTAGTACTTATGAAATATGAAAGCAGTGGCTCATGCTATAGGGAACCTCTAAAAATCAGCTGATACCTCGGTTACAAATCTGAATCGGCTAATAAACAGCCATATTTTATCAATTATCGTCTAGATTTAGCAATATAGCCCCCTTTTGGGGCTATATTGCATTTTCAGGACACACTAATCCTCTCTAGAAAGCACAACCGCCTCATGTTGTAGGTCAGATTCATCATGCCGATATTCATTTGGGTTCTAGCAAGTCCAATGCATTTAATGGATTTATTCCGCAAATTACTTTGGGCGCCAAATATATGCTCTACCCGACTACGTACTCTAGAGCGCGTGCGATTACCTTGTTGCTCCCATTTCGATAAGGGCTTATTACGTGTCCCTTTACGTTGTATCTGACTTCGGTATCCTTGCTTTTTTAAGTTCTCTTCTTCCTTTTTTGATCGATAAGCACTATCGGCCCAGACATCCTTACTCGTATTGCTGGGATCTAGTATGTCTTCAAAGACATTGGAGTCATGCACGCTCGCATCCGTTACCTGATAATCTCGGATGAGCTTATTATCATTGTCAATCTGGATGTGATTCTTATAGCCAAAGTAGCTCTTGCCATTTTTCTTTGTCCATCGGGCATCCGTATCTTTCTGGCGTTGTTTGTTATCTTCCCAGCCCTCAGGAATATCACCTTCTTTTATCTGTTCATTTTCCTTACGGCTGTTTCTCTGGATCGGTGCTGGAATAATGGAAGCATCTACTATCTGTCCTTTTCGGGCGATGTATCCCGCTTTGCTAAGTTGTAGGGAGAACTTCTCAAACAGGTTATCAACTAATTTCAATTCACTGAGTTGATCTTTGAACGACCAAAAGGTCTTTGCATCAGGTGAACGCTGGTGGTTACTTAAACCTAGAAACTGTTGAAAACTACGACGGTCTTCTATTTGAAACTCAAGTTGATCATCACTCAAGCCATACAGGTTCTGTATGACTAGCCCTTTGAACATCATCACCACATCTTTAGGTGGCGCTCCTGCATGGCTCTTGCGTTCTTTTTTATAGACTTGATCTAAGACACTACGGAAGGATTCCCAATCTATCGTATCCTCAAGTTCTAATAAGGGGTTTCCGAGCTTCTTTAGACGATTATCTTGTAGCTCAAAAAGGGGATCAAAAATATCTAGCATCACCGGGAATCTCTGAATTTTTATGGGTGCGTAGATTATACTGGATTTTGGCAATTAATAGAGATGCCCTATAATAAGGCAAGAATATTTATACTCATAGAACATAGGATTACAAATGTATATTGAGAAGGTTGAGATCAAAAAATACCGACTGCTAGAAAATATAACAATCCGCTTTCAATCCCCAGCTAGTTCAACTGCATATCCTGAAACGGGTAATATAGTGAACATAGTAGCTGGAGTAAATGGTTGTGGAAAAACCACATTATTGGATTTAATTGCTGATAGCAATACACGAGAAGGAATGACAGCACACACACTTAATACTAGACAATTTAACAGATACGAAGATACACCAACGACTGACAATAAAGTAATTAGCGAAAGAAAAGGCAACAAAATATTTTGGTATTATCCTGAACTGGAAAATATAAGCAGAAAAGAAGAGAGAGATAAATTTGCTACAGAACAAAAAAATATTATCTATATAAAATTTGGAGACTTGCTTATAGAGAAAAATAAAAATGGGATAATGCATGACCCATTCCAAGAACTTGAAGATACAATTGTTAAGTACTTACTCCACTTAGAAAGAAATAGCCGTAAACCTGACCCGAAAGAGAGATCTAAAGATGCGATTTCATCATTCAATGGTTTTTTTCAAGGGGCTAAAATGAACTCTGTATTGACAGACTTTTCGTATGGGCAAGGTCGGAATAGTCCTGTCTTCAAAGGTGCCAATGGAGACACTTTCTCAATGAGCGAGTTAAGCCATGGAGAGAAAGCTTTATATCAGAGTGTACTTATTCTGATCAGGAATGATTTTAAGGACTGTGTGATTTTAATTGATGAACCAGAACTTGGGATGCATCCAGCTTGGCAACAGAAAGTAATAGATATATTCAGTAAGATAGGAAGAAACAATCAATTTATAATCGCAACACACTCGCCACAAATAATTGCTAGCACTCAGTATCAAAACTTGATTGTTCTACGCAGAGAAGACAACAATATTATACCGTTTTATCCAAGTCATCCTCCTGCTGGCGTTGATGCGAACTCAATCCTTTCACAAATAATGAGAGTAGAGCAATCATTGCCTCAAGATGTTGAAGAACTACATAAACAATATAGAAAATTCATTGAAACAAAGAATGAACAATCCTCAGAAGCAATGAAAATAAAAGAAAAGTTACTTCAAAGAGAAAGTAATGACTCTAAATTTATGCAGGAAATGCGCCTACTAATTCGTTTAAGAGGATAGAGTTTAATGCGGTTTATAGATAAATCGGAATCTCCGTCTTTTTTTGAAGAAGAGAAAGTAGGTTTTCCACTAACTGAAAGTTCATCGTGGAAAGACTTACAAAACCCATGTAAAACTTACCTAAAGGAGTTTCTAACTACAGAGCAATCAGGTCTTTGTGCTTATTGTGAATGTGATTTGTCTTCAACTAAATCACATTTAGAGCATATAAAACCTCGTTCGTTATATAATAATCTTAAATTTGAGTATACAAATTTAGTAGTTTCTTGTAATGGTGTTTTTTTATGTGAAACCGACCCACAGTTAGGTCGTACATGTGGACATAAGAAGGAGAATGAATATGATGAAGATTTATTTTTAAACCCCATTGAATTGCTAGGTATCGGTTCGTATTTTATATACGACGCAGAAACAGGGGCAATTTTGCCAAGTGAAGCTGTTAGTACCGATAGTGCTAAATATATGATTTCACTTTTGCATTTAGACATACCATATTTAAGAGATGCACGAAAAAATGCTAAAGATGCAATTGTCGAACTTCTATCAACTCCTGAATATAAAGATTCCATATTTGAGATTATAGAGAAGGAGTTATCAGTTGAAAGAGAATATATTTCATATCTGAGGTATTGCTTCAAATAGTACTGCAAAATTGAAACATCAGAGCTAACAAGACGTTCGAAGGGACTTTTTTACTCAGCGGCTCATTTAAGTTTTGTGAATTCTATAAGTTTATCATATATTTATGTTCATCTTTGTCGGTCCAAAAAGCCCCTCAACTGGGCGTTAGATGCCCAAAATTCAAATATTGCTACAATATCCAACACCCAGAGTATGGAGTATCATTATATTCTGTGTATAAGATGTAAAAGTATAGTAAATGAAAATATCAAATAACCAAAAAACTGATCGAGTCGGAGTCCAAATTGTAGGCGAAAGATTTGAATTAGCTGGATATATATTCAGAGAACAAACAGTTAGTGACTATGGGATTGATGCACAAATTGAAGTGGTTGATGGCGATATAGTTACTGGAAAACTTATAGCACTTCAAATTAAGTCAGGTATCTCATGGTTTAAAGAGGAATCTGAAGAGGGTTATATTTATAGAGGAGATATAGAACATTTAGATTATTGGTTAGAACACTCACTACCAGTATTAATCGTACTATGTGATATTGATAATAAAAAATGCTTTTGGCAGTCAGTTACTCCAGCTAACATCACGTATACAAAAAAAGCATGGAAAACAACAATACCAAAATACCAACAAATTAATGCAGGTATGTATGTTGATCTCCAATATTTGATTAATAAACTAACCATCTACAAAAGTTACACGGTTAGGTCAATCAAGGATTTAAGTTATGGAGTTGCCAAAAGATACTGCTTGAGAATAATACTAAATAAAGAGCATACACAGTCAGAAATAGTTGATCATATAAAAAGTATTACTAGTGAGGCAATAAATACTGATTACCATAGAAGTGATCTAACAAGAAACCACTGGAGAAATAAACCTGCACATGTCATTTGGCTGGATATATTTCCATCATCTGAAGATGAACAAAACAACAATAATATTTGTCAAACAAAATGGTTCTCAAAAAATTTAGATTCTATGTATTTTCCCTTATCTAATAATGGGAGAGGAAATTTCAGAAAATCTAAAAGTACAATGGAACAATGATTATCTTAAAATGTCTCGCTTCTATGCTGACAATACGATAGGCAAAGAGGAATTCATTAGTAAAGTTAAAAACTTAATAGATTCAGCCAGTCCGCTTGTAGTCGTTGCATGCAATAGTCTTGAAAACTATAAAACACAGAAAATGGATCTTGCAGGTTTAAAAAATATTCTAACTTCAAAATCACCTGAAATTGACAAAATTTATTTCACAGGCACAGATATAGGCCTATCACCTTATGAGTGTAAAGACATAAGCACTAAGTTTCAAAGCCTTATAGCGTATGCACATAATGTATATTTACCCTTTACAGATGTTGGTAAATCTATGGGTGAAAAACAAATTATTTATAACATAAGTAGTCAATCTAAATATTATTTTGAGGCTTTAGAAGAATTTAACTTTGAAGTCAGTAAGGTAAAATAAAATGAAAAAACAATATATTCGTTAAATATCATGCAGTTATACAAACAAAGGCATCTAACAAGACGTTCGAAGGGACTTTTTGACTCAGCGGTTCGCATAATTAATTGAATTCTATAAACATTTTCTTAGTGTTGAGTTCAGTGAACTCTATGTCAAAAAGCCCCTCAACTGGGCGTTAGCGCCCTAGATTGAAGTACGTGAAATGTAGCTAAAATACGAGTGAGTTTTAAATCTAGAGTAAGCAACATATCGACCTAAATGGCACAAGGAATTACCCGTATAGAATATTAAAAACTGGTAGGTCATAGCGCAGAGAAAGGCAGCCACTTTTCAAATAGAACAATGATTCCAATCAAATATCATCTTTTTTTGAAACTCACAGTATCAAAAGAGTTAGGTAGAGAAATCAGGGTTGTCCTATTTCCGTGGTGAAACACCGTAGAAGCATCAAGATTAAAAGCGTAGAGTTAGACTTCGTACTGATGAACAAACAACCGTAGCAACTGAACCATTGAAAGTGCTAGAGTCAAGAAATCAGTTCCAAGCAAATCCCACCAGAATTAAAAATAGAGGAACTGCCCATCAAACAGTAAAGTAAGCATTTAGCAGTCTAATTCTGGCAGTTTGTCCCTTGTAACTACACCAGATAAAGAACCAACAAAGAGAATCATCCGTTCACAGAAGAAGCAGTCAGCAAACGGTTAGTTCAATCATCTTAAGGGTTCAAACATAATGGACTGAGAAATTGGGTTCAAGTATAAAATCATCATCAGATAGAGCAACCTTTATCAGGCAAGACAGCTCAGGGGCAAACCACATTTCGCGTCACGCTCGTTCTAGCTAACTCCTGTAGAATTCAGAAAGTAGGACAGCACTAGCAAAGAGTGAAAGAAGGTTTGAGATTAAGATGCTAAAGTCCTTTCGTATAGATATAGTGTTTCGTGCGCCACATTTAATCAGTCAGCCCTGAAGGTAGTTCATCAAGAGGCTTGGGCTAACAAGTAAATTGAAGAGGGACTTTTCTACTCAGCGGTTGATTTGCGTTCAGCGCATTCTGTGAGTCTATCTTTGATTAACCTGCAGTTATATCTGTCCGAAAAGCCCCTTAATTTGGCGTTAGGCTCTAGAAGTTCACAGTATCAACTTATTCATAGACAGAGAGTAGTAAGCTAACTTATGAAAGTAATATACAGTTTCGCTGTTTTTTTAATTATTCATTTTCTCAGTGGGTGCTCAATGATAAATGGAGCAGTTGATGAAAGAGCTTATAATCGACAAATAAAAGAACCTATAGCAAAGAAATATAATATCAATATTGATGGCAAACATAGAAATTACTTTTTGGTTCGTAGCCATCGTAGAAATACAGAGAACGTAAAGAACAAACACCTCATTCTCTTACTAGCTGGGTCAGGTTGTGGCGATGAACAACCCTTATTGGGTTTTTTGTATCAAGGTATTCCTGTCAATGCAGATATAGCAGTAATTCAAAAAATAGGAGTAAGAAACGGAACTCGATCAGATACAAAAGCCTGCCCAAAATTATTCTTCAAATATAATAATTACCTCAATCGGTTAAAAGACAACTTAGCTTTGTTACAATACCTGAAGAAAAATCATTCATACGAAAGAATTACTTTGCTTGGTGTGTCTGAGGGTGTTCATATTGCTTACCTTATGCTTAATAAAGATAATTCTTTAAAAGAGGCTGTATTATTAGCAAATCATGTTGCAACAAGTATCAAAAAATCATATGACATACAGGTTCCATTGCACGCTAAAACTGACCCAAAGGCAGATAGTAAATATCAAAAAATGTTAGGTTTGGTAGAAAAAGGTGGCAACGACTGGTACTTTCAGTACGGACAATATTTAAAAAACTGGAGAGTTACATTTGAGATTGATAAAAGAAATATGGGAGAAGTTTTATCAAAGAGGCATGATGTGCGCTACCTATTTATAATGGGCGATGAAGATAACTATGTATCCAGTAAAACACTAAAAGATACCAATAATATTTTCTGTAGAAACAGTCATAAAGATCACCTGATACTTTATAAAAATAAGACAGATCATATCGTAATGCGCTCTCCTAGGCATGGTACATATAGAGTAATTGTTGATTGGCTTGACAATAAACAATATCAAAATAATTCTGACTTTACTGAATTATCCTGTAAAAAAGTGAGATAAACTAATATTTTATAATAATCAGATATTTAGCCTAACAAATAAATTCGAGAGGGACTTTTTTACTCAGCAGTTGATTTGAGTTCAGTGTATTCTAGAAGTTTATCGTAGAGTCACCTTCAGTTCTGTCTGTCCAAAAAGATAATTGGACTCCCCTCACCCTACAATTGAGAGTGAGGTAAACTTTGGTTGTTACCAGACAAACCAAAAAAGGAGTCACACCATGAAAAATACCATTATCGGAGTAGATTTGGCAAAGCATGTTATTCAAATCTGTGTTGTAAAGAAGAATAAAGTCATTTCAAACAAAGAAATAAAAGCCAATGAATTCGAGGCATGGCTTGCTACCCGTAAGAAAGCAACCGTAGTTTTTGAAGCGTGTGCAACGTCAAACTACTGGAAGCAAACCGCTTCAAAGTATGGGCACGATAGCCGAATTATTTCTGCCAAGTTAGTCGCTAAAATTAGACAACATCAAAAGACGGATAAAAACGATGCGCTTGCTGTTGTTCAAGCCAGTCAATTAGTCGATATAC
>CBDCZP010000016.1:0-86382 GCA_965224605.1 Thiotrichaceae bacterium
CAATGCGCTGGATGGTACTGAGTTTCCAGTCTTTCACTTCCAGAAAGAGCAAGCCACGTAAGGGATGCAGGATAATAAAGTCGGTATAGCGTTGTCGTTTACCGCCAACAGGTATTTCATACCAGCAAAGATAATCATCTTCGAGCAATTGTTCCAAGCGTCTGGCAAAACGCTTTTTCACCTGCTTGCATTTTACTGAGACAGCTATTTAAGGAGGGAATGAGAGATGCCATTGCTTTGCCCGTTTTATTGTTATTATTTGAATACTACTATGAAAATAGAAGGTAATGAGAACAAGCAGATAAATGACTATTATGGTTGGAATATTTCTATTGTGTTCTGGCACATGTTTAGCTTTGATTGCTTTCAAATACGGAGTCAATATCCATTCTCTTGTGCAAGATACGAATGACTTCTAATTTATTATTATTTTTACGATAGAAAACCCAGATGGCTTGATTCTCTATAGCTTCGATAGCCCACGCGTACCTCATCACGCTCTCATCCCTAAACCAGGAAATTTAAACAGTTTTTCAAAACGCTCTTCTAGCTGGAGCAAATAGGTGTTTGCTTGTTTGAGTCCCCATCTCTTGAATCCGTGTTGCCAGATTTCAGTCAGATCGGTGTCTGCTTCAGGGGTAAGTTTGTAATTTGCCATTTATAATTCTGTTATGAGTCTGTAAAGCTTCTTGATCAGCAATAATATCTTTTATACTACGGCTACTAAACTCGCCTTTTTCAGCTTGAACCGCTCCTTTTTTGACTTCATAGCGTAAACGCTCTAGCTTCAGGTATTCAAGCAATTCTTCATTTTTATCCATATAGCGCAGGGCTTCACGAATGACTTCACTGGCGTTGTTGTAATATCCTGATTGGACTTTTTCTTTCACTTTACTTTCGAGTTCTGGGGTGAGTGATATGTGCATGACTATCTCCTTTTGTTCGAGATTGGAATAATACAAAGATTATCAATGTTTGTATTATCAAGCAAGTTGAATGAAACATGCCCACAAAAATGCAGGCATGTTCATTTCAGATGTCTTACTTCAAATCATCAAATAGAAATATCAATCTTCCCATCATCCGACACATCTACAGTAAAACGCTTCCCAAGCAAAGTGGAATATTTCCCTGCCTGAACTGAGTTTAAAAGCTGCTGTAATAGCACCTCTGGGTTATCCGTCCGTTCTGACAGCACAAAGCGTATAAACAGGTTTTCTTCATCTTCCTGTTCGTCTTCACGCCAACTATCCCACTCATCTACAAAGCGAGTTAGTTGAGTTACCACCATGCCAGATTGCTCTTCTTCAGGATAAAGTACACCTTTATAATCTGGTAGTACGAAAGCATCTTTGTCGATCAACACCGTCTTGCCTGATTTCACATGGCGTATCTCACATGATTCACAGAATAGTACTTCTACGGAATCCGTCCAAGCGCCTGTATCAAACGAGGCGGTTTTGTCGAGATTGTTGAGCGTGTAGCTAAACTGTTCTGCTGGATTGTCGATGTCTTCCAAGCAATCATGTATCCAATGACCTTTATGAAAGTTGTCACTATACTGATCCAGTACGAGTACCGAAGGTGTGTAGCGTGCGAACATATAGGCAATAGCATTGGATTCGTCATAGTTAGTATCGTACAACTGATCAAGTTTGAATATCTGGTGATGATCTTGCAGCGATTTTTTGCTGATTAGATCCGTTTCACAAGGTTTCATGTAGTCACAATCCTCATCGGGTCTTAGCACATAGGGATAGTCCGTGACCGTTTGAAAAACCTTCCCAGGTACAAACTCAATGTCATTGAAGAATGCTTTGTAGTCGTTGCCTTGACTGATGCGTATGTTGACGTGTGCGAATGCCCACCATTGGGTCACAAAGGCTTCGGCTGACAGGCTTGCTTTTTCGTGTTTCAGATGATCCATAAAGATGGTTTTAGCGGTCTTTATGATTTGATCTTCGACACTTTTGCAATCTATCAGCACATCACGATCTGGAACTCTGGCTATAAACTGACTTGGAGTCCAGATGCACAATGTTCGCATGACTTGAGTAACATTTTCCTGTTGAGATTTCGAAGTTATCACCACGACGCATTCTACTATTTTCAGCGTTATAGCGAATCGGCAGACCTTGTAGATAGACCTGTGTATTTTGAATCGCTGCGTTGTCATCATGCACCGCTTTAAGGTGAAAGAATCCAATGTCAGTTTCTATGCCTTTGAGTTGATCAATAGCATCAGGTCTTGGTATTTCAATTCCATCCAGAACTATTGGTACAGGAAAGCCTCTCGCCAGTTTTTGAATATCGATACGAAGATCATCTTCTGGATAATCCATACCGTACAGTGTGAGTCGAGTACCGCTTTTTAGGTGGGAACCATCAATGGTTATGCGTTTCTGCTCCATTATATCTTGAGTGGATGCGAGGAAACTTTTGCCATTGCTTTCGACCATGATTGATTTACAGGCGTAAAGTGCAGAGAGAAAACCCAATCCAAAAGGGCTTTCTGTTTCGATGGTTTCTGTATCCCAGCCTGATGAAGCAACTGTCAGTAAATCGGCAAAATCATCTATGCCGTTACCGTTGTCTTCAATGGTCAATTTGCTGTGAGACAAGTGACTACTTAGCTGAAAACGAATCTTAGTTGCCCCAGCTCTGCGGGCATTTTGCATCAGCTCACTAATGACGTTGGAACGCTGAGTGAAGGCATGACGCAGGTTTTGAACAAGTTTAGTCTCATTGACTTTGAGTTGTATTTTAGATGGGTGTTGGGTTTTCATGGTGTTTCTCCATTTGTTTATAAAAAAATGGGAACACCGACCCAGACGGGAGTGTTCCCGTTGGGGTGAATGAAAAGAGGTTGAATATGCATATCAAGCTTGCGCCCGATCCTTGTTTCAGTATGCGGTGAAGGATCTTTTGTTGCTGCCTAAGCAGCGGTTAAATCTGTTTTCTGTAAAGCACTTATTGCTATCAAATGGTTTATAGAAAACAAGCTCACACTCAAAGTGTGAGCTTGTTTTACCTGTGGAACATAGACTTATTACTGTGTATCCGTGTCATCATTATCTGATGCGTTATACGAAGCTAATAGGTTTATCGCTTCCCTGTTTGCTCATATATTCACTCTGACGTGAATACGGCAAATGGGCAGTGGCATTCCTCATCATAATAGCTATGGCCAAGGTAGTAGCCAGCAGCAGATTTCATGACGTGTAAATCACTAATTTCATTCATTCGTTGCCTCCTGAATATCCAGAAAACCAGGGCCATTACCTTCAGCATCCATTAGTACGTGAACAACCTTGTTCACGCCATTGATGGAAACTACAAAACCAAATCCAGCTTCAGAATACTCATCTTCTAGGAGTAATAAACGCTTTGATAATGTGTCCACCGACCAGTTCATTGATAATGGTTTGAGCCATTGCATTGGCATAATGCTCACTATTGCTCATGACTGCCTCCTTTGCTGATCAAATCGTATAATCTACCAAGACCAATCAAGGGTTCCTCAACGGGAAAATCAGTCACCATTGCACTACTAAATGATCCATCAGATTGTTTGATTTTCACTAGGTCTCTTTCATCCTGACCCTCCGTATCATAGTCAATCACTAACGCCTCAAGAGCATTTGAAGGATCAACGAGAACATGCTGAATCAAACCACCTTCCACCACGATGGCTGCATGAAGTGGGGACGGGTTACGCCACTGAAAGAGAATGCTACTCAATGAAGCTTGTTGGATGGATGCTGCCGTTATTCTTGCAATCCAGTCATGGCTCTTTAACAGAATTTCATCACCTAATACCTCTTTTGCATTCGGCTTTTTGAGTAGGCATTGAAACACTATTTCAGCAGAAAAAAGATCAACTGAAATATTTCCTAGATTGATTTGATAGTTGCCATTTTCAGGTTTAATACTCCATATTTTTGACGATATTGTGGAGCTTTACGGCACTCTCATTTTCACTGTTTGATAGCGCTTTAATTGAGACCTTAAGAAAAATGTCGCAGCACCGCCATCATCATTAGTAAACTGATAGCTACCATAGCCATCATCTTCATACCAGCGTGTATCCGTAGCCATCGAGGATTTCTAGTTCTAAGGGTGTTAAGAGTGATTTAGGTATTTCTGGTGACACTGTTATTTGATCATTGTTTGTCATTATTTTTGACTCCTTCTGTATAAAAAAATGAAGGACTCCCATGAGGAAATCCCTCATGGGGTTGTATGTTTAAATGTGTGAGCTACTTATTCCCACCAATCGAGTGGTAGCGAGTAGCCGTATGCTTGTGACTCATCAAGCGTGGTATCAAATGCTGATAGTTGCTTGTCGCGTGGACTAATGAAATGTTGTCCAGAGTCTTGATGTTCATTGATGAGGGTAATGACAGGTGACTGTCTAACCTTGAGAAACTTTATGCCTGACAGGGCAATAATTTCTAGATCGACACCATTAAGTTCCAAGCCGTGATAATCATCCTCTCTACCATCTTTGAAGATGGTTTTAATGATGTCTGACTTGATGAATTTAAGTATTGCTAATCCAGTAGTGTGCATGGGTATTCCTTGAATGTTGTGACAGGAATACACCACCAAACGGGGATAATTCCCATCTGGGTTAAGTGAAGAGGTGCATACAAGGCTAATGCCCGATCCTGACTACCGTATGCATGGCAGGATCTTTGGTTAAACTTTCGTTTTCTAGTCTTCACTTGCTGATAGGCTGAAAATGAAGAGTAGGAAACGAACTCACACCCAGAAGGTGCAAGTCGTTATGGTTGAGAGTTAAGACTCATTAGGTAACATAATCGTAATCACATGTTCACCGTCATCACCAGGGCCTGAAACAATCTTCAGTTCCACTTCCTGAGCGACAGAGCTTGATTCATCACAAGGTACGCAGTTCAATTTGTACAACAGTTGTGTACCGCCTGTTTTTGCACCTCTCATGGTGACAAATGCCATAAAAAGGACATCCCAGAGTCTGCCTGTTTCATCCTGATGCGACCCTTTTCCTCTGGCCATTCGACAAAGCGTGTCCAGACTTCACGAGTGATTGTGACAGGTACAACAAACCCCGCTTCTTTTGCCAAGGTACTGACATCAACCAGATAACCATCATCAATTGTTTGCTTACGTGTATAGGTATGGATTACCTCGGCATCAGCCCAGAAGTCGTCCAAAGTTTCTGGGGACTTCATCATTGGCTTTAAGAACAGGTGGTAAGGTCGTTTGCTTTTCTGAAGCAATCAACAAGCCATCAGCATCCGCTTCAGCCAGTAATGCACCGCTTTGGATGTTCGCCTGTAATAGTTCTTCCAATTCCTCTTCAGGTAAATGAATGTTGTGAGCTGCAATACCACCGACACCTTGCCACTGCTTGATCCAGTCTTTCTGAAATAACAAATCAACAATGACAGGTCGCCATTCATCCAGTAACGGTAAATGCGACAGGTCTTTGACCAAAGCCCACAGGTTGTCCTGTGTTGCAGCCTTCATCCTCATCAAGGCGGTAAAGCTGTATGGCTTTGCGATTGGCATAATCAGGTTTTTGAGCCAGATGTTTAAACACCCAGACTTGTACCAGTTCTCCAAACAGATTGGTTGAGAGTCTTCCACTTTGAAATTCCATATTTTCAGGATTTCCTAAGGTGGATACGGGGTGTGCCATTTTGAGTTTGCAACCAGAAAATCAGTTAAACCACCCTGACTGGCAGGAATAGACCAACTGGCACGAAAGGCTTGTATAGCAGTATCTTTGCCAATGAATGAAATAAAAAACAGTTTCGCTATGATCATCCAGCAAAAAGGCTTCGGTAAATACACCCGTTACTTCGGGTATAGGCATGAGTTGAGACATGAGTTTCTCCTTGTGTCTTTTGACTAAAAAACTAATAAAAGAAAAGGGAAACTCCCCATAGGGATATTTCCCAATGGGTTTGAAAAGATTAAATTGTTAACGCTTAGGCTGTGGCTTGATCACTACAAATAACCAGCTAACTGCACATCAATGGATTTCCCAAGTGATGCCATAGTTACAGTCGTGGTTCTCATAAAGAGATTCGAGGATTTCGCCAGCCTGTTCTCTGTTTAACGTAATGTCTTGTTCTTTGGCACGATCAATTACATCGTGAGGTAGCCATAGAATAAAACAGACAGGTGTATCAGAGGGATAGCGTTGAAGCTGCTCAATAGAGTCTTTTGCGTTCATGGGGTTTCTCCTGATTTTGAATAGAAAAGGAGAAATACCGTAGACAGGGATTTCTCCCTGTTGGGTGGATTGTTTGAAAGTGCATATAAGGCTATCGCCTGATCCCTGTTTCAATATGCGCGGAGGATCATTTTAAATTTAATCTACAATTATACTGGTTACACAAGCCCAGTATTCTAGAAACAGACAATGCAAAGCCTGATTTATTCATGCTTTGCTAAGACCAAGAGTCGATTTCATCTTTGAGTTCATCACTAGTCAGAGTAGCACCTTGGTTAACTGCCTTTTGACCATTCTTTACCTTGCCGAACACATAAACTTGATAAATGATTTCATCCATAGAAACCTCATTGGGTAATTGCTCAATGAGATCTAGCACTCCTTGTTTGGCAGTAAGCATAGATATTCCTGTTATGCCGCTTTAGTTACCATAAAGTCAACATGCACCGCATCATAAGGAAATTCAACCTTACCTTCGGTTGTTTTCTCCAAACACCGCATGACAATAAAACCTGAATATCAGAATGCACTGCACGAACATCCCGTTCAATCCGACGAGAGACTTCACGAATAGCCAAAGGCCCAGCCCTTGTCATATTCTTGATAATATCCCAGCGTTTAGGTGTTAATGCTTTCCACAAGGCTTCCAGTGTTGGAAAGGTGATAAATGCACCCTGAGCCTTGCCATCAAAAGCAGAAAGTAATCGCTGTTTAGTTGTACCCAATGAGGAGACCTCAAGTGTCAAAGTATTCGCTTTCATTTGCTTAAATCTATGCGGCTTCTTTCGTAACGGACATTGCAGGAAAAAGACCCTTTTCCTTGGCTTCCAAAATAACCATTTGCACAATTTGACCGTCTTTGTCATAGCTGACATTCACGTTCCAGCCTTGAGATACTTCTTTTGCGATGGGGTTATCACTCAGTCTGATAACCAGAAATATCATCGTCTTCATAATATTTAGTATTCATCACTTAATTCCCAATTGATCATTATTGTTTTAACAATCAGATTATTACGTTCTATTACTGCTGCGCAAAGCATATTGTCCTCTCGACCATGAAATGCCTTGTAAATCCAAAGATGCTCACTATCTTTTCGTAGTACTTCGCCTGATTCCAACAAATCAGAAAGCGTGTCGATATCAACAGCCCGTTCTTCCATCTGTTCAATGGCGTGATTGGTTAAAATAACAGGTTTGCTGAATCGTTTACTAAAAAAGGTATTATTTGTCATATAGAGCGTAGTGTAGCATGTACTTATATTCACATATTAATATCAAAATACCATTCTTTAAGGCACTTCATAACATCAAAAGCACCTAAAAGAATGGCATCTTACGATGCCAAAAGTTGAATATCAAAATGGAATATCATCCTCATTATCATCAAAGTCACGACAATAAAGCGGCTGATAAACCGAATACACTCGTCCACTCAAGTCCACAACCCAGACAAAAGCCAGAATCCAGCATTCAGATCCATAATCTCGCCACCACATTCACAGGTGCTAAGACTACGCTTCTGATCTAAGCTTTGATTACAGTTTGAGCTTTTTCAGTGTCATCTACAATTTCAGGTCTTGTTACAGTCATTATCTACTCCTATCGAATTACAAAAGCCTCACCAAAGGTGTCACTTTCAGGTGACACATCCAGTGCGCGAATGGCAGGGATAAAACAATCAGTGACAATACGTTTCTCTGTCACTTCACCTTTTTCATCCTGCTGAGTAGAGACTTTGCTAGCGCGATCCTTATAAGTATCACCCTTGATCACAAACACCCGACCATCTTCTGATTTGACCACGCCTGAAACCTGTCCCGCAGCGAGTGCTAAAGCCAGGTGCCAGTCGGTTATTTTACAAAGCGGTCTGCGATGAGCGCGAACTTGTTGATGAAAGTGCATTTCAAACTGTGGCCACATACTAGGAATCTGTTCCAACTCCTGCTGTAACTGCGGTGTATCAAGCTGGGTATAGATAAACTTCACATCCTTACTGCTTGAAGCAGGAACAATATAAGATTCATCAGCCCACAACTCAGGCAATTCATCAGGTAACTCACCCTGACTAATAGCCATGAGACGATTAGCAACTTCTGCTGTATCCGTCGCTGCGGCAACCCGTCGGCGAACACCAAAGATCACCGCCTGTTTGAACTGCTGCTCAGGAGCCATAAACACCTGCACCCGTTCAAAATGCCGTGCGATCCATTGCGATAACTGTTTATCCAGCGTGTAATGCGGAATAATCATCACCATCACGCCACCAAACTGAAGCAATTGATTACTGCGTTGATAGAACAGCTTCTCAAGCCGTTGCTTACCACCTTCTTTCTCGACCATACCTGCTTTATCAGCAACCAGATCACCATAAGGAGGATTCAGAAACAACAGACCAAACTGCCGTGGCGATAACAGACAATCCTGAAAATCACCATGAATACAATGATCCAGTAATTGCTTGGCATGGTAAGCACGTTCTTCGTCATACTCGATAGCGAAAGAACGTACCTGATCCGAACCCAGATGATGCTGACACTCTGCCAAAGCCGTGCCTTCACCAGCACAGGGATCAAGGATATTCATTGTGCCTTGATCAACAGGATTGCAAAGCATTGAGAATGCGACTCATGGTTTCAGAGCCGGTAGGGTAATAACCGTTTTTGATAAAATTATGCGCCAGGCGCGTAAACATTAATGCTGACATTGGAAATTCCTCAGATGAATTAAGAATAGAATGAGGAAAACCACCTCCTCGAAAGGAGATGATTCTCCTCACGGGATGGAGTGTTAAAGTTGAAAAGGTTAAAGGAATGAAAAGAGCCTAGCGATCAGCTAAAAACCAAACCTGCTTGGCAGGATTAAACTGATATCCATGCTCCTTGAGACGATCACACTGAGCGCGTAAAACCTTGCGCTTCACCGTAGGATCAAGCTTGACCGAATCACCCAAAGGCATTAGCGAACCAAACAGCTCTACATCGGGATCTGCATCAGGATCAACCTCAGCTTCAGGATTATTAGTAACTTCGGTAGTCTCAACAGAATCACTATCAACTGGATGAGTATCTGCCTCAATAACTTCAGAATCAGCAGGATCAGGCTCAACAAAAGCCACCTCTTCAGGCAACACATCATCAATACCCGACAACGCCATATTCTCAATCGAAGCTCTCACTTCAACCACAATACGACCTCCAGCCACATAATAACTGGGATAAATACGTCCAATACCGAAGTTACCTTCATAGGTACCAGGATTATATTGATCCAGTAAGGCATCTTTAACAGCAAACTCACCCAACTGAGTATTGAGCTTACCAACTTTGAAAGGGCCATTACGCCCGTTGATTTCACGAATAGTTAAACTGCCGCTAATGACGACGATAGACATGGTGTTACTCCTTGACGTTAAAATGTAGAAAAGCCAAAGAAACACCCATCCACAGGGAAAGAGTTTCCCTGACAGGATTGGAAATGAAAAGTGGTTACTGAGTGTCTGCAACGATAAGCAACAGAATAAACAGAACCGATAGTGATGGAAGGATTTAGGAATCAGATGAGGCTTGAGCTATCGGCTTTTCAGCCTTGTAAACCATCTCGCCATCAATTTTGATCCAGTCAACCCGTAACAAACGTGCTTTCAAGCTAACACCTGTCTGACCTTGACGATCCCCTTGTTTATACACAAAGGTTTCCGCATAAAGATCACCCAGACAAAAGCCAATCAGAATCTTCGTATCACGGGATTGTTTATCCAGACAACGACGAATCTGTTTCTCGGCTTCCGCGCCAGAAACACGACAATCAAAACGGGTATATTCAACATCATCCGCACGACCATGCAAAGCATTGATCTCACAGGCTAAGAAGCCATCACCACGTTTAACATCAACATGACGAATACGTGATAAATAACCAAGACCAGAGGTGTGAAGATTGAAGTACTTAACTTCCTGATAAGTTTGAGACATAAGATTTCTCCTGAGAGTGAAAAAAAGACAGGAGAAACACCGCGTAGACAGGGAGTTTCCCTGTCGGGTGGTTGAAGAGTGAGCCGCATGGGTTGACCATGTGTGTCCTGATTGGCTCGGCGAGGACATTCAAAATATTAAAACAACGGTAATAATACTAGCAAAATAACTAGCTAATAATCAACAGAACATTTTAAATGTATTTTCCTTCAAGGCTCTTGGAGCAGAGGATGAAACATGATCTTTTGCTGACAAACCACTGAGTTATAGATTTTATTTACCAATGTCAGATCTTGGTTGGTGGGCAGAAGATAGACAGCTTAACATTTCTTTACTAAAAACTTTTTATACCTCTTACTATGTTGTGAGTATATTAACTGGTAAACCTTCGTCATGGGGTGCGATTAAAAGTAAAGCTTGTATCTCTAAGACTACTTCTGATTCTGCCAAGGGAACTACCCATTCGTGGCACCCTGATGAGCGGAGTCGAAGGGAACAGAAGCAAGCGCTATAATTAAATCCCTTGGGGTTTTATTCCCCGCCCCTTGGGGCGTAAAAGGGTAAAAAGAAACAGCCTTATTAATACCCCGCTTTTGAGGAACGAGAAAGGCGAGCGATAGCGAGAGGGCTTGCCCCGGGGAAGTTTATTTAAGGTAATACTTTTAGAAAGAAATATGTATACGAGGCAGATATTGCTAAAAAATAATCACAAAGCAAACAAACGACGATGAGCATGGACACCAACATGGTCATAATCGCGATACCAAGGGATTCTCATGCCAGATAAAAAAACCACCACTTCGACCACCAAGTCTTCTCAAGACAGCAATACTCCTGTTCGTAAAAAGAAACCTACTTTATCGCAACAAGTTAAGGCACAGGCTGAGCAAATAGAGCAACTCCATGGCCTTCTCCAACAGAAAGAGCAGGAAGTCGCGAATCTGTTAGAGCATGCCGATGAGACTGATGAACTGGCACAAAAACTGAAGGAGTCAGAACTATCCATAAAGGCAGCCAACGAACTAATCTTAGAGCAAGCCCAAAAGCTTGATAGATTGACGACCACCCAAACACAAGAGAAGGAGCAGCTAATGACCACTTCCTCTGACCAGATAGAACTGATCGATGAACTGACGAACAAACTTTTAGAAGTAGAAATAAAATTGGCTTCAGCTTCTTTACAGAACAAACATGTTGTTGCCAAGAACATAGTCAAGAGCCACATCGTTGCAGGAATGTCTCTTGGACTCATTCCAGCTCCTTTGTTTGATATCGTTGCCCTGACTGGAACACAGCTCAATATGCTACGTATTTTGAGTAAACATTACGAAATCGACTTTGACGAACAACAGAGCAAGGCACTATTGACTTCATTGATCAGCAGCTCATTGCCAGTAATGACAGTACTTGGGTTGAGCAGTTTTGCAAAGCTTATTCCTGGCATCGGAACCATCGGTGGAAGCTTTAGCATGGCAGTCCTTGCAGGCGCAGTCATATATGCTACAGGGCAAGTATTTATTCGTCATTTTGATCTGGGAGGCACACTAGAGGACTTTGACAGCAAGTATTGGCAAACCTACTTCAAACAGGAGTTCGAGGAAGGTAAGCAGTTTGTAAAGAATCAACTTAAAAAACAGAAAGAGCAAGAGTCTATTCAGGAATAATGTGCTTGCTTACTATTTATAAATTAATAATGTTAAGAAATGTTGCAATCCATTTCATTGTGACCAGAGTGGTGAAATAACAGACAAGTATTTATTTTAAGATTAATATTCATAACGGGAGTATTCATGCCGGACGATAAAAAAACGTCCTCTAGCCCATTTGCTGGAACTGCTAAAAATAGCAGTAAGTCGACCCGTAGTAAAAAGCTCACATTGTCACAACGTGTCAAAGAACAGGCGTTGCAGATTGAAGAATTAACCATCCAGCTTCAGCAGAAAGAACAGGAGCTGGAAGCCATGGGCAGTCAAGCTCACTTGATTGAAGACCTAGGTCAAAAGCTTCAAAAAACAGAACAATCCATGCAAACTGCCAGAGCACAGGCTGAGTCACAAGGGCAAGCTGTTGATAAGCTGAATACCCAGTTAAGGTTAAAGGAACAGCAATTAACTACAGTTTCCGAACAAGCGACGTTAGTCGATGAGCTGTCTGACAAACTTCGTCAAGTGGAAATAAAACTGGCAGGGGCTTCCATCAACCACAAAAACATCCTTGCCCAGAACATTGTTAAAACCCACATGATAGCGGGCATGTCGCTAGGGTTATTACCAACCCCTCTATTCGATATTGTAGCCCTTACAGGAACTGAGTTAAATCTGTTGCGCACTCTCAGTGGTCATTATGACGTAAGGTTTGACGAACAAACGGGCAAGACAGTGTTGGCTTCATTATTTAGCGGTGCATTACCTGTGGTAACCATCATTAGCTTGAGTAGCTTGCTCAAGATTATCCCCGGTTTTGGCACATTGGGAGGAGGTATTAGTATGACTGTACTGTCAGGCACCGTTACTTACGCAACAGGTCAAGTATTCATACGACATTTTGAAGCCGGAGGTACTTTTAAAAATTTCAATAGTAAGCATTGGCAAGCTTATTTTAGACAACAAATTAAAGAGGGGAAAATGTTTGTCCGAAATAAATTTAAAACACCAGAAACCCAAACGGTGACAAACAAGAGGGATGCTGATGTCTGATATAAAGCAACGAGGAGGGATTTATGCCAACTCTAGTTTATAAATTATTGCAGCCAGAACCTTTCTTTATCGAATTTGGACAGACATTTCTGCATGGGGACATCCTGTTAGAAGAAAGCATAGATAAAAGCATGGATACCCCCCCTACTCTCCTGTTTATGCATGGAGGCAGTTCATCAGAAGACCGAAGGGATTTTCTTTTATTGCGACAACTATTACTGAGCCGATATGGCTTATCGTCCTGTAGTTTTGATTTTATCGGCCATGGAAGTACCGGTGGAGAATTACATAACTCCACTCTGGAACAGCGTACTCAACAGGCATCAGATATTATTAGTGCTTGTTTTGACAGTCAGACATTTAGTATTGTGGCGCAGGGTATGAGTGCTCACACTGCGATACAATTGAGCCAGTCTTTCAGTGTGGATAATTTAGTATTACTGGCTCCTGAAATATACAGCCGTAAGGTATATACGTTGTTGATGGATGAAACATTTTTCTGTATGACTTGTGAATCTAGTGATTGGGCAAACAGCGATGTGTGGCCAGCCTTGGAAGAATTCTCGGGAAATATTAGCATTATTGCATCCAGTAAAGACGAGACTGTGCCATCTGAAATTATATATTCGTTGTATAGTCATGCAAAATTAGCGGCACAACGTCAGATTCTGGAAATTCCTGGTGCTACTCATCAGCTGATTAAATTTGCCAGAGATGAACCTAAAGTATTAGTAAAGCTGGTAGATACCATTGCGGATACACTCAAAGACGACAAAGCTGGATTCACATTAATCAGTAAGCTCAAAGCCTCTTTCTGACACTCATGAAAAAGACATAAACAAAGGATTTTAAATATGCACAACATTTCTTAACATTTCTTTATTCGATAGCTCAGATCAAGGTTGATAGACTGACTAAGAATAGTTTTAACAAAAGAAGTACAGGTTATGCCATGAAATCTATAAAGTTACCCTCTTTAAACCTTTCCAGAACCACTGGTATTGTGACTGTAGGTATAGTCACGGGAGCTGTATTAGGTACGGCTGCCCTCATAACGTACACTTTACTGTCGGGTAAGAGCACAGTCGCAACACTAGCAGCAAAAGGAGCCTTGGGTTTACAAGGAGCTGGTGCATCATCTGCCTCTTCCAGTTCCACTCTGCTAGGTTTGCTTCTACCTGCTTCTGTTGGAGCTATTGGTGGTGGTGCAACCAGCATGGGTGTAGCACGAAAACAAATGCATCAGAAAACTCAACAGTTTGAAAAAACAGACTGATGAACTGCGTGAACAACTAAAAACGTGTGAATCTCGAACTACCCAGACGAAAAAAAGTAAACAGTCAGATATGCCTGTGACAAAGATTGATCTGGAACAGATTAAAGGTATTGGTCCTAAATACTCTCGATTATTGCAAGATGCCGGAGTTTATACGGTTGAAGAATTAGCACTGACATCTGGAAAAGCCCTTCATAGTGCACTTGAGCCTTCATTAGCCGACCAGCTATACAGGCTGGATGACTGGATAGGACAAGCACTACAGATAGAAAAAAAGAAAGCATTAGAGTCATAAAAGAATAATAAATAAAGATTAATTAGACTATATAGTAAATGTCATCTGTGTAGACTTGTATTTACTGGATGAAATGGTAATTCATTTTGTTTGGTTAATTAACATACAAAAAGTAGCTATTTAATGATGTAATAATAACCCTGTGCTTATTTCGATTAAATTGTTGGACATAATCTAAGTAATGTAAGCTTTACATTAATTCACAAAAGGAGTAACTCATGGAAACACAAGTAGTAGCTGCCGCAGGTTCTAGTGGCACCCTATCCTCTGTTGGTAATTCACTGGCGGGTGTTGGCACAGCAGCAAAAGCTTTCGCATTGGCTCACCCAATGGGTATGGCCACAGCGGGTGGTGCCTTGTTAGGCATCGGTGCATACTATATGTTGGGTAAAGTGTTCAGAAAAAAGGACACCACTATCCCGGTACAGGAAGCAGCACCTGTTGCAGCCTGATATAATTAATCAACATAGATTGCAAGATGCTATTTTCAGCTTCTTGTATATGTTTGTTTTAACGGAGAACAATGATGATCATACCAATAAATTTTGTTATAGGTGCAGCTGTTGGTGCAGTTACAACTTATGTTTTAAAAGATGAATCAGCCAAACAATGGGTGAAAGATACTGGCAATAAACTTAAAGATGGAACAGGTTCTTTCATGGCATCGTTCAAGAAACAGCCTGAAGAAGGTTCTGAGTCTATTGCTGAAAGTGGAGAAGTCATAGAGGGTAGGGCTGAGGAAGTTACTGACAAAGCAAGCCCCGCTACCTCATAAAGTTAATACTTTCTACTTTCCAAAAAGATACGCATTCCCCGTTTTAGCCCCTGAAACGGGGAATGCGTATGCTGTCATCACAAAAACTGGTTAGTGCATCCTGTCTCCTAAAGAATTAACTCCACATTGCGTCCAGTACGCAACGCTGGAGCATTTCGAGATGCATTCCCACGCAGAGCATGGGAACGATAAAAGATTTATACATGAAGCCTAGTCGGGTTTATGCATACAATTCTGATTCCTCACTGCTATTAGCTATACCTGCCTTCCCAAGTTAATGACAAAACGTTGCAATCTCTGTGAACTCAACTCAATTTACTGATTGTCCTGCTACAGCTACTTTTCTAAAACAATAATTCACGGAAATACCCAGGTAAAATAAATCAGCACAATATAGGCATAAAAAACACCTATGCTGTATAATAAATTGCCTTATTGGGCACTAATCTGTAAATAGTTATTCTAGAGCAGACTGAAACGGTGTTTTTTTTACTGGATGAATAAAGGGCTGACTGCACAAAGATAATAATATACTCATAATTCAATGAGTATGGCGAGGTTGGGTTTAAGTAGATGACATAATTACTCTCAAAGCCATCACTTTGACGATCCCACATTAGCTATGTTTTCATGCCTCTAAATTCATCAGAAACCATGCTTCTGAAATATGTCGATTAAATTACTGCTTGCAAACGTCATAGTTGCTTTTTTTCTGCCCGGATTGATACTTGTCCCGTCCTGGGCAGATCAAATTGAACAAAAAATTGTAGTCTACAACCGATTAAATTATATTCCCGAAGGGGTGCTGGAAGATTTCACCAAAGAAACCGGTATTAATGTTGAATATTCAACCTACAGCAATGACGAACTCCTGTTTACAAAAACCAGATTATTAAAAGGCAGGGGCTATGATGTGCTGATTTCATCCACTGATCTGGTGGACAGGATGCGCAGAGAGGGTCTGATTCAACCAATTGATCACCATAAACTTCCAAGTTATAAGCAACTTGATCCGAGTCTGCTAAACAAACCTTATGACCCTCAAAATGAATTCAGTATCCCTTATTTATGGGGAAGTACAGGTATAACTATTGATACGTCAATGGTAGACGTCAACAAAATCACAAGCTGGCAAGATTTATGGCATAGACAATGGCGCGATAAGCTGTTGTTGATAAATGATATGCGAGAAGTGTTTCATATTGCCTTGAAAGTAAACGGCTACTCGATCAATACAACTGATCCTGAAGAAATCAAGCGTGCCTACGAAAAGCTGCGTGCTCTTCTGCCTAATATAAAGGTAGGCAGCCTTGAGGCTAGAAAGAATTTTTTGTCCGATACCGTTGATTTAGGAGTGACCAAGAATGATGAAGCCGTGAAAACACAAGCTGACAACCTCTCAGTCCAGTACGTCTATCCAAGGGAAGGGGCTAATTTTTGGATCGATAGTTTTGTGGTTCCATCCAGATCAACAAATGTTGAAAATGCACACAAGTTCATAGATTACATACTGCGCCCAGAAATAGCAGCCCGCTGTGTAGAGGAGTTAGGGTACGCCAGCTCCAATCTTGCCGCGAGGGGACTACTGAGTGAAACACTACGTAATAATCCTGCTATTTTCCCACCGCAGGAAGTACTCTCAAAAGTGGAATTCCAGAAAGATATTGGGGCAGCAATAGAACTCTATCAGTTGTATTGGGGGAAATTAATAGCAGGAAATTAGGGGTATTTCCATAGGTAGTTCATATTCTTTCACCTAAATTCAGGTAGCTGAGCATCCCGGTAACGCACCTCCTGAGCGACCATAGACAGATTATGCAGCGTGTGAAAAACAGAGTTAACCATATAAGCATCCAATAACGATGATGTCATCAACTGTGGATTGCTGACTATCTGATAAAGAACGGTTACCTTGTTTGGTGATATCTGCTGGAGACGCCATAGACCCTGCAAATTTTTTAAACGTACCCGTCCTGATTGTCCCTGATCATAATTTTCCCGTCCCGACAACTGAATGACAATGGTTTTGGACTCACGATCAAATCGCGTGATCGAATGGATATACATATCCCTGTCTGCAAACCAGAGCGGCGAGTCAATTACTGTGTAATCGAGGCGTTGCTCAGGGCTGTATTGTTTAGTCAACCGACCTTCTCGACAGGCAAAAACCCAACGCGGGCAGGTTGATCTATCACCCATCAAAGTCATCAAAGCATCTAATGAGGTTTCCATTTCCATCATGCCTCGGGTGATGGCATACCCCGATTCAGTGGCTTGCTGATAGATACGAATTCCCTTTTTTTCCTGCCGCAATTTCCACTGGTCAGCGTCTGCGTAGCAGAAACCCGATAAAAGAAACAGCAAGCCAATGGTTAAATGAAATTTCATGACAACATATGACTTCATCAAAAACGTTTGTTGAGCTGTAAATAGAGTTGTTTTTGTCCATTCAGACCCACTTTGGTATTGATGTAAAGGTCTTTTGCCACTCGAGTCTTGTATCCCGCGAGAAGCTGAAAGTTATCACTATTTTCTGCTGTGACTTCAACGGGAACATCACCCACAATAGGAGCGGTAACCGTTCCAGAATAGACCGCATCAAAGGCTTGATAAGCCAGACTTGCACTGAAGGTACCAAACTGTGTTTGATATCCCAACGTAGGCACCACCGTATTTACAACAATGTCCTCACTATTATTGTCCAGATCAATACGACTGTAAATGTACTGTAGCGATGTGATCAAATCGCCATAATGACGTTCAAGTGTTGCCCCCACAGTATAGGCAGTGCCGTTGTTGCCAACCTCCATATCCGAAATAAGTGGACTCAGACGTGAAAACTCGATTCGGGTAGTATCGGTGACCTTGCCGATGGAGCCGAAAATATTCAAGTACGGGCGTATCTGTCGATCTAGGCGAAGACTAATAACTTCAACATCATTGAGAGTCCTCAGTTGCCCTTTAATAGCATTTAGCTGCTCAGCAGAAACCCCTGGCAGACTAGTATTGACTTGTGTGATGTCTAAATCCAGTTCATGTTGGTACCACTCCAGACTGATGCCGTTTGGTTTAAATTCAGCTAATGGGTCTGCTTGCGCTAATTGACCCAGGAAGGAGGTAATAATAGATAACAAGAATGTGTTGATTAATCCTGACACTGGATATACGTTCATCGGTGCTTCTCCCTGAAGGTATGAAAAATGATTGATATTAGTTGGTTATTGTGGATTACTGACTATTGCCATTTTATTCGAACAGAGAGTTTAACGGCTTAGGGTATAGTTTTAAAAGTCCTAAGACCCATCTGCATAAATTATGCCCATACGCTATTGCTTGTATCCTTTGTTTTTTCTACTGTGCTTATTGCCCACCAGTATCCATGCAGATACGCCAACAGTGGTCTTGACAGAAAGAGCTAACAGTGTCGAGTTGAAGTTTCATGTCGAGATGCTGGAAGACCCCACAGGAAAACTGGCTCTGGCAGATGTGGTGACTAGCAGCTATGATTTTGTCCCATTTCCTGATGATATCAAACCTTGGGAATCACTAGATATGGGGCTTACCCAATCCGCTTTCTGGTTTCGAATCCGAATCATCAATCATTCAAATAAGACAAACTGGTATCTGGGGCATTGGGGTGGGCTTTCTCGTCATGTTAATACCTATTTACGCACGGGTGATCATAACGAACCGTTTGTGGAGCTGGAAAGGCTCAATAAAGCCAGATCTATCAAGTATGGTTTTTTATTACCACAAGGGATACCTCATACGCTTTATTTCAGAATACAAGACAAGCATGCCTTGTTACCACTTAGCCCTTATTTAGGTAACGATCGTCGTTTGTTGGACGGCGTCATGTCGGAGTATCCGATGTACAGCTTTGTGGTAGGAGGCTTACTGACACTGGCTTTATATAATCTGTTATATTTTTTCTATCTACGTGATAGGGACTTTTTGGCACTGTCCGTGTTTATTCTCGCTACCGTCATGGAAATGGGGAACCATTCAGGGCTACTGCATTATTACACCTTCCTGCGTGAACATTTACACTCAGTGGGTTCTTTATTTGCTTTTGTAGCGATAGCCAGTGCATTGAAATTATTTAATCTCTGGTTAAATATCCCACAAAATTTTCCAAAAATGGGATTAGGGCTGCGATTTGCGTTCTGGCTAAGTTGTGGTTTGGCAATAGCAAGTCCGTGGATACCCTTCAGTACCGCTGTAGCGGGTATATGGTCAGTTTTTCTGATTTTACTGAGCAGTATTGTTGCTGTACGGTTTTATCGCAGAGGCTTGCGTCTACCTAATAGCGTAGTGATAGCAATCCTCATTTTCATCGCCAGTATTGTGCCTTCCCTGCTTAGGGCAATGGAGCTCATTGGGGATGAAACCTGGCTGTCTGATAATGCTCTTTTTGGGCTTCTGGTGTCATTGATTCTCCTTTCATTGACACAGGCAGAACAGGTCAGACAAAAGAGCGAACAAGCGGAACGTATCGCTGCATCCAGCACAGCAAAAGACGAGTTTCTCACCACCATGAGCCACGAACTGCGAACGCCTATGAGTGCAGTAGTGAATGCAGGTAGCTTACTGAAGTTAACCCCCTTGTCTGATACACAAAAAGATTACGTAGTTCGTCTGAATACCTCGTCACAGCATATGCTGTCTCTCATTAACGATATCCTTGATTTAGCACGACTGGATAGCCATCTGTTGTCTATGGAAAGCACTCCGTTCCAACTGGATAGCACTCTGAAACAAGTAGACCAGTTGTTAGTAGAACAAGCACGTAGCAAACCTCTGTACTTGACACTGGATAACCGTTTTCATCCTCTGAATAAACAACTATCTGGTGATCCTACCCGCCTGAAACAGGTATTACTAAACCTGCTGAACAACGCCATCAAATTCACCCCTCAGGGTGAGATAACGCTGACGGTAACACCACAAGAGGTTTCTGGTGAAAACGCCAAACTACTATTCGAAGTCCGAGACACGGGTATTGGCATGTCAGCGGAACAACAACAAACACTGTTCCAGCCCTTTTCACAGGCAGATAGCAGTACTGCACGTAAATACGGTGGCTCAGGTCTTGGCCTGGCGATCAGCCACAAACTGGTCAAACGTATGGGAGGTGAGCTTGAAGTGGAAAGCAAACAGGGACAAGGCAGCCGCTTCTTTTTCACTCTGATATTTTCATTACAGGATAGCCTTGCAGAGGATGAACGAGATGCCTTAGCTGAGAAAACAACATCGACAATGCCTCTCTCTGATTATCGCATTCTATTAGTGGATGATGATGAAATGAACCGATTCTTCGGTAGCAAGATCTTCAAGGCAATAGGCGTACAGGTCGAAACCGCAGAGAGTGGAGAGAATGCTTTAGAGTGTATCCAGACACAAACATTTGATCTGGTGTTTATGGATGTCAGTATGCCGGGGATGGATGGCTATGAAACAACCCGTCAAATCCGGGCTGATAAACGGTTTTCCTCGTTGCCGGTGGTTGCCTTGACAGCACATGCCATTGCTGGGGAACGTGAACGTTGTCTGGATGCAGGCATGAATGATTACCTGACTAAGCCATTTGAGATGGAACAGTTGCAGATGATGGTTCAGCGATGGGTAGGTGAATCAGTAAGTGAGCATCAAGGATAAGCCTGGGGATAAGTTAATAGTAACTTACTGATTAATATATATTTTCCAGTTTACTAATGATAGTCCCAACCACTTATGCAAAGAGTAATGTTAAGTAATGTTAAGTAATGTTAAGTTTGCTGGTTATTAAAAAATGAACCACTATTATTACGGTTCATTATTCAAAGGACTGTAAATATGATTCATTTAAATACAATGCTTACTGAACTAAAACTACACTACGGTTTAGTTTCTTTGAAAGCAGGTACTGAATGGGAGGACATGAATTACTCGGAAATTGCACACTTGAATGCATTAAGTAACAAGCAGTTGCCTACCCTTGTTAAGATTGCAGGACCTGAAGCAAAAACGGATTTACGTCATATGCGCGAGATCGGCATTAACGGAATTTTAGGACCTATGATCGAATCAGTATACTCTCTTGAAAAATTTGTTATTACGAGCAAACAGGTCTACGAAGGCAGCCAGATCAGGCCTATGTTAGCTATCAATGTGGAAACAATCCAAGGTTATCAACAACTTGATCTGATGATGGATAGTCCGTTCTTTAATGAGATAGATTTAGTTGTTATTGGGAGATTGGACTTATCACTTTCTATGAAGATTGAGGATGTGGATCACCCTGAAGTAGTAAAAATAACACAAGACCTTGCCAGCCGAATAAGCCGTAGAGGTAAGCATGTTTCCATTGGTGGTTTTGTCAATCCCGGCACTGCAGTGGCACTTCAGAATATGGATGTTGATCGTTTGAGCACTATTCATACCATGTTTGACCTGAACAAAGTCAAGGATGCTACCACTTCAATTCAGAAGGCGATTGAATTTGAAATTGCTTATTATGAATCATTGATCCCCATTAACCCTCACCGAAAAGCATTTTATCAATCACGTATTACTACCAGTCAAGCCAAATTAGATGTGGCTGCTGAGCTTTTTAAAGAAGATGAGCAGAGGGTTGCCGCCTGACTTTGGAGTGAAAAATGTCTTTAGTCCCTTGGGATAAACAGGTTGACGTTATCATTATTGGTAGCGGCTTTGCAGGTTTAGCTGCTGCGATAGAAGCAGCACAGGCAGGTTGCTCCGTGATGGTCATTGAAAAGCGTGATTTCCATGGTGGTAATTCATGGATTAGCGGTGGTGCACTAGCAGCCGTCGACAATAGTATGCAGCGTCGCCACGGCGTTATCGACTCCACCCGCCTGATGTTCGAAGATATGATGAAAGCAGGACGGGTCAATAATCCAAAACTGGTTCGTTTAGTGTGTATGCACTCCTTCGAAGTACTACAGTGGCTACGGCAGGATATCGGTGTAACATTCATGGATCGTTTGGAACAATTGGGCGGGCATTCCGTACCACGTTGTCAGAACGTCCCAGATATTCAAGGGAGTACCATTATAAATAAAATGCTAGCACGTGCAGTAGATCTCAATATCAACATCCGCTTGAATACTCACATGGAAGCATTTTACCAGACAGCTGATAAAACGATGATGGGTGTTGGTATTCGAACAAGCAAGAATTTTCAACGCATTAAAGCAAAAAAAGCAACAATCCTTGCAAGTGGTGGTTTTAGTGCTGAGGTATCAAACACAAACACTTCGCGCACCAGCTTGAATGATTCTACTTCAGAAACCTTATATCTTGCAGAGCAGGCTGGTGCTTCTTTAATTGATATGGAATATTTGCAAATGCTCCCTTGTGCTTCTCCTGACGAACAAGGGAGGGGAGTGGCTCCCGTGTTTGCGAGTTACGTTATTTTTCCCTACGGGTTCATGATTGACTCAACCACAGGAAAGCGTTTTGTTAATGAATGGGCAGATCGTAAGACCCGTTCAGATGCCATGTTGGCATTGGATCAAGTACCGATTGGCATTACGGATCAACAAGGACTTGAAGCAGTCGGTGAGATGATTTATGACCATATGGATGTAAACGTGACACGGCGTTTTGAAACGCTGGCAGCACTAGCAGACTTTCATCAGCTCTCTTCTACAGCATTACAGGAGACCTTGCAAACCTATAATCGTTATGTCGAACAACGCTTTGATGATGACTTTGGCAAGTCTATTCCCCTCAAGGCAAAACCCTTGCAAGCCCCCTTTTACAGTGTACGTTTATGGCCAAAAGCACATTCGACCATGGGTGGAGTACGGATTAACATCAATGCAGCGGTATTGGATAAAAAAGACAAACTGATTCCACGCTTTTATGCCGCAGGCGAAGCAACCGGAGGCATTCATGGCGTTTCCCGCCTTGGTTGTTGTGCAATTACAGAATGTTTGGTATTTGGACGCATTGCAGGACAGCAGGCCGCAATACTAGAAGATCTAGAGGAAGTAGTAGCATGAGCAAAGAGGCGATTAAACAAACACGTCTATTTACTGATGCCCACAGTGTATTAGATGCAACCTTGCGGGATGCAGGCTATCTTAATGACTGGGCTTTCTCGCGTGAAGATATTTTCAATGTGGTCGGAAAAGTAGCAAAGGCAGGTGTAGAAGCTATTGAAGTAGGCTATATCAGCGACAAACCAGGTCGCCCACTGGCGGCTCGTTGCGATGCTGATCTATTGCATTCTTTGCGCGAACATATTAGCAGTGTCACCAACCTGGCTGCCATGATTAGCTTGAGTGAAACCAATCTGAATGACTTGTTTGCCAGCCGCCAGGAATTACTGGATCTAGTGCGCATTCCCTGCACTATTGAGCAAGTACCACAAGCCTTGCAGGTCGCCGAAGTGGCTGCACGTCATGATATTGCTACTAGCCTCAACCTGGTTAATATCTCTACCTTGTCATCAGAGCAATTCATTAATACGGCTCTGCAGGCACAGCAGTCCGGTGTAGTCGATGTGCTCTATCTGGCAGATTCGCGTGGCGCATGCCGACCAGAAGATGTCAGCCAGATAGTCGGTATTGTGCGTGAGCACTGGGAAGGTCTGTTTGGTTTTCATGCACATGACAACACTGGTTTTGCCAGTGTCAACCCGTTGATGGCATTGGAAGCGGGTTGTCAGTTAGTTGATGGTACCGTCAATGGATTGGGATTAGGCAGTGGCAATACTAAATTACAATACGCTATGAGTCTGGTTCAGCAATATGAGCCACACAAGCCTTACAAATTTGAGCCACTGGATACGCTCAGTCGTTTCGATGTGTCAATGCCAGCAGAAAAGAGTTACCTGTACTACCTGGTCGGCGCAAAAAATATTGCTCAGTTATGGGTAGAACCGTTAATGGAACGTTACGGTGATAAAGCGGCACGCTATTTGCAATCCATTCCGCGCAAACCTTATACACATATTGACCAAGTCAACAGGGAAATTGAAGGATTATATTTCCCGCTTAGTGATAGAGACAAGGTTTCAGCCTCGTCAAGTAGGACAAAAGTCCTGCTTCCTTAAATTGAAGGTAAATGTAATATGAGCAATGCACTGGAACTCTCTGACCTCTCGCAAACCAACTTGCATGAACTGGATGTTGTTAAGCGATACACCCAGTTTGCGCCTGTTTATAATCAATCCGTTGATGACTGGGGGTACCAATGTTACCGCACCTCTGCAAATGCCCTACGGCATTATGTATCTAACGATCAAGCCATTTTAGATGCAGGTTGTGGTACTGGGTTAGTGGGGCAAGCGTTAGCGGCACAGGGCTTTAGCGATATTACAGGCATTGATATCTCACCAGAAATGCTTGAACAAGCGGAAGCTAGTGGTGATTATCATCAAGTACAGTTGCAGGATTTAAGCCAGACCCCCTATCCGTTTGCAAACAATAGTTTTACCGCTATCACCTGTGTTGGTGTGTTTTCCCTGATCGCTGACCCTACTCTCGTATTGCAGGAATTCTGTCGTCTAGTACGTCCACAAGGTTATCTCGTGTTTACTCAGCAAGAAGTGCTATTTGAGCAATATGGTTACGCTGATATTTTAGCCGGTTTTGAGCAACGTGGCGAATTACGCTGTGAGAGTATCAGCGAACCTGTGGTTTACTTGCCTAATCGTGAAGGTTACGACGAACGCAAAGTCATTTATTGCATTTATCAAGTCATGGGCATCAAGGATTAAACGATGAAAAAGTGCCTCATTCTCAACAATCGTGAACCTATTCCCGAAGATCATTTAGAGGATTTAAGTGACCAACTGGAAGTCGTCTGGTACCAAAAGACCGATGATTATTTTTCATTAGCAGAAGCTTTTGAGGCACATGCTGATAGCCATATCATTATTACTACGTATATGGACTTAACGGCGGCGACTCTACAACAGATGCCACAACTAGAAGCTATTATTGCAACCACTATTTCTACCCACTTTATTGATTCAAATTATTGTCGCGAACAAGGCATCCATATCTTCAATACAGAAAACTATACAGGCTCATCGGTGGCAGAACATGCCGTTGCCTTGATGATGTCTGGAATGCGTAAAATTCCTGCTATTGATCAGGAAGTTCGGCATGGGAATACCCATTGTTTTGATTTCCCCGGTACAGAACTAGCTGGAAAAACCGCAGGCATTATCGGTTTTGGCAATATTGGCGGCTACATTGCACAACTGCTGAGCGGTTTCAATATGCAGTTGCAGTATTACAACCGTTCACCACGTAACAGCCAAATTGCTAAAGGTATTGGTTTGGATACGCTACTGGAAACATCCGATGTGGTATTTCTTGCTACCCCTCTGAATAATGATTCACACCACATTATTAATACCAATGTGCTTAAGTGTATGAAGTCGACAGCCTTGCTGGTAAATATTTCTCCTGATGATGTTATGGATATGGCGGCTGTACGCGATGCATTACATAAGGGAGAAATTGCTGGTGTGGCGCTGGATTTGCTAGTAGTCGATTTTTTTCTGGAGACACCCAATACCGTACTGACTTCACGCCGCGCATGGTATACCAATGAATGTTTTACCCGCCGTATAGAACAGTGGAAAGGAACCTTACATCGCTACCTGTCAGGCCAACAACAAACCAACCTCAATGATCTCGACTTTGTTCGCATCAAGGATTATGCAAAGTAAAAATGAATGGAGTAACAACATGAAGAATCATGATAAACAAAGAAATATTTACCCTTTTGGCAATAGCGATCAACACGCTACTAACAATCTACAAGACTATTGGTTAGATTGCAGTACTTTTGATAATCCTCATACTCTGGAAAATACCATCAGAGACCAGTGGAAAGATAAGGGATTAGTGGTATTGGGTAATACGGGGATGAAGCATCTGAGTGAATTGGAACACTGGGGCAGTATTGTTTTCAAGGACTTTACCAGTTATGAAGGAGGCTCTGCCCCGCGTAGCAAGTGGAGTGACAAGGTGTTTGGTATTGATGATACGCCTTCACATATTGACATGTGTTACCACAATGAAGCCTGTTACCTACCGACGTTCCCACGCTGCTTTTTGCTAGGTTCGCTGTCTTGTCCTGTAGAGGGTGGAGCAACTATGGTATCAGATAATGTAGCGACAACGAATGCACTGCTGGCCACCTCATTGGGACAGGCATTGCAAGCGAAAGGCATCCGTTATATCCGCAATATGACCGATAAGCATACGGAAGAAACAGTGGCTTATAAGCACTGGCAAGATACCTTTTATACCGATTCCCGTGAGGAAGTTGAAGACTACATCAAAGCTCAGGAATGGGATTACACCTGGCTACCTAATGGCACATTGCGTACCAGTTATGTGGTGGATGCCTTTGAATACCATGAACAGCTTGATAGAAATCTGTATTTTGCAGGACTCGTCAGTCATGCAGCATTTTTTGATCAATGGCCTCCATTCAATACGCTTCCAGATGAGGAACGACCGTTTACCATGACATTGGGGGATGGCACACTCCTTAGTGATGAGGATATTACACAGTTATATAGTGCTTATAATCAAGTATCGTTGCCTGTGTCCTGGCAACACGCTGATCTCGCCATCCTTGATAATTTGCGGTGGAGCCATGCCCGTCCAGCGTTCAACCTAAAAGAAGGTGAATCACGAGTCATGGGTGTCACCATGGGCATGATGCAAGATCGTGTGGGTAATCATTTCTAAAGAGGAAACAGTGTATGCGTATCAAGAAAGTTTCATTATATCGGCAAACAATCCCGATGATGTGTGGCCGCTTTTCCTGCTCATTGGAGCCAGGCGTAGAAGAAGCTGAAGTTGTCATTACTCGTGTGGAAACTAAGTGTGGTTTGGTGGGCTATGGTGAGTCTGGCTCAGTAGGTGGCTATCCTAACTATTCACTAGGTATTTTAGCCAGCAGTGCGGAGTTGATCGAACGGCACTTGATGAACAAAGACCCGCGTCACCTTAATGCCATCCAACATACAATGTCGCTCATTGACGGACATGGGGCTATTAAGGCTGGTTTTGACATGGCCTGCTGGGATATTTTGGGAAAATCCATTGATAAGCCGTTACATGAGGTGTTGGGTGGCAAGTTACAGAATAAAGTACCGCTATACCGATCAATTCCCACTGAAGCACCTGAGGATATGGTGCAGTCGGTCAAGGACTGGCGAGGTGAAGGTTACCGTATGTTCCAGTTACGGGTTGGACATGGCGATATCCAAGCTGATTTGCAACGTATTGCTGGGGTTATTTCTAAACGCCAAAATGATGAAATGTACACCGTGGATGTGGCAGGTCACTGGCGGGTAGATGAAGCCCTCTATATCCTTAATACGGTCAAAGATCTGGATTTCACCATCGAACAACCGTGCTGGACCGTAGATGATTGCATGTCAGTACGCAAACGCATTACCTTTCCGATGAAACTCGATAACAGCCTTAACAGCACATATGATGTGATGCGAGCTTACGCGACGAATGCCTGTGATAGCATCGTCATTCACCTCAATAAATTCGGTGGGATTAGCCCCTCACGTATTTCTCGTGACCTTGCGACAGCAGGTGGCTTAGGCATCACCTATTCCACACAATGGGGTACTGAACTCACGACTGCGGCACTCATTCATTTGGGAGTGACGACTCAGCCAAGTCGTCTCATCAGCACCATCGACAGTCATAATTACTCTTCGTTTACCGTAGCAACTAATGACCCTATTATTGTCGATAATGGTAAAATGTGGATGGCTGATAATGCCCCTGGTTTAGGTGTACTTGTGGATGATGAAGTACTGGGTAAGCCAGTTAAGGTGATTGAGTGAGCTCTTTATGCCGATTTTAACAACACTCATACTCGGTGGTGCCGCTGGAGCCTTCTTTAGTAAACTAAAATCATCTCGTGTGCAAAAGAAAAAAGCCTTGAAGGTACGACAAAATGCGAAGTCTTTAGTCACAAGCAAACCCAAACAAACCTTGAAAAAGCAGGTTCTATCACCCGCAGAAGCTGAGGCAGCCCAACAGCAACGTGTGTCGATGGGTGCACTCGGTTTGTTGGGGTTAGGTACAATAACGGTACCAGTAGTCGGACTAGTGGGGTTACCCCTATTAGCTTACAACTATATTTATATGATGCGTAAAGTGCGTCAGTCATACATGAATAAAGGCAAACTTCCTGTCGTAGTATTTGATGCCCTGACGGTTAGTTTTGCTCTTGTAGCAGGTTTTTATTTTACTGCATCATTATTGTTCACAGCATTATTCACTGCCAATCGTTTAGTGGCTCGCACAGAGCGTGAGGCACAAGCTGATTTCAGTCGTATTTTTGGTGAATTGGCAGAAACAGTGTGGTTGTTTAAAGATGGCACTGAAATTGAAATCCCACTGGGTAGCCTGAATGCACAGGATGTGATTGTGGTTCGGCCAGGTGAGATGATTCCTGCTGACGGGCATGTGGTCTCTGGCGAAGGCACCGTAGACCAGCACTTGCTCACGGGGGAGTCTCAACCAGTAGACAAAAAAGTAGGCGATGAAGTCTTTACCTCAACGTTGATGATTGGTGGCAATCTGCGTGTACTCGTGGAACGACAAGGATCAGAAAGTATTACGGGGCAGATTGCCCAGACACTCGAACATGCTGCTACCTTCAAACATCAGGTGCAGTCACGCGGTGAAAGTATTGTGGAAAAGGGTGCTTCTCGCACCATGCTGGCATCTATCGTCGCCTTACCACTGATTGGTTTGAATCATGCTATGGCGCTGAGTTACAGTGGTTTTGGTTATCAGATGCGCATGGCAGCACCCTTAATGGTGCTTAATTACTTACGTATTGCTTCGCGTAACGGTATCTTGGTGAAGGATGGGCGTGCACTGGATACTTTACAACAGATTGATACTGTGGTTTTTGACAAGACGGGTACATTGACCGAAGAAGTACCACAGGTCGAAAGAATAGTAGCGTGTGCAGACTTTACGACAGAGCAGTTATTGCAATACGCTGCTAGTGCTGAACAACATCAGAAACACCCCATTGCTCAATCTATTTGTAGCCATGCCAGGAATAACGGGGTCGTGCTACTGGAAATGGTGAATACTGATTACTCCATTGGACACGGCTTACGGGTTGACTTGTATGACCCTGACCACACTCAACCGCAACAAAGTATCCTGATCGGTAGCCGACGTTTTGTAGAAACTGAAGGCATTGCTGTACCACCCGTGATTGAGAACTTGCAGCAAGAAGCGGGTAAAAAAGGCTATTCAATCGTCTATGTTGCTACAGACAATGGGGAGTTGATGGGTGCTATAGAATTGCGTCCAGCATTGCGCCCACAGGCTCGCACTGCCATCGAAGCATTACATGAGTTGGGTATGACCTTGTACATCATTTCTGGTGATCAAGAGCAGCCGACCCGGCATCTGGCGGAAAGCCTCAATATTGATCATTATTTTGCTGAAGTTTTGCCCGAAGGTAAGGCAAAGCACGTCGAAGATTTGCAAGCCGCAGGACATAAAGTATGTTTCATTGGTGATGGCATCAATGACTCTGTGGCTCTGCAAAAAGCAGACGTATCAGTATCCCTACATGGTGCAGCGACGATTGCACAGGATACTGCAGATATCGTGCTGATGACACCTGATTTATTACATTTACCCTATCTGATCAAGATGTCGGGAGAATTACATCAGCGCATGAATAATAGCGAAACCCTGAACACTGTCTCCGGTGTGGCCTGTGTGTCTGGTGTGTTACTGCTAGGGATGGGTCTTAGTGGTGCTATCCTAATGTATTCTGGTGGTTTATTAGCAAATATTTCTAATGCGATGCTACCCTTACTAACACATAATGATAATAAAAGAGATAAAAAATGAGTGCTCAACCCATCTTATTCCTGGTGATTGATTTTGACTATGGTCTTGAAAAAGTGAGGTATTCCTGATGGTAATAGCTGAAAATTTCAAGGATATAATCCGCCAGACTTACGATGACGTAGCGGCCAATTACGATCATCCTGCCAACTTCTTCTCAAAAGCAATGAATAAGCCGATGTTGAGATATCTGCAATTAGCAGCAGATAGTAAACTGCTAGATGTAGGCACAGGTACGGGTGTGTTCGCTCTCTATGTTGCAAAACAAATGCCTGACTGTGAGGTGACAGGCATTGATCTGTCTACGGCGATGCTAGAACAGGCATCTGATAAGACTCAAGGTTTGACTAATATCCATTTCCACTCAATGGATATGGAGGTACTGACATTTACCGAAAGCAGTTTTGACGCCATTACTTGCTGTTTCAGTCTGTACTTTCTGGAAAATATAGAGAAAGGGCTCAGTCATTTAGCTACCCGTCTCAAACCTGGGGGGAGAATGGCGGTTAGTTTCTATCAAACAAGTGCATTCCAACCACTTGCAGATTTGTTTAAACAGCGTTATGCCTTATTCAAACCAGAGTATGCTAAATCTGAACCTTGGGAAAGTTTTTCTAATCCAGCATCAACTCATGCTCTGTTTACTCAGGCAGGGCTTGATAATATCAAGCTTTTCCCTGAAACACTGAGGTTTCATCTGACGTCAGCGGATATGTGGTGGGATATTTTATGGAATACGGGATATCGACGTTTGTTAAAGAAGCTATCAGATAAGGAATTTGCCATCTTCAAACAACAACACATGCAAGAGGTCACCAGACTCTGTAAGGATACAACTTATTGGGTAGATTGCAGCATGATGATTGCAATCGGGGACAAACCTACTTACTAAACTTAATACAAGGATATTGTTATGCGTATAAGCAGAGTTTCAATTTTTCACAAGCATTTACCTATGTTATGTGCATCTTTCACTTGCTCCCTGGAGCCGGGTGTTTCCAGTGCTGATGTAGTTATTATCAAGGTCGAAACCGATGAGGGACTAACTGGCTATGGCGAATCGGGGTGCTGTTGGTGGCTACCCAAATTACGCATCAGGAATCGTGGCCAGCAGTGCGGAACTGATCAAACGTCATTTGATCAATAAAGACCCATGCGACCTCAATAGTATTCAGCATACCATGTCGCTGATTGACGGTCATGGTTCCATCAAAGCGGCCTTCGATATTGCCTGTTGGGACATTTTCGGCAAGTCATTAGGTAAACCCGTATCGACACTCTTGGGCGGAAAATTGTGTGACGAAGTGCCTATTTATCGTGGTTTGCCATTGAAGAAACCCGCAGATATGGCGAAAGAAGCGGATGCTTGGCGTAGTGAAGGCTACCGTTATTTGTTAATGAAAGTCGGCAGCGGTAATCTGGTAGAAGATGTAGAGTGTATCGAAGCCGTACTTGAAAATCGTCAGCCGGGGGAACACATTACAGTTGATGCTTCAGGTCGTTGGCGGGTAGATGAGGCTTTATACGTACTGAATGCTGTACAACATCTGGACTTTGTTCTCGAACAGCCCTGCTGGATGTACGAAGAATGTGCTTCCGTGCGTGCTCGCACCAACCGTGCTATGAAGCTGGATAATGTGATAACCGATGTGAATAAGGTATTACGGGCACAATCAGAAAAGGCTTGTGAACTGATGACCCTAAAAATTGACAAACTGGGCGGCTTAAGCCAGGGTAGAATTGCTCGCGATATTACCTCTGCCGCAGGCATTGCAGTAACTCTGGAAGCACAATGGGCTACAGAAATTACCACAGCAGCGGTTGTGCATCTAGCACTGACAACTGCACCTAATCGGCTATTGGCATCCACCGATTTACATACTTATTCTGCTTTATCAACCATCAAGGGTGAACCTATTCGGGTGGAAAACGGCATGATGAGCATGGCAGATGATAGTTTGCCAGGACTGGGGATTGAGGTTAGCACAGAGGCTCTTGGTAAGGCTGATGTTGTGATCGAGCAATAAGTCTGTAGAGGTATGAAATTGTTATTAGTACAAGGTGCTAATCTCAGCTGTTTGAGTTCTCAGCAAGACGATAGCTCAGACAAGACCTCTACAGCTGCATTAGACCTATTGTTACAACAACATGCAAAAAAATTTGAGTATGTACTGGATGTTTTCTATGCCAATACAGAAAAAGAAGCAATTAATACGGTGTATCAATCTGTTGAACAAGGCATAGATGGCATCCTGTCAAACCCTGCAAGTTTTACCGCTCATGCCATTGCTTTGGGGGACTGTTTGAAAGCTGTCGCACCACCTTATATTGAACTACATATGACCAATATCGACCAGCGTAATATACGCTCAGTGATATCACCATCTGCCGTTGGGGTTGTGCAAGGATTTGGAATAGATACTTACTTTATTGCATTGGAGGCTATGTTGAGAATCCTTGTAAACCGTTAATGTAGAACTCCTCTATCGGTAAATAATCAAGTATATATCTCCCCCTCCTTAGGTAATTTGATGAAAAGAAATTACCTAAGTCGTGCCGACACATCATTACATTATTGATCTAATGCAACATATTGAGGTTGACAATAGTGAATCTTTATAGGAATTTTCGGAAATGGAAATTATGTTACATCAATAAAATTTGATGACAAAATCAGGATTTTAATCGTAGATACACGTAAAGTATTCAGTTTTTAAAGAAGTATGAATCTACGATTCCTTCATTATGAGTATTTTCCATGCATTCTAGTAACTGGCAAGCATTCGATCGACAGCATATTTGGCATCCATATGCATCAATGGCAAGCCCCCATGAGACTTTTCCGGTTGTGGCAGCAGAAGGAGTGCATTTGGAGCTGGCAGATGGACGTAAACTTGTCGATGGAATGTCTTCATGGTGGGCGGCAATACATGGCTACAATCATCCTGTCCTAAATGCTGCAATTAGCAATCAATTAGAAACAATGGCTCATGTGATGTTTGGTGGACTAACACATCCACCTGCCATTGAGCTGGCAGAAAAATTAATTCAAATAACGGCTGAACCACTGCAACATGTTTTCTTTGCCGACTCAGGTTCTATCTCAGTTGAAGTCGCTATCAAAATGGCTATTCAATATTGGTATATGCAAGGGTTTGAAAAGAAGCAGAAGTTATTGACTGTTCGTCATGGTTATCATGGTGACACCTTTGGCACAATGGCAGTGTGTGATCCTGTTAATGGAATGCACAGCTTATTCCAAGGTGTATTACCACAACATTATTTTGCCAAAGCTCCTGTTTGTTATGATGGTATTCCTGATGAGGAAGCTTTGAGTGATTTTAGGCGACAGATAGAACAATGCCACCAGGAAATAGCAGCGGTAATTCTTGAGCCGATAGTCCAAGGGGTGGGCGGAATGCGTTTTTATTGCCCTGAATACTTACGACAAATACGTGCCCTTTGTTATGAATATGATGTTTTGCTTATTTTGGATGAAATAGCTACTGGCTTTGGGCGTACTGGCTCGTTATTTGCCTATGAACAAGCTAATATTATACCTGATATCCTTTGTGTTGGAAAAGCCCTCACAGGTGGCTATATGACGCTTGCGGCAACGTTGACATCAAGGAAAGTGGTTGATGGTATTGGTGATAGCCCACTGATGCATGGCCCCACTTTTATGGCAAACCCCCTAGCCTGTAGTGTAGCGAATGCCAGTCTTGATTTACTGTTGAGCTCAGAATGGCAAGAACAAGTATTACAGATCGAAAAAAAACTCAAAGACGGTTTAGCAGTATGTCGTGATTTGCCGGCGGTTGCTGATGTACGGGTAAAAGGCGCAATTGGTGTTGTAGAGTTAAAACAAGCTGTAAACATGAAATCAATTCAACCACGTTTTGTGGAATTGGGCGTTTGGCTACGACCTTTTGGAAAATTGATTTATGTTATGCCACCTTTCATTATTGATGAAAAGTATTTAGAAAAAATAATACTGGCTATTACTATTGTCGTAACCGAGCTGTGAATATAAACGGTAATTTTATATTGTGACGTGGTCAACCTATTTGATACAACCCAGTTAAGCTGCTTTTTTCATTTCAACTAATTGTTCTTCAAAATCATTAGGGCAGGAATAATTCAGATGAATACAAGCGATAGCTATTGTAGAACATCGAAATGTAATTCAATATATCCTGCTGTCCCATACTAAGCTATGCAGCCGCTACCGAAGAAAAATAAACACACCCATTGCTCAGGCTATTTTAGAAGAAGCACCACTGCACGAATTGGACTGATCAGGCAGAGTATCGTATTGGCTATGGCATTACTGTTTCTATTAATGGGCAACCATTGCGCGTTGGCAGTGAATGCTTTATGCAAATGGAAAATTGCGGAGCCAGCGAAATAATTCAACAAGCACAAAGATCCTGTCATGCATGATATATTTGTCTAGATTATTTCAGGCGATCAGGAAACACTGACTAAACAATTGATCATTACCATGCAGAAGTACTACCCGAAGAAAAAGCATCACTGATTACTGAATTACAACAACAAAGGCACTCCGTTTGTTATGTTGGCGATGGTATTAATGACTCTATTGCATTGAAGCAAGCTGATGTGTCGTTACAAGGTGCATCAAGTATTGCAGTTGATACGTCACTTTAATGGATGGTACGCTGAATCAATTGCGGGAGCTGTTTACTCACTCTGAAGAATTTGAGGACAATATACAGCTCATCTCAACGAGTGTGATTGTATCAAGTATTGTCAATTTAGGTGGAGCTTTTTTCCCTGAGTTCACCTTGATATATTCGATGCTATTGAGTGCGGCGAGTGTATTTACTGGCTTTAGTAGTGAGATGTTGCCATTGATGACACATGAGGAAAAACAGGTAGCACGTAAAGATCGTAATCTTCCTTACTTTTAAGGGTGAGATAACCCGTGAGAGCTGCAATGCGGTAATCCCGACTAATATCATATAAGTTGTTCATGTCAGAAAATACGGATACTTTACTGAACTCTGATACGCTAGTAATCAGCATAAATTCTAGATAAGGATCACTATCTTTAATGACGGAGTAGAAGTTTTTTAGGGTCTGCTGATTTTCTTTGGCCTGTTCGATATTATCCAGATAATCGATCAATGGCTTGTCATATTCATCAATGAGCAACACAACTTTACCGTGTTGTTGTGCTATTTTTTTAAGCAGCTCTGCGAACAGCGTTTTCAGAGTGGGCGCATCTATGCTTATCGCGTAGTATTCAGCCACTTGGTGTAACGCACGTTGCAAGGCTTTATCAAGTCCTAACACTTGATAATCTAGTATACTGATTTGCAGATGGATGATGGGATGCGTTTTATTCCAATCCCACTGATCTTCAATCCATAAGCCTAAAAATAACGCTCGTTCTCCACTGTAAATGGCCTTGAGGGTGGAAAGGGTTAGTGATTTGCCGAAGCGACGTGGGCGAGAAAGGAAATAAAAACCTCCACTATATCAGATGATAGAGAAACTCGGTTTTATCGACGTACAGATAATCATCTGCACCTATCTTTTCAAAGGTCTGGATACCAATAGGGAGTTTTTTCAACATAATAGCTTCTACCAAGGATTGATAAAAACAGAATAGCACACAGCGCAGTGATCTTGCGGATGATAGGTGCAACTTGTTCGAATCGATCTTGACCAGTGGCTAATCAACTATGTAACAGGATGTAACAAGCATACCAACGCGCAGGATACTCAAATCCTTTCCCAATATTCTTCAGGCATTTCCGTGCACATTTTAAGTGCTCCTGTACTGCCACAATACTCGGCATCCTGTACACATTCCACACGCCCACCACCATAAGCTTCGAGGCTTTTTTCGATGGCAAGGTCAATGCCTTTCAGGCGTGAGCCACCCCCTGCAAGGAGGATATTGTCGCGTAGACATTTCTGGAAGTCAGGATCAAAGCTACCCACCAGTTGTTGAACAGCCGCACTGATAGGGTCAGCCAGACGCAGGCAGCAGTCTCGCAACAATGGAGTAATCTCATACTCCTGCGGAATACCTTGGGTGCTCAGCGTGACCTTTACGGGGTCAGCCGTTTCAGAAACATAGCCGTATTTTTCCTTGATATTACGGATAATTCTGGACGAGAGCTGGACATCGGGGTATTTATCGTGAATCGCACGGGTAATTTCTGTATCTAGAAAGTTGCCAGCCGTTTTTAAGGTAACCTGATCCTCAGCTTCCGGCAGTGTGCCGTGTATGCGACACAAATCCGTTGTACCTGCACCAATATCAACAATCAGACACTCATCAAAACGATCACTGGCATAGGCTACCGCAAACGGCTCGCTAACAATTAAAACCTTGTCGATAAAATCCTTGCTGATCTCAATCAGGGCTTTTTTATTAACGATACTGGCTTGCGCAGGTACACCAATGGCTGCGTAAACCTGGTCGCCTTCCTGCATCTCCGGCAGACTGATATGAATCAAATGTTGCAAAACTAAAGCAGTGGCCTGTAAAGCCTGTTCGTCATTACGAATAACCCCCTCCGCTAATGGCCAAATCAAATCGACAGCCAGACGGTTATTTAAGGCTTCCTCACCAAGAAGATGGTCTTTTTGCAAGCGTTTTTTGGAAATAACATCCTTCGGATAACCCACACAGGTTTCTACACTAAACCGTTTGCCCGTAGAGGTAGTAATGGAAGAGCGGCTGGTGCCGAGGTCGATACCGACATGATAAAGGTTGGGCATAATATAAATCCAGAGTAAAAGGAGGTGGTTAAACTGCTGCCCTGATAGCAACATTTTCATTAATCAGGCGTTTAAACAGCGTGTGTTTGCCTGATCCTGCTGTGGTTGAATAAGAAGCCAACGATGCCACCGATGCCACTACAGGTTTTTCCGTAGCCATTGTCTGTTCTGTCTTAAGGGAATCTAGCTGGTCTTGCAGCTCATCTAGTTGTTGAGTCAGTTCAGTCTGTTTCTCAGCATTTTTATGCTTATACTGACGTTGCTGCCATAATTTCCAGGCAAGAAGACCACCCAAAACGACTACCGTACCGGGCAGCAAATGAGCAGATAATGTATGTGCCGCCTTAATGGCAATTCCTTGAGTCTGTACCACGATTATTCCTCTACTTAGGGAGCCTCTTCTAGTGAAGTCTGGTTAGATATAGGCTTATACTTAATTAGGAAAACTCTCCAACATGCTAGAAATTCTAACATTCGTTGTATTTGCGGATTTCAGATAGCCATTGATTTTTTCAGTTAGCCCATCAATGTCCGCACTTTGTTTCATATTGATTGCTTGCAAATCTGCATTCTGTTTTCTCAATTGTGCAATGAGTTCGTTCTGATTGAAAGATGATTTTTTCAGCTCCTGTTGTTTTCGTGCATATTCTGTTAAATCACTGTTTTGTTGCTCAATCGTTGAAACAGAACCTTGAGCCTTTTCTTGTAGTTGTTCAATAACGGATTGTTGATGTGTTGATGTATCTTCAAGCTTTCGTTGATTTTGCTCATATTCAACTAATGTTGCTTGCTGCTCCTCGGCGAGAATAGCAGTACGCGCCACTTCACTTTGAGCCTGCTCCATAGTCTCTTTGAGGTAGATATTTTGTTTTGACTGATCATCATGGAGTTTTTCCAACTCTTCGAATTGAGTACGATAAGAAGTCAGTCTTTGTACAATATTCAGCGTGTCTTTATGATCTTGTTTCAAGGTATTGAAAATTTCATCGGTCATATCATTTTGATGCTTCAAAGCAGTAATGACCCTCTGTTCTCCTTTTAGCTGGTCTGATAGCTGATGTATCTCGACATCTTTCTGTTCCAACTGGGATTCCAGATACTCCTTTTCTTTTTTCAGCGATTTCTTGGCTGCGCGTTCCACATATTCTTTTGATTTGCATAAGACACGCCCCATAAACCAGCTGATAAGGCAGGCAATGGCAACAACTAAAGCAAGCTCATACGCTAATGGTAAATCCGACATGTTCAAATACCCTCCACAATAAATTCAATGCGACGGTTTTTTGCCCGTCCTTTTGTTGTTTCGTTAGTCTCAAGCCTTTCACTGGCACCTTTGCCTTGTGTTTTTAAACGCTCAAGTGGCACACCACCCTCATTAAACAGCCATCCTTTGACTGCTTTTGCCCGTTGTTCGCTTAACTTCAGATTATCTTCATCGTTGCCTATGTTGTCAGTATGACCGGTAATCACGATAGTTGAATCGGCACAAAAAATTGCTGCATCAGCCAGCTCTCCCAGTAAGGAATCACTATTGCTGTCAATACTCGAACCACCGGATTCAAAGCGAATCTTCTCTTGTGACAACAAACGGTTAAACTCTTTTTGACACACAATCGCTGCATTATCCAGCGCAACAATAGGGGTTGAAAAGGTATAACCTTGCTGCTGAAAAGGTTCAATAGCCTGTTTTAATGCTTGGACTTCTTTAGTCGTTGAAGCTTTTCCGGCAATACGTATCGTCTGACCTATCATCTGCACTGAAGCGAGCTTTAAGGTTTTTATCTCATTGAGCAGTGTTTCACTGAGCTGATCCCAATCTTCTGGTGCGCCTGCTCCGGTTTGTACATCATTTTGAATGCTGTTGTTGTTATATTCTGATACCAACTGCTGTGCTAAATGTGCTTTTTGCTCATCACCACTCACATAACCTTTCACAGTCAAGCTCTCACCGTTCCACTGTATATTCATCGTATACGGCTCAACAATAGGGGGTTGAATAGCATCTTCTACCTGTTTGACATACCACAGGGAACGACTCATCTGTACGGCTTGTTGATGTTCCTTTATATCGGAGGTACTGCCGCTAATCACTATATTCCGGTCATTGGCTTCTACCTTTGTCCAGGTTAGCCCCTTGTTGTGTAAATACTGTTGTACCTGATCAGCGATACTGTTTGGGATCATTTGTGTATAGAGGGGGATAGTATAAACAAGCAGTAGTAGTATGATCAGAATGCCTATCAGCTGTACTGTCCATGTTCTTTGCATCAGGTTTGACCGTGGAAGACTATTTAGGTTTCTATCATAACAATTAACTCCACGAGGCTTTTAGATCTTTTTTGTATAGTTTTGTTAAGTTCCATCTGTTAGAGAAAGATTATTTGTTATTCTTTATTAATAGCCCACTTTTCAGAGGAGACTTGAGTGATGCATAAACAAGATACAAGTACAGAGCCGATGGCAATGGGTTTGAATAAAAAAGAAAAAATTGACGACGGACTTGATAAAAAGCAAATTCCCAACGAGATAACAGAAGATGTTTTATCGTCTCAACAGGCAGTATTACTTGATGAACTAACGACACGATTGAGCCATACCCAGACCGAACTCGACATGAAAGCTCAAACGATTCAGGAACAGGAAGCCAATAGCATTGTAACGAAACATGTGCTGGCAGGTTCAGCCATGGGGCTGGTTCCACTTCCCCTATTCGATCTTGTCGCCTTAACAGGTACTCAGCACAATATGTTAGATCTCTTGAGTGATCATTATGGTGTGGAATTTGATAGCAACAAGGCTAAATCAGCATTGATCGCACTGCTTGGCGGGTCAGTACCCACGCTCACCTTGTTAGGCTTAGGCAGTGCGTCTAAACTCATTCCTGGCATTGGTACATTAGGCGGGAATGCCAGCCTAACACTGTTAGGTGGAGCTACAACCTATGCGACGGGGCAGAGTTTTATTAAACACTTTAGTACAGGTGGAACTTGGAACGACTTCGATGCTAATAAATTGTCGAGCTTTTTCAGGAAAGAATTAGCAGAAGGTAAGCATTTTATTCAACGACATATTAAATCAAAGCGGATAGCAGTTACTGAAAGTAGCTAGTTAGCATCCAGAAAGACACTCATATTATCGTTTTGAAACAGCCCACCGCAAAAGAAAATCTTGCAACGGGTGTCACAAAAGCTACGATTTGTAGGTCGGATAAGGAACGCCATCCGACAAGCTGCTGAATTAACAGTTCTTTGTCGTATGGCGCTCGGCAATTGCTCCTCGACTTTTAGTTCCAGACAAAGTCTACCTTCTACATCCATGTAGGCGTGCTTTGCCCTACTACGGTACATCCATGTACCTATATCGCTTATGCGACCTACATTCATCTTTTACAACACCCTCTTGCCGCTGCTCGGTTTTTTATTCTAAATAACTGCGGTATCAAGTGCCTAACAAACCCTCATTGCTTACGCATCACCATATAAGCATGCACATAATCCATCCCATGCTGATCGGGGGCTTTAACAACCTCTGCGTGATAAGCGTCGTAATACCGCTCAATAATCGTCTGACGCGCTTCAAGGGATCGTTGTTCAGACAACCCGCTGAAAAGGGTATTTTCTGTCCAAGAACGCAAGGTGGGAATATACGCAGTCGCAAATTGGGTCGCATCCCATTCACCTGCCTGAAAACGTGCTGCGTAGGGACATTTTATAACCTTTGTCGTTATTTTCTCCAACCGTAAACCGACTTGATAGGCCACACCCTTGGGCTTTGCAAAAGGTGCTTGGCATTCTTCCACGGTACGATAATATTGTGGCGTTCACTCAGTCCAGTATTAAAACTTTCCGTTATCGTTTTTCCATTCATCTCTCGGAGGAATTTCTTCGGTAGTATCCCAATGCTCAACAATTTTTCCATTTGAAATTCGAAAAAGATCATAGAATGCGGAATGTGCAGCATTAAATGAACCTTCGCTAACAGAAAGTACAAAGTTCCCTTCAGCTAGAATACGATGATTTTTTTTGTACTCTCTCATGTTAATACTGTTTGACGCATGTTCAGATAATATTTTGTGAAATAAAGACAAATTATCAGTGATAAGAGGGTTATGCTCGATGTATAAAGAGTTGCATAAGTCCATTCAGTAACTAAACCATGAAAGCTTACAATCACACGAGGTTTTCTAGAAAAAGCTGAATATACTTTTGCAACTATTAATAATGGTTTTCATCTATATAGTCTTTTAGAGTATCAAGTTGATCATCAATAAGAACCTCATTAACAAAAGAGCTTACAATATCTCTGTTGACTTCAGTTTTATCGAAATCGATTACTTGGGTTGATCCATCAACCATCGTGTGCCCAGAAGAGTTTGGTCCCTGTCTATGTTGAATATTATCCCAATGCTCGACGGTTTGGTCACCTTCAAACCTAAAGAATTCAAATCCAATATTTGAATTAGAAAAGTCATATTCAGTATGGGCGAAGATGTAATCGCCATCTTCGAAGACACGAACAATATTGACGCGTGGACTACTTTTGGATAAGCGCTTGAATAATGTAGCCAAGCCTTCACCACCCTCGTGTGTTTGTGGGTTGTGCTGAATGTATTTATTCTGATTAACTACAGCTACTGATGATGCATCACCAGTTTCTATCCCTTTCAGTAACGCACAAATTTGTTTCTTTCTATTTAACATATCAGCTATTAGTGAATACTCTCTTGATAAATGCGTTTCCACAAATACCCAAGGGCAAGTAGAGCAGGAATAATAAGTATAACTATCACCATTGGTACGCTTGATTTAATGACTTCAACATTTAAGGCATATACTGTAATAACATCAGATAGGTCGGTCAACACCCTAACAATTAATATAACAAGTAACGCTTTGTGACTCCTAAGGAGTAATGCAATTATTATCCCAAGAGCTGCAGTTACGTTTCTAGTAATATAAAGTTGCGTCACATAGTCCAATTCGGAAACTCCGGGTATAAAATTTCCTGGGTTCATTGCCGTTCCAGCCGAGAAGAAAAGGACTAAACCAATTTGAACAAGTACGACTATCCATACCCAAATGGGTAAGAACTTTTTGCTGTGATCATTTCTGTTATTCATGATAATTACCTTTAATTAATAGTTTGTGAGTGTACAGAATAATATTATCTAGTTCTTGCGAGGGCAGAATACACAATTTGTTCATTTCTCAGGTTTTTCGCTAAGCCTCCCTTTCTGGACGCTTGCTAAGGACTGAGGATTGAATAAGTTAAGTAGATGGTTTTGGTTGAAAGCTTTGTATAGGATCATTCTCCTGTGTTCTTTGGATCGGCTTTTTAGGTGTGGATTTTGAGAGCTGCAAGCCAGTTATGAAGGCCAGGCTATACAGCAGGCTGGATTGAACCGGGCCGAAACCCAGCAACGGCACTGCCAAGGCATTGGTTGCTCCAAAACCAATCCATAAACTCATGCTTTTGCCCAGACCCTTATGCAGATGGATTGCCATATCAAACAGGTTATCAAACGGAGCGAGGCTATCTTCCAGCATTATAATCTGGGCCACTTCACTGGTCAGAGCCGAAGCACTGCTAAGACATATTGAGACGTTAGCCTGTTTCATGGCAATCGCATCATTCAGACCGTCGCCTACAAAACAGACCCGGTGACCCTGGTCTTGTAATTGTTTGATCAAGGCGGCCTTGTCCTCTGGCAACACCTCGCTATAAGCAGCATCCAGTTTCAACTGCATGGCGAGTCGTTCAGTAGGAGCTTGCTGGTCGCCTGAAACGATAGCCAGTTGTTCGAATCCGCGTTTTCGTAAAGAGCTGATAAGCTGGGGGACTTCTGGACGTAATCGAGGATGCAGTTCAAGTGCACCTGCTATATTACCATTGACTGAAACCAGTATAAAAGTGTGTCCGGCAGCGTGATGCATGGCTGACTCAATCTCTTCCGGCAAGGTCTCATTGCCGCTTGACTGCTGAATAAAACGCTGGCTTCCGACCCTTATCTCTTGACCTTCAATGGTTACTGTAACACCCATTCCCAGATCATAGCTGCTGTTGCTGACTTCAGGTAATGGTAGGGTTTGTTCAACGGCTTTATCCACGATAGCCTTCGCAACGGGGTGTTCTTGACGTTGCTCCGCTGCGGCAGCTAAAGAGAGCAAAGTGTCTGCATCGTATTCTGCACAGGTAATAACGTTAGCTACTTCCTGATGGCTCTGGGTCAGCGTACCGGTTTTATCGAACAGGATAATATCAATATTTGGGAGCTCTTCCAGCACACGACCATCTTTGATAAAGACACCTTGTTGGGTGATCCATCGCATATGCGCGGCTGTCTGCACAGACAGCATGGAACGCACCGTATTCAGTGGCGCACTGAACAGCAAAGCCAATGCAGAACTTACGCTAATAACGGGAGCAAGGGCGGCGCTGCCGATCATTAGTGGAAGCGCGACTTGGTCTGCCCAAGCTTCGCCTTTGAGTTGTAATTGTGTTTTGTAATCTCGGGTCTGAAGCAGCAGGGTATTGAGTTTATCAATCCGAGTTTGTTCGCCACTGTGCTGTGCTTTGATGACGATGCGTCCACTGAGTACAATCGTGGCGGCCATGACAAAATCATTGACGGTTTTTTCCAGTGGATTCGCTTCCCCCGTCAAGGCTTGTTGGTCGATCAGGGCGCTCCCCATGCTGATAACCCCATCTACAGGGATGGCTTCACCCGTGGTGACGATCACGGCATCACCCGCCTGGATCTGTGTCAGTGGTATTTGTTTCTCGATTGCACCGCTGATAACCCAGACAGTTTCAGGTGCCTGATGATAGGTCATGGCTGCTAGGCGGGCTGAATCTTCACGGCTTTGTGCAACCAGGTAACTACTAACGTGGTAAACCACATTATGCATCGCAGCAGCGAAATTATTGTTAATGCCGATCAGTAGTACCGTCACGAAAGCACTGTAGCTATCATTGGTGATTTTTTTGTCCGTGCGTAAGGTTTGAATGGCACGTTCTATAATAGGGGCTGTGTTATAGCTGATGATTCCAATACTGAGCAGTGTCAGAGGTGGGTAGATAAAGTAGCCTACGGAAACCATAGCGGCCGAAGCGCCACTAATTTTCGCATGATGCAGGTGTTCATGTCTTTTAGGTTCATCATCTGCTGGTGTCACTTCCTGGTTTTTTGGTGTACGGCGAGTCTGTAGTGCTTCTATTATCTGTTTTCCTAGATAGACACCTGCCAAAATGCCCATGCTGCTTAATAGCATAGTAATGTAACTCCAGATTTTTGTAGAGTGATAAGCATATTCAATATTTGTCTGCTGTTGCTTGTCCGAAGAATCTGTTCTCGTATCTCACAAGCTATCAGCTACCTACTCCTATCTAACCCGCAGACTCATCCATTGTATTCGCATTGATAGCCAAACCTGACTTGACGGCTTGTTGGAATGGTTGACGTTGTAGTCTGACATCGAAATCGTGTAGTTTTCCACCGTTTTCGAAGTGTCTGATAAATACGTGCCCCGTTGCATATATCATAGCAGCTGATAATGCTGATAAGCTGGCGCTACCGCCGATAGTGCCGATACCCGGAACGACCTTGGTCAGACTGCTTAAACCCATAATAGCGGTGGTGGGTAGCGATCCACCCAGCATGGAAACCAGTAGGGATCTCCCCTTTTTTTTGTCAAAATCAATGCTGTAATGGTCACTGAGGCTGTGTAATAAATTCAGTTGCGTACCCGTAAGGGCAGCGACATCCAGAAGGGGTACGGGTATTACACTAAAGGCCATTGCTGCTGCCATGTGTTTCCTGACGATACGGTTAGCCTGTTGGTGTCTTTCTTTGTCAGTAGCTGGCGTTTTTTCGGTCACAAGCCGGGTTGTAGCTAGATCATTATCCTGAGTGTTTGGTATTTCTGTTGAGGCTTTAGTGTCTTTGTGTGAGGTTGTTTTTGGCTCGGGTGTTTGTTGAGCATTCATTGTTGTTTGAGTATCTGTGTGAGCAGATGGCGTTGGTTTACTATTTTTCTTTTTCCAGAGTTTTAGGTTTACTTTAGCCGTTAGTTGTTTAAGAGCAGCAGGTATGTTCGTTATCTTTTGTGGGCTCTCATCAATGGTGTGTTGAGTTTGTTTATTAAGTGGATTGACCTTCTGTTTTATTGTTGACCCTAGTATCCCTATCTTGCTCCATAGCTTACTGATTAACTGCCAGACTAATGATTGTTGTATTCTTGTTTTTTGTTTTTGTTTTTGTTTTTTCTTTTTATTATGTTGTATATCTTTTTCAGGTAACGGTTGCTTTTTTCTCTTCCAAAATTTTAGTCTACTCTTTTGACCTGCTGTGTTGTCTAATAATTTAGAACAAGTCGCTTTTTTTCGCTGTTTTATTGATACCTTGGAGATAGTGTCTTTAGCAGCGGCCTGATAATGCTTTTTTTGAGAATTTGTTCGTGGGTTTTGACCTTGCGATGTTGTGGCTAGCACTTGACTAGCAGACCGCTCGGGTATGATACGTTCTTGTGCCAGCTTTATATCTGATGGATTATCGAGTTGCTCGGAAGTAGGAGATAGCCGTTCTACATTTTTTGGGATATGACCTATGATCCTGATGATTTCTGGACTGGGCTGTGTTTTTAAATGCCTTTCTTTGTATGCATGAGCGGTTTCGTCAATGTGCTGTTCATGCTCACTAATGACAGAGACTTTTGCAGTCTTGTCAGCAACAAGAACAGAATCAGGTTGCCTGTTTATTTCTTCTTTACTGTCAGACGAGCTGATCAAAAAGACTTGTCTTTCTTTCAAACGGTTGAGGATATGGTCGGTATGTGTGCGTAACTCATAGAACTCCGACATATGAGAAAGGGGTACAGTCACTTCTTTGGCTAGTGCACTATGTAGCTTGGTCAACTTGTCGATTTCCTGATCAATGACTTTATAATCAAAACTGTCAAGTTGACGATCAACTTCGTTCAGCTCCTTGTACCAGCGGTACGTTTTGGAACGGATACGCCAGTTGTAAAGTGGTAATATGCTCTTAAACAGAGGAATCAGAAGGGCTATCAGAGGGATCAACAAGATTTTTAGTTGATCCAGTTTGCTGGCAATTGAGAACGGGAAAATATTTTCCAGCCATGAAGGACCTTGTTGCAAATACTGTTCAGCATCGGGATGAATCGGAATTTCAAGATGCTCGATAGAGGGAAATTGTCGGGCTTTTTCAAACATCCCAGGTTTATTATGGATATAAATAGCTTCTCTGCTTAGCAAGCGAACAGGGTCAGAATGAAGATCTTTTACAGCCACCAGTGCTGCTGTTGCTGAGAGTAAAACCGTTTCCTTCTCCGGGATATTTTTTTGTAAGTCCAACAATCCTTCGCCGACTATCAGGCTACTTAGAAAAGGGTAACGACTGGTATAGGCTTTTGCATGGCGCTGAAAGTTCATGATGGCAATATCAGCATTGCTAGCCAGCACAGAGATAACTTCAGCCTTGGGGGACATAACAAAGAAGGCAGCGTCGATCTCCCCGTTTTCTAATTGCTTGCGGGCATCTTCAACGTTTAAACCCAATAATGTCGTATTATCAGCCGTGATTCCGTTGTCGGTGAGTAGCTGAGATATCAAGGCGCGTGATCCACTGCCTTCCTGCCCGATAGCGAGACGCTTGCCACGTAATTCCTGTAGGTAGTTGATGGTTTTCAAGTCTTTCCGGTAGAAAACCCACAAAGGCTCATAAAACAGACTGGCGATGGAATGCAGGGTTTCTTTTGCATTATCATTAGCTACACCGCCTTGTACAAAGCCCAGATCGACCTTGCCATCTTGTAACAGTTGCAATACTTCTACTGATCCGGCGGTAGTTTGTATAATAAGATCAACACCTTCTTTTTTTAGCCTTTGTTGATATTCTTGTGCGTATTGATAATAAGCACCTTCTTTACTTCCGGTAGCGATACGCAATGACGAGGGTGCAGCAGCAGGAACGAATTGGTAGGCCACGTAGAAACCCGCTACAAGAATGGCAATAATGGGCAACCAGATCTTACAGAATTCACATTTCATATCAGTGATGTCTTGATGTCTTTGTGGAGGGCGTATTCTTACTGTAGCATTAACACTAGATAAATTAATGTTAAGAAATGTTATCAAATATTCCAAATCAATTATATTGCTGGAATAATGCTAGACTTATAGTTTCTTAAGGAACCTCTGATTAAGTCCGGTCGAATTTTCTGAGAGGGAAAATCAGTCAGGTTTTTGATAGAAAATCTAGTAATAGTCGTCCTATTGGTTGATTTTATAGCGAAAAGCTGACTGATTTTAACCTTAGGAAAGCGACTGATGACTTGATCAGAGCTTCCTTAGGGGGATTGCTATACATTCGATCTGCGAGGTTAGTTATGATTCAGCTAGGTATTTTAGTTCCATTGGCAGTCGGTGGGATAATAGGTGCGATTTGGAGAGAATACAGGAAGGGTCAGGCTTATCAATTGAGCCTTAGTGTGCCCACACTTGAGGTGGATCTTGATGGGAGTAATGAACAGGAGGAATCCAAAACATTACCCCAAAAAGCCCCTCGTGTGTTTGATGATGTGGGCGAACTTCACCACTACCAACGTGTTTCATGGTATGCATTAGCCTTTGCAGCCTCTGGGTCATGGTTTTACCCTCCTGCGGCACTTGTCAGTATGCCTTTGTTGGGCTACAACGCTTATCATTTCATGAAAATTATTCAACATTCTGATACTGCTGATCAAAAGGCACCTTTGACTATATTCGAGGTCATTGGTGTGGCGGCTTCGCTGGCAACGGGTCGACTTATAACTACTTCCGTCGTGTTACTGTTTTCCTTTGGTACTCGCAAGCTGCTGTTACAGGCAGGCAATATTAGCAATAATATTGGTCTTTCCCGTGCATTCAATCCAAAATTTTCTCGGGTCTGGATTCTGCGAGATGGCGCTGAAATTGAGACTTCTATCAGTGAATTACAGGATGGGGATATTATTGTCCTGCATGCGGGCGATACCGTTGCGGTAAAAGGAAAAATTGTCGAGGGGGAGGGATTGATTCGTCAATTCAGTTTGCGTAACCAGATAAAATTTGTTCCCAAACAGGAAGGAGATAAGGTGTTTCCGTTTACTAAAGTGGAGACGGGTTGTTTGCATATTCAACCTGCGAGGTAACGCTTTTAGATTTTATTTTTCAGTTTTACTTCTTGGTTTTTCTTTACGGGATAACTCTCTGCCTTTCTCCATCTCAACATCAAACTTTTCTTTAGCTTTTTCAGGATCGAAATTTTCCAGCGTGCCACCGTTTTCGAAATGTTGCTGAAAAACCTTTCCAACTGCGTATGTCGACGCACCCGCCATCATTGCCATGCTTGTCCCACCTATCAATGATCCAATACCAGGAATCAGCTTGAGAGCGCTACCGACCATCGGAGACGCAGCTCTGGACGCTAACCCGCTCATCAGCGTCGTTAACCAGACTTTAGCCAGATTCTTGGAGAAAGGAGTTTCGTAAAGTTTTGAAAGGCGGAACAACATCAGGCGTTGTACACCAATCAATCCTAAAGTATCTAAAAACGGGATGGGGATAAATCCAGTCATGCTAGAGCCAAAGGCATAGTCTTTGATTAATTTATCAGCTTCAAGAGAGCGAGTATTCATGTCCATAACGTTATATTGTTACCCATAATATTGATTAATTGGGTTATTCCTCAAATAATCAGCAAAATGTCTAAAAACACAGCACAAATTCAGTTTGCGTTCACATTAGATCACTTTTTTATCACAATTGCTAAGGTATTGTTGTTTTTTACAACACATAAATATTCTTTAATGACCTATAATGTCAGTCATGACCTGAATCAAGGTTGTTTAAGGTTGTTTAAGGTTGTTTAAGGATATAGATGCTTCATCAAAAAACCAAAAAAAACCTCCTGATAGTTGATGATGACGATATTTTACTTGCTTACCTGCAGAAATGCCTTTTCCGCAATGGTTATATAGTGTCATGTTTATCTGATGGTGAAGGTATTCCCAGCATATTGGAAAAGGATCGTTTTGATCTAGTCGTTCTAGATGTTAATTTGCCTGGTAAGAATGGTTTCTACTGGCTGAACTGGTTACGACATTATCACCCGACTGTGCAGGTCATTATGGCTTCAGTGAACACTGGAGAAGATGATCGCCTGTGTGGGCTGGAAAATGGAGCCCTAGACTATTTGATAAAACCCTTTCATGATCAAGAGCTCCTGATCAGGATTGGAAACATATTTCATCATCACCCTTCAAGGAGTATTGACAGAACTATTCATATTGGAGAATTGACACTCGACACCATAAATAACCGTGTATTAAAAGAAGGTATTGAAACTAGACTGACCCTGCTTGAAGTCAATATTCTGAAATTACTTTACCTCAATGCCGGGGCTACTCTTAGCCGTGATGATATCATGCAACATGTACGGGGCACCAAGCACAACCCGTTGGATCGAAGCATTGATATTCACATTAATAAAATCAGGAAAAAGATTGAAGAGGATTCATCCAACCCTTCTTATATCCATACTATTCGTGGAAAAGGTTATTGTTTACAATTGCCTGATTTAAATGCAGAATTGGAATAAGCCAATGAGAAGGTAGTATTAATAAGGGTTAATGAAATGTCAGATAAAAACAGCTGTTCACTAGAGACTATAGCTCAGAACTTAGGGATTGAAGATACCATTGAATTATTGGAATATGCGTTACCACGTATTGCCCAGCGACAAAAGAAAATACAGGAGTCTTTGTTAGCAGAAGACTGGGAGGCCGCTTCAAAATGTGCGCACCAAACAATCAGTTCAGTACGCCTGTATGGTACTGAAGAACTGGAAAAATTACTTCGACAGGCTAAACAGGCTGGAGAAGATACAGCTGATGCTGATATTGTTACGCTCCAACAAGAATTATTAGCTGAGTTTGATCACGTTAGTCAGACAATCAGGGAATGGTTGCTTACACATACGAATCGGTGAATCGGTGGCAGAGTTATCAGGTGGATTCATTTGAACGCCGATAGCTAAGTGATGTTCGTTGAAAACGTGAGTACTAAAGTGCCAGTTTTTTCCATCGTCCTCAAGCTCAGCGTCGCAGTGCAAGTTCCATTCCTTATTTTCATTCTCTGTGAAAGTAAACTTTTGCAAGGGAATAGATAACCCCATTCCTCGTGCCTTGATATAGGCTTCTTTTAACGTCCAATAAGTAAAAAACCGTTGCTCTTTCATGTGTAACTTATTAATTGACAATACATCTGTCGCTTCCGAAGTCGAAAAAGCATATCGACACAGGGCATCAAAATCCATCAATTTTTTTCTTTTTTCAACATCAATGCCCACTTCTTGTTGATGGCTGACCGCACAGGCAATCAACCCCTGAGTATGTGAAAGATTGAACCGTAGCTCTTTATACCCGCTATTTGCAATAGCAGGTTTACCGTAAGTATTGGTAGTAAATTGCCACTCTGCCGGGCTAACGGGAGCATGTTCGCTTAATTTCTGGCGTAGGAAAATATGCGCTGCGATATATAGCTTACGATCTTTGAAGAATTTAAAAGTTTTAGCTCGTGAGTGCTCTGCTGAGTCCAGCAAGTGTTCTTCAGAGCGGTCAATGCAGTCTGGATGTGTCAAATAAATGTGTGTTTCTTTATTTTTCAACTTGATTCAAACCTTGATAAATCCCAGTTTTTCTAACTTTAACAATAAATAATGTGCACATTCGTCGGGGGTTTTATGAGTGGTATCTAGGCGTGCCTCAGGGTTTTCTGGAGTTTCATAAGGGTCATTGATGCCGGTAAAATTTTTAATCAAGCCTGCCCTGGCTTTGGCATAGTGGCCTTTACGATCACGTCTCTCGCACTCTTCCAGAGGAGTCGAAATATGGACTTCTATATATCCTCCCACCGTTTCAATCATTTCTCGTACTTCTCTACGCATACAGGTATAAGGAGCAATCGGCGCACAAATCGCAATGCCGCCATTTTTGGTGATTTCACTGGCAACAAAACCAATACGTCGAATATTCAGGTCACGGTGCTCTTTGGAAAAAGTTAGTTCACTGGAGAGGTTTTTCCGTACCACATCACCATCTAGCAATGTCACTGGTCGACCTCCAAGCTCCAGCAGTTTGATTCTAAGTGCATTAGCCACCGTTGATTTTCCAGAACCCGACAGCCCTGTGAAAAATACAGTCAAACCTTGTTTATAACGGGGTGGGCAAGATTTTTGAATTTCTTTCAGAATTTTTGGATAGGTGAACCCTTCGGGTGTTGGTACACCCTCCTGTAAATGATGGAAAAAGTCAGTTTCAGAAAGATTCTGGGTGGTTTCATTTTTATTGGCATCTAGGTACGGCAGGTAGGTTGATTGAGCGGGCAGATAGTCCATTCGATCACATCCAATAATTTTTATACCCATTTCATCAGCATATTGACGTGAAAGCTCAAGTGCTGCCCATGGATCGTAATACTTAGGTGCCTCACTATCGCCCAGACAAGGACTCGCGTGTGCATAGTCAACGATAAAATGGGTGCAGCCATAATTCTTGCGAACCAGTGCATGTAACAAGGCATCACGAGGCCCTGCCTTCCGTGTTGCCATGTTCAGCAGACTTAGCATGGTGGTTTGTTCCGGGTATTCTTCCAGTGCGTGTTCATAGCAGCGTATACGGGTAAAATGATCAAGGTGATGGGTGTGGTTGAACCCTGTCACTGGATGTATAAGGAGGTTCGCTTCCGCACTACGGGCTAGGCGTGAACTTAGTGCCTGTTGTGAGCGATGTATAACTGTATCAGTATGATAGGCAATGACACGTTTCCAACCCAATTTTCTGAACTGGTTCTTTAATTCGTCAGGTGTGTGTCGATGCTGACGGTAGTCATGATGAGCAGGGAGTTCAACCTTTTCTACGTGACCACCCAGATAATAATCACCGGTACGATGGAGCAGATAGTCAACACCCGGATGTTGAACATCATGAGTTTTAAAAACCTGTAGTGCTTCTTGTTTTTTATCGGGCTGCCATTGACTCTCTACCGTCATAAGAGCAATCACGAGATTTTCATCATCACGTAAGGCAATCTGTTGTCCTGTTTTTAAGCTTTCCATAAAAGTAGCGGAAACGTCCAATGTGATGGGAATAGGCCATAGTTCACCGGAGGTGAGTCGCAGGGTATTAACCACACTGTCATAGTCCGATTGGGTCAGGAACCCCTGTAGTGGAGCGAAAGCACCCGTCAATATCATTTCAAGATCACACAGCTGGCGTGATGTCAGGTCCCATGAAGGTAGACCTTTTGCAATCTCATGGTAGTGATGTTTGCTTCTTGTCCCTGACTGTAAAACCATTGTTTAGCTATCCTTGCTTAAGACTTTAGAGTATTTGTTAGTTTCTCGCTGATGGCATTTCTGTGTTCATTCAGGAAGAAAACATTCTCGAATGCCAGCAATAAGCCTTGCTCACTAAAAGTGTACAGCTTAGTCCTGAACATAGTCTTCTGAGAAGTAAACTTAACATTTATTAACATTTCTAAGTTAAGAAAGCTGATTAATTTAAGATGAGATTTAGGGTGGAATTATTGAAGTGGTTATAAGCACCATTTGTATTTGATAAAGCCATAATTACTGTATTCTCGGAGGAAGAATTAACATGACAACAATAGATGTTTTTAATGGTGATGCAGATGGTATCTGTGCCTTAATTCAGTATCGTCATGCCTTCCCAAATGAAACGGAGTTGGTTACGGGTGTTAAGCGGGATATAAAGCTATTAAACAGAATATCTGCCAAGCATGGTGATGAAATAAATGTATTCGATATCTCAATGGAAACGAATCAAGAAGGACTTCGCCGCTTACTCTCTCAAGGTGCCAGCATATTTTATGTTGATCATCATCTGCCCGGTGAAATTCCTGACCATCCTGGCTTGACTGCTATTATAGATACCGCCGCGGATACCTGTACGAGTCTTCTTGTGGATAAGCATCTATCTGGAAAATATCGTGAATGGGCGATAGTTGCAGCTTATGGTGACAATATTATACGCAGTGCTGAAGAACTGGGAAAGACACTTTCATTGAATAAAAGTAAAGCTGAGCAATTAAAACAGCTGGGGATTTGTATCAATTATAACGGCTATGGGCATACCGTCGATGATTTACATTTTAGACCAGACGAATTATATCGAAAACTGTCCTCCTATTTATCGCCATTCGATTTTATTCATGATAAACAGTCCTTTTTTGAAGAGCTACTGACAGGCTATCAACAGGATATGACAGAAGTGAAAGATTTAAAGCCCATGATTGATCAATCACATATCGCAGTCTATGAGACTCTCAGATGAAATCTGGTCGAGAAGAGTCAGTGGACTATTTGGCAATCAACTGGCTAATAAGCACCCTGAAAGAGCACATGCTATTCTGAGTCAACATCCCGACAAGGGTTATGTAGTCAGCGTTCGCGCCCCTCTTAACAATCTTAATGATGCTGAACAGTTATGTCAGCAGTTTCCATCGGGTGGAGGAAGAAAGGGGGCAGCAGGAATCAACCAACTAGCTGTCAGTGAGCTGGAACGGTTTATTACACTTTTTGATCAAACCTATAGGTGAGGATATAGGTAAAGAATTTACATGAGTGCTTCACCTAATAGTCGCTCAAACGGAATGTCCTGATTGGCGTAGACTTCACCCGATAATTCTTAAACCTGACCCGTAAATTAACTCTTCTTCATCTGTTGTGAAACCTCCTCCCTGCAGGGTTGGTTAAACATTGACGGCATCAGTTACCCTCGCTTGTTTCAGTATGTCTATATTGGCTCGGTAATTGATTTCCGAAGGAGGGATTAGATGACCACACCCGTGCCGAGGCAAAAAGACCAACAGTTTCCATCTGGAGGCGGGAGAAAATCAACATTTACCTACGAGTGAGCTAAAACAGTTTATTGAGCTTTTTGATAAAACGTACCTGTAAATGGTATTTACTCAGAGTTTTGATGCTGATGCTCTAGCTATTTCATAGTATGCTGAATTGTTAGGGGTAACCCACTGTACGAGATGGTTGTTAACAGTCGCATTGCTGATTCTGAATCCTCAGATCTAAGATAACTCGCTATAATCTATCAGTTTGCCCTCAACCATTTTCAGCACACGATCAGCTACATGGAAATAGTGATCATCATGAGTAACAGCAATAATTGTTTTCCCCATTTTCTTTAGTTCTCCCAGTAGCGTTTCATAAAAATATTGTCGAAACTGAGGATCCTGATCTGCAGCGAATTCATCAATAACCAGAATTGACTTCTCTTCTAATATCGCGACAATCAATCCGAGTCGTTTTCTTTGCCCGGTCGATAGATTGGTATTGGTAAAACCACCATCCTGATAGCTTACTTTATGCTGCATTTGCATTTTTTCGAGCCAGTAGTTGACTGTTTCAGGCTCAACATCAGTCACCCCATAAAACCTGTCGAAGAGATGGAAGTCCGTGAAAATAGCAGAAAACAGATTTCGGTAGGCCGAATAGTCATTTTTATTTATTATTGCATCATCAACATAGATGTTTCCTTGTGCTGGAAAATAGAGTCCAGTTAACAACTTAAGGAATGTTGATTTACCACTGCCATTACCACCAACGATAAATAATAACTCTCCTTTAGAGATGTGTTCATCAAAGGGGCCCACAGAAAAGCCCGCATCACCATTGGGATAAGTGAAGTGTAGCTTATTCAGGTCGATTTCTTTGAAGTCAGAAAACTTATCAATGTCACCCACTGACTCTTGTGCAATTGCTTTATCCATTTCTGCTTCAAGGCTAAACAGATCATCGATAGCGATATTGACCCGGGTTAAAACAGGTAATACTGTTACCAATATCGTGATAGGTCCTGTAATGAATAACATAATGGTTGATATTTTGAATATGTCTTCACTATGCTCTGCACTATAACTAGGGACAATAAAAACTAAAATAGGAAGTAAGGCATAAATGAAGGTTCTCCCAAATCCATTGGTCTTAACCTCATGTTTTCCAACGGCACTCTTTATACGTTTTGTTTCTTCTGATGTCTCCGCAATTTTTTCCAGCAAATCATCACTTTTTTGTTTATTTAGCTTAATTTCTTTAAAGCCATTAACTAAATGGGAAATGGATTTGAAGTATTCTGATTGTCTCTTTTTTACTATTTTAAGTGATTTTTGAACAAATCTTATATGGTATAAAAAAATAACAACAGCAATACTAATAGCAAAAAGAGTAATGAAAAAACTTAGTGGAGAAATAAAGGCAAGGTATAAAAGCGAGGATACCAGTAGTACAGATACCTGTGTTGCCCAGGTTATGTGAGGAATAGACTGAGCAATCAAGGTATCACTCTGAGTTAGGCGGGCATAAAGATTGTTGTTACCCATTTTTTCAATAAATCCCAGTTCAACCTGCTCGACTTTGCGCGTTAGGCGAATTCTAATATTATAAACGGCATCTTCAATCGCTAAAATAGCTTTCTCAAAAGCAAACCACTGCCCGTAAATGAACAAAGCAAAAGCAAGTAAATAAAGTATGAAATACTGAGTCAGGTCTTTGTCATTAGCGACGGCTTCGGTGGCATGGTTGATAATGGCAAGCAAAAGGGCATTTGCTATGCCAGAGACTATCGCAATAATAGCCACATGTTGATAAGATTCTGTGGTTTCTTTTTCTATAAATTCAATCAGGCGCATAGTGTTTAAAGTGTGGTTTTATGGGTTGACAAGCATGTCCACTATGGCTTAATCCGTTTGAATAGTGTGCTAGTTCCTAGTCAAGCAGTTTTTTGTTGCAGAGTTTTTCATCAAAACTTTCCAACCAGATTTATGCTAGTCACCGTGTCAGTCTTTTCAAAGCCTGTGGGAACTTCCGTGTTATTCCGTACCGAGTAGTTCAAGCTCAGGGATAGCTTCTCTGTCATCGCGACCTGTAAGGCAGTAACAGATTCACTAAAGGTATTGTCCTTACCGCTTTGTATCGTAAGGTCTTCTGTCAGTGTTGTAGTATCTGTCAGTTGACCTTTGTAGTGCAGGCCAAAATGCCCCACTGCTTCATTAGAATCTGGCGTTTCATCAATATGCTCTGTTTGTCGCGCACCAAGACCAATTTCACCAATCAGGCTATGCTTTTCACTCTCTATCAGCTTGCGACCATAACCAATAACATCAGCAATACGAGAGTCTATATTGGCAAATTTATCTTGATCATAGGTTAAAAAATTGAAAACGTAACTTTTACTGTTAATAGCGTAATCCAGTTTATGACCTAGTGCAAAACGTTCTGCTGTTCTCTCTCCCTTATTTTCTGCGAAATAAATATCTCCTGTTAGTGTATGTTTCAAACGCCGCTTGTTGTAAACAGCAGTAACACCTGCAGTTGTACTGTTATTGTCTGCATTTCCTGTTGATGAAACCAAACCCACTTGAGCTTGACCCGACCAGCCTTGTTTAGCTTTTGGATCTTTGGATTTGTCCGTAAATAATTTATCAGCCGATGCTCCGCCTTTTTTGTCGGCTGAGAGAAAATCATCGCTTGTTGCTGCAGGCTGGGCAAAGGTGTATCCCGACAATGATAGGCACGCCAAGGCTAGAATGAATGTTAATTTGTATTGAGAAAAGCTTAAAAACACATCAATTGTCTCCTTGCTGCGAAATAGGTAGTAGGCTTCGCATCATATGGAAAACAAACCTGTTACAGAAGTAAACTTAACATTTCTTAACATTAATTTGATGTTATTTGTGATGAGATAGAAGTTTAATTCTATGCTTTTCAAATGAGAATAAGGACAAGATAGCAGTGATCAGGCAAGCTAAATTACTTCAACATAAACTTATCAAGTGGCGACGTGATATTCATAGGCAGCCTGAGTTGGGGTTTCAGGAGTATCATACGAGTCAGTATGTTGCTGATGTTTTACACACAATGGATATTCCTTTCCAAAAAAACATTGGAAAACTGGGTGTTGTTGCTCATATTGGTGAAGGCTTACCTGTCATTGCTATTCGTGCTGATATGGATGCTTTACCTATTCAGGAAAAAACTCAGCTTTCTTATGCTTCTCAATGTGAGGGGGTTATGCATGCCTGTGGACATGATGCCCACACTGCCATGTTGTTGGGAGTTGCACATTTATTGCTTAATATGCCTGATCGTCCAGCGGGACAATTTAAGCTTATTTTTCAACCTAGTGAAGAACGACGTGACGAAGAAAACAAATCAGGTGCACAGCGCATGATTGAAGATGGCGTTTTGGATGATGTAGATGCCGTGATTGCTTTACATGTTGAGAGTACTTTGCCTGCAAATAAAATCAGAATGACACCAAATGATTGTATGGCAGCTTCTGATGTTTTTCATATCACATTAAAAGCAACAGGTGGACATGCTGCTTTTCCACATTTAGGACATGATCCAATTTATATTTTATCTCATGTGATTCATGCGATTCATGCTGTTCGATCACGTCGTATTGACCCTACTCGTCCAGCCGTTATTTCCATTGCTTCCATTCATACAGGGGATGCACCTAATGTGATTCCTAATGAAGTAATGATTAGTGGGTCAATCCGTAGTTTTGATAATCAAACTCGTCAGAAAATAAAAGATGAAATGCATAATGCTTTAAATATTGTTTCAGCTTTAGGCGGTGAGTATGAGTTGGAATTCATCGAGGGACATCCTGCTGTTCATAATAATGTATTAATTTCTGAAATTGTTGCGGAAACGGTGACTGAATTATTAGGTTCGGAAGCCTTATTACCTACAGAACTTGAGATGGGCTCTGAAGATTTTGCTTATATGACACAAAAAGTCCCAGGTGCAATGTTTATGCTAGGTGCACGATATGATGAGCGAGAACGTCCACATCACACCCCTTTATTTGCAATTAATGAGTCTGTATTGCCTACGGGGAGTGCATTATTAACTCAAACTGCTTGTTACTTGGCTCAGAAACTCCCAGAAAAAAGGAACTAATTATGCCCCTTCAATCTCCCTTAAAAGACTGTTGGCACCCTGTTGCTTTTAGTTATCAAGTAGCCGAAAAACCTTATGCAACAGAACTATTAACACAAGCGATCGTCATTTGGCGTACATCCGATGGCAAAACACATGCTCATAGAGATCGTTGCGTTCATCGTAGTAGTAAATTATCGAATGGCGTAGTCATCAATGATTCTCTTCGTTGTCCTTTTCATGGCTGGTCTTACAATGTTAAAGGAGCTTGTATTGATATTCCACAAGCTCCAGAAATGCGTATTCCCCCGTCGGCCTGTGTACCAGCTTACCAATGTGTAGAACGTTATGGCATTATTTGGGTTGCTTTAGTTGAGCCACGTTATCCATTGCCTGTAATAGCTGAATTAGAATCTCCTGATTGGCGCACGGTGACCATTGGCCCTTATACCTGGGATTGTGATGCCTCACGCATGTTTGAAAATTTGAATGATTTAAGCCATTTCTCTTGGGTGCATCCTGGTTTAGTGGGGGATCCTGATCGTCCAGAAGTACCAATACAGAATATAAAACAAGATGGTCACATATTATATTGCAATATCAGTCGTCCAGACTGCGCTAATCCTAAAGAATTACCTGTTTTTGCTAGTGACAGCACAGAAAAGCCAATGCGTTATACAAACTACCAGTTGCAATTACCTTTTACACATATTCAACATTCCAATTGGGGGGGGAGTAAAGGACTGGTTCATTTATCTGTTTGTCAACCTCATTCTATCCAAAAAACAACCATGTACAGTTTGATTGCACGTAATTACAGTTTTGATGAAAAAATAGATAGAGAAATGCAAGAACTGGAAAGAATACTCTTTGAGCAGGATCGTATTGTAGTTGAGGCTCAATACCCTAAACAAGTGCCTTTTAAACCAGGTAAAGAAATGTTAATGAAATTTGACCTGATAGCAGCTACTTATCGTCGTGCTATGCGTGAAGCTGGATTAGATTATTAGGAGAAAAACATGAAAAATTCTTGTGTCCACCAGTTAGTCGAAAGGCAGGTGAAGAAAAACCCTAATGGTATTGCACTTAAGTATGGAAAACTTCAATTAAGCTATCAGGAGTTAGACAATAAAGCGAACCAGTTAGCCCATTATTTGCAAGATTTGAATGTACAACCTGACACTTCAGTCGCTATCTGCCTTGAGCGTTCGCCTTTAATGATGATAACCGTATTGGCAGTGTTAAAAGCAGGTGCAGCTTATGTTCCTTTGGATATTAATTATCCTACTGAACGTTTGGTTTATATGTTAGACGAGGCTAAACCAACTATTTTATTAAGTAGTAGTAATTTAACCAACATAACTACTTTACTTGAGCAACATCAAACAACTATTTATCTAGATCAAGTTTCACCCCAAGTTAGCAAACATAGCAATCAACCACCATTGTGCTCTGTAAAACCAGCTAATCTTGCTTATATTTTATTTACTTCGGGTTCTACAGGACAACCAAAGGGAGTGATGATGGAACATCAGCCATTGGTTAATTTATTACAATGGCATACTCAACATCGTTTAAGCAGGGAAGGTACGATTGCACTGCAATTTACACCGTTAAGTTTTGATGTTTCTTTCCACGAAATTTTTTCTGCCTGGTGTACTGGAGGAACATTAATTATTACGCCTGAAACTATTCGTCGTGATCCATTGGCCTTGGTCGACTTAGTGATTTTTGAAGGGGTTCAAAAATGTTATATGCCTTTTGCTGCCTTACAACAGTTTGCTCACGCGGTGATGAATACAGGAAGAGTGCCCCATCAATTACTTGAGGTCATTACTGCGGGTGAACAATTACGCATTACAGCAGAAATTGCTCATCTATTTGATGTAACAGGCGCACGATTACATAATCACTATGGTGCAACGGAATGCCAAGATGTGACTAGCTTTACTTTAACGGGTGCAAGCCGTCATTGGCTAACTTTACCGCCGATTGGACAACCCTTTGATCATGTGAAAATTTATTTATTAGACAAACAAAAACAAATAATAAAACAGGGTGAAATAGGAGAGTTATATGTAGGTGGAAATTGTTTAGCACGGGCTTACCTCAACCGGGAAGAATTAACAGAAAAAAGTTTTATTCTTAGCCCTTATACAACTAAAAAATTATATAGAACGGGTGATTTAGCACGTTTTTTGCCCGATGGTAATTTGGAACATTTAGGTCGAGCAGATAGACAGGTAAAAATCCGAGGCTTTAGAGTTGAGCTGGGTGAAATTGAAGCTTGTCTGATGCAACATCATCTGGTTAAAGAAAGTGTAGTGACAGTGCATGAGAGGAAATCAGGAATAAAACGCTTATTGGCTTATGTTGTGCTAGCACAAAAAATGTCACAAGCCAACAAGGTACTTTCACAATATTTACAGAAAAATTTACCTGAGCATATGATTCCGGCTGCCATTACCAGTTTGGAAAAACTACCATTAACACCGAGTGGAAAAATTGATCGTGGTGCTTTACCTCTTCCAACAACACCTTCACCACCTAAAACCAATCTTCCCTCTATGAGGCCACGTTCTCAATTTGAAACTTTAGTCATTGAGACGTGGCAAACAGTTTTAGATAATAATGAGATTAGTGTTCAATCTCATTTTTTTGAAATAGGGGGGGATTCCTTGAGCATGGCAAAAGTACAGCAAATACTAAGTCAAGCCCTAGGCAGAACTATTGCAATGACAATATTGTTTCAGTATCCTACAGTGCAAACTTTGGCATCATATCTTAGCGCTATGTATGGTAAACAAAAAGCAGTATTTAAATAAGAGCAAAAGCATATTGACCTATTTGACCACAAGGGGAATGCTAATCATTTTTTGTCTGTGACTTCAATGAATTTACTATCTTCCTTCCTTCTTTAAATTCTTTTTTTAGATCCTCATTAATGTCATCTACCTTAATATTATAAAATATCCCTCCAGATTCAAAGTGACGTACAAGCATACGTCCTACTGTATAAAGTTAAGACCCCTGATAATATAGATAAACCTCCTCCTCCAGCAAAGAATCCAAGCCCAAGAACCAGTTTGGCAAAACTGGATAAGCCTAAGAGAGCTGTTGTACCAACAATGCCAACTAATAACCATGGAATAAATAAACATCCCCGGGGCAAGCCCTCTCGCTATCGCTCGCCTTTCTCGTTCCTCGAAAGCGGGGTATTAATAAGGCTGTTTCTTTTACCCTTTTACGCCCCAAGGGGCGGGGAATATAACCCCAAGAGATTAAAGATTGTCCCAGCTCTTCTTCAAATGAAATCTTATAGAATGGTTTACCAGTTGGCACTACTTTTATAGTTTTATACCTAAGTCCATTTTGGAGGAAGAATTTTTGATAAATCGCATCTATGGCTATATTTATTTGCTATTTGATGAACCTCTGAAACCAGCCCTTTCTCAAAAAGAATGGGTTCCAGTCCTAATGATATAAAGCATTCCTTCGCAACAAAAAATTCATTTTCTGCATCCTCAATATTTTTTCGGGGATTCTCAATGTAAGAGACTTCTGCTCCCGTTATTTTGGAGATAGTTTCAGCCAAATATTTTAGCCGATGCACTTCAGTCGTTTGGTTAAATATTTGTACCTTTGATCCTTTTTCCGGAGGATTGTTAATAGCTAATTCAATACAACGCGTAGTATCTTGAATATTAATAAAGGCACGGCTTTGCTCGCCGCTACCATAAATCGTCAAAGGCATCCCCACAGATGCTTGAATTATAAATCTATTAAGAACTGTACCGTAAACTCCATCATAATCAAAACGATTAACCAGCCTTTCATCAAGGCTGGTTTCTTCAGTCTGCGTACCCCAGACATTACCTTGATGTAAGTCTGTAATGCGTATGTTATTATTTCTATTATAATACTGGAAGAAAAGCTGATCTTGAGATTTTGTCATATGATAAATACTCTCTGTCTCTGATGGATAGAGAATTTCTTTATCAACCCATTCACCCGAATGAGAATGAACCTTGATATTTAAGTATCCTTCAGGAATCTCCATTTCCGTCGTATGGTACCCATATACACCAATAGAACCAAGATGAATTAGATGAATATCTAGTTTGCTTTCCGCTATTGCAGATAAGACATTATGAGTGGCATTAAGATTATTGTTTACGGTATAGCATCTTGTATCACTCGACATTGCAGAATAAGGAGCTGAGCGCTGCTCTGCAAAATGCACAATCGCATCGGGCTTAAAACTTTTCAGAAGAGAAAGTACCTTATGATATTCATTTGCAATGTCAAAATTAAAAAACTGGATCTCCTTCTCCGTCAATTCTTTCCACGCATCCAAACGAGTGCTCATTGAGCTGATAGGTGTCAGTGTTTCCAACTCAAGTTCAACATCTATTTTTCGCCGTGAAAGATTATCAACTATTACAATGTCATGGCCTAATTTAGAAAGGTGTAGAGCATTTGGCCAACCACAAAAACCATCGCCACCAAGGATAATTATATTCATAATTTATAACTCATAATCTATTAAAAAAATATTTAAGGATTGCACATAGACATGACTGAATAATAGCAACGTAAAACAAAAGGTACAGCGAAGTATTAAATAACAATCTTAGCAAATTTACATTTTTTCAATCCCCAAAAAATGAAACAGGAATGTTGAATATGTAAACTTCAGAAGCAATACCGTTCAATTAAGCCAATCACTTATTGAGTCCTCTTGTAAGCTACTGGGAATATTGCTTTTTTACCAGAAGATCCTCTCTTATAACTACGGCTTAGTCGAATAGATTCGCGGCAACCATTGCAATGACAATAGTGATTCAGTGACCCACAGTGAAAAGTTTAGCACCATATCTAAGCTCTATATGGTAGACAAAAAGCAACATTTAATTAGGAACAAAACATATCAACCTATTTCGACCATGAGTGAGGATGTTAATCAGCTTTTGTCTGTGATTTCAATGAATTTACTATCCTCCTTCCTTCTTTAAATTCTTTTTTAAAGTCCTTATTAATGTTGTCGACATTAAGATCATTAAGTGTCCCTCCAGATTCAAAGTGACGTACAAACATACGCCCTACCGCATAAGTTAAGGCTCCTGATAATATAGATGAACCTCCTCCGCCAGCAAAAGAACCGAGGCCTGGAATCAGTTTGGCAAAACTGGATAAACCTAAGAGAGCTGCTGCACCATGAATACCACCGGATACCATGGAAATAATTAAAGATTGCCCCTTCTCCTTTTCAAATGGAATCTTATAATGTAAACACAAACTGTGTACCATTTTTACTTGAGAGGCAACTAGAGCACCAAAATCAGCGAGAGGTACTGGTATCCAGCCTGTAGCCATTGAAATGTACATATAACGCTTAACAATACTGTTAGCTTTATTAGATAAAACTACAGTTTGAAGCTGTTCTTTCTTATCAGGCTCATTATCAGAAATATCTCTTTGATGTGAATTATTCATTAACTTTCTCAGCATCATTGGCATTGGGCAATACCTTCTTCTCCTTGTATTTCCGTAAAGGCGAAAATGCGGTAGCTAATCCACCAAAAATGCCCAATTGCCATATAAAAGTACCTGTATAAAGACTGATGTGTAAGGCAAACACTCCTACCGTGATAACTCCAACAGGGAGCAAACTCACCAAAAATAGTTTCTGTAGTGTCTTATCAAAATCTCTCGCAATATCAAGCAAGAATCCTAGCTGTCTCAGGTCTCTATTCATTAATACAATTTGAGCAACGTCAGTAGCAACCGTTGTCGCACCGCTTAAGGAAATTGAAACATCCGCCTGAGTTAATGCAGGTGCATCATTAATACCATCGCCAATGAAGCATACAAAACGCCCTTTATTTTGTAATTTTTCAACCAAAGCTGACTTATTTTGTGGTAGCACATCAGCAAAATAATGTTTGATACCTAAAATTTTAGCTAAGCTACGAGTAGGGCCCTCACTGTCTCCTGATATAATATATAAGTCCATCTTACGAGCTTTTAAATCCTTAATTGCTTCTAAAGCTTCGGGGCGAACGGTTGGTTGTAATTCAATAACACCCGCTAACGTGTTATTAAATGCAACCATAATGATTGAATGTCCTTTATCATTTGCTGAAATCTGTACCTGTTTCATTTTTTTAGAAACACCAATATCTTCCATCGCCATAAAGCGTGTGCTTCCCACATGAACCAGCTGCCCATTTAGCGATACTCTTATTCCAAACCCCATTTCATAATCAGCCTGATTGATTTCTGGTAATTCCAAATGGCGTTTTTGAGCTTCTTTTAAAATTGCCCTAGCAACAGGATGTGATTGCTTATATTCAGCCGCCGCTGCATAGGTCAATAACTCATCTTCAGTTATGTTTCCTGACAAATAGATATTTGTAACCATGGGCTGTTCGAGAGTTAAGGTTCCTGTTTTGTCAAAAACGATCGTATCAATATTTTTCAATACTTCAAGTGAACGTGCATCTTTGATCAAAACACCATTATGAGAAGCAATATTAAGATAATTAAGCATGGTAATAGGGCCACTCAAACGTGCAGCTGTACCAACACCAGAATTCAGGATAGTTACAGAAGCAGCCATACTACGTAGTGCTAACCAAGCAAAGCCAGCAACACCAAGAAGATAAGGAGCAGCACGATCAGCAAATCGCTCCACTTTGGAAGCAAAAGGTAGTTGATAGTTTGCCGTATTTTCCAATACAGAGATAATTTGTGCGGAAACTGTATCTTTGCCCGTCTTGTTTACTTTAATATTGATTTTTCCAGAAAGCATAACAGTATTGGAAAAAACGGCATCATCTGTTGATTTTTCAATAGGTTCTGACTCCCCTGTCAGTGCTTGTTGATCAATAGTAGCTAAACCATCAATTATGACACCATCAACAGGAACAGATTCTCCTGCATGCACAACCACAATATCATTAACTTGAACAGTTGAAAACGGTACCTCTATTTCAACATTATCAATGAGCAACCAAACAGAAAGAGGCTTTTCATTTAAAGAATCTGTGAGATTCTGCTGAAATCGTTTTTGAGTCAAGTCAGAAATTTTAAACGATATAGAAAAGAATAATAAAATTAAACTACCTGCTGTAAAAAAGCCACCTAGTAATGTCATAAGCTCTGCAATAAAAGCCAAAACCCAAAAGTTGATACGCTTATCTTTGAAAAGGCTCTTATATGCCGGCATAAAAAGGTTTCGATATAAGATATAAGACATAAATAAAATATTTAATAAAAACAAGGGTGCATAAAGAAATTGAGCTGAAAAAGCAATAATACTATTAATAATACTCAAGCCTAGGTATCGATTATTATCTTTTTCTTCATCCGTAATGGTTACTTGTAAATTTTTTAACTGTTTGTCTCGTACTCCTCCAAGAATAGGATTTAAATGGCGGGTAACGAAATTTTGCCAGCTAGCATCTACTTGCCTTAAAAAAATAGGCACTTCTTGAGTAGTGTTTACGATTGGAGCTAATGCTTTATCTTTTCTTTTCAGCAATGAAGCTTTACCTTCTACACAGCTAGGGGTAACGATAATATTAGCATCAGAGGCCATTTGGTAAACTTTATCTAGAAAAATATCAATTTTTTTATTACCTATCTTCTCTTTGTAATGGGTATTGGTACTTAATCGAGACAGCCTCTTAATTAAAGTCATGGTTCATCAAAGCCTTTGTTTTTACGAATAATATGATTTTCAAGTATCATGAAATCTAATGCTGAATTCAGAAAGAATTTAGCTGCACTATACGCATCATCATAAATTGGAACGTCTTTATCATTAAAGCTGGTATTGATAATTACTTTAGGAACATTGTCGGGAATATACTTAAGAATAGCATCAAAGTTAGTGCCTTCTTGTACCACCTGAACTCGTGCAGAGTGATCAACATGTTCAATTGCAGGAAGGTTGCCGGACTTTACTTCATTGGTCATCAACATATAACCATTTTTCACACCAGAAAAATAATCAGAAAAATCCTGTTCCCGTACGGCTGGTGCAAGAGGTCTCCATTGTTCCCTGTTCTTAATGGAGTTACAAATTTGATGATATTTTCTCTTATGAGCTGCTGAAATAATGGAGCGATTACCTAATGCTCTAGGGCCCAGTTCCGCATTACCACGCATAATTGCACCAACTTTGTCCTCAGTAAGTAAAGTTGCCGCTTTCTTGGCAAGGTTATCAGAGGAATTCAATTGAATAGAACAATCTGACTGATTTAGTAAATTCAAAGCATTTGAAACATTACGGGGATTTTCTCCATGATAAGGCGATTGATTAGATATTACCGTTGCCGAGTCTTGTTTATAATCATGTACATGATGATAAATAACTGCAGCAGAACCAAAGGATATGCCTTCATCATTACAAGCATTGTCTATATATAAATTCTTTTCACCTATAAAGTTAGCAATTTTTGCATTGGTTGGACAGTTAAGTGATCCGCCACCTGCCATACATAATGTATCCATTTCGCTGGTATTGAATGATTCTGTTACTGTTTTGTAGATTGTGTGCTCAAAAGACTGTTGCGTATAGCCTGCGCATAACTTTGAGTATTCATTGAATACATCTGCATTGATATAATCATCTTTATGAATACCTCTAGTTTCCAGTTCAGTATTTATATTTTTGAAAAATGAAGCTGATCCTTTATTGTTAAAATTATCCATATAGGTCAGGTTTTCAAAGGTTTGATCACAGTAAGCAGAGAGTCCCATTAATTTCCCAGCTCCCCCATACGTCAGACCAATATGTCTTGACATTTCATCATAACAAATGCCACCAATAAGATTATGCCTTTTCAAATTTCTTATTTTATTTCCTTCGCCCATTGCAATAAAACCCGAATCTCTGAACCCACCATCAGAGGTGAATATCATTGACTTGTCATAGCCACTTTTATAATAAGCTGAACCACAGTGAGCAAGGTGATGACCAACAATATAACTTGGAATTATTGTACCCAAATAACGTACATTAACAGGAATAATATGGAAATCAGGGTCTTCTGGTAAAGAGGTAGTAATGCTGGGATAAGGAATTGAACGATGAGACTCAGAAAAAAATCTATGTTGGTATTTCATATCAGGGTCAGTGAAATAATTGTCATGGATATAATGATCATTTTCATATAGCTTTAATTTTTTCTCAGATTCTTCGGTCAATTCAATATCAAAAATAGCAGGATTGTCTATAACAAATTCCCGTCGTTGTGTTGATGTTAGTGAAAATGCATCAATATCATTAGCTCCAATCCCCAATCCTCTGAGAATTTCAAAAAGATAGCCTGATATAAGGCCTCCTATACGCTTGACTTGAAGTCGCCTTTCAAATTGAAGTGTATATATAATTTTTCCATTTTCAGTAATACAAATTGATGCATCATGTCCAAAATTTAAACCAACTATTATCATTGTTTTCTCCACTAGGATATTATATTGTTTTAATCAAGCCACCTTTTAATAAGGTATTAATCTCAAGATTCAATCTGTTTTATTAAATGTCTACAGAAATTTGAACCTGCAAACTTGTAATTAACCTCCTTTTTCTAAGTTAATATTTATTCATAATAAATTAACTTTATTGTCTATTTAATAAGCAGATGCTTTTTCTTTATTTATTTGATGGCTTTCATGTCCCTTTAAAGGAGGAGTAAAAACACAAATTAAACGCAACGTTTTTGTGGCACGTAAATAGTGCTTCTCATGTTTATTCGGTGCATACATTGTACCTGGGGTAATCGAATAAACTTTACCCTTGCACTCCACCTCACCTTCCCCTTCAACACAATAGCAGGCTTCAAGATGATTGCGATATTGTAATAAGGATTCTGTCCCTGCTTTAACCAAAGTGTCTGTCAATGTAAATCCCATGCCATCGCTTTCTAGTAAAAAACGGCGACTATTTCCATTTCCCCATGCTACATTGCGGTTAGTATCAAAGCGTAAAATATTATTCAAGCTACGGATAATCATAAAAACTCCTTAATAGTTTGTTGAAACTTCTTTACACCTAATTCATGCTGTCTCGCAAACCTACTGACACAATAAGCACGTGAATGTAGATTTCTTTGAATATGACGTGTTATTGAAAAATCTTCTTCCATAAAAGTATCAAATCCTTTTCTAAATACTTCTGAACGATAGGGAATATCTGAAAACTGCTCAGGAGATTGGAAAATCATAACTTCTATACGTGTCTTAGCAACACCGAGTGGTATTAAACGAAACATGGAAACAAATTTTTCATGCGGATTCAGCATAATATTAGGGAAAATATATGCCTGAGGTGAAAAGGGAATACCTGTTGAAAAACTTGTAAAAAACTCACCCAGTGCTTTAGAACGTTCGGGTATTTTATAAGGTACTTTAATTCGTAAATGACGACCCGTTGGCAGGTTTTCTATATTTGCATCATCATAAAATTTACCAAAGCCTTGTGAGTGCACTACTTTGAAATGATAGTCTTCAACATAGTTCTCGACCACTAATTTCCAATTAATCTCTTCATCATAATGCCAACGGTCAACTTCACGTAACGTGTTCCAGTTATATTGATATTGTTCCAAAAAGCTTGGTATATCAGCCAAATAATCAGCTAATGACTCTTCTGCTTCAGAGTTTGCATTGACAAAAACAAAACCACCCCATGTGTCGACTTTAGCAGGGCTTAAAGTGAATTGTTTTTTATCAAGATTTGGAAATAATTCCTTTTCCCTAGGAGCACCTGATAATTCACCATTCAATCCAAAGCTCCAAGCATGATAGGGACAGGTGATAAAACGTTTACACTTACCTTGTCCGTGTAACAATTTAGCGCCACGATGAGTACAAACATTGTGCATCGCGGTCAACTTTCCATCTGAGCCTCGTACCACGAAAATCTCTTCTTTCCCCAAGCTTGCAGTGAGATAATCACCTGACTCAGGGATATTTTCTTCTCTACCAATAAACTGCCATGTATTTGCCCAGATCGTTTTCTCTTCCTGTTGAAAATGGTTTTGATCAGTATAGTAAATAGTGGGAAGTCCGTTATGTTGTCTTGTTGTCATGATTGTTACTTCTTTAATGAGTTAGAAATGGTTTAAGTTTTATAGCCAGTTTTTCTACATACGGGGATGCTAATAAGCTGACGTGGTTACCAGAAACACTCCTACAAGTAATCTTATCTATCCATTGCCCCCAACCTAAAGTTGGATCGGATTGGGAAATAGTGGGTTTAGTACGTTCAACACGTTCTTTAGTATGAAAAAATACACAAGGCACATCAATATTTTTTTCTATTTCATAAGGTAAATATATATGCTGCTTATAAGTTTGGAAATTACGCATAAAAAATTGGCTATTTTCATCAGCATTTGGAATATTCCATTGCTCCATCTCTTGATGAATAGCTTTTGATTGTTCCTCATGGGTAAGTTGATTAAGGTGTTGGTGGGTCAGTTTTACATCTTTTTCGTACCATATTGCGGTTTGTTTTAAAACACAAATCAATAACTCTGCATCATCCATGACCGTTTCATCATTTGCATTTGGCGCCGCTCCATCAATAATAGCTAATAACGCAACTTCTTCTCCCAGCTCTTGTAGCTGAAACGCTACTTCATATGCAACTTTAGCTCCAAAGGAATAGCCACTAAGGTGATATGGCCCCTGTGGTTGTACCGAACGTATAGTTTCAATATAACGTTTTGCCATGGCTTCAATACTTATTGGCGATGAAATCTCATTATCAAAACTTACTGCTTGTAAGGCATAAAATGGTTGATTTTCTCCTAATGCATTAGCTAGAGGATAAAAACGATGTACATAGCCATCCGCACCATGTATACAAAATAAAGGGGGGCGATTCCCATTTGTTTGTATGCCAATGAGAGGGGAATAATCAGAGGGGTTTTCTTGCTCTAGATTCTTTGCCATCTGTTCGATAGTAGGTTGTTGAAAAAATTGTGCTAAAGAAAGTGTTTGCTTAAATTTCTTGTTGACCTTTGTTATTAGTTGCATCGCTAATAAGGAATGTCCGCCTAAATCAAAAAAGTGACTTGTAACATCAATAGATCTTTGATTTAAAATAGTCTTCCAGATAAGCAACAATTGCATTTCAATTTGATTACGTGGCAAAATCAGATCTAAGTGCTCATTGTTAATAAGTTTGTTGGGTGTTGGTAAAGCATGAAAATCAATTTTTCCTGTTGGCGTTAGAGGAATAGCTTCTAAAGGAACAAATGCAGAAGGCAACATATGATGTGGTAGTTCTTTCTCTAAATAAGGACGCAACCAAATACTTGCATTATCAATTTGTACTTTCGAAGATTGTGGCACAATATAGGCTACTAACTGCTTATTACCTGTTATGTCGATATCATCTACTGTTGTCACTAAGGCCGCCTGAATATCTGGATGTCCAACTAATAGAGTTTCTATTTCTCCAGTTTCTATCCGAAAGCCACGTATCTTCAATTGTCCATCTTTACGATGAGAAAATATGACCTCGCCATTTGGTAAATAACGTCCTAAATCCCCTGTTTTATACATGTAATCATTTTCATCGCTTGTCCAGAGATTTTGAATAAAGGACTGCTGTGTTAATAGGTCATCACCTAAATAACCTTGACTTAAATAAGGGGTGCGTACAACAATTTCCCCAAGCTCTCCAATTCCAGCTAATTTTCCATGTTGATTGATAATGAGTAATTGCACGCCTTCGATGCCTTTACCAAGTGGAATGAGTTCATGTTCATTCTCCAGTGGTAAGTTTGCATAAGCCATGACTTGTGGTGTTTCAGTTGTGCCATAAAAATTGACACAATGGGCATGTGGTGCATAGGTCCTGATTGTTTTTAATGAGTATGTATTTAATTGATCACCACCAAAAAACAAATAAGATAGTTTTTGATTGATTGTTTTTTGGTCTATTGTAAGTACTTGCCCCATTTGTGGCGTTAAATGAGCCACCGTAATGTCATGTTCAGAAAACCATTCTGATAAAAGTCGCGGTGCAATTACTTCTTGAGTTGGTATACATAATACGGCTCCTATTGATAAAGGCGTGAAAATATCTCGTAATAATGGGTCATGTGCTAGACCCGATAACAAACTAAAACGATCATTTTTTGTGAATCCAAAAGTTTGAATATGCCAATTGATGAAATGAGCAACAGGTTGGTGTGAACCAATAACAGCTTTTGGCTTACCTGTTGATCCAGAAGTAAAGCTTATATACATCCATTGTTGTGCAGTTACTGAGACATTTAGATTTTCTGTTAAGTAATTGCATAAACTATGTTGTAGTTCTACAAAATCACCGGATAACCGCCAATGCCGTGTTGATACAAAATCCAGCAAACCATCAGGAACACGTCCTGCGGTTTCCTGATGCAATAAGTAACAAGGTTTAGCTTGCCCACAATAAGATAGTAAACGTGCTTCTGGATAGCTAGCATCTAAAATCATAAAAGCAGCGCCCACTTTCAAGGTAGCAAGCATAGCGATAACTAGCTGTGGGTTTCGGTCAGCATAAATGGCAACGACATCATTTTTACCAATACCTTGCTCACCTAAATAATGAGCAAGTTGATTGCTAATTTCTTCTAATTCCTGATAAGAAATTTTGACATCGTGTCCTATTAAAGCTAGGTTATTTGGTGTTTTTTGTGCTTGTTGACTAAATACTTCATGTGCAGCATTAGCCCATGTGGCTGTTAATATTTGCTTTGGGTTTGGTAAATAATTGTCAAGTTTTTCAGAACGTAGGGAATATTGATTAACTGGAAGAGTTGGCTGCTCTAAAACTTGCTCCAATAAATACTGGAACTGTTCTAGCATAAATTCCATTCGTTCTGCTTTGAATAACTGTCCATTATAAACGGTACTAAGCTTTATATCGGTTTCAAAATCCTCAATATAAATAATCAAATCAAACATAGATGGTGCAACACCACCATCTATTTCTTGACTCTCTAAACCAGGCAGGTGCAAATCTTCACGCCCTGGAAACATATTAAACCAAATTTGAAAAAATGGGTTACGATGTGCAGCACGTTCTGGTCGAATAGCTTCAACGACTTTTTCAAAGGGAACGTCTTGGTTCGCGTAGGCATCTGAAGTGACTTGTTTAGTGCGAGTTAATAATTCAATAAAACTGGGGGAACCAGAAACATCGGTACGTAAAACAACAGTATTGATGAAAAAACCAATCATGTTTTCTAACTCGGCACTATTACGCCTTGTCACAGGTGTCCCTAAAATAATATCCTCTAAACCAGATAAACGTGCCACCAAAATATTAAACGTTGTAAGCATGACCATAAATGGAGTGACATGCTGCTGTTGACTTAACTGTTTAACAGCATTATTGAGTTTGCTTGATAACCAACGCGAACATTGTTGTCCAGCAAAACTGGGGGTTTCTGGTCGACTATAATCCTGTGGTAAACTCAAGGTTGGTAATTCACCAGCTAACTGCTGTTTCCAATAGGTCAACTGTTCTTCTATTCTTGCTTCATTTAGCCAGCCTTGTTGCCAACGAATGAAATCGGTGTATTGCATAGGTAAAGGCGCAAGCGTGGAAGGCAACTCTTGCACAAAAGCACTATATAAGCTGACCAATTCAGTATTAAATACTGTACGTGACCACGCATCCGAAGCGATATGGTGCATGGTGGTCTGCAGGACATGATCATCTTCTTCAACACATAATAATTGCGCGCGTAACATCAAATCCTTACCTAAATCAAAAGGTCGTAAAGTTTCTTCCCGAACCAATGCTTTAATTTGATGTTCCTCAACATCAATAAGTTTTAATGTTAATTTTTGTATTTCAATATGCTGTATGGGCTCACCATTAACTTCACCGAAGGTGGCTTGTAAAATTTCATGCCGACGTAATATCACCTGCAAACTCCGTTCTAAAGCTGGAATATCCAATTTCCCTTTTAGACGAACCGCTTTAGTCAAATTATAAGCAGGGTTGGCGCCTTCTAACTGTTCAATGAACCATAGACGTTTTTGTCCAAGTGCTAATGGAAAAGTTTTAGTTGTTTCTATTGGTTGAGAATAATCAAGCTGAGCTGCAACTTTCCAACTAACCTCACTGAGAAAGTCCGTAGTTTTTTCTTGTTGCCAACGGTTAGCAGTTTCAGGATTAATGGTTTCATATTGATGAAATTTCACATCACCAATTTGACGTGATTCACTATGGATACCGTCGGTCATACGTTGTGTTTTATTTTGATACGGTTGCAACATGTTGGCATGAAAATCTAATCCTAAAAACTTACACAGATTTTTTGTCGAGTCTTCTGGCTCACTCACTAAACTTTCAAAACTAAGTCGATGTTGGCGATGACTTGGAATATAAGATAGAAATTCTAAAATATTCTGTTGGCTAACTAACCAGTCTAATTCGGCAATTTCACGCCGAGTAAATAATTTATGATCGCTAAAAGGCCCTCCTAATAAATCTAATTTAACTTCTTCAAAAGATCGAATAGTTGCTAAGGGGTGACGGGTTAAATGAATATATAAAGGGTTATCAAAATATTGTTCAGCACGTTGTAATACGTCAAGACTCAACGCGTAATTAGGTGTTTTTTCGACTAATATCTTCCCCTTGAGAGTTGTTTGTAAATCTGCATAAAAGTCCTGTATGGACATATCTAAACTTTCAAACTCCTCCATCATAGTCTGTGCTTCAATATTACCTATACTATGAAGTTGCATTAAGGTACGTATAACACCTTCATTTAATAAGTCTTTACTGTCTTTACGTTGTCCGAGGCTATTGTATTGTAATAAATTCAATTCAGGAGGTGCGAACAATGCAGGATGACCTGCCAACATGACACGCAATAAAGTAGAACCTGAACGGGACGGGCTTAAGATAAAAATAGCCTGAGGGTTTTTCTTTTTAGAAGGGTATTTTAAGGTAGGGAGTGAGGGTATTTTTTGACGTGCCAAGGAAACTTTAGTGGAATCAATTACCCCATTGTTTATATCAACATTTGTTTCAGCTTCTATTCCTAACATCTTATCAATGGCATCAGAATAGTTTTTACGTAAATATACGGCTAAAGCTTCAATATTTGGCGCATCAAATAATGCAGTAACATGTAAAATTTCTCCCAATTGGCTTTGTAAAGCATTAATTAATTGCATGGCACTGAGAGAATGCCCACCTAATTCAAAAAAATCATCTTGAATTCCAATACGCTCTAAAGCAAAAAAGTCTTGCCAGCTTTCGGCTAACAATTTCTCTAAGTCATCACTAGGAGGAATATAATCCGTGTTTAAAGCAGGACGTTGATATTTTTCACTATTGGTGACCACACTAGTTGATAAATTTTGTTGGGCTAATTCGCTGAATTCTTTTACATCGTCTAGATAGGCTGTCAATGGGTGAGGTGAAACTAGAACTTGTGCAAAGGATTGATTTACAATACGCTGGAAAGCATCCATTCCCTCTTGGTTAGTCAACCCTTTTCGTAATTCTTCTTCTCTTGCAGATTGTAAATCAGCTGGTAAGTCATTATCTACCGCCATACCCACTTCTTTCCAGGTTGCCCAGTTGATTGAAACAACAGGCCTTCCTTCTAATTGTTGTTGATGAGCAAAGCTGTCAAGAAAAGCATTCGCAGCACAATAATCAACTTGTCCGAAATCGCCTAAGACACTAAGGGAAGAACAAAGCACCCAAAAGTCAAGTGAGTATTCTTTAAGTAGCTGTTCTAAAACCAAAGTTCCTTTCACCTTGGCTGCCATAACTTCGTCTGCACTTTCTTTGTTTTTACGTTGAATAATGCCACCACCTGCAATGCCTGCAGCATGAATGACACCACTAATTACTTCAAATGGTTTTAAGGCATGTTGCATCTGTTCTGCATTAGTCACATCTGCACTGATAACTTCTACTGTTGCACCCAAGATTTCCAAGGCCTTAATTGCCTGAATTTTTTTACTAGTTGCATCTTCCGCTGGATGTTCATCTAACCATGTGTTCCAAGTGTGGCGTTCAGGCAGGGAGGAACGAGCTATCAAAATCAAATGAATTGCTTTCTTTTGTTCCGCCAAATAACGTGCAAAAACCAAACCGATTCCACCTAAACCACCTGTAATTAAATAAGTTCCTTGCGATCGTAAACGCAAAGCATGTCTAGTGTTTAGTAAATGTATCGGGTCAAATGTTTGTGTCCAACGTTGTTTTCCACGATAGGCGATATTTCCATTACAACGGGTTAGTTGTAATTCTTGTATGAGTTGATTGGTAACTTGTTCGTTGTAAGGTTTTTGAACATCGATACTACGACAATGAATATTTGGAAACTCTAATGGGATGACTGCCATTGCCCCTAATAAAGTTGTTTTTTCCGGAATTAACTTTGTATTTCCAGTGACTGAATACAATTGGCTGGCTATTGTAATCAATTGTAAAGATGTCCAGCCTTGTTCAGCTAAGGCTTGAGTTAAGTACAATAAACTATAAAAACCCTGTTCCTGTATTTGCTCAAATTCCTGCTGGATTTGCCTAGTATTCCAAGTATGTATAATGCATTGTGCTTGTAATTTATTTTGATTCAAGTCATCAATCAATAAAGAATAATCTTCTGGTTTTTGCTGATTAATCACATACTTGAATTTATTAACTTGTTTATATTTTTCACCACGATGAACCTGAATAACTATTTTAGTTTCAGATTCTAATCTTTTATGCAAAGCTAACCCGATACTTTCATCATTATCATTATCATTATCATCATCAACAAATAATAAATAAGTACTTATTTCATCAGACAATGAAGCGCTAGGTAAAGGTGCTTGTTTCCAGACGGGAATATAAAACCAATCTGCCGGATTACTTAAACGTTTATTATCCAGTAGGGGGTTGCCAGCTTCTGAATTGGGTTCAATCCAATAGCTTTCATAATCAAACGGATAGGTTGGCAAGGGTATTCGCTGACGTTGTTCATTCTGATAAACGACTTGCCAGTTGATAGTGAGACCTGCTAACCAAGCTTCTCCGAGGTTCTTTAATAAAAAGGCAACGTCATGCTGTGGCTTTTTGGGATGATGTAAAGAAGTAAGGGTTACAATATCATCTGTTGCAGTTAAATGTTGCTTTGCAAAAGTAACAAGGCTATTTCCTGGACCTATTTCTAATAAAATAGGTTGTAATTCTTTTAGTATAGTTTGTAAACCATTTGAAAATAAAACGGTTTGTAATAGATGTTTTCCCCAGTAACTACCACTTGTTGCATCTTCTGCCTTAATCCAGTCACCTGTGACGTTGGAAATAAAAGGTAATACGGGAGTATTTAGTGTTAGCGTATTAACTTTTGTTACAAACTCTTCAATCATTGGTTGCATCATAAATGAATGAAACGCGTGAGAGGTATGCAAGACACGGTGTTGAATATTATTTTTGTTCAACTTAACTGCCAAATCATCAATTGCTTTATCTGTTCCAGAAACTACACATAAGGATGGGGCATTAATGGTTGCTAAACAAATATCATCTGTTAACCATGATCGAACTTCATCAGCAGGCAACATAACTGATAACATTTTTCCAGCTGGTAAGCTTTGCATCAATTGTCCACGCAAAGCAACCAGTTCCAAAACATCGTCTAAAGAAAACACTCCTGCCAAACAGGCAGCAACATATTCTCCGATACTATGCCCTATCATAGCCTCAGGCTGTACTCCCCATTCCATCCATAAACGAGATAAAGCGTATTCAACTATGAATAAAGCGGACTGGGTAAAGCGAGTTTCTTGTAAAGTAGAGGCATTATCATTTACATCTGTAAACATTAATAGACGTAAATCAATACCTAATAAGGGATAAAGGTAATCAGCACAATAGTCGATAGTTTCTCTAAACGTTGTTTCAGTTTCATAAAGATCGGCTCCCATACCAATATATTGGGAGCCTTGACCAGAAAACATGAATACAATTGGGCGCTCTCCGCTCACCTGATGTTTTGTACTAATTTGTTCAGGTTGGCTTAATTGTAAAACAGCTTCATGATGAGTGTCGCAAACTAAAATACGACGTTGATTAAATGCCTCACGTCCTAACTGTAAAGTATATGCAACATCGGCTAATGGAATATCTTTCTCTGCAAGATATAGCTTTAAGTTTTCTGTCATTTGATCCAAAGCTGCAGGTGTTTTTGCGGATATGGTTAATAATTGCCATGGACGCGTTATTTCAGCTGAGGTTACTAATGGTGCTTCTTCTACAATAATATGAGCGTTTGTCCCCCCCACACCTAGCGAGGTAACCGCCGCACGACGTGGTGTGGAGTGATTACTTTCCCATGTTTGCAAATCAGCATTGACAATAAAAGGCGTTGTAGAAAAATCAATTTCAGGATTAGCTTCATTAAAATGCAAACTCGGTGGGATTTGTTGATGTTGCAATGCCAATACCGTTTTAATTAGACTGGCAACACCTGCTGCTGCATTCAAATGACCAATATTAGTTTTCACCGAGCCAATATGACAAAATTGATTTGTATTGGTATGTTTTTTAAAGGCTTGAGTTAACGCAGCAATTTCAATTGGGTCACCTAATGCAGTTCCTGTACCATGTGCTTCAATATAATTGATGGTTTCCGGATTAATACCAGATACATTTAAGGCGTCAGTAATGACTTGTGCTTGCCCATCCACGCTAGGCGCAGCAAAACCGACTTTTAATGATCCATCGTTATTAACGGCAGAGCCTTTGATAACGGCTTGAATAGTATCTCCGTCATGCAAGGCATCTTTTAAACGTTTTAAAACAACAATGCCTAAACCATTTCCAAATACGGTACCTGTTGCTTTCGCATCAAAAGCACGACAATGTCCATCAGATGAAAAAATATCACCAGCTTGATTAAGGTAACCTGTTTTTTGCGGGAAATGAATGGAGACACCGCCTGCTAATGCTAAGGAACATTCATCGTTTAATAGACTTTGACTTGCTAGGTGTACAGAAACTAATGAGGATGAACAGGCTGTTTGTACATTAACGCTAGGCCCATCTAAATTTAATTTGTACGAAACCAGCGTTGTTAAAAAGTCTTTTCCGTTAGGGGCAATGTATGCTGATTCTTCAACAGAACCATAAGCAGGATTATGTTTTTCATTCGAATAACTATCAACCAGCATCCCTCCAAAAACACCTACCTTTCCACGATATGTTTCCTCTCCATAACCTGCTCGCTCCAAAGCTTCCTGAGAGCACTCCAAAAATAAACGATGCTGCGGATCAAGCTGTTTGGCCTCACGAGCTGCATAACCAAAAAAAGGCGCGTCAAATAAATCAACATTATCTATAATAGCTCGTGCACGAATATAGTCGGATTGCTCAACAATATCTTGATCAATGCCGGCTTCAATCAGCTCCTCTTTTGAAAAATGAGTGATAGATTCAACACCATTTTTTAAATTAGACCAAAATTCAGAGGGGCTATTAGCACCTGGAAAACGACAAGCCATCCCAATAATGGCTATATCATTTTCAGTTGAATTTTCTTTTTTTTGTACCCACTCACTAATTGCATCATCATCAAAGTCTGTGATCGAGTTTATCCACAAATCATCCATTATATTACTCTTCTTTTAGGCTGGTATAGTGCAAGGCGAATAACTCCAATTAAATTTAATGACCAATAGATAATTACAATAAAAATTAAATTCTGTTGGCCGCTTATATTATTAAAAAGCCCCATAGTGATGCTTATGATGAAAAATATTAATAATAAAACATGAGGATAACAGAGATTCAAATATGATTTATGTATAGCTGTTTTACGAGTTACAATATATTTTGGTTTCTTGTGTTTGCCATTTTTTATGGCTAGTCCGACCATTTTTATGTTTTCAAACAATAAAGCAAATTCCAAGACTTTATGACGTAAATAAAACACCCAATCACCTTTAAATACCAACAACTGGAAGATAGATGCTGAGAAAATAGCAAAATATGCAATAAGAGGAATTTCGAGAAACAAAGGATACCCAATGATTAAACTTAGCCCTAATGAAAGACCGACTGACAATGTTGCTAATGGGAAAAATAAGTCCTTAACCCCTTTTGTGTTAAAACCTAAGCGTTGTTTTAATGTTAATCCGTTTGGTTTAAGAAAAAACAATATGCGCAATGAATCTAAAGCCCAATCAGGACGTTGTTTTAGAAAATTACCCATGTCGGTGGTGGGTGCCTGTGCCCTTGCGCCAACAACATCTAGGGCTTGTGACTGCCAGCCATTTTTTATAATATTAAATGAGGTTGTTACATCTTCACAAACATTCCAGGAATCAAACCCTTTTGCATCGAGTAATGCTTGATTACGGTAAATAACACCTGAGCCTAAAGAAAATACAGAGTTTAACCAGATTTTACCGGGTAGCGTATAGGATTGTAGAAAGCGTTCACGAGTGTCAAAGTAGTCTATATCTTCTAAATCAATAACATCTTTGTACGTTTGCACAAGTCCTATTTTTGGATTTTTGGCAAGATAAGTTAAGCACTTCTTGAGGAATAACGGATCACCTACGCAATCGTCACAATCGCGCGTTTCAATATATTCTATATTAGGATACAACTGATTGATTTCTTTTAATGTAGCATTCAACGCTCCTCCTTTTGCTTCTCCCTCCCTAGCTGGAGAATTTTTCGCCGGGGGTAAAACATGGTGAAAACTGACGTCTGGATAGTCAGCTTGCAACTCATCAACTAAATATTTTACTTCATTCCTATGGGCATCATTAGCAATGAATAACTTGATTTTTTCTAAAGGATAATCTTGCTGTATTACACTTTGTATTGTTTTCTTTAGAATTGCTGTATCTTCCTTATAAATGGGAAAAATTATTGCAATTTCTGGGGTCTGATCACTAATCTCATGAATTTTAATGGCTTGTTTTGTGTGGATGTTTATAATCGTATAATAGACCATAAAAATGGTCATTAAGATCAAACCTATCCCACCTAAGTAAGAAATAATAGGATATTGAAAGTTCAGCACTGAAAGTAGTATCATGGTGGATACAGTAATACTGAAAATAGTTAAACTACCCCATATCTTAAGACCTAAATTATAAATACTCAATTTTGTTCCTCCTTGCTAATTAATCCCTGATGAATAAAACAAACTTTCCGTCTCTAAACCCACTTCCTTATACATAAGTATTGGTATCAATAACCCTATGATTTATGTATAAGGAGACGCTCTAAACCTGTAATAATAGGATCTATAAAACTATTTGTAGTAACTCACTTATTAATCTCTCTTTACTGATGTTAGATAACAAGTACTACAAGAATTTTTAGCTTTATGAATCAGTATCATTTCCTATTGATTGGCCAAGTTTCAATAATATTTCTAGGCAATAAATCAATAAATAATTTCATATTATTTTACTATTCAATAATGTTGAGTGCTCTCTTTGTTTTGCGCCCAAGGGGAGGGGATAAAACTCCTTGGGATTTACAAAAAGAGATGATAACTAAATGGTTTTGCGTTGTTTTAGTGTTAGATACCTCTTATTGCTTAGATGCTTAGATGCTTAGATGCTTAGATGCTTAGATGCTTAGATGCTTAGATGCTTAGATGCTTAGATGTCTGAAATTATGCATTCCACTTTAATGGATTACAATTTAAGAAATGTTAAGAAATGTTGAGTTGCTCATTTATCGAAATAAATAATAAGAGAAGTGCACCTGAATCAGTGAAACGAAATGTCAGCGACTCATAAAATTAGGAACCCACTAATAGAACTAGATCGCACTATTGACTGGGAAACTTTTCGTCCTTTACTGGATCTCATCCACAAGAAAGATCTAAAAAGCAACGCAGGAGCAAAACCCAAAGATGTCGTTCTGAAGTTCAAAGGGTTAGTTATTCAAAACCGGTATGGGCTGAGTGATGACCAGCTTGAGTTTCAAGGGGAAATATGGCTATGCTGCCTTCTTTTTATTCTGCAATGTAATCCAGAACACAATAGTTGACAGCACTAGCAACAACAGTCCTATCGTCCATGTGACATAGTTGCTGTTATTGTCTCGTGAATGATGTAATTTCACTGGCACTATGTCCAGATAAGCGTTATGGACAGGTGCTACAGGAAGAGGGCCATGTGTTGCGGCGGTATAAAGGTACAAACTTCCATTTGCGGGTAGATAAATCATTGATTGCAAGGTTTGAGGATTGAAAATCTCGTACAGGGGGTTAGCGGTATCAAACAGGATATTCGCAATATCTTGCACACTAGCTGGCTTTGAAGCACTAAACTGTGCTAATTGCCGCAGTCGTTGCCATCGATAGGCATCTTTTATGTCCTTGCAATTATTGGGCATTGTCGCCAGTACATGGCAATCAATTACAGCAATTTGCAACTCTTTATCCCAAGGCTTTTCTGAGCGCGTGGGACTATTCAACTGTCGCAGTTTAGCGGCTCCACCTTGAGGATATTCTAGTACTTGTATGCTTTTTTTGTCTGCCATCAGAAGGGAGTGGCTGTATGCGTAGGGTTTTCTGGATAGATAACGCGCTGCCTGCTGAATAGAAGTGCTTGTTTCCAGAGCCTTGCGACTATCAAATACGCTTGAGCGTGAATCATTCGATGGGCGTTGTGTCTTCCGGTAGGGAGAATATGGGTCTGTTTTGTAATGAGCAAGGAATAAGCCTTGGTTATTAAACCCAGTTAGAACTGAGATAATGCCTGCAAAGCCCACATTGACCACCGCTTTGTTGTTGTCCTGGTAAACGGTAATCGCTTGTAAGCTACGTAATGCAGGTGTACTCACCCAGTCCAGATTTCTACCAATAATTGGGCCGTTTTCAGTGGATGCCTTACTGAAAACACCAAAACCTGTACCATCGGGCGAAAAGCCGATATCTGGCAACAGGTTCATTATCTGGTACTCATCGAGAGAGAGCTGACCATCCCCTAGTTTGTTGGTACGAGTAAGTGACCAGGCTCCTGCAACCCCTTTGAGTTCTTCCTGATATTCTGGATCTAATGCCTTGAGGAGTTTAGGTAAAGTTTCCCGCTGTATTTGATCAAAGAGATCTTGGTTGAGTGTTGCTGATAGATGCGTATCATAACGCCGCTCTATATCAGGAAACAGGGCTTTGCTTTGACGACCCGTTTCCAATCCGATTTCTAGTGATGAATGCTGCTCTGTATTAATGCGGATTAACGGGATTTCACCGGGTGTTAAAACGGGAGATGCAAGACCGTTATTGAAGGTTAACAGCGCCACCCAGAGCAACGCTAGCAAATGATAGTGAACATGTTTTTTCATGAAACAGCTTTCGAGCGCTTGCTACGAAATTTCAACAAGAACATCATGATATTTGCCATCACAAAACTATAAGCGAGGGCTGCGGCAATACCTTGAAGCTGGATGACTAGCTGGAGCATATCGGGTGCGCCAAAGTTGCCATCAGTGCCTAGTAATGCTACACACAAAGCTCCCCAGATACCGCCGATGCCATGAATGGCTACCAAATAGGCTGCTCTTGTTTGCCAAATTTGTTGCAGGAAAACCCTTCGCAGAATACCGTAAGAGATATTCTGCAAAATACCTGCGCTGGCACCAATAACTATTGCCTCTAGAAAGGTGACACTTTGTGCGCAGGCCGCAATAGCGACCAAACCGGTAACAAAACCGCCTAGCCCTCGGGCGATAGGGCTTGTATTACTGTGGAAGAGGGCGTAATGAAGATATGCGGTTAGGCCACCCGCAGAACCCGCTAGTCCAACATTTAACATGACACTGGAGATTTGTTCGTTAGAAATGGGCAGAGTTCCCGTAGTAAAGCCGAACCAACTTAGCCATAGTAGTAATACGGCACTGGTTGAATAAACAGGGTCATCGAATTCTTCATTTGCCTGTTTGGGGGCCGGGTGTAGACGTCCAAGTTTTAATACTACGATAAAGGCAAACCAGGCTGCGACGGCGTTTATCGTTATTGAGCCTCCCTGGTCAATGAAGCCAAGGTTTTCGAGCCAGCCTTTATTCTCTGCTACAAAAAGCCCTGCCCAAGCCCAGTGTCCGAAGACAGGGATTAGTACAGCTCCTACGAATAAGGCAAGCATCATATGCTTGGCACTGGAAAGTTGTCGGCCTACTGCTATGTATACAATCATGGCAGCAAGCATGGCAAAACCGGTTTGGTAGAGCACAAATTCGGTAAAGGGGAAATTCGTTTGCAGCTCGGGAGTAGCTGCCTGATTTGCCATCAGGTAGCTGGATGTCCCCACCCAGCCTGAATTACTTGTGCCATACATGAATCCAAAGCCCAACCCAAAGTAACCTAGAAATGCACCGAGGCAAACTAATAGCACACCCTGGTGTTGTTCGATACCATCCGTCAGAGGCTTATAGTGATTGCGGTTACTGGAGAGCACAAAAGCCAGCGGTGCAAAGAATACGAGTATGATGGCTAGAAGCCTCCAAAGTCGGTTGATATTGATGTTGAGGTCTTTTTTTAACTCTTCTACATAAGTCGTATTTTTGACACTTTCTAATCCGATAACCAGTTTTTCAATGTGTTCAGAGATGCTGCCAGCCTGGATGAGGATTTCATACAGGCGGATGGAATTATTCTCAATCAGGGATTTTTGGGAGACAAGGTCGGCAGCGTTGGCGCGTAATTCCCGGGTTGTAGTTAGCAGTTCTTTGGTTAACTTGTCGATGGCTTTGCTGTTAGTGGTGATACCGCTCTGACTTTGATCCAGTCCGCTGTAGGCTTTCTTTAACTTCTCGTCGATGAGTTCCAAACCATCTTTTATCGTTTGTACACTGCTGCGATTCAGGGTGGTGTTTTCTTTGCTATTGTCAATTTCCAGACGTAGTGACTCAAGGGTTTGCTGGATAATTTCGATATTAGCCATACTGTCTTCGATCTGTGATTCGGCAGCTTTTGTAGTATCTTTCTTCTTCGTTTTGTCCCGCTTTACTTTTTTATTTTTTTGTGGGTTATCTTCCTCCGTTGGATTTTTCTTCGCAGATGATTTTGGTTCAGATTCGGTATTATCTGCCGCATATACAGCATTATTACTTAGCAGTAACAATAGTAGGAGTCCTAGAATGGATGTGTAGTAAATAACTCGTGAGAAATGCTTGGTCGATGTGTTTTGCATGGTGTCCTCAATCTTTTGGTGCTTGTTTCTCGGCTTTGCCTGGTTTGTCTACTGAAGATTTGTTAGCCCCTGATAGAGGGACGTCAAGGGCTTCGGGCTTTTCGGGCATAGGAGCATCAAAATTAATAGGGGGTGGAGGAATGGATATCCCAGACTGTTTGTGGCTGACCAGTATATCCACACAATAAGAGGGTTGGCCATTTGTCTGGATAGCTTTTGTCAGTGTTTCATATAACTCGGTATCTTGTTCTCTGAGTGCAAACCTCATGCTGGTAGCTGGAAGTGCCTCTCCATCAGGTTGTGTCATGTCCAGTGGAGTTGCAGCGTATTCTTTACCCAGAGGCGTTTTTTGTAATCTTTCCGAGAAAAAGGCCTGGTCTGTTGATAGCGTGTCTATACGTCCGGTTACCAGATCAAAGATGCCACTTTCCAGCAGAGGGTAGGGTTTTATACGGGCATGGCTACTGAATTCATCCAGCAAGTAGAGATGTAGTAGCGAGCCTTCTCGGACACCTATGGTGGTTCCTTTAAAGTCTTCAGGTTTGGTTCTGTTATTTTCATTCGGTTTCTGGATGAAAACAGGCTGGGTTTTGCATAGCGGTGGCGTTAATTTTAGTTTGTCTATGTCTGGAAGAATGAAGGTATCAATGATTATTAGAGCATGAAGTTTATATATCTTAACATCTTGCAATAGCTGGTTAAATTCACCCACGACAAATTCACAGTCTGCGTTGATGGTTTCACACAGGCGGTTGACAGCGGCTACTAGTATCCCATGTGGTTGCTTCAAGTCATTCAGACCCGTATAGGGTAGGCGGTTTTTTTCTATACCAATGTACAGTTGTTGTCTCTCTTTTGTCTGGCTCTGCTGCGCCAGTGCTGTTGTCAACAGGAAGGGCAATATAAAAAAAGTTACATAGGGGATAAACGACTTCATGGTTTAACAGATGCCTTGCTTAGTGTTTTATTAGCATTGAAGTAAACATCAGGTGACAAATTAAGAATAGCGGTGTCAGCTAAACCATTGCGTTGCAGGTTACCAAGATTTACTGAGATTTCAGGTAGGCTTTTCAGTCGCTCCGCAAATTCATTGACTTTTATTCCATTCAGCAAACCATTATAGATTTGCATGTCATCCATATTTTGTAGATTGATGTCTGAACGTTTTCCAAGTAACAAGCTAATATTCGGATCGGTATTTCGTTCATCCAGAGAGATGGCTGGTATTCTAAAAAAGGCGAGACTTCTATTGAGTCGTTGAAGTAAGGCGTCATCAATACCGTGATAGGGGGGGATGAACAAAGCATCCACGGTTAAGGATAGTTTACCAAAACAGGCAACAATGGCTTGCTTTACTTCTTTTTTTTTCATGATTGAAAAGGGGATTTTACATTCGTCGATCTTGATGTTTTTCTCGCTAGCGAATGTTTTGAGCAACTGATAGTCTGCGGCCTTACGCCCCTCAGTGGTGTTCTCGTAAATAATACCGATCTGTTTGAAGCGCAGGATCTCCTGAGCCAGATCCAGTAGGTATATTTTGTGTTCTTCATCATGCATGCTTTGGGTAAAGACGTGTGTAAAGTCGGTAATTTTTTGCTCTGAATGGTTTGTTTTCTGCTGTATGTTTTTTTGAAAACGACTCAGTAAATAGGGGATATGGATAGCAGGTAAAAATTGCCAGCGACCATTCTGCCAGGTTTTAAAAAAATACTTTTTACCTAGTAGCTCGCCTGATGAGGTAAACCCATGAATCCCGGTGATTCCTATCCAGGCAGGCATATAATGCAGGGTAGAGGCTAGTAGCGATGGAATCGTGCTATCAGCACGCTCTATAGCAGCGGCTAATAGCATGACAGAATCGTAACCTTGAGCGGCATGGTAGTCGGGCTTTTTTTTGTACTTTTTACTATAGCGTTGCATGAAGTTCTGGTTAGTTGGGTTATTTTCATCGGGCTTGTAGATTGAGGGAATAATGGTGTTTTTTGCGGCTTCTCCCGCTGTTTTTATGAATGTTGAATGGTTGAATGAGTCGTTGCCTAGAATGGGTTTATCCACACCCATTTCCCGAAGTTGTTTGGTCATTAAAGCACCAGCCCGGGCGGACGAAGCTATAAAAATGGCATCAAAGGGTTCGGTACTAAATTCTGATATAAGGGGGCGGTAATTGGTTTCCTTGGCAAAAAAGAAGCTCGCTTAATTAACTTGATATTCTGCCTGAGAGCGGCATCTTCAAACAAGAAAGCCAATTCGCGACTTAAATCATCACGAGCATAGA
>CBDCZP010000017.1:0-89889 GCA_965224605.1 Thiotrichaceae bacterium
CTCTGCGATTAGTGCTTTAGCCGCTTCTTGTTGATCATCATCCACTAGCCATAATGCTGGCATTGATACACCCCAGTTCCCTCCGGGTGTTTCGTAAAATTCAAAATGATGTTCTGTGAGTAGTATGCGTACATCCTCAGCTTCATCATCGGCAACACCGCGTAGTCTAAATATTTGCACAGCCATATTCTTTTCCTTTAGCTCCTTTTAGCTCTTTTGTTTCTTAGCTTTGTAGCTCTGATAGCACCTGATAAATGGCATGAGTTAATTGTGATAACTGCTCTGGCTTTATGATAAAGGGAGGCATCAGATAGACAAGTTTATTAAAAGGCCGTATCCAGACTCCAAGATCAACAAACTTCGTTTGCATCTCTGGCATATTAACCACTTCTTTTAATTCTACTACACCGATAGCTCCCTTGACTCTTACATCCGCAACCACTTCTAATGCTTTACATGCAGATAACTCTTTAATCAATTGATTTTCAATGTTTTCTATATTTTCAACCCAGGGTGAGTGAAGCAACAGTTCAATACTTGCATTGGCAACACTACAGGCTAATGGGTTAGCCATAAACGTAGGGCCATGCATTAACACCCCCTTGCCATCTGCACTGATACCGTTAGCTACTTTTTTACTGGTAAGTGTAGCGGCCAGTGTCATATAGCCGCCAGTTAGTGCTTTTCCTAATGTCAAAATATCGGCTTCGATATTAGCCTGTTCGTAAGCAAAAAGTGTACCGGTGCGTCCAAAGCCTGTTGCTATCTCATCCAGAATAAGTAATACGTCATATTCATCACAAAGCGCTCGTACTTGCTGAAGATATTCCGCACAGTAAAAACGCATACCCCCTGCATTTTGCACCATCGGCTCCAGAATAACTGCTGCAAGTTCCTGATGATGTTTAACCATCAAAGATTGAAAGCTTTCAATGTTGGTAGTGAGCTGCCCATTGTTTTCGTGACAGGTAGGAGCATCTGCAAATAGATGTTGTGGTAAAGCATGAGCAAACATATTGTGCATGCCACTCACCGGATCACATACAGCCATCGCTCCAAAGGTATCACCGTGATAGCCTTTGTTGACGGTTAATAATCTATTTTTATGTGACTTATCCTGAGCAACCCAATATTGCAATGCCATCTTAATAGCCACTTCTACAGCGACTGACCCCGAATCTGCAAAGAATACATATTGCAGATTGTCAGAAGTGATATCTATTAGTGTTTTTGCCAGTGTAATAGCGGGTTGATGGGTAAGCCCGCCAAACATGATATGTGCCATCTTATTGGTTTGTTCAATGATTGCTTTATTCAACACGGGATGGTTATAACCATGGATGGCAGTCCACCAGGATGACATTCCGTCAGTTAATTGACGACCATCTGCAAGATGCAGATATACTCCTTCTGCTGAAGAAACCGGATATACCGGATCAGGTTCGAGAATACTGGCATAAGGATGCCAGATATGCTGTTTGTCAAAGTTGGACTGATCAATATATTTTCTTTGGGGGTTGCTCATAGTGTCAATAAATCGGTTCGAATTTAGTTACGATTGATCAATAATCAACCACTCATCAAGATTTATATAGTATAACTAAAGTTTGAAGGTAAGATTGCTTCGTTGAAATGATTTGTTCGAAAATTAATCATTTTTACCACTACACTAATAATAAAAATAATTGGGGATAATTATGTTTAAAAAAATCGCATACACGCTAGCCTTTATTGGCGCTCTTGGATCGGTTGCGGCAGTGGCTGCAAACAAGGCTCAATCACCACTTTCTAGTGAGATGAAAGCCTTTGTTGTTCAGAAAGATGCTACAGGTAAAGAAAAGCTAATGGCTGTAAAGTCAGCTGAGCCGGGTCAAACCATTCAATATCAATTAACGTATCAAAACAAGGGGAAGGGCGCTCTTAAAGGCTTAACGGTAACAGGGCCGGTTCCAGCGAACACTCATTTTCTTGGGAAATCAACCCATACCAAAGTTAAAGCTGATCTTGTGGTCAGCATTGACGGTGGTAAGACTTATGAAAAAGAACCTGTTAAGCGTATGAAAGCACAGGCTGATGGTAGTAAAAAAATGGTTGTTATCCCTGCTGATAAATATACACATGTTCGTTGGAAGACAAAAAGCGCTCTGCAATCCGGCAGCAAACAGGTATTTAATTATCGCGTAAAAGTTAATTAAAAGCAGATGTAGTTCATTGTAGTTTGTTCTAGAGCTACAACAACACTATTTTGGGTTGGGTCAATCCCAGTCTGTTAATAGACCAGATAGGGTATATGAATCTGGTAAGAGTGCAACGATCCGAATTCTGTAAACCCTATTCGGATAAAAATAATAAAAAAAGAGAACCAAAAATGAAAACTATAAAACAGTTTAAACGTAAACCTTTGGCTAGCTGGATCGCAATGTCTTTGGTTTCGGCATCTGTAATTGGGGCGAGCGCTTTTGCTGCTGCACCTTTGGCGGGCACTGAAATCAAAAACTTGGCTACGGTAAGCTATGAAGATGAAAACGGTAATACTTATACCGCACAATCTAACGAGGCGGTTATCACCGTAGCACCACAATACCGTGCTACTTTGGAAAACGATCGTACACAATCTGCCGCTCCTGGGCAGACAGTCTACTTCCCACATACTATTTCTAATACGGGTAATACACCAGATACCTATGCACTAACGGCAACCAACGGCGCTACTATCTATCTGGATACTAATGGTAATGGACAGCCAGACGCAGGTGAAAATTCGATTACTGAAATTACTTTGTCTTCGGGTGAAACAGCTCAGTTAATCGTCGCTTATGCGGTAGCAGCAGGTGCGACAGATGGAAGCACTGAAAGTGTGACGTTGACGGCTACTTCATCTGATGCGAACGGTATCGTTAAAGATACGGGTTTGAATGGCGATGCTGATGCCGATGATGATAACGCGACCAATGATGATTTGGTTAATATCACCACAGGTCCTGTACTTGTCTTAAATAAACAAGCGGTATTTGATACAGCCAATAATAAAGTCACTTACACCTTGACGGTGAAAAACACAGGTGGTTCTGAGGCTAAGCTAGTAGACATTATTGATGGTGTCCCAATGGTTGACCATGATGGTGATGGAGATCCTCTCGATAAATTGCCATTAACCAATGTAACGATTATCTCAACTAATGGTTTATTAGATACAGGTGATTCATCAGCAGCCATTACTACTGCTGATGAAACAAGCGTAGGTTATGACCTCAATGATGATGGAGATGTACTGGATACTACGGTTGCTGTTGTAAAAGCAACGGATGCCGTGTTAGCACCTAATACCACCATTTCTGTTGTTTATAGTGCTGATTATGATCCAACATGGCGTGCGGGTGAAAGTATTGACAATACCTTTGTCACAGTTTCTGACGATGATGGCAATCCTGGAGGGTCTACCACAACGATACCTTCCAATACCACACATAATGTGATTCCACAGACTTATGCGGTTGTCGCAGATGATGATGGTGTCAATACTCCTTCACCGGCTATTAATGACGGTAATGATGATGGCAACCCAGATGTTGCTGATGAGCAGTTTGTAGATAAGATTGCGGCTGGTGATACGGTTATCTTCACGCATACTGTGAAAAACACAGGTAACGGTGACGACATCTTTAATCTGGATGTTGCTGATGTAGACTTCCCAGCAGGAACCGTGTTCACACTATGGAATGCTGACGGTACGGTACAGCTTACGGACAGTAGTAGTGACGGCATTCCAGATACAGGTGTGCTTGGACAAGACGAAACCACTACGATAGTTATTAAAGCTATTCTGCCAGCAAGTGCCTCTGGAACTGCTGGTTACAATGCTGTACTGAATGCTACATCATTTAATGACCCTGCAACAAAAGATGACACTAAGTTAAAATTAGGTGAAATTACAGCTCCTGCAGTTGATCTTGCTGCTATCGGCGCCGATCAGAATAACATAGGGTTCAATGATGCTGGCACCGCCAATGCTCATGATGAAGATCCTGTTTTATTTGCTAATGACGCCGCTATTGGTAGCACAGTGAGCTTCTCGATGTCGGTTGCTAATGAGTCAGGAAGTGCTGATTCATTCGTACTTAACTATCAAGACTTGCCAGCCGGTTGGTCAGTCGTCTTTAAAGACGATTCTGGTAATACTATCACCGCAACTCCATTCTTGCCTTCTGCGGGCACTTTCAACTTTACCGCTTATGTGACGCTATCGAATGATGCAGCACAAGCGCAGGGTGATTCACCTCGTGGTACAGATGTTGATGGTTATGATGACAATAATGATGGTGCGAACACATTAACGAGTGATGATGGTGACAAAGATTACGTCATTGAGTTCACGGTCACTTCAGCATCTGATACAACACGTACCGATAGCATTAAACATGCGGTTGATGTTAAATCTACTGCTGCGATTTCGATCACACCCGATGGACAAAACCAGATCCAACCGGGCGGTACTGTCGATTACCCACATAAGTTAGTGAATGATGGTAACGTTGATGAAGCGGTTGAAATAGTTTCAGGTAATTCAGATAACACCTGGAACTCAACCACCTTAATTGATACCGATGGTGATGGTATTGGTGATACAGAGCTAACCACGCTAACCACGGCATCTGTGATCAAAGTCTATAACCCGGATGGTTCAACTTCGGATGTGACATTAACGGATACGGACAATGATGGCATTGTGGAGTTCCCGCTTGAGCCTGGTCAATATGTGAAATTGACCAATAAAGTATTTGCTCCTGCGGATGCGCCTCAAGGTGCTGTTAATGCTACAGAGCTTACCGCTCAAGATCCTAGTGTAGGTGCTCCTACCGTGCGTAATATTGCCACCGATACCAGTAACGTCATTCTGGGACAGGTTCGTTTAGATAAGACGGTTGCATTACAAACGGATTGTACAAGCATCGCTACGATTGGTACGTTTGCCGCTATTCAATCAGCTAAAGTAGAGCCTGGTCAATGTGCAGTATGGCAAATTGTCGCCAAAAACGAAGGTGATGCATTGGTTAAGAATGTTGTGGTAAATGATAATGTTCCTGCCTACACATCATCATTGGCGAATTCATTGCAGTATTGTAAAGGCTTCGGTTGTGTACCTGCAAGTGTATCGGATTCGACGTTGAATGATGCCGGTGAAGTGGTTAATGATCTTGTTACCTTCTATCTGGGAGATAGCTCAGACCCATCAACAAAATTAGGTGGTGAGTTGTTGCCAGGTGAATCTGCAACAGTACGCTTTACCGTGAAGATTGATGAGTAAGTTGTAACAAGGTTATTTAAAGAAACTCTGAACAAGTCATATTGTTCTGGAAATGAGTCTTCAGGCTCGCCTACGGTGCTTACAATCAACACCTTAGGCCAAGCTAAAGCATCTCGTCCAGAAAGTTTAGACTTAATTCAGAGGTTCCTTAACAATAACCTGATTGAAGCTGGGCTGAGGATCTTCTGGATGCTTAGCCCGGCTACTTTCATTTCAAAAGTTAAAAGAGTAGCAACTAGCTGTAAGTATTTTGATAGGGCATTAAAATATTTACAGCTATTTGCTTAAGGAAGCTCTTATTAAGTTAGATTCACCTGGAAGCGATGCTTTAGTTTTGCTTTGCTTTTTTTCTAAGGTGTTGGTTTCAAACACCGTAGGTGAGCCTGAAGGCTCACTTCCAGGAAGACATGACTTAATCAGAGTTTCCTTACCATCGAAAGTCCTACCTAGATAAGACAACGATAACGTATGACACAAACCAAAATAATAATAATAAAAAGGTAATACGATGCGATCACTAATCTCACATTGGTATCAACAGCTGTCTGTAACCCTTCTGGTTATATTTTTAGCACTGCCAGTCCTTGCGGAAATAGCACCAGCGGGTGTTGTCATTACCAACCGTGCGGAAGTATCATGGTTTGATACCAAAGATGGCATTGTGAAAAAAATGTTCTCCAATACTTCACAAATAGAAGTAGCTGAATTGCATAACCTGGATTTGGAAAGAGATAACAGTTTTTTGGTGCAGCCTGGCCAACCCGTGAGTTTGCCGCATCGGTTAACTAATACAGGAAATATTGCTTCTGATTATGAATTTCAAATAGCAGATTTGGGTTCAGATTCAGGAGCTGTACAAAATATCAGACTTTTTGTTGATACCAATGGCAATGGACTAGCTAATTCAGGCGAACCAGAAATATCCCCCGTCACATGTAGAACACCACAGGCTGGTGTTATTTGTTATCCACTGGCGATATTGCAGGCAGATGGAATAACCGAATTGGTGATAACAGGAACGGTTGATTCAACAGCAACGGTAAACGATATTTTCCAGTATCAGGTGACTGCCATCTCTAATGCCGACATCACCAAGCAAGATACCAATAACGATTCAATAAGGGTTCATGAAGGTGCAACCATCGCTATTAATAAAACCGTTTCGCCAACCTGTGGAACGGCTGTTAGATCAAGTGATCTGGTTCGGTATAGCATCACCTTCACAAATACTGGAAACGAGATACCTGATAGCAGAAACTTTATCCTTGATGGTGTTGATATTGCGGGTGCTGTTCTTGAAGATACGATTCCTTCCAATCTGAATTTAAGTAAGGATGATGCTGCAAACGCACCAACATTTGCTCCGGTTCAGGGAATAGCCGTGGTGCAATTAAAGGTTGATGAGGATACTAATCGCTGGATTAGTTTTGATGCCTGGGATGATGCTGATACGGTCAGTAAAATCGGTTTGTATATCCCTGTAGAACACATGCAGCCGCATCAAAGTGGCAAGCTTGATTTCAAAGTCATCGCTGACGGTAATTTAACCACTAGCACAATCTATAACGAAGCAGGATTTAATACCAATACTGATAGTGCGTTCGAATTTCTTAGTAATCAGGTATGTACTACTCTGGTTGCGCAGAGTGATCCACAATTGGGGAATAATCCAGATGGCAATGATGCAGAGATTCGATTCCTAGCACCCACACTTGATATTAAACGTAGTGGCAATACACCGGGTTTTACATCAACAGGGGACTTTGAAGATGCGCCTTATTATCAACTGGACAATGGTTTTGGTGACCTCGGTGCGGATGGTTATGACACGATGCGTGATGGTGTGTATATCGAAGTACATTCCACCGGGTTGAATGCAGATGAAGACACCGCAGAAACGCATTGGGTAACAGTCACCTCTGCTACGGGTGATACGCTACAAGTTGCGGTGGTTGAAACGGGGCCGAACACTGGCATATTCAGAAGTATACGTGCAGTGCGTTTAAGCACCACGGATGCAGGTAACGGTGGTGATTGCCCGGCAAATACTACGACCGCAGATTACAATGCCATTGAACAAAGTTGTGTGTTGCAAAGTGTTGCTGATGGTTCGCTACGAGCTAGTATTAATGACCCTGGAGTAGGGGAGATATTAACAGATTCTGCCTTGATTGATCCGCTGGGTATTGTCTTCGATTCTGCTTACAACTATCCGATAGCAGGTGCCATAGTCACTATTCATAATGCCGATGGTAGTATTGCGGAAAATCCTCTTACCGGTAACCCGTATCTTTCTCAAGTCACCGGTTCAGATGGCAGATATCAGTTTCCCTTCTTGTTTCCACAAGATGCCACGCACGCAGGGCAATATTATCTTCATGTTGAACCTCCTGCTAATTATAGCTTTCCCAGTGCCATTCCGGCGATCACTCTGGTTGGCAATACAGGCCGACAGGTGAATGAATATTCTTATGGTATTAACGGACAGGACGGTGTAACCAATAGTGGTGTGTTTACTTTGTTGGTTACATCTGCCGATCTGGTTGCTGATCTCCCTTTAGACCCAGATACAGGTGGAGTCTTTACTCTGGAAAAATCGACGACTCGACCACAAGTAGGTATTGGAGATTTTCTAACCTATTCCATCAACATTCATAACCGTAGTAATGAACGCGACAGTTTTGATCCTGCGAATACCTTTGACCCAAAACTCTATGCGGTGAAGTTGCATGACAAGCTACCCTTCGGTTTCCGTTATGTTTCTGGCACGGCATTCCTTGATGATCAAAAGATTGCAGATCCTGTAGGAGCGCCAGGGCCGGATTTAACCTTCTCTATTTTCACTGACCCGATTGACTTTTCATTGGATAATGATGAGCACACGCTAAGCTATAGAGTCAGGGTTTCGGCAGGCGCCATTGATGGCGATGGTGTGAATAGCGCCTCAGCGATTAGCCGCACGGTTAATAGTACGACGGTGAATTCAAATACAACCAGTGTGAAAGTCTCTATCAGTCAGGATGGTGTGTTAGATGCACGAGGCATTGTGTTTGGTAAGGTTTATGTGGATGCCGACTGTGACAATGTCCAGCAGGGTGGAGAGTGGCCTATTGGCGGTGTGAAGCTGTATATGGAAGATGGTACCTGGGTTATTACCGATGGTAATGGTCAGTACAGCTTATATGGTGTCAACCCCGGCAATCACGTTATCAAGGTTGACCCTATTACCTTGCCTGATGGGGTGAGTTTGAAGCCGACGGATAATCGTCATATGGCTGATCCCGGTAGCCGTTTAGTTGATATGACTACGGGTGAGTTTCATCGTGCAGATTTCGTAGCGAGTTGTCCCAAAGGTGATACTGAGTATGTCTTTGAACAGATTCAGGCGCGGAATGCAGGCACCAACGATTTTATGCTGGCAAATGCAGAAAAATACGACCCTAACAAGCAGTTGGTAGAAAACGACCTGACTCGAAAGACAGGTGCGGACGGTGACTTATCAAATGGCAGGGTTGGTTTTTCTCGCCAACGTGAAACAGCAAAACAAATTGCGACAGGTCCGCAAATCAATCGTGGTTACTCTTACATGGTTGCCAGATATAGTAGCAAAGCGGCAGCAGCACAAGCTTTGAGTGTGTTACCTGCATCGGTGAGATCAGATGCCTTTATCTATCAAACAGGTGATTTCCAAACCCTAAGAATTGGTTTTAGTTTACAAAAAAAGGCTTTAGAGGGTTTGTCTAAGCGGTTAGCAAAACTAAATTTAAAAGCCACACGGGTAACCACTATCTATGAGCGATTACCGCTAGGCGTTATTGAACGTCTGGAATCTCCTGCTGATGCTAAAACCATGTCAACACCTCAAGTAGCTATCAAGAAAGTTAGCAGAGCATTAGCCAAACAAGGTACATGGCTATGGCCAAAAGGTGATACCAGTTTTGATGGTCGTTTTATGGTGACGGTGAGAGCCGGTTTAACACCGACTTTAATGGTGAATGGTAAAGCTGTTCCCAAGTCTCAAATTGGTGAACGGATAGAAAACAAACGTGAAAAAGCACAAGTAGTTGCTTGGTATGGCGTGGATCTAAAGCCGGGTGAGAATACCGTTGAAGTCGTCGCTAAAGACTCGTTTGGAAATCAGCGCACTTTGGCAACGGGTGTGTTTAAACGCCCTGATAATGCCGTCAAAATCGTCATGGAACCGGCGGGAGATATTCTACCTGCCGATGGTGGCCGGACGTATTTGCCGGTGACTATCAAGTTGCTAGATGAAAATAATTATCCGGCACGTGGTACGTATTTTGTGACGCTTGAAGCCAGTGATGGTCGTTGGGTTGAACGTGATATTCAGGACCAGACACCGGGTCGTCAGGTTAGAGTGGTGAATGGTGAACGTACTGTGCATCTGAGAAGTTCTGAATATACAGGAGATGTCATCTTACGAGCATCTGATGGTGAACTTGTAGCAGAGAAAAGAGTGACTCAGGTAGCCGCACTGCGTCCATTGTTGGCAGTCGGACTTATCGAAATCAATTCGTTTACTAATTCCTTTGATAACCGGTTAAATGCACCGCGTAGCCAGCGACAAAAATCAGACGTTAATGGCCGTGGGGCGATCTTCCTGAAAGGTAGGATCAGAGGTGATGCACATTTGACGCTATCTTATGACACCGCCAAAGACACCAAGGGACAACGTTTTCGTGATATTAACCCGAATACGGGTTATCCCCTGTATGGCGATGCTTCGCAACGGGGTTATGAAGCGCAAAGTCGTAGCAAACTCTATGCAAAAGTCGAGAAAAACAAGAACAGCTTGTTATGGGGTGACTATCTAACGGATTCACATACTCAGCATGAGAGTGTGGGCAGAGTACAGCGTAGTTTAACCGGCGCTAATGGTATTCTGGATGATGGTAAAAATCGCTTGCAGGTCTATGTTGCACGTCCTGAAGAGAACCATATTACCGAAGAAATCAGAGGGCAGGGTACGGCACTGAATTATCGTCTCGACAAACACCCTGTGATCAGAGGCAGTGAGGTGGTTGAGATTGTGACTTACTCACGAGATAACCCTGGTCTGGTGCTAAGCCTTCAACAGCTCACTCGCTTCGGTGATTATACGCTGGATGATATTACCGGAGATTTGAGTTTCTCAGATTCTATTCCCACTCTGGATGAGAACCTGAACCCGGTATATATCCGCATTACTTATGATCTGGAAAATGATGGTGAGGCTTATACAGTCGGCGGTATTAGATATAATCGTCAGCTAACGGATGAGTTGAATCTGGGCATTAGTCATTCGATTGATAAGCATTCAACCGAAGGTAAAAATATTACGGGCATATCCGGTGAATACAAAAAGGATGATGTTCGTGTCACTGTCAGTGCAGCTAATCTGACTCATGAAGATAGCACTAAAGCAGATGGTAAGGCTTATCGTCTCGATGTAGAAAAACGCTGGAACAAAGATGGCAGCACCCGCTTTAGTTATGGCAGAGCTGATGAAGGCTATGACAATCAGTCAGGTGGTATTGCCGCGAATCGAGAAGAATCACGTATTACACATCGTCAGCGCATTAACGAGAAAGTAGCGGTTAACGTAGAAGGTATCCATAGTAAACAACTGGATAACAATGCCACACAGCAAAGTCTTGGAGTGACTTCTGACGTGCGTGTGGGTGAATGGACACTAAAAGGCGGTGCTCGTCATATTATTCAGAAGAACTCTGCGGATAGTGATAGCTTTAATACCGTTATTGTGGGAGCTAAACGCCCAGTAGAAGTGCTTGACCGTAAGGGACATGTCTTTGGGGAATATGAGCAGGATATTGGAAAATCTGATCGTAAACGTATCGCTTTGGGTGGTGATATTCAAATCAACGATAAAGTGAAGATATATGGTCGTGCTGAACGCATTAACAGCCTGACGGGAGTGAGTGGTTTAAGTAGCGATGCACAGCAAGATACACTAGCGATTGGTGTTAAAGCCAATGTGCTTGAATCCACAGAAATGTATTCAGAATATCGCTTACGGGGTGCAATTGATGGTCGTGATATGGAGACTGCAACCGGTATCCGCGGGACTTATGATGTTGAGAAAGGTTTGGCGATTTCTCCAAGACTTGAAGTTATCAATAATCTAAAAGGTGACGGTAAGGATTCAGTAGCTGTATCTGTTGGCATCAAGGATACCCGTGACGCTAATCATCGTAAGTTGTTACGAGTGGAAACACGACATGACAGTGATCGAGATTATTACGGTATCGAAGGCTCATACGTCGGACGTCTAGATGAGCAGTGGAGCTTTCTGGCTCGTGACTCACTGCGCATTGATAATCCTGATAATGAAGCAAATAAATACACTAACACCTTCACGGTAGGCTTTGCACGTCGTCCACGTACTGATAACAAGCATAATATGTTATTCCTCTATCAGAACAAAATGGAGCGTGGTTATGACGCCGATGGCGACTGCGATACGCATATCTTGTCAACCCACCAAAGTTATCTGATTGACGATAATAAAACACTATCAGGACGTTTGGGTGGAAAGAACGAAAGATGTAGCAAGGGCGGTACCCGTTCTAACTCTAACGCGGTTGTATTAGATAGTCGCTTTATCTGGGATATTACTAATCGTTTTGATGGTGATGTGCATGGTGGCATCATGGGAACCAATAGCTTCGGTGAGATTCAGTACTCAGCAGGTCTTGGTTTGAACTATTTAATGAAGAAAAATCTTCGCGTAGGCGCAGGTTATAACTTTAAGGGCTTTGAAGACGACGATCTGGATGCTGAAGGTTATAACAAGCAGGGTGTTTATGTCGGCTTGCAATATAAGGTGGATGAAAATTCACTAGACTGGTTGAGTGGCCAGCAAACAAGTAGCGCTGATAGCGTGGATAGTGCATTTGAAGAAGGACAACAACGGGGTGAGACTCTGGATGCACAACAAGCGGATAAGCTTAATAGCCGTGATGATAAAAATAATAAGAAAGGCTTCGTCAATACAATAAAGAACTGGTTTTCTGGAGAATAATAATGATAAAAATATCAAAAATAACGACATCAAACACTGTAAAAACACCATCCATTACCACATTCAGTTGGTTCGCAATATCCTGTTTTGCTATGTTGTCTGGGGTGTTCGGGCTGTCAGGTTGTTCTACAAACGATCAGCTGTATGCGAAATATGACAAGAATTGTGATCTGCCGCCTGCAACGGTAAAGATAATGGAGAAAGTGAAATTCAAGGATAGAATCGTTTATAAAGATAAGGTAATTTACAAAGACAAGGTGGTTTATAAAAATAACACAGTCGGTGTTTCAGGAATGCCATGGGAACCGGCGGTTTATTTTGGTTTTGACCTGTCGTCTTTGAGTACTAATGAGGAACAACGTCTGGCTACCGATGCAAAGATATTAATGCGCGATAAACGCTTCAAAGTGAACATTCAGTCCTTTACTGATACTAAAGGTAGCAACGCTTATAACAAGAGATTGGCATTACGTAGGCAAGCCACAGTGGTTAAGTATCTCACTGCGCTGGGTATTGCAAAGAATCGTATTACTGTTTCTCCCTTGGGTGAAGAGTTGCCACTGTTAGGTTCTTCTGAACATGATCGCGCTATCAATAGACGTGTCGAATTGATGCTTCTTGATGAAACAGGTAGGCCGTTAGCACTTAAAATTCAACAGGCTCAGTCTGGCTTCACGCCACCTTCACCTGTTAGGTAAAATCATCTTCTTCCTTATCTCAGAAAAATAACAATAAATGGGCTAAAGCCATGAAATACCAGCATCAAAATCCGTTAGTCGCAACGCTACTGATATTAAGTTTGCTCTTTTCTTTTGTTGCCAATGCAGCATCGCCAATGGCTGGAACATTGATAAAAAATCAGGCGAGTGCAACTTATAAAGATGCCTCAGGTGTAGAACATTTTGCCACGTCTAACTTGGTAGAAACATTGATTCAACATGTTGCTGCAATGGACTTGGTGCAGGATCAAACACGCCCTGGTGCACTGGATAACACGGTATATTTTCCACATGTGTTGACCAATAATGGTAACGACATTGATAGCTTTGCCCTAACAGCGACTAACAATACAGGGGACCAATATGATTTTACTGTGGTTAAGGTCTATGCGGATGCGAACCAGGATGGCTTACCGGATAGCACCACAGAAATAGCCACAACAGGCAATCTGTCAGCACAGGAAGAGTTTTATTTTGTAGTAGCGACGACCTTGCCAGCGGCTGGTCCAGCGGTTGATGATCAGGCTCAGATCACGGTTACTGGTGAGAGTGATTTTGAGAATACTGTCAGTCAAAGCAACGTAGATACGGTAACGGTTTCTGATAAAGCTATTATTGACGTGACCAAGAGCATGAGTGCAAGCACGGGCTATTCTCCTAGTGCAATATTTACTGTGACCTTGAGCTATGCCAACAACAGTGCGGAAGCGGCTACCGATGTAACCTTAATGGATGCACTTCCCGCCGGTATGACTTATGTGGCAGGTAGTGCAAAGTGGAGCGAGACGGGCACTACTGTACTCACCGATAATGACAAAAATGATAATCAGTCGGGTATCACGTATTGTGCTTATCATACTGATTGTATAAGTTTGCCATCCAATGGAGACAGCACACAGCAAGTCACCGCTATTCTCACCACAGTTGCTGCGGGAGAATCGGGAATACTGACTTTCAATGCTCAGATAGCCAGTGGAGTTGCCGCCGCTACATTGCACAATGCCGCCGATTATGAATATGATAATGGTACTGGTGTTGTACCTCGACTACCTTCTAATAAAGTACCTTATGAAGTGTTGGCTCAGCCTGTTGTTGTTGCCAATGGTTCAGATGATGACAGTGATCCTGATAATGCAGATAATGTAGGTGGTACGACTGATGCCTTTGTTGTTGCCAGCGCGAATCAGGGTGAAACCGTTGTGTTTGATAATATCATTCGAAATAAAGGCAATAGTACAGACACGTTTGATATCTCTATTGATGCTTCTATCGCCAATCCTTTCCCTGTTAATACCGTCTTTCAGCTTTATCAGGAAGATGGTTTTACTCCCTTATTAGATACCAACAACAATGGTACGGTTGATACGGGGCCGGTTGCTGCGGATGGGAAGTACACAGTGGTATTAAAAGCGGTACTGCCTGTCAATGCGACAGCAGGTAATAATGGCGGCGCTGGCTTCAATGTGACTAAAACGGCTACTTCGTCAATAGATACATCGGTCAGTGATAGCGTCACCGATCGTTTACAAAGCATCGTAGGATCCAGTGTTGATTTAACCAATAATGCGGCGATTGGTGGTGCCGGGGTCGCAGGTGTTGGTGCGGGTCCGGAAACCAATCCGGTTACCACTGTGAGCGCAGCTCCAGGTAATAACGCCATTTTCAATCTGTATGTTAATAATACGAGTGCCGTTAGCAGTAGCTACCAACTTGAATACAGTATGGAAGCACCCTTTGACCCAGGAAAAATCGTCGCTAACGTAAAAATCAACTTTTATAATGATGGTGGCAATAATGATTGTAGTACTCAAGGCACGATTCTTACCGCTACGGGTGTGATTCCTGCATTGGGAAGCAAACAAGTCTGTGCCGTAGTGTCCATTCCGGCTGATGCGGTAGCGAATAAAGATGTGAATGGCTTACCTATTGCCTACCCCGTATATTTTCGTGCTATTTCAGCGCTCAATAACAGCGTGAGTGACATCAAACACGATGCGGTGATCATTGGCGATACTCCTGCATTGAGTATTGCACCTGATCAGCAAGGGCAGGTTCAACCGGGTAACACGATTACTTATAGCCATCGAATCACTAACAATGGTAATACTCCATTAGAATGTATCAATGTGAGTTCTGTGGATACTCAAACCGACTGGTCATCCGTTGTCTATCATGATGTAAATGAAGATGGGCAACTAGATAGTGGAGATATTCAACTCACCGATCAAGTACTCAACACAGCAGAAAGCTTCACAATATTAATCAAGATTTTTGCGCCAGCAACAGTACCCATGGGAACTAAGAATACAAGTACGCTGACTGTTTCTGGTCATCAAGATGATGGCGATGGAAATCCAACAATCTGTAACGGCGCAGTGCTATCAGATACCGCAATAGATTTAACCACGGTTAATAACTCCGAAGTGAGTATTAGAAAAGAACAGTCTGCTGATAATAACTGCGATGGTGTGTCTGATTCGGGAGTATTTACCACCACCACTTTTCAGGTGGATCCTCAAGCTTGTGTTATCTATAAATTGACTGCGATAAACGCTGGAGCGACACCCGTCAATAACGTTCGTATCGATGATGCTTCACCCACCTTCACCGTATTCCATAATGCTGGAGGGTTACCGACCGTCACGCAAGGCAACATCGAAGGTGGAGCAGCGGGCAATGAGGGCAGTATCACAGGTGGAAGTGTCGGTGGTACTGCTATTACATTGTCACCAGGACAAAGCATGGTACTTACTTTTGGAGTGAAGTTGGACTAGCGCTGAACATTAATGTTATTTTTGGTTATTCATACTCAGTTTGGTTACTACACAAAGATAAACATGCAGGCTAGAATGTCTAACCTGCTATGTCTATTGCCTTACTGTTTAATCCCTTCAAATGAAATAATCAGCTCTAATTCTGCCGATGCAGGGCCAAGGTCTTTAGTAATACCATAATCTTTTAAGGCGATTCGAACGCTCCCTTCAAAACCTCGACGATAACCGCCCCAAGGGTCTTTTCCAGCACCTATCTTAGCCACATCAAGCTCCACTTCTTTAGTGACACCGTGTAGTGTCAAATTCCCTTTCAACACAGCCTTACCCTCGCTGCCTTCGGCATAACTGGTGCTAACAAATTTGGCTTCTGGGAATTTATCCACATTTAGAAAGTCTTCACCCCGTAAATGTTTATCGCGCTCCGCATGGTTGGAATCGACACTTTTTGTATTGACCGTAACCGCAATTTTAGAAGCTGCTTTATCTTTTTCATCGTAGCTAAACGTGCCATCAAAATCATTGAAACGCCCCCATAACCAGCTATAACCAAGGTGAGAGATTTTAAATTGAATGGAGGCATGTGCTCCTTCTTTATCAATGGCGTAGTCATCTGCGAACACATTACCTGAAGTAACCAGTGCCACAGTAAGAGAAAGTGCTAAAAAAGACTGTTGTAATAATGTTTTCATTCTATTTTCCTTTAGTTAGTTAGTTAGTTAGTTAGTTAGTTAGTTAGTTATTTGTTGTTTCTTTAATCATGCGATTAAGTGTTTCATCTTTATCTATGAAGTGATGCTTGATGGCGGCAAGCGCATGTAGCACTACCAATACAGCCAGTAAAATGGCCATTAATTCGTGAGCATTTCCGATTAAGTCAGCTCGTTCCTCTGTTAATTCTTCTGTAATAGCGGGGACTTTAAAAAAGCTGAAGAACTCTATACCTTTACCCTTCGCAGTAGCGATAAAATAACCAGAAGTACCTATCAACAGGATTAAAAAATAAAAGATTCTCTGGATAACACGCGCTAGCGTAAGTTCCCATTTCTTATGCGTGCTCAAAGGACTTGGTAGAGGATTCAATTGTCGCCACACAAACCTAAGCAGTAACAAAAATATTGTTAGCAAACCAAAACTTTTATGCCACCAAGGTAGCCGATGATAAAGCGGATCGTAATATTCCAGTCCTGTCATATAAAGACCAACAGTGAAGAGTCCGGTTAATATAATCGCCATTAGCCAATGTAGAGATTTGCTAACTAAGCCAAAACTTTCGTTTGTGTTTTTAATTAACATTAATGTTTCTCTTTAATACTTACCTAATTAGTTAGCGACCAAGAATGCCGTATAATTTAGCCGTAGGTCGGATAAGCGAAGCGCCATCCGACAAATGATTGTTAATTCATAAGGTTGCCGGATGACGTTCCTTATCCGGCCTACAGAAAACTATCTTTCTGGAACTAACTAGGCTAATTCCCCAGATTTATAATCAGCAAAAGCTTGAGTAATTTCCTCTTCCGTATTCATCACAAAAGGCCCTCCTCTCGCAACAGGTTCATTAATCGGTTTACCTGCTACTAACAAAAAACGACTATCCGACTGGGCTGTTATTTCTATCTGATCAGCCAAACTGAGTACCGCTAATTCTTTAGCTATCAATGGAGCCTCAGCCATAAATGAAGCCTCTGAGTCAGCAATAGTCAACGCCCCCTCAATGACATAGACAAGAGCATTGTGACTTTCAGGAATTCTATCCATAAACTTAGTCCCAGCACTAAGATGAATATCCCAATAGATGGGATCGACTAAATCATTATTAATAATCCCACGAGTTCCTTGTTGTGTTTCACCCGCTATGACACTTATCTGACAAGACTCTCTTCTGTTTTCCACAGGAATCTTATCTTTCCCATACTCTTGATAATGAGGCTCAACCATTTTGTGTGATGCCGGAAGATTGACCCATAACTGAAAACCCGCCAGCAAGCCTTCTTCCTGCTCAGGCATTTCAGAATGAATAATTCCCTTGCCTGCTCGCATCCATTGCACTCCACCTGCTTCGATAACACCTGAGTTGCCTGCGCTATCTTGATGACGCATTTCCCCAGCTAACATGTAAGTCACCGTTTCAAATCCTCGGTGCGGATGAGCCGGAAAGCCACCGATATAATCTTGTGGCTTGTCCGAACCAAATACATCTAGCAGCAAGAAGGGATCTAACATATCCAGTTCAGGTGAAGCGATAATACGAGTTAGCTGAACACCATCACCATCCGATGCTTTTGTCCCCCTTATCACTTTTACAATTTCTCTGTTCATGGTCTTATCCTAGCCATCAATGGCGTAATGTATGAGTACAGTATAAGAAATGCATTGAATGGAATAAATAACCCCTGTATAAACTTATTGTTTCCTATTGGTAAACAGTAATCACGAGAATATGGATAAACTAGCAGCAATGAAGCTCTACTGTCAGATTGTAGAAGCAGGACAATTAAGTATCGCAGCCGATCAACTCAACCTTTCTAAAGGCGCGGTCAGTAAGCAGTTAGCAAAGCTAGAGGCTCACTTGGGTGGTCGATTACTCAACCGCACCACACGACGTATCACCACAACAGAAGTAGGAGTGGCTTTTTATGAAAAGGCAAAGTTGATATTAGAATCCGTCGATGAAGCTGAATGTGCAGTGACAGGATTAACAGCAGAACCGCGAGGTACTTTAAAAATCAATGCACCTATGTCCTTCGGAATCGAACATTTAGCCAACCTACTAGCGAAGTATCAGCACAAATATCCAAAAGTGAAGATTAATATCACTCTAAACGATAGGCAAGTTGATCTGGTTGAAGAAGGCTACGATCTAGCTTTACGCATTACCACCTTGAAAGACTCATCTCTCATAGCAAGACGGCTTGCGCCTTGCCATATTGTGTTATGCGCCTCGCCTGCCTATATTGAGAAGTACGGGGAGCCGAAAACTCCCGACGATCTTAAAAATCATCAGTGCCTGATGTATGCCTATGGCGATTCTGCTAAATATTGGACACTTGAAGATGCAGCAGGAAAAAGTCACCAAGTCTCGGTTAAAAGCTCATTTTATGCCAATAACGGTAACCTAATCTGTGATGCTATTGTCCACGGAATGGGCATTGCTCCTTTACCTACTTTCATCATTGGCGATGCAATTAGAGAAGGAAAAGCGAAAGTTATACTTAAAGACTGGCGACCCAAGACACAAGATATATCGCTTATTTATCCTTCCAGCAAGCATCTTTCTGCCAAAGTCCGAGCTTTTGTGGATATGGCGGTAGAACATTTTAAGCCAGCTCTGGATGGAAATAACCAATGGGACAGAGAGTTGTTGTAGTACCCATCAAAAACCTAAATAAAAGCAGATTGGATACTGATTAAGTTCAAGAAACATCATCATACCCAAGAAGGTGGGTATCCAAGGGTAGGCACAGTGCCATTTGTTGAAATGGATTCCCGCCTTCGAGACTGTGAAAGTATTCGCTTTTAGCTTCCCCCTTTTTGAAGGGGGATTGAGGGGGATTTAACAAAGGTCAGCAATATGCTGATATTTCAATATTTATTACTGACCTTTCAAATCTCCCCCTAACCCCTCTTTGCTAAAGAGGGGGATTTTTATGAATACTTTCACAGTCTCCTTCGTGAGAATGACGGAGATTTAATCAGGGCTTCCTTTAAATTTCACGCCTATCATTTATTAATCACCATTAATCTCTACTTCCTTTGTAATCTTCACTGACTAGTTTATGAAAGTAATCTATTCATAAATACTAGATAGGTACGCATACAATGGATGTTCGAAATAATACAAATGGAAGTATATTGCCTCGACAGCCTAACGGTAACAGAGACGGTTCAGTACGACGGGCTAACCAACAGCTGGGACAAGCTTTTTCTGATTCTAGCTCCAGCAAATCTAACAGCCCCTTTAAAGGTGGCTCATATCTTCTACAACTCATTCTGAATTTGATCATACGACTACTAAGCCAATTAGCTCAGAAAAAGCCTCCGGTAGATAAAAACCCTTTTCCTATCCGCGCGGTATATGGTGCTGCTGTTGCTCCTCGTGGAGAAGAAGGTGCGAGAGGTGTTTATGGTGGCGCGATTGGTGTAGCTCCTCCGAAAAATGAAGACCCTAATATAGGTCACGAAGGTGCTAGAGGCGTGTATGGCGGAGCTATTGGCGTTACTGGCCCCGCTTCTGAAGACAAAAGTAGTACTTAATATTTTCATCTCTATTTAAGTCTAACAACAAACTGGCATTGTATTATGGGTAGTCCAAAACTTCGAAAACGAGAATCCTATGCCGTTTGGGAGATTACATTAAAGTGTAACCTCGCCTGCAATCACTGTGGTTCTCGCGCTGGTGATGCTAGGGATAACGAGCTTTCTACTGAAGAAGCCTTGGATCTTGTGCATCAAATGGCTGATGTAGGCATTAGTGAAATTACCTTAATCGGTGGTGAAGCCTATCTTCGTAAAGACTGGCTAGAGATTGCTGCCGAAATTACGCACTGTGGAATGATTTGCACGTTAACAACCGGTGGCTATGGAATCAGTGCCGAGACAGCTCGACGCATGAAAGAAGCGGGCATTGAGTCAGTTTCTGTTTCAGTAGATGGAATGCAAGCTTCTCATGACCTACAAAGAGGCAAAACAGACTCTTGGAAATACGCCTTTGAAACCATGCGACACGTGCGTAACGCAGGTTTATTACTCACCGCAAATAGTCAAGTAAATCGTTATTCTGCGGCAGAATTCCCGTTACTTTATGATGAACTACTGAAGGTAGGCGCTAGCGGCTGGCAAATCGCCATGACCGTGCCAATGGGTAATGCCGCAGATAACTCAACTATGCTGCTACAACCTAGTGAGTTATTGGTTCTTCACCCTGTATTAGCGTACCTAGCCAAGCGAGGCATCGAAGAAGGGATGATTGTGCAGCCAGGTAATAATGTGGGTTATTACGGTCCTTATGAAAAATTACTAAGAGGTTATGGAAGTGATAACGACTGGGCTTTTTGGCGAGGATGTGGCGCAGGACTAGCTATTATTGGTATTGAAGCGGATGGCACTATTAAGGGTTGCCCTTCATTACCAACAAATGCCTATGCAGGCGGTAATATTCGTGATCATTCCTTACAAGACATCGTTCTTAATGCTGATGAACTCACTTTCAATATGAAAGCTGGTACCGATGAAGGAACGGATCATTTGTGGGGTTTTTGTAAAAGTTGTGAATATGCAGAGCTATGCCGTGGTGGTTGTAGCTGGACGGCTCATGTCTTCTTTGATAAACGTGGAAACAATCCCTACTGTCATCACCGAGCACTGGTTCAGGCGGCTAATGGAATGCGTGAAGATTTTAAAATTAAACGCAGTGCATTTGGATTGCCTTTTGATAATGGTGAGTTTGAGATTGCCGAGAAGCTATTTGATGAAAAATGGCCGATGGATGAAGCCACTCACTTTACTGCTGACAAAATACAGTGGCCTGAAAAGTGGTTGACGGAAATCCCTGATTTAACTAAGTATGTAACCCAAGAAGTTGATAAAAATATTTCTGATATGCGAGATTATCTAGCTAATAAAAAACTCATGATATCTGCATAAACACCCGGGACACAAAGCGCATCAACATAATCATCATTAAACTGATCTAACAGGGCAATTAGCTTTAGGATTCTAGGAGCTTATCCGAAAGCTAGAAGCATAGCGAAAATCACAGAAGTGTTATAATCTGGGCTTATTGAATGAGGCGAAGAACTAAAGGAGTCAGTGCCGAATGGCACTTACTTAAGAGAATATAGCAACATAATCAATTGGTTAAAATTATCTACAGGCTAGCATCACAGACTTAAGTAGATCTACATAATGATCATAGATCAAGAAATCAAACAGTTACATTGTCTGTGTTAACGCAGGTGAGTTTTCTAACTGATTGTAATATGGATCTATTTTTCCTTAAGTAAGTGCCATTCGAGTCAGTACCCTTTAAAAGAATAACAGAGTGCGCTTCCTACATGACTCCCGTCAAAGTAGACTTTATAAGATGCCTAGCTAGAAAGCATACTAACGTAAAAATCTTAGCCATTTCGAGTTCAGGCTGACAATGAGATAACAGCTTACAGTCAAAGGGTCACAAGTTGGAGAAGCAAAAAAAGAAGGTTTAGTTCGTATTTCTTATGGAATTCAGATTTGACTATTGAGTAAAGGGTACAAGGTTCCATCGTCTGGAGAAGAATACAGGGTTGTATATTGCCCATAAAAAAACGCGACCGAAGCCGCGTTTCTGTTTTATAAGTTAAACTAAAAAAGCTTTTGCTTATTTTACTGTTGATTCAGCGCTATCTTTCCCGTCTTTGTTATCAGTCCATGATAACTTTACAACATCACCTGCTTTTCCGTTGTAAGAAAAAGATAGGTATGGGTTTTTAGAGATAGAAGTATTCCAATCAGCACTTAGTACTTGTTTGCCGTTGGCTTCAACAATTACTTCTTGAATGAAATGTGCAGGAATTTTTTCTTTAGTCTTCTTGTCTTTACGAAGACCTGTTTCCATTGGGTGCTTGATTAAAGCTTTAACTTCAACCAAATCGCCTTTTACTTTTGTACGTAGTTTTATAGTAGCCATAATTATTTCTCCTGATTATCCGCCGCAGCCGCCTTTAGTTACTTTTACAGCAACGTGATTTTTGTAAGTCTTACCGCCAGCTGTTACTACAGCAATAAGGTCGCTTGATTTACCCATTTTTACACGGCTTTTAACGGTTGTTACTGCACCTTCACCGAAAGTGAAAATAGCTGTTAAAGGTGTTGGGTTGTTAGAAACAAGCATAGTAATTGTTTCTGTGCCTGCAATTTTACTTTCAATGGTGATAGGTACAACAGCACCGTTTTCTGCAATTTCTGGGGCTTTGATTTTGATGTCTTCTGATACGGTTGCATCCGCTGCACCGATTGCCGCCATCGCTGCATCAGTACCTTTAGATGCAAAGTTTTCTTTTGACCATTTTGCAAAGGCATTAGGGGCAAGAGCAACAGTACCGGTAGCGATACCTGCGGCAACAGTCCCTTTTAAAAAGGATCTACGTTTCATTGTTTTACTCCAATTGGTGTTATTCAAATTTGAACGGTTACCATTATGGTATAAATGGCGGGAAAAACACATTATTGTAAATGTGAAAGAAGGTTGGGGTTTTCCCCTATAAATCATCATAGCCTATTGATGTTAGCGATTGCTCTGGGTCAACTGAAATCATAATTCGCATAAGTTCGGATAAAGATTTTGCTTGCAACTTTTCCATTGCTTTTGCCCGGTGGGCTTCTACGGTTGATTGGGTAATATGCAGTTCGGTTGCAATATTTTTATTCCGCTTACCTTTGACAACCTGATCAATGACCTGGCGTTCGCGTCGAGTGAGTAGCGCTAATCGTTTGTGTATTTCTGCTTTTTTAATGGCCTTGCCACGTTGCTTGGCATCTTCTTCAAGGGCGCGGTGAATGCTATCTAGCAAGACCTGTTCATTAAAGGGTTTTTCTATAAAATTAGAGGCACCATTTTGTACGGCTTGTACCGCCATAGGTACATCACCATGTCCGGTAACGATAATAACAGGTGGTGCTAAAGGCAGTAGTTTCAAATGTTCCTGAAGTGCTAATCCGCTCATTCCTTTCATGCGGACATCCAGCACCAGACAGCCGGGGTGTTCTGGATCGAAACTATCGAGAAAATCTTGTGCTGATGTGTAGGTTTTTGCAGGAAGCTCTATTGATTGCATTAATAAAGCAATAGCCTCGCGGACTTCCTGATCATCATCGACAATAAAAACAGTAGATTCTTTGTTCATTATTTTTATAAGTTGGTTGTTGGTGCTATTTGATTAGGTGCTAACGATAAGAAAAAATAAAAACTCGCTCCCTTCTCGGTAGAATCAACATGTATTCTATCACCATGAGCTTCAATAATACCCTGGCTGATGGATAAGCCTAAACCCATACCATCTGTTTTAGTGGTCACAAATGGATTGAATAGTTGTTCTTGAACTTTTTTGCTTAATCCGTTGCCACTATCAGTGACGCGTATTTCCAATTTGTTGTGTTTAGCGATATGAGCAATACGAGTTGAAAGCGTTATTTTTCGTTTATGTATCGCTATAGGCTCTAGAGATTCGATAGCATTACGTACCAGATTTAGAATAACTTGTTCTATTTGTATCTCCTGTGCTATTACAAGGTTCTTAGGGTCAGCAATATCTAGCGTAAGTTTGACATCATTGCGCTGTAGCTCGCTATGCAACAAATCTAGCACGGTATCCAGAATGGTCTGAATGGGTACTGCTTGCATGTTAGGGGTGTCTTTGTGTACAAAATGGCGTATATGACGGATGACTTCACCCGCACGTTCGGCTTGCCCTGCAATTTTTTCCATCACATCTGCACAATTATCAATATTAGGTTGAGCGGATTCCAGCATGCGAATACAGGCTTTTGAATTAGTAGCGATGGCGGTAAGCGGTTGGTTTATTTCATGCGCTATCCCAGATGCCATTTCACCCAGCATACTCAGTCGGGCGACATGTGAAAGTTGCAACTCATGTTTCTGTAGTTTGTCTCTGGCTTCTTTGCGCTCGGAGATATCCCGAAATACAACTACACCACCGATGATAGTGTCTCTCTGGTCTCTCATTGGCGTACTGCTATATTCTACCGGAATACTCGTGCCGTCCTTTTTCCAGAAAATATCATCACTGACAAAGTGAGGTTTATTGTCTTTGAAGGAATGATACATCGGACATTCCTCAAGTGCCGCCTTGCTTCCATCTTTACGAGTATGGTGCAGCAGAGGTTGCAGGTTCTGGTTTAATAAGTCTTTCGACTGCCACCCTGTCATGGTCTGTATGGCTTGATTGACAAAGGTGCAGCGTCCTTTGGTATCAATACCATAAATACCATCAGCAACAGAGTTCACAATGAGTTCGTATTGATGTTCAAGCTTTTCTTTAGCAAGCTGTAGACGTTTATTTCTGCGAATCACGGCTGAAATAGCGGTCATTAAGAAGAGTAGGGTGGTGAGCCCTATCAGCGCCCAATACCAGTAGCGTTTGAGTGCGTCGCTTAACGTAAACTCACTCGCAAAGGCATAAGGAGGGAGTTTTAATTCTTTAAACAGTTCATGAACCTGAGAATAATCACGAGGTAATGTCCATTTAGCATAACCCCCGGAAAACTGTGAAGGAAAATCACTAGGCATTCTCAACAAGGTCAAGGTTACTTTTTCAGCTAGTTCTTTACTCGTATGTTGCACACGGCTAAAAGGCCACTCAGGATACAGCCGAGTGCTATGTTCCAGAGGGAAATTAGCTGATTTAATAGGGTTTATTATTTTAATGGCATTAGGTGGGATGCTGTTATTGCGAAACATGCGCTCCAGAGTGTCAGTCCGCACGAAGCCAACATCGGCATTGCCTTGCATAATAGCTTGTACAACTTTCTTGTGGCTATCGGTAAACGTCAGTTGAAAGAAATCTGTCTTGGGGTTAATACCTTTTTCACGCAGTTCTCGCAAGACCATCAAGTAGCCACCCAGAGAGGTTTCATTAACCGCAATTACCCGTTTTCCCTTTAGATCATCTAGTGCCTGTATGGAGTCATTTTCACTGCGGGTGAAGATGACTCCTCCAAAAACACTATAAGATTCATCACCAATTACATTATTAATAGTAGCTAGAGGTGATACCCAGTCTCTGGCAGCTAAATTAACGAAAATGCCTGGATTAGTGAGAATGAAATCTACTTTACCTTTGCCTACAGCCTGTTCAATCTCGTAGAAGCCCAGAGGTACAACCTCAAAATCATAACCCGGGAGTTTCATAGCCAGATAGTCAGCGGTGGGTTCCCATAGGCGAATAACAGCAGCTTTGGATGTTGCCTGATTGTTAAGAACCCCGATCTTGATGAATGAACTATCAGCTTTGGCCAACGGCGGAATAAATAAGAAAAAAAGAGCGAGTAGAATATAGACTATAATTAGCTTGACTTGGACATGAAAACAAGGAAAATACGCGTCCTCAGCAACACCACCAAGTTTATAACTAAGATCACGCGCTGGTAGCTCAGTTGGATAGAGTATCTGGCTACGAACCAGAGGGTCGGGGGTTCGAATCCTCCCCAGCGCGCCATTTCTTTTTTTTCTAAAAAACATCCAAAAACCTTAAAGCGTTCAGTAATTTTCGGGGTCGAAACCCCTCACTTCGATGATAAGATATACGCCCAGAAAAAGCTAGTCTCAGCACAATTCCGCGCAAATGTAGATGGCTATAATTCCATATATTCCAATGATTTACGAGAAATTGTAGAATCTGCTTTAACTGCTGTGTATTTATATAGGCAAAGATAAAAGTAAGCTTAGGTTGCTATTCTTTCTTTTTGGGCAAGGCGAGCAAAAGGTTAGCTTGTTTTTTTCTTTAGAAAGAAAGAATAAGGCTTTAATCTTTCTTTTCCTTGTTGACTTCTAATCTTTCAGACTCTAATTCAACTTCTGATTTTTATTTCATCTGAGGTGTCCGTCGGAAGTACTAGGCGGTAGCTATGCTCAGCGATTCTCTTTAATGTACATTCATAGCCTTCTTAATACGCTTAGCATAATCAGGATCAGCTTTAGAGAACTGCGTTAGCATACGCGCTTGAGCAGATTCACTCGCATGGACAAGACCACCCGCAATCGTCGTGGTGAGTTGTTCTTTTTGCGACTCATCCATCAACCGAAATAAATCACCGGCTTGTGTGTAGTGGTCTTCATCCTCTGCAACTGCATAACGTTGAATCCATGCATTCTCCATTAACGGCATAGGTGGTTCTTCCATAGAAGGCTCTGGTACAGGTGCGCCATCATTTATCTGGTCATTTGGATAATAATTCACACTAGAGCTTTGGATATTCATATCACCATGAGCAGGACAGGCTCCAGCCATCGCACCATCACGTTGATAATGATGCACAGGGCATTTGGCTGCATTGACAGGAAGCTGGTTTGCATTGACTCCAACTCGATAACGATGCGCATCTTGATAAGCTAATAAGCGACCTTGTAACATCTTGTCGGGTGATGCACCGATGCCAGGCACAAAGTTATTGGGTGCGAAACAAGCTTGCTCAGTCTCTGCAAAGTAGTTCTCTACATTACGATTAAACTCAAGCTGACCTACTTCAATTAAAGGGAAATCCGCATGTGGCCATACCTTGGTAAGGTCAAAGGGGTTGATACGGTAGTCTTGTGCTTCGGCTTCCGTCATGATTTGTACTTTCGCTGTCCAACTGGGGAAGTCACCGTTATCAATCGCATTTACTAAATCTTGTTGTGCGCCAAATGGAGAGCTTTGAGCCGCCTCTTCATTGGTCAAAGATTGAATCCCTTGATTGGTTTTGAAGTGCCATTTGAACCACACACGTTCACCTTTATCATTCCAAAAACTATAAGTGTGTGAGCTAAAACCATGCATATGACGATAAGAAGCAGGGATGCCTCGATCTGACATCAACGTGGTTATTTGATGAAGTGATTGAGGATGATTCGCCCAAAACTCAAACATCGCCGCAGGATTAGGTAGATTAGTACGGGGATCTTTCTTCTGCGAATGGATAAAGTCTGGAAACTTTATGGCATCACGCAAAAAGAATACCGGCGTATTGTTACCCACCATGTCGTAGTTACCTTGGTCGGTATAAAACTTAAGCGCGAACCCACGAGGATCACGGGCATAATCACTAGAATCTTGTCCACCACCGACTGTGGATAAGCGTGCGAAAATAGGAGTTTGTTGCCCTTCTTCTTGCAGGAAGCTGGCAATCGTATAATCTTTTAAAGATTGACTAACGGTAAATGTTCCATAAACACCTGTGCCTCTAGCATGTACAACACGCTCAGGAATTCGCTCACGATTAAAGTGGGCTAGCTTCTCAAACGTATAATGGTTGTCGTAAGTTAATGGGCCGCGTGCGCCAACGCTAATACTATTGTCATCATCAGCTACGGGTGTACCTGTTGCAGTAGTTAAGGTTTGTTTCTTCATCATTTTGACTCCCAAATATAGGCTTGAATGTGGTTAGAACAAAGTAGTTTGTTCTTGGGGTTAAATACTAGAAGTAAATAATGGTTCTGTAAAATAGTATAATATGATCATATCGATCTATTAATCAGATCATCTGTTTGTTTGGTTATGATCCAAATTATTATTATGATTGATCACAATTACTTGCTATATCCTTAACTTCAATGATCTATTACCTGAAGGCTTATATTTGCCGGAGTATTGAATGACTAGAGCACATTAGCTTTGTCTTTATTTCTACGATAGAAAACAGCAATGTGTCCGATGGTTTGTAAAAGAGTAGCTTGGTGTTTTTCGGTTAATAGCTTAATAATGTTATTACGCTGTTCGCGATCATCCGCAATCACCTTCACTTTTATCAGCTGATGGAAGCTTAATGTGGTTTCTATTTCATCATGAATAGATTCTTTAAGACCTTTTTGCCCAATGGTAACGAGAGGGTGTAAATCGTGAGCCAATCCTTTGAGTTTTTTCTTCTGCGGGTTTGTTAGTTCCATGATAGTCTACTTGGTTGTCTGTAATGTAGTAAGTAAAACCGAGTCATCCCAATATGTCCAGAAGTAAAAGTAGCAATCAATGGTTAGATGAGCATTTCGAAGACGAATATGTCAAGCGTTCAAGGCAGGATGGCTATCGTTCACGCGCTGTTTACAAGCTGATAGAGATTCAAGAAAAAAACCGCGTTATTAAACAGGGCATGAAGATAGTTGACTTAGGTGCTGCTCCCGGTAGTTGGAGTCAATACTGCGCTACGTTGGTGGGTGATCAGGGCAGAGTCGTTGCCAGTGATATTCTGCCGATTGACCCTTTGCCTCATGTGGAATTTGTGCAAGGTGATTTTCGTGAAGATGCGGTCTTTGATAGGTTATTAGAAACGCTGGGTGTAGAGAAATGTGATCTTGTTATTTCTGATATGGCGCCCAATATAAGTGGAGTGGATTCTATTGATCAGCCCAAGTCTATTTATTTATGTGAACTTGCTTTAGATATGGCGGGTCGGATGCTTCAGCAGGAAGGTGTTTTTATTGCTAAGCTTTTTCAAGGTCAAGGTTCTGACGAGTTCTTGAAAGCAGTTCGAAAAATGTTTAAAAAAGTTAAGATTATAAAGCCAAAAGCATCCCGTCCACGTAGCCGTGAAGTTTATGTATTGGCACAGCAGCTTTTAGTGTAAAATTCCAAACAATCTGTCCGTGACGCTTTTAAATAACGAAGTCATATTGATATACAAGTTGAATACAAGGTAACGTTTTGAACGATTTAACAAAGAATATTTTAATTTGGGTTGCTATAGCAATGATGCTGATTCTGGTTTTTCAGAAGTTTCAGCAGCCTATCCAGCCATCGAGTGCATTAAATTACACGCAATTGATTAAAAAAGTGAAAGAGGGTGAGATCACAGCTGTCGACATTCAGGATCAAAAAATCTATGCCAAGACAAAAGGTAATCAGAAATACACCGTTCAAGCTTATCCCAATGATCCGCAATTAATTAATGACCTGTATGAGAATAACGTTAACGTCAATGTTATTCCTCCTGAAAAGAATTCGTTACTATGGGAAATCATTATTAGCTGGGCGCCGTTCTTGCTAATTATTGGTCTGTGGGTTTACATCATGCGCCAGATGCAAGGTGGCGGTGGCAAAGGTGGCCCGATGTCATTCGGAAAAAGCCGCGCAAGAATGCTGACAGAAGACCAGATAAAGGTGACTTTTGCTGATGTTGCTGGCTGTGAAGAGGCTAAAGCTGAAGTTGAAGAAGTCGTTGATTTCTTAAAAGACCCTAGCAAATTTCAAAAGCTGGGTGGAAAAATTCCTCGTGGTGTATTAATGGTGGGTCAGCCTGGTACGGGTAAAACATTACTCGCCAGAGCTATTGCAGGTGAAGCTAAAGTTCCTTTCTTTAGTATTTCCGGTTCAGACTTCGTTGAGATGTTTGTCGGTGTGGGTGCATCACGTGTACGTGATATGTTCGAAACGGCCAAGAAACATGCCCCGTGTATTATATTTATTGATGAGATCGATGCAGTTGGTCGTCAACGTGGTGCTGGTGTGGGAGGTGGTCATGATGAACGTGAGCAAACCCTGAATCAGCTACTGGTTGAAATGGATGGTTTTGAAGGCAATGAAGGGGTTATTGTTATTGCTGCTACTAACCGTCCTGATGTGCTGGACAAAGCATTATTAAGACCTGGACGTTTTGATCGACAGGTTGTCGTTCCTTTACCTGATGTGCGCGGTCGTGAAATGATTCTTAAAGTGCATATGCGCAAAGTGCCTTTAGGTGATGATGTGAAGCCAAAATTATTGGCACGTGGAACTCCTGGATTCTCAGGTGCTGATCTTGCTAATTTGGTGAATGAAGCCGCTTTGTTTGCTGCCCGTACGGACAAGCGTACTGTCGGCATGGAAGAGTTCGAGCAGGCTAAAGACAAGATTATGATGGGCGCAGAACGTAAGTCCATGGTGATGAGCGAGAAAGAAAAGAAGCTAACGGCTTATCATGAGGCGGGTCACGCTATCGTTGGTTTGACAGTTCCTGATCATGATCCTGTTTATAAAGTTTCAATTATTCCTCGTGGACGCGCTTTGGGTGTGACGATGTTCTTGCCAGAAGAAGATCGTTATAGTCATAGTAAACAGCATCTGGAAAGTCAGTTATCAAGCTTATATGGTGGTCGTGTCGCCGAAGAACTTATCTTTGGACATGATAGTGTAACCACTGGAGCTTCCAATGATATAGAACGCGCTACAGAAATTGCCCGTAACATGGTGACCAAATGGGGTTTATCTGATCGCATGGGGCCGTTGACTTATAGTGAAGATGAAGGTGAAGTTTTCTTGGGACGTTCGGTAACACAACATAAGCAAATGTCTGATGATACGGCTCATGCCATTGATCAAGAAATCCGGAGCATTATTGATAAAAACTATAAACGAGCAAAACAAATCCTTACAGACAAGATGGACGTATTACATACGATGACTGATGCACTTATGAAATATGAAACCATTGACATGCATCAACTGAAAGCATTGATGGCTGGTAAAACGCCGCCACCACCTGCTGATTGGTCTGACGATGACGATGATTCTGCTGGATTATCAGCGGTTGAGACGACATCGATTGATGAAGAGGTGACTGAGCTTGATTCGACAGATAAAACTGATGATAAGGATGACAAAATCGGTGACCCTGCTAGTTCACACTAACCTCATCTCAGGATTACAATTTAGTCTGTGATTCTGGTTAAGCAGTTTTAATCTCAGATTGTTATTTATAATTAGGCGCGATTTTCGCGCCTTTTTTTTTGGTTAAAAGTATGTCTAATGTTACAAAAATCGAGAATGCTTCTATTACTCAAGTAATGGGTATCCTCAACGTAACACCCGATTCATTTTCTGACGGCGGTTTATATTATTCGACGGATCAAGCCTTATCACAGGCTATGCGCATGATTAAAGAAGGAGCCAGCATTATTGATGTGGGAGGGGAGTCCACACGTCCTTGGGCTGTTGATGTGTCGTTGCAAGAAGAGCTGGATCGGGTTATTCCGGTCATCGAAAAAATAAAAAATGAGACAGACATTCAACTTTCAGTGGATACGAGTAAAGCTCAGGTAATGGATGAGGCACTTAAAAAAGGTGCTGATATGATAAATGATGTTAAAGCTTTACAAGCACCCGATACCTTGGCTGTTTGTGCATCCGCAGGCGCAAGAGTTTGTCTTATGCATATGCAAGGTCAACCTAGATCTATGCAGAATAAACCGTCTTATCAAAACGTTGTTAAAGAGGTTGCTGATTTTTTCACTCAACGTATTAATGTTTGTTTGAAAGCAGGGATGCATAGAAGTCAAATCATTCTAGATCCTGGCTTTGGTTTCGGAAAAACTCTTCAGCATAATCTTCAATTGTTGGCTAAGCTTGATGACTTTAGCGTTTTTGGAATGCCAATTCTTGTTGGGATTTCAAGGAAAAGAATGATTTCTGAATTACTTGATGATGCGGATGTTGATGACAGGTTATATGGCAGTTTGTCAGCCGCTGTTATCGCTGCAATGAAAGGCTCTGCTATTATCCGAGTTCATGATGTAAAAGAAACAGTAGAAGCAATAAAGGTTGTAAAAGGGGTGCAAAGATATGAGTAGAAAGTTTTTTGGTACAGATGGTATTCGTGGTCGTATTGGCATTTATCCTATGACCCCTGACTTTGCTCTTAAGCTCGGCTGGGCGGCGGGTAAGGTACTAGCCAAAAATTCAAATCCTCTGGTAGTGATAGGTAAAGACACCCGAATTTCTGGTTATATGTTGGAATCGGCCTTACAAGCTGGTTTAGTAGCGGCAGGTATTGATATCAAATTGGTGGGGCCAATGCCAACCCCCGCTGTTGCCTATCTAACGCGAACATTTCGAGCATCTGCGGGTATTGTGATCAGTGCTTCACATAACCCTTATTATGATAATGGGATCAAGTTTTTCTCATCCAATGGTACAAAGCTTGATGATGCGATTGAGTTAGAGATAGAAGAATATCTTGATCGTGAAATGATTACGGTTGATTCTGATCATTTAGGTCGAGCGATAAGAGTTGAAGATGCAGCGGGTCGTTATATTGAATTCTGTAAACGTTCATTACCTAACACTGTTTTATTAAATAACCTTCGGGTCGTTGTTGATTGTGCGAATGGAGCGACCTATCACGTAGCACCAAATGTATTCGAAGAACTGGGTGCTGAGGTAATCACTATTTTTGATAAGCCGGATGGTGTGAATATCAATCATGAGTGTGGTGCAACATCGCTAGGGAATTTACAAAAAGCAGTAAAAACCTATCGTGCCAATATTGGTGTAGCATTAGATGGTGATGGTGATCGTTTGATGATGGTGGATCAGAAAGGAGAAGTGATTGATGGTGACGAAGTATTAGCAATTATAGCTAAACATCGGCTGGATCGTGATGGTTTGAAGTCGGATGTGGTGGGTACATTAATGAGTAATCTTGGTCTTGAAAAAGCCATCAAGAAAATGAATCTGGGTTTTCACCGCGCGGATGTAGGCGATCGTTATGTCATGGAGAAACTACGCGCATGTGGTGGTGTAATTGGTGGTGAAGGCTCTGGGCACATAATTATTCGTGATCGTATCGAAACAGGTGATGGTACCATTGCGGCACTTCAGGTTATGCATGCTTTGATTGATTCAGGCAAGCCTTTGCATGAGTTGAAAAAGGTGATGTCAAAGTATCCACAGATACTCATTAACGTGCCTATCAAAGAAAGCATTAACCTCGACGAATCTGTCGAGATTCAACAAGCAGTAAAAAACGTAGAAAAAGTTTTGGGCAATCGTGGCAGAGTGTTACTCCGCGCTTCAGGTACGGAACCCTTAATTAGGGTTATGGTTGAAGGTGAAGATCTGAATGAAACCACCGCGCTTGCTGAGCAGATAGCCGATGCGGTACGAGCCACCGCTTAGCCAAGGCTTTGGGCTAGATAGAGTTGATTGACAGTTCCAATATTTTTTACAGATATTTAATACGGGTTTTAAGGTCTTCTACATTGACGTTGACGTCTACAAGTGTTGCACCATCCTTGGTACAACCTGCAATAATACCTACACCAGAAACTGGAATAAGACTATCAACCTGAAATCGACCACTTGCCTCACGTAAAAAACAGTCTTCATCAAAAAACAGATAATCTCCGTCACTTCCTATTTCATCTGATATTACCGTATCGTAACCAATGAATGTTGCGATGTCATCGTGACTAGAAATATCAATAGATTTAATGGATTTGATGTTAGGTTTTATTAGAAAAGCTTTCATAATTGATTTCTTTAAGAGATAAAAATAGTAGCAGGGTTACTTAAGGGCATCTCTATTAATAAATTCAGGAAACGAACTAGATGTTCATTTCCTGAATTACTGACTAACCACATGATTCTTTAAGGAAATTTCTGATCAAGTCATGTCTTTATGAGTTCCACGAATACTTGCACAGTCTCTTCAGGCTCGCCTACGATGCTTGAAATCAACATTTAGGCGGAAGCTTGTAGCGTGTTTATAGATCGTAACCACGTTCCTCATGGTCGTTGATATCCAGCCCCAGTGATTCTTCATCAGCACTAACACGTAGACCACCCGTTAGTAGGCCGACTATCTTAAATATAATATATGTAGCAACAGCGGTGTAGACCACGGTTGCTCCGACACCAATTGCTTGTACGCCTAACTGTTGTCCTATCGTAGTAATACTTTCATTAGTGAAACCTTGGCCACTAAAGATGCCCAGTTGTGTTGATGCAAAAACACCTGCGAGCATCGTACCTAATATGCCACCTACCCCATGCACTGGAAATACATCTAGTGAATCATCAATCTTAAGTTTTTGTTTGATGAAGATAGTAGCATTGAAGCAGACAAACCCAGCAGCCATACCTATTATCAATGCTCCAGCAGGGCCTACAAAACCTGAAGCTGGAGTAATGGTGCCTAAACCAGCAACCATGCCAGTGACCGTTCCTAACGCGGTAGGTTTGCCAAATTTAATCCATTCCATGAACATCCAGACCATAGCGCCTGTTGCGGCGGAAATATGAGTGACTAACATGGCCATGGCTGCATCGCCATTGGCAGCTAATGCACTTCCACCATTGAAGCCAAACCAGCCAACCCATAACATGCCAGCTCCCATAATGGTCATGGTCATATTGTGTGGCGTGCTGGCAGAGCTGCCAAAGTTTTTTCTAGGCCCAATCATTATTGCAGCAACCAGTGCAGCAACACCTGCTGTGATATGAACAACGGTTCCACCCGCAAAATCTAGTAGTCCCATCTCGCCAAGCCAGCCACCACCCCAAACCCAATGTGTGATAGGGGCATAGACTACGATCAACCAAATTGCTGAGAACAATAAAACTGCTGAAAACTTAATACGTTCTGCAAATCCACCAATGATCAAGGCTGGGGTGATGATTGCGAAGGTCATCTGGAAGAGTGCAAATAAGGATTCGGGGATGTCACCACTTAAGGTATCTTCGCCGATTCCGTTAAATAGTACTTTCCCCATGCCGCCGAAATAGGGCGTGCCTGAATCAAAAGCAATACTATAACCTAGCACCAACCAAAGTATGGTTACGATGCCGGCGATTGAAAAACACTGCATTAATATAGACAGTACATTTTTACTCCGTACAAGGCCACCATAGAACAGTGCGAGACCGGGTAGTGTCATAAATAACACAAGTGCCGTTGAGGTAAGAATCCATGCGGTATTTGCACCATTTAATTCATCAGCGGCATAACTGCTAAAAGGAAATAAAAATAGAACAGCAAGGGGTATAAAAAGCGAAGTGAAAGATTTCATCAGTGTCCATTGGTTATTTGTTTAAAGGGCTTCCGGGCCTGTTTCTCCGGTACGGATACGGATAGTTTGTTCAATATTGGTAACAAAAATCTTTCCATCTCCTATCTTTCCAGTATTGGCAGCTTGTGTAATAGCATCAATGGCAGTTTCCAGATTCTCAGCAGAGACAGCAGTTTCAATTTTCACTTTAGGTAGAAAATCGACTACGTATTCTGCACCTCGATAGAGTTCAGTATGGCCTTTTTGGCGACCGAATCCTTTAACTTCTGTGACGGTTAAACCTAGTATGCCCACTTCAGACAAGGCTTTTCTGACATCATCTAGTTTGAAGGGTTTGATAATAGCTGTAATGAGTTTCATTGCTGTTTTCACCTCTGAATGTAATTTAAATATATTTACCAAGAATATTACCTATAGGATAGGTGTTGTGCAAGCAGGTGTATCTCTAAATGGGAGGTATGAGAAGTTTGACTGTTTATAACCGAGGTATTTCCAGCTTTGTTTCTTCACCCAATTGCGTATCAGTAATCTTGATAACAAAAACATCAGAGTTTAATGCAGATATATTCACTGAGAATGTTTGAGTGTGATACAGCCAGTGTGTTGTGAAAACATCACTTGTGAATGTTTCATGGTTATTTTGGAATAACTGTTGTGCTAGTAAATTCAAAATACGCCATTGAAGTTCTTGATTAAATGTTTTTTCTGTTTCCGGAGGGTCAGCTTTTGTATCCTGATTGAGGGTTTTCGTATTAAAACCCGTTTTATTGATCGTGGATTGAGAAGAAATGCTTGAAGGCAATTTGATATGATTGGCGATAGCGGTATTGCCACAAAAGCTAATTGCAAATAATAGATGTATTGATGACAAAAGTTTCATACTGTACACAGGCTTCGTTAAGGTTTGAGTCAGTATGTTGAATAAAAAAAATCAAAAGAAGTCCGTTAGAGATTATCTGTAAGTGTTTTGTGATTAAAGGCTGTTACTGGATATCCTTGGGTTTTAATCCCTCATCTTTAGTTTTGTATTACAGCGTAAGGTTTTGTTCGTGGGCTACTTACAGGTGGCAACTCAGCTTTTTGATTAGCTGATTTAGGGTGAGAAGATAGGACACGACAGGAATCGTCTAGGCAATTACTCGGAATTTACTTCATAATCCTTTCCATTTACTCTATATTCCTGACATGCAAAGCGCCCACGCAATTCTTAAGACTACCTTCGGATATGACCAATTCAGGCATAATCAGGAAGAAATCATTCAATCCATCATTAGTGGTGGGGATGCTTTTGTATTAATGCCCACGGGTGGAGGTAAATCGCTTTGTTATCAGATTCCGGCTCTGATTCGGCAAGGTGTAGGTGTTGTTGTCTCACCTCTGATCGCTTTGATGCAGGATCAAGTGGATGCACTCAAGCAGCTAGGGTTGCGTGCCGCATTTATCAATTCTTCGATTTCTTTTATGGAGAAGCAAGACATTGAAGAAATGTTATTGCGTGGCGAGCTGGATATTCTCTACGTCGCACCGGAACGATTGTTGATGCAACCGATGCTGGATTTGCTGGATCAATGCCAGATTTCTCTGTTTGCAATAGATGAAGCGCATTGTGTGTCGCAATGGGGGCACGATTTTAGAAAAGAATATCAACAGCTCCATCAATTAGCTGTTCGATTCCCCAAGGTTCCGCGTATTGCATTGACGGCTACGGCGGATGCGAGAACTCGTGAAGAAATACTGCAACAGTTAAACCTTCAAGATGCGGGAATTTATGTAAACAGTTTTGATCGACCTAATATTCACTACACCATCTCGGAATCAGGGAGCAATGCGCGTGCCAGCTTATGGCGGTTTCTGGAAAAGAAGCATTCTGGTGATGCGGGTATTATTTATTGCCTATCGCGTAAAAAAGTAGAAAGCACAGCTGATTGGCTGATGCAAAAGGGGTGTTTAGCATTGCCTTATCATGCGGGACTTTCGCAACAAGAGCGCAGACAAAACCAACAGCGTTTTTTACGTGAAGACGGTGTCATTATCGTGGCGACTATTGCCTTTGGAATGGGGATTGATAAACCGAATGTGCGCTTCGTTGCTCATCTAAGTATACCCAAAAATATAGAATCATATTATCAGGAAACTGGACGTGCTGGCCGTGATGGCGCACCAGCAGATGCGTGGATGAATTATGGTCTACAAGATGTTATTTTTATGCGTCAAATACTGGAAAACTCTGATGCTGAGGAGAAGTTTAAACGAGTCACTCAATTTAAACTTCAAGCCTTGCTTGCCATGTGTGAGTTGGCGACTTGTCGAAGGCAGGCGTTGTTAGGTTATTTTGACGAAGAACTTGCTGAGCCTTGTGGCAATTGTGATAACTGTATAAACCCTCCTGAAACATGGGATGCAACCAAGCCTGCACAAATGGCGTTGTCCTGTGTGTATCGCACAGATCAACGATTTGGTGTGACCTACGTGGTGGATATCCTAGTGGGTAAAACAGACAAACGTATTGCTTATAACGGACATGATCGCATCAGTACGTGGGGAATTGGCAAGGATTACACGCAAGTTGAATGGAAAGGAATTTTCCGTGAATTAATAGCCTTGGGCTATCTCAGCGTTGATATGGAACATGGTGTGCTTAAACTGGTTGAAAAATCACGTGATGTGTTGAAAGGTCATGAAACCTTTATGGCACGTAAACAGCGCAAAAGAGAAAAAGAGGTTTGGGATAAAAAAGCAGAGAAAAAAGAGCGAACACAATTAGCTGAAAAAGACCAGCAGTTGCGTGAAGAGTTACGCCAGCTAAGAATGAAACTAGCTGAAGAGCAGGGCGTTCCGCCTTACGTTATTTTCCATGATTCAGTGCTGGATGATTTGGCAGGCTATCGTCCGATTAGCGCTGAAAAATTCACATCAATTCATGGTATTGGTGGTGCTAAGCTGGAAAAATATGGTGAAGCTTTCATGGATGTCATTAGACAGCATCCGCAACCTGAAAATGATAATGCTGAACAGCTAACAAAAAAGATTCCTGTCAATGCCAGCCTTAGTGATACGGTCAATGACAGCTTGTATCTATTTAATCAAGGCTTAAACGTTGAGCAGATATGTAAAAAACGTGAACTTAAGTCTTCTACTATTTACTCACATTTGGCTAATGCCATAGCAGCCGGAGAACTGGAAAGTCGACAAGTATTGCTTATCGATGAAGAAGAGATACGCGAGATTGAAAAGATGGCAAAATTCATGAAAATCAGTAATGGCGATGCGATCAGTCCTTTATTTGAATCATTTGAAGAACAATGGGATTACGGTATTTTACGTTGTGTCGTTTCTGGTCTTGGTGAATAGAATAAGATGCAGCAAGGATAAAAAGAGGCTAATGTGTTGAAACTTGGTATTGATCGCTTACTCGCTGAACCTGTCTTGCGTGAGGCTCTTAAAAACAAAAGAGTTGCTTTGCTCGCCCATCCAGCCTCACTGACCAGTGATTTCACGCCCTCCATAGATGCTTTAATGTCATGCGGTGATATCAACTTGGTTTCCTGCTTTGGCCCACAGCACGGTTTGCGCGGTGATAAGCAAGATAACATGGTGGAAACCGCGGATTCTGTAGATAGCAAGCATGGCATCCCTGTTTTCAGTTTATACGGAAAAGTCAGAAGACCTACTCCAAACATGCTCGGTACCTTTGATGTGTTACTAGTAGATATTCAAGATGTGGGTTGCCGTATCTATACCTTTATTACCACACTTTGCTATTTATTAGAAGATTGTGAAAAACCAGCCAAGGCACTTTGGGTGCTGGATAGGCCTAACCCCGCTGGACGGCAAATCGAAGGGTTAACTTTGCAAGCCGGACAAGAAAGCTTTGTTGGTGTCGCTCCGATACCCATGCGGCACGGCATGACACTAGGCGAAATAGCGCTATGGTACAAAGCCTATAAGCAGTTAAATACTGAACTGAAAGTGATTGAAATGAAGGGCTATTCAATGACTAATGCCCCTGGCTTCGGCTGGCCGCTAGAACAGCTTTGCTGGGTTAATCCTAGTCCTAATATTCCCACACTGAATTCTGTACGGACTTATCCCGGCACGGTGCTTTTAGAAGGTACTACATTATCTGAAGGAAGAGGTACGACCCGTTCACTGGAACTGTTTGGCGCGCCTGATCTTGACATCTCAAGGCTAATAAAGAAAATGCAAGAATTGGCTCCACAGTGGTTAACCGGAGTACGTTTACGCGAAGTCTGGTTTGAACCTGCTTTTCACAAGTACCAAGGAGAGCTCTGTGCAGGTATTCATTTGCATACGGATTTTCCCGGCTATGATCCTGATGATTTTAAACCTTATCGTCTGGTTGTTCTTTTTCTTAAGAGCATACGTTTAATTTATCCTGATTATCCCCTATGGCGAGACTTCCCTTATGAATATGAATTAGGACGTTTAGCTATTGATGTAATTAATGGGGGCGAATGTTTGAGACAGTGGGTTGATGATTCTGAAGCTATGGCTGTCGACTTGGAAACCCGCTTGTTGAAGGATGAAACCAAGTGGTTTGAGCAAAGCATGGAGTATTATTTATACTCTTCTTAAAGAGCAATATTTTCAGGTCGGTTGGATGAAAAAAAATACAAATAAAATCAGTTGTTTGTGATATTTTTAACGCTCAGGGTTTCTTGCTGTCTCGATAAGTAATAAAATGCCGCAAACTGCTTGTATCTGTTATAATTAGCGCTTTTTTAATTAGCAGAATAGTGACCCCAAACTATGGCTGAATTCGCCAAAGAAATAATCCCCATAAATATCGACGATGAGATGAAGCAATCCTATTTGGATTACGCAATGAGTGTCATCGTAGGTCGTGCTTTACCTGATGTACGGGACGGTTTAAAACCTGTGCATAGACGTGTGCTGTATGCCATGCAGGATCTTAGTAACGACTGGAATAAGCCCTACAAAAAATCAGCACGTATTGTCGGTGACGTTATTGGTAAATACCATCCCCATGGCGATACAGCTGTTTATGACACAATTGTTCGAATGGCGCAGCCATTTTCCATGCGTTATATGCTCATTGATGGTCAGGGAAACTTTGGTTCGGTTGATGGCGATTCACCGGCAGCCATGCGTTATACGGAAATCCGTATGGCGAAAATCTCGCATACTATGCTCGCTGATTTAGATAAAGAGACGGTTGATTTTGTAGAGAACTACGATGGTTCTGAAACTCAGCCTTCTGTATTACCCGCTCGCCTTCCGATCCTTCTTATTAATGGTTCATCAGGAATCGCGGTAGGAATGGCCACCAATATTCCACCGCATAACCTGACCGAAATTATTAATGCCTGTGTTGCATTGGTTGATAATCCAGAATTAGATATCACTGATTTGATGGAATATGTACCGGGGCCTGATTTCCCTACAGCGGGTATTATCAATGGTGCTCAGGGTATTCACGAAGCCTACCGAACAGGTCGTGGCAGAATTCGTGTTCGTGCCAAAGCAGAGTTTGAAATTAACAAGCGCTCTGGTCGTGACAGCATTGTTGTTTATGAGCTGCCCTATCAAGTCAATAAAGCCCGTTTGCTAGAAAAAATTGCCGAACTGGTTAAGCTGAAAAAAATCGAAGGAATCGCTGAGTTACGTGATGAGTCTGATAAAGACGGCATGCGCATGGTCGTTGAAATCAAACGGGGTGAAGTACCAGAAGTTGTTCTGAACAACCTGTATAAACAAACACAAATGCAAACCGTGTTTGGCATAAACATGGTAGCACTGGTTGATGGTCAGCCGAAATTACTCAATTTAAAACAGATTCTCGAAGCGTTCTTGAAGCATCGTCGTGAAGTAGTTACACGGCGCACTATCTTCAACCTACGCAAAGCTCGTAATCGTGCACATATTCTGGAAGGGCTTGCTATTGCTCTGGTTAATATAGATGAAGTGATTGAGTTAATTAAATCATCAGCTAATCCCGCTGAAGCGAAACAAGGTTTGCTTTCACGTGCCTGGAACCCAGGTATGGTTGTGGACATGCTGGAGCGTTCCGGTACAGATGCTTCGAAACCTGAAAATCTTGATGAAAAATACGGTCTAAAAGAAGACGGTTACTGGTTGTCTGAAGTACAGGCACAAGCGATTCTTGAATTGCGCTTGCACCGACTCACCGGCCTGGAACAAGATAAAATAATAAAAGAATATAAAGAGTTAATCGATGTTATTGAGGATTTACTTGATATTCTTGGTAGTCCCGATCGTTTGATGCAAGTAATACGCGAAGACCTGTTGTTAATGGTCGAAGAGTTTGGCGATGAGCGCCGTACGGTGATTAACCAAATAGGCGAAGATTTGGGTGATATTGATCTGATACCTGAAGAAGATGTGGTCGTTACTTTATCACATGCGGGTTATGCAAAAGCCCAGCCCATTGATACTTACACGGCTCAACGTCGTGGTGGGCGAGGCAAAGCTGCGACCAAGATGAAAGACGAAGACTTTATTGAAAAGCTCTTTATTGCCAGCACTCATGACACTTTATTGTGCTTCTCAAGTCGTGGTCGTTTATATTGGCTAAATGTTTATCAGATCCCAATGGGAAGTCGTACTTCTCGTGGTCGTCCAATGGTTAATCTGTTGCCGCTTGAAGAAAATGAGCGTATCCGCGCTATCTTGCCAGTTCGTGAATATGAGGCTGACAAATTTGTCTTTATGGCGACTTCAAACGGCACCGTTAAGAAGACATCGTTGGTTGAATTCTCACGTCCCAGAAGTAACGGTATTATCGCTATTGATTTACGTGAAGGGAATGACCTGATTGATGTTGAACTCACAACAGGTGATTCCGAAGTGATGCTATTTGCCGATTCAGGTAAAGCCATTCGTTTCCATGAGTCTGATGTACGTTCGATGGGACGTACCGCAGCAGGAGTTAGAGGTATCAGGTTAGGCGATAATCAAGAAGTGAATGCCTTGATTATTGTTGACGATGGCAAGCTGTTAATGGCAACAGAAAACGGTTATGGCAAACGTACTGATGCGACTCAATTTGCTACACAGAAACGTGGCGGCATGGGTGTTATCTCCATCAAGACATCTGAACGTAATGGCCGCAGTATTGGAGCGGTACAAGTTCAGGAAGATGATGAGATCATGATGATTACCAATGGCGGCATTCTAGTTCGCACCTCTGTTGATCAAGTCTCCGAGACAAGTCGAAATACGCAAGGCGTGAGGCTTATTCGCTTAGGGAAAGGCGAGTTATTGACTGAGATTGAACGTATTGAGATACTGCCTGGTAGTGAAGACGATGATGCAGAGGATGGAGATGCCGCTGAACCTGATACTACTGAATAAATTCAGTTATCGTGTGAATGGTTTGGTCATTGTACAAGCTCTCTAGTTTTTTGTGCCCCACCAGCAATTATGGAAGTGAGCCTGAAGAGACTGTGCAAGTATTTTTTTAGCCCCTCTTTACTAAGAGGAGGGTGTGTAAAAATAAATAATTTTGTAGGTCGGATAAGGAACGCCATCCGGCAAGCTGTTGAATCAACAATCTTTGTCGTATGGCGCTATCGCTTATACGACCTACAATTTAGCTTTTGCAACACCCGGCAAAGGAATACTTGCACAGTCTCTTCAGGCTCAACTTCCATAAATTGTTTTTTCCGACGGAATAAAGGCACATAGTATTCAAAGATATATCAAATATCCAGATCGGCTATTTTTCGGGACAAGGTGTTTCTGCCTAGTCCCAATAAATCGGCAGCTTCTTTTTTCTTGCCGTTAGAAATCTTCAAAGCTGCCGTAATCATGACTCTTTCATAAAGTGGAGTTGTTACATCTAACAGATGATCTGCGCCATTAGTTAATTGTCTAATAACGTAATTAGATAAGGCTTGCTCCCAGTTTTCTGATTCATCGTTGGCGATATCCTCGAAAAACTCATCAGGCAGGTCTTCTTTTGAGATATCTTTACTTGAGACCATGACAGTTAGCCAGCGTGCTGTATTTTCAAGTTGTCTGATATTTCCAGGCCAATGATGAGTTTGCAGGTGTTTAATAACGCTCTCATCGCACGTTTTTTCTTCGACATCCAGCTCTAGGGAAGACTGCTTTAAGAAATGGGTTAACAGTGTAGGAATGTCATCAGGGCGTTCGCGCAATGCTGGTGAATGGATGTTAATCACGTTTAATCGATGGTACAGATCTTCTCTAAATAAATGATCCTTGACGCGTTGCTGTAAATCTTGATGGGTTGCGGCAACCACACGAACATTTACTTTCAAGGGTGCATGACCACCCACACGATAAAACTCTCCGTCAGCTAGTACTCGTAGTAAGCGGGTTTGTAATTCTGCTGGCATATCACCAATTTCATCAAGGAACAGAGTGCCTTCATCGGCTTGTTCAAAACGCCCTATACGTCTGGCGTGAGCACCTGTAAACGCTCCTTTTTCGTGACCAAACAATTCTGATTCTAATAAATCAGCTGGAATGGCAGCCGTATTTATGGCTATAAAGGGTCTATTGTTGCGTGGACTATGCGTATGCAGGGCTTTAGCAATTAATTCCTTTCCAGTGCCTGATTCGCCAGTGATTAATACAGCAATACTGGATTTTGATAGTTTGCCGATAGCATGGAATACTTTCTGAATGGCGGATGAGTTACCAATGAATATCTGATCAGGGATACTATTAGCGACAGGCTGTGATTTTTTTTCAGCTATTTGTTCACGCTGTTCGATGGCACGCTTGGCAACATCAACTGCTTCAATGATATCAAAAGGTTTCGGAAGGTATTCAAAGGCACCTGCTTTAAAAGCATTGACGGTTGTATCCAGATCAGAATGCGCTGTCATTATGATAACGGGTATTTCAGAATAATCACTTTGCAAAACATTAAGAAACTCGAAGCCATCAGTGCCTGGCATACGAATATCACTAAAAATAATGGCGGGCTGGGCTGTCTTTAGTGAAATCAAGGCATCGTTAGCACTACTGAATGTCTTAACAGAAATAGATTCACGCAAAAGTGATTTCTCAAGTACCCAACGTATGGATTTATCGTCATCAACCACCCATACTTCGTTACTTATGTATCTCTTTTTATTTGTCTTTAAGTTTATATTATTATTCATATTTTTTATCTATGGGTATAATGATAATAAATTCCGTCCTGCCAGGTTTAGAACGAAACTCAATTAACCCATTATGTTGATTTATGAGTGATTGTGCGATGGAAAGCCCTAAGCCTGTGCCTTCGGCATGACCACTGATCATGGGATAGAATATTTTGTTCTGTAAATCTTTGGGAATGCCTTCACCATCGTCAATCACCTCTGCACAAAGTACCAGAGGATGGTTTTGTTGACGTATTGTAAAATTACGCACAATACGGGTCTTTAACAGAATATGGCCTTTATCCGAGAACGATCTTACTGCATTATTGATCAGATTAAGAACCACTTGAACCAATTGATCACGATCACCTTTTATATTAGGAATGCTCGGGTCGTAGTCCGTGCTTATTGTTATTGCATCCGACAATTTAGTAACGGTTACCTGTCGTGCATGTTCAAGTACTTCATGTATGTTCACAAGTGATTTTTGTGGAGCTTGGTGTGAACCCAGCATATTGTCTACTAACTTGGTTAAGCGATCTGCCTCGGAGATGATAATTTGAGTATATTCTTTGATGTCAATATCTGGAAACTCAATTTCTAATAATTGGGCCGCACCGCGTAAACCTCCTAGGGGGTTTTTAATCTCATGAGCAATGCCTCGAAGCACACTTTGGTTGGTAGCCTGTGTGTCAATTAAATTGACTTCACGGGCAATACGCATTTGTCGGTCTACCCGGTTTAATTCAAAGAGTAATCCGGTTAGTGTCTCACCCTCTAAAAGAGGTGTAATTGCATAGTCCACATTGATAACGTTATGACTATGTATGGTGATTTCAGCTTCACGGGTAACATGCATTTGTTGATGTGCAAGGGTCTGTTTTGTCTGACTGTCAAATTGCTCACTAGACAGGAATGAATGTATCGGTAGACCTTTGATATGATAAAAACTACTGCCAATAAACTCTTCAGCAGCATGATTCATGTATTGAAGGTTCAGATTAGTATCGGTTACCAGCACAGCGTTAGCCAGAGAATCTAGAATTTTAGGTGCTAAATAAGGCATTTATGGGGCTATGCATATCTTTAAAGATAGCTAGTGTAGCCTGTGTTGAGCGAGAGCGAAACACAGGAATTCAATGAATTGAGATTTACAAGATTGCTAGGAGGCTGTCCACGAACTAAGAAACTACTGCAAATCCCAAAATGCTTTGTCTGGTTATTTTAAAGCCTTGGCATGATAGGCAATATGCTCACCAATAAAAGTCGCAATGAAATGATAACTATGATCATAGCCTTCCTGTATTCTGATATTGATGGGTTGATCCATTTGATCGCAGGCAGCTAGCAAACTTTCGGGAAGCAGTTGCTTTTCATCGTAGAACTCATCCGCATTACCCTGATCAATGAGGATGTCGCTAAAGCTTGCCCCATCAAGTATTAGTTCTGTCGCATCATAAGCTCGCCATGCTTCTTCATCATCACCCAGGTATGCGCTAAAGCAACCTTTCCCCCAGCCGCAATTGACAGGATTACAAATCGGCGAAAAAGCAGAAACAGAGCGGTAGTTATGTGGATTTCTAAGGGCACAAATTAAAGCACCATGTCCCCCCATTGAATGTCCAATGACTGATTTAACACCGGGTATCAAGGGCAAGTTCGCTTCTAATAACGCGGGTAGTTCCTGAGCAACATAATCGTACATTTGGTAATGTTTTGACCAAGGTTGCTGGGTAGCATTCACATAAAACCCTGCACCTTTACCGAGATCATAACGATCTGATTCATCAGCTACATCACCACCACGAGGACTAGTGTCAGGGAAAACAATAGCAATGCCGTGTACTGCTGCATAACGCTGTGCGCCCGCCTTAGTGCGTGCATTATCATCGTTGCAGGTTAATCCGGATAACCAATATAAAGTAGGTACATTCGTGCTTCCAGCCGCAGGAGGGAGATACACAGAAAAAGTCATTTCACAACCCAGTACAGCGGATTCATGGGTATAGCGGTTTAAAAAACCGCCGCACTCCTTAATGCTTTCTATTCTTTGAATGGTCATTAATTTATTATTCCTTCATTCTTTAATACAAGAGTGTAAAATCAAGATGAGTACATGATTTACGAAGGTCGCCCAAAAACGGCGACATAATTGAGTTATCCATTTATAAACAAAATGGTAAGCTCATTAAAAAATGATTACCGAACGAATACTTTTACCTTCATGCATCAAATCAAATGCCGTGTTGATATCTTCCAAAGGCATTGTGTGCGTCACTAAAGAATCCAGCTCGATTTCACCCGCCATATATCGAATGACATAACCGGGTAATTCTGTGCGGCCTTTTACACCACCGAATGCCGTGCCGAGCCATTGACGACCGACAACTAAATTAAAGGGACGTGTAGAAATTTCCTGACCCGCACCGGCAACACCAATGACCACCGATTTACCCCAACCCATGTGGGTACACTCAAGGGCATCGCGCATCACATGAACATTACCAATACATTCAAAAGAATAATCAGGGCCGCCGTTAAAGGTATCCTGCATATATTCTACAAATGAACCGTCAATGTCACTGGGGTTAACAAAGTCAGTTGCTCCAAGTTGTTTCGCAAATTCAAATTTATCCGAGTTAATATCAATGCCTATAATGCGCTCAGCACCTGCCATCACTGCGCCTTGAATACAGGATAGGCCAATACCACCCAGTCCAAATACAGCTACTGTCGAACCGGGCTCTACTTTAGCCGTATTTAATACCGCACCGATACCGGTTGTGACACCACAACCCAACAAACAGGCTTTATCCAAAGGTGCGTCTTTATTAATTTTAGCCAGTGCAATTTCGGGAACGACGGTGTACTCAGAAAAAGTTGAACAACCCATATAATGAAAAATATCTTTGCCTTTTTGTGAAAAACGTCGTGTTCCATCAGGCATGTAACCGGTCCAGATGGTCGGTGCGATGGTTTGACAGAGGTTAGACTTGGTGTCATTACAATATTCACAATCTCCGCATTCAGCGATATAAAGCGGGATCACATGATCTCCTACTTTCAGGTCTTTTACACCAGCTCCTAACTCGACAACTTCACAACCACCCTCATGACCTAAAATACAGGGGAATGAACCTTCAGGGTCATCTCCTGAGAGAGTGAAAGCATCGGTATGACATACACCCGAGGCGATAACTTTAAGTAATACTTCGCCTTCTTTCGGCCCCATTACCTCGACTTCTTCGATTTGTAAGGGCTTTTTTGGCTCCCATGCAACGGCTGCTTTACATTTCATATTCATCTCCAGCGCTAGGCCAAATTAAGTAGGTTATAGGAACTATGTTAGCACTCATTGAGTATAGAATGAATATTCATTTCGGTAATAAATATTGTTAATTGAAATATGCTACTCATTTCAGTAGGATGTGTTATGCCATATCTAAAGCGCGTTGCATCTTGCCCAGAACCCATTGATTGTAAAATCCTTACAGCAGCCTTAGACCTGTTCGTCAATAAGGGTTATCACAATGTTTCAGTGCATGAAGTACAAAAACAGGCGGATGTGAGTATTGGCTCTATTTACAACCATTTTGGGGGTAAAGAAGGAATTGCCTCGGCACTCTACAAGCACATTCTCAATGAGATGGATGAGCTGGTAGATGATGTGATTAATGATATTGAGTCACCTTCTGAACAATGTAAACAAATTATCAAACAGCTATTTGAATATACAGAGACACAAAGCAACATCATGGCTTTTGTGTTTCATGCCAAGCATACTGAGTTTCTCTCTGGAGAGACGTTAATTTGTAATGCTTCTCCTTTTATCAAGATACGAGAAATTATTCAAAAAGGCATGGATACAGGTGAGTTTGCTGAAATCAATACTTGGGTGGCTACATCCAGTATTTTTGGTGGGGCTATTCGAATGATTCAACTGCGGCTGGATGGCGTTATTGAGAAGCCTTTGATTGAATTTTATGATGCGATTATTGCTGCGGGCTGGAATGGGTTAAAAAAGTAGTCTCAAGGGCTACGCATTGGTGCATAAGATAATGCATTTTAGGTACCATATCCTCGCTCGACACTCACTATCCAATCAAGTTACTTCCTATACCGACTTCAGATAAAAAAATCCGAGAATAGGTAGTGGAAAATCAGTCATGATGTTGTAATTCCATCTCTAATAGTTGTTCTTCGGTGTTTATATTTTGGAAAACCTCTGGTGTGTCAGAGAAGTCCACTTCAACAAAGTTATGATGAGCATACCAATGGTGTATTTTTCTATCGCCTGATTTAAGGAAGTTATCCAGTGATTCTTTGAGTGACACAGAGATTAAAGCATGAACGGGTTGTAAACGTATTCCATCATGTGCAACAGCAAGCTCCACCTGTTGTTGGTTGAGTGCATTAGACATACGTTGAACATAGTTGGCTGATATAAAGGGAGCATCACAGGGCAGGGTAATGATATGTGAAGTTGCAACTTGGGACATGGCGACTGAAAAACCCGCCAGTGGCCCCTGGAAATCAGACATAGTATCGCTAATCACAGGATAGCCATAGCGGGCATATATCTCTTGGTTGCGATTGGCATTGATCATTACTTGAACTGCCTGTGGGGAAATCGCTGCTAGTAAATGTTCAATCAATGGTTGTTGTTTGAAAATAAGTAGCCCTTTATCATTTCCGGCAAAGCGCCTACCTTTTCCTCCTGCAAGTATCACTGCGGTTATCTGTTCTGTGCTTAATGTAATCATTGATGGTTGCCACTATAGATAGAGGTACTCTAAATATTCAAAATCTGTAGTGGGTCTTCTATCATATTCACTTTCACTACCCTGACACTCATTACTTTGAAGCTTAAAATATTTCATGATCATTTGACTACTTAAAACTTCGACAAATAACTATGACGTTGCAGGTCGTAACCGTATGTACAAAAACATTGTTGATGGCAACCATTATATGGATGCAGGAATGCCGGAATCCTTCAATGTATTAATGAAAGAAATTCGCAGTACCGACAATGATAAAATAATACTAACGGTCTGTGAAGGTCTGTTATAAAACTTTTGAAGTTTTGTTACCTCGATGCACGAGGTTACGAAGAGGAAAAAACAGATGTGCTTATTGAGTTGACGTAGAACCTAAAGACTGAATAGCAGCCTCTAATGCGCTATCTTTTTCTGCTATCAGGTCTGCAACTGTAATAGCCGGGATATGAATATCCATAGGCACACCACTGACTTCATGATTGTTACCAAGATAATCGAGGTATACCTCATTGGAAAAAGAGGTACTCCAGCCATTTGGAAGCTGCTTTTCCAGAATATCAGAAAGCGCTCCAGTGGAAGGGTCGCCTATTAGTGTTACATTCGGTAATGCGCGCATTGTGATTAAGAAAATTTCTGCCGCGCTTACGGTCATATCACTTGAAAGTACAACAACAGGCTTGGTGTAAGGTGTTGAGGTGGGTTTTGTATAGGCATGAACCTGAGGGGTGTTACCTGCAAAGGTGCGTGTGTGTTTAGAGAGTACTCGTTGACGCTGGCTAGAAAAACGATTGGTAATCATCAGGCTGAAAATATCACTACCACCAGGATTAAACCTAACATCAATAATGATGGATCGAGTATCTTTTAAATCATCCATGATCGTATCTAGAACACGTGCGAGAGCCGCTAATTCATCCGCTGCATCAAGATCATCTGGTGAGGTATCACCTCTGACAAATCTATCGCTAAAGCCAATCATTTGAGTAAAATTGATATAACCTATCTCGCCATTGTTAATTTCCCCCCAAAATACCACATCCTTATTTTTACCACCATCTGAGTGCATATTACTCACGTATAGACTGGACAGTAATTGTGCATTTCCGAACTGTTCAGCGACAAATAGTGATAGGTCAGTGAATTCAGTTTGCTGCTGAAAGGCCTCAATCAGTTGTTGGATAAAAACAGAAGGGGATCCAGGTGAGAATGAGCGAAAGCCAGAAGATAGCTCCACATGGGCATCATCAAACGGCGTGAGCATTGTTTCTAGCAGATTAAAAAGTTCTTGATCATTCATATCATCCCTGACTTGCGGATGATAGGTTGCATATTGCTGATTCCAGTCGATACTTCTCTCATTAAAGAAAGCATAGTAGTCATTGAAGTTGTTCCAAAAATGATCAAAGACTTTGCCCGGTGTAGATTCCGTCAATAAATTAGCTGACAGGCAAGGCGAAGGAAGTGCACTAATTTTTGTTACAAGACTAATAAATACGTCTTCTTCATCCTGTGCAGTAAACGATTGTTTATCCTCTGCTAACTTTATCGTATCAACATAATCTTCTAGTTCCTGACCATTTACTGTTGATGTTTTTATACAAGTATTACGTGTATGTTCATAAATAACTGCTGTATCATCTTTTATTTCGAAGATTTCACCATAGCCTTTTCTCTCCCATATTCCTTGGATTTGATCGATTTTATCGTCATCAAGATTTATATTCGTTTTGCTGTTACAGGCTGTCAGCAACACCCCCAGTAAAACCATTGTGAGTGTGTTGCTGTATTTGTTGAGTTCTTTGATAAACATCTTTGATTACTCCATAGTTCGTATAGTTCGTATAGTTCGTATAGTTCGTATAGTTTGCATAGTTGTGATGTATTAACTATCAACTAGCTTATGGAATAATTACCGATGTGTATGTTGGAAAAGTGTTATAGAAATGTAGATGATTGTAGGCTTCTAATTATTAGCCATTTCACTAAACATATGGCTCATTGAGGTTAACTGCCTAGATAAGCTTTCTTTTTGTTCGGCTCCGAAAGTCATGATTAATTCCCTAATTAATAGTGCCATTCGCTGCTTGTTTTGTTGTTCCAATTGTATAGCCTTGCCGGTGAGTTTTGTATCTTGTACATTCCAGAATTGAGAAAACCGTGATGAGAAATGGGCAGCATTTTTTTCTCTTAACAAACTAATGATACGTTGATTCCATAGCTTTTCGGCTTGAAGCTCATAGGGGCGAATATCATGAAAGTTGTTGGTTTTCTCCTTCACCTGTTTTAACTGATCAGGGTTTAGATTTATACCAATAAACCTAAACATCATTCTGATATTCTCGTAAGTTTCATCGGCAAATGCTTCATTGCTACTTTCTAGTAGCTTTTGTTGATATTCCCTATTGAGTGATTGTTCAAGTTGGGAGATTTGGGTACGTGATAATGATTCTGCTACAGCTAGCATTTTGTAGGTAAGATGAGTAGCTTGCTCGAAATGTGGAATGTCGTCCATTTTATCCAAGACGTATTGTAATGGGGCTAATGGAATATTGTCTTGTTTAACCATTTCTGCAAGCCTTGCCAGATTACGGGAGTATTCTGGCAGCTTATTGCGGCGATGCCATTGTAAAAGTTGCGCGGTATAATCATCAATCATTGCACTTTGTTGTGCCGTGGGTTTTAAGGGCTCTTTTAATTCATCAGCCAGTTCGCTGGCTAGGTCGTTGTAAGATTCTTTCAGTAAAGTAGGGGAGTAAGAACATGCTGTCAGATTAATAAACAATACGATAAATCCACATTTTATAAGCATCGTATACATTCGTTGGTTCTCCATTAGTTGTTGAATATCTACTATACGAATCATCGACGTATGAATCTGTAGTAAAAGTGTTATCTTTTTGTTGGTTACTTCCCCTTCTCGATTAAAACCAGTAAGTAAATTCTACCTTTGCACTGACATGATAATCATCGTTATCTGTTATCGAGCTGTTTTTAATGGATGTCGCAACTTTTGATAATCCTAAATCGCCATTAATGGTGACATGTGGTGATATATTTGCTTGAGCTTCTAATCCAATAAAGGGCGTTACAGCAGATTTTCCTTTATAGGTACGTCTATTTGAGGTTGCCTCAGAGTTTTTAACACCATAGTAATAATCTACTACTTTATCACTTTGATAACGCAAGCCGCCCACGGCTGCAACAGTCATTTGTTTCTCACCTGTCCAGTGAGGAGCATGGACAGGAATACCACCCACTTTTATACCGGCATCGATACCTTTGCTTGAATGTATATCTTTGCTGACATCCACTACGATTTTACCGATCGTTCCCCCTGTATCAATGATCACACGTCCTCCAAGGTCAAGTGAGGGATGTCGTTCTGCCATGCCTTTAAGGGTTGCATTGTCCTTTGCTCTAAAGCCCCTGTTTCGAGAAGCTGCAATTAACTCAACAGTATATTTATCAGCATTGAACACTTTATAGGACATCGCATCGGGATTGAGGTTGAATTTTTCTCCTTGATATTGAATATTAAATAAAGCACTGAGATTTACATCGTTATCTTCATTCTTATAGTTCATCGCTTCATTATCAATATGAAGGCCCACACCCCAATCGGCATGAACGGTAGACGTTAGCAGGCTAATCGCGATTGCTGTGGTTAATAATGTAATACAGTTATTTTTAATCAGTTTCATTGTGTTTTCTCGTGTTGTGGAAATATTGTTGCTATATCGGTCATGTCATGACCTTCTTGTGTAAACTGAGAAAATAATAAAACGGTTGAAATGTAACGTCTGTTGAATCTTGGTTATGGTTTTGTTAATCAATGTTATTGATTGGTTACTTTATACGTCTATAGCATCCATTTTCGAGAGTTACATTTTGATAACATAAAGACAACAGACTTGAAGGAACGTAGCCATTAATATATGTATTCATTAAAGAGAATGACTATTAATTGCCTAATGCGAGTAATCAATGATGAATAATGAACTTCCAACACAACATGTCATGCCTTATCACACCATTTTGTTGGTTGAGGATGACGTACGGTTATCGGCACTGGTGGTTGAATATTTACAAAAGAATGGCTTAAAAGTTGAAACGGAATTCCGCGGAGACACTGCGGTACAACGTATTATGGCTTTACAGCCTGATTTGGTAGTGCTTGATTTAATGTTACCCGGGCTTGATGGCTTTGAGGTGTGTAAACAGGTGCGCGCTGATTTTGCGGGCCCAATTTTAATGCTGACCGCTAAAGATGAAGATATTGATCAGGTGGTGGGTTTAGAGATTGGTGCTGATGATTATGTAGTGAAACCCGTCCAGCCGCGTTTGTTGCTTGCACGAATAAGAGCTTTGCTCAGGCGAAGTAGTAACGAAAAAGCAAAGAACGTTGTCGAAACTGAGGTTAATGAACTGAATTTTGGCATCCTCAGTATTATTTATAGTTCACGGTCAGTGCTTCTAAATGATGTCTCTATAGAATTTACCACTATTGAATTTGATTTATTGTGGCTATTAGCGAAACACGCAGGACAGGTTTTAAGTCGTGATCAAATCAGTGAATCACTATCGGGCGTTGAATATGATGGTCTTGATCGTTCTATTGATATTCGTATTTCCCGTTTGCGGAAATTACTTCAGGATGATCCCGCAAAGCCTCAGGGAATCAAGACAGTGCGGGGTAAAGGTTACTTATTTGTGGCCGAAGGGTGGTCACAACTTAAGAAACATCTATAAATGACTAAGCTATTTATTACACTTTATCTTGTGGTTTTAGCTTCTTTTGGGCTTTTTTTTGTATTTTTGGTAAGCCTTGATGGCTTGGAAGGAATACTTTCTGGTAGTAAGAACATTGAAAGGAGACTAACCAAAGGCTCTTTTATGCTGATGGATAGGTCTATTGAAGGGTTAACACAGCTACAAGTTGAACACATAGTTTCTCAACACAAAAAGGTTTTTGATCCTTTCTTGGGCTTACTTGAATTGTCTAAGCTAGAACTTGATAAAGATGAAATAGAACGGCTCAAAAATGGAGAGATTGTTGGTTCTGATAACGAAGTCGACAGCCTTAAAAATGAATATAAAAATAATGATGGACACACAGCAGATGAAGTCGATTTGTACTATAAAAAAATACCTGACTCTAACTGGGTATGGCGAATTAACTTAGATACTGAAGTTAATCAAAGCGTGCATAATTTCACAATAACAACAGAGGTTGGACTAGGTAGGTTTTCTTATGGAATGCATTACCTCCTGCATACTTACCTATTAAATGAAAATCAGGATGAATGGTCACAAATGGTTAAGAGTTTAGAGGATGATTATGGCTTTCCACTTAGTGTGCATGAAGAATCAAAATTATTAGTGACGTTAGGAAAGAACAAAGAAACATTATCACGTATTAGCAAAGGAGAGCCCGTCAATATCAGTCAAGAAAGTGATAGAGCTATTATTGTTCAAAGAATTGCTGATAGTTCTAAAGTTTTGCAAATTGGCCCGATCATGATCCCATGGATTATCCGTCATGTAGTCCAGCTTGCACTATTAGGTTTTGTGCTCTCTATTGCAACCGTATTATTTTTATGGGTACGTCCTTTTTGGTCAAACCTTATTAAAATTAAGCAAGCTGCTGATGAATTTGGTTCGGGCAATTACAGTGCCAGAGTTCCCTATAAAAAACGCTCACAAATTGCTGAGATAGCACAGGCTTTCAACGCAATGGCTGAGCGTACACAACATAGCATCCGTTCACATAAAGAATTAACTACTGCTGTTTCACATGAATTAAGAACGCCAGTAGCCAGAATGCGTTTTGCACTGGAAATGTTATCAGCGACAGATGATCACAGTGATCAACAACGCTATGTCAACGACATCAATGAAGATATTGATGAGTTGGATTCATTACTAGAAGAATTATTAAGTTATGCGCGTTTTGATCAACAGGATTCGACCCTAAAACTTAGCAAGGAAAGATTGATTCCCTGGATAACTACAAGCATGGAAAGGCTTATGCCGCTGGCAAAGATTAAAAATAAACGACTTAACTATCAGATAATTAATATTAGCAGTGATGAAGTAGCGCAAATTGAAGCTCGACTCATGTCACGAGTATTGGATAATCTGGTACAAAATGGGTTGTGTTATGCAAAACAGAGAGTCGATGTGACATTAAGCAAAGATGAGGATAGCTATTTATTAGTAGTCGAAGATGATGGTAAAGGTATTCCTAAAACCGAACATGAACATATCTTTGATGCTTTCTCTCGTATAGATGTTAGCCGGGATCGTGCTTCTGGCGGTTTTGGTTTGGGTCTTGCTATAGCGGATCGTATTGTTAAAGGACATCAAGGTGGAATCTCTATTGGCGATTCAAGCTTGGGTGGGGCGCGCTTTGAAGTGAGGTTTCCTGTTTTTTCAACTCAATGAATAATCAGTCATTTTCAAGGGTAGCACTTCAATTATGTCGTTGCTAGGTGTGGTTTATCTAAGATCAGACGCGCCGATGCTCGTGAGCGTAGGAGTACATGCTATTTAATTAGTATTCCATTATCCAATTGTTCATTCCCCAGCAATCCATTGTATAACTGAAAAGTATTTTCAAGTTGTGTATCAATAGTGAAATATTTCTCATAATTATCTCGTGCCTGATCACCCATCTGCTGGCGCTTTAAAGGGTCAGTAATGAGTGTTTCCAGAGCTGTAATTAACTCGTCTTTGGAGTTAGTGACATAACCAGTTTCACCATTGATGACAGCTTCATTAACTCCACCGACATTCGATGCTATAACCGGCAGTTTAGCTCGCATTGCTTCAATAATGGTCAGAGGGAAACCTTCCCAGTTACTACTTAATACAAATATCTGGCTATCAGCCATTAGTTTATCAATATCGTTTCTGTAGCCCAAGATGTGGACTTTCTCACCCAAGTTAAAGTCCTTAATAGCGGCTTTAGCATCAGCTAATAAACCTCCATCACCTCCAATCAGGTTTAATTCCCATGGCAGGTCGCTTAATTCAGCTAAAGCTTCAATGAGTGTTTTATGGTCTTTCTGTTGAGCAAATCGTGCCACCATAATGAGTTTTGGAGGTTCATTAGAAGGATTAGCCATTAGCTCATGATCTATATCGGGCATGCCGTTCTGAATGGCAGTAATTTTTTTCGCGTTACAAACGTTTTGTGCAATTCCAATTTTTCGATCAAATTTGGAAACCGCTATTAAATGTGTAGGAAATAGGGCGCCTATTTTTTCGATAGTTTTATAGATTTTTTGTTTCCTGACGCTTACACCATCAGTAAATGCCCATCCATGAACCGTAAAGGTAGAAGGAATATTATCAAGATAAACAGCTATTCTTCCTAGAATTCCCGCTTTAGAGGAATGCAAATTAACAAGATCTGGCTGGATTTCACGAAGCAGTTCACGGATTTCTTTAAAGGCTTTGAAATCTTTAACCGGATTGATTTGTCGGGTAAGATGATTAAGGACTCGATAGGGGATATTCAAGCTCGAAAGCATTTCGGTAAACTCAGCTTCTTCACCAACAACCACGGTTACTTTGTTACCTAAATTCTGTAGAGCGACGGCAATATCCTTGACGTGAATTTGCGCACCGCCAATGTCCCCTTTAGTAATAATAATCACGATATTTACATTGCCTGATTCTATTTTTTTCATGGCTCTAATCTTTCTTGTAAGTTCAGCACACTATAGTATATCGCAATGTCGTAGTAACAAAGTGGACGACGATGAAGTGAATGCCAAGGTGTCGTTAAAGTGTCGCGGTTATACGTGTATTAGTTATACATGTAATGGCAAGGCTGGGTGATATATACTTTGCTGCATTCACTAAAACCTGAGGTTAAAATAATGTCTGACAATCCTTTTGAAGCACCTAAATCTACAGTTTCGGATATACAAAATAATACAGAAGTGGGTGTATTAAAGGAGACTGCCAGAAAAAACACTATTGGTTTTGGCTGGAAATGGATTAAAGAGGGTTTCAATTTATTTAAACTATCGCCCTTAATTTGGGTGTTAATGACCGTTATCTTTATTGTCTTAAATATAGTGCCTCTTGTTTCAATGGTTGTCTCTCTGCTTTTACCCATTTTCGTAGCTGGGTTTATTTATGGAGCACATGAACTTGATCATGGTAGACCTTTACGTGTAGGGCAGTTGTTTGAGGGTTTCAAGCAGAATGCAGGTGGTTTATTTGCTGTTTCAGGACTGTATATTTTAGGCATCATTATTTGCCTACTAGTTGTTGTGGGAGTCGCTTATGGACTGGGTTCTTTTGATGCTTTCAGCCGAGTGGCAATGCAAGCAGGATCACTAAATCCAGCGGCTCAGCTTGATATGTATAAAAACCTAGTCTTACCAGGGCTTGTATATCTGGGTTTGATCATTCCTTTAGCAATGGCGGTGTGGTTTGCACCGACACTCATCATCTTGCATGGCATGGGTGCAGTAGAAGCAATGAAGTGTAGCTTTAATGGCTGTTTGAAAAATGTACTGCCTTATCTTTGGTTCGGAATTATCGCTACCATTCTTATTGTGCTGGGCATGATACCCTTGCTTTTAGGCTTATTGGTGGTACTGCCAACATTATTTGCTGCTACTTATGCTTCCTATAAGGATATCTTTCTGGATTAATAGGTGTCTATAGATTTAGAAGATTTTAGCACGAAAGGTGCGATGATACGGCAAGCTTAATATAACGTAGTTGCCTCTTTTAAACGGCAAGATCATCGAGTAATGTCTTGTTGATTAAGGATTATAAATTCAAAATAAGGATATATTATGGGTATTACCGAAATACTCGCCATTCTGATCACCTTGGCGGCATTATTCAGCTACATAAACTATCGTTTTATTAAATTACCGACCACGATAGGTCTGTTGGTTATTTCGTTACTCATTTCTCTTGGCATTATTGCATTAGGGAAATTAGGCATTCCTTTGGAAGATTGGGCAAAGCACCTTCTTGCTGAAATAGACTTTAATGAAACACTGATGCAAGGCATGTTAAGTGCATTATTATTTGCAGGTGCATTACATGTACATCTGGATGAATTAAAAAAACAACGCTGGGTTGTGGCTGTTCTGGCAAGCATCGGGGTGGTTACTTCCACTGCACTGATAGGCTTTACATCCTATTGGGTGTTTGGATGGCTTGGCTTAAATATCCCGTTAATTTATTGTCTTGTTTTTGGATCTTTAATTTCACCTACTGATCCTATTGCTGTCATTGGTATTCTTAAAATTGTAGGCGCACCTAAATCACTGGAAACCAAAATTGCTGGTGAATCTTTGTTTAATGATGGTGTGGCGGTCGTTATATTTCTTGCTCTGTTAGGCATTGCGATGGGTGGACAAGGTGGGCATGGAGAAGTCACCGCAAGTAGTGTTGCATTGCTCTTTGTTCAAGAAGCTTTAGGGGGTGCAGTTTATGGGTTTATTATTGGCTACATTGCCTATAGGCTACTTGCCAGTATCGATAATTATCAAGTTGAAATATTAATTACCCTTGCTTTAGTCTTTGGTGGTTATGCCTTGGCGAGTAAACTACATATTTCCGGGCCCATAGCTATTGTTGTCGCAGGATTAATGATTGGCAACAACGGCAGACAATATGCCATGTCAGATAAAACACGCGAGCATCTGGATAATTTCTGGGAATTAATTGATGAAATACTCAATGCCGTGTTGTTTGTATTGATTGGCTTGGAAGTGCTTGTTCTGACGTTCAATCAACAGTACCTCTGGGCAGGTTTAATTATGATACCCATCACTTTACTAGCGAGGTTTATAGCAGTGGGTGTGCCTGTTTCGTTAATGCGACTACGGCAAACATTTACTCCCAGACTCGTTCGTATTCTCACCTGGGGAGGTTTGCGCGGCGGTATCTCTATTGCGCTTGCCTTGACCTTGCCGACTGGAGAAACCAGAGAGGCGATTTTAGTAATCACTTACGTCATTGTCGTTTTCTCTATTATTGTACAAGGGTTGACGATTAGTAAGTTAATCGCAAGAGAATAAAAACCGTTTTTTGTGAATGCGCTTGTTGAATGACTTGTGCAAGATGTAGAAACAAGGGTTCTTGCTTCCACACGAGTTAATTATACAAGTAATTTACAACTGGCTCAGCAAAGGGTAACGATAAGTATTTATACGCTTAGACCAGCCATTTAACCAGCGCGCTTCATTCCTGCGGGGCGGTGAGTTTCTCACCCGTCGCTGTAAAACAGCCATCGCTGAAGTTGCAAAGTTATTGAGAGCAAGTGACCCAGGTCTTGAGGGTTGCATATTTTCCAGAACTTGTAACAACCCCCAGTTCTGTCCTTTGTAACCACCTCGTCTATTCAAGCCTTCACCTTTGAAATTGACATAATCTACTAAAGCATACCAACCGCCGGGCGTGTTGGCGACAGCATTCAAGTTGTTAGAAACGTGTGAACGTAGATGCCTAGGTGTTTTTTTAACGAGCCTGGGCATAGCCCGTCGTGCACGTTTGATAATATACTCAGCCTGAAGATGGCGGGTACGATATAATAAGTTTTCTAATTCAGTCACTTGTCTGGACCCCTTTGCTCTCATCAATTGAGAACGGCTATTCCATGGCGCACCATGATTACGTGCTCGTTTGAGCCATGCAGGAAGATGTTCCCCGCGCTGCTCAAGATATGTCAATAAACCGGGAAAAGTATTACCAAAGCGATGTCGACGTGGCCCAGAAGGGTACCAGGTGAAATGACCGATACCCATAGCAGCAAAATTCTCGCCACGATTCCAGTGAACAAGCTTACTCTTCACACCACCCGCTTCATTTCTGAAAATCTTATCGCCGATGATTCTAAGTGCTTGTGTGGAGTTGGCAGATTTATAGTGCCCAGGTTGGTAGACATAAGGCTTAACAGGGTTATGTCTTTTCCGTTGCTGGTGGTAAGAAGGGTGTCTAACTATAGGTGCTTTAACAGCAACGGGAGTTGCCTCTGGAATGTTAGCTTGTTTCACTTGCTGTTGGCTACATGCAGTCATCGTCAACACGGAGACGACCAAGAGGGGTGATAAATATTTTGTCACGGTGTTTCCTTATTATTATTATTTTGTAACACTGTTTAAATAGCTTTTAGGTGTAGTATATCGACAGGAGTATGAAATTTCAGTAAATGCAGATAAGGTGTGTAGAATACAGGAACTATTAGGCTGATTTTTTCTCTAATGAGTTATAGCTTGAAAATATTGGCTTTAAAACTAGGAATTGACTTGAAAATAGAAATATTGACTTGAAAAATAAGTACAGCAACCTTATTTTGATAGTTGTCCATATAACGATTAGTAAGAGGGTACATCGTGACTACACATTTAGCATCATTTAATATCGGTCAAATTATTCATCATCGTAATTTTAATTATCGGGGTGTTATCGTGGATGTTGACCCAAGTTTTCAAGGCAGCGATGAATGGTATGAAGAAAATGCTAATAGTCATCCTCCCAAGGATGCCCCTTGGTATCATGTGTTGGTTGACGACGAAAGCGTAGTGACCTACGTTGCAGAGAGAAACCTTGAAATTGATGAAGAAGGAGTACCTATTCAGCATCCTATGGTTCAAGATATTTTCTCAGGCTATGATGAAGGTAAATATAACCTGAATGTAACTCTGAACTAATCAATGGAATGGCTGTTCCAAGCTAACTACCTAAGTGCATTTCTAGTTGGACTGTTGGGCGGGGTTCATTGTTTTGGTATGTGCGGAGGCATCGTAACCGCACTTTCATTTAATTCACCCTCTAGCATGTCTAGTAGCATGCCTAGCTCCACATCAACTTCTAAAACTTCATTTCATATTAATATTCTGTTCGGCTACAACATGGGTCGTATACTCGGCTACATGATTGCGGGAGCTATTGTAGGGGGTATGGGTAGCCTCGCTATTGATATACTTACTCTCAATGACATCGAACAGGCCAGATCCATATTTTCCATCATTGCCGCTCTATTCATGATGGCTCTAGGGCTTTATTTGGCAGGAGTCTGGAAAGGTATAGCCTATTTGGAAAAAGCAGGGCGACATGTGTGGAAACATATTGAACCTTTTAGCCGTCAATTCATTCCAGCGACTCACTTTTATAAAGCATTACCGCTGGGGTTGCTTTGGGGCTGGCTACCCTGTGGTCTTGTTTATACTATTCTGATCTGGGCCTTATCAGCGGGTAGCATGATAGAAGGAGCACTACTGATGCTAGCCTTCGGACTAGGAACATTACCTAACTTATTGGCAATGGGGCTTGCTGCGGAAAAATTATCACGATGGACAAGAAACAAATGGGTGCAGCGTTTAGCAGGCGGTCTTATTGTTGCTTTAGGTCTGTTAATGCTTATGCAGCAAGCTCTTTATATCCTCTAATACCATATAACTAGCAGGTATTAGTATCAGCGTCATAAACGTCGCAAAGAGGATTCCAAAACCTAGACTCACGGCCATAGGTATCAAAAATTGGGCTTGTGTGCTTTTTTCCAGAATGAGCGGTGTTAAGCCGAAAAATGTTGTCAATGAGGTTAGGAGAATAGGGCGAAAGCGTGCTTTTCCGGCAGCTCTAACAGCCTCTGCCATAACCATACCTTCTCGTCTACGACGATTGATATAATCCACCATCACTAACGAGTCGTTGACGACTACACCGGTTAGCGCTAATAAGCCCAGTAGACTACTGATGCTGAGAGTCATGCCCATAACAGCATGTCCAATAAGTGCGCCAATCAAGCTAAAAGGTATGATAGTCATAACAATAAGTGGCTGAACATATGATCGAAAAGGAATAGCAAGTAGGGCGTAAATAGCAAACAAAACAAAGACCAAACCGGTAACCATGCTTTGCATGAATTCTTTTTGTTCTTTCTCTTCTCCTTCGAAGCTGGATTTAACACCCGGATGATGAGTTAACAATTCAGGCAGCCAACGTTTAATATCATTGACTATAATCTTGCCGTTGCCCTTTTCTTTATTTAAATCAGCAGTGACATTAATAACACGTTGTCTATCTACTCGTGTGATGATGGGGATGCCTTGTTTAGTATCGACATCTGCGGCTTCAGACAAAGGTACCTCTGCGCCATTAGCTGTGCGAATGTGTAGATTGTTTAGGTCATTAATAGAAGCACGCTCATCATTTGGGTAGCGCACCATGACGTAAATATCATCGCGGTTGCGTTGGATACGTTGCGCTTCTGCACCATAGAATGCATGGCGAATTTGAGTGCCCAAATCAGTCAGATTAATACCGAGCAAGTCAGCGTCTTCCTGTAACTTTATTTGTAATTCTTGCTTACCACCCTCAAAGCTGTTTTTAATATTGAAAACTCCATTTTCTCGATATTTAGCAATGATTTTTTGTTTAATAGCATCTGCAGCCGCTGCTAACTTATCAAAATCCTGCCCGCGCAACTGAATGTCTATAGGTGCACCTCCGTGAGCTATTTCAGCACGGAATTTTAGTTCTTGCTTGCCGGGAATGTCGCCGATATTTTTGCGCCATTCCCGCACTAATTCAGAGCTACTAATCGTTAACGAACGTTTTTCTGGGGGGGTGATTTCCAACTGTACCTGACCGATATGGGATTGGCCTTTTGAAGTGCGCGTAAGGCCTACACCTGTCGCGCCGTAGGACACCAAAATATGCTGGATAATAGATGAGTTGCTAACCGGATCAACATATTTTTGCTGGAGGATTTTAGCTTGTTTATTGATGTGATCTATATGTTTTGAGGTGGTGTTAATGGGTGTGCCGGCAGGCATAAACAAGGTTGCGTTGGCGTATTCGGATTGCACTCTAGGAAAAAAAGTATACCGAAAATGCCCGGTGTTAATTAACACGACTGAAATCATTAGCATAATGATGAATAGTGCGATGGTTAAATAACGCATATTCAACGTTGTGTTCAGCACAGGTCGGTAAACCTTGTCGATGAATATTTCTAATCCGTTGGCTACTTTTTGCTGAAGACGTGATAAGGGATTAATATTTCCTTTTTTAGAAATAGGCTTAAGGTGTCGTAAATGGGTTGGCAGGATTAATTTGGATTCGATTAATGAAAATAGTAGTACAGGAATGACGACCATCGGGATAAAAGCAAAGATTTTGCCACGATTGCCTGCCAACATTAATAATGGCACAAAGGCTGCCACTGTTGTAAACACCCCAAACGTCACCGGCACAGCGATTTCATAAGTACCTTCAATGACCGCTTGCAGAGAATCTTTGCCACGCTTTTGATGAGTATAAATATTCTCTGCGGTGACAATAGCATCATCAACCACAATTCCAAGCACAACGATAAAAGCGAATAATGTAATTAGATTAATGCTGATATTAAAATAGGCCATCACCCCAAGAGCGCCCATGAAACTGATCGGGATACCAACACTAACCCAAAAAGCAATGGCCGGGCGTAAAAATAGCGCCAGCAGCAGCATAATGAGAATACCCCCTTGCAAGGCACTTTTAAGCAAGGTTTGTAAACGCGCTTTTACGATCCGCGAGCGGTCTTTCCAAAAAGTTAAATGTACGCCTGTGGGCAGGGTGGCGACTTTTTTTTCTATATAAGCTTTTACTTGCTCAGAGACTTCGAGTGTATTTTGCATCCCCACTCTATAAACGGGAATAAGGGCGGCTTTTTCGCCATCAAATACTGCATAAAGAGGATCTTCCGTAAACCCATCATTAACCGTTGCGATTTCCCCTAGCCGTATTCTCCGGCCTTTTGCATCACTGCTAATAACAATCTTTTCAAATGCTTTACGGTCATAGGCTTGACCCAAGACACGTAAACGAATTTCACCACCTGATGTCTTTAGAGTGCCTGCGGGGATATCGCGTGATGATGCGCTAATAGCTTTAGATATACTGCCGAGGGTCAATCCGTATTGTTTTAAAGTAGATTGTGAGATTTCAATGCTGATTTCATAAGGTCGTAAACCTGCAATATCGGCTTGAGAGATACCCGGCAAATGCGTAATATCTTCACGAATATCAAGTGCCATTTCATGTAGTTGTTTTTCATTAAGTGCGCCAGATAACACAACATTGATGGTTTCTCGCTTTCGCTGTAACTGACTGATAATGGGTTTTTGTACATCTTCAGGAAAAGTGGAAATACTATCCACCCGATTTTTAATTTCGCTGGTGATCTTAAGCAGGGGAACATCAGCAATTTCCACATTGATGAGTGCGTTTGATTCTTTTGCATTGGAAAAAATGTGCTTAATCCCTTCTAGATCATTAATAGCTTCTTCAATGCGCAATATAACGCCTGTCTCAACTTCATCAGGTGAAGCCCCAGGATAAGCGACAGATATGGTAATAATTTCACGTTCGAAACTAGGGAACACTTCCAGAATCAACTTTACATAAATAGCATAAAAACCCATGCCAAAGATTGCAATCATCAGCAAGTTTGCGGCAACGCTGTTGCGTGCGAACCATGAGATCAAGCTGTGCATTAGTGAGCCTTTTTATCCATATTGTTGTCTATTGCGGGCTGATCAATAGGCATCGTGCGATGAACACTTTTTTGAGGAATAATTTTCACTTTCATACGATCTGTAACCAAGGGTGGGGGCGTTAGAATAATCAGGCTATTTTCCGGCAATTCATTCACTGCTATGACAATATTGTTATTGTCGGTATGTATGACATTGACGGGCTGTATTTTAATGGTGCCCAATATTCTATCCTGTTCAGCACCCGGCATTTCTTGTTTTTGCTTTTTTGCTTTTTTATCGGTCTGGGTGATGTCATGAGTCGTGTTATGAGTAATGTCGTGAATCGTATCAGTAGACATTTCATCTTTGATGAATAGAAAAATTTCTTTTTGCTGTCGTACTGCGGCGCTAGGTACAACTACCACGTTAGACAGTTTTTTACCCATAATGTCAGCTTGTAGAAACTGACCAAGTATGATCAGAGGCGAGTCACTTTTTGTTCTTGAGAAAGGCTTAGAGATTCGAGCAATAACAGATAACTGACGAGTGTTGCTATCAACCGATGCGCTTGTTCTTACTACTCTACCTTGCCATTGATGATTTTTTCTCTGCGTTTTATTAGTGTAAAAAGTAACAGTAGGTAGGCTATCAAGCTTTGGCATATTTTCGTTTTGATAGTGTTCTGGAATATCCAGTAATTCATACTCCTTTAAGGATAGCGGTAAGCGCACTTCAATATAATCGGTAGCGAAGATCTTGCCGAGTATCGTTCCGGGTGTTACATATTGGCCAATATCTACTGAACGTTCTAAAACACGCCCATCGTAAGGTGCTATGACCTTAGTGCGTGACAGCTGAGTCTTGGCTTGATCCATGCGAATTTTTGCAGCCAGCAAAGTAGCTTTCGCACTAGTTATATGTGGGGATCGCATGGCGAGCTTAGAGGGTTTTTTTCGTTTCTCTCCAAACAGATCCCAATCTTGTTTCGCAAGTTCGCGTTGTGCCATTTGTTCTTCTAGAGCTAATTGTTGTCGTGCAATTTCTGCATGGGCTATGTCGATATTGTTGCGATAGTCAGTTTCACTGATTTTTAGTAGTAGGTTGTTCTTCTTAATATAATTGCCTTCTTGAAAAGCTTTGCCGATGCGAGTGATCTTGCCAGCCACTTCAGCCACTAAATTAGTTTGTGTGCGAGCTTCTACTATGCCGGACGAATGAACAACGATGGGGTAATCCTGCTTTTTTATGGGGGCAACGCTAACAATAGGAATGTTGATTTTTTTTGTATGTTTTTTTATTTCAGGTTTATGTGTTAAGAGCCAATATGCACCTGCGGCTGCCAGTGCAAACACAATCAAGATCAAGATTAGTTGTTTCATCAAAAGTTTAGCTTTATCCAGATAAATATTAAATGTAGCAGACTAAAACAAGCTTAAATACTTTTTTCTCTGGTATTTTTGTTTCCGTGTTCATTGTTGGAAGTTTATCAATAACAGACTTGAGGGTATCTCTGCGGGTCTCAAAATCCTATTCGCTTTGTCCTCCAACAACATTAGAATTAATAGAGACGCCCTTGGAGTAGAGTCTTTCAACGTTTTAGAATAAAATAACAGATCGTTAGTCGGTTTAGACCAACGTTTATTAGTATTTCATATATAATCCGCGCAATTGTCTATAATCATGAGTCGGATTGTATTACTTAACCTTCTATGAGACTAACTAACGGTTTAAAAAAACCGAATTATCAGGAGAATCGAAAATGAGTGGTGTTGTTATTTTTATAGCAGGCATCTTTGCAGGTTGGATAGCGGAGTGGCTGTTTTTTACTTTTATTGTCAAGAAGGAATCTGACAGCAAGAGTGAGGTTGTATCTGTTAAGAAAGAAAAAGAACCAGCGATCAAAGTAGAGGCTAAGCCTAAAGCAGCAGTCAAACCTATAACAGAGATAAAGGCTAAAACAGAGGTTAAACCAAAGGTAGCGGAAAAACCAAAAACCATCGCCAAGACAAAAGAAAGTACTAAAAAAGCATCTACCAAAAAGGATAATTTCACAACTTTCAAAGGCGTAGGCCCTAAGTTAGCAAGCTCATTGTCTGATGCCGGTATCCAGAGTTTTTCTCAACTTAAGGATTATACGGGTGATGAATTAATAGCCAAGCTGGAAAAGTCAGGTGCCAAAATAACAAACAAACAGATCGTTGCAGATTTGCCCAAACAGGCAGAACTCGCCGCGAAGAACGCTTAGGATGGGGGATGAATAAGAAGCACTAAGCACATTGTAATCTACAGCACAGTTACTCAAACGGGTCGGTTACTTTAAAACTTACCGACCCCTATAATATAAGCACTAATGCCTGTGATCATCCATTTATCCATTCAAAAGCCGCACCCCGATTAGATTTATTTGATCAGACGATATCCCGCCAAAAACTTTTAAAGCATCCTTTCTATGTGGCGCAACACCCCTCTATTCGCTATTTCTCAAGGTTTGATGGTCAGTGTAGTTTCATTGATCGTGACGTGTTCTGCACTTGTAGGACAGGCTCTTTCGATAGACAAATCGTTCGCCACACTTCCCATAGCAGTGATGTTTATTGCGACAATGCTGGTGAGCATACCTGCTTCGTTTATTATGGCAAAAATAGGCAGCAAGCGCGGTTTTATGTTGGCGAGACTTTGTTGGGTCTTAGCTGGAGGTATTCTCTCTACTTTTGCCATCATTAATCATAGTTTCATGCTTTTTGTCCTGGGAATAGCTTTGATTGGTTTATTCAATGGCTTTGGGAAATTATTTCCGTTTTGCAGCCGCTGATTCAGTAGCAACATCACAGAAAAGCCAAGCTATTTCCTTCGTTATGCTGGGAGGGTTGGCAGCTGCATTTATTGGCCCTAATCTTGCCAATATAGCCAAAAACTGGATTGACAATGCCGAGTTTGCTGGGAGTTATGCCGCAACAATGGCAATATATATTCTGATTCTTTTGACATTATCATTTTTAAAGCTACCGGAAAGAAAAGAAGATCATGTCAATGGCTCTGCACCAGCAGCCAGACCGTTAAAGGTTATCATTAGCCAGCCCATATTTATCGTTGCTGTGCTGTGTGCGATGTTAGGTTATGGGGTCATGTCGTTGGTTATGACGGCCACACCTCTAGCTATGCATCATCATACACATGCATTCTCTGAAACCTCTTTTGTCATTCAGTGGCATCTTTTAGGCATGTTCGCACCTTCTTTTTTCACCGGGCATTTGATCCGGTTCTGGGGCTTGAAAGTCGTTTTGTGGCTTGGTGTTATAATGGGATTTGCCTGTGTTGTGATCAATCTAACCGGACAAAGTGTTTGGCATTTTTGGTTCGCTTTGGTTTTATTAGGCGTAAGTTGGAATTTTTTGTTTGTTGGAGGCACTTCGTTACTCACGCAGGCTTATCAACTGAATGAACGCACCAAAACACAAGCCATTAATGATTTTTTAATTTTTTCAACGGTTGCACTATCCTCATTGTCAGCAGGTTATCTTCAGCATCAGTTTGGTTGGCAGATGGTGAATATAGGTGTATTGCCGATATTAGTAGTGATTATGTTTAGTTTAGTGTGGTTAGGGTTTACCAAAGCGGATCACAATTAATCTTGCTCGCCCATGAGTATGAGTAAAAAGCAACAAACCAATCGCAAACTATCGTTATTATAAAGTTTGATACGCCGGTTCAGTATCATTCTGTTTTGTTAGAATGACATCAAACTCATAAATGAGCAGATCTTTATTCGAATAATTCTGGTACTTTTTGTTGAAATGCGATTTATCCATGGGTAGCGTTTCCCATGAGTAAACTTCTTTAGAATTAATATTAAAAGAGGCATTTTCGAAGCTTTGAATTATTTCGTTATGACGTAATCGATTAGTGTAAAACCCGGAGCGAGAAAAGAAGTTTGACTCCCATATCCAATCACTGAAGCGGAGATTATTAAGACTTTCCTCAAAGTGATCTTTTAAATCAACAACGTGAGAGCAAACACCATTAGGTTTTAATATGCGAGAAAATTCTCTCATAACCTGGTCAAAATCAGCGACTTTTACATGCTCAAGAACAGCATGAGACCAAATAAGGTCAACAGAGTTATCAGGTATTGTAGATAAAGAATTTAAACCATCTGTTAAATATTCCATATCAATGTTTTCAAAAAGCTCTTTTAAGGTTGTTGCGTCCTTATTTACTTGCTTGAGGGGGAGTTTTTGTTCTTCTAAATAGGAAAGCGCTTTTTTGTAAGGTTCAAGCTCATCAGTTGCAAATTTATCAATATCCACCATGTAACATTTTTTTGCACCAAAAGCAGTCATATTTAATGCAGAAATCAAGGAGTCTCCAGGGCCAAGTTCCAACACAGTAAACCCCTTTTTAATCCAAGGCTTTGCATTGGTGAAATGTTTTTTGGAGACGCCAAAAGCGTAAGCTGGTTCCATCATGTCACCATGCTTAAACATGGATAGACTTCTAAAAATAGAATAGTGGACAGGTAGGCGGGAGATAATTATTTTTGCAGGGATTTTCATCCACCATTTTAATGGCATCTGATGTCTCTCTTTGTAAGATGGGGTAACAAGAACGCGCAAGCATTAACCTAGTGTTAAGGTAGAGTATAGCAGCTTTATGTTAGAAAATCACGAAATTATTTCAATGAATAGTACGGATTAGTCAATATAACTAATGATTTGCGAGTGGTTTTTATTATAAAATCTCATACGTCTTCTTCGCACTGTTTGGTATTGGGCTATTCTTCTAAAATATCATTTAGAAATTTACTAGTGAAAAATTCATACTGTCCGCACTGTGTTGTAACGCAAGATACGTTATCATTGCTGCTCTCAAATTCAGTTAGTTATAAAATAAATGTCAGATATAAAAAAAGGTGCACTAGTCTACTACAAGAGCAAAGCTGCGATCGTTAATGGAGTTAGTGACAAAATAGAAATTACATTTTTCAAAACAACGAAGCGAGTACGTGATAAAGATATAGTGTTATTACACCCGGGGCCCATTAGTGATGTCTCATTATTGGAATTAGATTTACCACAATCTCTCGATACTCTCGAGGAAACTATTGAGCTTTTAGATGGAGAAGCGGTATCTTTAGCTGATCTGACTGATCTTCTGTACGGAGACTTCACGCCACAAAGTGCATGGTCTAGCTGGATGTTTGTTACCGATGGTCTGTATTTTGACGCAGAGGGTGGCACAGATTCTATAAAAGCTCGTTCGCTAGAGGTTATTAATGCTGAAAAAGAAAAAAGACAAGCACGACAACAACAGCAAGAAGCATGGGATTCTTTAATTGACAGAATTAAGCAAGGTCGAATTGATAAAGATGATTATAGTCATCTTGTGGAAGTCGAGCAGGTTGCTATAGGGGAACGTGAAAATAGTCGTATTTTGAAAACTATTGGTATTCCTGAAAATAAAGAATCAGCCCATAAATTGCTCTTAAAACTAGGTTATTGGGAGCAAGAATATAATCCTTGGCCACGGCGTCTAGGCATAACGATGAGTGATCCTGAATTAGCCATACCTAAAGCACTGGATTGTGAGCGTCGTGACTTGCAACACATGCAAGCTTGGGCAATTGATGATGCTGGCAATCAAGACCCTGATGATGCAATCTCATTAGAAGGTGATCGTTTGTGGGTGCATATTGCTGATGTTTCTTCACTCGTCACAGCAGGGTCTGAACTGGATGTTGAGGCACGTTCTCGCGGTACCAATCTGTACTTACCTGATCAAGTCATACATATGTTACCGACAAGTATTACAGAACAACTGGGCTTAGGGCTGCAACAAAAAAGCATCGCTTTATCAATAAGCTTTGTTGTCACAGACAAGGGAGAACTTGATGATATAGAAGTGTGTTTTTCTTCACTCAATGTAACGCGCACGACTTATGATGATGCGGATAAAGCGCTAGACACTACTTTTGCTGATATAAAAGCAGTAACTGATCGTTATCATCAACGCAGGATGGATAACGATGCTGCCATGTTAGATTTTCCAGAAGTTAATATACAGGTGAAAGATGGAAAGATTTCCATACATCCATACGGTCGCAGTGGTAGTCGGCAATTAGTCACAGAAGCGATGCTGGCTGCTGGTGAGGCCGTTTCCATCTTTGCTACGGAAAATAATATTCCTATCCCTTACGCATATCAGCCAGAACCTGAAGAGATTCAATATCCTCAAAAACTGTCTGAACATTATGCTTATCGTCGTCGTTTTAAGGCTTCGCGTCACGCAACTGCGCCCGCAGCTCATTTTGGCCTTGGCTTGCCTTCTTATACACGTGTAACCAGCCCAATGCGGCGTTATCTTGATTTGGTTGTACACCAGCAACTTAGAGCGTTTTTGAGCGAACAACCTTTACTGGAAAATGAGGCTCTGGTGGAGCGTATTGGTATTGCCGATGAAGGTTCGTTTGCAGCACGAAAAGCCGAACGTTTTTCAAATCAGCACTGGAAATTATTGTATTTACAACAGCAAAGCCAGCAAGAAAAGTGGCAAGGTGAAGCGATAGTAGTGATGCAAGAAGAACGCAAAACCTGTGTCATTCTGCCGGATATAGCATTAGAGCCTAAATTGCGCAAAGAGAAGGATATTGCGCTGGATGCTTCAATAACCGTTGAACTGCAATCAATCAATATTCCTGATTTGTTGGCAAATTTTCGTATTGTAAGCATGTAATGTTACTGACTAGTCTGTGACTCTCGTTGGTTTTGGTATATCAAAACCTGATAGGATCAAGAATAGAGTCAACATTTTCCAACTCAGGGTTAGGTTTAGGGTAATCTAACGTATAATGTAAACCACGGCTTTCATGGCGTTGGAGTGCTGATTCAATAATCAAATCAGCGACAATAGCAAGGTTTCTGAGTTCGATAAGATCACTTGTCACTCGAAAGTTCGAATAATATTCATCAATTTCCGAGAGTAGTAGCTTCATTCGGTTATGGGCGCGTTCCAGACGTTTTGTCGTTCTCACAATACCCACGTAGTCCCACATGAAACGTCTCACTTCATCCCAGTTATGATTGATCACAACACGTTCGTCCGAATCCGTAACACGGCTTTCATCCCAATCTGGAATATCGGCTTGAACAACAGATTCATCGTTGCGCTTGATAATATCTTTACTAACAGCATGACCAAAAACTATACATTCTAGCAAGGAGTTACTTGCCATTCGGTTTGCTCCGTGTAATCCCGTGAACGATGCTTCACCAATACAATACAAATGATCAACATCTGTACGCCCACCAAGATCAGTCATTATTCCTCCACAGGTATAATGTGCTGCTGGAACCACGGGAATCGGTTCTGTTGCCATGTCATAGCCAAATTGTTTGCAGTTCTTATAGACATTAGGGAAGTGTTCCAGAATAAAATCTTTCGAGCGGTGGCTTATATCCAAAAAAACGGAATCAATGCCCCTTTTTTTCATTTCGTTATCAATGGCACGGGCGACAATATCTCTTGGCGCAAGCTCGGCACGAGGATCATAATCTGGCATAAAACGCCTACCATCAGGTAATAGTAATTTACCACCTTCACCTCTTACTGCTTCAGTAATCAAGCTAGATTTGGCATGCGGATGATATAAGCAAGTAGGGTGGAACTGCATAAACTCCATGTTGGCTACACGGCAGCCTGCTCGCCACCCCATGGCAATGCCATCACCGCTTGAACCATCAGGGTTACTGGTATAAAGATAGACCTTACTGCTTCCGCCACTGGCGATTACACTATGCTTGGCTGAAAATGTTTTTATTTTGTTATTCTTTTTATCCAGGACATAAGCCCCTAAACAATGATTTTCCTTAAGTCCCAGTCGACGAGTGGTAATAAAGTCTACAGCGATATGGTATTCAAATAGCTGGATATTGGTTTTGTTCTTGGCAACATCGAGTAGGGTTGTTTCAATGGCGCGTCCACTAGCGTCAGCTGCATGGGCGATACGTCTGTGGCTATGCCCCCCTTCGCGAGTAAGATGCAGATGATTGCTACCATCGGCTGCTTCTTCACGGGTGAACGGTACGCCTATTCCCTCAAGCCAACGAATAGCATCAGGCCCACTTTCAACGACAAAGCGAACGGTCTCTTCTCGACAAAGACCGGCTCCTGCATCTAACGTATCCTGAATATGGGATTCTATAGAATCGGCTTCATCCATTACGGCTGAAATACCACCTTGTGCATAAAAAGTGCTGCCTTCTGTGAGTTTCTGTTTACTAAGCACTGCCACTTTCATTGTTGCCGGTAGACTGAGTGCCAAGCTAAGGCCTGATGCACCGCTGCCGATTATAAGTACGTCATACATATGTTTTATTATAGGAGGAATAGGTGGTTGAAATGGATCAAAAGAGGTAATATATTGCACTGATTTTACTAATACTACCAATGATGCTTCGATAAAGTGGGCAATTAAACTCTACGTTCTCATCTGAAGCAATGTTCTTAGTAAATTATTAGAAGTTATTTGTGGTAAAAATGGAACTTTTTTAGTCTTTTAGGTCTATTAATGATATCTGAAAGAGATAATGGTTTTTGCCCGGGTTCTTAAGGAACCTCTGATTAATAAGGAGATGAGCCCATATGGGCACAAGCCAAACAGATTTAGAATTGGTGAGGCGCGTTCAAGCGGGTGAGAAACAAGCGTTTGATGTGTTGGTTCTTAAATACCAACAGAAAGTCGTTAATCTCGTCATGCGCTATGTTCGTGATCAACATATTGCCATGGATATTTCACAGGAAGCGTTTATTAAAGCCTATAAAGGGCTTAAAAACTTTCGCGGTGATAGCGCTTTTTATACGTGGTTATATCGTATAGCCATTAATACGGCAAAGAATCATCTAGTGACAATGAGCCGTCGATTGCCTACAAATGATATTGATCCACAGGAAGCGGAACAATTTGAAAGTGCGGAAAGATTACATAGTACAGCGAACCCTGAGAGTGAGATGCAAAAAGATGAGATTCATAAGGCGATTATCGACTCGATAGAAAGCTTGCCAGACGATTTGCGAACAGCAATAACATTAAGAGAAATAGAAGGCTTTAGCTATGAAGAAATCTCCGCAACAATGGACTGCCCTATAGGTACAGTCCGATCCAGAATTTTCCGAGCAAGAGAGTCAATTGAATCAAAGATAGGGCCGCTAATGGATTAGGATGTGTGATGACGCGGCGTGCAAAATATCTGAAGAAAGCCTCTTAAGAAAAAAGATCTCTGTTAATAAATAATAAGTTTTTAAGACACCCTTAGAGTAGGGCAACACTATGAATAAAAATACAACAACAACAACTAAAACAGAATACTTGTCTGCTTTTCTGGATGATGAAACTGGAGTATTCGAACAGCGTCGCATGTTGGATGAAGTCCAAAAAGATAATAGCCTTCAACAGAAAGTCGCACATTATTCTTTGATTGGTGAGGCCATGCGACATGAGAATTCCGCTGTAACGGTACAAGCTAATTTTTTGATCGGCATTCATGATCAGCTAGAGACTGAATCTGCTTATACTAAAATTCATGTCAAAAAAGCGGCTAATCAGGCATCGTGGTTGCGACCTATCACGGGCGTTGCACTTGCAGCCAGCTTGGTAGCGGTTACTGTCATTGCCATAAATTTAAATAAGAGCCAAACACCTCTGAGTGAAGCGAGCATGATGGCTCAACAAACATCAGAATCAATGCAATCTACTACATCAAAGATCATACTTGCAACCAATAGCACTAGCATCAGCAAGGACTCATCATCACCTGCGATAGCGTTTCATTCTTTGGATTCTGCCTGGCGTAATCGACTGAAGAGGTACGTGAATAGTCATACAAAATATGCTTCGACCTCAGCTATCATGCCATCTGTCCGCGCGGCTAGTTATGCTTCGAGCTATTAGCCCTATGCATAAGTCATTGCTTTCTTTTGTTCTTATCTCGCTTACAACTTCATCGGTTTATGCTAATGATGCGGTCATTTTATTAAACCAGATGAATGATGCCTTGCATACATTGGAATATCAGGGAAAACTTATTTATTTGAAAAATGGGGAGGTTTCAAATCTCTCGATTCGTCATACTATGGAAAACGGTGCTGAGAAAGAAGTCATTGCTTCATTGGATGAAAGTGGTGATGAATATATCAGAGAGTCTAATGCTTTCTCATTATCGGGTTTGCCGAAGATAACTCCACAAATGCAAGATGTGTATTCGTTTGATCTTGGAGGAATGGGCAAAGTAGCTGGTCGACCTTGTCGTATAGTGTTAGCTCGCCCCAAAGACAGGAAACGATACTTACAAAAGTATTGTATTGATCTTGATCGCAGTGTTTTACTGAAGTACTCATTGATCAATCAACACCATGAGCCTGTTGAACGCTTTATGTTCACTGATTTCCAAATTCTTTCGACTCGAAAAATTGTAGCGGAAACCAGAGAATCAGAACCTTCCGATGTTTTAAGTTTTTCTAATGCAAAACGCAGTAGTGCGACTAAGATGCAAGAAATGTCTAATTCACTGATGCCGAATCCTGCCTTATCAGCAGAAAGAACTGAAAAAGACGGGGTAATAAGCCAAATTGAAAACAATGACATGGAGTCTTCGATAGCTTTAAACGCATCAAAGATTAATAGTTCTCCAGATCAATACAGTGATTGGTTCTTTGATTCATTACCCGCCGGTTTCAATATTGTTTCTGCGGATAAAGAAAAAAATCCAGAAAGTGAAGATGAGCAGATTATTATTAGTGATGGATTAAGCTCAGTTTCCGTATTCATAAGCTCTGACAAAAATATTGCGAAGCAATATAAGCCCATTCAATCGGGAGCTTTAAATATATTAACTAAAGTTTATCAAGGGCATGCTGTCACCTTGGTGGGTGAAGTACCGGAGGCTACTTTGCACGACATATTTAAAGGAATAAAAAAAGCTACGATAGATAAATAGAGCTCATGATCTATTGTTGTGTTCATAGAACATATAGAATATAACCCTATAAATCAGCAGAATAACCTTTCATAGGGAAGTTTAACATGAGAAAAAGCACGTAAAGTTAAGCAAGAATTAAGCTGTAAAAGCCTAGACTATGTATAGGGCACTCTTTATTAATTGCCTTTTTGTCCGATTACTGCGTTGGATGGATTTTTCGATCCTCATGTGTTTCATATACACTACGGGTCTCAAAATCCATCCGCCTTGTCCTCGAACAAAAAATTCTAATTAATAGAGATGCCCTAAAGATTCCCATAAGGTCTTGGTCAAAACGGTCTGTTTACATTCTAATTTCACCAGGATCATATTATGCATAGCAATTATAAAAACAATAAAGAATGGGCTAATGAAATGATTGAAGAAATGGCAGAAGTACGGTCTGTAGGTCAAGGTTTTGCAGAAATATTACCAGCGTCAAGTGGTAGCTGTTCTAGCTGCTCATCAAATACAAGCTGCTCATCATCTGTAAAGTTATTTAGTTTTTTATCTCCAACTAAAACAGAATTGCACACACTGCGTGCGCAAAATCCTGTGTACGCAAAACCGGGTGATACTGTTGTTGTCGGTGTGCGCCCTAATACTGTATTGAAAGGCTCATTCTTAGCTTACATACTCCCCCTGATTACGCTAATTATTTTCGCGGTTCTTGGTGATATTCTTGCTGGCTACTTTGGTGTAAACCCCGAACTAGGCAGTATATTGATGGGGCTGTTTGGTCTCTATTTGGGGTTTCAAATCTTGTCAGAGCTTTTTAAAAAATCCGTCATATCACATCACTTTGAAGCGGTCATTCTTCGCGTTGTTGATCAACAAGCACATCCTGTGGCGTTCTCACTTTCATCATAAATTACAGTTGATTTCTCACAAAAAGGCTGCATCTTAACAAGCATTACATTTCTTAAATGAGTTATATACATGGCTAAACTGGCGATTTCTTTTTATCTCTCGGCACTAATGATCTTGCTGCCTTTACAGGTTGCATCAGCTGCCGAATTACCTAATTTCACAGAACTTGTAAAAAAACAAAGTCCCGCAGTAGTAAACATAAGTACTACGATCAAGCCAGCAGATGATAAAGAATCCCGGCGTTCTATACCCTCAATGCCCTCAATGCCTTTTCCAAAAGATGGGAATCATGAATTCAATGATTTGTTTCGTCATTTCTTTGATGATGAAGATCCTGCCTATAACGATACCAGTTCATTAGGGTCGGGGTTTATTCTTAGTGCCGATGGTTATATTCTCACTAATCATCATGTGGTAGCCAATGCCAATGAAATCATCGTTAAACTCAGTGACCGACGTGAATTAGTTGCAGAATTAGTGGGTAGTGATCTGCGTAGTGATATAGCGTTACTGAAAGTAGATGCAACAGACCTGCCAACACTCTCAACAGGTCAATCCAGTCTGCTAGAGGTGGGTGAGTGGGTTGTCGCTATTGGTTCTCCCTTTGGTTTTGACCATAGTGTGACGGTTGGGATCGTAAGCGCAAAAGAACGTAATTTACCTAGCGATAGTTATGTTCCTTTCATTCAAACTGATGTTGCTATTAACCCTGGCAACTCAGGCGGTCCTTTGTTTAATCTTAAGGGTGAAGTTGTGGGTGTTAACTCTCAAATTTATAGTCGCACAGGTGGTTTTATGGGGCTGTCATTTGCCATCCCTATTGATGTGGCTATGGATGTTGTGAATCAGCTAAAGACGAAAGGTAAAGTCAGTCGTGGTTGGCTGGGTGTTCGGATTCAAGAAATAACTAGAGATTTAGCAAAATCCTTTAAAATGAAGCAAATTAGAGGTGCATTGGTTGCACAAGTACTTGATGAAAGTTCTGCAAAAGGGATACTTGAAGGTGGTGATGTCATCATAGAGTTTGATGGCAAGAAAGTCACTACCGTCTCTGCTTTGCCTGTTATCGTGGGTCAAACAACGGTAGGCAAAGAGGTCGATGTAAAAGTGTTGCGAAATGGACTAGAAAAAACACTAAAACTCACAATCGCAGAGCTGCCCGAAGATCTCGGAAAAGTATCTAAAAACGAGAAAAAAGAACCTGAAAAGAATGATGATAAAGTTGCTCTTGGTATGATTATCCAAGATCTTGATGATAATGTGCGTAAATCATTAAATATTTCCTCTGGTGTTCTTGTACATAAGGTAAAACCTGGCTCCGCTGCTAATGCAGGGATTGTACCCGGTGATGTTATTACTACGGTTGCCGGAAAACCCATCGACACTACTCAACAATTTATTGATATATCGAAAGGTTTCAAGAAAGGTGATGTGATCGCCATTTTGATTAAACGAGAAGGCACTGCAAGGTTTGTTGCGTTAAAAATCCATTAGTGCTATCTGTATTTCTGTTTCCTTGTAACGAAAAAAGAGCGTTAGTAATATCTCAAAAGAGTTCATTATTTATACCCGAGATGGCTGTCATTTGTGTGAGCAGATGACAGCCTCTTTGTTTATGTTGCAAACTTCTTTGCGTCAGCAAGATATCCATTTTAAACTTCATTTTATTGACATTGATGAAGATCCTGCCTTGATTAAGAAATATAATGCAGATGTACCTGTTGTAATGTTTGATAATACGGTACTATTTCGCCACTTTTTTGATGAAGATAAACTGAGGCAGGCACTCGTTCATGGGTGAAGCAAACCAAAACATACGTAATTTCTCTATTATCGCGCATATTGACCACGGGAAATCGACGCTATCTGACCGATTTATCCAGCAATGTGGTGGTCTTTCTGATCGTGAAATGGATAACCAGGTGCTTGATTCAATGGATATTGAGCGTGAGCGTGGAATAACCATCAAAGCACAAAGCGTTTCTTTGGACTATCATGCTAAAGATGGTGAAACGTATCGTCTCAACTTCATTGATACTCCTGGACACGTTGATTTTTCCTATGAAGTCTCGAGGTCATTAGCTGCGTGTGAAGGTGCGCTATTAGTCGTTGATGCATCTCAAGGAGTTGAAGCACAAAGCGTAGCCAACTGTTACACAGCAATTGAGCTTGATCTGGAAGTCGTACCGGTACTGAATAAAATTGATTTGCCTGCTGCTGATGTTGATCGGGTCAGTCAGGAAATTGAAGAAATTATCGGTCTTGATGCGACAGATGCCATACATTGCAGTGCTAAAACTGGCATCGGGATTGTCGATCTTTTAGAGCAGTTAGTCGAGCGTATTCCGCCACCAAAAGGTGATGTAGACGCACCGCTTAAAGCCTTGATTATTGACTCATGGTTCGACAATTATCTAGGTGTTGTTGTATTGGTGCGTGTGTTTGAAGGCAAGCTGAAGAGAAAACAAAAAGTACGTGCGATGTCTACAGGAGATGACTTTCTGGTTGAAAGGCTGGGCATCTACACTCCTAAAGCACATGATCAAGAATCACTCGAAGCGGGTGATGTCGGGTTTATTATCGCTGGGATTAAAGACTTGGATGGAGCTAAAGTGGGCGACACCTTCACTTTGGCTCAAAACCCTGCTGATGAAGCACTAGAAGGTTTCAAAGAAGTTCAACCCCGTGTCTTCGCTGGTGTCTACCCGGTCAGTTCAGACGATTATGAAAACCTGCGTGATGCACTTATCAAGCTAAAACTCAACGATGCTTCGTTACATTATGAGCCGGAAACCTCACAAGCCCTTGGCTTCGGTTTCCGTTGTGGTTTCCTCGGTATGCTACACATGGAGATTATTCAGGAGCGACTTGAGCGTGAGTATGATCTTGACTTAATCACCACGGCACCAACGGTTATCTACGAAATAGAACAAACCGATGGCAAGGTTTACAACATCCACAACCCATCAGGTCTACCAGCGGTTAACAAGATCGCAGAAATCCGTGAACCCATAATACTTGGCACCATTATGGTTCCGAATGAATACGTCGGCAACGTGATCAAGCTGTGTATTGAAAAACGCGGCGTGCAAAAACAAATGCAGTATTTGGGTAATCAGGTTACCTTGGTATATGAATTACCACTTAGCGAGGTAGTTTTAGACTTCTTTGACAGGTTGAAATCAGTCAGCCGTGGCTATGCTTCGTTCGATTATGAGATGGATCGTTTCCAAGTCGCGGACTTGGTTAAACTGGATATCTTAATCAATAGTGAGCCAGTCGACGCGCTGTCTTTGATTGTGCATAGAGAAATTGCAGACTACAAAGGTCGTGATCTTGCCGCTAAGATGAAAAAAATCATACCCCGACAAATGTTTGATGTAGCAATTCAAGCAGCGATTGGCACTAATATTATTGCCAGGACTAACGTGAAAGCGCTACGCAAAAATGTAACAGCCAAATGTTATGGTGGTGATATATCCAGAAAACGTAAATTACTTGAAAAGCAAAAAGCGGGTAAAAAGCGTATGAAACAAGTGGGTAGTGTTGAGATACCCCAAGAAGCCTTCCTTGCCGTACTTAGAGTAGATGACAAGTGATCCTAAACCCTCAATTGACCTCTTCAAAGAGATAATAAAAGTATGACGGAAAAATTTTATTTAGACCTTGAGTTTTGGTTGGTATTCATAACCTTCCTGACGGGAGCTATCTGGTTAGTGTATTGGTTATTGAACTTGAAGAGAGGCAAGAATACAAAGGACACAAAAAAAGACGAACCGGTTATTGTTGAATATGCAAAATCTTTTTTCCCCGTGTTGCTTTTAGTGGTCTTTCTAAGATCATTTGTAGCAGAACCCTTTCGTATCCCGTCTGGTTCTATGATGCCGACTTTAGAAGTGGGTGATTTTATTCTAGTGAATAAATTTGCCTATGGAGTGAGATTGCCCGTATTCAGGACGAAAATATTTTCTAACAATGATCCTAAAAGAGGGGATGTTTTTGTCTTCCGTTATCCAGATCGTCCCTGGCAGAATTTTATCAAGCGTGTTGTTGGGGTGCCCGGTGATATCATTCGGTGGCAAGCTGATAAACTTTACATAAATGGCCAACTAGTGATCAATGAAGAAACAGGCGATTACGATGCAGTTGACCAGAGTGGGGATAAAAGGGATGCCAGACGTCATAAAGAAGACCTTATGGGGGTCGAACATGATATTATTTTTTATCCTCAGTATTACAAGGATTTCGACCAAAGCAGAGAAATAACAGTTCCTGAAGGGAAATACTTTGCGATGGGCGATAATCGTTTTGGTAGTCACGATAGCCGTTTTTGGGGGTTTGTCCCCGAAGAGAACTTAGTGGGTAAGGCGATGATTATCTGGATGCACTATGCTGGAAACAATGACGGTATAGAGTTGTCAAGAATAGGGACGAGTATTCATTAAACGCTGTATCTTGCTTCACTTATATCTCTGCATAAGTCTAACTCGAAGAAAACGACTGAGCAAACATTGAGCGAAACTTAAGCATATGAGCTGTCAATAATAATTAAAATAATGAGACACATTAAAATGAATAAAAGAAAACAGAAAGGTGCTACCTTTGTTTCCTGGATGATAGGGATTGCCATTTCTCTATTTTTATTTGTTACAGGTATAAAAATAATGCCCGTCTATCTGGAGTACCATACTATTAAAGGCATGGTCGATGAGTTAGCTACACATCCTGATGCCAAGAGTGCCAATAAGCGTACTATACGTTCTGCGCTTGAAAAACGCCTGAATATCAATTCGCTTGATAAGCACTTGTCAGCCAAGAATTTTGATATTGTGCGCATAAAAGGTAGTAACAAACGCAAAGAAATTACCGTAAAGTACGAAGTTAGAAAGCCATGGGTTGCAAATCTTGATTTTATTGCAACCTTTGATTACGCCAAAGAGATAGGTATTGATTAAACTTACTAAATTACTTGATCATGCATTTATGGGTACGGATAACTTTGTCCGTGCCATTACTCATCGTAGCGCAGGAAGTCGGCACAATGAGCGACTCGAATTCCTAGGGGACAGTGTGCTAGGTGTGGTTATTACTAACCAACTTTATACCTCCCTTCCCAATGCAAGTGAAGGCTACTTGAGTAGACTCAGAGCTTCATTAGTTAACGCAGATACACTCGCCCAAATAGGTAAAGAAATTTCCTTGGGTGATTTTATCAAATTAGGACCAGGGGAGCTGCGTTCTGGCGGTCATCGTAGAAGCTCAATCATCGCTGATGCGGTTGAAGCAGTTATTGCTAGTGTGTATTTGGAAAAAGGTATTAAAGAAGCCGAAGTCTTTATTCTAAAACTTTATGAAGGGCGCCTTGATGTCGATTTGTTACCGACAGAGCATGCGCTTAAAGACCCTAAAAGCCGTTTACAAGAATTATTACAAACCAATGGCTACGACATTCCTAAATACCAGTTGCTACAAGTCACAGGTGAGGCGCACAAACAAGAATTCAAGGCGGAATGCTATATTGAAAGTCTCAACATTCGCACGGAGGGCAATGCGCGCAGTCGCCGTAAAGCTGAGCAGCAAGCGGCTGAAATTGCGCATCAGCAGGTCAAGCTATGACTAAACAAAAAAAACGTTGTGGTTATGTTTCTATCATCGGCCATCCAAATGTGGGTAAATCTACTCTACTCAACTTGTTGGTGGGATACAAAATATCGGCGATTGCCAATAAGCCACAAACAACACGCACCAATTTACGCGGCATTGTTACTAAAAATAATACTAAAAATAACTTTCAGCTCATCATTACAGATACCCCGGGCATTCATCAACGTTCGGGCAATGCACTCAATCAGGTACTCAACAAAGAAGCAGTGGCCTCGTTGGAACAAGCCGATGCGATTGTGATGATGGTCGAGGCAGGTAGGTGGACGGGCGAAGATGATTTGGTCGTATTACGATTAAAAGAGGTTACTTGTCCCGTTTTTCTGCTGGTTAATAAAATTGATACGGTTAAACCCAAAGAAAAGCTACTGGCTTATCTTCAGGAAGTCAGTGCAAAGCGACATTTTGAAGAGATTTTCCCCGTTTCAGCAACAAAGCAAATTAATACGGATATATTCCTTGAAAAGCTTGTGAATTATTTGCCCGAAGGTGATTTTATTTACCCGGAGGACTACATTACGGATCAACCTGTAAAGTCGATCTGTAGTGAGTTAATTCGTGAACAACTCGTATTGTACCTCCATCAAGAGATGCCATATACAACCGCTGTTGATATCGAAAAATATGAAGAAACCGATAAACTAACGACCATTAGCGCTACTATCTGGGTTGGTAAAAAAGGTCAAAAAGGGATTGTCATCGGCAAAAAGGGGGTGACTCTAAAACGCATTGGAAGTTCTGCCAGAATCTCATTGGAAGAATTCCTTGATATGAAAGTGATGCTTAAGTTGTGGGTGAAAGTTGAAGAAAACTGGCAGAATAATCCACGACATCTTAGTGAGCTGGGGATCGTTTCTGGAACTTCTATTGATCATTTAAAATAGAAATATCATTTATGGATACTGGATTTATCCTAAATCGTCGCCCCTTCCGTGATAACAGTCTGTTGGTAGATTTCCTCACCAAAGAATCAGGGCGTATTACCTGCATTGCTCGTGTCGCAAAAAAACGCGGGAAAATTATGGCAGGCACCTTAGAACCTTTCAGACAACTGCGCATAGAATGGATCGGCAAAGGAGAAGTACAAACGTTAACACTAGCCGAAGAGCAGGGCAGGTATCGCGTTCCAGTGACTGAGCTTTGTAAAGCACTCTACCTAAATGAGCTTATTCTTAAACTGGTTCCCAAACATGCGCCTGTCGAAGAAGTTTTCTACAGCTATCAACAAGCTATTCAGCAAATCACCGAACAAACCACAGCGCTAGCAGATTGCGAGATGAATATACTTGAAACCTTAGGCTATTCATTTCGATACATTCAAGATTTGCAATCCGGTACAGTACAAGAGCAGGGTAGCTACCGGTATTCAACAGATAGCGGACTGTCTTTGCATCAGCAACAGGAGTTTCAGGCACAAGGTATGACAGAAAAAGGTGTAGCCATTTCAGGCAAACTATTAATAAAGCTCAATGAACGTAGTACACTGGATGTGAATGATCAGCAAGAACTACGTATTTTTTTAAACCAGCTGATAGATATATTGTTAGCAGGGAAGAAACTTAACTCAAGGAAGCTCGCTTTTGGATACTAGCCTCAATACTAAGACATTAGAACTTGGTTTTAATATCGATCATATTATTAATATCCGGCAGGCACGGTTTACGCCTTATCCTGATTTATTGGAAACGATTAAAACCGTGGAAGCCGCGGGTGCCGACGCCATTACATTACACTTGCGAGAAGATCGTCGCCATATTCAAGATGCTGATGTGTATCTGGTTCGGAAACATTGCACTACACGCATGAATCTGGAAATGGCGGCTACTGAGGAAATGGTTCAGATTGCGTGTGATGTGCAACCTGATGATTGTTGTGTTGTTCCCGAGAAGCGTGAGGAATTAACGACTGAAGGTGGACTGGATATCATCAATCATTTTGAACGAATTAAAAAAACCACACAGTCGCTGAATCAGCAAAATATTAAAGTCTCTTTGTTTATCGAGCCCAGTATAGAACATATTCGCAGAGTTCCAGATATAGGCGCTCCTGTCATAGAGTTACATACAGGGACTTATGCCAACGCCAAAGGTGATCAGCAAAAACATGAACTAGAGCGTATTCAAAAGGCAACAGAGTTCGCTAGTGAACAAGGCATTCAAGTGAATGCCGGCCATGGTCTTGATAATATAAACACCACGGCTATAGCGGCTATTCCGCAAATACAAGAGCTAAACATAGGACATTATCTTGTTGCTCGCGCTGTATTTGTCGGCATAGAACAAGCTATTAAAGAAATGCAACACATAATGGCGACAGCACGCGTGTGAATATCACAGGTATAGGGACGGATATTGTTCAAATAAAGCGCATTGTCACTGCTCTAGAGAAACACGGTACGCGCTTTGCTGAGCGTATTTTGCATAGCAATGAACTAGAACGATATAACAGCCATAACCAACCAGCCAGTTATTTAGCAAAACGTTTTGCAGCCAAAGAAGCTGTTGCCAAAGCACTTGGAACAGGTATTGGTCAGCATGTTTCACTCACCGAGATTGAGACTCAAAACGATAGTAATGGAAAACCTGTGATTCAGTATCACGGAAGAACAAAGGATTTCACTCTACAACAAGGTATTACACAGAGTTTCCTGAGCTTGGCAGATGAACGTGATTATGCGATAGCTTATGTCATTCTAATCGGCTCGTAGAATATGTTAAAAAAAAGTATTTAAGAGAACAGATTAAATGCAATACCCCACCATAGAATCAACCATTGGAAATACGCCGTTAGTGCGTTTGCAACGATTGCCTGGCAACACCAGCAATACTATTTTAGTAAAGCTGGAAGGTAACAATCCTGCGGGCTCTGTCAAAGATCGTCCGGCATTGAGCATGATTAACCTTGCCGAGCAGCGTAAAACGATTCAACCCGGTGACACTCTCATCGAGGCAACCAGTGGGAACACCGGTATTGCGCTGGCTATGGCAGCCGCGATAAAGGGCTATCACATGCTGTTGATTATGCCTGATACAATGAGTGAAGAGCGCAGAGCATCCATGAAAGCCTATGGTGCAGAGCTGATATTAGTGTCCAAAGAAGAGGGCATGGAAGGTGCGCGTGATCTGGCTGAAAATATAGCGAAAGAGGGCAAGGGTATCCTGCTAAATCAGTTTGCCAATGAGGATAATCCTGAAGCGCATTATCGCACCACTGGGCCCGAAATATGGCAACAGACTGCTGGCGAGATAACGCACTTTGTCAGTGCCATGGGTACAACAGGCACTATCATGGGAACAGCACGTTACTTAAAAGAACAAAATCAGGCAATAACAATCATTGGTGTACAACCGAAAAGTGATGAAGAGTCTATTCCGGGTATTAGACGTTGGCCGGCTGAGTATTTACCGAAAATTTTTGATAGCAAACGGGTTGATAAAGAAATGGATGTTACCCAAGATGAAGCTGAAGACACCATGCGATTGCTTGCTAGTAAAGAAGGTATCTTTGCTGGGGTTTCGTCGGGTGGAGCGGTAGCTGCAGCATTGACCTTGTCAGAGCAAGTCGAAGACGCGACTATTGTGGTCATTATTTGTGATCGGGGAGATCGCTATATATCAACAGGAGTTTTTCCCGCATGAATTTTTTAATCTATGCCATTCACACCGTTCCAGATACAGAAACAGGTGCCAGAAAATATAATCTGGGTGATCTTGATGACAAGAGTGCACTAAAAGCTATCATGCATTTACATCAACAGTCAGGCAAGGATGAGTTGCCACATTACATGCAGCGTATCGTAGCTATTTCTACCATATTCAGAGGGGAGGGCGTTACACTGGAAGTTAATTCTTTTGGTGCTGATACGTCAGCGAATACTTCAGCCGTTAACATGGATCCTGAAGCGCATATGATTAATCAGTTTTTCAAGAGTATCAACACTTACAAGATACCTACTCTTATATCATGGGATTCTATTGGCAATGATATGCCGATCTTGATGTATAGATGTCTGAAACATAAAATTCCTGCCACTTTATTGACATCTTCTCATCCTCTTTCTCTAGCCCATGCAATCAGTAACTATCAAGATGAGGCAGCTACATCAGTAGAAAATATCATGACTTTGCTTGGGCTTGATTATGTGTCTGCCCTAACAACCAAAGAAGTATGGAAGCATTGGGGCAAATCGAACAGCGAACTTATTAAAGAAAACTGTACTTTCAAAGCTTTAAATAGTTACAGAGTTTATCTACGCTACCAACTTATGATAGGTGAAGTTACCCATCAACACTTTGAGCATGAAGCTATTCGTATCGAAAGGCTGATGTCAGAACGAATGAGTTAGTAACCTAGCCTAACCCTGAGCATTCAAAGAATTGTTTATATTGATGGAAATCAAGTTTTATATTCGGTAAAATGTGCGCGTGCAATATCTTTCAAGAAAACCTCCAAATTCAGGGCAAGCAACTGCGACAATGCTGTCATATTTAGATACTCATTTACGTGATGATATTTATACCCCGTTAAGCCCCATTCAAACATACTTATTATTGTAGCTTTGGGTTGAACCGAAAGAAACCACTCGCCTAACCCTCATCAAATTAACCGCTAGAGACAAAAAATGAACTTAGAACGTGCGCTGGGAATTGGATCAAATGTAGAAATATCAGATAAACAACGCGAAAGGTTACACTTATATATTAACCTAAAGCTTGCTTCCACTGGCCAACCTGTCAGCCATAGCGGTGATGGTGAGTTTATGAGCTGTGCGAACGATCTGTTAAAAAGTTATCGTCAAAAAAACCGTTTACTAGCAAATTTCTTGTGTCCTGCGGATCAACGCATACAAGCTTTTCTTGATGAATATCTAGCGGGGTGTGATAGCGAGGAAGATATCCCAAGATTACCGGGAAATAGTTTAATACTAGATCGTTATGGTGTTGCTCGTGAATTATCATTACCATCCAGTAGTGATGAATTCGTCTCGGACATTATCTCTAGCTATCGCATCCGACAAGGTGTTTTGCACAACCCTGTTAATGACCGGCGAACCACTAAAGGTTCTTTCCATATTGCCGAAGATGGTTTACCCGTTCCAGGAGATAAAAAAGCCGTTCCTCGTATTGCTTATTCCCGATTACTAAAAGCCGCCTTGTCTCCTCCTGATGACATTATGCAATTGCCTTTCACAGCGGATGAAGACAATAAAGCTAAAATGTTTGTATCGCTTTTGCTAAGACCGGTTGTTTGTCCTGAAATACCCGGTGTTGATACAGAGAAGCAGATGGAAATTCGTTTTTTTGCACCGGGGAATTTAGTTAGTAATCTGGATTTTGTTGAAAGTATTTTTGGTAATGCCGGTAATCCATTTCTTGCAGAACACGATTTGGGGCTAGATGTTGAGCACTGGACTGGTCACACAGGTTGTGTGATTTTGGCACCTCATTTAGTGACGCTGAAAAAGAAAGATTTGGATTTACCTCATTACGATGATGCAACAGAACGGCAACGAAAAGATGGCATGTGCTGGAAGCAAGAAGACGAACGCTATAACGATGGTGAGTCTTTCAAAATAACTGCTCGTGATGAAAAAGGCGTTATTGTCACTATGCTAGCGGATAACTACTACGGTTATTGTAAAAAAGAAGTAAAAACCATGCTGAGTTATTCCACCAATCTCTTCGGCCTTGCAGAAGAAGAACACGCAGGTGGAGCGCTAGCCTTTAGACGACGCAATCATGGTATTGAATTCGGGGTTGATAGTCGTTCTCGCAAGAATCCAGATAAATATAACTTTAACAATTTAGTCGAAGCATACGGTCATTGTATGGACCTACAGCCAGAAGGTTATGCTTTGGATAAACAGTTTCCCAACATTGTTTATGTACCATTAGACATTCGCATGGAGCTGGAGAATCAATCTATCCGTTGGCAGCATGATGGAGGTGAGAGTGGAGATGAGGGTAAGGAAAGCAAAATCAAGCTTCAACCGGGTAAAATATACATCCAACCTAATGGCTATAAAATCGAAATGGAAAAACACCCAGGCGCTCCATCATGGCGAATAGTGGGTACTGCGGCTGAAGGTGTTTTCTGCCATAAACCCTGTACTGTATCCGGTGGAGGGAAGTCTGAAATATCTAAATCACTGGATGATGCAGTGATCTATGGTTCTATTTATATCAATGACTTAAAAGAAGACCTTGATAAGGTGGAAGAGGTTTTCAACTATGATTATACGACAAGATTAAAAGCAGGTTTTGAGCATGAAGATAGAGATTCGACGCGCCAGCCATTAAGTCTGGAGCGCAGTTTGGGTTCTGTTATCAAATTACTAACCCCCTCAGTAGCAACGACTGATGATTACAATGAATGGTTAACGGGCATTCCAGCCAGAATTTTGTCGATTGTTTTCATTATTAAACGTTTCTATCGTGAAGACTGGGGAGATAACTGGCGTAAACATTTTAGTGTTGATGTGATCAATGGAAGACCTGGGCACGCATTAAAACTGGATGGTAGAGAGTTGGTTGCATCATACCTGCGAGTAGGTCTGGACAAGGAGAATACTTGGCAAACCTATAAAGTAAGACAAGATTTCATAGCGACTGAAAAAGTACAAATGGAAGATGATATTACGGTTTCGGTAGTGGTTAATAGTGATGTGTTAGCTAACACATCCCCCCTGTCTGATAACCCAAGTGTAAAACTAACCACGAACTGTGAATACCGTCTTTTCCAGCGACCTGATGAAGCGATACATCGTGGCTATGACAAACAGACTGAAATTGACATGTCACAACCTGCTAACTTCATAGCTAACTACGAACCTTTAATAAACAGTAAGTTAACGAATGAAGTTGAGGATATCGTTGAGTTTCAAAAGTATACGCATCCCATGAAAAGTCTGTTGCAAGCAAGTTATGATAAGGGTGATCAATATGTAGTGTCTTCGGCACAGCCTCGCATGGTCAATGGACAGCCTAGTAAGAATCCACGTTATCTTCAAATCAGACCGGATTTACAACAACCGATGCGCACTTATGCTGCTGAAATGGGTGCCAGATTTCATCGTCAAGTCCCAGCTGATCAGCCGTTAATCCAGAATGTAAACTCGGTACTCACTGGACGTCGTAACAACCCTCCTGAGCCTGGCATTCGTCCACTAGCTGTTTATAATCCTATTCATTATCAAGAACTACCTGAACTCTTTATGGATTTCATCTGTAGTGTTACGGGTAAGTCACCATCAACTACTGGAGTGGGCAGTGAGGGCGCATTAACCAAAGGCCCTTTTAATGCCTTGAGGGCAACTGCTGATTTAAACAATACCCTGGTTTCATTTATTATTTCGGGATATGACGGTTTTTCAAGTGCAGCGGGTTATATTGGTGCTGATCTTCGTGTCGATCATGATATAAGCTTGCTGATCCCAGAAATCTGGGCACGCTTGAAGATGAAAGAACGTAAAGCGGATTATCTTATTGAGAACAATTATCTGGAGCCACTTAAAGATTTTGAACACAAAGGCAAGCAAGTATTAGCGAGCCGCTTGGGCTATCGAATTACAGAGCAATTTGTTTCCGGCTTTATGGGAAA